>NZ_QKOE01000009.1 GCF_003226565.1 Parazoarcus communis SWub3 = DSM 12120 | reverse complement strand
CTGGCAAGCTTGAGGATCTCGTTGGCCTTGCGAAGCTCACGGACCTCGCGTTCCAGCTCTTTGACGCGCTTCTGATCCGCGGTGGTCGGCCCCTCGCGCTGGCCGGAATCTCGCTCATGCTGACGCATCCAGGTCAGCAAGGTCTGCGAGGTGCAGCCGATCTTGGCGGCGATCGATTCAATTGCCGCCCATTGCGACGGATGGTCGCCACGACATTCGGCCACCATGCGCACGGCGCGCTCACGAACTTCGGGGGAGAACTTCACTGACTTCTTCATGGCTCTATCTTCTCAAGAACTAGAGCCTCCACCAAACCCGGGGCGATTCATCTGGACTTGTATTGCTGTGATCATCGGCACACTCGCTTTTCCGGATATGCCAGTCGCTGCGCCAATCGCTCTAGGGAAGCCGGTAGATTTGCAGCACGGTGGAGGTTGCCGAAAGAGCTCACCGCCTGGGAAATGTTGCCACGCAGATAACCGTACAGGAACAGTTCATTGTCATTGAGGAGTAATTCGATTGATCACATCCGTAACGATCCTGATCGATTGACATCTTTACAGCCTGAGATGCCCATCCACCATACAGGTCCGCATCTACGCTTCTTTGTGTAACTCGCCACGAGGGATGTCTCTACGCTCTCTCGCCTCAGCGCGCAGCTTCCCGAGTAGTCGCTGGGCCTCGCCTTCATCCGATAACACCAAGCCCAGCAAGATCTGGACAGGCTCAGGAATGTCTCGGCCGCTCTCGTAGCGGCAACCTCCGGACTGTGTAATCCCGAAGATCCGCCAGAACTCCTTCTGAGTCATCCCTCGGCTGAATCGGTAACGCCTCAAGGCCCCTGAGTCGAAGTTTGTCACGTGCGTACTCCGGCAAAATGCATATTCTAGTAGCCTCAAAGGAATACGCAATGCATATTGCATGGAACTGCATCGGCGCACAATGTACGTTTGCGAGGCACCTCCGCTACCGGAGCAGCCAGCGGAAAATCCCCTAGTTGAACAAAAACAGACACTTGCTGGAAAGCGTCGCAGCGCCCGCCTTCAGCTTGGTGAACGGGCGGTCTCTCCGATGCGGATAGAATAAGGGCTCCTACACCGCCACCTATCCGTAAAGGAGAGACCATGAAGAATGACGAAGTTTCGCCAACAACTGTTGCCGATCTCGAGAAGCGCCTTCACTCCATACTCGGCATGACGACCGCACTTCAAGTGATCACGCTCACTCTCATTAATACTCATCCGAACCCGAATGAGATCGCGAATCAGCTTGAGCACCTTACTGAGCTTGGCGTTGCACGAATGCTGCCCTCCGGATGCCCTGACGCAGTCGTTCAGGCATACCAGGACGCAATCGCATCCGCGTGCGCGTGCGCAAACGAGAGACGAACACAGCTTGGCTGATGATCTCGCAGATCGCTAACTCAGCATAATGCGGCATCCCATTCAGAGCGGCTGCGGCCTGTGTTCCGGCTGCTTGCGCGGCAGTTGAGAGCGTTTTTGCGCGTTCAGCCATCTCCTGAATCCGCCTCTCAAGCGGATCGGGCTCATCCTTAGTTTCCATCGCTTCCTCTCTCAGCCCGCCCAGTGCGGGCTTTTTTGTGCCCGGCGTTCGGGAGTGAGTGAAGTATCGCATAAAAATATTCGTCGGACTATTGCTTCCACAAAACAGTCGGACTAATATCTATCCCAAGCACTACCGATCAACACCACCGAGAAGGCCAGACGCGGCTGGATCACCGGGCGACTCCGCGAAGACCGCGCCCGGTATTTTTCTCGATGGTGACCATCAACGCCTGGGGGACACGACATGCAGCACATCACACAGTACGGACCTGGGGACTACAGCATCGTCCCGATGGCCAGCGTCATCGACCCGCGGTACGACGCCGAAAGCACAGCCAGCCGCGACGATCGAATCCAGGTCATTGCTGCGCACTACTGGGACCGCAACATCGGCGATCCGGTACGCGCCGATCGCCTGCACGAAGCCATCAGCGAGGTACTGGGCTGCATGGATGAGGCCGAGATCGGCGAGCTCGGGCAGATGGCGAGCAACGGCCCCGACTTTCTCGGCGCCTGGCTCATTGCCAAGGCCACCGACTGGCTGCAGGCCGAGTGCGTGGAGCGGGCCCGGGCCGATGTCGATCGCGAGGACTCGCAGATCATGGCCGAAGCCGTCGTGGCACGAATGGGGTACTGAGCCGTGGCCGCCCTCCTTCGTCGCATCCGCCGCGCCGTCCTGCTCGCCCGCATGGCGATTGCAGCGGCCGATCTCGACTGGGCCCTGCGTCACGCGCCCGACATGGCCGTCGAGAAGCGCAAAGCGCTTTGGCGCGCCGAACAAGCGATTGATCGATTTGATTCCCGCCATCCGGTGCGCCGCGTGTCGATGGACGCCGTGGTTGTCGTGGTTTCCGCCGCTGGCGCCCTCCCCTTCCTTTTTCTCGATCTCCTGGAGAAGCTCTGATGAATGCCCCTGAATACCTGCCGTCGCTCACTGTCCGGGCCAGTTCCTGGGCAGGTCTTTTCGACTGCGCTTACCGGTGGGAGGGCATTCACCTCCTGAAGCTGCGCAACGTTGTCGGGCTTCGCGCGGCGCTGGGTACCGCGATCCACGCCGGTACCGCCGTGTTCGACCAATCTCGCCTGGATGGCACCGGGCTTACCGCCGATGACGCAGCCGGCGCCATGGTGGACACACTGCGAGACCCAGAAAACGAGTTCGACCCGACGCGTGACGACATCACGATCTCCGAGGCGGAGCGCGTGGGTCTCACCCTGGTATCGAAGTACTGCATCGAGGTGTCGCCGCGCTACGACTTCGTTGCAGTCGAGATGGAGACGAAGCCGCTCGACATCGACTGCGGCAGTGGCGTGATTGTGCGGCTGACGGGAACCATGGACCGCGCACGAATCCGCCGCCAGGGCGACGGCGTTGGGATTGCCGACCTCAAAAGCGGATCCGCGGCCGTCCAGAAAGGCGCAGCCGTCACGAAGGGACATGGCCCGCAGATCGGCACCTACGAGTTGCTCTACGAGCACACCACCGGCCAGCCCATCACTGACGACGCCGAGATCATTGGCCTCAAGACGAAAGGCGCGGCCGAGATCGGTACCGGGACGATCCGCAACGCAAAGCGCGTGATGGTCGGCGGCGATGGCGCACCCGGGCTTATCGAGTTCGCTGCCGAGATGTTCAAGACCGGCCGCTTTTACCCCAATCCCAAGTCGTTGCTTTGCTCGGAAAAGTACTGCCCGCGCTATGCGACGTGTCGCTTTCACGATTGAACAAACACTGGAGAGAGATATGGCTACCAATCTTGCAGACCTGAAGCAGGGACAAAAGCCGAACAACCCGATCGCTGCATTCAGCAGCTTCATGGACAAGCTTAAGCCTCAGCTGGCGCTGGCGCTGCCGAAGCACCTAACCGCAGACCGCATGGCCCGCTTGGCGCTCACCGCTTTCAGCACGACGCCGAAACTGCAGGAGTGCGACCCGAAGTCGATCGCTGCGTCGATCATGACCGCAGGACAGCTTGGGCTTGAGCCGGGGGTGAATGGCGCCGGCTTTCTCGTGCCGTACGGCAGGACCTGCACCTTTGTGCCCGGCTGGAAGGGACTTGTGGATCTTGTGTCTCGCAGCGGTCGCGGGACGGTCTTCACTGGCGTGATCTTCAGGGATCAGGAATACACCTACACCGATGGCGCGCGCCGCGACCTTGTGATCCACAACGAGACAGACCTAGACGACCCTAGCGACATTACGCATGCGTATGCGATCGGGTGGGTGAAGGATGCAGCGATGCCGATCATCGAACTGTGGCGCGTCACGAAGATCCAGAAGCACCGGGACAAGTACAACAAGCAGGGCAACAAGCATTACAGCTTCCGCGACTGGGAGATGTACGCCCGGAAAATCCCGCTCTTGCAGGTACTGAAGTACATGCCGTGCTCGGTTGAAGTGCAAAACGCCATCGCAATCAGCGATGCCGCCGAGCGCGGCAAGGGCGCCGTCATCGAAGGCAACTGCGTCATCGTCGGAGACGACATCTCAACGGACGAGAAGAGCGAAAGCGGAGTAGACCAGCAGCAGATCGAGCAGAAACAGCCCACCACCATCCCGCAGCAGACCCGCGCACAGGAAGCCGTCCATCACGACGCGGAAACTGGAGAGATCAACGACCCTGTCGGCGGCCAGCAGCAGGGCGACGGCGCCCCCACCTTCGCCGACGCCCATGCCGCCGTGCGATCCGGTGATCTTGACCTGGCGCGCGACATCGCTCGCAGCCTGCCCGATCAGCAGCGCCAGCAGATCGAAGCGGCCATCGCCAACCTGAGCGGCGATCAACAACAGCAGGACGCCTCTGTGCGCGGCCGTGGCCGTCAGCGTAGTCAGGGCGGGCTGGGTCTGGAGTGATCGACATGAGCAACCAGACCCTGCACGACCTTCTGTCTGCACGCGTCGCTGAGTTCTCTGCGAGCGACCGTCCGCGTGAAATCATCGACGCCGCTGTCGAGGCGATGTTCAAGGACATCATCAAGGACGCATTCCGCAGCTACGGCGATATGGGCAAAGCTGTCGGCGAGGCGATCAAGTCCGCGATGCCGTCCAACATCTCCGATATGTTCGAGCTCACCAGGTACAACGCGATCGTCGCCAATGCACTGCGCCAGCAGTGGGAGAGCAGCGGCGTCGAGGGTGACATGCTGCGCCGTGCAAACGAGGCCATGGCCGAGGCGCTGAAGAACGACGTAATCCCCGAGCGCGTGTCGCTGCGCGAGCTGCTCAATCTGTTCGTCGAAAAGAACAAGGACGATGCAGCCCAGCACCAATGGAATCACCCGGAGATCCGGTTCCGCGAAAGCGAATATGGCGGGATGCAAATCTTCTTCGACCCCGAGCCGGAGGCCTCGCATCGGGAAGGTCTCTACTCACGCGAGCGCAGCGAATGGGCTCTCAAGCACCGGATCTGCGTGAGTTGGGATCTTCGCAATCCGGAGCTCGACGAGAACGGCCATCACATCGGCACCGTGTATTCCGCGCAGATCGACAAAAACCCCATTGGCCGCGACTTCAACATCCGGACCCGCTGGGAGCGCCTGATCGCTGCCCTGTACTTCGGTGCCGCGAAGCTGGTGATCGACTGCGACGAAGACGATTTCAGCTACGGCATTTACGACTGATCAGCCGCCGGAGAACACCATGAGCACCACACAAATTATCGCGCGCGACGCCTACATCCGCACCACCCGCAGCGACGGCAAATCGACAGTCACGCAACACCGAGTCTGGGACGCCGAGCGCTTTCTTGCGGCCCAGCAACGTGAAGCGATGGAGCGCGCACGCAAGGACAACGTGCCGCCGGACATCGTGACCTCGGCCACCGCGGACGAGTACCGCAGCGCCCGCGCCTGATCAACGGGGCGCCGCCGGCTACCTCCCCTCTCTCCCCCAACCGGCCGGCGGTTGCCCCACCCAACACGAGAACGACATGTACTTCAAGAATGCACAAATTTACCGCACCTCAACCGAATGGCCGATTACGCTCGACTCCCTGCGCGAGCAACTTGCAAAGCGCCCTGCCCGCCACTGCGGCAGCCAGGATGGAGAATCCAGAGGCTGGGCATCGCCCGCCGGTGGCGAACTGGTGCACGCAGTTGGCGGCCAGTGGCTGATCTGCCTGCAGACGGAAACCAAGATCCTGCCCTCGTCCGTTGTGAAGCGCATGGCGAACGAACGCGCCGATGAGATTGCCCAGCGCCAGGGCTACAAGCTCGGTCGCAAGCAGATGAAGGAACTCTGCGAGCAGATCACCATGGAGTTGCTGCCGACCGCGCTGGCCAAGGTCTCGCGCACCTATGCATGGATGGACCCGGTGAACGGCTGGCTTGCGGTCGATGCGAGCAGCAAAAGCAGGGCGGAAGACGTGATTGAGATGCTCCGCTATACGCTCGAAACGTTCCCGCTTGCGCTTGTCCGAACCAACCGCTCACCAATGAGCGCAATGGCGGACTGGATGTCCGCAGGCGAGGCTCCGGAAGGCTTCACCATCGACGATGCCTGCACTGTCCGCAGCATCACTGAAGACCGCAAGGAAGTCTCCTACCGGCGCGGCATCGACGAAAAGCAGATCATGGAGCATCTAGAGCACGGATGTCTGCCGATCAAGCTCGCGCTGACGTTCGATGACCGCATCAGCTTCGTGCTGACCGAGAAGCTCGAGATCAAGCGCCTGAGCTTCCTTGATGTCGTGACCGAGCAAATCGGCAAGCCTGAAGATGCTGCAGCACTGTTCGATGCTGAGTTCGCGCTGATGACCGGTGAGCTGACGCGAATGCTGAGCGCGGTCGTGGATGCCCTTGGCGGTGATCTGCACAAGGAAGAGGATTTGATCAGCCAGGCGAAGGTGGTGACATGACCACGCGGCGTCGATTTCACATCTGCATGTCCATCGAAGGCTTCCTGAGTAATAACCGCTACCCAGAGGACTTCGGCGTCTTTCAGCGCGACAACGGGACTGAAATGAGCCCAGATGAAGCGCTGACGTATCTGGTCACCGAAAAAGCCAAGGGCAACACAGTCATACCCTGCTCCGCCGAGTGCGGGAACCCTTGCAAGCAAGCCGGCTGCAAGGGGTTCGACTTCACCGGTGGCGGTTGCCCCGGCTACGAAATCACAGACGAGGCAGAAGCATGAAACTCCATCACATCCACGTCGAGAACCTGCTCGGCGCCCGCCAGATCGATCTACCCATCACCCAACCCATCACCCTGCTGGCGGGCATGAACGGTGCAGGGAAATCCTCGATTCGTGACGCCATCAGCCTGGCGCTCACCGCAGAACTGTGCCGCGTCAGCAAGAAGGGCGAAGCCGCAGCGCTGCTCAGTGAAGGCGCCAGCGCCGCCCGCGTCTTTGTGCAGACCAGCGATCGCGACTACGAAGTCGTCATCAGCAAGGCCGGCAAGATCACCGACGGCGCCGCCGGCATCGAGCCGCACCCGGCCCTACCCTTCGTGCTTGATGCCGCCCGTTTCGCACGCCTCACTGACACCGAGCGCCGCACCATGCTGTTCGGCCTGCTCGGCATCGAGACCAGCCACAAGGCGATCGCCGAGCGCATGACCCGCAAGGGGCTGGATACGAAGAAGACCGAAGCCGTACTGCCAGTGCTGCGCGCTGGATTTGCTGCCGGAGAGAAGCACGCCAAGGACGAGGCCTCGCAGGCCCGTGGCGCATGGAAAGCCGTCACCGGTGAAGCCTACGGTGACAAGAAGGCCGATGGCTGGGCGCCGGAAACACGCGAAGTCGCCGGCGACGCCGTCACCCTGGCCGAGAATGCGGAAGCCAAGGCTGGCGAACTGACGAAACATATCGCGGGGCTACAGCAAGAGCTCGGCGCCGCGAAAGCCGCTCAGCAACATGCGCTCCAGCACGCACAGCGCGTCGAACGCCTGCTCGAACAGGCGGGCATGATCGACCGCATCAAGGCGCGACTGGCCACGGCCGAAGAGAACGCCGCAGCATGCCGCGCTCAGCTTGCCAGGGCCGGCGGAGAAGACCCGAAGGCTCCGGCGAGCTACCTGTTCCGCGGGCTGGCTGGGGCGCTGAACGAAGCCATTTACGTCATCGAAGAAGAAGGCCTTCGAACCAGGTGCGAAGGACTGATCAACCGCGCGAGCGCCCACCTCGCCGAATACCGCAAGCTGCACGGCGATCCGAATGCAGAACCCGCCGGACCTGCGCGCACCGAAGAGATCCGCCGCGGCCTCGCTACTGCTGAGTCTGGCGCCGCCAATGCCCTCCGGGACCTCGCTGCAGCCGAAGCCGCAGCCGCAGAGCTTGTCGAGCTCGAGAAGTCACCGCTCGAACTGCCGAAAACGGCCGACATCGAATCGCGACTGGCTGACGCTCAGCGCAGGCTCGCCGACTGGCAGGCAGACGCCCGCAAGTACCGCGAGGCTGCCGGAGCAGCAGAGCGCCGCGCCAAGCAGATCAGCGACGCCACCCGCCATCACCAGGACGTGCAGCAGTGGTCGGCTATCGCCGACGCGCTCAGTCCGAACGGCATCCAGGCCGAGATGATCGCCGAGGCGCTCGACCCGCTGAACAGGCTGCTGTCGGAGCACGCCGCGCTCGCCCAGTGGCAGCCGGTGCGCATCGGGGCAGACATGGGCATCACGGCTGGCGGTCGCGATTATCGGCTGTGCTCGGAATCGGAGAAGTGGCGCGCTGACGCCCTGCTCACGGTCGCCATTGCGGTGCTGTCGGGCCTGCGCTTCGCGGTACTCGATCGCATGGACGTGCTCGACGTTACCGGCCGCGAGGATGCGCTTTACTGGCTCTCTGAAATCGCCGAGGCCGGTGACATCGATACCGTCATCGTGCTGGCCACCCTGAAGTCTGCACCCCCGGCGGCTGCACTGCCGGCACACATCGCAAGCCACTGGATCGAGCGCGGGACGCTCATTCAAACCAACGAACTGGCACGGGAGGCAGCATGACCCCCGACGCCATCCGCGAACGCATCGCACGCGAGTCGGCACGCAACGAAATCAGCGGCAACACCGCGCTGATCCTGCGCGAAATGCTCGACCTGATCGAAGCAGCAAAGACCCCCGAACAACCCTGCGCCGAGTGCGCCCGCCGTACTGAGTGGGCCACCGGGGCGAAGTGCTGAGGATCACACAATGAACGCCCGCGAGAACACCCTCACCCCGCTGCGCAACCTGATCGCTATCCACCTGGACGCTGCCGGCGAAAGCCCGGCTGACAAGATTTCCAAGGCGATTGGCAAGGCGGATTACCCGTCCGTGGTCATCAAGGAGTTGAATGCAATGCGCACCGATGGCCTGATCGAGTGCGAGCAGCGCGGCAAGAAGAAGGAGATGGCGTACTGGCTGTCAGTGCCAGTGTCGCAAGTGACCGGCATCGAGCCGCCGGCAGCGGAGGCGCCGAAGGAATCTACGCCGGTCATCGTTGGCAGCCTGCCAGCAGGGATCACCGAGGGCACCCGGGCGGCGCAGATCTGGAGCGTGCTGCCGGAGCATGGCGAGCCGCCCATCTCCGCGCGAGAGATCGCGGCGCGCGCAAAGAAGGTCGTCGGGTTGATTGCGCCCGTGCTGACAACGATGCACCAGCGCAGCCAGATCGCGCGCGTCAGCGAATCGAGCGAAGGCTATCTCTACACCAGGCCTGCCCCCAGCGTGGCAACCGAACCCCAGCCGGCGGAGGGCAATATCACCGGCAGCAGCGCATCGGATGTCGTGACGACTTCATCTGAGGGCGTTGCCGTCCATCAACCCGCGCCGGATGCCGCAGTCTCCCTCTCTGCGGCCCCGGTTGCGGTGGACGATACACATCAACTCGACGACATCAATGTCGCCGACTCGGCGTACCAGATGGCCAGTGCGGAGCATGACGATTGCGGCACAACCCCAGAGCCCGGCGACAGCCATGCAACGCAGGCCGTTAAGCTCGCCGTAAAGAACTACAACGGGCGGATCGAAGAGAAGGCGCGAGCCGACGAGCTCCGGCAGGATGTCGCCGGCCTGATGTCCGTGATCTACGACATCCGCTGCGCCATCGGCGATCCCCTCGGCAAGATCATGCTCGGCGATCTAGCGCAGCAGATTTCCGAGGCGCTGCAACTCAGCGAGGCGCATCGTCAGGACGTGATGGCACGCGAGCACCAGATCGAGACTGCCGCCGAATGGCTCGCCGAAGTCGTCGAAGGTGGCGAAATCGAGCCGTGCGAAATGGACATCAAGGAACTCGCCATGCGGGCATCGGGCGAGCTGCGCAACGCCCGCGCCATGATCGAAAAGCTGGAACACCAGTTGGCAAGCCACGAGCAGGCGATCGGCGAGATTCACCGCGCCTGTGACGATGTCCGCGCGCCGGAAGGCATCGTTGCGGAGCGCGTGCGCAAGCTCGCCGAGATGGTTTGCACTCTGCGCATGACCACAAACGCGCTGGCCGAAGACCCCGCCGTCGATCTGCAGGATGCGGCCACCGGTTATCTGATCCGCGTGCCGAAGCGCCGCCCGCGCGTGGTCACGAAGCCCGAGAGCGCCCGGGCCGCTGCGCTGGCTGCTGCGAAGGTGGCCGGGCGGGCTGAGGTGATGGCGCTGGTGCCGGTCGGTCGTGCCGTGCGCGGGGCTGAGTGGAGGGATGCGGAATGAACGACCAAATTCGCGCGCTGATCTTTGAGGTCTGCAACGACTGGGTTTCGAGAGGAAACCTTTACACAGACGACATTCATGAGTGGGAGAAGTGACATGGCTGAATGGAATTTGCTGCCGTTTGAACAGGCAAAGCTGGAAAGGGTTGCGCGGGATGAGGCGCTGCTTTCGCAAGAGGATCACTCTTACCTGCCGAAAACCCCGGAGCAGGCAGATAGCTTCGTGCCGCACGAGTGGGTGCTTGAGGCGATGCGACATGCCTACTCACTAGGCCGGGTGGCCGGGGTGCACAGGGCACGCGAGGACATCCGCAACGCGCTCGGCGTGAAGTGACGCCCAACGCAGAGCTAAACGGCGCCCGCATGGCGTCCGATTTGAGCGCCGAGCTGGGCGCAGGAGGATGAGATGAGCGATTTGATCAAGGCCATGGCGCTGTGTGTAGACGAAGACCACTGGGACATCATCGTCGATCAGGATGGGCTGCGCGCCGCAGCCACCTACGGGGACGACCGGGAAACGCGCAGACTGCTGGCGGAGCGCATCGTACTCTGCTGGGAAGCCTGCCGAGGGCTCACGAACGATCAGATTGCCGCCGGCATCCGGGCGCTGGAGGTGGAATGATGGCGCCGATCAAAGAACGCCCTATTCTGTTCAGCGCGCCGGCCATGGCCGCCATCATTGCCGCCGCGACGCTCGCCGCCTGCGCGACGCCTGCAGCCGCCCCTACGGCAACCAGCCCAATCACTGACGCAGAACGTGTGCAAGCCTACTGCGCGGCAGCGCTGATGCCGCCGGGCTTCGCGGATCTCTGCAAACCTGACAACTGAGGTGATCATGCCTGCCCAGACAGCTGCAGCCCCTGCACTCTCCCGCGCCCATCGCCGAGCCATCGAGAAAGCTGCGCGCCGTGCGCCCAAGGCCACAATCCACCGCCATCGCAAGCGCACAGATCTGCCGTTGCGCCTGATCCCGTGGAATATCCACGGCGTCTGGGCGCCGCTAGACACCATCCTTGATCGGCTCGAAAAGGACGGAACGATCGAATGGTCTGGCGGCGAGCCTGTGCTCTACGACGCCGGGACTGCAGACTGGCACAACAGCGCTCAGGCCATTCGCGGCATCGCGGACTTTCACGAGATCGCAGCCAGGCGCAAGGGCTGGACGATCAATACAGAGCCAATCCACCGCATTGCTCGGCTGCTTGAGTCCGATGACGAGATTACCCAGCAGGATATCGACGACGTGCGTACCTGCTCGGCAATGCTCCGACGACTGTCGGGTGAGCTCACGCTGGGCGAGGCACGTGCATATCTCAACGAGACGTGCATCAGGATCGAGGTCGAGCGAGCGGGGTTGTGTGACAGCATCGAGATGGAGACGACAGGCCATGGCCTCTGATCTGTTTCTGGATGACGAAGAACTCGTTCGCCTCACCGGCCGACGTCGTAAAAGCGCTCAGCTACGGGCACTCAGGGCAATGCGGATCGCTCACCTCGAGAACGCCGCAGGTGAACCCGTCGTGCCGAGATCAGCAATCGACGGGAACCGTCGCGACGCGCATGCAAAACCTGCAGAATGGTCACCTGCGGTACTGAACGGATAGGTCGGTTATGAAGGGAAAGACAACGCGCCTCCCGCCGCACATGCGCGCCATGCGCAAGTCCAGCGGGAAGACCTATTACTACTTTGATCGAGGCATCCAGTCGGATGGATCGCGCCCGTTCGTCCCCCTGGGCTCCGACTATCTGGAAGCCCTCAGAAAGTATGCTGATCTCTCGATCAAGGCGGTGAAGCCCGCCGCGACGTTCGGAGAGGCTGTGCGTCGGTTCCAGGTTGAAGCGCTCGCAGAACGAAAACCTTCCACCCAAAAGGACATTCTCTGGAGCCTTCCGCATCTGCTGGAGTTTTTCGATAACCCCCCTGCTCCCTTCGCAGGCATCAAGCCTGTGCATGTCAGGGCCTATCTCGACCGACGCGCGAAGACCGCCCCTGTCCGCGCAAATCGAGAAATTGCATGGTTCTCAGTGATCTGGAACTGGGCGCGCGAACGCGGCATCACCGATGTCCCCAACCCTACCGCCGGCGTACGGCGCAACAAGGAAACGGGCCGCACCCACTATGTCACCGATGAAGAGCTCGAGGCGATCAAGGCCGAGGCCTGCCAGCCTCTCAAGGACGCGATTGATCTCGCTTACCTCACCGGGCAGCGCCCGGCAGACGTGCTCAAGCTCAACGAAACAGACATTCGAGACGGCGCGCTGGAGTTGCGGCAGAACAAGACGGGGATGCCTCTTCGTATCGCGCTCACCGGAGAGCTTGGCCAGCTGGTCTCCCGGCTGATCGAGAACAAGAGATCCCATTCAGTCCGCAGCCTGGCGCTTCTCGTCACGGAGAAAGGCGTTGCAATGTCCAAGCCCATGCTGCGCAGACGATTCGACATCGCTCGCGAAGCCGCGGCAGCGAACCCGAAAAACAAGGAGTCCGCGATCAGGATCCGCGCTATGCAGTTTCGTGACCTTCGCGCAAAAGCGGCAACCGACAAAGCGGACTCAGCAGGTGATATCCGCCAGGCCCAGCAACAACTCGGGCATGCGTCCGTCACGATGACCGAGCACTACGTCAGAAAAAGACGTGGCGCGAAGGTCAGCCCGACCAAATAAACCGGTTTTCATCACAACTCGTCACCGTGTAAAATCAACACCTTATCTTGTGGATAAACTTGATCAACGATAACCAAAAAACACAATAACCAGTTGTTTTTATAGTTTTTATTCTTGGATTTAGGTTCCAGCGCCGCAAGGCGTGAGAGTTCGAGTCTCTTCCCTCGCACCACAGGTCTTCATGTTGCGTGCCACGAGCGAGCCCCGCCTTACTTGAATTGGAAGTTGGTTTGCGCGGCAGTCATCGTAGGTGCAGGCGCATTTTCTGGCGTTCAAATAAATACTCGGCGTCTGGTTATTGTTATGGCTTGACCACCGCGCTGCGACCATGCCACGCTTGGGTTACATCCTCCTGGCAACGCTCCATAATGACCAACCGTCTTCATCGCGGGCTTCGCGCGACGACTCATTCCGATTCGGTCTGAATGAAACTTAGTCGGCGCATCGTCTTTCTTGTCACTGGGGTCCTGCTTGGCTGTGTGCCATGTTGGGCGCTGGCTGCCGAGATTGCCATTGCGCTCACCCGCAGCGCGCCCGCACACCAGCAGTTTTCCGAAGCGATCAGGGCACGGGCCAGCAGTTTGCCGCATCGCCTGTCCGATCTGGGTGATAGCGAGTCAGGCCTGGATCAGACAGTGCTGAACCGCGCAGATGCCGTCATTGCAGTTGGCGCAAGAGTGGCCGCAGAAGTGCTGGCACAAACCTCCAAGCCCGTGCTCGCGGTCATGTTGAGTCAAGCACAATTTTCTGCGTTACGCGGAGCACACCCTGGCAAACCCTTGTCGGCAATCGTGCTTGACCAACCCATTTCCAGACAACTTAAGCTCGCCGCAGCAATCCTGCCCACCGGTGCTCAACTCGGCGTACTTGTCGGACCTGATAACGGAGCGCTTCTACCCGAGATCCGCACAGCCTCCCGCGAAACAGGCGTCACTGTGGACGTACGTGAGGTCAGCTCAACAGATGAGTTGCTGCAAAAACTGGATAGCTTGTTGAAGGCCAATGCAGTACTACTCACACTGCCCGACAGTCTCCTGGCCTCACAGTCGTCAGCGCGCACCATTCTGCTGACCAGCTATCGCTATCGCAAACCCATATTGGCGTACTCCAGAGCTTATGTTGAAGCAGGCGCGCTGGCAGCCGTTTACAGCTCGCCAGAAGACGTCGCAAGGGATGTTGCCGATTGGGTCACCGACTTCAATACGAAGATCGCGGCACCGCCGACGTCGTCACCTCCCAGACAATTTTCCATCGCGGTCAATCGCCAGGTTGCGCGCGCCCTGGGGCTTGAAATAGCCTCTGACAAAGCGCTTCTCGACCAGGTCAAGGGGGCTTCGAGGCCATGATGTTGTTGAACCGCCTCTCCCTTCGCAAGCGCCTGTTGGCTGTAGGGTTGCTCCCAGCGGCCTTGTTGGCCGCCGCGTTGACGACGCTTTTCCTGGTGCGAAGCACGCATTCGATGGATTCTGCCTTGAGTGAGCGAGGCGTTGCCATCGTCAGCTTTCTGGCGCCAGCATCGGAGTATGCCGTCATCTCCGGCAACCAGATGACCTTGAGCAGCTTGCTGCAGGCGGTACTCGAGCAGCCCGATGTCGTCGCTGCAGCCATTTACGACCGGGAAGGCAGTTTGCTTGCGGTCAGCGGCCGTCCGAGAATTGTCAATCGTGACGAGGTGACCAATACCAAAAGCGCAACAAAGCTGTTCGTCAGTGAGGACCGTGCCGGATTTGCGGCACCTGTCGAATCTGCGCCCATGTTTGTCGATGACTGGCTGGAGCCGCACCTGCGCGGTGCCCCAAGGGCTCCCGTAGAGTCAATCGGTTGGGTTTATGTCGAGCTAGACACCATGACCTTGTCGAACAACAAGCGTGACATCGTGTTGTCGACGGTCATTGTCCTGTTCATCGGGCTTGGGCTCGCCGGGGTGCTTGCGTCACGCCTTGCGGGTGCGGTGAATGCGCCACTGGCAGGCCTGGTTGGTGCCGTTCGCCGCATCGCAGGGGGAGACCTGGATGTCCGCGTTGGAGAGGATGCCAGCAGCGACGAGTTGCGCGCACTGCAACTGGGTTTCAACTCCATGGCCAACTCCATCTCTCAAGCGCAAAAGACCCTGCAGATGCGCATTGATGAGGCCACCGAGCAACTGGCCCATCAAGCGACCCATGACCCCCTGACCGGCCTCCCGAATCGACGTGCATTCGAACAGGCTCTTGAAGAAGCGATCGCGCAGTCGCGCCGCGCAGGTGATCGTGGCACCCTGTGCTTTATCGATCTTGACCGCTTCAAGATCGTCAACGACACGTGCGGACACGCCGCTGGCGATGAACTACTGCAGCAGATTGCGCGCTTGATTCGTCAGCGAGTCAGGGCAGAGGATCTGATCTGCCGTATTGGCGGCGATGAGTTTGCGCTGATCCTGCACGATTGCCGGCCGGAGGACGCCCTCCGCTTGGCGGAGTCGCTACGCGAGGCCGTCGCCACCTTCCGCTTCACGTGGGAGGGAAGACGCTTCTCGGTTGGGGCCAGTATCGGTCTGGTACGTATCGATGGTAGAACCAGCAGTGCTGCCGACCTGCTGGTGGCGGCCGATCTAGCCTGCTATTCGGCAAAGAAAGGTGGGCGGAACCGTGTGGTGGAGTACCAGCCCGACGCATCCGGCGGCAGACGCAAGACCGATATCATCCTGAACAACGACCCTCCACTGAGCGGTGGCATTCCGTACGGACGTCTGAGTCTTCACCAACAGAAGATTGTCACCCTGGGCAGAGCCGATGTGCCGGAGTGGATCGAGATCCTGCTCCGCACCCGCGGTGCTGACGACGAGATCGCCTCCCCCAAGGAGTTGCTGGCCAGCATCGAGCCGTCGGACAAACTGTTGGAACTGGATCTGTGGGTTGCTGAACAGGTTTGCTTTGCGCTTTCGCGCAGAGCGGGTTCATCAATGCCCACATTACGCTTCAGCCTGAACCTGAGCGCAGCATCCATCACCCAGGCGTCCCGCTACTGGACGCGGATGGAGTCCCTGCTGCAGACGACCGGGATGCCGGCGGATCGTCTGGTGGTGGAGTTCCGCACCAGCATTGCCGAGCAGGCGCCGGACGAATGCGCACAGTTCGTTCGCGAAGCGCGCCGCGTCGGTGCCTCGATTGCACTTGAGAAACTCGACGGTGCATCCATTGGCCTGCTGCGTAGCCTGCGGCCCGACTATGTCAAGATCAGCCTGAAGACCCTTGTCGAATCCTATGGTCTTGAGGCCGGCTGCAACCTTGCTCAGGCTCTTTGCGGAATGGCCGATGCGCTCGATATCCCGACTGTTGCATCGGAAGTGGAAGACGAACTGCTACGCGACGCCCTGCATAATTATGGTTTCCAGCATGCGCAGGGCCGGCTGATCTCGCCTACCGAGCCCTTGCCGGATTGAGACCTTGATGATGGGACATTACATGTCCAGGCGCTGGCTGTAGCCCGTCATCTCCAGGTAGCCGCGTCCCAGTTCCGCACCGGTGTTACCGTCCTTCAATCGAACGGCCCCCTCCCAATAGATCGCGCCGGTGGACCTCCGGCTATCCAGTTCCTGATCGTCCATCAAGGGCTCGACGCGCAGATCGCCTGGCAAGTTTCCGCCACGCTGAGGGATGTGCACTCGCCACTCCACCACATACCGGGCACCGGTGCGCGGGGACTGCCAGTATCGTAGCGGCTCGAAGCGAACCTCACCGGGGCCAAATGTCTGCTGCTGTCCTGTTGCCATGGCATGGGTGCCGGCGGTCCACAGTGCCTTGCCTTCCTCGCCACGCATCTGAAACGCCATCAGCCCGCCTCCGTCGTGCAGGTTGATGCCGATCCAGTCCCAGCCTCGCGCATTCTGCGGCAGGATTTCGCTGGACCATTCATGATCCAGCCATGCAAGCCCGCGAACCACATGCTCGCCCGCCCCGATCCGCAAACTGCCGTGAGTCAGCAACTGTGGCCGGCTGTAGTAATAGCTGGCCAGCTTTGGGTCCGGTGCCTTGCGGCTGTATCCCTCTGCTCCGTTGAGCACTGGCTGCGATTGCGGAATGAAGCTGAGATCCAGTGCAAACTCACCGGCGTCGATCTGGCTGCGATACCCGCCCGTTACGCCGTCCACTTGCGTCCATGCCAATGTCCAGTCGCGCAGTTTGATCTTGGTGTGATCCAGTCCAATATCGTTCAGTGGTGGCAGCAAACGTTCGCTCCGCTCCGCGTGCAGCAGGCGTCCGTACTTCGGATCGGCGATGGCGGCATGGGCGAGGATCAACTGACCCGGCGCAAAACGACTCGCTCCGGGATTTTCCGGGCGTGGGCGAACCCGGAAGAAGGTCACCTGAAAGCCCCGCTCATGCCCATCGGTATCATTGAGCCAACCGGTCACATACCACCACTCGGTGCGAAAATCCGGATGGGCACCATGATCCCGTGGAAAGCTCAGCTCAATGCCTTTCATGACCTCAGGATAGGCGTCGGCGCGCGTACTCGACGTCTCGTCTGTCGCCCCCCCAGCGATGGCGCCCGGGGGGGACACGAGACCCAATACACCGACAGCGAGCAGCCGCCACAAGGCGACAAATACCTCGTTTCGCAAGGTTCCGCACATGCGTTTCCAGACATCCTTGTAAACGGTGCCGTCTATTGAGCACAATCCTCCCCAAAAGGTATGGCGAAGCGACATTTCACGGTTTGTTGTACTCACCAATCCTCCTTGACCGCCTGCACGGCCGATTGCCGCATTGCATTCGCCGCAGCCAGCGGTGCCACACAGGCCGCCAGCAGCACCATGCTCAACCCAAACAGCGCCAAACCCAGCGTTGGCACATGCACGTCCATGCTCCAGTGAAAACTCTGACGATTCACCACCTCGATCAGGATCCACGCCACCGCCCCCCCTGCGAGCATTCCCACCATGACCCCTGCGAAGGCCGTCAGCCCCCCTTCGAACGCAATCAGTCGCGCAATCTCCCGACGTCTCACGCCCAGGTGGCGCAGCAGCGCAAATTCTCCGCGGCGCGCGGTGGCGAGCGCGGCAAAGGTCGCTGCGACACCAAATAGTCCGATCAGAATGGCAACCGCCTCCATCAGATAGGTGATCAGGAACGTACGATCAAAAATTGCCAGACTGAGTGCCCGGATTTCGTCGCGGCGGGCGATCTCGATTCGATCAGCGCCGAACCGGGACCTCAGCGCCACACTGATCTCATCTGCCAGTCCAGGGTCTGTGAGCTCGATGGCAACATCATTGACCCGATCATCGCGGGTCAACTCGAGATAAATCGAGCGTTCGATGATCACAGCACCGTTCTGTCGGGCGTAGTCACGCCACACCCCAGCCACCCGAAATCCTACCCGGCTGCCGCCAAGGGGCAGATCAAGCCGCATGCCAGGCGCCAACCCCAGCAGGTCTACCAGGGTTTCGGAGATCCATACCGAAGGTAGCGCCTCACCGTCAGCCGCGCCCCCCTTTTCCGGTGCTGCCACGGACACCAATGGCAAGGCCACGCCACCCTCTACGTCGCGCGCAATCAGGGTCACGGGTGGGCGACCGTCTATCAGGCGCAGTGTCTGCGCACGTAGTGGCGTAAGACTGGACACCCCCGGCAAGCCGCTGATCCAGGCCAGCGCACTGGCATCGAGATAGCCCGTCGATGACGAGGCAGACGCCCGCAGATAGAGATCGGCCGGCAGCACCTTGCTCAGCCAGTCATCAACCGACACCCTGAACGAGCTCACCATCACTGCCATCGACACCGCGAGCGCCACACTTGTCACCACGCCCGCGCCTGCCACCACCGCCTGCCCAGGTATGGCCGACAAACGGCCTCGGGCCAGGCGCCACAGCACGCCTCTGCCAAAATCGAGTAGCCGCACTGCAAACCGGGTGCATCCAGGCAACACCAACACTGCTGCACACAACACCAGTGCAATCGCAAGATAGCCACCGACTGGAGTCCAGGCTATCGGTGGCAGCTGGCAAACCAGCGCTGCCAGCATCAGGCAGCCCAGCACGGCCGGCGAACGGCCACGTCCAATCTGTTGCACCACCCCCTCGGCGGAACCCGCTTTTAACGCGACGGCAGGCTGGGCCCGCGCCGCATCCCGTGCAGGCAGCCATGCACCCGCCACCCCGGCGAGTATGCCCAATGCAAGGTAAGCCGCATTCACTGCAGGCGAGATCACCAGTTCGGGCCGGATATCGGTGAAGTATCCCGCCCCCAGGTCACCACCAATCAGCTCGAAGGCAAGCACTGTGACCCCATGTCCCAGCACCAGTCCAAGCAGACCGCCTACCAGCCCGGTCAGCCCCCCTTCAATTAGCACGCCCCTGAGCAGGTCTGCACGCGCCATGCCGAGCGCCCGCAACACGGCAAACTCGCGGCGACGTCGCACCACCGACAACCACTGTGTCGAGAAAATGAGAAACCCTCCCGTCAGCAGCGCAATCGCAGCGAGCATGGTCAGGTTGACCCGGTAGGCGCGCGACAAGGCCATGATCTCGCCACTGCTTGCCTCTGGCGTACGGATTTCGACGCCCGGCGGCATCAAGTCAAGCAACGTGACGCGGGCCTCCTCACGGCGCACGCCAGGCGCCAGACGCAGATCGATTCGGCTCAGGCGGCCGAGGTGATCAAAGGTCTGCTGTACGGCGGCAATATCCATCACGCCATACGCCTGCCCCGCCATTGCACCTGGCACGGCCCCCGCAATCCGCAAGGTGTGAACATTCACCCCCGACTGCACCTCAAACGCCTCGCGTCCATCCATCATGGCCCGGGCGGCTGCGGTCAGGAAGACGGTGTCCCGATCCAGCGTCGCAAGACGGTCGCCCCCCTCATCAATCTGGGGCACCAGCGCGGCTTGAACATGCACCACCCGGAACACATCGACACCATAAATTCGCAAACTCCGGTCCCGTCCCGGCAATCTGGCCTCGACTTCGATCACCGGGCTGGCCTCGCTCACTTCCTTGCGCTGGGCAAGAACCCAATACAACGACTCGTCAAAACCTTCCCGGCTGCCAACAACCTGTAGATCAGCCTCGCCAGCCAACTCACGTGCGCTGCGGCCGAACTCGTCCAGCGCAGCGCCATGGATGAGCTGCACGGCCAGACCCAGGGCAACACCGAGCGCAATCGCGAGCAGTGACAGCAGGCTCGCGAACGGGCGATGAAACAGACTGGCAATGAACAAGCCTGCGAGCTTACGGTTCATGCGTGATCCGTCCGTTCGACCAGACCTTCCGCAGTGAGCTCCAGGATGCGATCTGCACGTTTCGCAGCTTGCAGCGAGTGTGTCACCAGCAAGCCGGCCGCTCCGCTTTCACGGATGCTGTCGAGCAACAGATCAAGCACTTCGGACGCTCGCGCAGGGTCCAGATTTCCCGTCGGCTCGTCGGCCAGCACCACCGCTGGACGATGCACCAGCGCACGTGCGATCGCTACCCGCTGCAACTCGCCGCCAGACAGCTGACTGGGCCAGTCGCCGCTGCGCTGTCCCAGACCGACCCGCGTCAGCATGGCCTGCGCCACGTGCTCGGCGGCGTTGTCAGTGTGTCCGGTCAGCCACAAGGGCAAGGCGACGTTGTGTAGCAAATTGAGGTGGGGGAGCACATGAAAAGCCTGGAACACAAAGCCGAATCTCTGACGCCGGATCGCCGATAGTGCATCGTCGTTCAGACCGACCAGTTCCGTTCCGTCGACCCGGATGCTGCCGGCGCTGGGCGGCTCCAAGCCAGCAATGCAGTTGAGCAAGGTCGATTTGCCGACACCGGACTCGCCGGTGATCGCTACGCATTCACCTGCGGCAATTTCGAGTGCCAGACCGGAAAAAATCTGCCGCGTGGGTGGGCCGGGGAGTGTTTTGTCGAGTTGGAGTATTTTGAGCATGGCAGCAATGACCAAAGACGATGCCGGAAGTGCCCGGACGCCGACATCGCTTATACTCCGGCCGCCCTACCCTCGCCAGCAGGATCGTCCTGCTGACGGACACCGTAGGACTGCCCCACTCCACCGCCAGCGCATGCCCGTCGATCATTACGAAAACTTTCCGGTCGCTTCCCTGTTGCTGCCCGCGCATCTGCGTGAGCCGGTCGAGGCCATCTATGCCTTTGCTCGCAGCGCGGACGATGTGGCCGATGAAGGAGATGCCAAACCGATCGAACGTCTGGCCCGGCTCAACGACTATCGCAACGCGCTCAACGCAGTGGAGCGTGGGCAAGCTGTCAGCGACCCGAGCCTGGCGGCGATGTTCGCACGCCTTGGTGACGCCATTCGCCGACACCAGTTGCCGGTGCAGTTGCTGCGCGACCTGCTCGACGCCTTCAGCCAGGATGTCGGCAAGACCCGCTATGCCGACTTCGACGAATTGCTCGACTACTGTCGTCGCTCCGCCAATCCCGTCGGCCGCCTGATGCTGCATCTTTACGGCGCTGCGACGCCGGACAACTTGAACTGTTCGGACAGGATATGCAGCAGCCTGCAGTTGATCAACTTCTGGCAGGACGTTGCCATCGACTGGCGCAAGCAGCGTATTTACCTGCCGCAGGACAGTCTCCAGCGATTCGGCGTGACCGAAGCGGATATCGACGCGCAATGTTGTGACGCACGCTGGCAAGCCTTGTTGAAGTTCGAAGTCGAGCGTGCCCGTGCGATGATGCTGGCGGGCGCCCCACTGGCCCACCGCCTGCCCGGCCGCATCGGGCTGGAGCTTCGCCTGGTGGTGGCGGGCGGTTTGCGCATCCTTTCCCGCATCGAGGCGGCTGGGTACGATGTCTTCCGCCACCGCCCCAAACTCGGGCGAGCCGATTGGCTGGTGGTGGCCTGGAATGCCCTGTGTCTGAAGAAGAACGATCAATGAACCCACACGACTATTGCCAGGACAAGGCTGCAGCCAGCGGCTCCAGCTTCTACTACAGTTTCATGTTCCTGCCGCCAGAACGGCGCCAGGCGATCACCGCACTTTACGCCTTCTGTCGTGAAGTCGATGATGTGGTGGATGAGTGCCATGACGTTTCCCTGGCCCAGACCAAGCTCGAGTGGTGGCGTCAGGAGATCGCCCGGGTCTTCGATGGCACGCCCACCCATCCGGTCGGCCACGCGCTCAAGGACATCATGACCCGCTTCAACCTGCCGCGCGAACAATTGCTCGAGATCATCGACGGCATGGCCATGGATCTGCAGCAAACCCGCTATCTCGACTTCAAGGGGCTGCAGCTTTACTGTTACCGCGTTGCCAGCGTCGTCGGCCTGCTGGCGGCCGAGATCTTCGGCTACACCGACCGGCAGACGCAAAAATACGCCCACGACCTGGGCATGGCTTTCCAGCTGACCAACATCATCCGCGACGTCGGCGAAGATGCACGGCGCGGTCGTATCTACCTGCCCATCGAGGATCTGCAGCGTTTCGAAGTGCCTGCCAAGGACATTCTCGAAGCCCGCTACACTGACAACTTCCGTCGTCTGATGCAGTTTCAGTACGAACGTGCCCAGCAGTTCTACGACCAGGCTTTTGCACAGCTGCCCAAGGTCGACCGCAAGAGCCAACGCCCCGGTCTGGTGATGGCAGCCATTTACCGCACCTTGTTGCGCGAAATCGCCCGCGATGGTTTTCTGGTGCTGGACCGGCGGACATCACTGACCCCACTGCGCAAGGTCTGGTTGGCTGGCTGGACCTGGATGAAGGGATAAGCGCGAAATGGTGCCGACAGTCGCAGTCATCGGTGCTGGCTACGCGGGCATGGCCTGTGCTGTGGAGCTTGCGCGTGCAGGCATCCATGTCACCGTGTTCGAGCGCTCGCATGTGTTGGGCGGGCGCGCTCGCGTGGTACGCAAGGACGGCTGGGTGGTCGACAACGGCCAGCACATCCTGATCGGGGCTTATACCGAACTGACCCGTTTGCTGCGACTGACTGGCGGCAGCCCGCGCCAACTCGAACGCCTGCCGTTGACGCTGCATTTTCCGGGTCATCTCAATCTGCGCGCTGCGCCTCTGCCGGCCCCTTTCCATCTAGCCCTCGGTCTGCTGCTGGCCCGCGGCCTGGATGGCCGGGATCGTCTGGCCATGCTCAGACTGATGCGCATGCTCAAGCGCAACCGCTTCCGCCTGCCTGCCGAACTGACGGTGGACGGGCTGCTGACCACGACCCGGCAGACCGCGCGCTTGCGCGATCTGGTGTGGGTGCCGCTCTGCCTGGCCGCGCTCAACACACCCAGCGCCGAAGCGTCGGCGCAGATCTTTGCCAATGTACTGCGCGACAGCCTGGGGGCGTCTGCCGCGGCCAGCGAACTCCTGATACCGCGTGTTGATCTGTCGGAGCTGTTCCCGGTTCAGGCCGCGCGTTATCTCGCCACCCGTCGTGGCAAGCTGCGTACCGGCAACCCGATTGCCGGCATCCACCCGGGCGAATACGGCCTGACGCTCGACGGCGACCCCAGCGGGCAGTCCTGGTCCCATGTGGTCCTGGCCACTGCGCCCTACCATACGGTGACGCTACTGCGCTCCACAGGCCAGGCAGATCGCCTCGCAGCTCAGATCGAGGCCTTGCCCCACGAACCGATCACCACGCTCTACCTCGCGTTGGGCGACACCGTAAAGCTGCCTGATGCCATGATCGGGCTGGCGGACGGACCCGCGCAGTGGGCGTTCGATCGTGGTCGCCTGGGTGGGCCAGCTGGCCTGCTGGCCTGTGTGATCAGCGCCAGCGGTGCGCACGAAAACGTAGAACATGACGCACTGATCGTCGCCGTCCATGCTCAGCTCGAGCGCGAACTCGGCACACGGCTACCCGCGCCGCAGTGGTCTCAGGTCATCGTCGAGAAAAGAGCCACATTCGCCTGCCGCACCGGACTGATGCGGCCTGGTATACAGACTCCGGTGTCCGGCCTGTGGCTGGCTGGCGACTACATCGAATCCGACTACCCCGCCACGCTGGAATCCGCAGTCCGGTCCGGCGTAGCCTGCGCCGACGCCATCAAGCTGCGCATCCTGCCCAAATCGAACTGAGCGCAATCTCCACCCCGATACGTGTGAGCGGCCAGGATGCGGTCTGGGGTCAGACTGATCTGCCGTATTTCAAGGAGAAATCATCACAGGCTGAACGCCTTGCCGTCCGGCTCGCAACCGCCCCCCGAAAAGGCCAGAGTCTGCGTGTTCAAGCCGGCTCCGGCATCACCTCGACCATCCGTCCGGCATTCATCCTCAGGATGCGGCCGCAACGACGGGCAAGTGACTCGTCGTGCGTGACCAGGATCAAGGTCGTGCCCGCCTCACGGTTCAGCGAAAACATCAGCTCGATGACCGCCTGCCCGGTTGCTGCATCCAGGTTGCCGGTGGGCTCATCGGCCAGCAGCAGTGCAGGGTTGGCGGCAAAGGCACGGGCCAGCGCCACGCGTTGTTGTTCGCCGCCTGACAGGTGCTTGGGGTAATGGCGCAGGCGGCTGCCCAATCCGACCCGTTCCAGCCAGTGACGCGCAATCGGCTCTGCTTCGTCCGCATCGGCCAATTCCAGTGGCAGCATCACGTTTTCCAGCGCGGTGAGCGCAGGTAGCAGCTGAAACGACTGGAACACGAATCCGATCGATTCGCCACGCAGCGCAGCACGGGCATCCTCGCTGAGCGCGAACAAATCGGTTCCCTGGATGCGAACACGTCCCCCCACCGGAACATCCAGGCCCGCGAGCAATCCTAGCAAGGTCGATTTACCAGAGCCGGACGCGCCGACAATCGCTACCGACTCACCCTTGCCCACCGAAAAACCCACGTTATCGAGAATCAACAGCTCGCCCTGCCCATCTGCCATCGTTACACTTTTGCGCAGACCCTCGACCTCGATGACCGGACTGGAGAATTCAATGCTGCTTCGATCCATGCTTGCATTCCTGCTGGTAATGTTTGCCACCGCCGCCCAGGCGGCGACGATCATGGTGTGGGGAGACAGCCTGTCAGCCGGCTACGGCCTGAAAGCAGGTGAAGCCTGGCCCACCTTGTTGCAGACGCGGCTCGATGCCCAAGGGTTCCGTCATCGTGTGGTCAACGGCAGTGTATCCGGAGAAACCTCGGCAGGCGGACGTTCGCGTCTGCCCGCCGCTCTGGCCCAGCATAAACCCGACATCGTGATTCTGGAACTGGGCGCAAATGACGGCCTGCGCGGCTTACCGCCCAAGCTGCTGGCGCAGAATCTGGAAGCCATGATCGCCGAGTCAGGCAAGATCGGCGCCAAGGTGCTGCTGATCGGCATGCAGATGCCGCCCAACTACGGCCCGGCCTATACTCGCCAGTTCACGCAGACGTTTACCGATGTCGCCCGCACGACCAACACGCCTCTGGTGCCCTTCCTGTTCGAGGGCTTTGGCGACCGTGCCGAACTGTTCCTGCCCGATGGCATTCACCCCACCGCCGAGGCCCAGCACATCATTCTGGACACCGTATGGGCCGGCCTTCAGCCCATGCTGAAGACGCTCAGTGCCAGACGCTGACGCGGGCGCCACACCAATCAGGCGAAACGAACCACGCTATCGCCCCGAACCATCCGACCGATCACCTTGCCAGCCGAACCCTGAGTGCGCTGGATCGTCTCGAGCACCTGAGTCGCAGCACTGGCTTCGCAGGCGATCAACAAACCACCGGAGGTCTGTGGGTCGGTCACCAGCTTTTGCTGCCACTCACCGAGTGCACCGTCCAGCTGGATCGATGTTCCGTAGCTTGTCCAGTTGCGGGTCGACGCGCCGGTGGCAACACCCCCTTTGACCAGATCCCGCGCTTCGGCGATCAAGGGCAAGGCGTCGAAATCGACCATCGCCTGCAAGCCGGAGCCCCTGCACATCTCGAGCAGATGGCCGGCCAGGCCAAAGCCGGTCACGTCGGTCATCGCGTGGACGGCCTCGCATTCGGCCAGCGCAGCGCCCGCACGGTTGAGCATCGTCGTCCAGCGGATCATCTCAGCGTACGCCGCCTCGCTCAGCAAACCCTTCTTGAGTCCGGCCGAGAGGATACCGACCCCCAGTGGCTTGCTCAGAATCAGCACATCATCTTCGCGCGCGCCTGCATTGGTGCGCACCCGCGCGGGGTCGACCACACCGATGCCGACCAGTCCGTAGATGGGCTCGAGCACGTCGATGGAGTGTCCGCCTGCAACCGGAATACCTGCCTCACGGCAGACTGCCGCCCCACCCTCGAGGATACGTCCGATGACCTCAGCGGGCAGTTTGTCCAGCGGCATGCCAACGATCGCAAGCGCCATGATCGGTGTGCCACCCATGGCGTAGACATCAGACAGGGCATTGGTCGCAGCGATACGGCCGAAATCGTAGGGGTCATCGACGATCGGGGTAAAGAAATCGGTGGTTGCCACCACCGCCTGACGGTCGTTCAGGCGATAGACCGCCGCATCGTCAGCGGTGGCGGTTCCCACCAGCAGGTCAGCGGGCAAAAGACCGGGTGGCATCCGCGCCAGCAGGTCGGACAGCACGCCGGGGGCAATTTTGCAGCCACATCCGCCGCCGTGGGAGAATTGGGTAAGTTTGATCGAATCCATGACAGGAAGGAGTATGCGACACTGACCGCAGGTGCTGGTCAGTGTCGTAAAAACCATGCAGAAAGGCGCCGCGACCGTAGCACAGCTGGAAGAGTTTGACGAGATCATCGATGCGCGCACGCCCGCCGAATTTGCCGAGGATCACATTCCCGGAGCGGTGAACCTGCCAGTGCTGGACAATGAACAACGTATCGTCGTCGGTACGATGTACAAGCAGCAGTCTCCCTTCGAGGCGCGCCGTATTGGCGGCGCCATGGTGGCCGAGAACATTGCCCGTCATGTCTATGGGTACATGCAAGGCAAGCCCAAACGCTGGCGCCCGCTGATCTACTGCTGGCGTGGAGGCCAACGCAGCGGCGCCTTCACTACCTGGCTGCGGATGATAGGGTGGGACGCACACCAACTGGTCGGCGGCTACAAGACCTTTCGTCACCACGTCATCGCCACGGTCGAGCAACTCACGCCACAGCTACAAATGCGTGTGGTCTGCGGTGCAACTGGCAGTGGCAAGACGCGTGTGCTTGAGGCACTGGCGCGGCAAGGCGCACAAGTACTGGATCTGGAGGATCTGGCCGCCCACAAGGGGTCGGTACTGGGGGCGCTGCCCAGCCGCGATCAGCCGGCCCAAAAAGCATTTGAAACAGCCATCTACGACCGGATCCGCCATTTCAGAACCGACCAACCCGTCTTTGTTGAAGCCGAGAGCCGCAAGATCGGCCGTCTGCACCTGCCAGAGGCGCTGATCGAGCACATGCGGCGCTCGCCCTGCGTCGCCATCGATGCCACGCCCGAAGCACGCCTGGCCTTTCTGGTACGTGACTATGCCTATCTGGGTGACGACGTAACCGCGCTGTGCCGCAACATCGAGCGTCTGCGCGGACTGCAGAGCAACGAGACGCTCTCGCGCTGGCTCGATCTGGCGCGCAGTGGCCAGCTTGAAACCCTGTTCGGCGAACTGATCGCCCTGCACTACGATCCGCTCTACCAGCGCTCGCAAGGCGGCAACTTTGTCACGTTGTCCAGCGCTCCGCGCATCCTTGTCGACGATCTATCGCCAGCAGGCGTGGAGGCCGCGGCGCAACGCATCCTGTCTGCCCTGCCGACCTGATCAGGGGAGCGGCACTTCTGTAATTGCCTGGGTGCGTGCGGCACAGATGCGCTGCACCACGGCAAGCCGTGGAACGGACACCACGCCCTGCTCAAATGCCACCACATGCAAGCCGGCGACGCGCACCAGCAACTCACCCGGCTGCAGCAGAAAATCCGGATTACTCGGTTTGCCAAAACGCTCATTACCTTGCATGAACGTTTCGTAGATCAGCACGCCACCGGGTGCCAGCGCCTGCAGCAATAATTCAAGGCGCGGACGAAAGAGATAGTTGGTCACCACGATGCCATCGAAGGACGAGGACTCGTATGGCCAGTCACCGGACTCGAGGTCGACCTGCCGGGCATGAATGCCGGGCACGCCAGACACGCTGGACAAGGCCACCGGGTCGCGATCCACCGCATCGACCTGATACCCTTGCTGTGCCAGCCAGCGAGCATGGCGGCCACTGCCACAGGCATGATCAAGCACCCGCCCACCCGGGCGGATCAGGCACGCACAACGAGCGACCCAATCGGAAACGTCCCCGCCCCCATGTGGAGGAACGTGTGCTTCGGTTGGGCGAGGGTTGATGAAGTTCGAGTCGAATTGAGTCATGATTCTGTTGTGAAGGCATAATTCCGGGCAGACAATGTCCCGGTCGTCAGTGGATAACACCATTCTAAGGGAGTCCGCCATGACAGAGTCACCGCCGTCGCGTTTCGCGCCAGATCGTCAGCGAGTGCCCTCGATTTGACCCGGACCCGCGAGTTCATGCGTATGCCCCGCTTGCCCACCCTCTTCGTCGCCGGATTCACGCCATCGGCATACGCAGACACCCCTCTAGACGGGGCGGGTTCCGCCATGCTCGCTGTCGTGGTGTTGGCAGGGCTGCTCTGGTATCTGCTCCGCTCGGGACGGATCACACCAGGGCGCCGAACGGCGGGTGATGAAGATCTCAATCGCTTGAATGACCTGCTGTCGATGACGTCGGACTGGCGTTGGGCGACCGATACCACACACCGCTACACCCATATCGGCGAAGGCTTTCGCGACCTGACCGGGCTTGACCCCTCCAGCTTGATTGGACAGCGCCCTTGGGACATTCCCTGGGATGGTCTGGGCGAGGCCTTCTGGGCCAGCTACAAACGCCGTTTGGGTCGCCGGGACGTGGTCAGCGTCGTGCTCGCCCGGCATGACGCGAATGGCCAGCTGCGCCAGTTCGAGCTGCTTGGCAAACCCTATTACGACGGCCCCGCGTTCTCCGGTTACCACGGCATCGGCCGTGACGTTACCGAGCGGATGAAGACTGAACGGGCGCTGATCGAAAGCCAGCAGCGCTACCACGAAGTGGTCGAATCGGTTAAGGAAGTCATTTTTCAGACCGACAACGAAGGGACGCTGACCTTTCTCAATGGCGCGTGGCGTCGAATCAGCGGATATCGTGTGGAGAAAAGCCTGGGGCGACCACTGGGCGAGTTCCTGCATCCTGATGACCGCCCGACGATCGAAACCGACTTCAAACGCGTGACGGCAGGCGTACTGGGTGAATTCAGCTGCCAGTTGCGCTTGCGCACCCGCAAAGGTGAAATCCGATGGATCGAGGCCGCCGTCCGACCGATGCCCGGTAGCAATGGCCACCATCGCGGGCTGGCCGGCACGCTGGACGACATTTCTGCACGCAAGGTCGCTGAACTGACGCTGCGCAACGTCAATCAGGAGCTGGAAGCCCGTGTTCGATTGCGTACTGCCGAACTCGAGGCTTCGAACCGTGAGCTGGAGGCCTTCTCATACTCCGTGTCGCATGACCTGCGCGCTCCATTACGCGCCATCGATGGCTTCACCCGCATTCTGGAGGAAGACCTCGGCGATCGACTCGACACCGCACTGGCCGAACATCTCGATCGTATCCGGCGTGCCACTCAGCGCATGGCTCACCTTATTGACGCACTGATTGAACTGGCTCGCCTGACCCGCCAGCCCTTGCACAAGGAACAGGTCGATTTGTCCGAGTTGGCCTTGCAGATTGTTGACGAACTGCGTTCGGAAGAGCCCGACCGCGACGTGGAAATCGAGATTACCCGCGACATCGTGGTCAACGCCGACCGCGTATTGGCACGCGTGCTGTTGGAGAACCTGTTGCGTAATGCCTGGAAGTTCTCCAGCGAACGGACACCCGCACGCATCCAGTTTGCCGTTGACCTCAAGAACGACCGGCGGGTGTTCTGCATTCAGGACAATGGCGCAGGATTCGACATGGCCTTTGCCTCCAACCTGTTCCGTCCGTTCAGTCGGCTGCACAGCAATGCCGAGTTCTCCGGCACCGGCATTGGCCTGGCCACAGTACAACGCATCATCCAGCGACATGGCGGCACGATCTGGGCGGAAGCCGAGGCTGGCCAGGGAGCCCGGTTCTGCTTCACCTTCGGAACCTGATCAAATGTCATGCACTACGCAGTGTTTCGCCACCCTGAACAGCGCTGTCGGTCTGCAGATGACGGCCTCGGGAAATCCCGAACCCCTGCGCGTTGTGCACTGCAGTATAATTCCCTGAACTCCTCTCCTCCATGCCTATACTTTGTAGGTTACGCCCCGCTGCTCCGTGACCCAAATCTCGCAAGGGCTTCCTCTCATGAAAGAAAAACACTACCTTACCCCGCTCCTCGAGCCCCGCTCGGTGGGGGTCATCGGCGCCAGCGAACGCGAAGGCTCGCTGGGCAGTGTGCTCATCCACAACATGCTCAATGCCGGCTTCAAGGGGCGCCTGTTTGCGATCAACCCCAGGCACGAAACCGTGCTGGGCGTGCCCTGTTACAAGTCGGTGGAAGACGTTCCGCATCGTCTCGACCTCGCGGTGATTGCCGTCCGTGCCGACAAGGTCGCATCCGTCGTCGATAGCTGTGGCCGTGCCGGCGTCAAGGCCGTCATCGTCCTGTCGGCAGGCTTTGCCGAAGCTGGCCCGCGCGGCGCGCTGCTGGAGCGTCATGTCATCGAAGCTGCCCGCCGTCACAAGATTCGCCTGCTCGGCCCCAACTGCCTGGGCATCATGCGTCCCGAACTGGGCCTCAACGCCACCTTCGCCCATGCATCGGCCAGCAAGGGCACCATTGGCCTGATCTCCCAGTCCGGCGCACTCTGTGCCGCCATCCTTGACTGGGCTCGCCCCAATAACGTCGGCTTTTCTGCGGTGGTCTCACTCGGCTCGTCCAGCGACATCGACTTCGGTGAGGTGCTCGAGTACATGATCTCGGACCCACGCACCGAGAGCATCTTCCTTTACGTCGAGGGTATTCGCGATGCCCGCCGGTTCATGAGCGCGCTGCGTGGCGCAGCTCGGGTCAAGCCGGTGCTGTTGATCAAGGCCGGACGCCATCCGGACGTTTCGCGCGCAATTCTTTCCCATTCTGGTGCGCCCATCGGTGACGATGATGTGTTCGATGCGGCACTGCGCCGCGCCGGCGTCATCCGTCTCTACAACCTGGGTCAGCTGTTTGCTGCTGCCAACGCGCTGTTCTCGCATTTCCGGCCGCGCGGCAATCGCCTGGCAATCATTACCAACGGTGGTGGGCCAGGCGTCATGGCCGCCGACCGGGCGGTGGATATCGGCATTCCGCTGTCCGATTTTGCCGAAAGCACCATGGAAAAGCTCAACGCGGCGCTGCCGGCAGGCTGGTCGCGCGGCAACCCGATCGACATTCTTGGCGACGCCGACCCCGAACGTTACCGCAAGGCGTTGCAGGCCGTACTCGACGGCCCGAACGTGGATGGCGTACTGGTGATGCTGACCCCGCAGGCGATGACCAAGCCGACCGAAGTTGCGGAAATGGTCATTGAGCTTGAAAAAGCTGCCGACAAGCCGGTAGTCACCTGCTGGATGGGCGAGGATCTGGTCGGTGAATCGCGCCGCCTGTTCATTGAGGCCGGCATTCCCACCTTCCGCACGCCAGAACCGGCAGTCGAGCTGTTCAGCCATATTTCGGCCTACTATCGCAACCAGAAGCTGCTGATGCAGATGCCGGCTTCGCTGTCGCATCTGTCCCCGCCCTCGATCGAAAGCGCCCGTCTGGTGATCGAGACCGCGCTCGGCGAGCGCCGCAACCGTCTCAATGAGATGGAATCCAAGGCGCTGCTGGCGGCGTTCCGCATTCCGATTGCGCAGACCGTCGTTGCGCGCTCGGCCACCGAAGCCATGGTGCTGGCCGAGGAAATCGGCCTGCCGGTGGTCATGAAGATCGACTCTGCCTCGGTCATCCACAAGTCCGATGTCGGTGGCGTGCGCCTGAACCTGACCAGCCTGGCTGCGGTGCGCTCGGCCTATCAGGAGATCCTCGAGGCGGTCAGGAAGAGCCAGCCCGACGCCATCATCAATGGAATTTCGATCGAGCCGATGATCCAGAAGCGCAACGGGCGCGAACTGGTGATCGGCGTGCGTCGAGACCCCGTGTTCGGCCCGGTGATCAGCTTTGGCGAAGGAGGCAACCAGGTCGAGGCCAACCGCGACATTGCGGTCGCATTGCCGCCGCTCAACAGCTACCTGGTGCGCGACATGATCCGCTCCACCCGGATCGCAACCCGCCTGGCCGAGTTCCGCAACCTGCCGGCCGTCGACATGGATGCACTGGAGCTGGTGTTGCTGCGGGTCTCGGAAATGGTCTGCGAGCTGCCGTGGATCACCGGCATGGAGATCAACCCGCTGATCGTGGACGAAAACGGTGCCGTGGCAGTAGACGCCCGCATCGTCGTCGAGAACGTATCGCCTACGGCCGATCGCTACGATCACATGGCGATCCACCCCTATCCGTCGCACCTGATCAGCAAGTGGACGGTACCCGACGGCACCGTGGTCACCATCCGCCCGATCAAGCCGGAAGACGCCGATCTCGAAATCGAGTTCGTGCGCAAGCTTTCGCAGGAAACCAAGTACTACCGCTTCATGAACACCATGCGCGAACTGCCACCGGCGATGGTCGCGCGCCTGACCCAGATCGACTACGACCGTGAAATGGCCTTTGTTGCCACCATGGATGTTGACGGCGTCGAAACCGAGATCGGCGTCTGTCGCTACGCGGTGAACCCGGATGGCGAGTCCTGCGAATTCGCGGTGGTTGTGGCCGATGACTGGCAGCACCGCGGTCTCGCCCGCAAGCTGATGAGCGTGCTGATCGAAACCGCGCGCAACCGTGGCTTGGCTTACATGAACGGCGTCTTCCTGTCGAACAATGATCGCATGCTCAAGTTCGTTTCCAAGCTGGGCTTCATCCTGACCAACGACCCCGACGACAACACCGTCAAACACGGCGTACTGCCGTTGCAGGACTGAGCGGATGGCCCACGGTATCGAAAGCATCGACTTCAATGGCCTGCCCGCACTGCGTCTGCAGGCGGGGGGCGCCAGCGCCATTGTCAGCCTGTTTGGTGGCCAGGTCTTGTCGTGGACCCCGCGCGGCGGCAAGGAATGGCTCTATCTGAGCGAAACCGCAAAGTTCGACCGCAGCACGCCAATTCGAGGCGGCGTTCCGGTCTGTTTTCCGCAGTTCGCCGATCTAGGCAAACTGCCCAAGCACGGCTTTGTGCGTACCGTGGACTGGATGCTTGCCGACCGTCGGGTGGATAAGGATTTTGCCCTGATCCAACTGCGTCTGGAGGACAGCGCGGAAACGCGCGCGCTGTGGAATCACCCGTTTGGGATCGAACTGACGATCAGCATCGAGGACAACCGGCTGGATCTCGAGTTCGAAGTGGATAACCGCGGCACCGATGTCTTGTCCTTTACGGGTGCGCTGCACACCTACCTTCGCGTACGTGAGGCCGAGGAAGCCCGGCTGGAGGGACTCTACGGCTTCACCTATCGTGATTCCGCCAACGGCAATGCGATCAAGCGCGAAACAGGCGACGCCTTGATGGTGGACGCCGAAGTCGATCGTGTCTATCGCCAGGTCAACCGGCCGCTGCTACTGCGCGACGGATCACGCACACTGGGTATCAACACCGAAGGCTTTCCCGACGTGGTGGTGTGGAATCCTTGGGAAACACGCTGTGCAGCCCTCGCCGACATGCCGGACAACGGCTTCAGGCGCATGTTGTGCGTGGAGGCAGCCGCTGCCGATACGCCTATCACCGTCGCTGCCGGTGAGCAGTGGTGGGGACGCCAGACCCTGATCGCGCTCTGATCAGCACGAACCATTTCGGATGGAGGCGGACCAAGCGGGTCGCCTCTTGCCCTGCGGGCACGCTTGCTGCACCATCGCGCCCTTCCTGAAATTTCATGCACCGTGCTTGCGCCGGTGGACATGCCCATGCTACCCCCGATCGAACACCGAATTGCCGAAGAGCTCGGCGTTACTCCACGCCAGGTGATGGCGGCCGTGCAACTGCTGGATGATGGTGCCACCGTGCCTTTCATCTCGCGTTACCGCAAGGAGGCCACCAACGGCCTGGACGATACCCAGCTGCGAATGCTGGAAGAACGTCTCGGCTATCTGCGTGAACTCGAAGATCGCCGAGCAACCGTCATTGCCTCGATCGAGGAGCAGGGCAAGCTGACCGCCGAACTGCGTGCCGAGATCGAGCATGCCGACACCAAGCAACGGCTGGAAGATCTCTACCTGCCCTACAAGCCCAAGCGTCGCACCAAGGCCCAGATCGCACGCGAAGCCGGCATCGCCCCCCTGGCAGATGCCCTGCTCGCCAACCCGATGCTGGAGCCCGAGACCGAGGCAGCCAACTATCTGAACGCCGAAGCGGGCTTTGCCGACGTCAAGGCCGTGCTCGACGGTGCCCGTCAGATCCTGATGGAACAATTCGCCGAAGATGCGACCTTGCTCGGCGAGCTACGGACCTACCTGCACGAACACGGCGAGGTCCGCTCGGCGGTGATCGAGGGCAAGGAAAACGAAGGTGCCAAGTTCCGCGACTGGTTCGACTTCCGCGAACCCATCGCTTCAATGCCCTCGCACCGCGCCCTCGCCCTGCTGCGTGGCCGCAACGAGGGCGTGCTGCGACTCAGTCTCGAGATTGACCGCCCGGACCCCGATGCCCCCCATCCTTGCGAAGGTCGGATCGCCGCACGTTTCGGTATCCGTAACCAAGGCCGGGCGGCTGACCGCTGGCTGGCCGATACCGTACGCTGGACCTGGAGCGTCAAGGTTTCGCTACACCTCGAGCTCGAGCTGATGGGCGAGTTGCGTGAACGCGCCGAAGAGGAAGCCATCCGCGTATTCGCGCGCAACCTCAAGGATTTGCTGCTTGCCGCACCGGCGGGCAGTCGTTGCACCATGGGGCTTGACCCCGGCATCCGCACCGGGGTCAAGGTCGCTGTTGTAGACACCACCGGCAAGCTGGTCGATACCGCCACGGTCTATCCGTTCGAGCCGCGCCGCGACCGCGAATCCTCGCTCGCCGCGCTGGCAATGCTGGCAAAAAAGCACGCCGTGGAGCTCATTGCGATCGGCAACGGCACCGCCTCGCGTGAAACCGATGCCCTGGCGGCCGAACTGATGTCCCGTCATCCGGAACTGAAGCTGACCAAAGTCATGGTGTCGGAAGCCGGCGCCTCGGTGTATTCGGCCTCTGAGCTGGCCGCACGGGAGTTCCCCGACGTCGACGTCAGCCTGCGTGGCGCCGTCTCCATTGCCCGCAGGCTGCAGGACCCACTGGCCGAACTGGTCAAGATCGATCCGAAATCGATCGGTGTTGGCCAGTACCAGCATGACGTCAATCAGGGCAAGCTCGCCAAGAGCCTGGACGCCGTGGTCGAGGATTGCGTGAATGCCGTTGGTGTCGACGTCAATACCGCTTCGGTGCCCTTACTCGCCCGCATCTCGGGTCTCAACAACACCCTAGCCTCGAATATCGTCGAGTATCGCAACGCCAACGGCCCGTTCCGCTCGCGTGACGTGCTCAAGGCCGTCCCGCGGCTGGGTCCGAAGACGTTTGAGCAGGCGGCCGGCTTCCTGCGTATTCCCAATGGGGACAATCCGCTGGACGCATCCTCGGTTCACCCCGAGGCTTATCCGGTGGTCGAGCGCATCCTCAGCCGGGTGCAGAAAAGCGTGCGCGAACTGATGGGCAACGGCAGTTTCCTGAAAGCGCTGAAACCCGCCGAGTTCACCGACGAGCGGTTTGGCCTGCCTACCGTGCAGGACATCCTGGCCGAGCTGGAGAAGCCCGGTCGCGACCCCCGCCCAGAGTTCCGAACTGCCACCTTCCGCGAGGGTATCGAAACCGTCAAGGATCTGCAGCCGGGCATGCTGCTCGAAGGGGTGGTCACCAATGTCACCAACTTTGGTGCCTTTGTCGATATTGGCGTGCATCAGGACGGTCTGGTACACATTTCCGCGCTGTCGAACACCTTTGTCAAGGATCCTCACAGCGTGGTCAAGGCCGGCCAGGTGGTCAAGGTCAAGGTGCTGGAGGTCGACATCCCGCGAAACCGTATCGCCCTGACCATGCGGATGACTGACGAGCCGGCGGCCAAGCGTAGCGAGGCACCATCAGCTCGTCAGGATCGGACTAATGAGCGTGGCAGCCGCCCATCGGGCGCGAACCATACCTCGCGTCGTCCGCACGATGGCGGCGGCAAGTCGAGCCCGGCTGCGGGCAATGCCTTTGCCGAAGCCTTTGCCCGCGCACGCGGCAAGTAATCCCGATCGATCAGGAGATTTCGTGATGGAAACCGTGATCTACGGCATCAAGAACTGCGACACCATGAAGAAGACCTTTGCCTGGATGGCAGAGCATGGTGCCGCTTACCGCTTTCACGACTACCGCAAGGACGGCCTCACTTCGGGCAAGCTCCACGACTGGAGCAAGGCACTTGGCTGGAAAACCCTGATCAACACCCGCGGTACCACCTGGCGCAAGCTCAGCCCCGAAGAACAGGCAATCGACACCCAGAGTGCCGCCGTGCAGCTGATGCTGGCCAACCCCAGCCTGATCAAGCGTCCAGTCATTGAAACCGCATCAGGCCATCTATTGGTCGGATTCGATCCCGCACTGCTGTCCAGTTTCATCAAACCCGCGCAAGGAGAAGCCTGATGAGCCCCCTGCCCTCCAGTTACGTCCAGCGCTTCCTCCTTGAAGACCTCGACATCCGCGGGGCCGTGGTCCGGCTCGACGATGTGTGGAAGGCCATGCAGCATGATCGCGCCTATCCTCAGGCGGTCGCTCGTCTGCTTGGTGAAATGTCTGCAGTGTGTGCGGTCATCACCGGCAATCTCAAGCAACAGGCCCGCCTGACTTTCCAGGTACAGGGCCACGGGCCGGTCAGCCTGCTGGTGGTCGACTGCAATGAAACGCTCAATCTGCGCGGCTACGCCAAAAGCGAGGGCCGAGTGGCAGGTGACACCCTGAACGATCTGGTGGGTGACGGCCGCCTGCAACTGTCGCTCGACATCGAAGGGATGGAACAGCCCTACCAGAGCCTGGTACCGCTCGAAGGCGACAGTATTGCCAGCGTGTTCACCCATTACCTTGAGCAGTCCGAGCAGCAACCCACCGGGCTGTGGCTAGCCTGTGACGAACAGGCCAGTGCCGCGCTCTTCATCCAACGCCTGCCCGGTGCGGATGCACGGGATGCCGATGGCTGGTCGCGCGTCCTGCAGCTGGCCAGCACCATCCGTAGTGACGAGTTGCTGGGTTTGCCGCCTGAAACCATCCTGCGTCGCCTGTTTGCCGAAGAGGACGTCCGCCTCTACGACCCGCGCCCGGTAACCCACAACTGGCCTCCAGAGCCCGAAAAGATTGCCGCCATGCTGCACAGCCTGGGCGAAGCCGAAGTCCGCGAGGTGCTTGCAGAACATGGAGAGGTCAGCGTTCACGACGAGCTCTCCAACCACACCTACCGCTTCGACGCCGACGATATCGACGCGCTGTTTCGACCGCCAACGCTACATTGAACCCCCAGACGACGCATCGAACATGCAGGTTTCTTGCCGTAAACGACGGCGATCAGTAAACTCGCGCGATTAACCTGCCTGCCTGCCCATGTCCAACACCGCGTCCAGTCGATCGATCGAGTTCCGCAACACCACGATCGGCACCACCGTTGCGCTCTTGCGCGACACCGAACCGGTTCCGCTTGCAGATGCCCTGCACAAGATGCTGGGCGGCATGCCGGATTTCTTCAGCGGCGAGGCCGCCATCCTGGATTTCAGTGCAGCAGAGTCCTTACCCGGCCGCATCGACTGGGCCGGCCTGCTGTCGCTGCTGCGCCGCTATCAACTGCAACCCATCGGGGTGCGTGGGCTACCCGAGGAATTTGCCGCAACCGCACGTCAGGCAGGCCTGGCCCTGCTCGACCGCATCGAACTGCGCGAGCGCCCTGCTGCACCACCACCTGCCGCCCCCGCTCCTGTCGCTACGCCGGTGCAAGCCTCGCCACCACCGGCGCCAATTGCTGCCGGCACGGTCTTTGTTGATCGTCCGCTACGCTCCGGACAGCAAATCTATGCGCGTGGCGGCGATCTGGTTTTGCTCGCCGGCATGAGCAACGGTGCCGAGGTCATCGCCGACGGCAGCATCCACTGTTTTGGCCCGCTACGCGGACGTGCGCTGGCCGGTGCACAAGGCAACCCTGCCGCACGCATCATTGCCACCAACTTCGGCCCGGAGCTGGTCTCGATCGCGGGCGTGTATCGAACGTTTGAACAAGGCACTCCGGAATCCATTGCCGGTCGTGGCGCCGTTGTCCGCATGCGTGACACGGCTGGCAAACAGACTATCGAAATCGAACCGCTGCAGCTCGATTGAGCCCGCACACATCAGAACATTCAGGGGATCCAACGTGAGAGTCATCGTCGTAACGTCCGGCAAGGGCGGTGTTGGCAAGACCACCACCAGTGCGGCATTTTCGTCCGGCCTAGCGCTGCGCGGCTTCAAGACCGCGGTCATCGACTTCGACGTCGGTCTGCGCAACCTCGACCTGATCATGGGCTGCGAACGCCGTGTGGTCTATGACCTGGTCAATGTGGTCAATGGCGAAGCCAAGCTCAATCAAGCCTTGATCAAGGACAAGCACTGCGAGAACCTGTTCATCCTGCCCGCCTCGCAAACCCGCGACAAGGACGCGTTGACCGAGGAAGGCGTCGAAAAGGTGTTGCAGGAACTCGAGCACATGGGCTTCGAGTATGTCGTATGTGATTCGCCCGCGGGTATCGAACGCGGTGCAGTCATGGCGCTGACCTTTGCCGACGAAGCCATCGTCACCACCAACCCCGAGGTCTCCTCGGTGCGCGACTCAGACCGCATTCTCGGCATCCTGCAGTCGAAGTCCAAGCGCGCGCGCGAAGGCGGCGAGCCGGTCAAGGAACATCTGCTGGTCACCCGCTACTCGCCCAAACGGGTGGAGGACGGCGAGATGCTGTCCTACAAGGATGTGCAGGAGTTGCTGCGGGTGCCGCTGATCGGCGTCATTCCTGAGTCGGAGTCCGTACTTCACGCCTCCAACCAGGGCACGCCGGCCATCCACCTTAAAGGCTCTGACGTTGCCGAGGCCTACACGGACGTCGTTGCACGCTTCCTGGGCGAGTTCCGCGACCTGCGCTACGTCAACTACGAAAAGCCCGGCCTGATCAAGCGCCTGTTCGGGGGTAAGTGAGATGTCCTTCCTCTCCCGCCTGTTCGGCGAAAAAAAGAACACGGCAGAGATCGCCAAGAACCGGCTGTCGCTGCTGATCGCTCACGAGCGTGACGGCAAGTCGGCACAGCCCGACTTCATGCCGGCGCTGCAGCGCGAGTTGATCGAGGTGATCTCCAAGTACGTCTCGGTGAATCCTGACGATATCAAGGTGCAGCTCGAAAAGCAGGACAACTACGAAGTGCTCGAGGTCAACATCGTCCTGCCGGAAAACAACCGCTGAAACCGGCCATGCCGCCACATGCCAGTGATGCGCGCATCGTCGCGATGCTGGTGCCCGGGACGGGGATTGAACCCGTACGCCATGCGGCGGCAGATTTTAAGTCTGCTGTGTCTACCAATTTCACCACCCGGGCGGGACGCGGATTCTCGCACACCGCGCCCTGTCTGCCCAGCCCTTCGGCATTTTTCCGCGCAACAGACAGGCATGTGACGCCGGCTCAGCATTGCTCGAGGGCCCCATGGTGAATGAGTCCGAAGCCTTCTCGTTGCTTGAACTGGAACCTGGCGCAACACAGGCATCGATCAAGCGTGCCTTCCGTCGCCTGGCCATGCGTTGGCACCCCGACCGTAATCCGGACCCTGCCGCGCTGGAGCATTTCAAACGTCTGCGTGCCGCACACGATAGCCTGCTTGAGTCGTTCGAGGCCGATACCCCACTCCCCTCAACTCAAGACGCCGGACATGCCACATCGGCGCCTCGTGCAGCGGATCGTCGACGTGACCTGGAGATCGATCTTGAGCAGGCAGTACTGGGTGGCGAGGCCAGCCTGGTATTCGATATCCCAAGTCCCTGCAGCGACTGTGACGGAAGCGGCTGGCAAACACGGGCACATAGCCGCCTGTGCCCCGACTGTCACGGTTCGGGTCGCATCCGAACTGCAAACGGACTGACCCCCTGCGCGGTCTGCAATGGCCGTGGCTACAGCAACCGGGCACCCTGTACCTGTTGCGATGGCAGTGGTCAGATCGTCGGACACCGCACCCTGACAGTGAGAATTCCGCCCGGTATCGCAGAGGGCGACCTGCTGCGCCTCGAAGGCGAAGGCGAGCCCGCCAGCGACGCTGGCAGCCTGCCCGGCGACCTGCTACTACGTATCCGCCTGCGCCCCCACCCCCTGTATCGTGTGATCGGACGAGACGTGGTCATCGAGCGACCCGTGTCAATCTTCACGCTACTGGGCGGAGGGCAGATCAGGGTTCCCGGCCCCTCCGAGCCACATACACTGAACATCGAAGCGGGCTCTGCAGCGCCACGCACGGTACGCATTGAAGGCGCAGGGTTGCCGGCACGCAGTGGTTTTGCCGCCGGCGCATTGTGCGTGTCCTTGAATCCCGTGACACCGGCCCCCACCTCCGACAAGTCAGTCATCGAGCTCTATCGTGCGATACAGGGCCGACTGACGCAGGATCAACACATGCTGTTACCGGAGCTCGACACCTGGGAACATCAATGGCTCCCACCGCTCTGACTCCAACACGCCTGACCTCAGCCGACCCACACACCTGCTGCCCAGCGAGACCCCGACCGTGATCGTATTCGACCTGCACTGCCACAATACGCACCGCTTCGAAGGCTGGTTCGCGTCGTCAGCCGAGTTCGAACGGCAACACGCGCTTGGCCTGGTGAGCTGTCCGGTGTGCGGTAGCAGCGAGGTACGCCGCCTGCCCAGCGCCCCATATGTGCAGACGGGCAGCCATACGCCAGCACCGCCGCCGGAAACGGCATCTTCAGAGTCCGCTGTGCCCGCGGTAACGTCCGACCAGGCTGCCCGTCTGCTCGCCGCCCTGCGCCAGTTGGCCAGCACCGCCGAGGACGTCGGCGAACGCTTTCCCGAGGAAGCCCGCAAGATTCACCATGGCGAAATCGAGGCCCGCAGCATCCGGGGCGCCGCATCCGCCGATGAACTGAGCGAACTGCTCGAAGAAGGCATCATGGTGCTGCCCGTTCCGCCCAGTGAGGATCTGCACTGAAGCGTCCATCGTCGTCGGCGCAGGCGTCGACGATGTAGCACAGCTGGATGTCCCCCTCAGGCAAAGGGAAACAGCCATCCAACCAGGTGTTCAAAGCGGGAACGAGCCCCCTCAAATGCGTGATCAAGGCTGAACAATTCAACAGCATTCGTTCCATATCGTCCCTCCCATATGGACAGAACGATAGGTTCCTCAGATGTCCGGCAGATGATCGAACAATGACTGCACGGTGACACCATATCAGTCCAAGCCAAGGGCGGCAGCCTTCTGGGGCACGCTTTTAGCAACCATCTGCCGAACACTCAAGGCCGTAGCTGAACCAGCGGAACCCACATCTCATCCGCGCTCAGCCCGCCATGAACACCCTTCATCGAGTGCGACTTTTCTCCGGGAAGAGAGTCGCTGAGCGTCCAGCCCGGTTCCATCAGGATCGCATGCGATCCCAGCCGTTCAGGCAAGCGCTTATGCTGCTTACCAGGGCCAAACAATCCGGCCTCCAGCAACGACGGCGACGCTGCCGCAACCGCCTTGCCTGCAAGGCGTGTACTGACATAGGCAAGCAACTCGTCTTCCGCCCCCTCACGCGCTTTGCAGAATGCCGCCCTGCGTTCGCCAAACAAGGGTCCATTCAGCATGGTCGCCAGCTCGGGATGGTCTTCGAGATGCACATGCCGGGACTCAGGCGCATCAATGAACCCGTGATCCGCCGTCAGCCAGACCTCGGTGCCCAGACCGGACAACTCGTCGAACACCGCCCCAAGGCAGCGGTCGATACGCCAGAACTCCTCGATCACTTCGGGTGCATCGGGCCCGAAGTGATGGCTCATGGCATCAAACCGGGCATAGTAGGCATGAACAAAGCCTCGGGCTCCTTGTGCCGCCACTGCCGCGCAGATCTGCTGCCTGAAGCCGTCCAGCCCGTCATAGCCGCGAATGAGCGCGCCGCGTGCATGGCGTCTGGAAAACGGCGAGAACGCGATCTCCGCGGGCGAAACGAAGCTTGTCGGCAACTGCGACTGCGCAAACATGCACCGATAAGGAAACAACCGCCAGGTCAGAAACGGTGCCCGCAAGGGCCCGCCCGCGCGCAATTGCAGCGGCAATGGCAGGATGACGCCACCAAAGCGTTGATCGTGGATATACCAGCCATTAAGGCCGTGCTCGGCCGGTGACAGCCCGGTCATCAGCGTCGTCACCGCACTGGCCGTTGTGCTGGGGAACACCGAAGTCAGCCGGCGACTTCGATATCGCAACAAATGGCTACCCTGTCCGTGCCGCTGCAGAAAGCCATCGCCCAGACCATCGATCACGATCAGCACGATGGAGCGCTGTGGTGGATCATCACGATCCAGGAGAAAGGCGGGCGCTTGCCCAGGCTCGGCCAACCAGTTTGCAAGACTGTTGGCAAGACCATGAATACCGCCGCCGTCAAAATCAGGCAGAACGCTATCAACAGGAAGGCAGACGTCCGACATGGCAGCCATCAAGTGAAAAAGGCCGGACAAGATTAACTTGTCCGGCCTTTGATTTGGAGCGGGAGACGAGTCTCGAACTCGCGACCTCAACCTTGGCAAGGTTGCGCTCTACCAACTGAGCTACTCCCGCAAAACCGCTGGAGGCGCGAGCCGGAGTCGAACCGACCTACACGGATTTGCAATCCGGTGCATAACCGCTTTGCTATCGCGCCTTGTACTGCTTAGGTCGGCACCTGCTGGCGCCTCGATCCGGTGCAAGCACCTGACCCTGAATCTTTGGAGCGGGAGACGAGTCTCGAACTCGCGACCTCAACCTTGGCAAGGTTGCGCTCTACCAACTGAGCTACTCCCGCTCTGGGAAGACCGCCATTATAGACGGCTTTTTCTGTGTGTCAACTTTATTTGAAAAGTTTTTCTAACGATCCATGTGCTTTGCCAGCTTTGGCATCGCCCGATGAAGGTAATACCCCATCGACCAGAGCGTCAGTGCCGCCGCAATGTAGATCAAGATGCTGCCTACTTCGCGGAGGTCAATCGACAACAGGGGCGCATTGTATAGCAGGAGCGGAATCGCTGTCATCTGTGCTGCAGTTTTCAGTTTGCCGATATAGGCAACCGCCACGCTGGCCGACTCCCCCACCCTCGCCATCCATTCGCGCAACGCCGAAATGGTGATTTCCCGACCGATGATGATGACGGCGATGATGGCATCCACACGTGCCAGCTGAACCAGCAGGATCAGCGCGGCAGCCACCATCAGCTTGTCCGCCACAGGATCGAGAAAGGCGCCAAACGCGGAAGTCTGCTGCAGGGCCCGCGCCAGGTAACCATCAAACCAGTCGGTGATCGCCGCGATGATGAAGACCGAAGTGGCGAAGAGGTTCTTCTGCGTCGGACTGACCCAGCTGTCGGGCAGATAGAAGATCCCGACAAAGATCGGAATCAGCGCAATTCGCGCCCAGGTAAGCGTATTGGGAATGTTGATCATGAGGCCGGCCGGACGGCGTACTGTTTATTACGCGAAGAGTATATCAGCGGCAGGCGGCGATGCTCCCCAGCGTTACGTTGCGGTCCGGTACAAAAAAGTCGAGCCGCGCATTCCCGATGCTCGATCGGCGATCATACGTCTTCGAACACTACCGGCAGGGGGCAGTCTCAACGCCCGGTCATTTACCCGTGTAATCCCGAACGAAACATCGCTCTACCCTTCCCTTGGCCCACGCGGGCCAGTCGGCGCGACGCTCGCAATCCATGGAGACAACAAATTTCGCAAGATGAAACCGGAGTTCACGTGCAGAGAACGGCCTCTGAGGACTACAATCACGATCCAAGCGCAGAGGTGTTCCGTTGCATCTGATATAAGAGTTCGACTTCGGCATGGCCACATGCCCGGGAGACGGACGCTTGGACAGCATCGGGCAACTGCGCCACTTGCAACACCGGTAGGGCAGTGCCCGTTGGCTCCCGAACCGGCTGCAGGAGTATTGTCAGTCTGACCCGGAGCGACAGGGGGTCGCGATCGGGTCATCGTCAGAAGACCAAAATCGAGGGGGATTCAATGTCTGCAGGAAAATCGAAGATCATCTACACGCTCACGGATGAAGCACCGGCTCTGGCCACGTGCGCGTTTCTGCCGGTGGTCCGTACCTTTACCGGCCCTGCCGGCGTGGAAGTCGAAGCAGCCGACATCTCTGTTGCAGCGCGTGTCCTGGCCGAGTTTCCGGAATACCTGACCGAAGAACAGCGTGTGCCTGACACCCTGTCCGAACTGGGTCGCCTGACCCTGCTGCCCGACACCAACATCATCAAGCTGCCCAATATCAGCGCCTCGGTCGCGCAGTTGAAAGCCTGCGTCAAGGAACTTCAGGAAAAAGGCTACGCCATTCCCGACTTTCCCGAAGACCCGAAGACCGACGAAGAAAAAGCCATCAAGGCGCGGTACGGCAAGTGCCTCGGCTCCGCGGTAAATCCGGTTCTGCGTGAGGGCAACTCGGACCGTCGCGCCCCCGCCGCGGTCAAGAACTACGCTAAAAAGCACCCGCATTCGATGGGCGAATGGAAGCAGTGGTCGCAGACCCATGTTTCGCACATGCACCACGGTGACTTCTATCATGGTGAAAAGTCGATGACGCTCGACAAGGCACGCGACGTCAAGATGGAACTGATCACCAAGTCGGGCAAGACCATCGTGCTCAAGCCCAAGGTTTCGCTGCTGGACGGCGAGATCATCGATTCGATGTTCATGAGCAAGAAGGCGCTGTGCGAGTTCTACGAGAAGGAACTCGAGGACTGCCGCGAAGCCGGCATCCTGTTCTCGCTGCACGTGAAGGCGACGATGATGAAGGTCTCGCACCCCATCGTGTTCGGGCACTGCGTCAAGATCTACTATAAGGATGCGTTCGAGAAGCACGGCAAGCTGTTTGACGAGCTTGGCATCAACGTCAACAACGGCATGGTCGACCTGTACGAGAAGATCAAGACCCTGCCCGAATCCAAGCGTGACGAAATCATCCGTGACCTGCACGCCTGCCAGGAACACCGCCCCCCGCTGGCGATGGTGGACTCCGCGAAGGGCATCACCAACTTCCATTCGCCCAACGACATCATCGTCGACGCCTCGATGCCGGCGATGATCCGCCAGGGCGGCAAGATGTGGGGTGCCGACGGCAAGCAATACGACAGCAAGTGCGTGATGCCGGAATCGACCTTTGCCCGCATCTACCAGGAGATGATCAACTTCTGCAAATGGCACGGCAACTTCGATCCGCGCACCATGGGCACGGTACCCAACGTCGGCCTGATGGCGCAGAAGGCCGAAGAGTACGGCTCGCACGACAAGACCTTCGAGATTTCGGAGGATGGCGTGGCCAACATTACGGATCTTGCGACGGGCGAAGTGCTGCTGACGCAGAACGTCGAGCAAGGCGACATCTGGCGCATGTGCCAGGTCAAGGACGCGCCGATCCGCGACTGGGTCAAGCTGGCTGTCACCCGCGCACGTAACTCCGGCATGCCGGCCATCTTCTGGCTGGACCCCTACCGTCCGCACGAAAACGAACTGATCAAGAAGGTGCAGAAGTATCTCAAGGACCACGACACCAGCGGTCTGGATATCCAGATCATGTCGCAGGTCCGCGCCATGCGTGTCACGCTTGAGCGTGTCGCCCGTGGTCTGGACACGATCTCGGTCACTGGCAACATCCTGCGTGACTACCTGACTGACTTGTTCCCCATCATGGAACTGGGCACCTCGGCCAAGATGCTGTCGATCGTCCCGCTGATGGCCGGCGGCGGCATGTATGAAACCGGTGCAGGTGGCTCGGCGCCCAAGCATGTGCAACAGCTGACGCAGGAAAACCATCTGCGCTGGGACTCGCTGGGTGAATTCCTGGCACTGGCGGTGTCGCTCGAGGACCTCGGCATCAAGACCGGTAATGCCAAGGCCAAGCTGCTGGCCAGGACCCTGGACGAGGCGACCGGCAAGTTGCTCGACAACAACAAGTCGCCCTCACCCAAGACTGGCCAGCTGGACAACCGTGGCAGCCAGTACTACCTGGCCACCTACTGGGCGCAGGCGCTGGCGTCGCAGACAGAAGATGCCGAACTGGCAGCCAAGTTTGCACCGCTGGCCAAGGGTCTGGCCGACAATGAGCAGAAGATCATTGAGGAGCTTACCGTCGTTCAGGGCCAGGCGGTCGACATCGGCGGCTATTACAAGGCCGACACTGCGAAGTGCGAAGCGGTGATGCGTCCGAGCGCAACCTTCAATACGGTACTGAACGCAGCACTGGCATAAGCTGACCACCGCCGGCTTCGCTGGCGGTCGGCATGCAAGGGGATGACCGGTAACGGACATCCCCTTTTTTATATATGGGATGCAACTGTATGGGGCTGTCGTGGTCCGATGCCGGGACGTCAGATGGCGGTCGCCCCACTTATCTCACCCATTTTGGAGTTTCCTGATGACCGCGCTGATCATCGGCCTGTTTCTGTTCCTGAGTACCCATTCGAGCCGAATCTTTGCCGAGGCCAATCGTGCGCAATACATCGCTCACTACGGCGAAAAGAAGTGGAAGCTTGCCTACTCGATTGTGTCGATCATCGGCCTGGGCCTGATCATCTGGGGTTATGCCCAGACCCGGCTTGATCCGGTCTACCTCTGGCATCCTCCGGTATGGACGCGCCACCTTGCTGCCTTGCTGACCCTGCCCGCCTTCATCTTGCTGGTTGCCGCCTATGTTCCCGGCTCACGCTTGAAGGCCGCACTTGGTCATCCGATGGTGCTGGGCGTCAAGCTCTGGGCGGCTGCACATCTGTTTGCCAATGGCACACTGGCCGACCTGCTGCTGTTTGGCAGCTTTCTAGTGTGGTCCATCGCCTGTTTCTCCAGCGCCCGCAAGCGCGATCGCGTACAAGCCACTCCGCGTTCCGCTGGCCGCTGGTCACGGGACTTCATTGTGCTGATCGTCGGCGTCGGTGCCTGGGGCGTGTTTGCAAAGCACCTTCACGTCATGCTGTTCGGGATCGCGCCCTTCGGCTGAAACAACCGGATTGCCAAAGGCTGGCTGAGTTAAGGGCGGCGGTCAGCGCAGCGCCGCGTGTATATCCTCGGCCAGCTTGCGACTGACGCCCTCGACCCTGCACAGATCCTCGACGGTGGCGTTGCGTACGCCGTCGAGCCCGCCAAACGCAGCCAACAGGTTGCGCCGCCGCGCCGGCCCTACACCGGGGATGTCATCCAGCCTGGAACCGATGCGCGCCTTTCCACGCTGGGCGCGGTGCCCGGTGATCGCAAAACGGTGCGCTTCATCGCGGATCTCAATGATCAGATGCAGTGCCGCCGACGCACCACCCAGCGCCAAGCCCTCGCGCCCATCGGGAAAGATCAGGGTTTCCAGCCCGGCTTTGCGGCCCTCTCCCTTGGCCACACCGACCATGGCGACCTGCTCCAGCCCGACTTCGGCCAGAATGGCAGCAGCGGCGCTGACCTGTCCCTTGCCACCGTCGATCAGGATCAGGTCAGGACACTGACCCTCACCTGCGGCAATCTTCCCGTAGCGGCGCTCGAGCACCTGACGCATGGCAGCGAAGTCATCGCCTGGCGTAATGCCGCTGATGTTGTAACGACGGTAATCGGCACGCTTCATGGCCCCCGACTCGCAAACGACGCAGGAGGCAACCGTGGCTTCGCCCATGGTGTGACTGATATCGAAGCACTCGATGCGTTGCGGCGCCTCGAGCAAGTCCAGCGCATCGCGCAAGGCCTCCAGACGCTGGGCGATGCGCCCGGTATCGCGCGCGCGCGCCTGAATGGCAAGACCTGCATTCTTTTCCGCCATTTCCATCCAGGCCTTCTCCGCCGCATAACGCGGCGCAAGCACACCTGGGGGGCGCTCGCTGAGTTCGGCAAATGCCTCCCTGATTGGATCAAGCGCCTGATTCAGCAGGATGCGGGCTGGAATGGGATGTTCGGCATAGTGTTGCTCGACAAAGGCCAGCAAGGCGTCCTGAGCCCCAGCAACTGCCGCCCCCGATGGGAACTGCGGACGGTCCCCCAGGTGACGGCCACCACGCACCATGGCGATGTTGATGCACACCGTACCATCCTGTTCGACTGCAGCCAGGATGTCCACATCTTCGTCCTTGCGGCTGTCGACAAACTGGCGGTGAAGCACCGCCTGCAGCACCCGCACCTGATCCCGGCAGGCTGCGGCTTCCTCAAATGCAAGCCGATCTGCTGCAGCCTGCATGCGTGTGGTGAGGTCATCGATGACCTCGCTGGCTTGTCCGTCGAGAAACCGGGTAGCCAGCTTCACGTCAGCAGCGTAGCTGTCGGCATCGATGAGGTCGACGCAGGGCCCGGAACAGCGCTTGATCTGGTTCAGCAAACAGGGCCGCGAACGGTTCTGGAACACCGTGTTCTCGCAGGTACGCAGCTGGAAGGTCTTCTGCAGCAGGTGAATGCTCTCGCGCACCGCATAGGCATTGGGGAACGGGCCAAAATAGCGTGCCCCCTTGGCAAATGCACCACGATGATAGGCAAGGCGCGGAAAGGCGTCGCCGGAGATCTCGATATAGGGGTAGGTCTTGTCGTCGCGGAACAGGATGTTGTAGCGCGGCGCCAGACTCTTGATCAGGTTGTTTTCGAGAATCAGCGCTTCCGCTTCCGAGCGCGTCGGCGTAACGTCGACCCGAACGATCTGCGCCACCATCATTGCAATGCGAGGACTGGGCTGGGTGCGCTGGAAGTAGTTCGATACCCGACGCTTCAGGTTCTTGGCCTTTCCGACGTACAGCACCTTGTCGTCTACGCCGATCATTCGATAGACGCCAGGCTCTTCAGGTACGGTACGCAGAAAGGCCTTGGCGTCGAAGCCCTGGCCTGATTGACTGTCAGCCATGTCCGTTCAGCAACTCGGTACGCTGCATGCCGATCTGCGCCGCCGTCATCGACGGACCGGCATCGTCCCCGACGTCCACCGCAACCACCTGTTCGCGCGCTTTCAGATACGGGCCATGCAGTTCGAGCGCAAACGGGTCAGCCAGCCACGGAGCCCGTACCGAAGAGGGCAAGGCGCGCTCGAGGCGCCGCAGGTTGGCGGGATCGAGCACTGGAGCCCAACGATCCAGCAGTTCTGCTGCCAGATCAGGGCGATTGCACACCAGCAGCATGTCGCAACCTGCATCGTAAGCCGCCATGGCGCGACCGACGATGTCACCCGCAACGCGCGCGCCTTCCATGTTCAGATCGTCACTGAAGATCAATCCCTGAAACCCCAGCCTTTGACGCAGCACGTCCTTTAACCAGAACGGCGAGAACCCGGCAGGTTGCGGCTGCGGTGACGGATCTGCAACGGGGTAAATCACATGGGCCGGCATCACCCCAGTCAGCTGGCGGCCGAGCCGGTGGCGATACGGTGCAATATCGTGAGCCCACAGGGTATCGAAGTCACGCGCATCGACCGGCACCTCGTGATGCGAGTCGGCTTCGACATAACCATGCCCGGGAAAATGCTTGCCGACACACCCCATTCCTGCCTCGGCCATGCCGGCTACAAGCGCCTGGGCCAGCGCTGCCACAGCTTGCGGATCACGATGAAACGCGCGATTGCCAATCGCCCGGCTGACGCCGTAATCAAGATCAAGCACCGGCGTGAAGCTCAGGTCCACCCCATGTGCAAGCAGCTCCCAGGCCAGCACCTGGCCGGTCGCACGTGCCGCATCCAGAGCCGCAACGTGATCTTGGTCCCACAACCGGCCCAGCGTGCGCATTGCCGGCAGAGGCGTGAAACCATCCTTGCGGAAGCGCTGCACCCGACCCCCTTCGTGATCGACTGCAATGATCAGCGTCGGCTCACGCAGCGCCCGGATGCTTGCGGTAAGCGCGCCAAGCTGCTCCGACCCGGTAAAATTGCGTGCAAACAGGATCACCCCGCCCACCAGCGGATCGCACAGCCGCTCACGCTCGTCATCCGACAACTCGGTGCCAGCCACGTCAATCATGACCGGGCCACGGGGAAGTTTGCGCACTGCGCTCATGATCTTCTCTCGATGACGGCAAAGGCGACGACGGTATCCGTCTCGTCGCTCAGGCTGAGGTGCGCATTCAAGGCGTGTTCGGACATGTGAGACTGTAGACGTGCGTCGTACGCGAAGACCGGCTTGCCCAGCGCATCGTGGCTCACGGCTACGGCATGCAGCGTGGCGGGTACCGCGACCCCCGTGCCCAAGGCCTTGCCGAAAGCTTCCTTGGCAGCAAAGCGCTTGGCCAGAAAGCGCGCTGGATCGGCGCTGACTTTCCAGTCGGCGCGCTCGGTCTCAGCCAGAATGCGCAGCGCGAATCGCTCGCCATGCCGCTCCAGCGCACGCCTCAGACGATCAATCCGGACAATATCGGTGCCTATCCCGTAAATCATTCAGCCACCCGGCTAACGCACCGAACCTGCTGCCTCGCGCATCAGGCGCTTCATTTCACCCACTGCGGCACGCAAACCGGTAAACACCGAACGGCTGACGATGGCATGGCCGATATGCAGTTCCCGTACGCCGGGCAAACGGGCGATTGGCTGCACATTGTAATAGTTGAGCGCATGACCGGCGTTGAAACGCATCCCCAGCGCACGGATCGCCTCGCCCGCCGTTGCGACCTTGGCCAGTTCGGCAACGACCGCCGGACTCTCCACATCACGTCCGGCATCATGGAAGGCATGGGCATAAGGGCCGGTATGCACCTCGCACACGCGCGCGCCGATCCGGGCGGCTGCCTCGATCTGGGCGACATCAGCATCGATGAACACACTGGTCATGATGCCAGCATCCGCCAGCCGCGCAATGACCTCCTTGAGCCTGGCTTCCTGGGATAGCACGTCCAGCCCCCCCTCGGTGGTGACCTCGTTGCGTCCCTCAGGCACCAGCATTGCCATCTCCGGCTTGAGCGCACAGGCAATGCCCACCATTTCGTCGGTGGCCCCCATCTCCAGGTTGAGCTTGACCTGGGTCAGCTCGCGTAGCTTGCGCACATCGCTGTCATTGATATGGCGACGATCCTCACGCAAATGCACGGTGATGCCGTCAGCGCCACCGAGATGCGCTTCAACCGCAGCCCAGACCGGGTCTGGCTCCCAGGTACGACGTGCCTGGCGCAGCGTGGCCACATGGTCGATATTCACACCGAGTTCGATCACAGTTCCTGCAACTCTCTAGTTACTGGGCGGAAGTGCCCGTGTTTACGGAATATTGAAAACATTAATCCGACTGACTTAACTACTCATCTAGCTACTCAAAGCAAGCCTGCTGAAGTTATTTTAGCTTCCGAAGCAGCCATACAGCGCAAGCAAGTGCGGCACTTCCGTGGTGCTAAGGTGGAGCACGTCGTGCGATTTCCCTTCAATAAAGAATGGGCCGGTGCATCACGCCAAAACGCTCCGCCAATACAGACAGGCGCTTGCCCAACGTCCACAGTTCAACGCCTGGGGTCATCATGGTCGATGCCAGCAGTTGCATGTCTATCACACCGCACCCCATCCCGAATAAGCGCTCTCGCTCGACGAATGCCATGACCTCACGGACGCTTGCCTGTTGCGTCTGTTGCAATTTTTCCAGATCAGCTAAGGTCTGAATCCGATTTGGCGGCGTTCCACACGCGATTTCCCCCAACACCATCGGGTGGACCATCACAAGATCAAACGTCAGTAGTTTGACCAGTGCATCGTTGCGATTTCGGAAGTGATCGACCCACACCGAGGTATCAACGAGAACCCCTTTCATCCTTGCGTATCGTCGCGGCGGCGTGAAATATCCTGCATGTCCGGCATGGCCGCACCAAGGGAAGCAAGCCGTTTGGCTGCCTGGATGCGGACAAAAGTTTTGATGGCCTCACGGAACAGGTCTGCCTTTTCCATGGTTGGGTCGGCAACTTCCAGCGCCTGTTCATACAGGGCATCATCAATGGTCACAGTGGTTCTCATACGCACCTCGCATCATCAAAACCGACTCCAGTATGCACCGCCTGTGATGCGCATGCAATCAAAGCGTCGCCGTCCCCCCTGGCGAAAGACAATACACGGGACTGTGCCGGCGCCGATCTCGACAGATCGGCGCCTCTGACTGGTTTCTGGTGGAGGCCAAGCACCTTGAGCTCATGTTAGAAAATCCGATGGTCACACTGCGCCCGGAACGCGCACGACAGGCACGTCTTCCGAGACCAGGGCCGGTGCCATTTATAGCTCCAGCAACTCCTTCAGGACCCGGCGGGACTGCAATGGACGCCCGCCCAGATAGTGGTTGATCAATGCACGCAGCAGGCGCTTGGATTCGGCCAGGGTCTGCGGCCGGGACAGGTCATCAGCAGACAGATCAATGAGCGTCTGGCCGGAAAGCACAATGCCTTCGCCGTCTGCACTCAGCCCATCACCGCCAACATCAGCCAGCGCGACCGGTCCCTGCTCGATTATATAGAGGTAGGACTGATCGGCCTCGATGGATGCAGCTCCGAACCCTTCGCCTTCAAGCGCAATGCCATAGCCCAGCTCGTGCAGCAATGACAGTTCGAAACGCCGCAGCACTGGCGGCAACTCCGCACCTCGGGCAAGTGCCGACATCGCAAGCTCGTATGCTTGAAATAACACTGGATGCGGGTCTTCACGTGCGGTGAGCTGCACGATCAGCTCGTTCAGATAGTAGCCGCATAACAACGCCTTGCCGGCCAACAGCGGTTGGCCGCCTCGCCACTCGGCGCGGATGAGGGTCTTGACCTCACCTCCGCCAGACCAGTCCATCAGTAGCGGCTGAAACCCCATCAGCACGCCACGCAGCTGTGACATCGGCCGGCGTGCGCCTTTGGCCGCCAGCGCAACACGGCCATGATCGATCGAAAACACCTCGACAATCAGGCTGGTCTCGCGCCACGGCAAGGTATGCAGCACCCAGGCTGCTTGCTGTTCGATCCGTTGTTTTGCCGCCACGATGGCGCACGCTTATTCGTAGCCGAGACTCTTGAGCGCACGCTCGTCATCGGCCCAGCCACTCTTGACCTTGACCCAGACTTCGAGGAAGACCTTGCCATCGAACAGCTTCTCGAGCTCGACACGGGCCTCGGACGAGATACGCTTGAGCTTCTCGCCACCCTTGCCAATGACAATACCCTTGTGCCCCGCTCGATCCACGATCACGGCAGCATGGATACGACGCAGATTGCCTTCGACCTCGAACTTCTCGATCTCGACCGCAATACCGTAAGGCAACTCATCGCCCAGCAGGCGAAACAGTTTTTCACGCAGAAACTCGGACGCCAGAAAGCGTTCGCTGCGATCAGTGATCTCGTCTTCGTCATACATCGGCCCCGCTTCGGGCAGCAACGGCGTAGCCGCCGCGATCAACGCATCGCAGTTGCTACCCTTCTCAGCCGACAGCGGCACGATTTCGACAAAATCGCGCAAGGTACGAACCTGGTCGATGAACGGCAACAGGCGAGCCTTGTCCTTGAGCTGATCAACCTTGTTGATCACCAGCACGACCTTTGCACCCGCCGGAATCACCTCCAGCACCTTGCGATCGTCCTCACCGATGCGGCCCGCCTCGATGACGAAAAAGACCAGATCGACGTCGGACAGCACCTGTGACACCGTACGGTTCATCGAACGGTTGAGCGCATTCCGATGGTGGGTCTGAAAACCCGGGGTATCGACGAACACGAACTGCGCGCCAGCGTTGGTGAGGATGCCGGTGACCCGGTGCCGGGTGGTCTGCGCCTTGCTCGACACAATGCTGATCTTCTGCCCGATCAAGCGGTTGAGCAGTGTGGACTTGCCGACATTCGGACGGCCTACGATGGCGACAAACCCGGTTCGAAAACCTTCGCCAGCGTGATCGTCATGGGTCTGCGCTACGGTTTCATTCATTTGTGCCTCAACTCTGCCAACGCCAGTTCGGCGGACTGTTGTTCGGCCGCACGCCGGCTGGTACCGCGTCCCATGGTACGTACCCCCAGCTTGGGCACCTCGCAGGCGACCTCGAACTCCTGCGCATGCGCCTCACCCAGAACCTGAGTCATGGAATAAGTCGGTAGCGGCATACGACGGCTCTGCAGCCATTCCTGCAACGCCGTTTTGGGATCCTTGGCGGGGCGGTCGGGGTTGATGCCATCGATCAATGGCGCGTAAAGCCGATCAATGACTTTTTTTGCTGCATCAAAGCCGGCATCGAGAAAAATGGCTGCGAACACCGCCTCGGCCGCATCGGCCAGGATGGATGGTCGTTGGGCGCCGCCGGAGCGAAGTTCCCCTTCACCCAGCTTCAGGCAGCTACCCAGTTCTAGCTCAAGCGCGATGCGATGCAAGGTTTCCTGGCGCACCAGCGAGGCGCGCACACGCGACAATTCGCCCTCTTTCAGTGCGCCGAAACGATCGAACAGTGCGATCGATACCACGCAGTTCAACACACTATCGCCGAGAAACTCCAAGCGCTCGTTATTGGGCTGGCCAAAACTGCGGTGCGTCAGGGCCTGAACAAGCAGATCCTGTGAAGCAAATACGTGGCCCAACCGGGACTGCAGCCGATTCAGAAACTCGGACATCAGTTGGGTGCGCTCGACGCCTGGAAGTCGATCAACAGGCTGACATTGCCGGCGACAGGCACCTTCCTTCCGTATTCGACCTGAATCAACGTTTTTCCTGCCTGTTTCGAAATCGCGAGATCAACACCCGTCACGGTCGATACATCATCAATTTGCCCTCGTCGGTCGAAACTACGCCGCATCTCGGACACCGAGGCACCATTGTCACCCTCCTCGGCGACTATCTTCAGAATGCGCTGAATCGCCATGTATTCGTTAACCGCAGGAACGGTCCGAAACACGATCAACAGTGCAAATGCAAAAAAAGCACCGACGATCAGGGTACTGATCAGACTCAAGCCACGCTGGCGCGACGATGTCATCATATTGAATCCCTTGTCAGTGGAAACGACCGATCCGCTTCAGGTCGTTGAAGTTGAACCACACAAAAAACGCCTTGCCGACAATGTTCTCATCCGGCACGAAGCCCCACACACGACTGTCACTACTGGCGTCACGATTGTCGCCCATGACGAAGTAATGACCAGCAGGCACCGTGCAGCTGACCCCACCGCTAGTATAGGTACAGTTTTCACGGAAGGGATAATTCATCACCTGTGGCACAAAAGCGGGCGCCTCGCGCTCGATCAGCACTGAATGCTCGATCTCGCCGAGTTTCTCGGTGTACTGCGGCGAGTAATACAGACGATCCGGGTGCAGGTAGTTGCCGCTCTCCTCGATCGCCACCTCCTCACCATTGATACGCAGACGCTTGTTGAGGTACTCCACCTTGTCGCCAGGCAGCCCCACAACCCGCTTGATGTAGTCCATCGACGGGTCGGCCGGATAGCGGAACACCATCACATCGCCGCGCTGAGGGTCATTGAGCGCCATCGCCTTCTTGTTGATGACGGGCAGGCGGATACCATAGGTGTATTTATTGACCAGGATGAAGTCACCCACCAGCAAGGTGGGAATCATCGACCCCGACGGAATCTTGAACGGCTCGACGACGAAGGAGCGCAAACCGAACACGATCACGATGACCGGAAAAAAGCTGGCGCCGTACTCCACCCACCAAGGTGCCGGAGAGCCCTGGGGACGCCGCTTGCGGGCATAGAAGTGATCGAACACCCACAATACTGCGGTGATCACCAACAGGACGAACAGGATCAGGGCAAAATTCACGCGAACTCCATTTCTTGAGCGCAGCGACTCGCGCCGAGTTGCTTACTTGCCTTCGTCGGTGCGCAGCACCGCCAGGAAGGCTTCTTGAGGAATTTCGACGTTGCCAACCTGCTTCATCCGCTTCTTGCCCTCTTTCTGCTTCTCAAGCAGCTTCTTCTTGCGCGTGATGTCGCCGCCGTAGCATTTGGCCAGCACGTTCTTGCGCAGTGCCTTGATCGTTTCGCGCGCAATGATGTGCGAACCAATCGCCGCCTGCACCGCCACATCGAACATCTGACGGGGAATGAGGCCACGCAGCTTGGCTGCCAGTTCGCGCCCGCGGTACTGCGCGCTGGCACGGTGCACAATGACAGACAGGGCGTCGACCTTCTCACCGCCGACCATCATGTCCAGCTTGACCAGATCGGCCGTGCGGTATTCCTTGAACTCGTAGTCGAGCGAAGCATAGCCGCGTGACACGGATTTCAGCTTGTCGAAGAAATCCATCACCACTTCATTCATCGGCAGATCATAGATCAGTTGCACCTGACGACCGTGGTAGCGCATATCCACCTGGGTGCCACGCTTCTGGTTGCACAGCGTGATCACCGGACCGACATAATCCTGAGGCAGGAAGATGGTTGCGGTGATGATGGGCTCACGGATCTCGGCAAACTTGCCCGGCTCGGGCAGCTTGGCGGGGTTCTCGATGTGCAGGATCTCGCCGTCATTCAGCACCACCTCGTACACCACCGTTGGTGCGGTGGTGATGAGATCCATGTCGAACTCGCGCTCCAGCCGTTCCTGCACGATGTCCATGTGCAGCAAGCCGAGGAAGCCACAGCGAAAACCGAAGCCCAGCGCCTGCGATACTTCGGGTTCGAACTGCAGCGATGCATCATTCAGGCGCAGCTTTTCCAGCGAATCACGCAATTGGTCGTACTCGCTCGACTCCACCGGATACAGGCCGGCAAACACCTGCGGCTTGATTTCCTTGAACCCCGGTAGCGGTTCGCTTGCCGGACGGGTCGCCAGCGTGACCGTGTCACCGACCTTGGCGGCCTCGAGCTCCTTGATGCCAGCGATGACGAAACCCACTTCGCCTGCCGACAGCAGATCGCGCCCCAGAGACTTGGGCGTGAACACGCCGACCTGTTCGCACGGATACTGGGCACCCGTCGACATCAGCAGGATCTTGTCCTTGGGCTTGAGTGTGCCGTCGACCACACGCACCAGCATCACCACGCCAACGTAGTTATCAAACCACGAGTCGATGATCAGCGCTTTCAAGGGCGCAGCCACATCGCCCTTGGGGGGCGGAATGCGGGCAATCACGGCTTCGAGCACATCCTCGACGCCCAGGCCCGTCTTTGCTGAACACAGGATCGCCTCGGTCGCGTCGACACCGATGACATCTTCGATTTCGGCCCGTGCATTGTCGGGGTTGGCTGCGGGCAGGTCGATCTTGTTCAGCACCGGAACGACTTCGACGTCGAGATCGAGCGCGGTGTAACAGTTTGCCACCGTCTGGGCTTCGACCCCTTGGGAGGCATCGACGACCAGCAGCGCGCCTTCGCACGCCGACAGCGAACGGCTCACCTCATAAGAGAAGTCCACATGCCCAGGCGTGTCGATGAGATTCAGGTTGTAGATCTGCCCATCCTTGGCCTTGTAACGCAAGGCTGCCGTCTGTGCCTTGATGGTAATGCCACGTTCGCGCTCGATATCCATCGAGTCGAGAACCTGTGCCTCCATCTCGCGATCGGACAAGCCACCGCAGAAGTGGATGATGCGATCAGCCAGGGTGGATTTACCGTGGTCGATGTGGGCGATGATCGAGAAGTTTCTGATGTGTTGCAAAGTGGCTTACCGTGTTGTCGTGGAGCCTGGTAACGGTGAGATCACCCCAGCCAATGCTCATGTATCTGTTTATCGCAGCGCCAAAAAACGTATGGCGACGTTCACGCTGCAGGGCGGCCGAACTTCCGCCGCAAAGACATGCAGATCCGCTCGTGGATTCCGCAGCCATACGCTACCTGTCGCTTGATCCGTGCCCCCAGACTGCTTGATTGCACTGACAGTGCGCGGCCATCGCGGACGGCGCAGGATTATACCTTGATCCGATCGGACGACGAGAAACCTTGTTGCGGGTGCCATCCCAGGCCAAGCCCCGCGTCGCCTGCAATTCGGACGCGCCATCAGTACGATTCTTGCTTAAGTGATAGACCGGAGCCTGCTTCCATATCCTGTCATCGACACACTACAGCGGGATTGGAGCGGACGGCTGCAAACACGCATCGCCCTGCCCAAGCCCTTACTCATGGACAAATGATGTCTATCTACAAGAACATAGACTTCGACGACAGCCTTTCTCCGGTAGTCCGCCACCTCGCGACCGTACACGAGTACCGTGAAACCCTGCAGGCACTTCAGGGAACCTGGGACAACCTGACACTGTTGGGACAATTGTCGGGAAGCGGCACCGACATGAACGCCACTCGCGAAGCCTTTGCCACCCTGACTGCAGACTTGCTGAATCATCTCGGTGTGGAGATTCGCAACAAGGCGGTTCAAGCCTTGAAATCCAAAGCCCAGGTTGCCGTCGATATCATGGTTCGCAACCTGTTCGAACGAACGGCCGATATCGGGTTCCTGGCGATGGATGAGGACGTCCTCGACTTCGCTCGCTGCATCTGCAATCTGCTTGCGCGTGGAGAAGACCCGGAGACGTGCAGCACTCATCGGCAACGTCTCGAGGCGCGATTCAACGAGTACGTTCGAAAATACTCCGTGTACCACGACATTGTCCTCTTTGGCACCGACGGGCGCATTCTGGCCAGGCTGGATCCCGACGGAGTCCGGGGCTTCTCCACGGACCCCCTGGTGCAGGACGCACAGACCACCTGCAACAGCTATGTCGAAGTCTTTCGCACCACGGACCTCTTTCCGGGCGCGGCGCCGTCCTTGATCTACGCCTATCGGGTCGACGATCACGACGGTAAGACACTGGCCGTTCTTGCGCTGTGCTTCAACCTTGAAAACGAGACCCATCGCATTTTTGCCAATCTTGGGCACGAACGCGACTGGACCGTACTGACACTGCTCGATGCCGAAGGTACGGTGGTCGCGAGCAGCGATCGTTACCATCTACCGCTGGGCGCCACCCTCGAGCGCGTGCTGGACGCCGACTGGGGCATCGTACGCTTTGCCGGGCGGGAATATCTGGCAATCACAAGACCAGCCCAAGCCTATCAAGGTTATACCGGACCTGGCTGGATGGGACACGCCATGATCCCGCTGGAGCACGCGTTCGAAGACCACGGCACGGGCCGGCTGAGCTCGATGCCCGCCGAAATCACCACCGCAGTCATGAAAAGCCCCACCCTGTTCTCCGCCGCACTACGGAACATTCCGTGCCAGGCCGAACAGATCCAGCGCGAACTCAACCGTTCAGTCTGGAACGGCAATGTTCGCCAGAGCAAGGACAAAGGCAATGTCGGCAATGCGTTCTCCAAGGTACTGCTGTGGGAGATCGGCAACACCGGGCTCAAGACCACCGATGTCTTCGCGCGCTCGATCGGCAATCTGAACGAAACCGTGGTGTCCTCGATTCTGGACGACAGCGCTTTTCTGGCCTCACTGGCGATCGACATCATGGATCGCAATCTCTACGAGCGTGCAAATGATTGTCGTTGGTGGGCACTCACGACCCTGTTCTCGGAACAACTCGAACTGCACCCCAAAGACCCCGCATCGGCATCAACTGCAATCACCGCGGTATTGGAAGCCATCAACGCGCTGTACACCGTCTATGACAATCTGGTGGTATTCGATGCAAATGGTGTCGTGATTGCAAGCTCGAACACACGTTACTCACACTGCATCGGCCGCCCACTCGCGGAAGAATGGGTTCGCCGCTGCCTGAACCTCGAGGACTCGCAGGGCTATGTGGTGTCGGCCTTCGAACCCACCGCGCTCTATCAGGATCGTCACACCTACCTGTATGCAGCGGCGATTCCGGGAGTCGGCCAGCAGCGACCCATAGGGGGGATTGCAGTGGTATTCGATGCAGCCCCTCAGTTCGCTGCAATGCTCCACGACGCGCTACCTCGCAACAGCGCGGGCGACCTCCACCCCGGCAGTCTGGCTGTTTTTGCCGATCGTCAGCGCAAGGTCATCTCCAGTACCAGTGACCGATTTCCCATCGGCAGCACCCTTCCCCTGCCCGACGCCCTGTTTGGCATTCCCAACGGCCATCACGGCGCGGACATCGTGTTGATTGACGGTCAGTACTTTGCTGTCGGAGTCAGCTTGTCGGCAGGCTACCGGGAATACAAATCCACAGCGGACGCCTATCGCAACGAGGTCGCCGCACTTGTGTTTGTGCCACTGGGAAGCACTGCACCTGCCGCTACCGCCACGCAATCCAGCATACCTGCCAGGGCAATCCGTCTGCCACGCCGCAACAGCGACACGACAACATGCGCGAGCACCGAGATCGCCACCTTTCATATTGGCGACGAATGTCTGGGCATCGTCGCCAACCAAGTGATCGAAGCCGTTGACGCCAACGGTATTACCAGCGTACCGGGCTTACCTGATCATGTACATGGCGTATTCATGTACAAGAACCGTCCTGTTCTGGTCCTGGACCTGAAAGATCACTTGCGCCTGCGCAGTCCAGTCGAAGCATCAAGCTACCGTCAGGTCATCGTCGTACAGGGACGCAATGGCGAACCCTTTGGAATTCTTGTCCATCAGCTCGGTGACATACCCGAAGTGGCCAACGATCATATCGATCCAGTAAGCCAGCTCTATCAAAGCAATACAGCCCTTGCCGAATCAGTTGTGCGACTGGAAAGCGAGGCAGGACAAGCCATCTTCATCGTGCTATCGCCTGACCGGATCATGTCCCGTTTACTGGGGAACCGGACACTTGCCAGCGAACATGATGTACCCGCCCGCGTGCTACGTGAAATCGCGCAGGCCTGAGCGGCGACTGGCAACAGAGTCTGCCGTCGTTGCGTGCCGCTCACCTGACCGTGCCCCATGCTGCGCGCACCTCGCTGGAACGGTTTGAGCCTGCATGCGACGCAAGGCAATGGGAGTGATTCTCAGCGGGAACCCTTACCACACGCAGTAACGGCATGCGTAGCGCAATGATTGCGTACGGCACGCTCATCCAGGTGGTAGTGACACAATTCGACCTCACCATGCAGCAGAACAGGCACCAGTTCGTCCCATTTCTGCTCAAGCTCGGGGTGCTGATCGACATCAATGACCGCGATCTCCCACCCCAACTCCCGAGCGATCGGTTCCAGTGCAGCGACCAGATCATGGCAAAGATGACACCACTCCCGGCTCAGGACAGTAAACACGTGCTGGCTCATTTGCCGACCTTCAGGCTGACGAAGGATGCGAGTTCACCACGTTGGACCAGCACACTGACCCGTTGCCCTTCGCGCAAACCCTCGAGCAGGCGATTAAAGGTCGCGACTGAATCCAGTTCAGTCTGCTTGCCCCCTACAATCAGACTGAGGACCCTGTCGCCCGGCACGATCTCTGCCCGAGCCGCCATACCATCGGCGCGATCAACGACCAAGCCCAGCTCTCCGCGAGATTTGCGATCGGGCTCCTTGAGAACCAGACCCAGACGACTGCTGCCATTATCGACGCCCACTGCCACCCTCGGACGCGGTGCATGCGGGTCGCGCCATTCGCCCAAGGTGATGGTCATTTCGCGTGGCGCACCATTTCGATAGACCATCATCGAAGCTTGACTGCCTGGACGTACACTTGCCACGATACGCGGCAGTTCGTTGGAGCGATTGACCGAGCGCCCATCAAAACGCACGATGACATCCCCACGCTGCACACCCGCAAGTGCGGCAGGACTACCGGGTTCAATCGCACTGACCAGCGCGCCATTTGCACTGTTCAGACCAAAACTGGCCGCCAAATCCAGCGTCACTTCCTGAATTGCCACACCAATCCGGCCACGCTGCACGCGTCCGTGCTGACGCAACTGCTGCTGCATGTCCATGGCAACATCGATGGGGATCGAGAACGACAGACCCATGAACCCCCCAGTGCGGCTATAGATCTGCGAGTTGATCCCGACGACCTCGCCTTTCAGGTTGAACAGCGGCCCGCCGGAGTTGCCCGGATTGATCGCGACATCGGTCTGGATGAAGGGCACGAAATTTTCGTCGGGCAGGCTGCGATCCTTTGCGCTGACAATGCCTGCGGTGACCGACTGCTCGAAGCCAAAGGGCGAGCCGATCGCCAGCACCCACTCCCCTACCTTCAGACGCGACGGATCACCCAGCCTCACGACAGGCAGACCCGTCGCGTCAATACGAAGCAAGGCCACATCGCTGCGTGTGTCCGCGCCGATGATCTCTGCTCGATACTCGCGCTTGTCCGCTAACCGCACAAGAATCTCTTCGGCGTCTGCCACTACATGTGCGTTGGTCAGGATGTAACCGTCAGCACTGATAATGAAACCAGAACCAAGCGATTCATCATCAGGCTCGACCTGCGGCTCGGGCGCCTTCGGCGGGCGGGGCATCAACCGCCTGAACAAGTCGAACATCGGATCACGTTCATCCAGATCGAGCGGATGACGTGCAGCAACGGGGCGCTGCGTTACTGCACTGATGTTAACGACCGCAGCCCCCTGGCGTTCAACCAGCGCGGTGAAGTCGGGCAGTACAACCGCATGGGCAGTCAAGGATAGGCACAGCCACGCAGCGAGTGCAAAGAAAACCCGGTACATCACGCCCACACTCAACTCCGCGTACTCAAACACTCACCGGTTTCACGTGCCATCGAAACCGTCAGCATTCCGCGCCAACGACGGCTACGAGCAAGCGTTCGGTTCAGCACATAAGCCAGCAACAAACCGCCGGCTGCGCCCACTGCAGCATGGACGTCAGCATTGCCGGTGCCCGCAAGTTGATTTCCAAGCGCGGCACCCAAAAGCATCAGCACAACACCCAGCCCGTAACTCATCATGGCAGCGCGCAGGGGCGCATGTTCCGGTATGCATAGACGCACCCGGTCACCCTGCTGCACCCCAAGCGTATCCTGGACAGCAAAAACGCTGTCGCTCGGACCAAATGCCTCGGTAATTCGCATCGACCGACATCCGCCGGGTTCGTCGCAACGGCCACATCCCCCTTGACGCTCGGTGACCCTGACCCAGGCACGATCACGCTCGACCCGGACGACTTCTGCCGGCGCTTCGATCATCGTGGCGCAGCCTCGATACCTTCAGCCAGACGCTGAACGGCACGCGATGGTACTTCTCCCAAGGCGGTGACAAGATGCCCGTCGACCACACGCTTGAACACATTGATCGCGCCCGTCGTCGAAGCACCCGCTGCCGGCAACTGCGCAGCCTCGTCGAGCGGCTCGACAAAGACGGACACCGCGGCCAATCCATCGCCAAAGACCATATGAACGGCTTCACCACGCCCAGACCCAAGCGGCCGACGCACCACCGAGATCAGGTCGAAGCCTGGCAAGGTGTTCTGCAGATGCCAACCCGCATCTCCCTTGTTCATCTCGCTGCCACGGACATTCACTACGCGCCAGTCGTCTCCCTGACGAAAGCGGGGACGAAGCAATTCGCGATCAACATCGCCACCGATACGGAGGTCACTGAAGGCAAACTGTTCGACCATCTCGCCTCCCGAGTCCACCATTCGGGACTTGAGCAGCAAACCCGTCTGCAATTCGGCCCACAGGATGTGTCCGTAGCGAAGGTCATCGCGCGGCTCAAGGACAATGGACTGCGCCTCGAATCCAGCAACACGGGCAATTTCGGCCTTGCGGATACGATAGTTTTCGGCGAGACGGGTATAGGATGCAGGCAGCCTGGCCGGGAATGCACGACGACCGCCCGGCTGATCAATGATGACGGTGCGCTGATCCGGTAGTACGCAACGCACCTCGGTGCTGCTGCGAATGACCTCACGCGGACTGCCATCAAGCACCTCCAGCCGTTCGAACTCCCCCTCACCGTCAGCACGATGCGCGATGCGCGAAGTCTCGATATGCTTGCCCGACTGATAGGTAAAAGTACCGACGTAGTTCAGGCGCTGGCTTGCGGTTGAAATCCGCCCCAGCCAGGACAAAGGGTCGGTCGGTGAGTCCGCACTGGCAACCGGATGCAACAACAAGGCGCACAGACCCACTGCAAACGGCCAGAATCTCATCGAGCGACGTCCTGCGCAGCGGCTGAAACGGTGCGGACGTATTGCACGCCAGCGGGCAAGGGACCACCGCCCGTCATCGCCTGATGCACGAACACATACTCACGATGAGGATCATTCACCTCGGCCGAAACCGGGACGACCTGCGCCGGCAAGACAGCGCGCTGAACGGCGATCACATTGCCCGGCACCGGATCGTTCGGGGACGAGGAATACATCGTGGCCGCAACCAGACCGACTGCAGCCACACCCATGACCGACGCGGCAATAGGCATCAGGGACTGCCACAGCGACTGACGCTCCGTTGCGCGGGCAGCGGCTGCCCGAGGCGCCAGCACGGTGGGCTCGGCATCCAGTCTGGCCATGATACGGTCGGTCAGATCGGCCCCTTGTGCATCCCCACGCAGGGTGTCGCCAATCAGCCAATAAACATCGCAGTGCTTGCGCAATGATTCATCCCGACCAATGTGGTCAGCCATGCGGTTCGCAGCGACATCATCCAGATCACCATCGATCCATGCCGAGAGTTTGTCTTTCATTGCATCCACCTACCAACGTTTATCCGGAGCCGTGTCCAGCAACGGCCGCAGTCGTTCAGCAATCGCCTCACGAGCACGGAAAATCCTGGACCGGACGGTACCGATCGGACAATCCATGATGTTGGCGATCTCTTCGTAACTCAAACCTTCCAGCTCGCGCAGCATGATCGCTGTGCGCAATTCCTCCGGCAGTGCCGCCATTGCCTCGTCGACGGTCTGGCCGATCTGACGCGTCATCATCAGCCGCTCGGGCGTATTGATGTCGCGCAGTTGATCCCCATCCTCGAAAGTCTCGGCTTCTTCCGAATCGAAACTCGTCGAAGTCGGCGCCCGCCGGCCCATCGATACCAGGTAGTTCTTTGCGGTATTGATACCGATCCGATACAGCCAGGTATAGAACGCACTGTCGCCCCGGAACGAACCCAAGGCACGGTAAGCCTTGATGAAGGTTTCCTGCGCAACATCCTCGACTTCGGCCGGATCACGAATCAGGCGCGACAACAGTCGGTGCAGCTTGCGCTGGTACTTGGATACCAGCAAGCTGAACGCCTGCTTGTCGCCACGCTGTACGCGCTCGACCAACTGCTGATCGATTTCACGATCGCTCATTTGGGGGTCAGTTCTTCTATGGAATGACAAAACCGCCCAAGTATAAGCGACCGCGGGCACCCGCAGCAAAACGCTTCATCTGGCTTAGAGACAAAGCGCCCGAAAATTAGTTCATGTAGCGAAAGGGATATTGGCGGGGCGCCTGCAGCCAAGGCGGATAAAGGCTTCCACCCCGTGATATATTTCAGCGCTTCAACCCAGCGTGTGACGGTTATCTTGCACAAACAGTACGACGTCCTGATTCTCGGCAGCGGCACTGCCGGCCAGTCTCTCGCACTCCGACTCGCGGATCGACAGCGAGTTGCCATCGTGACCAAGCGCAGCCTTGCAGACAGTGCCAGCGCCTGGGCTCAAGGGGGCATTGCGGCCGTTCTGGACAACACCGACAGCATCGAAGCACACATACAGGACACGTTCACTGCGGGTGCCGGCCTGTGCGATGCGCAGGCGACCCGGTTCGTTGTCGAACACGGACGCGAGGCCATCGAATGGCTGATCAACCGTGGCGTACCCTTCACCCGCGAAGATGAGTCGGCACTGGGCTACCACCTGACACGCGAAGGCGGGCATTCCCATCGGCGCATCATCCACGCTGCAGATGCCACCGGCGCGGCAGTGCAGGCAACCTTGAGCGAAGAAGTCCTGGCGCATCCGAACATCGACATCTTCGAGCACCACATCGGGGTGGATCTGATTCTGGGTGACAAGATCGGACAACCCGGCAGGGGCTGCCTTGGCGCCTACGTGCTGGACATCCGCGGAGATCAGGTACTGACCTTTGGCGCCCACAACACCGTCATCGCAGCTGGCGGCACCGGAAAGGTCTATCTCTACACCACCAACCCGGATGTTGCGACCGGCGATGGCGTGGCAATGGCCTGGCGAGCAGGATGCCGGGTGCGCAACATGGAATTCATCCAGTTCCACCCCACCTGCCTCTACCACCCTCAGGCAAAATCCTTCCTGATCTCCGAGGCGGTTCGCGGCGAAGGTGGCCTGCTGCGACTGCCGGACGGCACCCGCTTCATGCCCGAACACGACCCACGCGAAGAGCTCGCCCCGCGCGATATCGTCGCCCGGGCCATCGACTTCGAAATGAAAAAACGCGGGATTGATTGCGTCTATCTGGACATCAGTCACAAACCTGCCGACTGGCTGCGCGGTCACTTCCCCAATATTCACGCACGCTGCCTCGAGCTGGGTATCGACATCACCCGCGAGCCGATTCCGGTCGTCCCTGCCGCGCATTACTCCTGCGGCGGCATTGTCACCGACCTGTCGGCACGTACCGATGTCCCTGGTCTGTATGCCGTGGGGGAGTCCGCCGGCACCGGACTGCATGGCGCCAACCGCCTGGCCAGCAACTCGTTGCTCGAGTGCCTGGTGTTTGGCGAATCCGCCGCGCGAGACATCCTTGCCAAACCGCAGCAAACCATGCCCGAACTACCCGCCTGGGACGAAAGCCGGGTAACCGATGCCGACGAGGAGGTCGTCATCTCGCACAACTGGGCGGAACTGCGTCGGGCAATGTGGGACTACGTGGGCATTGTACGCACGACCAAGCGCCTGCAACGTGCCCAGCACCGGATTCGTCTGCTGGCAAGCGAGATCAATGAGTTCTACTCGAACTTCCGTGTATCCAACGATCTGATCGAACTGCGCAATCTGGTCGTCACTGCAGACCTGATCGTGCGCTGCGCCCTCAAGCGCAAGGAAAGCCGTGGCCTGCATCACTCCCGCGACTATCCAGACACCTTGCCCAAGGCACGTGACACGGTATTGCGTCCGCCGCCCATCAAGGCGAAACAGCCGCAAGCCTGACCGCCCGGTGGCGCAGCCAAATCCTCAGGCGGCGCCACTGCGCGGCATTCATATTGCCGGCCACCAGCATCAAGCGCAACGTCCCCAGACGCGGTCTGGCATCCGTGCCCCTCAACGTGACGAACAACACGTGGGGCAGAATGACCGCGTCGTCGCTCACTCGCACCAGCTGAAACGACTCTCCATCACCCAGCGCAGCCCCACCGTCTGCATAGATCGTCAGCACCCTGCCCCGCATCTCCCACTGCTGCCGCAAGGCCAAGAACAGGGACACCCCCACCACTAGGCCGCCAAGCACCACAAACAGGGTACCGGGCACAAAAAAGAAAAGCGTCAGCCCAGCCCCACAATGAAGGGCCAGCACTGACGCCAGGACGCTAAACGAGGGCTTGAGTCGAATCGCCTCGAAGGCGCTCACACCCGCCCCGCGTGAATCAGATCTTGCGGAACACCAAGGTGCCGTTGGTGCCGCCAAAACCGAAGTTGTTCTTCATCGCAACATCGATCTTCATCGGACGGGCAACATTCGCGCAGTAATCCAGATCGCAGTCTGGATCCTGATCAAAGATGTTGATTGTCGGCGGCGAGATCTGATTATGAACCGCCAGTACCGTAAACACCGACTCAAGACCACCAGCGCCACCCAGCAGGTGACCTGTCATCGACTTGGTGGAGTTGACCACGAGCTTCTTGGCGGCATCGACACCGAAAGCAAGCTTGATTGCATCGGTCTCGTTCTTGTCACCCAGCGGTGTGGACGTACCGTGAGCGTTCAGATAGTGCACTTCGTCGACATTGACGCCCGCATTCTTCATGGCGTTGACCATGCTGCGGCGCGGCCCGTCGGTATCGGGCGCGGTCATGTGATAGGCGTCACCACTCATGCCAAACCCCGCGAGTTCGGCATAGATGCGGGCGCCGCGCTTGACGGCGTGCTCGTACTCTTCGAGCACCAGCACGCCTGCCCCCTCGCCGAGCACGAAACCGTCGCGCTCCTTGTCCCAAGGACGGCTTGCAGTCGCCGGATCATCATTCCGGGTGGACAAGGCCTTTGCCGAAGCGAAACCACCAATGGCCAGATGCGTCACCGTGGATTCGGCGCCACCGCAGACCATCACGTCTGCGTCACCGTACTCGATCATGCGCGCACTCATGCCGATCGCATGAAGTCCGGTGGTGCATGCAGTAACGACGGCAACATTGGGGCCCTTCATGCCGAACATGATCGACAGGTTGCCCGAGATCATGTTGATGATGGTGCCGGGAATGAAAAACGGCGAAATCTTGCGCGGACCGCCGCCAAGATAGTCGTTGTGGGTATCTTCGATCATCGGCAGACCGCCGATGCCGGACCCGATATTGACACCAATGCGCTCTGCATTGGCATCATTGACCTCGATTCCCGAATCACGGATCGCCTGAATGCCGGCCGCCATGCCGTAATGGATGAAGACATCCATTCGGCGCGCTTCCTTGGGCGACAGATAAGTCGAAACGTCGAAATTCTTCACCTCGCCAGCAATGCGCGCAGCGAATGCGCTGGCATCGAAACGGGTGATCGGGGCGATGCCGCTCTTACCGGCAATCAGGTTTTCCCAGGCTTCGGGAACAGTATTGCCGACCGGCGAGACGAGTCCCAGACCGGTGACGACGACTCTACGACGCGACACGGGCATCTCCGTAAGGAATCAAGGCGGAGGAATGAGGATCACGCCGGACAGTGCTGACGCACAGCCCGGCGGAAAACAGTGAAACGATTACTTCTTGAGGTGAGCGTTGACGTAGTCAATCGCTTGCTGGACGGTGGTGATCTTCTCGGCCTCTTCGTCCGGAATCTCGCACTCGAACTCTTCTTCCAGCGCCATGACCAGTTCCACGGTGTCCAGCGAATCCGCGCCCAGATCATCCACGAACGAAGACTCGTTCTTGATCTCCGATTCGTTTACGCCAAGTTGCTCAGCAACGATCTTTTTGACGCGCTGTTCGATGTTCTCCATGAACAAACTCCTTCCCTGAAAGTGCAGGTGTGTAAGAAAAAAACCGACGTATTCTACCAAAAAGGAACGCTTCCGCTATCGCGGCAAGCGATCACGACATATACATGCCACCGTTGACATGCAATGTTGTCCCAGTCACATAGGCCGCAGCCGGCGATGCCAGGAAGGCGACTGCCGCAGCAATCTCTTCCGGACGCCCCAGGCGACCCAATGCAATGTTGCCCAGCAGTGCATCACGTGCCGCATCAGGCAGCGCACGCGTCATGTCGGTATCGATGAATCCGGGCGCAACACAATTGACCGTGATATTGCGGCTTCCCAACTCACGCGCCAGCGCACGACTCATGCCGGCCACGCCTGCCTTGGCTGCAGCATAGTTGGCCTGCCCCGGGTTGCCTGCACTCCCCACCACCGAAGTGATGTTGATGATGCGACCGCCGCGTGCTTTCATCATGCCGCGCATGACCAGCTTGGACATGCGGAAGACCGCCTTGAGATTGGTGTCGATCACCGCATCCCACTCTTCGTCCTTCATCCGCATGGCGAGGTTGTCACGGGTAATCCCGGCGTTATTCACCAGAATACCCACAGCACCAAAGCGCTTCTCGATATCACCAATCATGGCTTCGCAAGCAGCCGAATCGGTCACATCCAGCGCCAGCCCGGCACCCTTGTAGCCCGCTTCGACCAGCGCCTGCTCGATTTCGGCAGCGCCGCCCGACGAGGTCGCCGTGCCAACCACGGTCGCCCCCAGGGCACCCAACTGCATTGCCACCGCACGTCCAATGCCGCGCGATGCTCCGGTCACAAGCGCAACCTGACCTTCAAGCGAAAAACTCATCACGACCTCACTGCTGCAAGCATCTGTTCCAGACTGGCGGCATCGTGAATCGATCCGCCCTCAACTTCCTTGGCAATGCGCTTGGTCATGCCGGCAAGCACTTTGCCCGGACCACATTCGATGACCGGCGTCAAACCACGCTGCGCCATTGCCTGAATGGATTCGATCCAGCGCACTGGCGAGAATGCCTGACGAACCAGTGCATCCCGAATCGCTGCGGGCTCGCTGCAGATCGCGACGTCAACATTATTCAGCACATCGATCGTCGGCGTGCGGACATCAACCGCTGCCAGACGCTCGGCAAGCCGGTCTGCAGCCGGCTTCATCAGCGCGCAGTGAAAGGGCGCCGAGACCGGCAGCAGCATTGCGCGTTTGGCCCCCCGCGCCTTGGCCGCCTCGATTGCGCGCTCAACTGCCGCCTTCGCCCCAGCGATGACGATCTGACCCGGAGCATTCAGGTTGGCGGCCTCGACCACCTCACCCTGGGCAGCTTCCTGACAGGCTTCACGAACGGCCTCGACCTCCAGCCCAAGCAAGGCGGCCATCGCCCCCTCGCCAGCCGGCACCGCTTCCTGCATGGCTTGGGCACGGAAGCGCACCAAAGGCACCGCGTCAGCAAACGACAAAGCCTCCGCCGCAACCAGCGCAGCATACTCACCCAGGCTGTGTCCGGCGACCAGTGCCGGACGAGCGCCACCCGCCGCCAGCCAGGCGCGATAAGCCGCGACACCCGCAGTCAGCATCAAGGGCTGGGTATTGACGGTCAGCGCAAGACGCTCTGCAGGCCCCTCGCAGACCATGGCCCACAAATCCTCACCCAGGGCATCGGAGGCCTCGGCAAATGTTTCGCGAATGATCGCCAGATCACCATAAGGCGCCATCATGCCAACCGACTGCGACCCCTGACCAGGGAAAACCAGTGCAAATGACATCAATCTCTCCGTATCGAGAAAGAAATCAGAAATCGACCAGGGCTGCGCCCCAAGTGAAGCCACCACCAACCCCTTCCAGCACAATGCGATGCCCCGGACGGATGCGACCGTCGCGCACCGCGAGATCCAGTGCCAGCGGAATTGAAGCAGCTGAAGTGTTGCCGTGGCGCTCGACCGTCGTGATGACTTTCTCCATCGGCACGCCAAGGCGCTTGGCTGTTGCCTGGATGATGCGGATATTGGCTTGGTGAGGAATCAACCAGTCGATGCTATCAACCGGGCAGTCCGCCAGTTCGAGCACTTCGTGTGCAACGTCACCCAGCACCTTGACCGCAAACTTGAATACCGCCTGTCCATCCATGCGCAGAAAGGGGTCGCCAATGACCTGACCTGAGGCGACACCACCGGGCACACAGAGGATAGGATGATGACTGCCATCCGCATGCAGCGCAGTCGCACGCACACCCGGTTGCTCCGAAGCCTCGAGCACCACCGCGCCGGCGCCGTCACCAAACAGCACACACGTACTGCGATCGGACCAGTCGAGAATGCGGGAGAACACCTCGGCACCAACCACCAAGGCGCGCTTGTGACTGCCAGAGCGAATGAACTTCTCGGCAATGCTGAGGGCGTAGACGAAGCCACTGCAGACCGCCTGCACATCGAACGCCGCCCCTCCGTTACGGATCCCCAGGCGGGATTGAAGCAAAGCGGCCGTGCTTGGAAAGATATAATCAGGGGTCGAGGTAGCGACGATGATCAGGTCGATATCCTCGGCCTCGCAACCGGCCGCCTCGATCGCGCGTTCGGCAGCCTTGCAGGCCAGGTCGCTGGAGCCGGTTTCTGCCGTCGCGAGATGGCGACTGGAGATACCTGTACGACTGGTCACCCACTCATCAGAAGTATCGATGCCGCGCCGGACGAGGTCCTCGTTACTGACAGGCTCCCCCGGCAGATAGCTGCCGGTACCGGTGATTCTTGCGTGAATCATGCTGCAACCTCGCTCATGCTCGCCATCTTCAGGCTGATGCGTTCGATCAGTTGATTACCCGCGGCATCGGCCGCGCGCCCGATCGCCTGCTCAAAGGCAAACGGATCAGCAGACCCGTGGCTCTTCACCACGACGCCGCGCAAACCCAGCAATACCGCACCGTTATACCTGCGATGATCGACCCTGTGCTTGAACCGCTTCAGCGCCGGCATCGCGATCAGGGCCATGATCCGGGTGAACAGATTCCGCCCGAACTCTTCGCGCAGGAATGTCGATAACATCTGCGCCAGCCCTTCGGACGTCTTCAACGCGACGTTACCGACGAAGCCATCACACACCACGACGTCGGCCGCCCCCTTGTAGATGTCGTCGCCTTCGACATTGCCGCAGAAATTCAGACCGCTGTTGCGCAGCAACTCACCGGCCTGCTTGACGACCTCGTTACCCTTGATCGCCTCTTCGCCGATATTGAGCAAGCCAACTCGCGGACGCTCATCATGATCAACTGCCGCAGCCAGCATCGCGCCCATGATACCGAACTGCAGCAGGTGCTCTGCACTGCAATCGACGTTTGCCCCCAGATCGAGCACGTAACTGTGCCCTTTCTGTGTCGGCAAGATCGAACAGATTGCAGGACGGTCGATGCCAGGAAGTGTTTTAAGGACAAAGCGGGAGATGGCCATCAAGGCGCCGGTATTTCCAGCGGACACGGCGGCTTGTGCTTCGCCCGATTTAACCAGATCGGCGACGATCCGCATCGAAGAATCCTTCTTCGAGCGCATCGCATTGGCCGGCGGTTCGTCCATACCCACCACCTCGCTCGCATGTCGAACGCGCAAACGCGACCCAAACGCGGCCAGTGCTTCGCCAAGCAGCGGCAGGATGGACTCTTCGCGCCCAACCAGGATCACGTTTACGGTGGAATGACTGCGCAGAAAGGTCAGCGCAGCAGGCACGGTCACGACCGGGCCGTGATCGCCACCCATGCAGTCGATTGCAACGGTGACACCCATCGGCTTCTCGCGTGAATCAATTCAGAGGGAAAAAAAAGCGGCGCAGGCGCATCGCGCGCTGCGCCGCCTCCTGTATGTCAGGACGCGGACTTACTCGCCCTTGACCTTCAGCACCTTCTTGCCACGGTAGAAACCGTTGGGGCTGATATGGTGACGCAGGTGAACTTCACCCGTGGTTGCCTCGACGGCCAGCGCCGGCGCGGTCAGAAAATCGTGGGCACGGTGCATGCCACGCTTGGAGGGGGACTTCTTGTTCTGCTGAACGGCCATGAAAAACTCCTAAACGAAACGTTACCTAAGCGGCGCTGCCGTTACCACGCAAACCGGCAAGCACGGCAAAAGGTGATTCCTTGCTTGCCGCACCCTCTGGGCGCAGCGTGCCACATTCATCGTGACGGGGCGCAATCGGCAGGGCAAGAATGATCTCATCCTCGATCAACGCATGCACATCGAGCTCTCCATCGACCTCGAACGCATCGACCTCGTCGTCCTCCAACTCGTCTTCCGGCAGTGCCTGCCCCGGACGAATCGGCTGCAATCTGGTGCGAACCGCCAAATCCCAATCAAGCCCAGTCAGACAACGCTGGCATCGCAGCACCAGCTTGCCTGCCAGCTGCAACTCGATGATCGCCCCACGCTCAGGATCCTGAAATCCCTGAACCTGGCAGACGACCACGCCGTCGCTACTGACCAACTGATCAGCCAGACGCTCGAAGGCCGCAAGCGGCACCTCGAAATTCATGCTGCGCTGCCCCGCCGCGAAGCGGAAGACATCAGCAATGTTGTCTGGTGTTTTGCCTTGATTGGACATAAGCCGTGCATGATATTATTTTTTGATTAAAGATGTCAAAGCCCTTGTGCAGAAGATTCGCATCAGAAGGCGCTCTCCGCCACCTGAGCCGCTGTACACACACCGGCGCCAACCAGCCCACCGTCCGCACTGATGAACACACTGATCCTTGCCTCAACCTCCGCCTACCGCAAACAACTACTCGAGCGGTTCGGCCTGCCCTTTGAAGTTGCGCGCCCGGAAACGGACGAGACCCCGCTGCCAGACGAAACACCTGATGCGCTTGCCATCAGGCTGGCTATTGCCAAAGCCAGAGCGATTGCCGACCACAAACCAAACGCACTGGTCATCGGCAGCGACCAGGTCGCCTGCATCGGCAATGAAATCTTCGGCAAACCCGGCACGATCGAGCGCGCCCATGCACAACTGCGCCGCATGAGCGGCCAGGATGTCATCTTTCACACCGCGGTTGCAGTGATCAACAGCGACACGGGCAAAGTGCAATCCACCCTCGTCCCAACACATGTTCGATTCCGCACCCTGACTACCGACGAGATCGAGCGCTATGTCGCTGCCGAGCTACCACTTGACTGTGCAGGCAGCGCCAAGTCCGAAGGTCTCGGCATCACCCTGCTCGACGCCTTGTCCGGGGACGACCCGACCGCGCTGATCGGACTCCCGCTGATCGCGCTGTCACGCATGCTGCGCAACGAAGGCATCGCCCTGCCATGAGCAGCACAGCACTCAACGCAAAGGGCACGCTGCATCTCGTTCCTGTAAGCCTGGGCGAAACGCCGTGGCAGCGCTTCATGCCTGCAGACGTTCAGCAACAGGTAACCCAACTGGCGCATTTCGTGGTCGAAAACGCGCGCGCCGCAAGAGCACACCTGAAACAGCTCGACTTCCCCGGTGTATTGCGCGATACCGACATCCAGGAACTACCCGCAGACGCCGGCACCGAAGCGCTCGACGCCCTGCTCGCCCCCGCACTTCGTGGCGAAGACATCGGTCTGATGTCCGATGCCGGTTGCCCGGCGGTTGCCGACCCGGGCGCACGCCTCGTTGCCCGCGCCCACGCACTGGGCATCCGGGTCGCCCCCATGGTCGGCCCATCGTCCATCCTGCTGGGACTGATGGGCTCCGGCCTGAATGGGCAGAGCTTTGCCTTCCATGGCTACCTGCCTGTAGCCGAAACGCAGCGCGACGAGCAAATCCGCCTGCTGGAACAGGAATCCCGCCGGCTTGGGCGAACTCAGATCTTCATCGAGACCCCGTACCGCAACGACCGCATGCTTGAAGCCTTGCTACGACTATGCGCACCCGGCACCCGGCTATGCATCGCAGCCGACCTGACCACTCCTTCCGAGACGCTGATCACGCGCAGCATTGGCGACTGGCGCCGCAATCCGCCCAGCCCGATCGGAAAACGCCCCGCGCTATTCCTATTGCTCGGCGAGCACTGAGCCCGCCTCCAGAAACACCAGGCCATCGCGCTCGATCACCGCAAGGCTGATCAACGATGCGCCTCGACAGGGGCCCATCGTGCATCGGCCATTGCGCGGATCGTAATGCGCACCATGCACCGCACAGATCAGCTGATGACGGGTCAGATCGAAGAATTTTCCCGGCATCCAGTCAAGCTCGACCGGTACATGCGCACAACGGTTCAAGTACGCATATACCTGACCGCCGTAACGAACCGCGAATGCCGGCTCGGGGCGTCCATGGTGGAGTACGCGAAAGCGCACCCCATCACCCCCGTCAAGCAGATCACCAGCCGGACAGATCAGAGATTCGCCCGCAACCATCTATCCAGCTCTTCAGGTGTCGCAACACAGGCCAAGGGTTGTTCCGCACGCAAGGCTGCCGCCGGGTGGGCGCCAAAACTGACCGCCAATCCCGCCACGCCTGCATTACGCGCCATCTGCAGATCATGCGTGGTATCACCGATCATCAGCGTGCGTTCGGGAGTCACGCCCAGCTCATCCATCAGTTGCTCGAGCATTGCCGGGTGCGGCTTGGAAAAGCACTCGTCGGCACAGCGGGTCGCATGAAAATACGCCCCCAGCCCCGAGTGAGCCAGAGCGCGATTCAAGCCCACACGACTCTTTCCCGTTGCCACGCCAAGCAGACACCCCTGCTTGGACAACCAGGCAATGGACTCCGCCACCCCTGGAAACAAGGAGAGTTCGTGATCGGACGAGAGGTAATGATGTCGGTAGCGCTCGACCATGCGCGGATAGGCCTCGACTTCAAGCTCGGGCACCGCATGCCTCAGTGCATCGCCCAGCCCGAGCCCAATCACGTAACGAGCCCGCTCCTCGGTTGGTACGGGCAGACCCAGATCGACACAGGCTGCCATGATCGAGCGGACGATTGCGCCCGCCGAATCCAATACCGTCCCGTCCCAGTCAAACACCACCAGATCGAAACGCTCAGCCATGGCGTCCGCTCTCCTCTGCATCCAGTTGATCAATGAAAGCCTGCAGTTCGGGTGGCAAAGGCGCCTCAAAAGACAAAGACTCCCCACTCAGCGGATGCGCAAAGCGCAGTTTTGCCGCATGCAGGAACATCCGCTTCAAGCCTTCAGCCTCCAGCGCCTTGTTCAGCGTGAAATCTCCGTACTTGTCATCGCCGCACAAGGGGAAACCCAGGTGCGCGAGATGCACGCGAATCTGATGGGTGCGTCCGGTCTTCAACTCCACCTCAAGCAAGCTGAAACGCTTCCAGCGTTTGATCAGTCGCACGATGCTATGTGCCGGCTTACCATCAGGGCTGACCCGCACACGGCGCTCACCCTCTGCAGTCAGGTACTTGTACAAGGGGGCCTTGACGTGCTGCTGCGCATTGATCCACTTGCCCGGCACCAGGGTCAGATAACGCTTCTCCATTGCACCGTCGCGCATCATGTCGTGCAGCACGGTCAGCGACGAACGCTTCTTGGCCACAATCAACAGACCGGAGGTCTCTCGATCGAGCCGATGCGCCAGCTCAAGCATGCGCAACTCCGGGCGCTGCACCCGCAACTGTTCGATCACGCCGTAACTGACGCCGCTACCGCCATGCACCGCCTTGCCTGAGGGCTTGTCGATGACCATCAAGGCATCATCTTCGAACACCACCGGCAGCGCCTTGCCTACCGGTGCCGGCGGCTGACTTGATTCCGACACCCGGATCGGCGGAATCCGCACTTCATCCCCCGCCACCAGGCGATAGGTCTGCTGCACCCGCCGACCATTGACCCGAACTTCGCCGCTGCGCAGGATGCGATAGATGTGGCTCTTTGGCACCCCTTTCGCGATCCGGATCAGGTAGTTGTCGATACGCTGCCCGGCCGCCGTCTCATCGATCCGTTCATGCCGGACTGCAATCGCTTTGCCTTCAATCATCATCCTGAAATATACTTCCGTGCGGTTGATTCCGGTTGCGGTCGGCATCCCCTCGCGCCACGAGGCGGTGGAGGATGGACGACGATGAGCCCGCACGAGCGCTCCCGGAAAACCGCAGCGTGCCACACGAAGCCCCAAAAAGGGCGCCGATGGTAACGCAAACGACAAACTTCGACACACCCATCCAGCCTCACGGTTGGATTTAGACGCGCAACACATACGCAGGATCAAAGGCTCCTGACTGCAAGACCAAGAACTCGCGCAGTCAGGATCAATAGACAATCGACCAGCCGTCCCATCAACGCCCAATACCAACCCCGGATGACGAAAGTAGCCACAACCAACTGCTCCTGATCCCGGAAAGCGCGATGGTGCGCGCCGTTCGTCCTGCCCGTGTGTCTTGCGCGGGAGAGCGATCCAAATGAAGCGCATGCTTTTCAATGCGACGCAGGCCGAAGAACTGCGCGTCGCGATCGTGGACGGTCAGAAACTGATCGACCTCGATATCGAATCGGCCAACAAGGAAGAACGCAAGAGCAACATCTACAAGGCGGTCATCACTCGCATCGAGCCCAGCCTCGAAGCGGCTTTTGTGGACTACGGCGCCGAGCGCCATGGTTTCCTGCCGTTCAAGGAAATCTCGCGCTCCTACTTCCAGCCGGGTGCGGACGCCAAGTCCAGCATCAAGGAAGCCTTGCGCGAAGGCCAGGAACTGATCGTCCAGGTCGAAAAGGATGAGCGTGGCAACAAGGGTGCCGCACTGACCACCTACATCTCGCTGGCCGGCCGTTACCTTGTGCTGATGCCCAACAACCCGCGCGGCGGTGGCGTATCGCGCCGCGTCGAAGGCGACGAACGCGCAGAACTGCGCGAGGTCATGGATCAGCTCGAAGTGCCCTCGGGCATGAGCCTGATCGCGCGCACTGCCGCCATCGGCCGTGGCGCCGAAGAACTGCAGTGGGACTTGAACTACCTGCTGCAACTGTGGACCGCCATCGAGGGTGCGGCGCAAGGCCAGAGCGGCGCCTTCCTGATCTACCAGGAAGGCAGTCTGGTGATCCGTGCGATCCGCGACTACTTCCAGCCCGATATCGGCGAGATCCTGATCGACACCGACGACATCCATGATCAGGCTCACCAGTTCATGGCCCATGTCATGCCGGGCAACGTCAGCCGGATCAAGCGTTATCACGATGACGTACCGCTGTTCTCGCGCTTCCAGATCGAACACCAGATCGAGTCTGCCTACTCGCGCCAGGTCGGACTGCCGTCAGGCGGCGCCGTGGTCATCGACCACACCGAAGCGCTGGTCTCGATCGACGTCAACTCGGGCCGCGCCACCAAGGGTGCCGACATCGAGGAAACCGCCTTCCGCACCAACCTCGAAGCAGCCGACGAGATCGCCCGTCAGTTGCGCCTGCGCGACCTTGGCGGCCTGATCGTCATCGACTTCATCGACATGGAATCGCAGAAGAACCAGCGCGAAGTCGAGAACCGCCTGCGCGACGCCCTGCGCCACGACCGTGCCCGCGTGCAGACCGGCAAGATCAGCCGTTTCGGCCTGCTCGAACTCTCCCGTCAGCGCCTGCGTCCGGCACTGGCCGAGACCAGCTACATCCCCTGCCCGCGCTGTAACGGCACCGGCCACATCCGCAGCACCGAGTCCTCCGCCCTGCACATCCTTCGCATCCTTGAAGAGGAAGCGATGAAGGAGAACACTGGCGCCGTGCATCTGCAAGTGCCTGTCGACGTTGCAACCTTCCTGCTCAACGAGAAGCGGGTCGACATCGCACGCATCGAGTTCCGCCACAAGGTCATGCTGATCATCGTGCCCAACCGGCACATGGAAACGCCCGCGCACGAAATCGTCCGCCTGCGCCACGATCAGCTGAATCAGGAAGACATCGCGCTGGCCAGCTACCAGATGGTGCATCAGCCGGCAGATACCGATAATGGCATGCCGGCCAAGCCGGGTGACAAGCCCGCACGTCAGGAAGCCGCCGTCAAAGGCATCTCTCCCGCGCAGCCTGCCCCGGTGGTCGAAGCACCCGCCCCTGTGGCGGCAACCGCGCCCACGGCCGCTCCGGGCAAGGGTCTGTTTGCCCGGATCATGAGCTGGTTTACGGGCGACAAACAGGAAGCCCAGGCCCCTGCCCCGCAACCGGAAGCCAGCCCGAAGCGTGAAGGTCGTGGTCGTAACGATCGCAATGGCGAACGCCGTAACGGGGGCCGCAATAGCGGTCGCCGTGACGCCCAGCGTAGTGAACGCAATGAGGCCGACGCCGGCAACAACGGCAGTCGCAACGGTGGCCGTAGCGAGCGCGCGGCGGAAGGGGAGCGCGAGAAACCGGCACGCAATACGCAGGACCGGACCGAACGAGGTGATCGTGCAGAGCGTGCCGAGCGCCCGGAACCGCGCGAGCGCACCGAGGCCCGCACCGAACGCAGCGATGAAGGCGGCCGCCGTGGTCGTGGCCGTCAGCGCCAGCCGCGCCAGGACGACGCCGAGCGTAGCGCCGACGCCAGCACCGAGCTGAACACCGTGGCACCGGCGGTTGCGGCAGCAATCGTCGCCCCTGAAGGTGAAGCCCCGCTGGTCGTCACGACCGACGAGGCAACCCCGGAAAAACGTCGCCGCCGCAGTCGCGGCCGCCGCGATCGTCGCCCGGCTGAAGGTCAGGAAGGCACCGAGCTGAACGCCACCGGCAACGAGGAACCCGCCACCGACGTCGTGCCGGAAGCAGTCGTGCAGGATGCGGCCACCTCAAACGAAGAGGCGCCCCAGACTGCAGCAGTCGCAGCCGAAGTCTCCGCGCCAGCGGCAGACGTCGTTGCCATTGCACCCGAACTGCCGGTGCCCGTTGCGCCCGCCAGCGACACTGCGGCTACGCCAGCGAGCACTGAGGCGGCCCCGCTTCCGGTCGCGCTGAGCGAACAATCGGTCTCGGCGCCAGCACAGGTGGTCATCGAAAGCGAAGGCGTTGCGCCAGAGGCCGCCCCCGCACCGGTTGATGTGGCCTCCGTAGCCGAGCAGGCACCCGCCGAGCTGGCCGAGCCCGTCAAGCCAGTTCCTGTCGAAGCGGTCGCGGAGCCGACGTCGGCTCCGGAAGACCTTGCTGCCACCGAGGCCAGTCCAAGCGAGGCCAGCAAGGAGACCGCACCGGCCCAGGAGGCGCCTGCACCCGTCGTAGCCGTTGAGACGGTCACTCAAAGCGAAGTGCGAATCGCACCGCCCAAGGCGGCCGACGCGCCTGCACCGATCGACCTGACTGGCGCACTCGAAGCAGTGGGCCTGGTGATGATCGAGACCAGCGCCGACAAGAAGGCGAGCTTTGGTACCGGTGCACCGGAAGAACCTCTGCGTCTCGGTCGCAAGCCTCGTCCGCAGGTCATCATTCCGGACGAACCGCTGCAGCAGGTGGAAACTCACGGCAAGTAAGCCGCCGACGCCGTCCGCCCCCAGCTCAGCGGACGGCGCCCCATGAAAAAGGCCACTCTTTCGAGTGGCCTTTTTCATGCAGGCGATACGCCAGTCAGACCTCGCAGCTCAAGCGGCTCAACAAACCCTCAACACCCCGTTCACACAAATCGAGCACCAGGTCGAAACCTGCCGGTCCGCCATAATAGGGATCGGGCACTTCCTCTTCGGGCAGATCGTCAGCGAAATCCAGGAAAAGCCCCAACTTCGACCGATAGACCTCGGGACAGTTACGCATCATCACATCAAGGTGTCCGCGGTCCATTGCCAGGATCAGGTCGAATTGCTGGTAATCGCGCAGTTCGATCTTGCGCGCGCGAAGATCGGACAGGTCATAACCACGCTGCGCCGCCACCTTGCACGTCCTCGGATCCGGTGCCTCACCCGCGTGATAACCCTGGATACCCGCCGAATCAACCTCGATCAGCCCCTCGAGCCCGGAGGTCGCAATCACATGACGGGCAATGCCGTCAGCGGTGGGTGATCGACAGATATTGCCGGTGCACACAAACAGTACTCTCTTCATTTTCCTTCCATCAACATTCAGCCATTGCCGTGCTGGTCGGCACCAAAGGCGCGCTCGCGCAAGCGGAACAACTCGTCGCGCGCGGCTGCAGCCTTTTCGAACTCAAGATTGCGCGCATGTTCCTGCATCTCCTTCTCGAGCTTCTTGATGGCCTTTGCCAGCGCTTTCTCGTCCATCGTCGCATAATCTGCCCGGGCCTCTGCCGCCACCGACGCACGCTTCTCGTCATCCGCCGAATAGACACCATCGATGATGTCCTTGATCCGCTTGGTCACCGTCTTCGGTACGATGCCGTTTGCCTCGTTGAAGGCGATCTGCTTGGTGCGACGGCGCTCGGTCTCACTCATCGCCGCCTTCATCGAGTCGGTGATCCGGTCAGCATACAGAATCGCCGTGCCATGAATATGGCGTGCCGCGCGCCCGATGGTCTGAATCAACGACCGCTCCGAACGCAGGAAACCCTCCTTGTCCGCATCCAGGATGGTCACCAGTGACACTTCAGGAATATCCAACCCTTCCCGCAGCAGGTTGATCCCCACCAGCACATCGAACTCACCCAGGCGCAAATCGCGGATGATCTCCACCCGCTCCACGGTATCGATGTCCGAATGCAGGTAGCGCACGCGGATGGCGTTCTCGTTGAGATAGTCGGTCAGGTCCTCGGCCATCCGCTTGGTCAGTACGGTAACCAGCACCCGCTCATTGACTGCAACGCGCTTCTTGATCTCGCCCAGCAGATCATCGACCTGAGTCATGGCCGGACGCACCTCGACCACCGGATCGATCAGCCCGGTCGGCCTGACCACCTGCTCGACCACCTGCCCCTGATGCTCGGCTTCGTAGGCGGCTGGCGTGGCCGACACGAACACCGTCTGCGGCATCAAGCGCTCGAACTCGTCGAACTTCAACGGCCGGTTGTCGAGCGCCGACGGCAGGCGAAAACCGTAACCCACCAGATTCTCCTTGCGCGAGCGATCGCCCTTGTACATGCCCCCCACCTGCCCAATGGCAACGTGCGACTCATCGATGAACATCAGCGCATCGGCCGGCAGATAGTCGATCAGCGTCGGCGGCGGATCGCCGGGGCCGCGCCCGGACAAATGCCGCGAGTAGTTTTCGATACCCTTGCAGAAGCCCATCTCGTTGAGCATTTCAAGATCGAAGCGGGTGCGTTGCTCGATACGCTGCGCCTCCACCAGCTTGCCCTCCTGCTGGAAAAAAGTGATGCGCTCGCGCAGCTCCTCCTTGATCGCTTCAATCGCCTTCAACACCGTGGCCCGTGGCGTCACGTAGTGACTGGACGGATAGACCGTGAAGCGGCCAAGCTTCTGCTTCAGATGCCCCGTCAGCGGATCGAACAGGGTCAGATGCTCGACCTCGTCGTCGAACATTTCGATGCGAATGGCCAGTTCCGCATTCTCCGCTGGAAACACGTCGATCACATCGCCCCGCACCCTGAACGTGCCACGCTGGAAGTCGATATCCGAGCGGGTGTACTGCATCGCCACCAGGCGCTGGATCAAATCCCGATGCGGCATGCGCTCACCCTCGCGCAGATGCAGGATCATCGCGTGGTAGTCCACCGGGTCGCCAATACCGTAGATGCAAGACACCGTGGCCACGATCACCACATCGCGCCGTTCCATCAGGCTCTTGGTGGCCGACAGCCGCATCTGTTCGATATGTTCGTTGATGGACGAGTCCTTTTCGATGAACAGATCACGCGAAGGCACATAGGCCTCGGGCTGGTAGTAGTCGTAGTAGCTGACGAAGTACTCCACCGCATTCTCTGGCAGAAACTCCCGAAACTCGGCATACAACTGGGCCGCCAGGGTCTTGTTCGGCGCCAGCACCAACGCGGGCCGTCCCATGCGCGCGATCACGTTGGCCATGGTGTATGTCTTGCCCGAGCCCGTCACCCCGAGCAGGGTCTGATACATCAGCCCATCCTCGATCCCCTCCACCAACTTGCGGATGGCTTCTGGCTGATCCCCCGCCGGCGGAAAGGGCTGATGCAGCCGGAAAGGACTGCCGTCAAATGTAACGATGCTTGCGGTGTTCCCCGAGGCACTGTTGCCTGAACTCTGCATGCTAGAATTTCCGATTGTTTCGGCTGGCAGACAAAGACGTCGCCAACCCGGGCAAAGGCCGATTATTTCCCAAATCGCGCGCCAAGGCACGGTCTGATTCCGCAGCCAGCGCGCGAGAACTGCAAGCGCAACTGGAGTCCACATGTCCGCATCGATCTTCGCCGCCGTCGAGATGGCGCCCCGTGACCCGATCCTCGGCCTGAACGAGGCCTTCGCCGCCGATACGCGCGCCGAAAAGGTTAACCTCGGCGTAGGTGTCTATTACGACGACAACGGCAAGATTCCGCTGCTGGCCGCCGTCCGTGCGGCTGAAAAAGCCCGCCTCGAAGCCATGCCGCCGCGCGGCTATCAACCGATCGAAGGCCCGGCCACCTACAACAACGCCGTACAGAACCTGCTGCTGGGCAAGGATTCCGCACTAATCGCCAACGGTCAGGTCGTCACCGTCGAAGCCCTCGGCGGCACCGGCGCCCTGAAGGTCGGTGCCGACTACCTGAAGCGTCTGGTGCCGGGTGCCACGGTGTATATCTCCGACCCCAGCTGGGAAAACCACCGCGCGCTGTTCGAATCCGCCGGCTTCCCGGTCGATGTCTACCCCTACTACGATGCCGAGACCCGCGGCGTAAACTTCGCTGGCATGAAAGCCAAGCTGGAAAGCCTGCCGGCGGGCTCCATCATCGTGCTGCACGCCTGCTGCCACAACCCCACTGGCGCCGACATGAGCGACGCCCAATGGGAAGAAGTCGTCGCAGCCTGCCGCAGCCGTGGCCTGATCCCCTTCCTTGACATGGCTTACCAGGGCTTTGCGGACGGCATCGACGCCGACGCTGTCGCAGTGCGCGCCTTCTCGGCCAGCGGCCTGCAGTTCTTCGTGTCCAGCTCGTTCTCCAAGAGCTTCTCACTGTACGGCGAACGTGTCGGCGCCCTGTCCATCATCACCGCCGGCAAGGAAGAAAGCGCCCGCGTGCTGTCGCAGGTCAAGCGCGTGATCCGCACCAACTACTCCAACCCACCCATCCATGGTGGCGCGGTCGTTGCTGCGGTGCTGAACTCGCCCGAACTGCGCCAGCAGTGGGAAGACGAACTTGCCGGCATGCGTGACCGCATCCGCGCCATGCGTACCAGCCTGGTCGAGCAGCTGAAGGCAGAAGGCGTCGCGCAGGACTTCTCCTTCGTCATCAAGCAGCGCGGCATGTTCTCCTACACCGGCCTCAGCGCAGCCCAGGTCGAGACCCTGAAGACCCAGTACGGTATCTACGCGGTCTCCACCGGCCGTATCTGCCTGGCTGCGCTGAACTCCAAGAACATCGGCTACGTCGCCAAGGCCATTGCCGCCGTCGTGAAAGGCTGACAAACCGGATCGGAGCGAAAATCCTGAAAATTTTTGCTCCGGATCCTTGACGCAAAGGCCGATCCTGCCTACAATGCGCGCCTCTGTTCCTCGATAGCTCAGTCGGTAGAGCGCCGGACTGTTAATCCGTAGGTCCCTGGTTCGAGCCCAGGTCGGGGAGCCAACAGAACATGCAACACCTGCAGCGTCCAATCGAAGGCGTTGCAGTGACAACTCGGTTTTATTCCTCGATAGCTCAGTCGGTAGAGCGCCGGACTGTTAATCCGTAGGTCCCTGGTTCGAGCCCAGGTCGGGGAGCCAGCATCAAGTAAAAATGCCATCCTTCGGGGTGGCATTTTTTGTCCACGGCGGATCAAGAATGAGCATCAGGGCCGATTTTCGGGGATTTCCCTACCCTGCCCCATCTGATGGTCGGTCGGCCGAACTGGGGGCGTTTGGGTGGCTTTCTGGAGACCTCACGCGCCGAACTTTCTCAGCTGATCTGCGGCGACACCAGCCAGTCGATGATGCAGCCACGACCGTCACAGGCGAACTATTTCACGCTCCCGATCACCGAACTACGTTGGGAATGGCAACGCATCGACAGCGGCTACACGCTCACGCCACCCGCTGGCTCTGGCTCTACAATCACGAGCGCCCCAACATGGCCTTGGGCGGTATCACCCCAAAGCAGCGGCTGGCCATGGCCGCATAGCTCTACTTCTGGCTGCCCATGAAAATGGGGGGATTACCGCATCTCCGGGCTGTTTGGGTTGTTCAAGTGTAATCCATGGACTACACTCAGCTCATGCTTGAAATCGTCCAAAGTACGACCTTCTCGCGCTGGCTCGCCAAGCTCAAGGATCGGGCCGCCATCATGCGCATCAATGCCCGAATCCGCCGTGTGGCGGAAACGGGTAACTTTGGTGATGCAAAGCCGGTCAGAGATGGTGTCAGCGAAATCCGTATCGATTACGGCCCCGGTTACCGCCTCTACTACCTGCTGCATGGCCCGGTCGTCTTGGTGCTGCTTGCCGGTGGGGATAAAAGTACCCAAGAAGCCGACATCAAACGAGCGATAGAGATCGCGAAGGAGTGGAAGCCATGACCGAACACTTTTCCCGTTGGGACCCTGTCGATCACCTTCAATCCGAGGAAGACATGGCGATGTATCTGGACGCCTGCCTTGAAGAGGATCCGGGTGACGGCAGCGTCGTGCGTGCCGCGCTCAATGACATCGCCCGTGCTCAGGGCATGACCCAATTAGCCAAGGCGACTGGGATCACGCGTGAAGGCCTGTATAAGGCGCTCTCGCCTGCCGGCAACCCGGAGTTTTCAACGATCTTGAAGGTCATCAAGGCACTGAAGATCAAGCTCCATGCATCGGCTGGCAGCGAGCCCTTGACGACGGCCTGAGCCAAGTTCTCCTGGCCTTTCTGGCGTCAAGCTTGGCAAGGGGGTGTCTATAGTCAGGCAATTGACACCAGTACACGAGCGCGCTGTGCTGCGGCTCGCCTCGTGGCCTTGTTGAGGGCAGACTGGCTGCCGGTCGCTGGTACAACGCCGGTCCATCCCGTCCGATCAGCCTCGTCTGGTCGGCTTCTGGTCCGCTTTTGGGCCATCACCTGAGCAGGCTTCCGGCCTCCAAGCTCCCGGGAATGCTGGAAACTGGCTCTCAATAACGATTTCAAGCCATTGTTTCTTCAGGACTATTAATCCGTAGGTCTCTGGTTCGAGCCCAGGTCAGGGCGATTCAAGGTGTGACGTCAAAACTAACTCGCGGCTGAAATCTCTGAATACCTGATAACTTCATCAAAGATCAAAAGCCGCAATCTCGGGCCGTGCAAAAAACCGCAGCGGAAGCACTGATGTGCCAAGCCCCCGCGACACATACAGCGGACACGCCGCCGTCTCGTATCGCCCTGCCACAAACGGCCCACTGCCAGGCGGCAACGGGCCAAACGCCCAGCCAAACAGCGTGATTTGGCCGCCGTGGGTGTGCCCTGACAAACACAAGTCGAAGGCTCTGTCGGGAAGCCCTACACCGGCCGATTTCGCCGCAAAGAACCCAGGGGAGTGCTGGACCAGGATTGTAAGCCCCGCAGCAGCAGCTTCCTCCAGGCCCCGAATGGCGAGATCGAGGCGCGGCGTCCCCGCCGTTGCGTCATCCAGGCCGATCAGTCGAACCGGGTGACCATCAACCCAGAACTGCGCCGTGGCATTCACCAGCAACGCCACCTTGTGGTCGCGATAGAGCTTATGCAACTGCTCAAGCGGTACATCGCCCCAGTGCTCCCAGTTGCCCAGCACGGCGATGGCGTGCGGCACATCGAGTTGCGACAGCAACGTGCGCAAGGCTGGCAGATCATCAGGCTCATCGACCACGTCACCGGCCAGTACGAGAATGTCTGGACGCACCTCGCGCAACCGCTCGATGACAACACGCTCGCGGTAACCGACACCGTCAAGATGAAGATCAGACAGCACGGCGATGCGGATTGGCGGCCGACCTGCAGGACCCTCACCGTGGTGCGTCACCGCGACCCAGTAGGGCTCGACCAGAGAGGCGTAGAGCAGCACGCACGCCAGCAGCACTGCCAGAACAAACCCCGCCCGCCGCATGATCCGATCAGCGGCTTTGCGCATGACGAAGCCAGGAGCTGAGATAAACGATCAACAAAGACACAAGGAGATAAGGCAAGGGGTAAAAGCGCCGAACATCGCCGCAGAGGGCAAGCTGAACTGCGCACAGTTCCATTGCGACTCCACCGAAGGGTTGGCGATTGCACGCTTGCTGAGGTTGGAGGATCGGTTTTTTTCATCTGCTCATCGGCTACTGACTGGATTCGACCCGATGGCGACGGTCACGCAAGCACAGATGCAACGGCAGGAAACCGGCCGGACCCGTCACTCAAGCCGGCCCATTACGGACAGCAGGTGGGCCAAAGCAGCCTTTTAATCACAGTTCCGCTACGTTCCGCCTTGCCAAGCGAACGTAAGAGCTATGAACGTTACACCGCCAATATGGCGTCAATGATTCGCTTCATTCCAATTGGCTGGTAGCCAACAGTAGCCATCTTGGACATTATCAAATTGCGGAGAGTCTCGTACTTAACCTCTCTGACATGTTTCCCCGCGAAACGTTTGAGTATGTCTCGCCCTCTATGCTGCTGTCGCCATAAATCACTGTCTAGAGCAGCACGGAACTGAGTAGTAATCTCCTGCTCCCTCGCTCGCAGCAGTTCAATTGAAAACGACGAACAAAAAGCAGCCTCAAGTCGTTGTCTCGATAAGCTCAATACGTCGAAAAGACTATCCGCAATACCTGTCGGATTCGGCCCTGTCTTGGTGTTTATCAGGCTGACGAGTTGCTGATTAACCTCCGCTTGAAGCACATGTCGCACAAGAGAATGAACGCACTCTGCGGCTGCTTGACGAAGGTCTACATAAATTTGCTCTTTATCCGGTATCTCAGCTCCCGGCCTCAAGTCGGTTAAAACTGCTCCAATTATCTCTGGTTCAAGTAGATAGTTCTCGATGTGATAGACATCCCAGTTCCAAGTACTTTCCCCCTCTCCTGTTCGTGGGGCGTCTAGGTCGGCGTCCGTGATGGAGAACACTTTGATGGGAATATTTCCAGCCTGGATAGCCTTCGACATTGCGTCTCTAAGGCGCTGTACGCCTGTTTTGTTGCCGCCTGATATCGTGTTCACCTCGTTGCTAAACGTCGGGAACAGGGTGGCAATCATTTTTCGGTCAAATTCGGAGTCCTCACCTTCTAAAATAACTACTTTTGCACCAGGCCTGTAGGAAGCTAAGTCCCCGACCAGGTCGACAATTGCCCGCTCCATCTCCACTTCCATGGTGATCTTCTTGGCTTGATCTTGATCAAAGCCACTTGCTGGAGACATATGGAAAACGGAGAACTTATTTGACCCAACTGATTCACGCAGAAGTGCATCGGAGTGCGTAATTAGCCAAAGCTGGTTGTTCAGGGCAATTCCAAGATGTTTGTGATAGAAATCTGGCAGTCCTCTGAGCAGACGGGGGTTGAGATGCAACTCTGGCTCATCCAAGAGAATGACAGAATTCTTGGGGGCCGAATTTCTTAGCCTCAAATATCCGAAGAGAACTTCTTTCTCACCCGAACTTAACTCGTTCAAATCGTGTTCTGCTCCTGTCTGTGTTCTCACAGGAAAACGCAGCAAGCCGTCCCGAGTGGCGACAGGCCCCAGAAACTGTTTATCTGGAAAAAACTGAGTGAAGAGCTCCTGAAGGGTTGTAGTGAGAGAGCGAGACTCCCCCAAGTCTACTCCTGCCCGATGAGCCAAAGCCTCCTTAACGTATGACGAGGCCAGTTCGCTCTTCACATTTGAATACTTGGCCCCGTAGTTATAGAGGGCATGATGGCTTCTTTGCTGGTGCTGTGCTGCGTCCAGGTTAAGGTTAACCCCCTGGACCGTTTCTCTTTCGTAGTACCGCTTCGCACCGTTGTATTCAATGACCCCGATTTCGTTGGGACGATAGACTGAAAAAACAATTTCAAGTGCTTTAGAAGGGGTAATTTCAATCCCTCCACTCCCGGAGTGTATCTGTATACTGGCGCTCAGCGTCTCATCTCTAAGCTCTGCAAGAAGTTGGCGAGTTGCTTCCGCTGTTTCATGCTCGACCTGTTCCTGTCTAGCACGCACCTGTGCAGCGAGAGGCGCTGCATCCATAATGCTCCAGCCCTGAAGCTCTGGGGCCAACAAGCGCCAAACCGTTTCTCGCACCAATGTCTCAGCATGGGTTCTCAGGTAATTGCGCTCATCTGGCTGAAGTTCGAACGTGGCAGAAATACTTAATACTTTATCCCTATCCTGCTTCAAGCTCGAAAAAGCCTCAGGATCCTGAGTGAAATTAAGCTGAAATTCGCCTAGCCACTGATGGATTTCATTTGGTTGATAGCCCCCGTAAACTGATTTGAGCAATCTAATCGCGTCTAGAATGCACGATTTCCCGCATCCATTGGGGCCGGCGATCACTACCATGTCTTGTAGGTGATCTAGGGCAACGTTACTGATGCCGCGAAAATTCCTGATATGGAGCGAGCGAATCTTCATTGGTAGTTCCGGAGTGGCCGTTAGCTCGGCGATTGTATGCTAAATCAAGCCCTGCACAGAGTTTACGTCGGGTACTGTCATTCTCAATATATATGATCGCTATGGCTAGTCCCGCATATAGAACGATAAAGTGTACGAATAGTCTGTCCGGTTTCATCACTCAGAAAGGTACTCGCTCTCTCTTTCACGGGACGTCTGCCTTGGCCGAGATGTACGCCTACGCTGTCAGGCAGATTTCAGACTTGAGCGGCCGTTTATATGGCTGGTCTGTCGAACAGCCGAAGGGCGGCTTCTGGCCGATTTCAGCCAGTCATCACCACGCAGACCATTTATGCAGGCGTCTCGAAAAAAGATCATCATGTTCCTCGAAGTCTGCAATTGAACCACTCCCCCTAGCCAACCCAGAGCCATGACTCACATACCCGAAGCATAGCCATTCGTCACACCCCGTCCTGTGACGCCTCTCACAGCATCATGACAAATATTTTCCCGATGCACCACTAGCCCCTACCGCTCGAAGCGACGCCCGCCCCACTGGCCATCCCGGTCACTGGGGCTTTTTTACGTCTTGACCATGGAGGAACCCTACCCATCACACCGCATTGGCACTCCCCCTGCACTCACGCACTGGAGCCCCACATCATGCTGACCCTGACTGACCCTGCATCAACCATTGCCATCACCGACGCCATGCTTCGAGAGCTCGTCGATTGTCGTTTCAATGAGATTACCCAAGGCGAACCGTTCGATCCTGAGATCCACGGTGTTTTCATCGTCGTGGAGCCTGGAGATACCGCAACCGATCTGGAGAACGTGTCGGGTTGCCCGATCCTGACCCATTCCCTCACCGGTCATCGCTTCGGGGATGACGGCTTCTCGCCACTCTTTGAATACTTGGGCGAACACGCTTGCTGCTTCGAGATGGTGTTCGTGTCCGGGGAGGGTGATTTCGGCATCGTTATCTTCATTCCCAAGACCGAGGACATCGCCCCAGAACTGCTTTCGTTCTGCGCCACCTATGCCCAGCCTGCCGAGGAGACCCCGTGACGACCTGTCCATTGGCCGACATACGCCACCTACCACCCACCTGAAGACGCCACCCTCACCCGGTGGCGTTTTTCATTTCTGGAGACCGAAAGATGCCCCACCCCAAAAGTATCAATCCACTTGTGGATGAACTGGTTCAGTCCCTGTCGGCAGAAGGCCGGGAGACCTTCGAGGAGCGTGCCGGCGTCATGGAGTTCGATGGAGGAGAAAACCGGGAACTGGCGGAGGCCCTGGCACTGCTGGATCTGCTCAAGCGCCATCCCGCTGCCCTGCTGGACGTCGATGTGTTCTCCATCACCCGAGACCAGGTCACCCAGTTCCTGGTGTGTCATCGAGGTCGAATGACGGCGGAACGACTGCGCTCAGTGGGCTACGAGGTGGTGAAGGAGGTCGAGCTGAGCACCGTCCTGCAGGGACATTTCAACGGACTGGCGATGTTGTCGCATCCATGGGCGCACAAGGCCTGAAGGTCGGTTGCGGAAATATAGCCATCTTATATGGGAGATCCCCGAAAGGCGCATCACCTGCAACCGCATAAGGCATCACTCACCACCCCTGAGCACGCACTGGAGGACAGCATGAACGATCACGTCACCGATACATCACCTGAAGCCATCGAGGCTGCAACCGCTACGGCACCGTCCAAACCGGCAAAGGCCAGGAAGACACGACCGGAACCTCAACCCGAAGCGCCGGCAGTTCGCATCCTGAAAGTCAGCACCTGCCCTTCCCTTTCCGGACGCTCGGAGCTCACCTACCACATGGGCTGCATTGGCGAGGCGATCCAGCTGCGGGTGTATCAGAACTCGGGAAAAGGCTACTTCAACCAGGAGTGGATTCCGTTCATCAACATCATGGAGGTACTGGATAGCCAGGACCCGATCACCGCAGCGTCATTGAGGTCCGTCTTCGTTGGCAAGTCGGTCAATACCGCGGGCTTCTTCCTGGCGGTGCTCAAGGATCTCGGCCTGATCGTTCGCACTGGTCACAAACACGGGCGCAAACCCTCCTCCGGGCGTCCGGAAGTTGGTTGTCTGTCCCTTGTAAAGCCTCGCTGCGACCAAACGGATAGAGCCAGCATACGCATAAGCACGGACATCGAGCTTCAGATCGCTGCTCTGCCCATCAGCCGCAACCCTCCGCACTGATGGGACGGCAAGACTTTGCGCGACATAGCCACCGGCGAGAATTTCCTGCCAGACGCGTTGCGTGAGCTTGTCACCCCGGTAGGTCGCACGGCTGCCGAAGCCAGCAAAGGGTTTGAAGAACAGGCTACGCCGTGCTGCCCACAAGGCCCCTGCCCGCTCGGGCGTGACTTCGACCGTGCAGGGGATCCCGGTGACGAGGCGGTCGATGACGGGCTGCAGAACGCCGAACTCGGCAAGCTGTGCGGCATCGCTCAGGATGACGAGGTTGCGCTTGTCCGCATACAGAGCATGGGCGCGCGGGTGTGGGGTCAGCACGATCGAACCGGCCTCGTAGGCAGCGCGCAAGGGCGCCAGCTCCGGAGCCTGCAGGTAGAAATCGGTCAATCGGTTATAGACCAAGTCGATCGACACGCCGGCATGCATCAGGCGACCCGAATCGAAGGACAACTCAGCAGGAGCGCAGATCACGGCGTCGATGCCCGCGCTGTGGAAGAGGTGGCGAAAAAGCAGGAACTCAGGATACAGATACTGCGCCGATGGATCTTCGTCGACGATGGCCACGCTTGTGGGCCTGCCACTTCGCCCCTGCAGCGACCATTCTGCGAGAAAATCGTCCAGCCAGTGCTGGTCGAGCGTCTCGAGCTCTGCAGTCGGCCGCAAGAAAGGCCGGATCTGCTCGCAGCAGGCCTTTTGCGCCCGCGCCAGGGCACTGTTGAGCATGGCCCCGCCCGCGTTGGTGTTGATCTCGATGAGTTGGGGCCCAGCTTCCCCCAGATGGAAGTCAAAGCCCATGAACACCGACTTGGGCCCGTGATCGACGCAGGCAATTGGTGGTGCGCGATCGAGCGCCATGGCCTGGTAGGCAGGCAGTGCAACGACCGACTCGACCGCGGTGACGATGTGCGCCATGGCCTGGAGGGTTTCGGGCGCAATGAACACGGCGGTTGCGGAGAACAGATGTGGCTGGTTGTGGCCAATCTCGGCGGCGAGTCCGAGCAGGCTCGGCTCGGCCTCTAGTTGCTGGCGCAAGCGCTCAGGGTCAAGGCTGCGGCAGTCGCAACCCTGGTTGATCGCATCGGCCACGTCGAGTGCTCCGACTTGCCGGGTGAAGCTGAAATCGTCCGAGTCTGTACCCATGATCACTGCGCGGCCTCAAGGCGCAGGTACGCCCGACTCACGTTGCCCCGATGCAACTCTTCGTAGTTGGCGAGGCGGGCGAATTGTGGTGCATCACCGAGCTGGGCGACGGCCGCGTCCACACCCACCATGTCTTCGGCCAAGGGCTTGATGCCATTGACGATGAAGGCGAGGTAATCGCCGGTGTCAGCCTGCGCTCTGCCTAGATCGCTCACCGAACCATGGCCGGGAACGATGTGGTCCGGACCGAGTGCCTTGAGCGCCTCGAAAGCACTAAGCCATGTTTCGGCATTGCTCTGCGGCAGGATGCCGAGCAATCGATCGACGTAGACGTGATCGCCCGCGAACAGAATGCGCTTATCGGGCAGCCAGACAACCACATCGCCCGGGAAATGCGCATCGGCGAAGTAATGAACCTCGATCTGCCGGCCGCCAAGATTCAACGTTATGTGTGCGCCTTCGAGGAGGCGGTTTGCGGTGACCGGTTTGGTATCGTCGAACCGTTCCTTGAGCACCAGACGCAGACTGTCGAGTTGCGCGTGTGCATTGCGTTGCTGTGTTGCGGCGGTGAGCGTATGGGCGATGACTTCGGCACCGCGATTGCGGAAGTAGCCATTCCCCAACCAGCGGTGGTCCTGAGCACCGGTATTGATGACCCACCGCACTGGCTTGGCCGTGAGGCGGGCAGCCTCGACTTCGAGCAGACGTGCCCCTTGCAGCGACGCGCCGCTGTCGATCAGCACCGCGCCTTCGGCAGTATCGATGATCCCGAAGTTGGCATTCAAGCCATGATTCTCATGGCTGCGTCCGCCGATCGGGCCAAGGAGTGCATGAACGCCGCCTGCAAGCTCGTGGTGGACAAGCTTGAAGCCCTCGTCGGCAAGCGCTTGCGAAGCGAAGACCAGCCCAATGGAGAGGCGGACAGCACATCGGAAAAGGTTGCAGGCGTGATTGATCATTGGTTTGCCGGGAGGTTTGACATGCTTGCTCAGTGTAGTCGTGCAAGAGGAGCAAAGGCGTGATGTACTCGTGGCGAGCGCACTGGTTCGCTACGAGATCTTCACACTGTCCTCGCATGCTCGCTTCCATATTTCAATTATTCTAAAAATATAATAATGACTTCCGACATGAGAGTAGGCATCGAAGCCTGCGATCCGGCACTTGATCAAATCGTCACAGCGGCCTCTCGCACGACAAACTGCCTCGCGTCGGTGCTGAAAGCGGTGCATAAGAACCTCCGCATCCGCCACACCCAGATCTCGGGCCTCCGTCCGGACGTCTTCCCCCCAACTGTCACGCATCGCGCTGCTTTAAGGGTCGCTGCGCGCGAGCTCCTTTAGCCATGACGAAAGAAGCTGCGCGCCATGGGCGCCGAGACTCCCATCTTCAATCCCATCGGCCTGCCGCTGCCCGACGATGCCCCCGATCCCCCCCCAAGGTAGTTGAGTTGTGCAAGCTCACGCAGTGGAGCAAGGGCATGGTATGGTGCTTCCCCGAGCGCCACGGCGTGATTTACGGCATCACGAAGACGCAGATTGACTGGATACCGCTGTCGGTCGGCGCCGTGCGCCCGACCCAGGGCAAGACGCTGGCAGTGATGCAGATGTGCGGCGGCTCGCAGTCCTTCAACGCGATCAACCTGATGCGCGTATTCGGACGCAGGATACGAATGCTGATCATCCCCAACCAGTCGTCAGTGACGAAAGCCTTCCTAGACTTCTACGACCAGGATCGCATGAAGCCCTCGGCCTACTACGACCACGTTGTGGACGTGATGGAGGAACTGGTGAAGTTCACGCTGTTGACCTGCGACATCGCGCCCTGCCTGGTTGATCGCTACCGCGAAAGGACCGCGCGGCCGATTTGCTGGCGCGTGTGAATCAGAAATCGATCTGACGATACCAGGAGTGCCCGCATGACGGTCCCATGCTTGCTCGAGGCTTGGTCGGCGCATGAAGCTGAGCTTCTGCGCTACCTTCGGCATCGCCTCCGCCAGCCGGCCGAGGCCGAGGATGTACTGCATGACCTATTCCTGAAGGCGATGCGCCAGCGCGAGCGCTTTTGCGCTGTTAACAATCCACGCGCTTGGCTGTTCGAGGTGGCACGCAATATCGTGATCGACAATGGCCGGCGCGAAGATTTCAGCCAGCCCTTGCCCGACAACCTCGTTGCATTGGACGAGGCTGGAGGCGAACTGGCGCCGGTCGACCAGCTATCCGCCTGCCTGCCGCGTGTGCTGAGTGAGCTTGCGACTGAAGACCGCGAGGCTCTCGAGTGCTGTGACATTGACGGAATGACTCAAAAGGCTTTCGCCGAGCTCAAAGGCCTGTCGTTGCCGGCTGCCAAGTCGCGCGTGCGACGTGCGCGGCAGCGGCTTCGAGCGCAGCTGCTATGTGCCTGCCAAGTCCAGCTCGATGAGGATGGAAAGGTCTGCTGCTTCGTACCGCGCCCACCGCTTGGCTGAACCCTGCATCCTTTTTCCCGCTTCAACGTCTTCATCGTTGAGGCTGGTTGGTGGCGACGGGATAGGCGATCAGGTATCGCCTGTGGGTCGAGTCGACCGAATATCAGGTTGCAGGATTTCTTGCTGGAGTGGGTGAAATGGACATGGTGCTCTCCTGGGTGATGCCCGTGCTTTACGGCGGGCTGGGCAATCTGGCCGCCTACCTCGCAGCACATGTGCTGCTGTGCCTGCTACCTGCGTTCTTCATCGCCGGCGCGATGTCGGCGCTGATTCCCAAGGAAACCGTCACCCGCTTCCTTGGGCGCAACTCACGCAAGGCAGTGTCGTATCCTGCGGCCGCCGCCGCGGGTTCGCTGCTCGCGGTGTGCTCATGTACCATCGTTCCGCTGTTCGCCGGTATCTACAAGAAAGGTGCGGGGCTCGGCCCGGCGATCACCTTCCTGTTCTTCGCGCCGGCCGCCAACATTCTGGCATTGGTTTACACCGGCGGCATCATCGGCCCTGATCTCGCCGTCGCGCGCTTTCTGCTCTCGCTGACTTTCGGCATCGGCATCGGCCTGATCATGGCGCTTATCTTCCGCGCCGACGACGCCGCACACGACCGCGCAACCGACACCGCGTTTGGTGCGCAGGGCACTGGGATGGGGCGCATGGCACTGGTGTTTCTGTTCTTATGGGTGGCGCTGTTGCTGGCGGGGACGCTCAAGCTCGACGTGCTGACGGGGACCTATTTCAACTTCAACCTGCCGATCGGGGACGCACAAGGTTGGCAAGTCATGCTCGACCGCCTGGTGCCCTACGACGCTACCAAGGGCGAGGAGGGAGTGTCGCTGCAAGGCGTAGCGCTGATCGGGCTGCTAGGTGCGATCGGCTTTGCCGCCTGGCGCGGGCTGGAGAACATCATCGACGGCACCAACGCCTGGACCTGGATCAGCCTTGGACTGATCGCGGCAACCCTGCTGGTGGCTGCACTGTCGGTGCAGCCGGTGGAAGGCGGGCTGCGCATCGGCTTGACCGGCAAATTCTTCGGCGTGACCGCCGCACTCGGAGCGCTGCACTTCATCGTGCGCCACCGTCTGAACGAGGACGAGCTGCGCGACTGGTTATGGGAGTCCTGGCGCTTCGTGAAGCAGATCTTCCCGCTACTGGTGGTGGGCGTGTTCATCGTCGGCATGATCCGCGTGCTGATCCGGCCAGAGTGGATCGAAATGGTGGCGGGAACCAACTCGCTTACTGGCAACCTGGCCGGCGTAGTGTTCGGCGTATTCATGTACTTCCCGACCCTGGTCGAGGTGCCGATCGCCAAGATGTTCCTCGAGTTGGGCATGCACCGCGGCCCGCTGCTGGCTTACCTGATGTCCGACCCCGAGCTGTCGCTGCAGAGCATCCTGATCATCTCGGCGATCATCGGGCGCAAGAAAACGTTTACCTACGTTGGTTTGGTGGCGCTTTTCAGCGCCGCTGCTGGCCTCATCTACGGCGCCTGGATCGACGGCGCTTCGCTGCTCATGCTCGCGCTTTACCTGGCGGGTTTCATCGCGCTGCTGGCGATGCTGTTGTCGGTCGCAAGCCGCCACACGTCCTCACTGAAAGGAGTCTGATCATGCTCGAAATCAAGGTGCTCGGCCCCGGTTGCGCCAACTGCCGCAAGCTGGAAGAACTCGTCCTTGAGGCCCTTGCCACGACGGGTATCGAAGCCGAAGTCCTGAAGGTCACTTCCATGGACGAGATCCTCGCCCACGACGTGCTCAGGACCCCGGGGCTGGTGATCGGTGGAAAGCTGGTATCGTCAGGCCGGATTCCGACGACGGCGACGATTGCGGAATGGATACGGGCAGCCTGAAATCGACCGTGTCAGACCCATCAATCAGACCCAAGCCAAGCCTGGAGCAACACACATGTTCCGATACCTGCTCGTACCTGCCCTGATTGCCTTGTCGCTACCAGGATGTGCCGTGATTGCGGTTGCAGACGCCGCCGTGACTGTGGTGGCCACAACGGTCAAGGTTGGCGCCACTGTGGTCGGGACGACCGTCGACGTTGCTGCAGCGGGCGTCGATGCAGTCATCAGCGATGATGAGGAAGACGAGAAGGAAGAGAAGTAAAGGCTGTAATGCAGAGGAACGTCCCACGCACTACAGCCCGTAGGCTGCCGTCCTGCACGCCCAGGTGTCGCTCAGTGCGTGCGACGGCGACGGCGCCCCTCTCCATCGCCTTCGGCATAGGCATGCCTTGCGGCAGTCATGTCAGCAAGTACGCAGGCAACCTTGTGATTGAGGGAACCCTTGGGCATCACCCCCTTCGAGTCTGGCTCACCAGCCGGCACACCGGTGAGCACCGTCATGGCTTCGTCCACGGTGCTCACCGGAAAGATGTGGAACAAGCCCTGTTGTGCGGCTTCCACTACATCCTCGCGCAGCATCAGATGACGCACGCTGGCCGCCGGAATCACCACCCCCTGGCGACCATCCAGTCCCCGTGCCTGACACAGGTCGAAGAAGCCTTCGATCTTCTCGTTGACGCCACCGATCACCTGCACTTCGCCAAACTGATTGACCGAGCCGGTAATTGCGTAACGCTGCTCGATCGGCAACTGGGTGAGCGCAGACAGCAGCGCACATAGCTCGGCCAGCGATGCCGAATCCCCCTCGACCGGTGCGTAGGACTGCTCGAACACCAGACTGGCCGACAAGGACAAAGGCTGATGCCGGGCATAGCGTGCAGCCAGAAAGGCAGACAGGATCAACACTCCCTTGGAGTGGATCGATCCGCCCAGCTCTGCCTCACGCTCGATGTCGACCACATCACCATCACCCATGCGAACGGTGGCAGAGATCCGCATCGGATGGCCAAAGCGCTCACCGGCAAGCTCGATGACGACCAGTCCGTTGATCTGCCCCGACCGGCTGCCGCTGGTCGCAATCAGCGTCGTGCCATCCAGCATGGACTCACGTACCCGTGACGGATAGCGGCTGCAACGACGTGCCCGGGCCGCAAGCGCAGCCTCTACCGAAGCCCGCTCGACACGATCAGCGCCGGCATTGCGCGCAAAGTGGTCGGCCTCACGCATCAGGTCGGACAGGCGCCGGGTCTGCAAGGACAAACGGGTGGAATCCTCTGCCAGCCGAGCCCCCTCCTCGACCAAGCGTGCCACCGCCGCGCGGTCCAGCGGCAGCAATCCGGCATTACGCGCCAGCATGGCCAGCAGCCGAGCATACTGCTGCTCGTTCTCAGGATTTCGCGGCAGATCATCGTCAAAATCGGCCGCCACCTTGAACAGCTCGGCAAAATCCGGGTCGTGCTCCATCAAGGTGTAATACAGATCGCGATCACCGATCATGACCACTTTCAGGGCACACGGAATCGCCTGGGGCTCCAGGGTCAGCGAGCCACTCCAGCCCTGCGCCTCGGCTGGCGGCTCGATACGGATCTCGCCTGCGCGCAGCGTGCGCTTGAGCCCTTCCCAGGCGAAAGGCTGGGTCAGCAGACGCTCCGCGTCGATCACCAGATAGCCGCCATTGGCACGGTGCATGGCGCCGGCACGGATCAGATTGAAATGACTGACCTGTGCCCCCTGCTGAACGACATGTTCGATACGCCCGATCAGGTTGCCATAACCCGGGTTGTTCTCGAACACCACCGGCGCGCCAGTAGAGCTTGCATGATCGACCAGCAGCTTGACCTGGTAACGGCTAAAGCGACTGCTCTCCTCGCTGTCAGCGTCCTCTTCATCCTCGTCGGCGACGATGCCATCGACGGCTGCGTCGAGCACATCCTTGGTCACCGCATCGAAAAAGGCCAGCACCTCGGGCAGGTCGGCGTGGCGCTCACGCATCTCGCGCATCAGGTGCGCGACCGCCGGCGACAAGGCTTCGTGCTCGGCCCGCACCAAAGCCTCACGTAAGGCCTTGCGCCAGCCAGGAAACTCGTTCAACAGGTCTTCGAGCTGATCGCTCCAGTGTGCGACACGCTCTTCGATGGAATTTCGTTCAGCCTCGGGCAATGCCTCGAAGGCCTCGGGGGTCAGGACCTCACCCTCCCGGGAAGGCGCGAAGACAAAGCCATCAGGCGTCTGCAGCAAGGAGATCTGCTCGGCACCGCACGCCTCACCAATCTCGCGCAGGGCTGTCTCTTCCCGATTCTTGTGCGCAGCCTGCAATGCATCGATGCGCTCGGTATGCGGATCACTACCCAGCGCAGCCTCAATCGCAGGCCCCAGTTCGCGGATGAAGGTCTGCATTTCGGACCGCAGGACGGCACCGCGTCCGGCGGGCAGCGTCAATAAACGGGGGTGCAGCGGCTCGTCAAAGTTGTGCAGATAGCACAGGTCCGGCGGCACCGGCTCGGTCGCCGCACGTTCCCGCAGCAGGCGGAAGGTGGTGGCATGCTTGCCACTACCGGCCTCGCCCAGCACGAACACGTGGTAATCGGAATGGGCGATCGACAGACCAAAACGCAGCGCCTCCATGGCGCGCGCCTGACCCAGATCGCCGGGATGACTCTCAACAGTCGCAGTGGTTTCGAACTCGAATTGTTCTGGCGCACAACGTACGCGCAGTGATGCAGCCGGCAGCGGCGCAATATCGGCCATGTTGTTGTTCTCCGAAAGCCGAAACGGAAAGATGCTCCAACCCGATCGGGAATGGACGTGCCGACATCTTTACCGTAACCGCTTCGCGCCGCAAGTCCGCAGTGCTTACAGCTTTGCGTAGCGCCGGTGGGGATCGTCACCCCATCGGGCCTCAACGTTATCGGCGTCGAATTGCGGGAACACACGATCATGTTCCATTAACAGACGCATCAGGGTCTGCGCATGCTCAACCGGAAAACCCTGCCGCTTGCCGTCACGCGTATCCGTCAGCAGGCTGGACAGAAACGACCGACCTTCCCGGCTGCCCCACATCAGGTCGATGCGCCGCAGGTGCGGGAAACGCTCGTAAAGTGCCCGGGTATCGGTTTTATAAGGGGCGAGATCCATGGGTGCATTCACTTTCTGTGTCCTTCATCACACATGCCGCTATCAAATATGTCGAAATCTGACGTTAACGGCATTTCTACTACTTATGACCTAATCTCTCACAAAAGTTCGTCTATCGCTACCGGGTGAACCCGCAGACCTGAAGCTCGCCGTGATCCGCGTCACAACTCGCCCCGGATTGGGTAGCGGACGTGATCGCGCATACTTTGGTCACGCACTTGACCGCCGACAAGGCAATATGGAACAGTCGGCGGCACGATCGGTGGAAACCGGCAACAGTCCAGAGCAGCCATGAAAATCATCCCCATCCAGCAGGCCTTCGAGATGCCTGAGCCCCGTCAATACCAGGCAGCCGCGGAGGGCCCGTTGCTCGACCGTCGTGGCCGCTCGGTGCGCGACCTGCGCATCTCGGTCACGGATCGATGCAACTTTCGTTGCATCTACTGCATGCCGCGCGAGATCTTCGACAAGGACTACCCCTTCCTGCCGCGCAACCAGTTGCTGAGCTTTGAGGAAATCCACACGATCGCGCGCCGCTTCGTCGCGCTTGGCGTGCGCAAGATCCGCATCACGGGTGGCGAGCCCCTGCTGCGCAAGGACGTGGAGCGTCTGATCGCGATGCTGGCCAGGCTAGACGGTGTCGAACTGACCTTGACCACCAACGGTGTGCTGCTGCCCAAGCTGGCGCGCACCCTTCGTGATGCCGGGCTGCATCGGGTCACGATCAGCCTGGATGCGCTGGACGACGCCACCTTCCGGCGCATGAACGACGCCGACTACCCGGTCGAGCGGGTACTTGAAGGCATTGCGGCGGCAGAAGCAGCCGGTTTCGATGCAATCAAGGTCAACATGGTGGTCAAGCGTGGCACCAACGACCAGGACATCGTCCCCATGGCACGCCACTTCCGCCACAGCGGGCATATCCTGCGCTTCATCGAATTCATGGATGTCGGCTCCAGCAACGGCTGGAAGATGGACGAGGTACTACCCTCACGTGAGGTCATCGAGCGGATCAACGCCCATTTTCCGCTGCAGGCGATCGACCCCAATTACGAAGGTGAGGTCGCGGAACGCTGGCGCTATGCGGATGGCAGTGGCGAGATCGGCGTGATTTCTTCGGTGACCCAGGCCTTCTGCTCGACCTGTACCCGGATTCGCCTGTCCACCGAGGGCAAGCTCTACACCTGTCTGTTCGCGCAGCAGGGGCACGACTTGCGCGGCCTGTTGCGCCAGGGCGCAGACGATGCCCAGCTGGATGCGGCCATTGCATCGGTGTGGCAGCGGCGTGAAGACCGTTACTCGGAGATCCGCACGGCAGCAACCGCCAGCCGCCCCAAGATCGAGATGTCCTACATCGGCGGCTGAGCCGGCCCGGACAAAGCCTCGAGTTCGTCAAGCCGGGCCGATTCGATCTTCTGGAAGTGCGCGCTGATCTTGCGGCTCGAGGTCTGCACGTCCTGAACATCCTTGCTGGCCTGATCGATGTGACGCGCAAGCGCATTCATGCGTTCATCGAAGCGGTGAAAGTCCTTTGCCAGCTTGCCCAGCGCATCCTGGATGACGTGGATCTGCTTGCGCGTCTCCACATCCTTGAGCACCGCACGTGCAGTGTTCAGCACTGCCATCAGGGTCGTAGGCGACACAATCCACACCCTGCGGCTCTGGGCGTAGACAACGACCTCGGGATGATAGGCATGAAGCTCGGCAAAAACCGCCTCGGCGGGCAAGAACATCATCGCCCCATCCGACGTCACCCCCGGCAGGATGTACTTGCCCGCAATCGCATCCACATGGCGCCGTACATCGGCCCTGAACGCGGTTTGCGCAGCACGTCGATCACTGTCGGCCAGTTCGCTGTCTAACATGCGGTGGTAGTTTTCCAGCGGAAACTTGGCATCCACCGCCACCAGCCCCGTCGGAGCGGGCAGCTTGAGTACGCAGTCGACACGGGTATTGTTGGGCAAGACCGTCTGAAACTCGAAGGCATCCGGTGGCAGCATGTTGCGCACCAGCGCTTCAAGCTGAACCTCACCAAATGCACCGCGTGCGCGCTTGTCGCCAAGCAGCTCCTGCAGGCTGACCACATTGGTCGTCAGTCCATCGATCTTCTTCTGCGCCTCATCGATGGTCGCCAACCGTGCCATCACACTGGCGAAGGTATCGTTGGTCTTGCGGAAGCCCTCGTCCAGGCGTTGATTGACCTGTCCGGCCAGGGTCTGCAAGCGCCCCTCCACCGAATGCGTCAACGCCTCGATGCTGCGCGAAAGCTGTACCGACGCAGCCGCCAAACCACGCTGCAGCACTTCACGATCGGCACGCGCGTGTTCGCCGATGCGGTCGGTCTGTCGCGACAGCCCCTCATGCAGATCACGCAACAACTCGCGATGCTGGGCAGCAAACCGCTGGTCCAGTTGCTCGCCAAGCTGTGCTCCGACACTGCGCTCCAGCCTCCGGGCGCGCAACATCATCACCAGTTGCAGCAGCACGACCAGTAACAGCAGCCCACCGATCCACGGCCCGGACTCACTCAGCATCAGATCCATATCAGCCCAAGGCCCGCAAACTGCCCAAGGGCGGTGTCGACAACAGCTTGCGCGTCCCCAGCCAGCCGCCCAGCATGACACCGACCGCCCCGACCAGCGCGGCAAGCGCCAGCGGCCACAGGCTGGGCACATAATTCATCCTAAACACGAACTGCGCCAGCGCCCAACCAATTGCGCTTGCGCCGACACCTGCCAGCACACCCGCCACCCCACCGAGTACCAGGAATTCCGCCGCCAAGGCCTGTCTGACCTGGCGATGGCGCGCACCCAGGGTACGCAGCATGGCCAGCTCATACTCGCGCTCATCATGCGTCGACTGCAGCGCTGCATAGAGCACCACCAGCCCCGCCAATACAGCAAAACCGAACACCAGTTGGACAATCACGATCAGCTTGTCAGTCATTGCCTGAACCTGGGCGAGCACAGCGCCAATGTCGATGACCGACAGATTGGGAAACTGATTGACCAACCGGGTGGTAAAGGCATGCTCGCCCGATGGCAGGTGGAAGCTGGTGATCAGACTCGCAGGGGCCGATTCGAGCAGGCCCGGTGAGGCGATGAAGAAGAAGTTCACCCGCATCGAATCCCACTCGAGCGCACGCACACTGGTAATCGGCGCCTCAATCTGCTGACCGGCAATCTCGAACGTGACCCGGTCGCCCACCTTCAAGCTAAAGGTCTCCGCCAGTCCCTTCTCGACCGAGAAACCGGGCGCACCCGCCTCACCATGCCAGCGCCCGGCCACCACCTCATTACCCGACGGCAATACACTTCCGTAGGACAGATTGAACTCACGTTCAGCCAGGCGTCGGGTTCGACCTTCTTCGTAACGCTCGATACGAATCGGTTCACCATTGATTGACACCATGCGTCCGCGGATCATCGGATTGATGCCCGGCACGTCCAGCCCTGCAGCCCGGAACGCCTCTTCAACACCTGAACGCTGATCCGGTTGAATATTGATGATGAACCGATTCGGCGCGTCAGCAGGTGTCATGCCTCGCCAGTCGGCCAGCAGATCGCCCCGGATCAGGGTCAGCAACAGCAAGGCCGTCATGCCGATGCCCAACGCCGCCACCTGAATGACGCTCCCGCCCATGCGCCGTCCCAATGCGGCAATGCCATAGCGCCAGCCGCCACCGCGCAGACTGCCAACCCCTCGGGAACGTACCGCCAGGCGCAGCACCCCCCAGGCAGCAAGTGCAAACACGCCCAGCGCCACTGCAAAACCCAGGGCCACCGCCAGGCCAAGACGAAAATCGGCTGCGATCCAGAAGATCAGCCCAAGCAAGGCGAGCAGCCCGGCCAGCCAGACGCCGGAAGACAAGGGCTCGGCCGCCGAAATTTCGCGGCGCAGTACGCGAATCGTCGGCACCGACCCCAGTCGCAACACCTGCGGCAACACAAAGCCGATCAGCAAGGCCATTCCCACCACCAGACCGTGCGCCAGCGGCAACAAGGAGGGCGCGGGCAGTTCCGTCGCCAGCAACTCACGCAGCCCGCCGCCCAAACCCCACTGCACCGACCAACCCAGCGCCGCACCCAATGCCGATGCCACGAAACCGAACAGCAGGAACTCGCCGATCACGATCCCCAGCACCCGCGACTGCTGCGCCCCCAGGCAGCGCATCACCGCGCAGGCATCCAGGTGGCGCTGCATGAAGCGCCGTGCCGACAACCCGACCGCAACCGCAGCCAGCACGACGGCGAGTAGTGCGGCAAGCCGCAGGAAACGCTGTGCCTGGTCAAGCGCGCCACGAACTTCGGGACGGGCGTTCTCGATGGTTTCCACCGCCTGTCCACGGCCCAGGTGCGCCCTCGCCCATTGCTCGTAGTCGGCCACCGCCTCCAGTGAGCCTGCAACATGCAGACGCCAGGTCGCCCGGCTACCCACCGTGATCAGGCCGGTCGCCTGCAGGTCGTCGATATTGAAGATCGCCCGCGGCAACAGACTGAAGAAGTTGGCGCCACGATCAGACTCGAAGCTGACCATGCCCGCCACCCGGAACGTACGCTCTCCCAGATCAACCGGGTCACCGACGCGCACCTTCAACTCTGCCAGCAAGCGCTCATCCAGCCAGACCTCGCCGGACCGGGGCACGCCATCTGCCCTTGCGTCGGGCAGGTTGGGGCCAGGGGCGATACGGATCGCACCCCGCAGCGGATACCCCTGCTCCACCACCTTGACCCCCGCCAGCACCGCGCTGTCATCGGTGGTCGCCATGCTGGTGAACAACACCGTGCCTGCGACCTGCAGGCCCCGTCGGCGGGCTTCGTCGGCAAAGCTCACATCCCAGGGTTGATCCGCACGCAGCAAGAGATCGCCGCCCAGCAACTGGTTGGCCTCGCGGTCCAGCCCCCGGCCGACCCGATCGGCAAGAAAACCGACACTGGTCAGACTGGCCACGGCAATCACAATGGCAAGACCCAGCAGATGAAGCTCGCCAGCGCGAAAGTCGCGCAACATCATGCGAAAAGCCAGACGGAAGATCATGCGTATTTCCTGAACGGAGAGGACAGGCCTATGGACGCCCGTCCGGCCCGAATGTTCAACGTGTTTCGGGCAGCAGGCGTCGGGCAAGCTCCACCCAGTAGGCCACGCCCACCGGAATGATCTCGTCGTTGAAGTCGTAGTTGGGGTTGTGCAGGGTGCAGCCACCCTCGCCCGGCCCATTGCCGATCCACACATAGGCGCCAGGTTTGCGCTGCAGGAAGTAGGCGAAGTCCTCTGCCCCCATGCTGGGTCTTGCATTGGTGACGACACGATCGGCGCCCACCAGAGTGCGCGCCGTTTCCGCACAGAACGCGGCTTCAGCCGAGCTATTGATCGTCGGCGGATAGCCGCGGCGATAGGCAAACTCGACGTTCAGGCCATACGCCGCCGCCACGCCATTGCACAATTCACGCAGACGGGCCTCGATACGATCCTGCACCGCTTCGGAGAAGGCACGGACCGTACCCGACAGTTCCGCCCGGTCCGGAATCACGTTGTAGGCCTCACCTGCATGAAACTGGGTGACCGACACCACCGCAGCGTCGTTCGGGTCGAGCGTACGCGATACGATGGTCTGAATGGACTGAACCAGGGCGGCACCCGCCGCAATCGGATCCACACCCAGGTGGGGCATTGCCGCATGGGCACCCACCCCAAGAATGCGGATGTCGAAACGGTCAGCACTGGCCATCACCGGCCCGTCGTGCACGGCAAAATGCCCCGCGGGCATCCCCGGCCAGTTGTGCATGCCGTAGACGGACTCCATCGGAAAACGCTCGAAGAGGCCATCTTCGATCATGACCCGCCCACCGCCATCGCCCTCTTCGGCGGGCTGGAAGATCACATACACAATGCCGTCGAAACCCTTGCGCTCCGCCAGCACCTGCGCCGCACCCAGCAACATGGTGGTGTGCCCGTCGTGGCCGCAGGCATGCATGCAGCCTTCGTGCACTGAACGATGCGCAAAGGTATTGCGCTCCGTGATGGGCAGTGCATCCATATCGGCGCGCAAGCCGATCGCACGCAGCCCACGACCACTGCGGATGACCCCGACCACGCCGGTTCCACCCAGACCGCGATGAACCTCGATGCCGGCCTCCTCCAGGTGCCGGGCGACAATGTCCGCGGTACGGTGCTCGGCAAACGCAAGTTCGGGATGGGCGTGAATGTCCTGACGAATCGCCTTCAAACGGTAATGGGCAGGGCGGACGATATCGATGACGCTCATGTTTTCGCCTCGTCTTATGGATGTTCTGCAGGGGACGACCAGTGTATTACAGGAGCGATGCACACGTGGCATGACGGCGCCGCAAAGACCCTGAACGATTACGGTGCGCCCCAAAACAGGGCGCGCACCATTCCGGTGCATCGAAGCATCATTTGCATTCCTAAATCAAACACTTACCATGGCGCGGGAATTGCTCTTGCATTCTCATCCAGCCTGACCAAGAGGAAGTCTTCATGTCGATTCACGTGGCGCTGTCTCACGTCACCACCTACAACTATGACCGTCCGATCAACCTCGGTCCGCAAGTTGTACGCCTGCGCCCGGCACCGCACAGCCGGACCCGCATCCTGTCCTATTCGCTGCGTGTGTTGCCTGAAACCCATTTCGTCAACTGGCAGCAGGATCCCCAATCCAACTACCTTGCCCGACTCGTCTTCCCCGAAAAGACGACGCAGTTGCGTATCGAAGTGGATCTGGTCGCGGAAATGGCGGTCATCAACCCCTTCGACTTCTTCCTCGAACCTTACGCGGAAACCATTCCCTTCAAGTACGAAGACTGGCAGAGTCACGAACTCGCGCCGTACTTGCTCAAACTGCCGGCGACGCCTAAGTTCCAGGCCTACCTCGACACCATCGATCGTAGCGAACAGCGCAGCGTCGACTTTCTGGTCAAGGTAAACAGTGATCTGTACCAGCACATCAAGTACCTGATCCGTCTTGAGCCCGGCGTGCAGACGCCGGAAGAAACCCTGGAAAAACAATCCGGCTCCTGCCGCGACTCGGCCTGGCTGCTGGTTCAGCTGTTGCGTCACCTGGGCCTGGCCGCCCGCTTCGTATCCGGCTACCTGATCCAGCTGACAGCGGACGTCAAGTCGCTGGATGGCCCCAGCGGACCGGAAGCCGACTTCACCGACCTGCATGCCTGGTGCGAGGTTTACCTGCCCGGTGCGGGCTGGATCGGACTCGACCCCACTTCGGGCCTGTTCGCCGGCGAAGGCCACATCCCGCTTGCCTGCTCGCCGGACCCTACCTCGGCCGCACCGATCACCGGCGCGCTCGACGAATGCGAGGTTGAATTCGAGCATGAGATGAAGGTCACCCGCATCTGGGAGGCCCCCCGCGTCACCAAACCGTATTCCGAGGAACAGTGGGTCGAGATCGAACAGCTAGGCCATGCGATCGACGCCGAACTGGTCGAGCACGACGTGCGCCTGACCCAGGGTGGCGAACCCACCTTCGTATCGGTGGACGATCCCGACGGTGCGGAGTGGAACACCGCGGCGATGGGGCCGGACAAGAAACGCCTGTCTACCGACCTGTATCACCGTCTACGCAACAAATATGGGCCGAACGGTCTGGTTCACTTCGGCCAGGGCAAGTGGTACCCGGGTGAGCAGCTGCCGAGATGGTCATTGAATTGCTACTGGCGCAAGGATGGAGAACCCATGTGGTCGCGCCAGGACCTGATCGCCAACGAAAGCCAGCCCAGCGGGGCCGATGACATCATCGCGGGGCGCTTCCTGCGCTGCGTTGCCGACCGCCTGGGGCTGTCGCCGGAATTCGTCTTTCCGGCTTATGAAGATGTCTTCTACTACATGTGGCGTGAGCGCCGTCTGCCGGCCAACGTCGATCCGTTCGACGCCCGGCTGGACGACGAGATGGAGCGCGAACGCCTGATGAAGGTCTACACCCAGGGCCTGACCAAGGTCACTGGCTACGCATTCCCGGTTGCGCGCAACCCGGCCACGGGTGAATGGCAGTCCGGCCCCTGGTTCCTGCGCAGCGAACGCTGCTACCTGTTCCCGGGTGACTCGGCGATGGGCTATCGCATGCCACTGGACTCGCTTCCCTGGGTCACCCCGGGCGACTATCCGTGGATCCACCAGCCAGACCCCTTCGACACCTTTGCGCCGCTACCCGCACACGCCGCACTGCGCCATCAGTTTGGCCCGGCCTCCGGCCTGGATGCCGCCGCATTGCAGCGCAACATCCGTGGCGAAGCCGTCCCGGGCAGTACGGCCCCACTGGGTGACGGTGGCAATGGCAAAACCCATGCTCCCGCCCGCGGCCCTGCCCGCAACCTGGCAGAGAGCAGCGATCGCCGTCCGCAAAGCAAGGAGTCCGCGGGCTGGATCACCCGTACCGCAATGTGCGCCGAAGCCCGTAACGGTACGCTCTACATCTTCATGCCGCCAGTCGCGACTCTGGAGGACTACCTGGAGATCGTTGCCGCTGTCGAAGCGTCCGCAGAATGGCTCAACCAGCCCGTCATCCTCGAGGGCTACGAGCCGCCGCGCGACCCACGCCTGCAGCATTTCCGCATCACCCCCGACCCCGGCGTGGTGGAAGTCAACATTCATCCGGCAAGCAGCTGGGACGAGCTCGTCGACCAGACCACCCATCTGTACGAAGCAGCACACTACTCACGACTCACGACCGAGAAGTTCATGGTCGACGGTCGTCACACGGGCACCGGTGGGGGCAACCACTTTGTCATGGGTGGCGCGACGCCTGCGGATTCCCCCTTCCTGCGCCGGCCCGACCTGTTGCGCAGCCTGATCAGCTTCTGGCACAACCACCCCAGCCTGTCCTACCTGTTCTCTGGTCTGTTCATCGGTCCGACTTCCCAAGCCCCCCGTATCGACGAAGCGCGCAACGACTCGGTGGCAGAGATCGAACTCGCCTTCAAGGAAATGAGCCGGGTCATCGAAAGCGCCCCCAATGGCTGCCCTCCGTGGATGGTCGATCGCCTGCTGCGCAACCTGCTGATCGACGTCAGCGGCAATACCCATCGCGCCGAGTTCTGCATCGACAAGCTGTACTCGCCCGACGGCCCCACTGGCCGCCTTGGCCTGCTGGAAATGCGCGCGTTCGAAATGCCTCCGCACGCGCGCATGAGCCTGACCCAGCAGTTGCTGTTGCGTGCGCTGATCGCCCGCTTCTGGAAAGACCCCTACACCCCGCCCAAGCTGGTGCGCTGGGGCACCGAGCTGCACGACCGCTTCCTGCTGCCGCACTTTGTCTGGCAGGACTTCTGCGATGTGATCGAAGACCTGCAATCTGACGGTTACCCGATCAAGGCAGAGTGGTTTGCCCCGCACCTGGAGTTCCGCTTCCCCAAATACGGAGATTTTGCCGTCAAGGGCATGTCCCTCGAGGTGCGCGCCGCGCTCGAACCCTGGCACGTCATGGGCGAGGAAGGCTCGGCCGGTGGTACGGTCCGCTACGTCGATTCGTCGCTGGAACGCCTGCAGGTCAAGCTCACCGGCGCCGCACCTGACCGTTACGTGGTGACCTGCAATGGGGTACCGATGCCAATGCAACCCACCGGCACAGTCGGCGAGTTTGTTGCAGGCGTGCGTTACCGTGCCTGGCAACCCTCCTCCGCGCTGCACCCGACCATCGGCGTGGATAGCCCGCTGACCATCGACCTGGTCGACACCTGGAACCAGCGCAGCATCGGCGGCTGCCAGTACCATGTGATGCATCCGGGCGGGCGCAGCTACGACACCTTCCCGGTCAATGCCTTCGAGGCCGAAAGCCGCCGGATGGCGCGTTTCTTCCGCATCGGGCACACTCCGGGCAAGATGTCGATCGGGGAAGTTCGCACGCACCCGGAGTTCCCTTTCACGCTAGACTTGCGTCACTACTAAGCTCCACGCCGTCCCTCATCGAGGGGCGGCGTGCTCATTTGCACCCATGCCTGCTGGTCTCATCGAATCCTATCCGTTCAGCGCAAACCGCTACGACGAGATGCTCTCTTCGCGTGGCGAAGCCCGTGAACACTGGGCACCGTTTGCGGAACGGCTCGAGAACTTCCCCGACGAAGCACTGATCCGTCGGGCAGAGTTCGTACGCAACTCCATCGAGTCTGACGGGGTCAGCTACAACGTCTATGCCGACCCCAAGGGGACCAAACGCCCCTGGGAACTCGACATGCTGCCGCTGATCGTCGGCTCGGAAGAATGGGCCACCTTGTCGGCCTCGATTTCGCAGCGCGCCCGCCTGATGAACGCGATCCTGGCCGATCTTTACGGTCCGCAGACGCTACTGAGCGAAGGCCTCATCCCGCCCGCGCTGGTGTTCGGCCAGCACGGCTTCAAATGGCCCGCCCGTGGCGTGCAGCCGCCGGGCAACGTCTGGCTGTTCAGCTACGCGGCCGACCTGGCACGCGCCCCGGATGGGCGCTGGTGGGTGATCGCCGATCGCACGCAGGGCCCCTCGGGTGCAGGCTACGCGCTGCAGAACCGGATCATCGTATCGCGGGCATTCCCGGACGCCTTTCGCGAACTGCACGTCAATCCGCTGGCCAGCTACTTCCGCTCGATGCAGGACAGCCTGGCCCGGCTTGCACCGGCCGATGGCGATGTGCCGCTGACCGTGCTGCTGACCCCCGGACCCTACAACGAAACCTACTTTGAGCACGCCTTTCTGGCCCGTTACCTGGGTTTTCCACTGGTCGAGGGGCAGGACCTCACGGTTCGCGACAACACGGTATTCCTCAAAACCTTGCGCGGTTTGCGCAGGGTCCACACCATCCTGCGACGGCTGGACGACGATTTCTGCGACCCGCTTGAACTGCGTGCCGACTCGGCGCTGGGCATCCCCGGCCTGCTGGGGGCCATTCGCGCCGGTCGCGTGCTGATGGCCAACGCACTGGGCAGCGGCGTGCTCGAGTCAGGCGCCCTGTTCGGCTTCCTGCCGGCTATCTGCCAGCGCCTGCTCGGCGAGCCGCTGGCCATGCCGTCAGTGGCATCCTGGTGGTGCGGCGAAGCGCCGGCACTGGAATACGTACTCGAGCATCTCGACGAACTGGTCATCAAGCCGGCGTTTCCCAGCATGCGCATGGAGGCGGTGTTTGGTCACGAACTCAAGGGCGACTCCCGCCGTCGCATGATCGAGCGCATCCTCGCTCAACCTCACGCCTATGTGGCACAAGAATGGGTTCGGCTGTCGCAGGCGCCAGTGTGGAACCGTCGTCTGCTGCCACGCTCGGTCGGCATCCGTGTCTTCGCCAGCGCCACCGGCGACGACTATACGGTAATGCCCGGGGCACTGGGCCGGGTTGCGCCCCGTGCCGGCATGGAGGTGATCTCGATGCAGCGCGGCGGGCTGTCCAAAGACACCTGGATCCGCGCCGATGCACCCGTTGTGCGCACCAGCCTGCTCAAACGCCGTCTGGGCGTCATCGACCTGGTCTGCGGTGGTGCCGATATTCCCTCACGTCTGGGTGAAAACCTGTTCTGGATGGGGCGCTACGCCGAGCGCGTCGAGGCCAGCGCGCGACTGATCCGTGCTGCGCTGCCACGCGCATCCAGCACCGATGCCGATACCGTGCAGAGCCTGGCTGGTCTGCTTGAGGCCGCCCGCGGCCTGGGCGTGCTGGGAGACATCGACGCCGATGATCGCCCCGAGAATATCGAGGCAGAACTGATCGCGGCCCTGCTCGACGACAAGCAGCCGGGATCGGTGGCATCCAACCTGCGCGCCTTGAGCTTTTCCGCCAGCCAGGTGCGCGAACGCCTGTCCTCGGACAACTGGCATGCCCTGAACCGGCTTGAGCAATTGCTATCGGAACAGGTCACCAGTACCGATCAGGCGCTGTCCGCAATCGACCGGGTCATGCAATCCTGTATCTCGCTGGCCGGTTTCGCCATGGACGACATGACCCGTGATGAAGGCTGGCGTTTCCTCATCCTCGGGCGGCGCATCGAGCGCCTGGAGGGTCTCGCCGGCCTGATTTCGGTTCCGATGTCGGCTGAACCCGAAGTACGCGAACGCATGTTCGAATGGCTGCTGGAAGCAGTGAACTCCATCGTCACCTATCGAGCACGATATCGCCGGGTGCCCGAGCTGCTGCCCGTGCTGCACCTGATCGTATTCGACCGTACCAATCCACACTCGGTCGGCTTTCAGGTCGACGTGCTGCAGAAGTATCTTGCCCGTAGCTCCCGCGAACTTGGTCACCCTTACCCGTCACTGATGATCGATCCCTTGGCACGCCGCCTGGAAAACTTCGATCTCACCCGGTTCGAGGCCGAGGACTGCGAACTGGCCCTCGGCACCCTGCGCACGCTGCTCGCCGAATCGATGAGCGTGGCGCAGAACCTGTCGGACGAGGTCCATCGCCGCTACTTCACCCATACCCTGCGGCCGATGCAGCTGCGGAGGGTTGCATGACCATCGTCCGTTACCATATCCGCCACGACACGCTCTACCGCTACGATCAACCGGTGGGCGAGTCGCGCCAGATGTTGCGCCTGACCCCACGTGAATTGCCTGGGCAGCACTGCGTCAGCCACCGCATCGAAATCGTGCCCGAACCCCAGCGTATCGAGGACTTTGCCGATGGATTCGGCAATCCGGTGCGTTCGATGCACTTCGAACGTGATCACGACACCTTGTTCATCCGCGCCGAGAGTTGGGTTGAGCTGGAGTCCAAACCCTTGCCCGATCTGGCCGCCTCTCCAGCCTGGGAAAGTGTGCGCGACCAACTCGCCTATCGGGCCGGACGCTTTCTCGATGCGGCCATGCTCGAGGCCTGTGGCTACCTGTTCGAGTCCGCACACGTGCGGGTAAAGCGAGATTTCGCCGACTTTGCCGCGACCGACTTCCCAGCCGGAGTCCCTTTGCTGGTCGGCGTAGACAGGTTGATGCGAAGGATCTTTCACGAGTTCACTTTCGACCCGGAAGCGACGGACATCTCGACACCAGTGACCGAAGTGCTGGAGAACCGCCGCGGCGTCTGCCAGGACTTCGCCCATCTGATGCTGTCCTGTCTGCGCTCGATAGGCCTGGCCGCGCGCTACGTCAGCGGCTACATCCTGACCCGCCCTCCTGCGGGTAAGCCGCGGCTGATTGGGGCAGACGCCACGCACGCCTGGGTGTCAGTATTCTGCCCCGGAGTGGGGTGGGTGGACTTTGACCCCACCAATGCATTGCTGCCCGCGCTGGAACACGTGACCATCGGCTGGGGGCGGGACTTTGCCGATGTATCCCCCTTGCGTGGGGTGATACTGGGTGGTGGCGGGCACGAACCCGAAATTGCCGTTACCATGGTGCCCGAGGACGAATTCGAAAGCCTCTACACCGATGCTGACGCCCCCGTCGCCAGCCTGCTGCAGGTATAGGTCGCCCAGGTTCGCCGTGCGGCTGGCAGCCGCTGAGCTGCGCGGGCGACCCAGAATGATTGCGACCCGACGCCTGTGAAGCTCTACTACGCCGACCATTTCGTACTACCGCTGCCGACTGGCCATCGCTTTCCGATGGTCAAGTACGCTCGACTGCGAGAGCGTCTGGTCGGATCCGGCATTTTCTCGCCTGACGATCTCTGCGTTCCGGATGCGGCGCCCGATGTTGACATCCTTCGTGCGCACGATGCCGCTTACCTGCAAAGGGTCTGCAACGGAACACTGGATACGGCCGAGATCCGTCGTATCGGTTTCCCATGGTCTCCAGAGATGGTCGAGCGCTCCCGGCGCTCGGCAGGCGCCACGCTGGCTGCTTGCCGGACCGCACTGAACGAGGGCTGCGGCGTCAATCTTGCAGGTGGCACGCATCACGCACACCGCGACTTCGGCTCAGGTTTCTGCGTATTCAACGATGCCGCCATTGCCGCATTGGCCTTGCGTGCACAAGAAAGGATACGGCGCATTGCCATCGTGGACTGCGACGTCCATCAGGGTGATGGCACTGCCGCAATCCTTGCAGGCCAGGCAGGCGTATTCACCTGCAGCCTTCATGGGGCCAAGAACTTCCCCTTCCGCAAGCAACTCAGTGACCTTGACATTGACCTGCCCGATCAAACCGGGGATGAGGCCTACCTGAATGCGCTCGATGGAGCGCTCGATCAGGTGTTCGACGGCTTTGCACCGGACTTCGTCATCTATCTGGCTGGTGCGGACCCCTACGCTGGAGACCGTCTCGGCCGCCTTTCACTCAGCATCGAGGGTCTTGCCGAGCGTGACCGTCGCGTCCTGGCACGCTGCCGGGATCGCACCACACCCGTTGCGATTGCAATGGCAGGTGGCTACGCCAACCCGATCGATGACACCGTGACGATACACTTCAATACCGTGAAGATTGCAGCTGAGTGCTATGAGCATGAACAGCGCTGAAATCGACATAAGCAGCACGATACGACTGCTCGGCGTTGACTTCACCTCATCACCACAACGCACCAAACCCATTACCATCGCCTGGGGGCATTTAAGCGCAGACGGCATTCGGCTCGACTCCCTGCTCGCCTGTCCGGACTGGCAAAGCTTCGAAAACGTGCTCGCCCAGCCTGGCCCCTGGCTGGGTGGATTTGACTTTCCGTTTGGACTACCGCGGGAAGCCGTGCTTGAGCTGGGCTGGCCAGACCACTGGCCCGCCCTCCTTGCCCACTGTACTGCCATGGGGCGGGCGCGTTTTCGCGCCACCCTCGACGCCTATCGCGAACAACGCCCGGTGGGGCGCCGCTATGCGCACCGCGCCACCGACCTGCCTGCCCGCTCGCACAGCCCGCTGAAACTGGTGAATCCACCGGTTGGACTGATGTTTCTTGAAGGCGCCCCCCGCCTGCTGGCTGCAAACGTCAGTGTGGTCGGCATGTATTGCGGTGACCCGGCACGCGTCGCGGTGGAAGCCTACCCCGGCCTGCTGGCACGACGGATCACTGCCGACTCGTATAAGAGTGACGACAAACGCAAACAGACCGCAGAACGCACCGCCACGCGTCACCGTATTGTTGACGCCTTGACCCAGGGTGAGCACCCGCAACGCCTGCCACTACTACTCGATGACTCACAACGGACGCAGCTGATTTCGGACGCCAGCGGCGACCGGCTGGATGCCTGTCTGGCGCTGATTCAGGCCGCCGGCTGCCTGCAGGCCGGAGCGCCAGACTACGGCCTTCCCGCCGGCTTCGATCCGATCGAAGGCTGGATTGCCTCAGCCTGAGTCACGGACATGCCCCAGATCCACGACGGGAATCCCGGTGGGTGAGCCCCTGAAGGTCTCACCCCGTGAGCACAATCAGATGACCCCTTGCGCCAGCATGGCATCAGCCACTTTGACGAAGCCCGCAACATTGGCCCCATCGACGTAGCTGACCCGGCCATCGTCACGCGTACCGTGCTTGATACACGCCGCGTGGATGCCACGCATGATCTCCAGCAAGCGGGCATCGACCTCTTCACGGGTCCACGACATGCGCATCGCGTTCTGGCTCATTTCCAGTCCCGAGGTCGCCACCCCGCCCGCATTGCTTGCCTTGCCCGGCGCGTACAACACGCCGTTTTCCTCGAACACCCTTACCGCATCGGCGGTCGACGGCATGTTCGCCCCCTCGGCCACGCAGATTGCGCCGTTCCGGACCAGCATCAGCGCATCATTGCCATCGAGTTCGTTCTGGGTCGCGCAGGGCAAGGCGACGTCGACCGGCACATGCCACGGCCGCCGACCCGGTTCGAAATGCACGCCAACACGTTCGGCATAATCGCTGACTCGGCCATAGAGGTGATTCTTGACCTCCATCAGGACCGCCAGCTTCTCCTCGGTGAATCCTTCGGGGTCAACGACGGTTCCGCTTGAATCCGATACCGTGATCACGCGCGCGCCCAGCGCCATCGCTTTTTCGACAGCATACTGCGCAACATTGCCGGAGCCGGAAACCGAAACACGCATGTTTTCCAGTGACCGCCCGGCGTGACGCAGCATCTCCTCAGCGAAATACACCGTACCGTAGCCGGTTGCCTCGGGGCGGATCAGCGACCCCCCAAAGCTCAGGCCCTTGCCGGTAAAAACGCAATCGGCACGGTTCGACAGCTTCTTCATCATCCCTGCCATGTAGCCGACCTCACGCCCGCCGACCCCGATGTCACCCGCGGGTACGTCGGTATCCGACCCAATGTGCCGATACAACTCGGTCACGAACGCCTGGCAGAAACGCATCACCTCGCCCGGACTACGTCCCTTTGGATCGAAATCCGAACCCCCCTTCCCGCCGCCCATCGGCAGCGTGGTCAGTGCATTCTTGAAGGTCTGTTCGAAGGCGAGAAACTTGAGGATGGACAGATTGACCGAAGGATGGAAACGAATCCCCCCCTTGTAGGGGCCAATCGCCGAACTGTGCTGGATACGATAGCCACGATTGACGCGGACCTCGCCGTGATCATCCACCCACGACACCCGGAACAGGATGGCGCGCTCCGGTTCGACCAAGCGATCAAGCAAGCCGTGTTCCGCATACCTGGGGTTGGCCTTGATGAAGGGCCACAGGCTATCGACGACCTCGGTAACGGCTTGCAGGAACTCTGGTTGTCCGGGATTGCGTTCGGCAACCAGTGTCAGGAACTCATGGGCAGATTGATACTTTATCGACACAGCACACCCTCGCACCAAAAAAGTGCGATTATCGCTTAAATGTCGATCAATGCACCACAGAAGTGCATTTAGCGCTGTTCCAGCCGACGTACCGACCAGGCAACGCCTTACAACCGGATTTGCAGCCCTCGCCTCAACGCGCCTTCCGTGCCTTGGCGATCAGGTCGGCAATATCGGTATTGCCACGCGAGCGTGCCCACTCCTCGGCGGTCAGGCCGGCGTCGTTCTTGCGGTCGAGCACGCTGCCCGCCTCGATCAGCTTGCGCACGACATCGATGTGACCATTACGTGCGGCAAGCATCAAGGCGTCGGACTGATTCGGTGCCAGCAGGTTGAGATCCGCCCCGGCACGCAGCAGACGCTCCACGACCGCCAGGCGTCCTTCGAACGCAGCATAATGCAACGGCGTCCAGCCCGCATGATTCAAAGGCGCACCCGCATTGAGCAGAACATCCACCACCTTTTCATGCCCCTGCAGCGCGGCCAGCATCAAGGCACTGTCGCCTGTCAGGTTGCGGTAGTCCAGGCGGGGACGATAAGCGACCAGCGCTGCCACGGTTTCAGCATTGCCCTCGCGTGCTGCAATGATCAACAAGGTATTGCCGCTGCTATCGACCGTATTCGGGTCGATACCACGCGACAACAGATCGACCAGCAGCCGGGTATCGCCCATGCGGGCCGAGTTGAGTGCATCGTCGTAACTGCTGGCTGCAACCGGTCCGGCAAGCAGGAAGCTGCTGGCAGCGGCGATGAGGAACTTGCGGATGATGTCAGGGCTGAGCATGGCGGAAGAGACGGAAGAAGTTCTCGGTGGTCGCCTGCTCGATGACATCCAGCGGAACATCGCGCAAGCGCGCGATCTCTTCTGCCACATGAACGACCCAGGCGGGTTCATTGGTCCTGCCCCGATGCGGCACCGGCGCCAGATACGGCGCGTCAGTCTCGATCAGCAGGCGGTCCAGCGGCACCCAAGATGCCACGTCCTTCAGTTCGCGGGCGTTACGAAAGGTGACGATCCCCGAAAAAGAGATATAGAAACCCAGCGCCAGTGCGGCTTCAGCGACTTCCCGCGATTCGGTAAAGCAGTGCATCACGCCGCCGCACTCGGCAGCGCCTTCTTCCTGCAGCAGTCGAATGGTATCTGCCGCTGCGCTTCGGGTATGCACAATCAAGGGTTTGCCGCAGCTACGCGCAGCACGGATATGGGTCCGGAAACGCGCCCGCTGCCATTCCGGCGCGTCCTTGTGCCAATAATAGTCCAGCCCGGTCTCACCGATCGCCACCACACGCGGGTGATCGGCAAGCGCAAGCAAGCGGTCGACGTCCGGCTCTTCGCAATCGGCGTTGTCGGGATGCACCCCCACCGAGGCCCAGAGATTGGCATGGCGTTCGGCCAGCGCACGCACGCGTGGGAAATCCTCGAGCTTGACGCTGATGCACAGGGCCTGCCCAACATTGGCCGCCTGCATGTTGTCCAGCAACTGGGGCTCACGTTCGGCGAGATCCGGGAAATCAAGGTGGCAGTGTGAATCGACAAACATCCGCGTATTCAGAGTGTGTGGGTGGGACGACTGGAGCCGAGGTGCCCCGCCAGAACCTGCTCGATGCGATGACGCAGGGCTGTGCCCGCCTCATCGGCAGAAAACTGCACACCAATGCCCGCCGCCTTTCCACCCTGCGCCCCTTGCGGTGTCAACCAGACAACCGTGCCGGCAACCGGATGCTTGGTGGGGTCATCCATCAACTGCAGCAGCATGAACACTTCGTCACCCAGGTTGTAAGCCTTGGGCGTCGGGACGAAAATCCCGCCGTTGTTCAGGAACGGCATATAGGCGGCGTACAGCGCCGACTTGGAGTTGATGTTCAGCGACAGCACGCTGGGGCGTGCAACCTGCGGGCGGGCAGCTTCGCTCAATTGCGGGATCCTTTGAAGGCGCGCGCATAGCGCATCAGCATGTCTTCTAGAAACAACCTGAGATTGAGCGGATGGGTTACCACCCGCCTGATCTGCAGGGTTTCATTGTAACAGTTGCTCAGTGCCGCCACGTCGGCACGTTTAGCCAGGTCAGACAGGGCGGCAGTCTGATCAGGGAAGAAACGCACCACTCCACCCAGTTTGAATACCGCCAGATCACTGACCCAACGTTGAAACCAGTCGACCAGCATGACCAGATTGAAGCCTCCGGCAAGCGCGTCCTTGGACTTCAACCAACTCTCCCACTGACCCGCAAGCCGCAGGGGATCGAAACCACCGGCAGCAAGGTCCTTGACGAAACGGTCGCGCCAGGCGGCCCCGCCCTGCTCGGCAAGACGTTTGGCTGCCATCGGCATGCCACCGCACAACGTCAGCAAGGGCGCCAGTGCAGCGCCCTCCGCGGCCAGCCATTGCTCAAGTAGCCTGGCACCAGGCCGTCCGACCGCCCACTGCTGACAGCGGCTGCGTATGGTCGGCAGCAAGCGACGTGGCGCCGAAGAAACCAGCAGGAAGCTGCAGCCAGCAGGCGGCTCCTCGAGCAATTTCAGTAAAGCGTTGGCCGTAAACACATTCATCGCTTCAGCCGGATCTATGATGACGACCCGGCGGCTGCCATGATGCCCGGTCACTGCAAGGGCGTCCTGAATTTCACGGATCTGGTCAATCAGGATCTGGCTGGACTTCGCCTTGGCTGTGGACTCTGCAGCGGGGGCTGCTTCATCCCCTTCCTCTGCATCCTGCGCAGAGGCTGGGACGACACGGTACAGATCCGGGTGATTGCCTGACAGCCGCCATCGGCAGGCGGCACATTGACCACAAGCCGCGCCATTCTCGGCAGGCGTATCGCACAACAGCCGGGCGGCAAGATGCTCGACCAGGTCGCGCTTGCCCAAGCCCGGCGGTCCAACAAACAGCAGCGCATGAGGCAGGCGCTGATCCAGGTCGATCAGACGCTGCCAGTAAGACTCCAGCCAAGGAGCGATCATGCGAACCAGCGCTCAGCCACGATGGCCTCGATCTGCGCCCGAATCTGCTCGGGCGAGCGGTCTGCGTCAATGATGCGGATCCGCTGCGGCGCCCTGTGCGCGCGCTCAAGATAGGCATCCCGCACGCGGACGAAGAAATCCCGCTGCTCGCGCTCGAAACGGTCTGGATTCACGCCCGTCGAGCGGACCCGGCTCGCAGCCACTTCCGGAGGCAAATCGAACAGCAGCGTAAGATCGGGCTGCAAACCCGGATGCACCCATGACTCCAGTACATCGAACTTGGCTGCATCCAATCCCCGACCGCCGACCTGGTAGGCAAAGGTCGCATCGGAAAAACGATCGCATACCACCCAGCGCCCGGCAGACAAGGCCGGCTCGATGAGACGCGCGACATGTTCGCGACGTGCGGCGAACATCAGCATCGCTTCAGTCTCCAGATGCATCGGCTCGTGCAGCAGCAAATCACGCAGACGTTCACCCAGCGGCGTCCCCCCAGGCTCGCGCGACTGCTCGACCGCTATCCCGCGCTCCCGCAGCACGGATACGACAGCCTCGATCTGGCTGCTCTTGCCCGCACCGTCGATACCTTCGAAAGTAATGAAACGGCCTCTTGCCGATGTTTGATTCAACTGCCGCCTCCACGAATGTATCGATTGACCGCGCGATTGTGTTCGTCGAGGTTGCGCGAAAACTGACTCGACCCGTCGCCACGCGCGACGAAATACAGGAAATCGGACTTCTCGGGTTTGACCGCCGCACGCAATGAGGCCAGCCCCGGTATGGCGATAGGGGTCGGCGGAAGCCCGGCACGGGTGTAGGTATTCCAGGGGTGATCGGTCTCGAGATGGATTCGGCGCAAACGTCCATCGTACCGATCCCCCAGGCCATAGATCACCGTGGGATCGGTCTGTAGGCGCATGCCGATACGCAACCGATTGGTAAAGACCGATGCCACCAGGCCACGGTCCTCCGGGCGGCCGGTCTCCTTCTCGACGATGGAGGCCAGAATCAGCAGTTCGTAAGCCGACGTCAGCGGTAGCGCCGGATCACGCTCAGCCCAGACTTCGTCGAGCTTCTGCTGCATCGAATGATGCGCACGTGCGAGCAGGGCGAGCGCGCTGGAGCGCTTGTCAAACAGATATGTATCGGGAAAGAACAGACCTTCCGGGTGGCTCGCCGTCGCACCGATCCGGGCCAGGATCTCGGCCTCGGTCAGGCCAGCCGTGTCGGGGTTCAGATCAGGATGAGCCTCGATTGCGGCCCGGATCTGACGAAAGGTCCAGCCTTCGGGAAACAGAAGCTCGCCCTGCGAAACATCCCCGGAAGACAGCTTCAGGATCAACCCCTGCACGGTGATGCCTGGTCCAACCTCATAGCTGCCCGCCTTGATCATGGCCGCCTTGCCCTGGATGCGGGCCAGCCAGTAAAGCAGTTGCGGCTCCACACCGACCCCAGCAAGCGCGATGGCCTGCGCAGCCTGGCGCATGTTGGCCCCCCGCTCCACGGTGAAGTCAACCACAGGCTGAGACAATGGAAGCGGACGGTTTGCATACCACCACGCGGCAGCCGAGACGACACCAGACGCCAGCAGCACCATGACCAACAGGGAGAAAAGGACTTTCTTCATCGACAACCGGTTTCTTGCCACTCAAAACGCCCCGTCACCCCGAAGGCGATCAATGGAGGCAGTCAGACAGCGGCGGGGCCCTATAATACTGCAACACGTCAACCGACGCCCCTTCACGAACCGATACGATCATGACTGCCTGGACCGACTTTCTCGCCAATCAAGGTGCCACGCTCGACAATGGCATCATTTCCTTTCCCAACGAAGCCGCTGCTGAAACCCTGGCCGTTCCGCTGACCCACCTGGGCATGCTGCAGAGCGTGGGGCCGGACTCCGCGCCCTATCTGCACAATCTGTTTTCAAATGACGTCAACAAGCTCGGCGAAGCCGAGTTGCAGCTCAACAGCTTCAACAGCCCGAAAGGCAGGATGCTGGCCAGCATCCTGCTATGGCGTGAAGGAGAAGGTCACGACCTGATCATCTCGGCAGACATCCTGCCCGCCCTGCACAAGAAATTGTCGATGTACATCCTGCGTAGCAAGGTCAAGCTTGGCGATCTGTCTGCCGAGCGCGCACTGATCGGCGTGACGGGCCCCCGTGCGGCCGCCGCGCTCCAGCAAGCCGGCCTTCCCGTGCCGGAAGGCTTGCGCAGTGTTGCTGCGGCCAAAGGCATCCAGGTGCTCTCGCTCGACGCAAACAACTACGTTGTTGTGGTGGGGGCCGAACAGGCTGCAAGCGTATTCGGCAGCCTTGACACTGCTGGCGCGGCGCCGGCTGGCACACATGCGTGGCAACTCGCGATGATTCGTGCCGGCCTGCCGCTGGTAACCCTGGCCACTCAGGAAGAATTCGTTGCCCAGATGCTCAACTACGAACTGATCGGCGGCGTCAGCTTCAAGAAAGGATGCTATCCCGGGCAGGAAATCGTTGCCCGTACGCAGCACCTGGGCAAGGTCAAGAAGCGGATGTACCGGATTGCCCTGCCTGCAGGGTGCTCCGCGGCAGCAGGTACGGACCTGTATTCGCCGGCATTTGGCGACCAGTCTGCGGGCAAGCTTGTCAATATTGCCCGCTTGAGCGATGGCAGCTTCGAGGCGCTGGCTGTCCTGCAGACCAGTTGTGCGGAAGCGGGCGAAATTCATGTCGGTGCGCCTGATGGCCCTCCGGCAGACTTGCTCGGACTGCCATACGCACTGGCCTGAGGTTCGCATGCAGGTAGCACGCCCGGCCTTGTCCCACCTTTTCATTTACTACAAGGTCAACGCGGGCCTGGACGCGTCTGGCGTTAAGGCCCGCGTGCGCAGCATGCAGGCCTCGCTTGCCCATCGGACCGGCATTCAGGGCCGGCTATTCGTCCGCGAGGATGCTGGCACCACGTGGATGGAGGTCTACCCACCTGCGCCGGACCCGGTGGCCTTCATGCAAGCACTGAACGAGGAAGTCGAACGTGCCGGTCTGCCGCTCCTGCTGGCCGATGGCAACCAACGCCATATCGAGACCTTCATCGAATGTGCCTGATCGTTCTTGCGTGGCAGCTTCACCCGGACTACCCATTGGTCGTCGCAGCCAATCGTGACGAGTTTCTTGCGCGTCCGGCCAGTCCGGCGCACTGGTGGACCGACGCCCCTGACCTGCTCGCCGGACGTGATCTGGAAGCGGGGGGAACGTGGATGGGCTTGAGTCGAAACGGTCGTTTCGCCGCCCTGACCAATTACCGCGACCCCAGCCAGCGACGCGAAGGCGCCCCCTCGCGCGGTGCGCTGGTCAGGGACGCCCTGCAGGCAGCCAGCGACACCCAGGCCACGCTGCAAAGTATCGCCACGCGCAGTGCCGACTACGCCGGTTTCAATCTACTGCTCAGCGACGGTATCAACCTGGGCATACACGAAAGCACGACAAACACCATCCAGTTGCTCGGGCCTGGCATCTACGGCCTGTCCAATCACCTGCTCGACTCCAGCTGGCCCAAAGTCGAGCGAGCCCGTGCCGCACTATCGGAGGCTTTGCATCACCTTCCCGATCGGGCACCGGTTCTGAACTTGCTACGCGACACCACGGCCGCTACAGACGCCGAGCTGCCCTCCACCGGGGTCAGCCTGGAATGGGAGCGCTGGCTCTCGCCTGCCTTCATCGCAGCACCGGGCTACGGCACCCGCTGTTCCAGCCTGATCACCCGGGACGTGCAAGGTACCGTCTGCTTCACGGAGTGGACGTGGGATTCAAGTGGCAGGCCGGCTGGCGAAGTCACGCACCGCTATGCTGTCGACGCATCACCCGATGTGGAATCCCCGCCTCCATGAACACTTCGTCCTCGGCCACAAAACCGTAGCGTTGATAGAAGCCGACCGCATCAACCTGGGCATTCAAGATCGTCATCTCCATGCCTCGGTTGGCCGCTTCCGCAAGCAGTGCCTGCAGCACCTGCCCACCCACACCGCGACCTCGCCATTCCGCAGCAACTGCCATGCGACCAACGTGCCCATCGGGCAGCAGGCGCCCGGTGCCCACCACCTCACCCGCCTCGGTCAGTGCCAGCGCATGACGGGACAGAGGGTCAAATTCGTCGAGCTCCAGCTCGGCAGGAACACCCTGTTCGACGACGAACACCTGCTCTCGCAAAGGCATTGCCCACGTAGCTGCAGTCTGCCAATCGTGAATTTCGATGGTGATCATGTGTGCTCCCGGATATCCACAAAGGTGCCTGCCGGCACCAGATCAAACAGTTCGATGATGTCGCGGTTGCGCATCCGGATACAACCATGCGACAAGGGCACCCCCATGGGTTGGTCATCGCCCGTACCATGCAGGTAGATGTAGCGCCGCATCGAATCCACTTCGCCTCCCCGATTCAGCCCAACCTGCTCTCCACACAACCACAGGATGCGCGACAGGATCCAGTCCCGCCCGGGATGGGCTGCCGCAAACGCCGGCGACCAGATTTCGCCGGTCGGGCGACGCCCACGAAACACGGTCCCCGCTGCCGCGCCGCCACCGATCCTGGCGCGGATCCGGTGCAAGCCACGCGGTGTGCACTCGCTGCCGCTGCGTTCACCCGGCCCATTCCTTGCCGTGGACACCCGGTAGCGGCGAATACAGGTACCCGCCTCATCATGCAAGGTCATCGACTGGTTACCGAGATCGACAATCAGGAGCATGATCCGCTCAGGCGATCAGGGTCTTGCCACGCCGCGCGGCAAAGAAGGCGGACAACATGCCGCCACATTCGTCAGCCATCAAGCCGCCTTCGATCGTCGCATGATGGTTGAGGCGAGCCTCATCAAACAGGTCGATGACACTGCCAGCAACACCGGTTTTAGGGTCGCGAGCACCGAACACAACGCGCCGGATGCGCGCATGCATGATCGCCCCGGAACACATTGCACACGGTTCCAGCGTCACATACAGCTCGCAACCGGGCAGCCGGTAGTTGCCCAGACGCTGCGCCGCGTCTCGCAAGGCCATCACCTCGGCATGAGCGGTCGGATCATGACGCCCGATCGGCTGGTTGAAGCCACGTCCAACAATCTGGCCATCGAGTACAACGATCGCTCCCACAGGCACCTCGCCGCAAGCACCGGCCTGACGCGCCTGCTCCAGCGCCTCACGCATGAAATCTTCGTCCTTCATCATTACCTTGCCCAACCATGATTCCCGCAGTGTAGCCGAGCACCGGGCTGGCAAGAATCCCGGAAAAGTGAAACACTGGATTCAATACAGGACTCGCAGGGAAGCAAAGTGTCCAGCCCGGAAATCAGCGCCCACGCGGGGTCACTGCGCCCTTCCGAAAGCACCTCACTCGCCTACCTGGCGCTGGTGCTCGGCCTGATACTGACCCTTGCTCTTTGGCATTACTCCGAAACCACTTTCCATCAACGTGCGCAAGATCGTTTTGCCTATCGCGTCGACAAGGAAAAACTGACTCTGCTCAACCGGATCCAGGCCTACGAACAGGTGCTGCGAGGAGGACGGGCACTTTTCGCTGCCAGCGATGACGTCACCGTAGACGAATGGCGCCAGTACGTCGCGCTGCTGGCCCTTGAGCAGACCCTGCCCGGCATACAGGGCACCGGCTTCACCTTGATGGTGCCAAGATCCTCGCTTGCCAGCCATGTCACGCAGATCCGCACAACCGGCTTTCCAGGCTACGACATCCACCCCGCCGGCGACCGCGAGCTTTACTCCAGCATCCTGTACCTGGAGCCTTTCGACGCCCGCAACCAGCGGGCCTTCGGGTACGACATGTACGCCGAACCGATACGTCGCGAGGCAATGGAGCGCGCCCGGGACACGGGTAATCCAGCACTGTCGGCAAAGGTCACCCTGGTGCAGGAGACCGGCAAGGATGTGCAGCCCGGCTTTCTGATCTACCTTGCCGTCTATCGCAACGGCGCCCCCACCGACACGGTCGCCCAACGCAGGGCAGCGCTGGTTGGCTTCGTTTATTCCCCGTTTCGAGCACACGATCTGATGCGGGGCATCTTCGCCGAGGTCGACCAGGATGTGAATCTGGAAGTCTATGACGACGCCGTCGCGCCTGAAAATCTGCTGTTTTCGTCGCAAGCACAGGTCCGCGATGCGCGTTACACCCTCGAATCACCGATGGAGATCAGTGGTCGGCGCTGGGTGCTCCGCTTCCATAGCCGCGAGCAGTATGAAGAGGCCACCCGCACCATACAGCCTCAAATACTGCTGACTGCCGGCACCTTGTTGAATGTGCTGCTGTTCACGGTGATGTACACCAGCGCACGCCATCGCCGCAGGATGCGCATCGCCGCGGCCGCCTTGACCGACAGCCTGGCCCGATACCAGACCCTGGTCGAAAACGTACCAGGCACCGTCTTTCGTTGCGAACCAGGCATCCCGTGGCGCTTCATTCATGTCAGCGCAGGCGTGGAAACCTTGACCGGGTTCGCCGCCGGCAGCTTCATTCGTGGAGAACAGACGTTCGGCAAACTGATCCAGCAGGAAGACCTCGAACACGTTCAGGAAGTCCTGGCCGCGGCCTTTGCGGCCCGAACGGCCTATGAGGTTGAATACCGCATCCGGACGCGGACTGGCGAAACGAAATGGGTCAGTGAACGCGGTCGCGCAAGCTACGATGATCAAGGCAACCCAACGTTCATTGACGGAGTCATACTCGACAGCACGGAACAGAAACTGGCCGAAAATGCGATCCGTGATCTTGCCTTCTATGATCCGCTGACCGCACTGCCCAATCGCCGCTTGCTGTACGACCGACTGCATCAGGCCATCGCCAGCAGCGCCCGCAGCAGGCAGCACGGTGCGGTACTGTTCATCGATCTCGACAAGTTCAAGGCCTTGAATGACAGCGCCGGGCACGAAGCCGGTGATGCCCTGCTCAAGGCCATTGCCCGGCGTTTGACAGAAACCGTGCGACAGGACGACACCGTCGCCCGTCTCGGCGGCGACGAGTTCGTCGTGATTCTCGAAAACCTGGGCAACGCAGCAGATGCGGCAACAAAAATGGCATACACCATCGCCAACAAACTCCGCGAGGCGTTGAGCGCACCTTACACCCTGGGCGAACTCACTCACCAGACCACGCCGAGCATTGGCATCGCGACCTTTTGCGGCAGCGCTCGCGAACCGAATCAACTCATCCGCGATGCCGACACTGCAATGTATCGGGCAAAGTCATCAGGTCAGGGCTGCATCTGCGTTCATGCAGACACGCACGAGGCCTGAGTTGAGAAACGCTGTAAGCGCCCGGCGAACGCCTTGACGGCGTTGCTTAGCAGGAACCGAGCGGCCTTGATCAAGCTCGCGCTTGCCCACGGCCAGGTTTCATCGAAGCGCTACGCCACTAGCCAATCGGTATCGCCCTGGGCACTGAGGCCCGGACTTTGGTAATTCTGTTCTCGGCCCTTACGGGGAGTCCCGGCCCTAAACGTCCGTCCAAGGGTTGATGACAGTCACACCGGCCGCTTCATAGGGCGATGTGTCGCGTGATGCCACGATGAAACCCCGCGATGCTGCAACGGCCGCGATGTAGCCGTCTGGCGTCGGGAAGCCACGCCCGCCGTTCTTGGCCGTCACGGCCAGGTCGGCGTAGTGGCGCGCTGCATCCGTGTCGAACGGCAGCACGCGATCTTTGAACAGCACCAGAAGTTCGTTCAGGGCGCGGTCGAGCATGTTCTTGTGCTTGCCTGCCGGCAGCACCCGGATGCCAAACAGCAACTCGGCCAGCGTGACGCTCGACAGATATAAGGTCTCCGCCGCCTGCTCGTTCAGCCAGGCCCTTACGGCCACGTCTGACTCCGGCTTCATCGCCTCGGAAACGACGTTGGTATCCAGGACGATCATTCAGTCAAAGCTCAATGGTTTGGCCGGCGTCTTGTCGCGCACACTCTCGAAGACGGCGAAATCTTCATTCTTCAGGCCGATCGTGCGGCCGATGGCCGCCAGGGCTTCCCCTACACGCACGCGCTCCTCCGGTTTGACCACGGCCGCCAGAATCTCGCGCACCTCGGCTTCCGTGCTGCGGCCGTGCTGGGCCGCCCGCACGCGCAAAGCGCGATGCACGTCATCGGGCACATTCCTTACAGTCAGGATTGCCATGATTCAAAACCTCTCATTTGCTGTCCATGACTGCAACAATAGACAAATGCAGTCATCAGCACAAGCAAGAAGCTCCGCGCCCCTTCCTGCCCTGGCGTCTCGCCCTCTTGGTTTCCATCTGCGCCCGTATCCGGGTCTCGCGCAGCTCCAGTTCGGACGGCGCCGACTTCTGGCCCCTGCCGGCGGCGGGGCCGAATGAAATCACAAAAAAAGCCCGCAGTGACGCGGGCTTATGGGTGTTCTCTTGCTACTCGGTGCCAGCCGGTGCCAGACGCCGAATCATTCCCACTCAATCGTCGCAGGCGGCTTCGAGCTTACATCGTAGGTGACCCGATTGATGCCCCGCACCTCATTGATGATGCGGCTCGACACCTTTTTCAGCAGGCTGTAAGGCAGTTCCGCCCAGTCGGCGGTCATGAAGTCGCTGGTCTGTACCGCGCGCAGCGCAACCACGTAATCGTAGGTGCGGCCATCGCCCATTACGCCAACGCTCTTGACCGGCAGGAATACCGTAAAGGCCTGACTGGTAAGGTCGTACCAGCTCTTGCCGCTATTCGGTTCGATGGTCGAGCGCAGCTCTTCGATGAAGATCGCATCAGCACGTTTGAGCAGGTCGGCAAACTCGGGCTTGACCTCACCCAGGATGCGCACCCCCAGGCCCGGGCCCGGGAAGGGATGGCGGTAGACCATGTCGGGGGGCAGTCCGAGCGCCACGCCCAGCTCGCGGACCTCGTCCTTGAACAACTCGCGCAGCGGCTCCAGCAACTTGAGTCCCAGGGTCTCCGGCAGGCCACCGACGTTATGATGGCTCTTGATGGTGGTGGCCTTCTTGGTCTTGGTACCACCGCTTTCGACCACGTCGGGATAAATGGTGCCCTGTGCAAGCCACTTGGCATTCGACAACTTCTTGGCTTCGGCCTGGAACACTTCGACAAACTCGCGGCCGATGATCTTGCGCTTCTGCTCGGGGTCGGTGACGCCCTTCAGATGCCCCATGAACTGGGCGGCTGCGTCGACATGAACGACCTTGGCATGCAGGCGACCGGCGAACATATCCATGACCATCTGGCCTTCGTTCAGACGCAACAGGCCATGATCAACGAACACGCAGGTCAGTTGATCGCCAATGGCGCGATGGATCAACGCCGCCGCCACCGATGAATCCACCCCACCGGACAGGCCCAGGATGACTTCTTCGTCACCCACCTGGTCGCGGATGCGCGCAACCGCCTCCTCGATGTAATTGCCCATGATCCAGTCGCCAGCACAGCCGCAGATCTCGCGCACGAAGCGGTTGAAGATCTCCGGACCTTGCACCGTGTGGGTGACTTCGGGGTGGAACTGCACGGCGTAGTACCGCTTGTCTTCATTTGCCATGCCGGCGATCGGGCAACTGGGCGTCGACGCCATCAGCTTGAAGCCCGGCGGCAGCGCGGTGACCTTGTCACCGTGACTCATCCACACCTTGAGCATGCCGTGACCTTCCGGCGTGGAGAAATCCTGTACCCCCTTGAGCAGTTCGGTATGACCATGCGCGCGCACCTCCGCGTAGCCGAATTCGCGCGTATCGCTCCAGCTGACCTCTCCGCCCAATTGCACCGCCATGGTCTGCATGCCGTAGCAGATACCCAGCACCGGCACGCCGAGATCCCACACGGCCTGCGGCGCGCGCAATTGATGATCTTCGTAAGTACTGGCATGGCTGCCCGACAGGATGATGCCCTGGGGCGCAAAGGCACGGATGAAATCGTCCGACACGTCATTCGGATGTATCTCGCAGTACACATGCGCCTCGCGCACACGGCGGGCAATCAGCTGGGTAACCTGGGAGCCGAAATCGAGGATGAGGATTTTCTGGTGAGCCATGGGCGCGGAGATCTCAAACAGCAACAAAAAGGAAAAGGCGGCCTTGCAGCCGCCCCGGAGTATGTCGAATCAGCTTAGCTGATCTGGTAGTTGGGCGCTTCCTTGGTGATCTGCACATCGTGCACATGCGACTCGCGCATGCCGGCCGAACTGATCTGCACGAATTCGGCACGCGCGTGCATGGTCGGGATGTCGCTGCACCCAAGGTAGCCCATCGATGCCCGCAGGCCACCCACCAGCTGATGAATGACAGCTGTCACCGCACCCTTGTAGGGCACACGACCTTCGATGCCTTCCGGCACGAGCTTGTCGATGTTGGACGAACTGTCCTGGAAGTAGCGATCCGCCGCGCCCTTCTCCATCGCACCCAGGGAACCCATGCCCCGATAGGACTTGTAGGAACGCCCCTGGAACAGCACGGTTTCACCCGGTGCCTCTTCGGTACCGGCGAACAGGCCACCGAGCATGACCACATTGGCACCCGCCGCGATCGCCTTGGCAATGTCACCCGAGAAACGGATGCCGCCGTCGGCGATCATCGGCACCCCGGTGCCGGCCAGCGCGTTGGCCACATTATCGATCGCAGTGATCTGAGGTACGCCAACACCGGCAACGATGCGGGTGGTGCAGATCGAGCCCGGGCCAATACCCACCTTGACGCCATCTGCGCCGGCATCGACCAGCGCTCGTGCGGCAGCGGCCGTCGCAATGTTGCCACCGACGACCTCGATCTGCGGGAAACGCTTCTTGACCCAGGTCACACGGTCAAGCACGCCCTGCGAATGGCCATGAGCGGTATCGACCACAATCATGTCCACACCGGCCTCGGCCAGCAACTCGGCACGCTCTTCGGTGCCCGCCCCAACGCCGATGGCCGCGGCCACGCGCAAACGACCTTGTTCGTCCTTGGCCGCCAACGGGTGCTCGGTGGACTTCATCATGTCCTTGACGGTGATCAGGCCGGAAAGCTCGCCTGCATCATTGAGCACCAGCACGCGTTCGAGGCGATGCACGCGCAACAACTCGCGTGCTTCGTCCAGGCTGGCGCCCTCACGCACCGTTACCAGACGTGCCTGCGGCGTCATGATTTCAGAAACACGCTGAGCCAGATTGGTCTCGAAACGCGTGTCGCGGTTGGTGACGATACCCACCACCTTTGCACCTTCGACCACCGGCACACCGGAGAAGCGATGCTGACGCTGCAGCGCAATCACCTCGCCCACCGTCATGGTCGGCGGAATGGTGATTGGATCCTTGAGGATACCGGATTCGTGACGCTTGACCTTGTGCACCTCGGCGGCCTGTTCTGCAGGCGACAGATTCTTGTGCACCACACCAATGCCACCTTCCTGGGCAAGGGCAATCGCGAGGCGCGACTCGGTGACGGTATCCATTGCCGCGGATACCAGGGGAATATTCAGGCGGATGTTACGGGTAACCTGACTCTGCAAGCCGACATCGCGCGGGAGCACCGTCGAGTGGGCGGGGACGAGAAGGACGTCATCAAACGTCAGCGCCTTCTGGATCACTCGCATGGCTTCTTTCCTTTCGACCAAATCCGTATTATACAGAGGCGCTTCGCCCCATGTAAGCGGCGCAACAACCGGAGACCTTCAAATGATCCGCCCTTCCCTTGCCTTGCTGGCGCTTCTTACTGCGCTGCCCGTCGCAGCACAGATCTACAGCTGGAAGGACAAGGATGGAAAGATTCATTACTCGGACACACCGCCGCCGACCGGCGAGATGAAGACATTGCAGCGCCCGACACGCACCCCGCCGCCCATGCCGACAGGCGAAGCCGCCAGCGAGACAGCCGAGGGCAAGAAAGCCGACACCAACGCAGACCCTGCCAAGCCCAAGACACTGGCTGAGCGCGAACTCGAGTTCCGGCAGCGCAGGGCAGCGGAGGCAGAAGCACAAGCCAAGGCAGAAAAAGAGGCCGCCGAGGCAGCGGACCGCCAGCGGGCCTGCGAACAGGCTCGCAACCAGCTTGCGGCGCTGAACTCAGGCCAGCGTATCTCGCGCTTCAATGCTTCAGGCGAACGGGAGTTTCTCGATGACGCTGCACGAAATGCGGAAATCGCACAGACGCAGCGCCTGATCGATCAGGCCTGCAAATAAGCAGGGCCGCTTTGCCTGATCAGGCAGCGGGCGCTTCCTCTGCCGGCCCCCCGCCCTTCTTCATGACCTTGCCCTCATCGGCGCGCTTCTTGCGCACGGCTTTGGGGTCGGCAATGAGCGGGCGGTAGATCTCCACCCGGTCCCGATCACGCAGCACCGTATCCGCCTTGGTGAGCTTGGCGTAGATGCCAAGCTTGTTGCGCCCATCGATTTCGATGTCGGGATACTTCTGCAGCAAACCGGACGCCTCGACTGCATCGCGCACCGTCGCACCTTCGGGCAATTTGACGGTGACGAGCTCCTGCCGGAACGGCAGGGCATACGTTACTTCCACGCTGATCTGTTCGGCCATGATTATTTTCCGTACACCTGCCCTGCGCGTTTGACGAAGGAATCCACGAACGTATTGGCGATGTGGTTGAACACCGGCCCCAGCGCCTTCTCCAGCAACTTGCTGGAAAACTGGTAGCGCAGGCTGAACTCGACCTTGCAGGCCGTCTCGCCAAGTGGCGTGAAACGCCAGCTTCCATCCAGATGCGTAAACGGACCATCGGTCAGGCGGATGATCATCTCGCCCGGCCAATGCTTTTCATTGGCAGTGGAAAAGTGCGCCTTGATACCGTGGTAGTTGATGTGAATGGTCGCCTCGGTCGTCACGTCAGTACGCGCATGAACCTCGGCACCACCGCACCAGGGCAGAAACTGGGGATAGTCCTCGCAGCGGTCGACCAAGTCGAACATCTGCGCGGGAGTGAATTCGATCAGGACCAGTTTCTTGACGTCTGCCATCGGTATCAGGGCGAGCGCTTCGCCGAACTGCTAAAATGCGCGATTCTACCGCAAAGGCACGGTCCGTCAGCCCGGACAATCTCTCCGCCCATGAGCATCATCGACAACCGCAAGGCGTATCACGACTACTTCATCGAGGAAAAGCACGAAGCCGGACTCGTCCTCGAGGGCTGGGAGGTCAAGGCCATCCGTGCCGGTCGTGCCAACATCAAAGAGGCCTACATCATCATCCGGGGCGAAGAGATCTTCATCCTCGGCATGCACATCACGCCACTCACCAGCGCTTCGACCCATATCAAGGCCGACCCCACCCGCACCCGCAAACTGCTGTTGCATGGCCCCGAGATTGCGCGCCTGATCGGCAAGGTCGAGCGCGCCGGTTTTACCCTGGTGCCACTCGACCTGCACTACAACAAAGGCCTGGTGAAGGCCGAAATCGGTCTTGCCAAGGGCAAGAAACAGTACGACAAGCGTGAAGACGAAAAGAAGCGTGACTGGGAGCGCGAAAAGCAGCGCCTGATGCGGGTCAAGGCCTGACCCCGCACCCGTAGCGCCCGCTCAGGAACTGCACGACAACATCGAACAACCGGGGCGTACCCTTGCCCAGTCTGGGCGCTTGGCCGCATAGGCCTCCCGTCCCGGCTGCTGCTCATAAGGGCGGCGAAACACGTCCAGCAGGGTGTGCACGCCTGAAAGATCACCCTTTTCTGCCAGATCGATGGCCTGCTGTGCAAGGTAGTTGCGTGGCACGTAGAGCGGGTTGACCGCATTCATGCGTTCCTGCCGCAACGCTTGCGGTACGCCTTGTGCACTCAGCCTGGCAGCATAGTCTGCCAACCACGCTTCGAACTCGGGACGTGCGGCATCGCGCTTTTCGGGGTCGTAGAACGCATCGTCGAACACCGAGAAATCCGGCCGGTCAGGATCAAAAACTGCCAGCGCCCGGTAGAACAGACTCATATCCACCTCATTGACTTCCAGCAGACGGTGCAGGCGTTCGACTTGATCACCATCACCGTCCTGCCACACCTCAAGCCCAAGCTTGTCGGCAGTCATGCGCTGACTTTCCCGGGTGTAAGTCTCCGAGTAGGCTTCCAGCGCCGCCTCCAGCCCTTTCGCATCCTTCAGCGCCGGATAGAGTGCATTGGCCAGTTGCCACAGGTTCCAGTGCGCGATCTTGGGCTGATGCCCGAAACGGTAGCGCCGCATTTCTTCATCGGTGGTATTGGGCGTCCAGCCGGTGTCGAAATTGTCGATCCAGCCATAAGGACCATAATCGATGGTCAGGCCCAGGATGGACATGTTGTCGGTATTCATCACGCCGTGCACGAAACCCACCCGGATCCAGTGCGCGACCATCACCGCAGTACGCCGGCAGACTTCGTGAAACCAGCCAATACGGCGCTCGGTCGGAGAACCTTCGATCTCGGGAAAATCCCGCGCGATGGTGAAATCCACCAGTTTCGCCAGCAGATCGGCATCCCCCCGAGACGAGAAGATCTCGAAATTGCCAAATCGGATGAAGGACGGTGCCACCCGGCACACCACCGCGCCCGGCTCATACTGCGGATTGCCGTTGTAGAACATGTCACGCACCACCTGCTCGCCCGTACCCACCAGACACAACGCGCGGGTCGTGGGCACGCCCAGATGATGCATGGCCTCGCTGCACAGAAACTCGCGGATCGACGAGCGCAGCACCGCCCTGCCATCGGCACGGCGCGAATAGGGCGTTGGCCCTGCCCCTTTCAGCTGCAGCTCCCAGCGCTGACCCGCCGCATTGACCGTCTCGCCCAGCGTGATCGCACGGCCATCGCCCAACTGACCCGCCCAGTTGCCGAACTGGTGCCCGCCATAGCACGCGGCATAAGGCTCCATACCCGGCAGCAAGCGATTACCACCAAATACCTCGGCAAATACGGGGTCGGCCGCATCGCTCAAGCCCCAGCCAAGCAATTCGCCCACCTCTGGCGACCATGCCAGCAACTGCGGCTTGGCCACGGGCGTCGGCATCACACGGGAATAACAGGCGCCATGAACCTGACGAATGCGCGGGCCCTCCTCCGGATCTCCCGGCAGCTCGCGCACAAATCGATTATCGAAAACCAGCGTTTTCATCGTCGTTCGAATCCAATGGGAAGTCGCATGAAAGCGTTAACGCGAGCAAAGCCTGTGCCAACCAGCCTCGCCGCAGTGCAGCATACATCAGCTTTTCACCGACGGCGCGGATCGAAAGCGTCACGAACCACATCGGCAAACAGGTTGGCCGCCAGCACCAGTACAAACATGAACGCAAATGCCGCCATCAGCGACCACCACACCATCGGCTCGCGAGCCAGTTCTGCCCGCGCCATGTTGATCATGGTACCGAAGCTGATCGTGGTCGGATCCACGCCGATGCCCACATAGGACAACACTGCCTCGGCCAATACCAGACCAGAGAAATCCATCACCAGGGCGATCAGCACAATGTGCATCACATTGGGCAGGACATGACGGCGCAGGATGGTGGGCGTGCTTGCGCCAAACGCGCGTGCAGCCTGCACGTATTCGAGCTCGCGCAGCTTCAGGGTCTCTGCGCGCAGCAAGCGGCACAAACCGGTCCAGCTGGTAATGCCGAGAATGAAACACAGGGCAAGCAGGCGCGCATCGGAGCGCTCCGCAGCCGTTGCAAACCATTGCGGATGGGTGTCGATCACCACCTGCATCATCAATACTGCCGCAGCAATCAACAACACGCCGGGAATCGCGTTGAGCACGGTATAGATGTACTGGATCACATCATCGACCCACCCCCCAAGATAGCCTGCCGCAATGCCCAGGGCCACGGCAAAAGGCAACATCACGAGCGTGGTCAAGGTTCCGATCACCAGCGCAGTGCGGACACTCTTCAACGACAGGTAGAGCACATCCTGACCAACCTTGTCGGTACCCAGCACGTGATAGTACGGCGCCAGCTCGAACGCGGCCGCCGCCATCAGCGCAATCGCCCCCAGGGCAATCAATGCACTTCGCCACGCCAGCGTGGTATGACCGCGCACGATGGCACGGGCCGCGTCCACCCACCCCGCCCGGCGCCCCCGTGCGACCGCAACTGACAGCACCACGAACAGGGCGGCCATGAACAATGCAGCCTTGCCGACGGCCACCAGCCCCCTTTGCGCCACGTCCGCCGTCGCGGTATCGCCCTCACCCAGATGCACACCGCCATGACGCAGCGGGGGATGGATGCGCGCCTGTCCGCCTTGCGGCAGCTCGACCGTTTCACGCTGGTACAAGGTACGCGCAAACGGTGCGGAATACGTTTTTTCGGTGTTCAGACGCAAGCCGGCCAGCGCCGCATCGAGCACACTGAGCACCTCGGACGAATAACTCGGTGCAGCGTTCTCCTGCCCTTCCACCGGAGGCAGCAGGGGGCGATAGTGCAGGCTATCGAGCACACCGATCAGCACGAACGCGCTCAGCACACAGGCTGCGGCCATGCCGGTGGGGCGCTGCCCCACCTTGCGCCACGCCGCTCGCAACGGTTCGTGACCACGCACGTGCAACACCATTGCCCCGACCGCTGCCAGCAGGATGAACAGCAGGATGTCAGTCCACAACAGGACGGGCTGAAACGTCATGCCTTACTCCAGCCTGACCCGGGGATCGACGAGGGTATAGGACAGATCGGTCAGGATCAGGCCTACGATGTACAACACCGAACCGATGAACACCATTGCGCGTACAACGGCAAAATCCTGCGCGTTGATCGCATCGATGGTGTAACTGCCCAGACCGGGCACGGCAAAGAAGGACTCGACCAGCAAGCTACCCATGAACAACAGTGGAATCACCACGACCACACCGGTCAGGATCGGAATCAAGGCATTGCGCAACACATGGCGGAACAGCACGGCCAGTTCGGACAGGCCTTTTGCCCGTGCGGTGCGGACATAGTCGCGCGAGATCTCCTCAAGAAAGATCGTACGATACCAGCGCGCACTCGAGCCCATGCCGGCCAGCACGCTGATCAGCACCGGCAACGCCAGAAAGCGGAAGGCGTCCAGCCCCCCCGCGTAACCGGAAATCGGCACCAGGGCCCACAGCTTGGATACCAGCCACTGCCCGCCGATGATGTAGAACAGGCTTGAGATCGACATCATCGCAACACACATCACCACGCCCCAGAAATCCAGCGCCGTTGCGCGGAAGAACACCAGTAGCAGGGCCAGCGTGACCGAAACGAAAAGACTCAACACAAAAGTGGGCACCGCAATCGCCAGGGACGGCCCCATCCGGTCAAGAATCTCCCGCGAGATGTCCCGACCATCATCCGCACGGCCAAAATCGAGCGCGAACATGCGCAAGGACTTGTCGAAGAACAAGGTGTCGGTGAACCGATCCAGACCCTCCGCTGCCGCATTGACGAACATCGGCTTGTCATAGCCGCGATCCGCTTTCCAGCGCTCGATTGCCTCGGGTGTGGCACGCTTGACCCCAATCTGCATCCGCGCCATGTCGTCTGGCGAATTGACCACGAAAAACAGTGCAAAGGTCAGCAGATTGACGCCGATGAGGATGGGGATCGCATAAAGCACCCTGCGGATCAGGTAATTCAGCATCGAGGCGCCCCTCCCTGCTCCGCTGCGTCCAGCCCCTCACCAGGCCTGCCCACTCCAAGCGCGGTACTGCGCTCGCGCTGGCGCCAATGCAGTACCGCCGGCGCAAGAATCGCTGCGAGCAGCAACAGCACAAGCACCAAAGGCCACCTCGATGGCTGATTCCAGGCCTGGCGTGCCGCGTCACGCTGCGCCACGTCCAGGCGCTGATACTTGAGACCGTTGCGGACCAGGCTACCCGGCTTTCGGTTGTAGACCCAGCCATGCTGAAGCGAGTACGACTTGGGATGAAAACCAAACAGCCACGGGGCCTCATGTTGAAGAATGGCGATCATCCGGTCGATGGCCGCCTGCCGCGCAGGCCCGTCCGGCAAGGTCTTCATGCGCTCGAACAGCCTGTCGTACTCCGCATTGACGTAATTTGCCGCGTTCTGTCCCTGAAAGCGCACCTTGCCCTGTGGACCATGAAGCAGGAACAACAAGTTCTCCGGATCCGGATAGTCCGCATTCCAGCCAAAGAAGAACAGCTGGGCATTACCCTGCCTGACCTTGTCCTGAAAACGATTGAAATCGGTCGGCCGGACCACGAACTGCACGCCCAACTCACGGAACTGCTGCGCCAGCCAGTCCGAGCGCGCTTTGTCGCCAAGGCCACCCGGGGTGGTATCCAGATGAATGACGAGAGGCTCCCCGGTGCGTGCGTTGCGGCCATTGGGCCAGCCAGCCTCGGCCAGCAGGCGGCGAGCCTCTTCCCGGCCGCGTCGCTGGGGGCGCCCATCCTTCCACACATACACCACCGGATTGATGCCCGCCTCGCCATCGCGCGCCCCGAACACCCCTGGCGGAATCGGATGCATGGCCGGCACCCCGCGGCCATTCAGGAAGATGGAGACAAACTCCTCCATGTCGAGCGCAATCGAGATCGCCTGACGCAGTTTGCGGGCACGCTCGCGATCGGCGGCGCTGGCACCTTCGGGACTGCCGACCACGGGATCGAGCATGTTGAACCCAAGATAGAAGATCGAGGGCGACACCGAAGTCAGCAAGCGGATGCCCTGACGCTCCATATCCTCGGACAGGCTCACCTCGCCCTGGCTGGTCAGCGTCACTGCCTGATCGAAGTTGTCCGACGACACGCCCGATGCATCGTAATAGCCCTGCAGAAACTTGTTCCAGTAAGGGATCCCTTCGCGCTCGCGGGCAAACACCACCTTGTCGATGAAGGGCAAGGATTTGCCGCAATCCTCCAGCAACCCGGCCTCGGCATCCCCCTCGGCCCCTTCGCACGGATAGGTCTCACCCACAAAGTTGGGGTTGCGCGCCAGCACCATGCGTGCGTTCGGGTTGTTCTCAACCAGCATGTAGGGCCCGGTACCCATCGGCCACCAATCCAGGGTCAGATTGCGTTCGGCCATGCCCGGCTGACCAAAGAAACGGTCTACCTCGGGTGGAATCGGCCCAAAGAACGGCATCGACAGCCAGTACAGGAACTGTGGATACACCCCCTTCAAGGTGATCCGGTAAGTGTAGCGATCGACCACCTCCACCCCCGGCAGCTCGAAAGCCGATACATCGATCCAGCCAGGCTCACGCTTGCCCGCCTCGATCAACTCGGCCTGCAGCGTCTTCAGTCCCGGCAGATACTCGGCCATCAGCTCGAAAATGGGTGAGTGCAGGCGCGGATTCGCAAGGCGCTTCATCTGATGGACGAAGTCACCCGCCTCCAGCTCACGCGAGCCGGTTTCGGCAAAATCCGCCAAGCCTCGTACCGGCTTCAGATCCTCCGCGGTCAGCGCGTGATAGCGCGGAGTACCATCCTCTGCAGTCGCAAATGCAGGGTGCGGTTGATAGCGCACACCGGCACGCAGCCGGATCTCGACCACGCTCCGGTCGACCTTCGTCGCATCCGTCCCTGCCGGCAGCTCCCGCCCCCGTGCATCGAACAGGCGCACCACGGGCATCGCCGCCGCGACCGCGGGCTCGAGCTGATAAGGCCGCTTCAGGTAGTGGTACTGCAATGGAGGCACCACGATCTGGTAGAGAAAGGTCGCCTCGTCTTCGCTGTAGGACTGTACGGGGTCGAGATGCTTCGGGCGCTCGGTAAAAGCCGAGTAGAGAATGTTCTGACCACGCTCTGCCGCCGGGTGCGGATCGTTGGGCAAAGGGCCACATCCGGCAACAGCCAACACCAGCACGGTACAGCTCGCTTGGCGCCAGCGACGTACGCAACAGGCCGCAAGGCGGGACAGGGCTGGCAGCAAATCAGTCAGGATGCGCACGAGTGAATGAGAGGACGGGACGTGTCGGATAAATGATCAGACGCAATTCTGGCAGGTTTTTCCATCGCAGCGGCAACGCAATCCGCCCGCCCCTGGCATCTTCAATATCACGCTTCGCTTTGTGGGCAGCGGTTTTAGCTATAATCGACGGATTCTGACATACGGAGTTTTGCTTCCATGGGCTTCCTCGCCGGTAAACGGATCCTCATCACCGGACTGTTGAGCAACCGTTCGATTGCTTACGGGATCGCCAAAGCCATGCACCGCGAGGGTGCGGAGCTTGCATTCACCTACGTCAACGACCGTTTTCAAGAGCGCGTTGCCAAGCTTGCGGCAGACTTCGACAGCACGCTGCTATTCCCCTGTGACGTGCAGGACGACGAGCAGATCAACGACCTCTTCGTGCAGATCGGCAAGCAGTGGGACGGACTCGATGGCCTGGTGCATTCCATTGCCTTCGCGCCCAGCGACGCACTCGAGGGTGATTTCCTCGATGGTTTCTCGCGTGAGGCCTTCCGTGTCTCGCAGGAAGTCAGCGCCTACAGCTTCCCCGCCCTGGCCAAGGCCGCACGTCCGCTGATGAAAGGCCGTAACGGCGCGCTGCTGACGCTGTCCTACCTTGGCGCGGTACGCACCATGCCCAACTACAACATCATGGGCCTGGCCAAGGCCAGCCTTGAAGCCTCGGTGCGCTATCTGGCCGTCTGTCTCGGCCCCGAAGGCACCCGGGTAAATGGTATTTCAGCCGGACCGATCAAGACCCTGGCGGCATCGGGTATCGGCAGCTTTGGCAAGTTGCTGTCGTTCAACGAGCACAATGCGCCGTTGCGCCGCAATGTCACCATCGAAGAAGTCGGCAACGCCGCCGCCTTCCTGTGCTCGGATCTGGCCAGCGGCATGACCGGCGAGATCATGTATGTCGACGGCGGCTTCAACACCACCGCCCTGGGTAACGCCGAACCGCTGTAACCCTCGGGGGTTCAGCGCCCGCCCCCAAACAAAATGCCCGGCTGCTTTCACAGCCGGGCATTTTTTCATCCGTCTGGCGGGCGGGTGCAGCCCAAAGGCCGCAAACCACGCCCAAGCGCCACAGTGGTTTATTCTGCGGCCTTCGCCGGCAGCTTGACCTCAACCTTGTAACGCTGACGCAACTCGCTCAGGAACGCCGCGAACTCGCGCTCGGCCAGCACCCGCTCGTATTGCTCGGCCACCGCCAGCAACTGAGGATCGTCGGCAGCCATTTCGGGGCGTTTGACCGCACTGATGCGATAGATGACATAACCCTCCACGCCGTCATTGACCCCAACAAAGGCGGGCAACTTGGCGCTGGACGCCGAGAACACCGCCTGCATTGCGTTAGCCGGCAACACCGGCGCCCCGCGTTGCAGCTTGCGCTCCGCACTCCATTTGCCCTCAACCGCCTCGCCCTTCTGCAAGGTCGCCAAAGCAGCCGCACCACGTTCGGCGGCAAGCCTGGCCGCTTCTTCCGACTTCAGTTGTGCCTCGATCGCGGCACGCACCTCGTCGAGCGGCGGCCGTGTCGCAGCCTGATAATCCACGACGCGCGCGGCTACCAGGGTGTTGTTCCCGACCTCGATGGCTTGCGTGTTGCGGCGATTGGTCAGCGCGTCATCCGAAAACAATGCTTCGACCAGGGCGGCGTTCTGGTAGCTGCCCAGACCGGCCGCATCCCGCGCCACCCAGTCGGACTGCCGGACTTCCAGCTTCAACGCCTCGGCAACCGGCGCCAGACTGTCCGGCTGCTCATAAACGGTATTGGAGAACTGCTCGGCCAGTTCGGCAAAACGACGTCCTGCAGCAGCACGCAACAACTCTGCACGGATCTCGTCACGTACCGACTCCAGCGGCCGGGTCGTCGCGGCACGAACATCGGTGACCTGAATGATGTGAAAACCGAAATCAGAACGGACAGGCTCACCAATATCGCCCTTCTGTTGGGCAAAAGCAGCATCTTCGAACGCCTTGACCATCATCCCGCGACCGAAGAAACCCAGATCGCCGCCGCGAGACGCCGAACCCGGATCCTGCGACAACTCTTTGGCCAAGGCTTCGAATTGAGCCGGTGCCGCCTTGAGTCGGGCATGAATCGACTCGATTTCCGTACGTGCCTTCGCAACCGCCTCGGCATCGGCATCAGACGCAAGCTGGATCAGGATGTGGCGGGCCTGGCGTTCCTCGGGCTGACCGAAGCGAGCACCGTTGGATTCGTAGTAGGCACGGATCTCATCATCGGAAACCGAGACGGACTGCTTCAGCGCCGACTCATCGAACACCACGTACTCGGCCTTGACCCGCGCCGGTCGTTCCAGACTGGCCGCATTGCTGTCGTAGTATTTCTGCACCGCATCGTCCGCCAGCTTTACCTCGCCAGCCAAGGCCGAAGCGGCAAAGCGCATCTCGCTCACTTCACGCTCTTCAAGCTGGGCCAGCATGAAGCGACGAGCGGATTCGGTTGCAACCAAGGCCCCTTCACCCACCGCCAGCGACAACTGCTGCAAGCGCACGTCCTGAGCAAGACGCGCTTCGAACATCGCTGGCGTCATGCCCTGCGCACGCAGCAGGGCCTCGTAGCGCTGCAGCGAAAACTGCCCCTCATCCTGAAATGCAGGCACGCCAGCAATCGTCTGCTGCAGTTCCTGCGGCGTGACCGAAAAGCGGTTTTCGGCAACGTACAATGCCAGCACGCGGCGATTGACCAGATTCTCGAGCACCGCGCGACGCAGTGCCTCGGACTCGAGCATGGCACGGTCGACCTGCACGCCTTCATTACGCAGCCGGTCCTGCTGCTCACGCAAGGCCTGCTCGAACTCGGCTGCCATGATCGGTGAGCCACCGACGCTGGCAACTTCGCCGCCACCCGGCGCGTCGCTGAAATAGGCATCCATGCCAAAAAAGGCAAATGGAACGATGAGAATTGCCAGAATGATCTGGGCAACACGCTTATTGTTGCGAACAGCCTCGAACATCTCGATTTCCGTGGAAGCTTGAAGGGAATGTGGGCAACGGTCATATTCACCGAGCCTTGGAGGCCGGAGTGTAGCGCATCCTGATGCAAGTCTGCCTGCACGCTAGCAAGGCGATACGATCACGACCGGGCAGTTTGTCACCAAGTTTTGATGTTGCGGCGCGGCAGGCATGTTAGAATCAGCGTCTTTTCAAAGACTTCGCAAAGACTTCCTTCCCCATGTCCCGCGCCATCCGCAACATCGCAATCATTGCCCACGTCGACCACGGCAAAACCACGCTGGTCGACCAACTTCTGCGCCAGTCCGGCACCTTCCGTGAAAACCAGCAGGTGTCCGAGCGGATCATGGATTCGGGAGACATCGAGAAGGAACGCGGCATCACCATCCTGTCGAAGAACTGTGCCATCCAGTACGGCGACACCCACATCAACATCGTTGACACCCCGGGACACGCCGATTTCGGCGGCGAAGTCGAGCGCGTGCTGTCCATGGTCGACAGCGTGCTGCTGCTCGTCGATGCGCAGGAAGGCCCGATGCCGCAGACCCGCTTCGTGACCCGCAAGGCACTTGCCCTGGGCCTGAAGCCCATCGTCGTCGTCAACAAGATCGACCGTCCGGGCGCCCGTCCTGACTGGGTCATCAACCATACCTTCGACCTGTTCGACAAACTCGGCGCCACCGAAGAACAGCTCGACTTCCCGGTCATCTACGCCTCGGGCCTGAATGGTTTCGCCATGGAAAACCTCGAGGACGAGCGCAAGGACATGCGCCCGCTGTTCGAAGCCATCCTCAAGCACGTTCCGGCACCCGAGGTCGACTCCGACGGCCCGCTGCAACTGCAGGTCTGCTCGCTCGACTACTCCACCTACATGGGTCAGATGGGTATTGGCCGCATCAAGCGTGGCCGCATCAAGCCCAACCAGGAACTGGTCGTCATGTACGGCGACGAGAACCGCGGCAAGGGCAAGGTCAGCCAGGTGCTCACCTTCAAGGGCCTGGACCGCTCCCCCGCCGAATTCGCCGAAGCCGGCGACATCGTGCTGGTGGCCGGCATCCAGCAGGTCAACATCGGCGTCACGCTGTGCGACCCAGAGTGCCTCGAGGGCCTGCCCCCGATCGCCGTCGATGAACCCACGCTGACCATGAACTTCATGGTCAACACCTCGCCGCTGGCCGGCCGCGAAGGCAAGTTCGTCACCAGCCGTCAGATCCGTGAGCGTCTGGAAAAGGAACTGCTCAAGAACGTTGCGCTGCGCGTCAACTTCACCAGCGACTCCGACACCTTCGAAGTCGCCGGTCGTGGCGAACTCCACCTCACCATCCTGCTGGAAAACATGCGTCGCGAAGGCTACGAACTGGCCGTCGGCCGGCCGCGCGTGGTCTTCAAGGAGATCGACGGCGTCAAGTGTGAGCCATACGAAATGCTCACCGTCGACGTCGAAGAAGACCACCAGGGCGGCGTCATGGAAGAACTTGGCCGCCGCCGTGGCGAACTGCAGGACATGCAGCCGGATGGCAAGGGTCGCGTCCGTCTGGAATACCGCATCCCCGCCCGCGGCCTGATCGGCTTCCAGGGCGAGTTCCTGACCATGACCCGTGGTACCGGTCTGGCCAGCCACGTGTTCGACGACTACGGCCCCATGGGCGGCCAGATGGCCGAACGTCGCAATGGCGTGCTGATCTCGCAGAACGACGGCGAAGCCGTGGCCTATGCGCTGTGGAACCTGCAGGACCGCGGCCGCATGTTCGTCAGCCCCGGCGAGGCGCTGTACGAAGGCATGATCATCGGCATCCACAGCCGTGACAATGACCTCGTGGTCAATCCGATCAAGGGCAAGCAGCTCACCAACGTCCGCGCATCCGGCACCGACGAAGCCGTCCGCCTGATTCCGCCGATCGGCCTGACGCTCGAATCCGCAATCGAGTTCATCGCCGACGACGAACTGGTCGAGATCACGCCCAAGAACATCCGCCTGCGCAAGCGTCACCTGAAGGAAAACGACCGCAAGCGCGCTGCCAAGGCTGACGCGGCCTGATCCGGCAACACCCCTCGAAACCCCACCCGGCACCCAGCCCGGTGGGGTTTTTGTTTATTCAGCCGGCTAGCCTCCCGGTGTCATCCCCTTTTTACGACTACTCCGCATCCGCTTGATTTGACGGTGCCGCCAAACGAAATGGCTCCATGGCCTCGCACCGGTCGACGATACGGTTGATCGTCGGAAAAGCCTCCATCCGGCAATTGAAGCGGCGCGCATTGAACACCTGCGGCACCAGGCAGCAATCAGCCAGCGTGGGCGTGTCGCCGTGACAAAAGGCACCGGTACGCGCATCGTCGGCCAGCATGGCTTCCACCGCCTGCAGGCCAAGCTCTACCCAATGACGGTACCAGGCGTTTTTCTGTTCTTCGCTCGCGCCCAGCTCTCGCCCCAGGTACTGCAGCACACGCAGATTGTTGATCGGGTGGATATCGCAGGCAATGGCCTGTGCAATGGCGCGGATGCGGGCCCTGTCGAGCGCGCTACCCGGCAGCAGTGCCGGTTCGGGATGCGTCTCGTCCAGGTACTCGATGATCGCCATCGACTGGGTCAGCACCCGCGTCTCGTCTACCAGCGCCGGCACCAAGGCCGCCGGGTTGATCGCGGTATAGCCCTCCTGCCGATGTTCGCCGCCCGTCCGCGTCAGATGCACCGGAATCGCGTCATAGCTCAGCCCCTTCAGGTTGAGTGCGATACGAACGCGATAGGCGGCGGAACTACGAAAATAGGTATAGAGCTTCATTTGGCGGTCTCCTGGCGTGTCCTGCTGGTGGGTGCGACTCAGTGCAGCATACGTAACGAGGCCCGGCGCTTTCAAGCCCGGGCCTCGTCTGTGCAAACGTCGCGACAGCTTACTTGCTGTGCTGTTCGATCAGGCGCTTGGCGCTATCGAGCATGTCCTGGCCGGGATAGCCCTTGCCGTTCATCTCCTGCACCCATTCAGCTGCCAGGGTGTCACCCACCTTGCGCCACGACGCCAACTCCGACGCCGGAATGGTGTTGAACACGTTACCGCGATCGACCGCATGCTGACGCGCCGCTGGCGCGGATTCATCCCACACCTTGCCGATCATGGCCGAGAAGTCCGCGCCCGAATTTGCATCGATGACCTTCTTGAGATCGTCCGGCAGGCTGTTGTACTTGGCCTTGTTCATCGCAATGGTAAACACCGCGGTGTACAGCGCCGGCTCGGCGGGATCGGTTTCGGAGTGGAACTTGGTCAGCTCATGCAGCTTCACCGTCGGAATCACCTCCCACGGCAGCACGTACCCATCGATCACCCCCTTGGACATCGACTCGGTCACCGCCGGCAGGGGCATGGCCACTGGCGCGGCGCCAAAGGCCGCCAGCATCTTGTTGGTCAGCCGCGTGGGGGCACGCATCTTGGTGCCACGGAAGTCCGCCATGGTGTTGATCGGCTTCTTGCCGTGCACATAACCGTTGTCATGCACGTGGAAGGCCAGCGGCTTGACCATGGCGAAGTCCTTCTGGGCAAACTGCTCGGCGTATTCCCACAACGCACGGCTGCTGGATTCGGCGCTGCGCGACATGAAGGGCAGCTCGAACACCTCCACCGACGGGAAACGGCCAGCGGTATAGCCCGGCAGTGTCCACACGATGTCGGCCACGCCATCGGCCGCCTGCTGGATCAGCTGCGGCGGTGTGCCGCCCAGTTGCATCGCCGGGTAGATCTGACACTTCAGCCGGTTGGCCGACTCCTGGGCGATCTTGTCGCACCAGGGCAACAGCACCTTCTGGTGCGACAGCGCGGTGCTGGGCCAGAAATGCGCGACTTTCAGGATGATCTCCTGCGCATTGGCCAGCGGTGCAGCAAATACGGCAGCCAGGCCAAGGGCTGCGGCCAGGGTGGTGGAACGCTTCATGGTGTCTCCTCCGTCATTGTCTCGTCCGCTCGACTGGCGGTTTTTTGATGAAACCCGATACAACTGCAACAAGGGGGCGAGCCCTGCCCGCCCCCCAAAACAAACCCTTGACCGATCAGCGCTTTGGCAGTGCGACGCGATTCTCGATCGCACCAAAAACGCTCTGTCCCTGCGCATCGAACATCTCGATGCGCACGGTATCGCCTTCGCGCATGAACGGCGTCCTGGCTTCGCCCTGCTCGATGGTCTCGTAGGTGCGTACCTCTGCCAGGCAGCAATACCCCACCCCACCGTTATCCACCGACGAACCCCACAGATTGCCCTGCTTGTTCGACACCGTGCCCGACCCGACGATGGTGCCGGCCTCCAGCTCGCGCGTCTTGGCCGCATGGGCGACCAGCTGACCAAAGTTGAAGGTCATGTCGACCCCCGCGTTGGGGTGACCAAAACGCTTGCCGTTAAGGTCCACCACCAGCGGCAGGTGCACCTTGGCATCCTTCCACGCCACCCCCAGCTCGTCCGGCGTGACCGCCACCGGGCTGAAGGCACTGGCCGGCTTGCTCTGGAAAAAGCCAAAGCCTTTTGCCAGTTCGGCTGGAATCAGGTTGCGCAGCGACACGTCGTTGACCAGCATCACCAGACGGATGGCCGCTGCCGCAGCCTCCGGCGTGGCCCCCATGGGCACATCACCGGTCACCACAGTGACCTCGGCCTCGAAATCAATCCCCCAGGCCTCGTCCGCCACCACCGCATCACGCGGCCCGATGAAGCTGTCCGAGCCGCCCTGATACATCAGCGGATCGGTGTAGAACGACGCCGGCACTTCAGAGTTGCGCGCCTTGCGCACCAGCTCGACGTGATTGATATAGGCCGACCCGTCCGCCCATTGATAGGCACGCGGCAGCGGCGAGTGGCAGTGAGCGGGATCAAACGGAATCGCATGGCGTGCGTGGCTGCCGTTGAGCATGTCGTACACCAGCTCGAGCTCGGCCACCACCTCGTCCCAATTGTCGAGGGCCTGCTGCATCGTCTTTGCGATGCCACCCACCGTCTGGCAGCGGCTCAGGTCGCGGCTGACGACCACCAGCGTACCGTCGCGGCCACCATGCTTCAGCGTTGCAAGCTTCACTGGAACATCTCCTTGTAACGGCCGTCATGCATCCATGCAGCGTGCTTGGGCGCCTTTCTGGTCTGCCCCCATTCTTCCAGCATGTCCCACTTCACCTTGTCGAGCGCCTCGAGCATCTTGGGGCTGCCGGTGTTGGCGGCCAGTTCCAGGCGATGGCCATTGGGGTCGAAGAAATAGATCGACTGGAACAGCGCGTGGTCAGTTGGACCAACCACCTCGATACCTGCCGCCTCCAGCCTGGCCTTGGCCGCCATCAGCACCTCCATTGACTCGACCTCCAGCGCCAGATGCTGCGTCCACGCCGGGGTGTTTTCATCGCGCCCCATCGGCTTGCGGGTAGGCAACTCGAAGAATGCCAGTACATTGCCCATCCCGGCATCCAGGAAAATATGCATATACGGGTCGGGCTCGCCTGTGGAAGGCACCGCATCTTCGGCAATCGACAGCACCAGCTTCATGTCCAGATGCTTCTCGTACCAACGCGCGGTTTCCAGCGCATCCTTGCAGCGATAGGCTACATGGTGAATCTTCTTGATCATCTCAGTCTCCTCGGCCAGCTGCTCAGACGCCTTCGCGGGCAATCTTCATCGCCTCGCGCAGCACCGAAATATCGCCGATATGGTTGGACAACAACAGAATCAGACGGGCGTTGACCATGGCGCTTTGCTCGTCGGTCAGGTCGCGATGCGTCTCGATCAGTGCCTCATAAAAGTCATCACCGGGCGAGAAGGCGCGGAAATAGCGCTTGCCGGGTTCCTGCAGATTGGGCTCGGTAATCAATGCCATGATGAAAATCCTTATGCGTTGCAGGTGGCTTTGGCCACGGCAGCGCGCACCCGCGCCCCGTCAAGATTGCGCCAGCGCGCGGCGACATGCTGGTCTGGCCGCAGCAGGTAGCACGAGCCGTCCTGCAGGTCGTAACGTTCGCGGATGCGGTCCTTGCTGTCGATCAAGGTACGCAGCCCGCCGGGCGCCTGTCCGCGGGCCGCCACCACCAGCGCCTCGACCGCAATCGGGGCATCGGTCAGCGCGCACAAGCGCTGCACCGTCGCCGCATCGATGGCCGATGCATCAGGCACGTAGTACAACAACTGAAAGCGATTGCCCGCCACACCCAGCAGCCAGCGCTCGCCGTCTGCCGATTCAACAGGGGCATCGTCCATCGGTGCGCCCGGTACCATATCGCCGGCAAAGGCATCCATATCGGGCGTGTTGAGCGGCGAATCGGTAAAGAAGCTCGGCACCGACAAGCGCCCGGAGTTGACCAGCGCGCGGGCAAACGGATAGTGCTCCGCCAGCCCCAGCACCGCATTGCGGAAAGTCTTGCTGACCGCGCTCTTGGGGGTAATGAAATCGGTCGAGCGGGTCGAGTTCATGATGTTCTCGTCCGCTGCAAAACCGCGCTCGTCGGTATAGGTATCCAGCAGCGTGGCCGGTGCCTTGCCCTCCATCACCAGCTTGAGCTTCCACACCAGGTTGTCACTGTCCTGAATGCCCGAGTTGGCGCCACGCGCCCCAAACGGCGACACCTGATGCGCCGCATCGCCCACAAACAGCACCCGCCCATGGTTGAAACGGTTCATCCGCCGGCACTGGAAGGTGTACACACTGACCCATTCGAGATCGAACTCGCGGTCATCTCCCAGCATGGCCTTGATGCGCGGAATGACGTTTTCGGGCTTCTTCTCTTCTTCCGGGTCCGCCTGCCAGCCCAGCTGAAAATCGATGCGCCACACATTGTCGGCCTGCCGATGCAGCAACACCGACTGATTGGGATGAAACGGCGGATCGAACCAGAACCAGCGCTCGGTCGGGTATTCGGCCTTCATCACCACATCCGCAATCAGGAAGCGGTCCATGAAGATCTTGCCCTCGATGTCCAGGCCCAGCATCGTGCGGATCGGGCTACGCGCCCCATCGGCCACGATCAGCCAGTCGGTGGACAGCGTGTAGGCGCCATCGGGCGTTTCCACCCGCAGCGTCGCCTGCTTTTCATTGGGTGTTACTGCAATCACGTTGTTCTTGAAGCGCATTTCCAGGTTGGGCAACTGCTGCGCCCGCTTCACCAGATAGTCTTCAAGGTAGTACTGCTGCAGATTGATCATGCCCGGCCGATGATGATCCGGCTGCGGACACAGGTTGAAGCTGAACACTTCCTCCTCACGGAAGAAGGTGCGCCCCACGTTCCACGACACGCCCTTCTGCACCATTTCTTCGCCACAGCCCAGGCGATCCAGCACCTCGAGCGCACGCTTGGCGTAACACACCCCGCGCGAGCCGATCGACACCGTGTCGTCGTTATCCAGTAGCAGCACCGGCTGGCCTTGCATCGCCAGATCGATCGCCGTGGTCAGCCCCACCGGACCTGCACCAACGATGATCACCGGATAATGACCATCACGTCCCTCGGCCAGCTCGGGCGGCTGACGATAGGCAAACTTAGGGTATTGAAACGTGCTCAGCACGGCTGTCCTCCTCCTGGTTCAGTCTCATGAACCGGCGCCGCCCGTCTGCGGAGCGTGTCGCCGGCAAAAATGCTCGCTCAGGCCTGCAGCGAATGCCACATCTGTTGGTCGCGCTCTGCCGTCCAGATGCGCGGATCACGAATGCCGCTGGCCTCGTCATGCGCACGGGTCACGTCAAACGGCAGGCAGTGCTCGTAAATGAAGACCTGGCCAAACTTCGGATCCATGTTCTTGCGCGTGTGCGCCATCGTCGCCTTCAGATCCATGCCCTGCGCCACCGCCTCCTGCGCGCTGCGATACAGCGTCGACACGAAGTCGCGGGTGTAGGCCAGGCCGGCCTTTACCGCCTCGGGCGTCATCAGCGCCGGGCCACGACCGGGCACCAGCTTGTCAAAGTTCATCGCAGTCAGGTTGTCCAGCGTCTGCGGCCAGTCGGCCAGATAGGCATCGCCGGTGTAACAGGCCGCATCCGCCTCCACCAAGTCGCCCGAGAAGCAGATGTTCTGCGACGGCAGGTAAACAATGGTGTCACCCTTGGTATGACCACGACCGACCTGCTTGATCTTGACCTCGAGCTTGCCCATCCACAGCGTCATCTCGCCCTGGAAAGTGATCGTCGGCCAGGTCAGGCCCGGCACGCTTTCCACGGCATTGAACAGCCGGGGAAAACGACCGATCTCGGAATCCATGTCCTGCTGGCCACGCTCAACGATCAGGTCGTAGGTGTCCTGGCTGGCAATGATCTGCTCCAGCCCCTCGCCCTTGTAACCCGACGCGCCCAGCACACGCACCGCGTGGTAATGCGTCAGCACCACATACTTGATCGGCTTGTCGGTCACCTCGCGCACCTTGGCAATCACCGCCTGCGCCATCACCGGCGTGGCCGTGGCATCGATGACCATCACCGAATCGTCACCAATGATGATGCCGGTGTTCGGGTCGCCCTCGGCAGTGTAGGCATAGGCGTTATCCGACAGCTTTTCCCAACTGATCTTCTTTTCTTCCAGGTCGGCCTGCGAAGCGAATGCTTTGTTCGACATTGTGTTGTTCTCCGGTGTTCGGGGTGGATGGATGAATCGTAGTTCAAAGTTTGTTCATAGGCAATACGTTTGTTACTGTTTAACAGCGTAACGATAGGTGTGATGGCGGCTTGAGACGGATTGGCTTCAACAGGCATGCAAGGCTGGATAGCGCAACGCACGGCCGGACGCCCTCTTACTTAAGTGCAATGGTGTGGGACATAACCGTTGGTTATGATCGGGACATTCCACTTGGGGAGCCAAACGGTGAGCCAGACTGACCGTCTTGTCCGCATCCGAAAACTGTTTGGCGAAAGGCGGGTCGTTTCCCGACGCGCCCTGCTGGAAACATTGGAAGTGTCACCCGCAACACTGAAGCGCGATATCGCTTTTCTGCGGGACAACATGAATACCCCCATCGTCTGGGACCGCGAAGCCAGCGGCTACCGTATCGCCCCGAGTGAAACCAGCGGAGCCCAGTTCGAGCTGCCTGGCATGTGGTTCAACGACAAAGAGATCCACGCGCTGCTCACCATGCAGCACCTGCTGGCCAATCTCGATCCTGGCGGTCTGCTCGCGCCACATGTCGCACCATTGATTGAACGCCTCAACAAGTTGCTAGGCGCTGCGGACAACCCCACCGACGAGATCAGAAAACGCGTACTGATCGTCGGAATCGGCAAACGCAGTATGAAACTTGCGCACTTTGAAAACATCGGTTCCGCCCTGCTCCGCCGCAAACGTCTGCTGATTCGCTATTTCGCCCGCAGCAAGAACGAAGAAGCCACCCGCGAGATTTCACCGCAACGCCTGGTTCACTACCGAGAGAACTGGTACCTCGACGCCTGGTGTCACTTGCGGGGTGCATTGCGCAACTTTGCGGTCGACAGCATCCGTCATGTGGAACTACTTGACCGCAAAGCTGACGACATCCCCCTCCCCACCGTCGACACAGTTCTCGGACCCGGCTACGGCATCTTTGCGGGAAGCGAGATCCACTGGGCCCGGCTGCGCTTCAGCGCGGAACGAGCACGCTGGGTTGCGACGGAGCACTGGCACCCGGATCAACGTGGCACGTTTGATGACGATGGAAGGTACGTACTGGAGGTGCCATTTGCCGATCATCGAGAACTGATGATGGATGTGCTCAAGCATGGGCGGCATTGCGAGGTGCTGGGGCCAGAGGAGCTGCGTCAGCGGGTGACCGAAGAACTCTCACGCATGGCAAAGAATTTTGCTGAGCCGGCTGCGGGGCTCATCCAGTGAGCCTCAGCCCAAGCAGAATGGGCAAAACGATCAGCAAGGACCCAATCTGATGTCAGCTCCTCATTTTGGCTACTGGGGAAAAGCGCGGCCACTCGGCGCAGCTGGCGACGACTATCACCTGCTGCCCTATCACTGCCTCGATGTGGCCGCAGTGGGCGTCACCCTCCTCAAGCGTTCACCCGCACTACGCAAGCTCTTCGCCGAAGCCCTCGTCCTGGATGCGGATGAGCCGCTGTACTCATGGTTCGCCTTCTGCCTCGCCATCCACGATCTTGGCAAGTTCGCCGAGTCGTTTCAGGGGCAACGTGCCGATTTGGTCAAGCGCTTGCGCGGACGCGATCCAGACCTCGGAAAGCCCTATGTCGTCCGTCACGATTCGCTCGGCTGGCTGATCTGGGAGCATCACCTCAAGGACTGCGCAGCCGATCAATGCTGGTTCGGGCCGAACAGCGAAGACATGCTTGACGGCATCGGTTGGTGGATGCGTGCCAGCACAGGGCACCATGGTTTACCCCCCGACTCCCGGGGGCACTGGCGACACCATTCTTGCCCGGAGGATACTGCGGCGATCGAGGGTTTCCTGGATGAGCTTCGGGCCCTTTTCCCGCTGGACGCCATCAAACATGCGCATGCCGCGCTCGGTACTGACGCATTCGAAGGGAGGAGCCGCGATCTTGCTTGGTGGTTCGCGGGCGTCACCGTGCTCTCGGACTGGATTGGCTCCAATACCGAGTTTTTCCCTTACCGAGCAGAGGCGACCCCACTCCAGGAATACTGGGAGGAAGCGCAAGAACGCGCCGAAACCGCGCTAAAGTCCGTCGGCGTATTGCCAGCGCGATGCTCCAAACGCAATTTCGCCGAGTTGTTCGCTGAGATCGCTACACCCTCTCCCTTGCAGATTTGGGCGATAGACACGCCTCTGACATCCGCTCCGCAAATCCATCTGCTGGAGGATGTCACCGGCGCCGGCAAGACCGAAGCGGCCGTCATGCTCGCACACAGACTGATGACGAGCGGCTGTGCTGACGGCTTCTTCATCGCGCTGCCGACCATGGCCACGGCAAACGCGATGTACGGGCGCATCGCGGAAGTCTATCGCAAGCTGTTCGAAGGCCATCCCAGTCTCGTTCTGGCACACGGACAGCGCGCTCTGGTCGAGGCCTTCGCCGATTCCGTCCTGCCAGCCGGGCAGGAGGAAGACGACACGGCACAGCGAGACGATACCGCCACCGCGCGCTGCAATGCCTGGCTTGCCGATCACGCCAAGCGCGCGCTACTTGCCCCGGCCGGCGTCGGCACCATCGATCAGGTCTTGCTCGCCACCCTTTACAGCAAACACCAGTCCCTGCGTCTGCTGGGCCTGTTCCGCAAGGTGCTGATCGTCGATGAGGTGCACGCCTGCGATGCCTACATGCAACGCGTGCTCGAAACCGTACTGACCTTCCACGCCCTGGCCGGTGGCAGCGTCATTCTCCTGTCGGCAACCCTGCCCGATCAGATGAAGCATGCCCTGTTTAATGCTTTTGCACGCGGGCGCAGTGCAGACCCTCTGCCCCGCACCTCTTCGCCAGGCTTTCCGCTCGTAACGTCCTGGCACGAGGGGCAAACGAATGCCGCCCTCGAGCCCATCGTTGCGCGCGAGGCGGTTTGCCGGGATGTGGCCGTTCGCTACGTCACCGACGAGCACGAAGTGCTGTGCGCCATCCGCCAGGCGCTCGCCCAAGGCAAATGCGTGTGCTGGATGCGCAACACGGTCTCCGACGTCCTCGCAGCCCACGCGCACTTTGAGAACGAACTCGACGCGGATCACCTCATCGTGTTCCACGCGCGCTTCGCCCTGCAGGACCGGCTCGCCACCGAGGAACGCATTCTCACGCACTTCGGAAAATCAAGCACACCCGCCCTGCGCGCGGGCAGGCTGGTGATCGCTTCGCAAGTCGCCGAACAATCTCTGGATGCGGACTGGGACATGGTGATCTCCGATCTCGCCCCCATAGACCGCCTGATCCAGCGTGCTGGCCGATTGCAACGCCACCCGCGCGACACGGATGGCGCCCGGCTCGTCGACCCGCAGGCGACCGACCAGCGCGGTCAACCCTGTCTGTGGGTGCTCGGCCCGGCCTGGAGCGAAACTCCTGCTGCAAACTGGTACAAGCAGGCCTTTCCCAAAGCCGCCGCCGTCTATCCCCATCACGGTCACCTGTGGCTGACCGCCCGAGCGCTTCAGCAAGGCCGCGTCGCCATGCCAGAGGATGCCCGTGTGCTCATCGAAGGTGTGTTTGGCGAAGGCGCCGAACTCCCGTCCGGCCTGCAGGCCAACGCCAACCAGGCCGACGGCGCCTACTTCAGCGATCTCAGCGTCGCACAGCAGAACACCATCAAGATCGCTGACGGATACATACGCGGCGGCATCGACTGGTGGAGCGAAGCCAAGACACCCACCCGCCTGGGCGAGGCAAGCATGACCGTCTTGCTGGCCCGCTGGGATGGCGACCGGCTGCGACCCTGGGCTGAACATGAGAACCCGCGCCACGCCTGGGCCTACAGCAGCGTGAAAGTGGCCGAGCGGCTGATTGCACGGCGCGTACCGGAATCAGATGGCGCCAAAGAACAGTTGGTGAAGGACGCAGAAGCGCTGCTGCCGGACAAGGGGAAATGGTCGGTCGTGCTGGCGCTGCAAGAAACCGCCGAAGGCTGGACGGGCACAGCCTTGTCGATGGAACAGGAAAACAAGCCTTCGAGGCCACTGCGCTGGCGCTATGACCATGTCCGTGGGCTGGAGCAGATGCAAGACGCCGAATGTTTCGAACAGGAGCAGGAATGAACCTCATCGAAGACCACTGGATGCCCGTGCGCCGCAGGGACGGCTCACGCGACTGGATTGCACCGACGCAGCTATCGGCCCCCGACATCGTCGCATTCGACGCCGATCGCGCGGATTTCAACGGTGCGCTGATGCAGTTCGCCATCGGCCTGCTGCAGACGACGGCGCCAATAGAGAGCCCGACGGCTTGGAGGCAGTTGCTCACCACTCCACCCGACGCACAGACCTTGCGCGACTGGTTTGCCCCCGTTGCCGAAGCGTTCGAGTTGGATAGCGACGGACCACGCTTCATGCAGGACGCAACTCTGGCCTCAGAAGCGTCGGCACTCAACCCAGTTTCTGCGCTATTGATCGAATCGCCGGGCGAGAACGCGCTACGCAACAACAGCGACCACTTCGTCAAACGGGGGCGGCTCGATGGCATATGCCCGGACTGCGCCGCCATCGCGCTCTTCACCCTGCAGACCAATGCGCCTGCCGGTGGCGTTGGCTACCGCACCGGGCTACGGGGCGGCGGGCCGCTGACGACCCTGCTACTGCACCAGTCACCTACAAGTCTGTGGCAGGACGTGTGGCTCAACGTGATCGAACGCCCCCAGCATCTAGAACGTTGCGGCGACGCGAGTCGAAATAGCGCGCAGTTCCGTTTTCCTTGGCTGACCGATGTCGCAAGCCTGCAACCAAGCGGCGAACTCGCCCCGGCGCAAGTGCACCCGGACCACATCTTCTGGGCGACACCACGACGGATTCGCCTCGACTTCGACAACGTCGCGCACGGTGCTTGCGATATGTGCGGACGTGAGTCCGACAGGCTGATACGGCAGTTCACCGCCAAGAACTACGGACTCAACTACAAGGGCGCCTGGGATCACCCGCTTTCTCCCTACTACGAGGTCAAGGGCGAGTGGCTGCCGCTGCACCCGCAACCAAGTGGCATTGGATACCGACACTGGCTGGCGTGGGTGCTGGGTCAGGCGGACGCCAAGAACAAGCAACGGCCGGCCCGCATTGTCACCCACGCGCTGGAGTGGCGCCGCCGCCAATTGGGCGGCGCGTTGCGCCTGTGGGCCTTTGGCTACGACATGGACAACATGAAGGCGCGTTGCTGGTACGAATCCAACCTGCCTCTGTACGGATTGGGCGAATGCGCCAGCAAGGAAGCGTTGAAGTCCGTGTCAGCCACCGTGGAAACGCGGCTCGCGGGCGCGCAGCAGTCGGTGTTCTACCTGCGCAGTGCGGTCAAGGCCGCGTGGTTCGGCGGCGATGCGCGCGGTGACTTCAGCGCCATCGACGCCGAGTTCTGGCAGCGAACGGAAACGGCGTTCTACACACAACTCCGGCAGTGCATCGAGGCGGTCCGGCAGGACGAAAGTGCCGACCCCGATACGCTGGAAAGCCGGCAAGCCTGGCACCACGCCCTGCGTAGCGCCGCCCTGGATTTGTTCGACACCACCTTCGTCGGCGCTGGCCCCATCGAGCGACAGAAGCCACGGCGCGTGGCCGAAGCCCACCGGCAACTGGTGAACAGCCTGAACGGCAAGAAGATGCGTGAAGTGCTACGCCTGCCTGCCGCCGACAAACCCGCAGCCGGCCGCGGCAAGCCCGCGACGGCAGACGTCTGAGGAGATCCCATGTCCGACCGATTCTCACGCGACAACGCCTACGGCACGATTCTGCTCAACTGGTGGCAGAAGCTCGAAGACGACCGCGCCAGCCGCGCCATCCTGCGCCGCGCACCCACGGTCACCGCCGTCGCCCTGAGTGCGCCCTACCAGCGCCTGTACCGTCGCTTCCAGGTAGCCGGATGGAACGCGGACGGCGTCTCCGCGCGCGACGACCGCCTCGCAGCGATTGTCGGCCTGCTCGCGCATGTCACCCAGGATCAACCGGGGTCACCCGCCAAGGCAATGAGCCACAAGGCGCCCGGCGAGGACAGGCCGCTGGTCAGCGAGTTGCGCTTTACGCGTCTGCTGGAGTCTCGCGATGTCGACAGCCTGTTCGCGGGTTTGCGGCGCGTGCTGCCGATCATGGAGCACCGCGTGGACGTGATTGCACTGGCCGACGACATCCTGTTCTGGGGTGACGACCGCAAGAAGCGGTGGGCCTACGCCTATGACTGGCCCGCTCGCAGCGCCGACTGACTCCCCCGATTCCGTCACGACTCCCTCACCCTTTCCGCTCAAGGAGAACACCCCATGTCCCGCTTCGTTCAACTGCACGTGCTGACCAGCTACCCGCCCTCCAACCTCAATCGCGACGACACCGGCCGCCCCAAGACAGCCCTGATGGGCGATGCGCTGCGGCTGCGGATTTCCTCGCAAAGCCAGAAGCGCGCCTGGCGGACGTCGGACATCTTCGAAACCGCCTTGGCTGGCCATATCGGTACCCGCACCAAGGACATGGGCAAGCGCGTGCACGATGTGCTGATCGCGGCGGGCGTGTCCGATAAGAACGCCCGTGAGTGGGCGCGTCAGATTGTCGGCAAGTTCGGCAAGCTGAAGTCTGACAAGAAAGCGGAGAAGGACGAAGACCTGCAAATCGAACAGCTCGCGCACTTCAGCCCCGAAGAAGTCGAGGCCGTCGAGCAGCTCGCGCAGATTTGCGCGACCCGTAACGCCGGGCCGACCGAGGAAGAACTCAAGCTGCTGCGCACCCCGCGTAAGGCGGCAGACATCGCCATGTTCGGCCGCATGCTGGCTGACAGCCCGGCCTTCAACATGGAGGCGGCCATCCAGGTCGCACACGCCATCACCGTGCACAAGAGCGCAGTCGAAGACGATTACTTCAGCGCGGTCGACGATCTCAACAATGGTCTCACCGACAAGGGTGCCGCACACATTGGCGAGCGCAGCTACGGTGCTGGTCTGTTCTATCTCTACATCTGCATCGACCGCGCCTTGCTCGTGGACAACCTCGGTGGTGACAAGACGCTTGGTGACAAGGCACTCCAGGCTTTCATCCATGCGGTCACCAAGGTCAGCCCCACCGGCATGCAGAACAGCCACGCGTCGCGCGCCTACGCCAGCTATGTGCTCGCCGAGAAGGGCGACCAGCAACCGCGCTCGCTCGCCCAGGCCTTTCTCAAGCCGGTCAAACCCTTCGAGGGCGAGGACATGCTGGAGAAGGCGGTGAAGGCCATCGAAACGCGTCGCACCAACTTCGACAAGGTGTATGGCGCCTGCGCGGATGCACGCTACGCGATCAACGCCGAAACCGGCGAGGGCAGTCTGGATGAGCTGATCCGCTTCACCCAGGAGTGAAGCCATGTCACTACTTGTCTTTCAACTCCAGGCGCCGCTATCGGCGTGGGGTGACAGCGCGGTTGGAGAATACCGGCCGAGCCACGATTACCCCGGCATTTCCGCCCTGGTCGGCTTGCTGGGCGCGGCGCTCGGCCTGCGGCGCGAGGATGAAGCCGCCCACGCCACGCTGCGGGATGCCTACGGCTACGCAGTAGGGGTGCAATCTTCGGGCACCCTGCTGCGCGACTATCACACCGCCCAGGTGCCCAGTCAGGCCAGCCTGAAAAAACGCCCGCATGCCTCGCGGCGCGACGAACTGGCCATTCCCCGGCACGACCTCAACACCATTCTATCCACCCGCGACTATCGGCAGAATGCCGGCTTTCTGGTCGCCATCCAGGCAAGCGAGGGCAGCCCCTATCCGCTGGAAATGCTCGCCGATGCATTGCGCAAGCCACGCTTTGTCCTTTACCTCGGGCGCAAGGCCTGCCCACCCGGCGCCCCGCTGCATCCGCAGATCATCGAGGCGGACAGCGCGGACCAGGCGTTCGACACCTACCTGGAGCGCCTGACCGAAGCAATTACCAAGCTCAACGGCACAGCGCGCAGTAAATCGCTTGAACTGCCGCCTCCGGTCGAGCGCATCGCATGGGGACAAGGCATTGCCGTCGGCCTTGCGCCCGACCTGACCGTGACCCGCAAGGATCGCCCGCTTCGTCGCAAGGGGTGGCAGTTCGGCGACCGCAGCGAGCATGTGGCACTGATCCGCAAGGAGGCCTGAACGTGTACTTCAGCTTGATCACCCCTCGCCCCGGATTCGAACGCCGCGCCGCACACGAATGGTTGGGTGGCGCCTATGGCGAACACCAATGGCTGTGGCGCTTCTTCCCCGCGCCGGCGGGGACGGAACGCGACTTCCTGTTTCGCCGACGGGATGCCGAAGGCCTGCCCCGCTTCTACGTTGTATCGCAGCGGAAGCCCCAGCTTGATTCAGACGCCTGGCAGATTCAGTGCCGCGAGTATCGGCCGCAGGTGCCAAGCGGCGCGCGGCTGAGTTTCGAATTACGCGCCAACCCGGTGGTTTCGCGTAAAGGAGAGAAAGGCGCAAAACGTCACGACGTCGTCATGGATGCGAAAAAGCGCCTGCTTGCGGCTCGCGACCTGCCTAACTGGGAGGCATGGAAACCGGACCTGACAACAGCCGATGGGCAGCCAGACCCACCTCCGCCGCTCTACGAACTGGTGCATATCGCATGCACTGAGTGGCTCGCCAGCCGTGCCGAACAATACGGGTTCGCACTCGATGAATCGACCGTCTCGGTAGCTGCCTACGAGCAACATGGCGGCAAGCACGGCCAGTTGCGCTTCAGTACGGTCGACCTAGCGGGCGAGTTGATCGTCACCGACACCGAGCGTTTCGCGAGCGCGCTTGCAAGCGGTATCGGGCGTGCCAAGGCATTTGGTTGCGGCTTGTTGCTCGTTCGTCCTGCGACATGATTTGTTCTATCATTTGATAGCACAAACTAACGCGAGTACCACCATGGAAACCTTTACCGTGCGAGACCTTCGCGAACGTACCGGTGAGCTGATTCGAGGTGCTGAGGCCGGCAAGCTGTCTGTCGTCACCAAACACGGCACGCCGGTCTTCGTTGCCGTGCCCTTCGATGACGCATTGTTGAAGGAAGGCGTGGGGGTTGCGCTTGCCATTCATCTATTCGACGAGGAACGCATTTCGCTGAGTCGGGCGGCTCGCATGGCTGGCCGTTCGGTCAGCGAAATGGTGGACCTGCTCGGACGGTACGGCATTCCGGTGATTCGCACCACTGCTGATGAACTGGAGCAGGAGCTTGCAGATTTCGGCTGAACGAATGTCGGTGGTAGTTGCCGATGCAGGCCCGCTGATTGCGCTCGGACGCCTGAATCGTCTGGATCTGCTGCCGTTTCTTTTTTCCGATGTTCAGGTCACGGCGACGGTGCTGGACGAATGCCTCGCCCGGCCCGACTTACCCGACGCAAAGAGGATCACGGACGCACTTTCAGCAGGTCTCATTCGGCGCTGCCCCGATGCCTTGAGTACAGACGATGGCCCCCTGGACCCAGGTGAGTCCAGCGCAATCGCCCGAGCGAATGAAATTGGTGCGGGTTTGTTGCTGGATGACCGCGCAGCGGTAACGCACGCACGTGCGCTTGGACTTAAAGTCATCGGCACGCTTGGTGTGTTAGTGCTTGCCAAGCGCAGAGGAAAGTTGCAGGAAATCAGGTCCTTGATTGAGCAGATGCGTAGAGCCGGGCACTACTTGGGCGACGCAGCTGTACTCGCAGCACTTCATGCCGCTGACGAAACCTAAACCCAATATGCTGCCACCGCTCAAGCCCATCCCCATCAAGGAACGCATGTCCATTGTCTTCGTCGAGAAAGGCGAGATTGATGTTGTTGACGGGGCCTTTGTGGTGGTCGATCAACAGGGTTTTCGGGTACGGCCGGTGCTCACCCACATCCCAGTTGGCGGAGTCGCCTGCATCATGTTGGAGCCGGGAACGCGTGTATCCCACATGGCGGCTGCGCTCGCGGCGCGAGTGGGTACCCTATTGGTGTGGGTCGGCGAAGCCGGCGTGCGTCTGTACTCCTCTGGTCAGCCTGGCGGTGCGCGCGCCGACCGGCTTCTCTACCAGGCCCGCCTCGCCTTGGACGAGAACTTGCGTCTCAAGGTAGTACGCAAGATGTACGCGATGCGCTTCGGTGAAGAGCCACCGGCGCGTCGCAGCGTTGAGCAACTACGTGGCATCGAGGGCGTTCGTGTACGCAAGACGTATCAACTGCTGGCACAGAAATTCGGCGTGAAATGGTCTGGCCGCAACTACAACCCAGAGGATTGGGACGTTTCCGACCTACCCAATCGCTGCCTCTCGTCAGCCACAGCTGCTTTGTATGGTGTCACCGAAGCCGCTGTGCTAGCCGCGGGCTACGCCCCTGCAGTTGGTTTCATTCACACCGGCAAACCACTCTCCTTTGTCTACGACGTGGCCGACATTTACAAATTCGAGACAGTGGTCCCTGCCGCTTTCAAGGTTGCCGCATCCGAACCGCAGAATCCCGAGCGTGCGGTGCGCTTGGCGTGTCGAGACATATTCAGGCAAACCAAGCTTCTGGAACGCATCATCCCCGATATCGAAACCATCCTTTCAGCTGGTGAAATTAGCCGTCCCGACTCATCAGATGGTGTCGTCGGACCCGCCATTCCAAACCCCGAGAACATCGGCGATGCTGGTCATCGTTCTTGAAAATGCCCCACCCCGCCTGCGGGGTCGCCTTGCAGTGTGGCTGCTGGAGGTGCGCGCAGGCGTGTATGTTGGTAACTACTCGAACAAGGTTCGGGAACATATCTGGAAGCAAGTGGAAGAAGGCATCGAAGAAGGTAATGCCGTCATGGTTTGGCGGACTAACAATGAAGCCGGTTTCGAGTTTCTTACCTTGGGAGCGAACCGACGCATGCCTGCAGACTGGGACGGCGTTCGCTTAGTTAGCTTTCACCCCGAACCCAAGCAGGACGCTCCTTAATAATTCGAAAATACCATCTGCATCATGAGTCACCGGTAGAATCTGACGCATCCTTTTTTCCATGTATTTTCATGGAGATGGAGGAAGTGTGTTCCCCGCATGCGCGGGGATGAACCGCCAGTTGCACCACCTTGGCATCGGGTTCATTCGTGTTCCCCGCATGCGCGGGGATGAACCGTTCCTCCTTGCGCGACCCGAACCCCACGACGAGTGTTCCCCGCATGCGCGGGGATGAACCGTCGTGGTCGAATCCCTCGATGGTGCGAATAATGTGTTCCCCGCATGCGCGGGGATGAACCGTCCCCGGTGATATTGAGCGCATCCGAGCTGTCGTGTTCCCCGCATGCGCGGGGATGAACCGCCACTCGCCGTGCTCGCTGATCCTCTCGTAGAGTGTTCCCCGCATGCGCGGGGATGAACCATGGGCGACACGATTACTCCGGTGCGTGCTCTGGTGTTCCCCGCATGCGCGGGGATGAACCGCCTGGGCCGCCACTTTGCAGAGATTTCCTGCAGTGTTCCCCGCATGCGCGGGGATGAACCGAACGTAGGCTGATCCTCGCCGAAGTCGTGCCGGTGTTCCCCGCATGCGCGGGGATGAACCGCAACAATCAGACCCTCAAACGGGCGCCTCCAAGTGTTCCCCGCATGCGCGGGGATGAACCGCGAGCTACCACGAAACCCTGCGCGGCATCCAGGTGTTCCCCGCATGCGCGGGGATGAACCGAGGTACGGCTGCATATCCCTACCGCAAAAACCGTGTTCCCCGCATGCGCGGGGATGAACCGTTACAGCAACACCCGGCGCAGGCCACGTCGTAGTGTTCCCCGCATGCGCGGGGATGAACCGCTTGACATACATGGCCTTCTGAGCGACGCGCCGTGTTCCCCGCATGCGCGGGGATGAACCGCAGGTTGCCGCAATCCAAGCCGCCCAGGACGCGTGTTCCCCGCATGCGCGGGGATGAACCGGCGACCCGCGGCGGGGCAATGCACCTGACCGGGTGTTCCCCGCATGCGCGGGGATGAACCGAAATGGCCGACCCCGAGCAAGCCGCAGAAGCCGTGTTCCCCGCATGCGCGGGGATGAACCGTCACGCTGCCGCCGGCTGGCAGATTTGGCACGAGTGTTCCCCGCATGCGCGGGGATGAACCTGCTCACGCAGGGGCGCCGTGGGGGGTTTAGCCGTGTTCCCCGCATGCGCGGGGATGAACCGGCATCCCGCGCCACGGGCGCGAGCTCGCACAGGTGTTCCCCGCATGCGCGGGGATGAACCGCGCGGGCGGTAGGTCGCGGGGCGGACGAACAGGTGTTCCCCGCATGCGCGGGGATGAACCCGGATTCACCTGTACCGGTGATGCTGTCCAGTGGTGTTCCCCGCATGCGCGGGGATGAACCGAATTGGTCGAGCATTCAGGGGGTTGCCAAGCAGTGTTCCCCGCATGCGCGGGGATGAACCGGCCGGCCTGCTGGCAGGGTGAGGACGGGATGAGTGTTCCCCGCATGCGCGGGGATGAACCGCGGGTCAGACTGGCACCATCCGTATCGATATAGTGTTCCCCGCATGCGCGGGGATGAACCGCGCCACCAACTACGCCGACAATCGGCTAGTGAGTGTTCCCCGCATGCGCGGGGATGAACCGATCGAGGGCCTGCTCGGCACGCCACAGCGCCTGTGTTCCCCGCATGCGCGGGGATGAACCGGTGATCGCGCGCGATCACGGCATGTTTGTCGTGTGTTCCCCGCATGCGCGGGGATGAACCGACGGCGATCATCCCCGCGCTCGCAGAGCTCGAGTGTTCCCCGCATGCGCGGGGATGAACCGTCACGCTCCAAACCCCTGTCTTCTAGTGCCGTGTGTTCCCCGCATGCGCGGGGATGAACCGTTCCGATGACGAAATCGTAGGCCGACATCGGTGTGTTCCCCGCATGCGCGGGGATGAACCGCGCAGCGCCATCATCCGGAGATATCGCCTACGGTGTTCCCCGCATGCGCGGGGATGAACCGACTTCTGCCGTCGCCGCTGTCGTCGATCCGGCGTGTTCCCCGCATGCGCGGGGATGAACCGTCGGTTTTGAGCGTTCGCAGGCGCTTGGTCATGTGTTCCCCGCATGCGCGGGGATGAACCGTGGGAAATCGCCATCGGGTATGTCTCCGACCGGTGTTCCCCGCATGCGCGGGGATGAACCGCACGCTCCCCGAGTGGGGGCAGGGAAAGGGTTGTGTTCCCCGCATGCGCGGGGATGAACCGATTTTCTCAACTTGCATACTTGCACAGTCCGAGTGTTCCCCGCATGCGCGGGGATGAACCAGATGGCGATCGGAGGCGCCGCGGCTTTCCATCGTGTTCCCCGCATGCGCGGGGATGAACCGAACGCCTCTTTCAGCGTATCCCATATCCAGGCGTGTTCCCCGCATGCGCGGGGATGAACCGCAGTGCTTCCGTGCTGGCGCGCTGGCCGTTGGGTGTTCCCCGCATGCGCGGGGATGAACCGCAGATTGAACTCCCGCAGTACCGTGCCGGCCTGTGTTCCCCGCATGCGCGGGGATGAACCGTGGGCAGGCAACTGGGCGGCCGCGCACGCGCTGTGTTCCCCGCATGCGCGGGGATGAACCGCAGCCGTTCAGACGGTGCATCACGCCTATATGGTGTTCCCCGCATGCGCGGGGATGAACCGCGGCTCTTTCAGTCGGCCCGAAGCGTTGTAGAGTGTTCCCCGCATGCGCGGGGATGAACCGTCACGACGGCAGAAAGGGTCGATGCCTGGGCCGTGTTCCCCGCATGCGCGGGGATGAACCGGTCGCGTGATGTACAGCCATCCCGTACTGACCGTGTTCCCCGCATGCGCGGGGATGAACCGCAGGCCGCTCTAGAGGCCCTTTTCGAAAAATGGTGTTCCCCGCATGCGCGGGGATGAACCGGTCGCCATCTGAGTGCCGAATGTCAGGCGACACCGTAAATTGACCCCCTGGCGACACGAGGAATGAACCCCCTCGTTCGCAAGGAGGCCATCGTTGGAAACGAAGCACATCGAGGTAGATCCTGTACGCCGTGTAGGTTGCGGAGGGCAG
>NZ_QKOE01000098.1 GCF_003226565.1 Parazoarcus communis SWub3 = DSM 12120 | reverse complement strand
GCGCGCGCGGGCCGGTTGGTGCGCGCGGGCAGCATGAACTCGATCTCGCCCAAGGACGGTGCCGCGAGCGTCTCGGGCCACAGCTTGCCGCCCTGGGGCAGGCAGCGGTTGTGTTGGGCTCGCAACAAATAGTCCGCCGGGTACGACAAGGCGCGTGCGCGTTGCATCAATTCCAGAATGTCTGCCTCGCGGTCGGCGACATAGACCAGGCGCGTGGCCGGCAGCTGCCCGGCACGCTCGGCCACGCGCTCGTAGCCCTCGATCCAGCGCCGACTCTCGGCAATGTCGAGCGGACGCGCCCACATCCAGGTGTCGACAATGCCCAGTGGCAAGCGCTGCGGGCTCACCGCGTAGGTCGGATGCAGGTACATGCCCCGTTGCGCTTCATAGGACAGCTTCCCCAAGCCTTTGATGGCCTGGCCGTTGAAGTCGAGCTCGGTGGTGTCCTGCAAACACAGCACCACCGGGTGTTCGGCCATCCGCGCCTCGGTACGCGCCATGTGCGGCGCCAGCACCGCCTCCCAGCTCAGCCCCCGTTTATCCGCACGCGCCTGATCGAACAGTCGATAGGCTGCCTGGGTTTCCGCGCGGCTGTTGCA
>NZ_QKOE01000097.1 GCF_003226565.1 Parazoarcus communis SWub3 = DSM 12120 | reverse complement strand
AGCGGCTGGAGCAGGCCAAGGCCGAGCTGCGCTTCGCCGAGGTCAAGTCGGACATCAACGTGTCCAAGGTCTCGGTGATCGGTGTCGGCATGCGCAGCCATGCCGGCGTCGCCCTAAAGATGTTCGAAACCCTGGCCGGCAAGGGGATTAACATCCAGGTGATCTCGACCTCCGAGATCAAGATCAGTGTCCTGGTCGCCGCCGAGTATACCGAGCTCGCTGTGCGGGCTCTCCACACGGCCTATGAACTGGATGCCGCTTAGCGCGGTTTCCGGTATCTCTGCCTTCGGCATGATCGATTCGGCTGGTTCCGGCCGAATGGATCATGCTCTGAACGGGAAATCCCGCACCTCTATGCGAATTAGCCGGTAGGCAGTTCGGCGCGGGTCTTGCTATAAGCGGGCCATGCGCGCCGAGCTCCATCTGGCCTGCCAAAACGCCCGTCCGACCCGGTCGGCGGAGGCGGCATGGCGAGCTTATGGCCGAGTTCGTGCCCGCGTCATTGACCGCAGCTTTGTCTTAATCCGACTCAAGCCTCTATCGGTCTGACCATGGCGAGCTCCACTCCTCCGGCCCGCCCCCGAATCCTCCACAAGCGGCCC
>NZ_QKOE01000096.1 GCF_003226565.1 Parazoarcus communis SWub3 = DSM 12120 | reverse complement strand
ATGTCCTTCAACGAGGACCAGGACAGGAAGGCCGTTGACCCGCTCTACCAGATCGACCCGCGGCCGTTCCAGGCCGTGCTCGACGCGGCAAGCGCGACCTTGAAGCGCAACGAGGCGCAGCTTACCGGCGCGGCGCTCGACCTCGACCGGTACAGCAAGCTCCTCAACACGGGATACCAGTCGCGGCAGACCTTCGATCAGCAGCAGGCCACCGTGGACGCCCTCAAGGCATCGATCGCCGCCGACAAGGCCGCGATCGAAACCGCGCGCCTCAATCTCGCCTATGCCGACATCCGGGCGCCGATCGCAGGCCGCACCGGCCAGCGCCTGGTCGATATCGGCAATCTCGTGCAGGCCGGCCAGCCGACGAGCCTCGTCACCATCACCCAGATCAAGCCGATCTTCGTCAACTTCACGGTCCCCCAGGACTATGCCGAGGCGATCCGCCACAACCAGCAGGCCGGCGCGCTCTCGGTGCTCGCCTATGCCAGTGACGACAAGACCCTGCTGGCGGAGGGCAAGCTCAGCCTGATCGACAACCAGATCGACGTGGCGACCGGAACGATCCGCCTCAAGGCGAGCTTTGCCAACACCGATGAGCGCCTGTGGCC
>NZ_QKOE01000095.1 GCF_003226565.1 Parazoarcus communis SWub3 = DSM 12120 | reverse complement strand
CGATCCCGCTCTACGCGACGGCCGAGCCGTTCGCCAAGGAGTTCGGCCCTGCGGAGATCACGATCTCCGTCACGGCGCTCGCCTACGCCATCGTCTGGTATTGCGGCCGCCGTCTCGATGCCTATCCGAGCGCGCGGTTACGCGGCAACGTGGGCTACATGGCGCCCGTCGCGATCGTCACCTATGCGCTGATTGCCGCCATCCTGCTGTTGCTGCGTCTCGACTATTCGCGCTTCCAGCTCTTCGGCAGCGGACTGCTGGCTTTGCTCTGGGTGGCCACGATTGCCCAGCTACGCTCCCGCTATCTCGTCCGAAACTATGCCGTGATGCCGCGCCGCACCATCGCAGCCTTGCCCAAGCTTCCGACTTGCCGCTGGCTCGACTTCGCCGATGTCCGCCGCGACGGGTTGCGGGTCGATGCGATCGTGGCCGACCTCAATGCCGAGTTGGAGGAGGGGCAGATCGAAGAGCTGGCCGACGCCGCCATCGCCGGCGTTCCCGTTCTCGATCGGCGTCACATCGTCGAGATGCTGACCGGCCGTACGCCGCTCGGTGGCCTGACGCCCAACGAATTCGGCGCGCTGCTGCCGTCACGCCAGTATCTCGTGATCCGC
>NZ_QKOE01000094.1 GCF_003226565.1 Parazoarcus communis SWub3 = DSM 12120 | reverse complement strand
CCGTTGATGCTGCCGGGGGCGTTACTTTTCTGTCGCACCGAAACGACATCGATTCCATTGGCGGCATAGTCGATCCGTGTTTCGCGATTGAGCGGGTCGACCAAACCCGTGATGTTGCCTCGGTCATTGTAGGTCGTGCGCTGCAGTTGCGTGACGCCGTTGTCCATGACACGGCCGATGATGGACGGTTTATCCAGCGTGCCACTGAAATAGCCGCTACTGCCGGGGGTGTTGTACCAGAGGCGTCGCTCAAGGGGTTGTTTGAGGCTTTCGAGCACCCCTGCGCTTTGGCTGGTGTTGCCCAGCAAGTGGAACCAGTGCTTGATGCGGGCACGGGTGTAGTTGCCGGCTGCCTGAGCGTAAGCGTCCTTGTCCCAGTAAAAGGTGTTTCGGCCATTGATGTAGCGATTGTTGATGCTCATACCCGAAGGGACCGGCGTGTCGCTTCCCGGGATACCGGGGGCCTGATGGCGGTACTCGACACGTTCGACGAAACCCAGGGGGTCGGTGATGTTGAGCCAGCGGGTGGTGCCACTTTCGCCAAAGGCAAACTGCGTCGTCCCGTACGGTGTCGTCATCGCCGTGATGAAGGTGGCGCTGTTGTACGTAAAGGAGGACGTGAG
>NZ_QKOE01000093.1 GCF_003226565.1 Parazoarcus communis SWub3 = DSM 12120 | reverse complement strand
CGGCGCGGCGTCGAGGCGATCGGTGAATGCCTTGATGGTCGCCTCCGAGTCGAGGAGGGTCCAGTCGATCAGCAGCTTCTGTACCCAGGCATCGGACCATTCGAAATAGGCAACGACGATCCGGCCGTGGTTGCCGCCCAGGATGGCCTTGACGATCACCGGGTCGCGGAAGGCGTCGACATAGCCTTGTCGCTGCAGGCGGGCCTCGTCGGGGTCGATGCTGCCGGAGATGTCGATGGCCAAGACCAGGGCGAGGTCGACTTCCTTCTTTTCCTGTGCCGCGACAGGCAGGACCGCGACGAAAGCGGCGAGCAGACCGAGCAGCCAGCGCATCACGATCTCCACTTGGGCGCGCACGTCGGGCACGCAGGTTGGGGGGGTACGCAGGTCGAGGCACGGAAAGTGACGCAAGAAGCATACCGCCCGTCGGAAGCGGCTGTCAGCCGTGCACTGGACGGCGACGGCGGACGATCGGTAGCTTCTCTGTGAGAAGAAGAAAACGGAGGAAGCCCGATGGACCTTGCCCTGAGTGCCGCGGATCAGGCCTTTCGCGACGAGGTACGGCGTTTCCTCGACGAGAGCCTCACCGAGGATCTGCGCGAGGCGGGCCGCAAGACCGGCGGCGTCT
>NZ_QKOE01000092.1 GCF_003226565.1 Parazoarcus communis SWub3 = DSM 12120 | reverse complement strand
CTTGGGCGAAAGCCGTCAGCGCCAGGCATCGGTCCGGATGGAGATCTCGACGTCGTCGCCGACCAGGTCGACATACTTGGTCATGCCGAACTCCGACCGCTTGATCTTGCCCTTGGCGCGGAAGCTGGCGTAGCGGGCGCCGGGGGCGGCGTTGGGCTTGCGGTCCGTCACGGTGACGTTGAACGTCATCGGCCGCGTCACACCGCGGAGCGTGAGGAAGCCGTCGATCTTCAGGGTGTCGTCGCCGAGCCGTTCGACCTTGTCGGACCGGAAGGTCATCTGCGGGAAGCGGTCGACGTCGAAGAAGTCGGAGTCCTTCAGCATGTCGGTCTGCTGCAGGTCCATCATCTGCAGGCTGCCGGTCTGCACGGTGACTTCGACGGCGCTTTTCGGGATGTCGGCGTCGTTGACCTGGACGTTGCCCTGCCAGGTTCCGAAGCCGCCGGTCGTGCGGAAGATGCGCGATTCGCCGATCGAGAACTCGATGGTGCCGCGCCCGTTGCCGATTTTCAGGTCTTCGGCCGCCCCGGCGCTCTGCGCCGCCGGCATCAGCAGCGTTGCGGCAGCCAGGAGGAGAAGGGCCGCGCGCTTAATGGGCAAGGCCTGTGCGCTCTTCGTAGGTGGTGAAGAAAC
>NZ_QKOE01000091.1 GCF_003226565.1 Parazoarcus communis SWub3 = DSM 12120 | reverse complement strand
TCACCACCGGTGCGCGGTTCCGGTACACGGGGCAGCAGTACCTGGGCGAGCTGAACCTGTACTACTACAAGGCACGGTTCTACTCGCCGGCACTCGGGCGCTTCCTTCAGACGGACCCGATCGGCACCGCGGATGACCTGAACCTGTATGCGTATGTGGGGAACAACCCGGTTAATCGGTTCGACCCGCTGGGGCTGAGTGCTGTTCAGAGTGATCAACTCAACGGTGGGGTGGGTGGGCTGCAGTTGGGTTCTAGCTTCACAGGGGAGCGGATTGAAGTTGCTGGTGGTCCGTTGCTTCCGCTTCTTGGTTTGGGTTTAATGGCGACTGAAGTTGCAACGAGTGATGTTCCGATACTCGGCGGCAGTACTGCAAAGGCGGCTGCAAGAGTAGGTGAGATTGCAACGGCCTCTAACTACCGGTTACTTTTTAAGCAGGCTCGTCCCGATCTCCCTAGTGGTTGGCAGGTGCATCACAGCATGCCGCAGAAGTATCAGGATGTGATGGCAGTTTGAATCGCCCCGGGTTTGGTGGAGGCTCTAGTTCTTGAGAAGATAGAGCCATGAAGAAGTCAGTGAAGTTCTCCCCCGAAGTTCGTGAGCGCGCCGTGCGCATGGTGGCCGAATGTCGTGGC
>NZ_QKOE01000090.1 GCF_003226565.1 Parazoarcus communis SWub3 = DSM 12120 | reverse complement strand
GTAGTGCAGGGTCGAGCTGTAGACGCCGACCGTCAGCATGCTGGGGATCTTGTCCTTCTTGGCCCGGAAGCGCTTGGTCCAGGCGCGGGTCTCGTCGTTGAGATCCCAGTAGAACGACTCGGTCAGCACCAGGCCCTGTGCGGCGTTCAGGCCGATCGCCTGCACGTCGGAGGTGAAGAACAGCAGGCCTGCCAGCTTCTGGCCGCCCTTGGTGATGCCGAACTCGCCGGCCTGCTTGATGGTGTTGATGGTGTCGGCGCCGGCGTTGGCCAGCGCGATGATCTTGGCCTTCGAGCCTTGCGCCTGCAGCAGGTAGGACGAGAAGTCCTGCGAGGAGATCGGGTGCCTGATGCTGCCCACCACCTTGCCGCCGGCCGCCTTCACGACCGCCGTCACGTCGCGCTCCAGCGCATGGCCGAAGGCATAGTCGGCGGTGATGAAGTACCAGGAGTCGTTGCCCGCCTTGACCAGCGCCGAGCCAGTGACCTGCGCCAGGGCGTAGGTGTCGTAGATCCAGGAGGCGCCGGTCGCCGAGCAGGCCGGCCCGGTGAGGTCGGCCGTCGCCGAGCCGACATTGAGGTCGATCTTGCCCGTCTCGTTGGCAACCTGGCGCACGGCGAGGCCGACCGACGAGGTGTCG
>NZ_QKOE01000089.1 GCF_003226565.1 Parazoarcus communis SWub3 = DSM 12120 | reverse complement strand
CGAACCAGGACGTGGTCTATCGCGTGAAGGATTGCATCACGCCGACCGGGGGCGTGGTGGGCCTCAAGGGCAATCTGGCGCCCGACGGCGCCATCGTGAAGGTCGCCGGCATGCATCGCCTGGTCTTCACCGGCCCGGCACGCTGCTTCGACAGCGAGGAAACCGCCTTCGACGCCGTGGTGAAGGGCAAGTTCAAGGAAGGCGAGGTGATCGTCATCCGCTACGAAGGCCCCAAGGGTGGCCCGGGCATGCGCGAAATGCTGTCGACCACCGCGGCGCTCTATGGCCTCGGCGTCGGCGAGAAGGTCGCCCTGATCACCGACGGCCGCTTTTCCGGCGCCACGCGCGGCTTCTGCGTCGGCCATGTCGGGCCGGAAGCGCAGATCGGTGGCCCGATCGGCCTGCTGAAGAACGGAGACATGATCACCATCGACGCCGTGAAGGGCAGGCTCTCGGTCGCTCTCTCCGAGAAGGAGCTGAAGAAGCGTGCCAAATCCTGGAAGCCCAAGAAGAACGGCTACACCTCCGGGGCGCTGTGGAAGTACGCCGAGCTCGTCGGCCCTGCCGTCGGCGGCGCCGTGACCCACCCGGGAGCGAAGAAGGAAAGCCACGTCTTCGCCGATATCTAGGGAGGCCAGCATGGAGCGGAAGGCAGTCGGCCGGCGAGCCATCGTCGCAGCGG
>NZ_QKOE01000008.1 GCF_003226565.1 Parazoarcus communis SWub3 = DSM 12120 | reverse complement strand
GCTTGAGCGTGAGCGAGCCGAGCACGATGGCGACGACGGCGGTAAATACCAGCCCGACGACCAGCGCGAGCCAGGGCGAACCGGCCAGCCACGACAGGTAGCCGGGCAGGTCGGTGGCGGTGGTGAGCAGCCCGGTGGTGTAGGCGCCCAGACCGACGAAGGCGGCCTGGCCGAAGCTGGTGAGCCCGCCCACGCCGGTGAGCAGCACCAGCCCGAGCGCGACCATGGCGTACAGGCCGATGTAGTTGAGCAGGGTGACGTAGAACGGCGGCAGCACCAGCGGGGCGACCAGCAGCAGGCCGAGGAAGACGCCAAGCACGAGGCGGGGCGAGAGCATGGCGGAGGCTCCTTGTGCGGAAGACGAGGGCATGGGGTCGAGAGGCAGACGGGCGGTCATGACGCGGGGCTCACTCTTCTTCTTCCAGATGATGGCTGGTGAGCGAGCGCCACAGCAGGACCGGGATGATCAGCGTGAATACGATCACTTCCTTGTAGGCGCTGGCCCAGAACGAGGAGAAGGCTTCGAGCAGGCCGACCAGAACCGCGCCGACCGCGGCGACCGGGTAGCTCGCCAGCCCGCCGATGATGGCGGCGACGAAGCCCTTGAGACCAATGAGGAAGCCGGTGTCGTAGTAGATGGTGGTGATCGGGGCGATCAGCACGCCCGACAGGGCGCCGATGAAGGCGGCGAGCAGGAAGGTGAGCTTGCCGGCAAGGGTGGGCGAGATCCCCATCAACTGGGCACCGGTGCGGTTGATCGCGGTGGCGCGCAGGGCCTTGCCGTAGATGGTGCGCTCGAAGAACAGGTAGAGTGCGACGATCAGCGCAAGCGAGGCGACGATGACCCAGATCGTCTGGCCCGACACCAGCAGCGGGCCGACATCGAAGCGGACGTCGCTGAACGGCGGTGTGCGCTGGCCTTCGGCACCGAAGAACAGCAGCCCCAGGCCCACCATGCCGACGTGGGCGGCGACCGAGACGATCAGCAGGATCAGGACCGGGGCCGAGGCGATCGGCTGGTACACCAGGCGGTACATCAAGGGGCCCATCGGCACCACAATCGCCAGTGCGAACAGCACTTGCGCGAGCATCGGCAGTTCCTTGAGCGGCAGCAGCATCAGCAGCGCAGCCAGCCCCAGCGGATAGGCCAGGTTCCAGCCGGCCACGCCGACCAGCTTTCTGGTTTGTCCCGACTTGAGCGCGGCACCCCCATCGAGCACCGCCGCCAGCACCCCCATGCCCACCAGCAGCCACACCGTGGCCGGCACGATGCCGGTCTGCATCATCGCCAGCGTCAGTGCGCCAAAGGCAACGAATTCGCCCTGAGGAATGAAGATCACCCGCGTCACCGCGAACACCAGCACCAGCGCCAACGCCAGCAGCGCGTAGATCGCCCCGTTGGTGATGCCGTCCTGCCCCAGCAGCAGTGCGATTTGAAAGTCCATGACGAGTCCTCGCCCCACCCTGGGTCCAGGCGGACCGGTGTGGCTTGCTAACTAGATATTTATTGCGAACGAAGCGGGATGCGGGGGCGAAAGCCCCCGCATCAATACGATGCGACTTACTTGACCAGGCTCCAGGTGCCGTTCTTGATCTCGACCATCACGCGCGCGCGCTGATCGAAGCCAAGGTGATCGGTCGGGCTCATGTTGAAGATGCCATGTGCCGCCGGCAACTCCTTCACGTTCTCGAGCGCATCACGCATGGCCGCACGGAACTCGGCGGTACCCGGCTTGGCCTTCTTCAGCGCTTCGGGCACGGCAGCTGCCATCAGCAGACCGGCATCCCAGGCGTGCGCGCCGAAGGTCGACACCGAACCCTTGCCATGTGCAGCCTCGTACTTGGCGATGTACTCGAGTGCCGGCTTCTTGACCGGGTTGCTGTCCGGCAACTGCGCCGCAACCAGCACTGGACCGGCCGGCAGGAAGGTGCCTTCGCAGTCCTTGCCACAGACACGCAGGAAATCGTTGTTGGCGACGCCATGGGTCTGATACAGCTTGCCCGCATAACCCCGTTCCTTCAGGGTCTTCTGCGGCAGTGCGGCCGGCGTGCCGGAACCCGCAATCAGTACCGCATCAGGGCGCGACGAGATGATCTTGAGGATCTGACCCGTCACCGACGTGTCGTTGCGGTTGAAGCGTTCGTTGGCCACGATCTGCAGCTTGCGCGCCTCGGCCACCGACTTGAACTGCTCATACCAACCTTCGCCATAGGCATCCGCAAAGCCGATGAAAGCGACCGTCTTCACGTTGTTGTTGGTCATGTGCTCGATGATCGCCGTTGCCATCTGTGCGTCGTTCTGCGGCGTCTTGAACACCCAGCGCTTCTTGTCATCGATCGGCTCGATGATGCGCGCGGATGCCGCCATCGAGATCATCGGCGTTGCGGCCTCGGCCACCACGTCGATCATCGCCAGCGAGTTCGGCGTGGTAGTGGAACCGATGATGACGTCGACCTTGTTCTCGGTAATCAGCTTGCGGACGTTCTTGACCGCAGTGGTCGTGTCCGACGCATCATCGAGGACGATGTAATTGACCTTCTCGCCGCCGATGGTCGTCGGCATCAGGGCGAAAGTGTTCTTTTCCGGAATGCCCAGCGAGGCAGCAGGACCGGTCGCCGAGACCGTGACACCGACGTTGATGTCGGCGTGCACGGCGCTCGCTGCAAAAGCCAGGCCGATGGCGGCCATCAGGGTGTGCTTCAACTTCATGGTGTCTCCTCCTCTTCGTTTATATGAGCGAACAGGCTTGAGGGTTGCCTGCTCGCTTGCGGGTGAAAATTATCACATAACTAAATCGTTTAAAAATGACGAATTGTGACCTGAATCACGCTTCGACGCGTTCGATGATCATCGCAATGCCCTGGCCGACGCCGATGCACATCGTGCACAGACCATAGCGCCCACCGGTACGTTCAAGCTGTCGCATCGCCGTCAGCACCAGACGTGCGCCCGACGCCCCCAGAGGATGACCGAGTGCAATGGCGCCGCCATTGGGGTTTACGCGCGGATCGTCGTCCGGCAGGCCGAGCAGGCGGGTGACCGCCAGGCCTTGTGCGGCGAAGGCCTCATTGAGTTCGATGACATCCATCTGCGCCAGCGTCAGCCCGGCCATCGCCAGCACCTTGCGTGAGGCGGGCGCAGGCCCGATGCCCATGATGCGCGGCTCGACCCCCGCTGTGGCCATGGCGACGATGCGCGCCCGCGGCTTCAGCCCGTGCCTGGCAGCCGCCTCACCAGAGGCGATCAGTAGCGCGACCGCTCCGTCGTTGGTGCCGGATGCGTTGCCGGCAGTCACCGTGCCATCCGGCCTTACCACGCCTTTCAGGCGAGCCAATGCTTCCAGCGAGGTATCGGGCCGAGGGTGTTCGTCGGCGGCCACGACCAGCGGATCGCCCTTCTTGCGCGGAATCTCCACCGGGCACAACTCCCCGTCAAAGAAGCCGCACTCCACGGCTGCCGCATGGCGCTGCTGACTGCGCAGCGCAAAGGCGTCCTGATCGGCACGTGAGACCTTGAAATCGGTCGCAACGTTCTCGGCCGTCTCGGGCATGGAGTCGATGCCGTACTTCGCCTTCATCAGTGGATTGACGAAGCGCCAGCCGATGGTGGTGTCCTCAATCTTCGCACTACGCGAGAACGCGGTGTCGGCCTTGCCCATGACGAAGGGTGCCCGGCTCATGCTCTCGACGCCGCCCGCGATCATCAGACCCGCCTCCCCCGCCTTGATCGCGCGCGCAGCCGTTCCCACCGCATCCATGCCCGACCCGCAAAGGCGGTTGAGGGTGGAGCCCGGCACGTCGATCGGCAAACCGGCCAGCAGGCCCGCCATACGGGCGACATCGCGATTGTCCTCGCCAGCCTGGTTGGCGCAACCGTAGTAGATATCCTCGACCGCGGCCCAGTCCAGCCCGGGGTTGCGCGCAATCAGTGCCTTGATCGGCAGTGCGGCAAGATCGTCGGTGCGCACACCCGACAAGGCACCACCGTAGCGTCCGATCGGGGTACGGATGCCATCGCAGATATAAGCTTCGGTCACAGTGCTGTCTCCTCTTATTTGATGTCTTGTGTTGTCCCGGCCAGCCGTCACGTCCGTTTCAATCGGAGGCGACGGCTTCCAGGTCGGTATTCCGTCCCGGGACCACCAGCCCGGTCTGCAGCAGACCCTTGACCCCGTTGAGCAGGATGGCCGTCACCACGGGTGCCATATCGGCATAGGTGAAGCGGCCATCGGCGCGCAACCAGGTAAAGGTCCAGTTGATCATGCCGAACAGGATCATCGCCACGGGCTTGTCCAGGCTACGATCCCGCAGTCCCGGCTCGACCCGTTCGATCGCCTCGGCAAAGGCGGCCACCACTTTGCGCTGCTTGCCGACCACGTATTCTTCCTGTGCCGCCTGCAGGAACTTGACGTCCTGCACCAGCACCACATGCTGGCTCTGCGAGTGCTCATACTCTTCCATGAAGCGCATCACCAGTGCCGCCAGATGCGGTTCAGCTTCGAGATCCTGCGCCTCGACACCCGCGACAATGGCCAGCAACTGGTCCATGTAGCTGTCGGCAATGTCAAACAGGATGTGTTCCTTGTCTCGGTAGTAGTGATACAGCAAGGGCTTGGACACGCCGCAGGCCTTGGCCAGCTCGGCCATGGATGCGTTGTGGAAGCCCTTGTCGGCAAACAGCCGCGCCGCCTCCTGCAGGATGGCGCCGCGCTGGACTTCGAAGGAGGGAGATTTACCCCGTGCCATGATTCGGTTCCGTGTTCGTGCGTGTGTAGGCGCTCACCCGCGGCAAACCGGAAGTCCGCTCCGTTCAACGATCGTCGAAACTGATGACCACCCGCTCGGTCAGCGGATGGGCCTGGCAGGTGAGCACGAAGCCCGCGTCAACGTCCGGCTGTTCGAGGGTGTAGTTCTTGTCCATGCGGACCTTGCCCTCGAGGACCCTGGCGCGGCAGGTGCAGCATACCCCACCCTTGCACGAATACGGCAGATCCATGCCGGCACGCAGGGCCACATCCAGGATGGACGGATCGGTGGCGCGGAACTCCATCTCGCGCTTGAGTCCGTCTGCGATGACGGTGATCCGGGCCTGGGGCGCGTCACCGGCCTCTACATGATGCGCTGGCCCGCTGTCGGGAATGCCGAAACGCTCCAGGTGAATGCGCTCAGCCGTCAGACCACCGGCCAGCAAACCGGCTTCAACCTCGTCGATCATCGCGCCCGGACCACAGATGAAGGCCGCGTCGATGTTGTCGGCCGGAATCAGGGTGTCGAGAAAGCTGGCGACCCGGGCACGGTCGAGGCGACCGTTGAACAGCGGCACTTCCTGTTCCTCGCGCGAGAACACGTGGTACAGGGTGAAGCGCGTCATGTAGCGGTCCTTCAGGTCCTCCAGCGCTTCGGCAAAGATCACGCTGTTCTGGCGACGGTTGCCGTAGATCAGGGTGAAGCGGCTCTTCGGCTCGGCCTTCAGGGTCGTCTTGATCAGGGACAGGATGGGGGTGATGCCACTGCCCGCGGCAAACGCCACATAGTGCCGGGCCTGCGCCGGATCCAGTTCGGTGTGGAAACGCCCTTCCGGCGTCATCACCTCGATCACGTCACCGGCCTGGAGGCCGTCATGCGCCCAGGTCGAGAAGCGGCCACCGCCAATCTTCTTGATTGCCACCCGCAACTCGCCGTCATCCACGCCAGCACAGATGGAGTAGGAGCGGCGCAGCTCTTCGTCGTTGACCCGCGCCTTCAGGGTCAGGTGCTGCCCCTGGACGAAACGGTAGTCTTCGGCCAGCTCGGCCGGCACGTCGAAACGCAGGCTGATCGCATCAGCCGTTTCACGGCGCACCTCGGCGATCTTCAGGGGGTGGAATTTGGGCGTCATTCGGTGTCTCCGGTGTCCGTCTTGTCGGGCGGATCAGATCGGTTTGAAATATTCGAAAGGTTCAAGGCAGCTACGGCAGCGCCAGGTCGCCTTGCAGGCAGTGGAGCCGAACTCGGACAGACGTTCGGTATCGTTCGAGCCGCAGCGCGGACAGGTCAGCCGCTTGCGCACGAAGCGGATCGGTTGCGCGGCTCCGCTCACCGCGCGATCGCCAGGCGGCACGATGCCGTAGGCACGCAGCTTTTCACGCGCAGCGTCACCGATCCAGTCACTGGTCCAGGGTGGATCGAGCCGGGTCTCGAGCTTGACCCCGGGGGCGCCCGCCGCGAGCAGGCTGTCACGGATCGCCAGGCCAATGACCTCGGTGGCGGGGCAGCCCGAATAAGTCGGGGTCACGACCACCGTCAGGCCATCATCCGAGCAGCGCAGCTCGCGGATGATGCCGAGCTCGACCACCGAGACGACCGGCACCTCCGGGTCGGGTACGCCGTCAAGCACCTGCCAGGCCTGCGATTCGGTCAGCATGATCGGCTTCCGCTTACCACTGCGCACCAGGGTAGGTGCGCTGCATGTACTGCATGGTGGCAAGCAGGTGCCCCATGTGCTCGGAATGACGGCCGAACTTGCCGAAACTCTTGAACGGTGTCCGCGCCGGAACGACCAGCGTCGCCTCGGCCAGCACCGGCAGCACCAGGGCTTCCCATTCTGCCTCGAGCGCGCTCCACGCAGGGCCGATGCCCGCGGCTGCTGCGGCAGCATCAACCGGCGAGTCGGCAAACAGCTCGGCGGAGTAGGGCCACAGATAATCCAGTGCAGCCTGGGTTTTCTGCTGCGACAGCGCGGTACCGTCACCCAGCCTGATCACCCATTCCGCCGAGTGATTGAGGTGATAGCGCGCCTCCTTGAGGCTCTTTGCCGCAATCGCTGCCAGCGCCCGGTCGGTGGACGCCGACAGCTTGTCCCACAGCAGCACCTGAAAGGCGCTGAACAGGAAGTTGCGTACCGTGGTACGGCCAAAATCCTCATTCGGCACTTCCATCAGGGTGACATTGCGGAAATCACGCTCCACCCGCAGGAAGGCAAGCTGGTCCTCGTCACGCCCCTTGCCTTCGAGCTCGCCGGCATGGGTCAGCAGCAGTCGCGACTGTCCGATCAGATCAAGCGCCATGTTCGAAAGGGCGAGATCCTCTTCGATCACCGGTGCGTGACCGCACCATTCGGAGATGCGCTGCCCCAGGATCAGCACGTTGTCGGCCAGGCGCAGCACATACTCGATGTGCTCGGCGCGGGTAATATCATGTTCGCTCATCTTGCCGCCCTCACATGTGATTGACTTCGTCAGGCAGCTGATAGAAGGTCGGGTGGCGATAGATCTTGTCTTCGGCCGGATCGAACAGCTCGGGCTTGGCATCCGGATCGGAAGCCACGATATCGGAGGCCTTCACCACCCAGATCGATACGCCTTCCAGGCGGCGGGTATACACATCGCGTGCCACTTGCAGCGCCATCGTCGCGTCGGGGGCGTGAACGCTGCCACAGTGCTTGTGATCGAGGCCGTTACGGCTGCGGATGAAGACTTCCCACAGCGGCCATTCCTTTTTCTGCATGTCTCATTCTCCTCGTATGCGGGTCGGTGCCGGTCTGCGCCGGCACCCGGTATCAGTTTCAGGCGGCTTGCTGTTGCCGGACGGAGTGCTTCTCGGCGTGCGCGATCGCGGCTTCGCGTACCCAGGCACCGTCATCCCAGGCCTTCTGCCTTGCAGCCAGGCGATCGACATTGCACTGCCCGTTGCCACCGACCACACTCCAGAACTCGTCCCAGTCGATCGCGCCAAAATCGTAATGACCGCGAGCCTCATTCCACTTCAGCGCCGGATCGGGCAGCGACACGCCCAGCACTTCGGCCTGCTTCACTGTGGCATCGACGAACTTCTGCCGCAGGTCGTCGTTGGAGATGCGCTTGATGCCCCAGCGTGCCGAATCGGTATGCACGCTGTCCTTGTCGTGCGGGCCGAACATCATGATCGACGGCCACCACCAGCGATTCACCGCGTCCTGCACCATCTCGCGCTGCTCTTCGGTGCCTTTCATCATCTGCAACAACAGGTCGTAGCCCTGACGCTGATGGAAGGATTCTTCCTTGCAGACGCGGATCATCGCGCGGGCATAGGGCCCGTAACTGCACTTGCACAGCGGGATCTGGTTCATGATCGCCGCGCCATCCACCAGCCAGCCGATCACGCCGATATCGGCCCAGTTCAGCGTCGGGTAGTTGAAGATCGAGCTGTACTTGGCCTTGCCTGACAGCAGTGCCTCGTAGAGTTCATCGCGCGACACGCCCAGGGTCTCGGCTGCCGCATAGAGATACAGACCGTGGCCGCCCTCGTCCTGCACCTTGGCCAGCAGGATGGCCTTGCGCTTGAGGCTGGGCGCACGGGTGATCCAGTTGCCTTCGGGCAGCATGCCGACGATCTCGGAATGCGCATGCTGGCTGATCTGACGGATCAGGGTCTTGCGATAGGCCTCGGGCATCCAGTCCTTGGGCTCGATGAAGCCGCCTGCGTCGATCTTGGCATTGAACTCGGCCAGATAGTCCGGATTCTCGACCTTGCGCGGACCTTTGGCTTCGCCATCGGGAATGCTGAGGGATTGTGTGTACATGTTGAACTCCTGTTGAGTTGCTGATGCAGCGGCACTGCCTTATGCCTTGGGCCTGCGATCGACGACGCGCTTGGCCTTGCCGACGGTGACCCGCTCGATCGAGAACGGCTCGCCGACCACGACCTTGCACGACACCCCGATCAGGCTCTTGATGTGATGCGTCAGCTCCTTGGCCAACGCCTCCTTCTGCTCCGGATGACGGCCGACATTGGCCTCGGCATTGACTTCGACCTTCACCGTCAGCGTGTCCATGTGGCCGGCCTTGTCGACCTCGAGCAAATAGTGCGGTGCCAGCTTGGGCATCTTGCAGATCAGCTCCTCGATCTGGGTCGGGAAGACATTGACCCCGCGAATGATCAGCATGTCGTCCGAGCGGCCGGTAATCTTGGCCATGCGGCGCATGCTGCGCGCAGTCGGCGGCAGCAGCCGGGTCAGATCGCGGGTCCGATAACGGATGACCGGCATCGCCTCCTTGGACAGCGAGGTAAACACCAACTCGCCTTCCTCGCCGTCAGCCACCACCTCACCCGTTTCCGGGTTGATGATCTCGGGATAGAAGTGATCTTCCCAGATGGTCGGACCATCCTTGGTTTCGACACATTCGTTGGCCACGCCCGGCCCCATGACCTCGGACAGGCCGTAGATGTCGACCGCATCGATGCCGGCACGCGCCTCGACCGCCTCGCGCATCGCGGGCGTCCAGGGCTCGGCGCCGAAGATGCCGATCTTGAGCGAGGTGGATTTCGGATCGATGCCCTGCGCCTCCATCTCATCGAGAATGGTGAGCATGTAGGACGGCGTCACCATGATGATCTTGGGCTTGAAGTCCTGGATGATCTGGATCTGCTTTTCGGTCTGACCGCCGGACATCGGAATCACCGTACAGCCCAGGCGCTCGGCACCATAGTGTGCCCCCATGCCGCCGGTAAAAAGACCGTAGCCGTAGGACACATGCACCATGTCACCCGGGCGCCCGCCCGAAGCACGGATCGAACGCGCCACCACATTGGCCCAGGTATCGATGTCCTTGAGCGTGTAACCCACCACGGTCGGCTTGCCGGTCGTCCCCGACGAGGCGTGCACCCGGGCAACCTTGTCCATCGGCACCGCAAACATGCCAAAAGGATAGTTGTCGCGCAGGTCATGCTTGGTGGTGAAGGGAAACTTCGCCAGGTCTTCAAGCGTTTTCAGGTCGTCGGGATGGACGCCCTTGTCATCGAACTTCTTGCGGTAATGGGGCACATTGTCGTAGGCGTGGCGCACGCTCCACTTCAGGCGCTCGAGTTGCAGCGCACGCAGCTCGTCGATACTGGCCTTCTCGATCGGCTCGAGCGCCGCGGGTGAATAGTGATTGACCGGCATTGTTTGTCTCCTCCTTCCTCTGTTTCTGGCAGCGTGCCCGCTATCCTTTTTGTTCGTGCAGGCTTACAACTCGACGACCGGACGACCCTTGATCCGGTATGACTTGCCACGCATCACCGCAATCAGTTCGCCGCTCTGGTTGGTCACGGTGATGTCGTACACCCCGGTACGGCCCGCCGCATGCACCTCGCGAGCCTCGGCGGTCAGCACGTCGCCGGGCCGGCCCGGTGCCATGAAGTCGACGCTGATACCGGAGGCCACCGTCTGTTCGTTATAGCTGTTGCAGGAAAAGGCAAAGGCCGAATCCGCCAGCGTGGTGATGAAGCCACCGTGACAGATGCGAAAGCCGTTGAGCATGTCCTCGCGCACCGCCATGTGCATCTTCGCGTAGCCCGGCCCCACGGCTTCGATCACCATGCCCAGCCCCTTCGAGGCCTGGTCGTTGGCGAACATGCCATCCCGCACCCGCTCGGCCAGCGCCTGGGGATCCAGACCCGCGCTGAGATCGCGACTGTTGCGTTCTGTGCTCACGGTTCAGTTCCCCTTGAATTGCGGCGCGCGTTTTTCCATGAAGGCGGCCACGCCTTCACGGTAGTCATGCGAACGACCGCACTCACGCATCATGTCGCGCTCAAGGTTGAGCTGGGTTTCGAAATCCTGCGTCGAACTGGCCCAGATCGCCTTCTTGGTCTGTGCATAACCAAAGGTGGGGCCCTGTGCCAGCTGAGCAGCCAGCGCCTTCACCGTGGGCAGCAGCGCTTCGTCATCGACACACTTCCAGATCAGCCCCCAGGCTTCGGCCTGCTCGGCCGACACCTTGTCACCCAGCAAGGCCAGCCCCATGGCCCGCGCCGGGCCCAGTAGCCGTGGCAGGATCCAGGTGCCGCCAGTATCGGGAATCAGTCCCAGCTTGCAGAACGCCTGAATGAAGCTGGCTGAGCGCGCCGCGAACACCATGTCGCAAGCCAGTGCCAGATTGGCACCAGCGCCCGCCGCCACACCGTTGACCGCGCAGATTACCGGCAGGTCCAGCGCACGCAGCGTCATCACCAGCGGCTTGTAGTTCTTTTCGACCGAAGCGCCCAGATCAGGCGCCTCGCCCCCCGCCGCAACCGAGCGGTCGGACAGATCCTGACCGGCACAGAAGCCGCGCCCCGCACCCGTGATCAGCAACACCCGGATCGCGCCCTCGGCACGACCGAGCCTGACCTGCTCAAGCGCGGCGCGCACTTCGGCATGCATCTGGTCGTTGAAACTGTTCAAGCGGTCCGGCCGGTTCAGGGTCAGCACCGCAACACCCGCGTCGACTTCGAAGCGTATGGTTTCTGCGTTGGCGAGCACAGCGCTCATCGTGTCTCCTCCTTGTCTTCCGCAACGTACGGGCGCACGCTGCGGCCTTGTTCTTCGGGTCGTTCGATCTGCTGTTCTTCGCAGTTTGACCGACCGGTCAATCAATAGTAGTCTTGATCCAGATCAAAAGACAAGCACTTTTCACTTGATCTTTTTCACCGCACTGCAGCACCCCCGCAGCACCCCAATACCCCGTGCAGGCCCACCTGCCGGATCTGACGACACGAGGAGACAAGACATGCCCCATCCGCTGTTCGAAAAGCACAAGGCCACGCTGGACGCCGCCATTTCCGCCATTCACGGCCGCGGCTACTGGACCCCCTATCCCGAAATGCCCAGCCCCAAGGTCTACGGTGAAACCGCAGCCGACGACGGCAAACGGGCGTTCGAAGCCTGCCTGGGCGCCGACTTCGTGCTCGACCAGCCCGGTCAGACCGGCTGGGCTGCCAGCGAACGTTCGCCCTACGGCATCGACATGGCGGTGCGCTACCCGGTGTGCGACCCCGAAGCGCTGATCGCCGCAGCCCAGGGCGCGATGGCTGGCTGGCGCAAGCTGGGCGCGGACGGCCGCGTCGGTGTCTGCCTGGAGATCCTCGACCGCTTGAACAAACGCAGCTTCGAAATCGCCCACGCGGTCATGATGACCACTGGCCAGGGCTGGATGATGGCCTTCCAGGCCGGCGGTCCGCATGCCCAGGATCGTGGCCTGGAAGCGGTGGCCTACGCCTGGGACGAGATGAGCCGGGTGCCGGCCGAAACCGTCTGGGAAAAGCCGCAAGGCAAGAATCCCCCGCTGAAGATGAAGAAGCACTACGAGATCGTCGGCCGCGGCGTCGGTCTGGTGGTCGGTTGCGGCACCTTCCCGACCTGGAACACCTACCCTGGGCTGTTCGCAACCCTGGCCACCGGCAATCCGGTCATCATCAAGGCGCACAGCAACGCCATCCTGCCTGCGGCCATGACGGTGAAGATCGCCCGCGGGGTGCTCGCCGAAGCCGGGCAGGATCCCAACCTGGTCAGCCTCGCGGTCGTCGAGCAGCGCGCCGCCACCCAGGCACTGGCCACCCATCCCGCAGTGAAGTCGATCGATTTCACCGGCAGCAACGTGTTCGGCCAGTGGCTGATCGACAACGCCCGCCAGGCCCAGGTCTATGCCGAACTGGCCGGCGTCAATAACGTCGTCATCGAATCGACCGACAGCTACAAGGCGATGCTGCGCAACCTTGCCTTTACCCTGTGCCTGTATTCGGGCCAGATGTGCACCACGACCCAGGCCATCCTGGTACCAGCCGATGGCATCGACACCGACCAGGGCCGCAAGTCGTTTGACGAAGTCGCCGCCGACCTGGGCGCCGCAATCGACAAGTTCCTGACCGACCCTGCAGTGGCCACTGCGGTGCTCGGTGCAATCCAGTCCGAAGCCACCCTCGACCGCATCGCCGAAGCTGGCGAGTACGGCCGTATCGTGCTGGCGTCGAAAAAGATCGACCACCCCGACTTCCCCAAGGCAGAAGTGCGCACGCCGGTCCTGCTCAGCTGCGACGCGGTCGACGAGAAAAGCTATATGGAAGAACGCTTCGGCCCGATCGCCTTCGTCGTCAAGGTCGCCGATGCTGCTGCCGCCGTCGGGCTGTCCGAACGCATCGTCAGCGAACACGGCGCGCTGACGGTCGGCCTCTACTCGAACAAGCAGGCCGTCATCGACGCCATGACCGATGCCACCTTGCGCGCGGGCGTGGCACTGTCGATCAACCTGACGGGTGGCGTCTTCGTCAACCAGTCGGCCGCCTTCTCCGACTACCACGGGGTTGGCATGAACCCCGCCGCCAACGCGGCCTATTCCGATGGTGCCTTCGTCGCCAACCGCTTCCGGGTGGTTCAGCGGCGTTACCACGTCGAATAAGCCCTTCGCACGCCCTTTGCGATCGCCTGCGCCGCGCCCTGCCTCAAGCAGGGACGCGGCGCACATCACATCAGGAGTCCCCATGCCCTGCTACGAAATCGACGGTCTCCGACCCGTCATCCACCCCAGCGCCTACGTTCATCCCGACGCCGTACTGATCGGTGACGTCATCATCGGTCCGCGCTGTTATGTCGCACCACTGGCCTCGCTGCGCGGCGACTTCGGTCGCATCGTGCTGGAAGAAGGCAGCAACATCCAGGACACCTGTGTGATGCATGGCTTCCCCGGGACCGACACGGTGATCGAGGTCGACGGTCACGTTGGCCACGGTGCAGTGCTGCATGGCTGCCGCGTCGGCCGCAATGCGCTGATCGGCATGAATGCAGTGATCATGGACAAGGCCAGCATCGGCGAATCGACCATCGTCGCCGCCTGCGCCTTCGTCAAGGCCGGCCTGGAGATCCCGGCCAGGAAACTGGTCGCCGGCATGCCCGCCAAGATCGTCCGCGACCTGTCTGAACAGGAAATCGCCTGGAAGATCGACGGTACCCGCTGCTATCAGGATCTGACAGTGCGCAGTCTCGCCAGCCTTCGCCCCTGCGAACCGCTGACCGAGATCGAGGCCGGCCGCACCCGCTTCGAGTTTCCTGGTGTGATTCCGCTGACGGACGTCAAGAAAGGCAATTGAACCCGGGCGCTGCCTGCCCCGGGACTGAAGTGCCCAACGGCCGCGGAGCAGTCTGTTTTCGTCATGATGCGCTGGCCACTCATGGAAATCAGGCGGCTAACTTGGCATTCGCGCAACATCAGTGAGCGCTTTCACTGGCTGGAACACAACGAAAGGAATAGTCTGCCGGGATCGCTGCCGTCACGATGAGACCATGGACCTGCCGCCCGACACCCCCAGACGCCCCGCCCTGCCGCTGAGCGGCAGCCTGTTTGCCGAGCTGCCACCAATCGGCCAGGAGGAGAGCTTCCTGCCCTTGCTGCAGTCGGACACGACCTGCATTGAGCGCATCGTCTCCCGCGGCCACGCCAGCCCACCCGGTTTCTGGTACGACCAACCCGACGACGAGTGGGTGATGCTTGCCAGCGGTGCCGCCGAGTTGTTGTTCGAGGATGGCAGACGGCTGATCATGCGGCCGGGTGACTGGGTCACCATCCCGGCGCGCTGCCGCCACCGGGTGGAGTCCACCGGGCCGGAAACCGTGTGGCTGGCAGTCCATATCCGCCGCCTGCCAGGCAAAGTGTCATGCGCATGAGGGCAAAACTTCCTTAAGATAGCGGCTTTGCATACCGGAGCCTTTCAATGCGCCTGCCCGCCTTGCGTCACTGGCTGATTGCCGCCGCCCTCGCCACCACGCCGCTACTGGCACCGACCACCGCGTTTGCCGAAGCCCCCCAGGTCAAGACTCAGGCACCGGGCTTTTACCGCATGATGGTCGGGAACTTCGAGGTCACCGCGCTCTATGACGGCTACCTGGATCTCGACGCCAAGCTGCTGCGCAACGCCAGCCAGCGTGACATCCAGCGCCTGCTGACCAAGCACTTCACCACCGGCCCGGCCATCCAGACGGCAGTCAATGCCTACCTGATCAATACCGGCTCCAAGCTGGTGCTGATCGACACAGGCACCGCCAAGGCCTTTGGCCCCTCGCTCGGCTTCGTTGCCGACAACCTCAAGGCCGCAGGCTACGATCCCGCACAGGTCGATGTCGTGCTGCTGACCCACCTGCATGGCGACCATGTCAATGGCCTGATCTCTGCCGATGGCCGCGCTGCCTTCCCCAACGCCAGCGTGCATGCAGCCAAGGCCGACGCGGACTTCTGGCTGCCTGCCGCTGCGCTGGACGCCGCGGACGAAGCCAGCAAGCCCTTCTTCCAGATGGCCCAGGCTGCAATCGCGCCGTACAAGAGCAGCGGACGGTTCTCCACCTTCGAAGATGGCGCCAAGCTCATTGCCGGTATCAAGGCGGTGGCGCTTCCCGGACACACCCCGGGGCACAGCGGCTTCATGATCGAATCGGAGGGCAAGCGCATGCTGGTATGGGGCGACATCATCCACAACGCAGCCAGCCAGTTCGAGAACCCGGAAATCGCGATCGAATTCGACGTCGATCGCAAGCAAGCCGTTGCCACCCGACAGAAGGTGCTGAACCTCGCAGTCAAGGAGAAGCTGATGGTCGCCGGCATGCACCTGCCTTTCCCCGGCATCGGCCATATCCGGCGCGAAGGCAAGGGCCGCTTCGAGTGGGTTCCGGTGGAGTACAGCCCCATCCGCTGACACCTGCCGACAACACGGGATCGCCCGTTCGGCAGGGCGGTCCCGCGGCCTCTCCAGGCCCGCTCAGCTCAAGGCCGCAAGGTCGAGCCCCCAGCGCGTCAGCGCATGACGCAGCAAGGTCTGCTCGGGCGGGCTGATGCGCCCGTCAGCCTTCGACAGCACCAGCATCGCGCGGCAGGTGATCATCCGCAGGGCAGGATCCGTCACGCTGTCAAGCAGACGCTCGAACCGTTCGAGATCCACGACCCGTACCGCCTGCCCTTCGCCACTGGGCCGCAAGCTGCGGCAGTGATCGAGCAATGACTGCACCAGCACGTCCCGCGGCACACCGAGCAGGTCAGGAATGGCATGACGATCGAGCGCGTCAAGCTCCCGACTGGCCAACTCCCCGTCGGCAATCATGGTCAGGGCAATCAGATGAGCGGCGGTGTGGCGCTGCTCGCCAAGCGTGGCAGTCATGGGCGTCTCCTTGTTGATCAGGCGGTTTCGACCGTCCGACCGAAGCCGGGTTCAGGCCAAAGTGCAGGAGAGCGGCGGCAGATTGGTTTGGCTGCCGTATAATTCGTAAGCATTCGTATCCACCCATCCGGACAGCAGCACCGCCCACGTCGACTATTCCACAGCATCACCGGACCGCCCGCTCTAGAATCCGGCCCGCCTGCCCTTTGCTCCGCCCCGTCATGACCGCTTCCGACCCCGCCCGTTTTCGTCCGCTGCAACGTCTGCTTGCCGTGGGTCTGGCGCTCGTCCTCGTTTCGACCGGATGCAGCACACCCACTCCGGCCCGCCCTCTGGAGCAGCAGGCGGGCGATTACCGCTACACACTGGCTCATACGCGCTGGCTGATCGATCGTGAAATGGCGGACAACAAGGTCACCGGTCTGTCGATCGCGCTGGTGGACGACCAGCATGTCGTGTGGGCGGAAGGCTTTGGCCACGAGGATGCGGAAAGCCGCCAGCCCGCTACCAGCCAGACACCCTACCGTCTGGGCTCCATCGCCAAGGTACTGACTGCGACCGCAGCGATGCAACTGGCCGAACAAGGCCGGCTCGACATCGACCGCCCGCTGTCCGACGCACTTCCCGGCTTTTCGGTTCGGTCCCGCTACGACCGGGGTGGCGACATCACCCCTCGCAACATCATGCATCACCACTCGGGCCTGCCGTCAAACTACCTGCGCGGCATGCTCACCACCGACACCCCTGAGCCCTTCACCCGCCTGGTCAGCGCGGTGCAGGACGAATACGTCGCCTACCCGCCCGATTTCATCTTCTCCTACTCCAATCTGGCCGTCACGCTGCTGGGTGCGGCCATCGAACGGATCGCTGGACAACCCTACGAAAGCCATCTTGCCGCCAGCCTGTTCGAGCCACTGGGCATGACCCAGACCCGCTTCGACCCCAAGCCGGCGCTCAAGGTTTACGACAAGCATCGTCCGATCGAGCCCCTGGCGCTGCGCGATCTACCCTCCGGCGGCCTGGTCTCCACAGTCGACGATATGAGCCGCTTCATGCGCTGGGTGTTTGCCGAAGGTCGCGTCGGTGAGCGTGAACTGCTCGGCGCCGGCAGCCTGGCCGAAATGCTGCGCCCGCAGAACACGCAGATTCCGCTCGACATGGGCTTTCGGGTCGGCCTCGGCTGGCTGCTGTCGGGCATCGAGATCCGCAATGCCGGCACCGTCGCCAGTCATGGGGGCACCCTGCTCGACTCCCACAGCATGATGGTGATCCTGCCCGATCACAAACTCGGCGTCATCGTTGCCTCCAATTCGGCAAGCTCGCAGGGCGTGGTCAAGACCGTCGCAACCGAAGTGCTCAAGCTCGCACTCGAGGCCAAGACCGGCATCCGTCAGCCCGACCCGCTGCCAACAGCCCAGGATGAGGTCGTACTGCCACGCGAACACCTCGAGTCCTACGCCGCATGGTACGACTCGATGGTTGGCCTGATCCGGGTCGACCCGGGCAGCAATGCGCTTGACGCCCGCGTCATGGGCCACACCCTGCAGCTCAAGCCCCGCGCGTCGGGCCAGTTCGGTCTGCGTTACAAGCTGTTCGGCATGATCCCGGTGCAGGTCAGCGCCTTCGACGGCATTCGCGTCTCGCGCGCGCGCGTGGCGGGCCACAATGTCCTGGTCGGCCATTTCGGCGACGACACCATGCTGGTCGGTGAACAACTCCGCCCGACGCCGGTTCCTCAGCGACTGCTAGACTTCGTCGGCGAATACGAGGTCGTCGGCCAGCCGCTGGGCATCATGCCGGACCGACTGGCACTCCGTCTGGAAGACGGCATGCTGGTCGGCGAATGCACCTTCTCGCAACTCCCGGGTTTCGTACTGCGAGTGGGGCTGAAGCCCCTGTCCGACAGTGAGCTGCTGATCCAGGGCCTGGGCACCGGCAAGGGCGAGACCATCATCGCCAGCAATCAGGGCGAGGAGCGCGTGCTGCTATTCTCCGGCCTCGAACTGCGCAAGAAGCTCAATTGACGCCCCCGGCCACCGTGAAACGCGTCCTCCTGGTCCACTACTCGCAGAGCGGGCAGCTCTCCGATATCGCCCATGCACTCGTCGAGCCGCTGCGCGCCGCCGGCCATGCGGTTCATGTCGAGACGCTGTGCCCGGAGCCTGCCTTTCCCTTTCCCTGGCCCTTCTTCCGCTTTCTTGACGCCTTTCCCGAATCGGTGCGCCTGGACCCGCGTCCCAATCAGGCGCTGTCTGCCGATGCGGAAGGGGATTTCGATCTCATCGTCCTGTGCTGGCAGGTGTGGTACCTGTCGCCATCGCAACCCATCACCGCCTTCCTGCAAAGCCCCGAAGGCCGCCGCCTGCTCCGGGACAAGCCGGTGGTCAGCGTGGTGGCTTGCCGCAACATGTGGATGACCGCCTTCGACAAGCTGTGTGGGCTGATCGAGGCAGCCGGTGGCCGTCTCACCGACCATGTTGCCTACACCGACCGCGCGCATCCGCTGGCCACCTTCATCACCACTCCGCGCTGGATGTTCACTGGTCGTCGCGACCGTTTCCTGGGGCTGCCGGAGGCCGGCGTCAGCGCTTCAGAAGCAGCAGGCGCCGCGCGTTTCGGTCGTGCCCTGGCCCAAGCCCTGCAGCGTGACGAGGAGTGCAGCGGCGCACCGATGCTGACCGGGTTGCGCGCAGTCGAGGTCAATCCCCGACTAGCCATCAGCGAACAGGCAGGGCAACGGGCATTCCGGGTGTGGTCCGCCTTCGTCCGCCTGTTCGGCAAACCGGGACGCTGGCAACGCATCCCCGCGCTCGGCTTGTTCGTGTGCTACCTCGTGGTGTTGATCATTACAGTGGTACCCTTGAGCCTTGTGCTTCAGCGCCTGTTCGACCCGCTGCTTCGTCGCCGTCTCGATGCCCTGCGTGTCCGCTACGAACAACCTTCGGGATCGGACGGTGCGCGCATGACTGAACATGACTGAACCCCACGCCGTTTTCATTACTGCCACTGCCTCCTGCCTGCCCAATGCCCCGGTCGGCAACGATGCCATCGAGGACGTACTCGGCCGCATCGGCGGCCGGCCGTCGCGTGCCCGCCGCATCGTGTTGCGCAATAACGGCATCGAACAGCGCCACTACGCCATCGACCCGGCAAGCGGCGAGCCCACTCACAGCAACGCCCAACTCACCGCCGAGGCCATCCGCGGCCTGACCCGGCACGGCTTCACACCCGACGCCATCGAATGCCTGGCCACCGGCACCTCGTTGCCAGACCAGTTGATGCCCAACCACGGGGTCATGGTGCATGGCGAACTCGGCAACCCGGCCTGCGAAGTGGTGTCGACCGCCGGCATCTGCCTGGCCGGCCTGACCGCACTGAAATACGCCTGGCTGTCCGTGCTGTCCGGCAACAGCCGCAATGCGGTTGCCACCGGCTCCGACCTGCCTTCGGCGGTGATGCGGGCGGACACGTTCGAGGCCGAGAACGAAGCCCGGGTGCGTGCCCTCGAGACGCATCCCGAGATTGCTTTCGACAAGGATTTCCTGCGCTGGATGCTGTCTGACGGCGCTGGCGCCTTCCTGCTCGAAACCGCGCCACGGGCCGAAGGCCCGTCGCTGCGCATCGACTGGATCGAGCTGTCATCGCAGGCTCACGCGCTGCCCGCCTGCATGTATGCCGGCGGCGAACGTAGCAGCGACGGCCGCCTGACAGGCTGGGCCCGCCACACGCCCCAGCAATGGGCCGAGCAATCGATCTTTGCGATCAAGCAGGACGTCCGCCTGCTCAACGACCATGTGGTCGCGGCAACACTCGAAACCCCGCTGCGTGGCCTGATGCGAAAACGTGCCTTGAAGGCAGAGGACATCGACTGGTTCCTGCCACACATGTCCTCCCATTATTTCCGTCAGCCCATCGCTGACTGTCTGACCCGGCTGGGACTGCCGATTCCATTCGAACGCTGGTTTACCAACCTGACGACCCGGGGCAATACCGGCGCGGCCTCGATCTATATCATGATCGACGAACTGTGCCGCAGTGGCCGTCTGCACGCCGGCCAGCGCTTGTTGTGTTTTGTTCCGGAAAGCGGCCGCTTTTCCAGCGGTTTCATGCACCTCACCGTGGTCTGACGATGAAGGCAGAAGACGTTCCGCAGGAAGGCAACACCACGCTGGGCGGTCAGCGCAAGGCAATGTACGCCCGTGGCGCCGATGGCCGCATCGGCATCGTCGCTTCACAGGGCTGGGAAGCCGAGGAGATCGTCACCCGCCAGGCGGTGGAGGAACTCGAACGCCTGGCCGCAGACGCGCGTCGTCGGGCCCTTGCAGGCGAAACCTCGCCGCTGGAATACCACATGTACCGGGCGCGCATGGACATCACGCTGCTGTCCCAGGTCACCGGCCTGTGGGCATGGCGGGTACGCCGTCACCTGCGCCCGGCGGTCTTTGCGCGACTGAGCCCGGCCCTGCGCGCACGCTACGCCGCCGCACTCGGGATCGAAACTCAACGGCTCGACCGCCTCGATCCATGAATTTGCCAGCGTTCCATCTCTATCGGGCTGGCCGCATCAGGCCCCATCAGCCCGCAGCCCTTTTTCCGGCCGGTCATAACGCCCGATACAGGCTTGCCAAATGAACACGCCTTCCGACTTCAGGCACCAGCACGCCTCGCACTGCGAAAGTGGCGTCATGTCGGCCATCGTCCGTCACTACGGCCTGCCGCTATCCGAACCGATGGCGCTCGGGCTGGCCTCGGCAATCTCCTTCGCCTACCTGCCCTTCGTCAAGCTTGGCGGTCTGCCATTGGTCGCCTACCGGATGCCGCCACGCGCGATCATCCGTGGCCTGCAGAAACCCCTTGGCTTGAAGATGCGTACCGAAACCTTCCGCAGCGCCGAAAAGGGCCGTGCGCGTCTCGATGCGCTGCTCGACGCGGGCCAGGTCGTCGGCTTGCAGACCTCGGTGTTCTGGCTGCCTTATTTCCCGCCCGACCTGCGCTTTCACTTCAACGCCCACAACGTGCTTGCCTACGGCCGCGACGGCGACGACTACCTGCTGTCCGACCCGGTGTTCGAAGAGCCGGTACGCTGCGCCAGCGCCGATCTGGCCCGGGCGCGCTTCGCCCGCGGCGTGCTCGCGCCCAAGGGTCTGCTCTACTACCCTGAAGGCCGGCCGGTCGAACCGGACTGGCAACAGGCCATCCCTGCAGCCATCCGCAAGACGGTGCGCATCATGCTGCGTGCCCCTTTGCCGCTAATCGGGGTGCGGGGTGTCGAACGCGTCGCGCGTGCCGTCGAGCGCCTGCCTGCCGGAGAGCAGGTGGCGCAGTCCAAGCTCTTCGTCGGCCATCTGGTGCGGATGCAGGAGGAAATCGGCACCGGTGGCGGGGGGTTCCGCTATATGTACGCCTCCTTCCTGGAGGAGGCCGCTGACCGTCTCGCCCGCCCGGCCTTCGCCGATCTGGCCGGCGAACTGGTGGAAATCGGCGACGGCTGGCGTGAGTTCGCCCTGGCGGCCGCCCGCATGATCCGCGACCGCGACCCCTTCGACGGCCCACGCCTTGCCGCCCTGCTGCGACACCAGGGCCAGCGCGAGCGCGAACTCTTCACCCGGCTCGATCACGCCACCCGGTAGCCGGCCATGCCCTTGCTGACCCCGGCGCCGTACGGACGCAGCCGCCCAGACGCCTTGCAGCAAGCCCGTCGTCCGCCCGCGCCTTGCCCACAACATGGATCCACCGGCGCGCCATGATCTGCATCGACAAGCTGGTTTATCGCTACCGCAGCGCCAACCGTCCGGCACTGGACGGCGTAAGCCTGCAGATTGCCCCTGGCAGCCTGTTCGGGCTGCTGGGTCCCAACGGCGCCGGCAAGACCACCTTGATATCGCTGCTCTCCGGACTGCTCAGCCCCCACCACGGCAGCATCCGTATCCGGGACACGGCACTGACCGATTTCCGCCGCACCTACCCCAACGCAATCGCCCTGGTGCCGCAAGACCATGCCTTCTACCCCATGCTGACGGTGGCGGAGAACCTGGCCTTCTTTGCCGGCGTACAGGGTCTCGACCGGCGCACACAGGCCAGCCGCAGCGCGGCAGCGATCGAGTTCGCCCGCCTCGAAGGCGTCACCCGCCAACTCGCCGGAGAGCTTTCCGGCGGCCTGCGCCGGCGCCTGAACCTGGCCATCGGCCTGCTCGCCGATCCCGACATCCTGCTGCTGGACGAGCCCACCGTCGGCGTCGATCCACAATCCCGGCACTTCCTGCTCGACGCCATCCGCACGCTTGCAAAACATGGCAAAACCATCATCTATACCAGTCATTACATGGAAGAGGTCGAGGCACTGTGCGACGACATCGCCATCATCGATCATGGCCGGGTACTGACGCATGGCAGCCTGGCCACACTGCTGGCGGACGACGTCCCCAGCCTGCATCTGCGCCTGCCCCAGCCACTCCCGGCCACACTCGCGCACACCTGGGCAACGCGCCATGCAAGCTTCACCACCTGCGGACGCGAAGTGACCCTTGCGCCGGTCACCATGGCCACACTGCCCCGGATCCTCGCCGAACTGGCCGACGCCGGCCTTGCCCCACTTGGACTCAGCCTGGGTGAGCGCAACCTCGAACAACGCTTCATGCAACTGACTCAACGCTCGCTACGCGATTGAGTGCCCTACCCGCACTGAACGCCGCGCCGCCCTTCCCTGGGTTGACGACAAACCCGGCCGGGCTGGGTTACCCTCATCACTCCCTCCCTCCCCTCAGGAAATCATGGATCTGCCCGCCCACCAACTGACGATGACCGTGCTGATGACGCCCGACATGGCCAACTTCTCGGGCAAGGTGCACGGCGGTGCGATACTGCGTCTGCTCGACCAGGTCGCCTATGCCTGTGCCAGTCGCTACGCGGCGCGCTACGTGGTCACACTGTCGGTCGATCAGGTCATGTTCCGCCAGCCGATCATGGTCGGCGAACTGGTCACCTTCCTGGCCAGCGTCAATTACACCGGCAAATCGTCGATGGAAATCGGCATCAAGGTCGTCGCCGAGAATATCCGGACTCAGGAAGTCCGCCACGCCAACAGCTGCTTCTTCACCATGGTTGCAGTGGACGACGACGGCAAGCCGGTACCGGTCCCGCCGCTACGCCCCTTCAGCCCCAAGGAAAAGCGCCGCTTCGAGGCAGCCGAGGCACGCAAGGCACTGCGCCTGGAACTGGCCCGACGCTTTGCCGAAACCCATGGTCATGCCGATGACGCTGCTGACTGACCAGGCGTGACCCGACTGCTTGCCCTCTGGCGCAAGGAAACCCTCGCGCTCTTGCGTGACCGGCACGGGCTGGCCGCGCTGTTCATCATGCCGGCGATCTTCATCCTGGTGATGTCGCTGGCGCTGCGCGACGCCTTCGTGCCCGGCGTGCCGGCAGACCTGGGCTATGCAGTGGTGGACCTGGACGACACCCCGACCTCGGCGGCCTTCGAAGCCCGTCTCGGTACGGTCGACATCCTGCGCGAGTTCGGCCGCCTGGCAGATGAACAAACGGCACGCCGCGAGATTGCTGCAGGCCGCATCGCCTTCGTCATCGTGCTGCCGGAAGGTTTCGGTGCAGCGCTGGACGCAGCGGCAAGAACCGATGCCCCCTCCGCCACAACGCTGCGCCTGCTCGCCGACCCCACTGTGCCACTGGCCGTACGCAACGGCTTTCGCCAGCAGGTCGAGGCCGAACTGAGCCGGCAGCAACTTGCCAGCGTGCTCGACCGCCTCGGTCGAGCCCTGATGATCCCGGAACTGCGCGACATCCCCGAACGCCGACCGGCGCTGGAGGTCGCGACCGAGGCAGTGCGCGGGGAGACGACGCTCGACCCGGCACCCGTGCTGCCCTCATCGGTGCAGCAAAATGTCCCTGCCTGGCTGATCTTCTCGATGTTCTTCGTCGTGGTGCCGATCTCGGCGGTGTTCATCGCCGAGCGCCAGCATGGCACGCTGCAGCGCCTGGCCACCCAGCAAGTGTCCTTTGGGCTGATCCTGGCCGGCAAGCTGCTGCCATTCTTTGTCGTCAATCAGGTCCAGGCAGTGGTCATGGTGCTGGTGGGCCGTTACCTGGTGCCACTGGCCGGCGGTGAAGCGTTGGTGTTGCCCGGCAACGGCAGCGCGCTGTTCGCACTGTGGCTGATGACAGCCGCCGTCAGCGTGGCTGCAGTGGCCTGGGCCTTGCTGATCGCCAGCCTGGCCCGCACCGCCGAACAGGCTACGGTGTTCGGCGGCGTCGGCAACATCCTGATGGGTGCCATCGGCGGCATCATGGTGCCCAAGTTCGTCATGCCCGCCGGCATGCAGGCGCTGACCCAGCTATCCCCGATGGCCTGGGCATTGGACGGCTTTCATCGAGTGATGCTGCGCAACGGTGGCAGCAGCGACATCGTGCTGCCGGCAGCGGCACTGGTATGCTTCGCCCTCGCCGCACTGGTGGTGGCCATCCTGCTGAACCGGCGCGCCCGCCGCGCACATTGCTGACGACCCCTCATGAATGACCTGAAACACGCGATCAAGATCCTGATCGTGGCGTCCTGTGACAAGGATTGCGATCCAGCGAGCATCACCGACGACGAAGCCCTGTTCGGCCCCGACGCGCCCCTGGCGCTGGATTCGCTCGATGCACTGCAGGTATCGATGGCGCTGCAGAAGCAATACGGCCTGCGCCTGACCGATAGCAAGGAAACCCGTCGCATCCTGTCCAGTGTCGCCAACCTGGCCGAACACCTCGACGCATTCCTTGCCAGCCGTACATGAACCGGCCGGTGTACATCGCCGCCCTCGGCCATTGCTCAGCGCTCGGCAGCGACACCGGCACCGCACTTGCCGCCCTGCGTGCAGGCACCCGACCAAGCACACGACATCGCCTGCTCGATCGCGACTGGCCCTGCTACCGCCTCCCGTTTGACGACCCCGACTGGCTGACCCGCGCACGGCGTGCAGTCCGGCATGTCGGCCAGGCCTTGATGCCCGCGCTGCCCACTGCCGATGCCTGCCGCAGCGCGCTGTTCGTCGCCTCGTCATCACTGCAGATCGGTGCAATTGAAGAGGATGCGCGCAAGCTTGGCACGATCTCGCTGCCGACCGACGCCGCGGCCTTCTCCGCCCAGCTCGCGCAGTGGCTGGGCATCGGCGGTACGCCATGGACTTTTTCCACCACCTGCACCTCGGCACTGGCTGCGCTCGACGCGGCTGCCACACAGATCCGCCACGGCCACCTGGAACATGCCGTGGTGCTCGGCATCGAGCTGGCCAACGACACCACCCTGGCGGGCTTTGCCGGTCTTGGCCTGCTCGCCGACACCCCGGAGGGTGCCGGGCTGGTGCTTGGTGAGGCGGTTGCCGGCGTCGTGTTGAGTGCACAACCGGGCACCGGATGGCAGCTTGCCGCCTGTCGCCTGGGGGTGGACAGCCACTCGCCCACCGGGCCTTCACCCGACGGTCGCATCATTGCCCAGGTGATCCACGCAGCGCTCGACGACGCCCGCCTCACCGCGGCCGAGATCGACCTGCTCAAGCCTCATGGCGGCGGACTTTCCGCCACCGCCGACGCTGAAGCCAACGCACTGGATGCGGTCTTTGGTACGCAAGACCCGCCGCAACGCGAGTACAAATCAGGCATCGGACATACCCTGGGTGCCAGCGGCCTGGCCGAACTCACCCTGTTGCTGGCAGACCTGGCGCAGGCCGGCGCTCAGCCACGTCACATCCTGCTCGACCTGATCGGCTTCGGTGGCAGCATCGGTGCGCTGGTGATAAGCGCAGATACGGCAGCCCACTCGTCGCTGCACACCCGCGAGCTGGACGTTCAGCCCGATGCCTGTCCGGCAAGCCACGCCACCCAGCTCGAACTGGACAGCAAGACGCTTTCCGCCCGGGCCCGAGCCCTGCATGGCGCCCCCCTGCGTCGGGCAGGTGCGCTGACCGAAGCCTGTCTGGTCGGCGTCGCAGACATCCTTCAGGATCGCCCCCCGACACGCTCCACCGCCGTGCTGTTTGCCTCGCGCAGCGGCCCCCGCCATGCCTTCACCACGGTGCTGGCCGACCTCTGCCTGCGTGGCGAGGACCCGATGCCCTTCGACTTCCTCGCCACCCAGGCGGCACTGGCGGCGCTACCCATGCAGAAGATGTGGCCCGACATCGACTACGTCTGCCACCTGCCGATCACCGGCGATGAGGTCATCCATCTGCAGCGCATGATGCAACTGGCCACGGCATGGCTTCGCGAAGGCCGCCACGACCGGGTGCTGTGCGGCATCGTCGAACCTGGCGACGACCGTCACCGTGCGCAGTGGCATTGCTTCGAGCACTAGCCGCACGCTCCCGGATACTCCACAGCCCTCTGAATTCACTCCATATTTTCGAGACAATCCGGAAAAAACCCCTTACCTGGGGCACGGAATTGCCGCACAATCACCGCACAAGCAGCGGCCCGGCAGAAGGCCCACCTCCAACCCCTCAGAGAGCGCCCCGACCATGCGTGTAACCCTCGTTCATCCCGCCGGGTTCAACTTCGTGCCCGGCCAGCCCGACTTCACCATCCTTGCCAACCGCATGGCGCCGATCGGCATCCTGCAACTGGCCTCCTGGCTGGAGAAACACGGCCACCCGACCCAGCTGCACGACTGCATGGGGCCGTATGCGCCCGCCTCGCTGGAAGCCAATGCCGAACAGATTCTCGCCACCAACCCCGAGCTGGTCGGCTTCTCGGCCACCACCTCGGGCTTCATGGACGCGGTGGACATCGCCGAGTACCTCAAGCGCAAGCGTCCGCACATCAAGACCTTCTTCGGCAATGTGCACACCTCATCGATCGGCGCACCGCTACTCGATCACTTCCCGGAAATCGACTATCTGTGCATCGGCGAAGGCGAGGGTGCCATCCTCGACGTGGCCGAAGGCATGGATCCGAAGGACATCGCCAACATCATCTACCGCGACGGTTCGGGCAAGGCGGTCATCAACGAGCGCCGCACCCGCATCCTCGACCTCGACGAGCTCCCCTTCCCGGCCTACGAAAAGCTCGCAGGCTTTCCGCACGACTACCACCTGCCGCTGTTCTCCTACGAGAAGCGCTGGGGCGCGACCATGATCACCTCGCGCGGCTGCCCCTACACCTGTTCGTTCTGTGACCGCACGGTGTATGAGCGCCTGTACAAGTACAACTCGCCGCAATACGTGCACGACCATATCCGTCACCTGCGCGACAACTTCGGCGTGCATCACATCAATATCTACGATGATCTGTTCACCGCGCACAAGAAGCGCATCCACGACCTGTGCGAGTTGCTCATCGCCAAACCTCTGGGGGTGGACTTCAACTGTGCGATCCGCACCGGCCACACCTCGGACGAAATGCTGGCCTTGCTCAAGCGCGCTGGCGCGCTGATGGTGTCGATGGGCATCGAGTCGGCCGACCCCGGCATGATGGAGCGGCACAAGACCGGGGTCACCCTGGACGCCGTGCGCAAGACGGTGGAGCAGATCCACGCCGCCGGCCTGCGCGCAAAGGGACTGTTCATCTTCGGCCTGCCGGGTGAGACCCCCGAGACCCTGAAGAAAACCAGCGACTTCATCCTGGAGCTCGATCTCGACGAGATGAACATGACCAAGTTCAGTCCGATGTATGGCGCTCCGATCTGGGACGAATGCGTCTCCGGCAAGGAAGGCGATTTCAACGAAGACTGGCGGCTGATGAACTGCCTTAACTTCGTGTTCAAGCCCAATGGCTTCGAGTCGCGCGAACAGATGGACGCGCTCTACAACTGGCATGTGCGCCGCTACTACGACAGCAAGGCCTACCGCCGCCGCTTCTCCAAACGCATCTGGCAGCACCGCTGGAGCCTGTGGCATCTGGTGAAGAACCTGCCACGCGTGATCCAGGCTGCACGGTATTTCAGCGCCAACAAGGAACAGATCGAAGCCGCAGCGCAGAACTTCCCGGCGCACCCCCGCCAGCCACGCGGCCTGCACCCCTTCCTCAGCCCCGAGTTGCAGGCCGACGCCATCGCGGCAATGTCGCCGGTCAAGGTCTCGCGCAAACCCAAGCCGGTGGTACCGGCCGATGCGAGCAAGACCATCCAGATCGTTCAGGCAGCGTAATCAATGCAGTCGGCGAACGGGCACATGCCCTGTTCTTATCCGGACAAAACAGCGAAAATTCTCGCACTGGCGCAAGACGGCGGTTAACATTCCGCCTTTGCACTCCGCAACAGCGCATCGGTACCCGGTCCGCTGCTGCGGAGCCTACCGTTTTTCCTGAAGCACAGCCGACACCGTAGCCAAGATGACCGCAAGCACCCCATCCGCCGACGCCGCCCTGCTCACCGAAGTCGCGGAGTTGATCGTTTCCGCCCTGAACCTCGAGATCGCCGCCAGCGAGATCGAAGCCGATGCCCCGCTTTACGGCGAAGGGCTGGGCCTGGATTCGATCGACATCCTCGAGGTGGCCCTGGTCGTGTCCAAGCGCTTCGGCTTCTCCCTGCGCGCCGACAACGAAGACAATCTAAAGATCTTCTCCTCGTTGCGCAGCCTGTCGGACTACATCGCCGCAAACCGGGTGCAGTGATGGCCCACCCCCTGCGCCTCGGCCGCACCCTGCTGCTGGCCGTCGCGTTCGGCGCCTACCTGCTGCTGGCCCACCTGACCACGGCCCCGGATCAGCCCAGCACGCTGGGCGCCCTGGTCGCCGTCGTACCTTACATGGGGATCGCGCTGATGATGGCGTGGCGCAGCCGCCACCGCCTGCCTGCGCTGCTGCTGTGGGGAGGACTCGCCAGCCTGCTGGCCTACCACTGGACGGTGGTCGAATCGCGCTTCGAGTGGATCTACTTCATCCAGCACCTGGGCGTGTTCTCGCTGCTGGCAATCGGCTTCGGCCGCACCCTGGCCGCCGGCGAGGAGCCGATGATCACCCGCTTTGCCCGCGTCATCCACGGCGATCGCCTGGCGCCGCCGCTGCAACGCTATACCCGCGGCGCAACGCTGGCCTGGGCCATCTTCTTTGCGTTGATGGCATCGAGCTCCGCCACGCTGTTCTTTGCGGGCTCCATGCATGCCTGGTCACTGCTGATCAACCTGTTCACTCCGATCCTGATCGGCGCCATGTTCGTCGTCGAGTTCATCGTCCGTCTGATCGTGCTGCCACCGGCCCTGCGCACCGGGCTGGCCGATTCGGTGCGGGCCTTTCTCCATGCCTCGCGTGGCGCCACCCCACCCGCCGCCTGATAGAAGTCCCGTGTCCCGTCTGCCGCTGGTTTCACATACCGATCCTGACGCTGTCATTGCCCGCCGCCACGGTGCGGCGATCAGCCTGCGCCGCTTCCTTGCCGACATCGAGCGTGTAGTCGGCACGCTGCCCGACTGCCAGCACATCCTCAATGTCTGCAGCGACCGCTACCACTTTGCCGTCGGCCTGGCGGCCGGCATGGTCTCCGGTCGCATCAGCCTGCTGCCATCGACTTATACCCCGGAAACCTTGCGTCATCTCGCGGCCTTTGCCCCGGATTGCCATGTGCTGACCGATGGCGATCCGGATGCGTTCAGCTTGCCGGCGCTGCCCTTCCCTGCACTGCACACGGCAGACGACGCGCTGCCTGCACACTGTACGGTGCCTGCACTCGCAGCTGACCAGCGCGTTGCCTGGGTCTTCACCTCGGGCTCGACCGGCACCCCGGTGCCGCACCCCAAGACCTGGGGCCGGCTGGTGATCAACGTCCGCGCCGAAGGCATCGCACTCGGGCTCGACCCGGCCCGGCCGGCAACCCTGGTCGGCACGGTGCCGCCACAGCACATGTATGGGTTTGAATCGACCGTGCTGGTGGCCTGGCAAAGCGGCGCGGCATTCGACGCCGGGCGGCCGTTCTACCCTGCCGATATCGCCGCCACGCTGGCACGGACACCTGCGCCTGCCGCGCTGATCACGACCCCCTTTCATCTGCGCACGCTGTTCGACGAAGGCGTGGCACTCGACCCGATCGGGCTGGTGGTCTCCGCCACTGCACCCTTACCGGTCGAGCTCGCCCACCTTGCGGAGGCACGGCTGGGCGCGCCGCTGCTGGAGATCTACGGCAGTACCGAAACCGGTCAGATCGCCACCCGTCGCAGCGCCGTGACCCAGGAATGGACACTGTTCCCCGGTATCCGGCTGAGCGAGCGTGACGGCCAGACCTGGGCCGACGGTGGCCACATCGAGGTCGCCGTGCCGATGTCCGACGTCATCGAACAGGTCGACGCCCAGCGCTTCCTGCTGCGCGGCCGCAACGCCGATCTGATCAATATTGCCGGCAAACGTACCTCACTCGGTTATCTCAATCAGCAATTGCTGGGCATACCTGGCGTGCGTGATGGCGGTTTCCACCTGCCCGACGGCGAGCGCGACGGCCACATCACCCGGCTGGTGGCCTTCGTGGTCGCGCCCGAGCTGAACGAACGCAGCTTGCGCGAGGCGCTGCGCGAGCGCATCGACAACGCCTTCATGCCGCGTCCGCTGATCTTTCTCGACAGCCTGCCGCGCAACGCCACCGGCAAGCTGCCGCGGGACACCTGCGAAGCCTTGTTGCGCAGCTACCTCGCCAGCCGGAGCGGCACACAGTGAACCCCGCAAGTTGCCCGCTGCCGATCCCCGCTGACCACCCTGCGTTCGCCGGACACTTTCCCGGACAGCCGATCGTGCCGGGGGTTGTGTTGCTCGACCTCGCTGCACTTACGCTGCAACAACAGCTCGACCTCGGTGCAAGACGCTGGCAACTGGGCAATGCAAAGTTCGTCCACCCGGTCGGCCCCGGCGAAGCCCTGGTCCTGAGCTGGAAGCCCCCGTCCGCGAGCGGTGCAATCGCCTTTGCGGTCCAGACTGCAGGTGGCGAACCGGTCGCCAGCGGCAGCCTGACCCCGTACGCGGTCGACGCCAACGTGCCGTCATGAGCATCCCGCCCGCGTCCGAGCGCCCCGCCGGGGCAACAAACGCCGCAGAATGGGCTCAACGCCCGGAACGCAGCAATACGGCCATGCTGCGCCTGATGGCCTGGATCTCGTTGCACCTGGGGCGCCCCGCCGGGCGTGTCGTGTTGCACCTCATCGCCGCCTACTTTCTGGTGTTCGCCCCCGCAGCACGGCGTGCTTCACGCGCCTACCTGCCACGCGCCCTCGGCCGACCGGCACGGATCACCGACGGTTATCGCCAGGTCTTCAGCTTTGCCGCCACCATTCATGATCGCGTCTATCTGCTGAAGGACCGTTTCGATCTGTTCGACATCCGCATCGAAGGAGAAGAGCTGATCCGTGAGCAGCTCGCCCGCGGCCGTGGCGCGCTGCTGTTCGGCGCCCATCTCGGCAGTTTCGAAGTCATCCGTGCAATCGGCCGCAACCAGCCCGGCCTGAAGATCGCGCTCGCCATGTACGAAGACAATGCGCGCAAGATCAATGGCCTGCTGAACGCGCTGAACCCCTCGGCCCGCCCCGAGGTCATTGCCCTGGGCAAGCTCGACGCCATGCTCAAGGTTCATGCCCGCCTGGCCGAAGGCGCGCTGGTTGGCGTCCTGGCCGACCGCAGCCTGGGTGATGAGGCACGGGTACCCGTCGAACTGCTGGGCAGCCCGGCCATGCTGCCGCTTGGCCCGTTCCGCATGGCCGCGATGCTCGATGCCCCGGTGTTGTTCATGGCCGGCCTGTACCATGGCGGCAACCGCTACACCATCCGCTTCGCACCGATTGCGGACTTCAGCACGGTGCCCCGCGCGCAGCGTGATGCGGCCATCCATGATGCAATGCACCGCTATGCGACGGTACTGGCGCAATGCTGCCGTGAGGCGCCCTCGAACTGGTTCAACTTCTTCGATTTCTGGAACGACTTCGATACGGCCAAGGTGAAACCCGAATGATCCGGTACTGCGTCGCCTTCCTGTTGTCTATCGGCCTGTCCGTCACCCATGCCGCCGAGTGGGGTGTCGACCAACTGATGCGCACGCTTGCCGACAATGGCGGCGGCCGGGTACGGTTTGTCGAAACGCGCTACCTTGCCATTCTCGAGCAACCGCTGACCGCCACCGGCGAGCTGGTATACATCGCGCCGGCAAGGCTCGAACGCCACACCGAAACCCCGGTCAAGGAAACCATGGTGCTCGACGGCGACACCCTGACCCTGAACCGCGAGGGCAAGACCCACACCCTGCGCCTGCGCGACTACCCCGAGGTGGCGACCTTGATCGACAGCATCCGCGCCACCCTGGCGGGCGACCAGCAGCGGCTGGCTCGCAGCTACGCCCTGTCGGTCAGCGGCCAGGCCTCGCGCTGGCAACTCGATCTGCTGCCCTCTGACCCAGGCATCTCCAAGGTTGTCAGCCGCATCCGCATCGGAGGCCGTCATGGCGCAGTGAACGAAGTCGAGATCCTGCAGGCCGACGGCGACCGCTCGGTGATGTCGATCACCCCGAAATGAGCTCACGCCGGCGCCTCGGCGCGTTCGCCCTCTGGTTCGTTCTGGTCGCCATCCTTGCCCTGCTGGTCGGTCGCGCCCAGTTTACGGCCGACATGTCGGTTTTCCTGCCTCGCAGCCCGACACCCGAGCAGCAGATGCTGGTCGACCAACTGCGCGACGGCATGGTGTCGCGGCTGACCTTGATCGGCATCGAAGGGGGGCGCCCCGATGATCGAGCCGAGGTCTCGAAGCTGCTTGCGGCAAGCCTGCGTGCGGACGCTGCGTTTGCCTCGGTGAGCAATGGCGAAGCCGTCCATGTCGAAGCCGACCGGCGCTGGTTGTTCGACCACCGTTACGCACTCAGCCCCGCGATCACCCCCGATCACTTCAGCAGCGATGGCCTGCGCACCGCGCTTCAACGCACACTCGACCTGCTGGCCTCGCCGGCCGGGCTACTGGCCAAACCCTTGGTGACACGCGACCCCACAGGCGAACTGCTTGCCCTGCTCGGCCAACTCGACAGTCAGGCACAAGCAGAGCGGGACGGCGAAGTCTGGGTGTCGCAGGATGGCCACACCGCCCTGCTGCTGGCGATGACCCGTGCGTCGGGCGGCGATATCGACGCCCAGGAAGCGGCAATGAACACGATCCGTGCCGCCTTCGATGCAGCGCGCAGCACACGCCCAAGCGCTGCGGAAATGACCCTGGCCATGACCGGCCCCGGTGTGTTCTCGGTGCAATCGCGGGCCACCATCAAATCCGAAGTCACCCGCATCGCCCTGCTTGGCACCAGCCTGATCATCTTCATGCTGCTGTTGATCTACCGCTCTCTCCCCGTGCTGCTGCTCGGCTTGCTGCCGGTGCTGACCGGCGCGCTCGCCGGCATCGCCGCCGTCAGCCTGGGCTTCGGCGTCGTACATGGCCTGACGCTGGGCTTTGGTACCACCTTGATCGGCGAAGCGGTCGACTACGGCATCTACCTGTTCGTCCAGCGCGGCCGCGGTGACCGGGTCGCGGGCTCGGCCATGGCGCGCTTCTGGCCGACCATCCGTCTTGGCCTGCTGACCTCGGTTTGCGGCTTTGTGGCCCTGCTGGCCTCAGGTTTTCCTGGTCTCGCTCAGCTCGGCCTGTACTCGCTGGCGGGCTTGCTGACGGCCGCGCTGGTCACCCGCTACCTGCTCCCTGCCATGCTGCCGGACGATTTCCGGCTGCGCGATGTCGCCCCGCTGGGTCGCCGGCTGAGCCATTTGGTCACCGCCGCGTCGCGCCTGCGCTGGCTGGTGATCACCCTGGCACTGACCAGCCTGGCGCTGATCGGCATTCAGCGCCATAGCCTGTGGAACAGCGAACTGCTTGCCCTCAGCCCGGTTCCCCAGGCAGATCAGGCGATGGACATGCGCCTGCGCGGCGAGCTGGGTGCCCCGGATGTACGCTACCTGATTGTTGTCGACGGCAGCACCACCGAAGAAGCCCTGCAAGCGGCCGAAGCGCTTGCGCCCGTTCTCGAGCGCCTGCAGGCCGACGGCCACCTCGCCGGCTGGGACAGCCCTGCACGCTATCTACCCAGCAACGCCAGTCAGCGGGCCCGCCTTGCAGCCCTGCCCGATACCGATGAGTTGCGCGCCCGCCTGAACACGGCCACAGCAGGATTACCGCTGCGTGCCGAACGCCTGGAAGCCTTTGTCGCCGACATCGCTCAAGCCCGCCAGCAGCCACCGCTCGACCGCGACAGCATGACAGGCACCTCGCTCGCACTTGCCGTGGACGCCATGTTGTTCCATACCCGGACAGGCGTGCGCGCGCTGATGCCACTACGCGCGCCGGAGAGCGGACGCCAGGCTCACCTGATCGACGCGGCGACAGTACGCAATGCCATCTCCAGCGTGCCTGACAGCAAAGCACTGTTCCTCGATCTCAAGCACGAATCGGACGCGCTTTACGGCGGCTACCTGTCGGAAGCGATCGAGCTCTCGCTCGGCGGCATCGCCGCCATCCTGCTGGCCTTACTGATCTTCCTGCGCCGGCCGATGCGCGTGCTGCGCATCGTCCTGCCTCTGGCGGCAGCGATCCTCGTGGTGATTGCCGCGCTGAGCCTGGCCGGCAAGCAGCTGATCCTGCTGCACCTCGTCGGCCTGCTGCTGATCGTCGCGGTCGGCTCCAACTATGCCTTGTTCTTTGATCGCGAAGCCTACGCTGGCGGCCCGCCTGATCCACATACACTGGCTTCGCTGCTGTTCGCCAACCTGACCACCGTGGCCGGTTTCGGCCTGCTGGCCTTCTCGGATGTCCCGGTGCTCCAGGCCATCGGCATCACCGTCGGCCCTGGCGCCGTGCTGGCCCTGGTGTTCTCGGCCATGCTCAGCCGCAGGGACGGCGCCCCCCCAGGCTCGCCGCACGCATCATGACGCTGAACATGCTGCATCTGCCCGCCCCCGGTGGCAATGCGTCAACGCTACTGATCATGCTTGCCGGCGCATACGACAAGCCAGCCGACTTCATCGCAGCCGGCTTCGACCATGCGCTGCAGGCTAGCCATCGCGCCCTCGATCTGATCTTCGTGGAGAGTGATCTTGCCGCAGTCTGCGACGGCACCCTGGCCGACGCCCTGGAGCACCAGATCGTCGCCCCGGCCCGCAAACAAGCGTATCGCCGCATCCTGACCGGCGGCATTTCCATTGGCGGTCTGACTGCCCTGATGCACGCAGACCGCCACCCCGCCAGCAGCGACGGGCTGGTACTGATCGCCCCCTACCCGGGCAACCGCAGCATCACCCGCGAAATCGCCGCAGCGGGCGGGCTCGCCGCCTGGCCTGCCGCCGCCCACTACCCCATGAACGACGAGCGCCTGGGCTGGCGCGCGCTGCAAGCACTTGCCCACCGCCCGCATGCACCGCTGTGGCTGGGCTACGGCAGCGAGGATCGCTTTGCCGGCGGACATGCACTGATGGCAGCCGTCCTCGCGCCGCACCAGGTCACAACGCTAGCCGGCGGCCACGACTGGCCGACCTGGCTCAGGTTATGGCAGCACTACCTCGAGTTCGGTCGGACGAACAACTGAGCAGTGGCGGAATGGCGCTTGGCACCGGTCACCTTCCCGCGCCGACGGGCATGGCCGGAGACGCCTGAAATGGGTTCGTAGCCTGTGGCAAGCCCACCTGTTGCATCCCCTTGATGCATCAAGCTCGTTGAACCCCCGCGCACCCCGTCCGCACACTGCTAATATCCACGCCATGACGGCCGGGCCCTTGCACCGGCTCCTGCCCCCGGACCCATCATCATGACCCGCTGCACCTTGCGCCCGCTGTGCGGGCTTTTGTTTGTGCTCGCCACCTTGCTCGACACGCCGCTTACCCTGGCGGCCGAGGGCGGGCGCCCGCGCATCGGCGTGGCACTGTCGGGCGGAGGGGCGCGGGGGGCGGCGCATATTGGCGTCCTGCAGGTGCTTGAGTCGCTCCGGGTCCCGGTCGATTGCATCACCGGCACCAGCATGGGCGCGATCATCGGCGGCGCCTACGCGGCCGGCATCACCACCGAAGAGCTGGAGCAGGTCGTGGTCGAAACCGACTGGGGCGACGTGTTCAACGACCAACCGCCCCGGCAGGAACAGTCCATCCGCCGCAAGGCGGATCAGTTGAGGGGGTACTCCGAGATCGAACTGGGCCTGCAGAACGGCGAGGTAAAGGCTGCGCGCGGTCTGGTCAGCGGCGTGCAGATCGAGAGTTTCCTGCGGCGGCTCACCCGACCGGTTGCCGATATCGAGGACTTCACCCGCCTGCCCATCCCCTTCCGTACCGTCGCGACCGATATCGAAACCGGCGAGGCTGTCGTGCTGGAACGTGGCAGCTTGCCGCAGGCCATGCGTGCAAGCATGGCCATTCCGGGCCTGATCGCGCCGGTCGAGCTCAATGGCGCCCTGCTGGTCGATGGCGGAATCGCCAACAACCTGCCGATCGAACTGGCCCGTCAGACCTGTGCCGATGTAGTCATTGCGGTCAACATTCAGTCAGCGCTGTTCAAGCGCGATCAGTTGAACTCTGCATTCTCGATCACCGGCCAGTTGATCAACCTGCTCGGCAAGACCCGGGTAGACGCCGAGATCGCCACCCTCGGTGCGGAAGACGTCCTGATCACACCTCAGCTGGGTGCCATCAGCTCCAGCAGTTTCGACCGCCAGACCGAAGCCGTCGCCATCGGTCGCGCCGCCGCACTCGAGCTCAGCGCTGCCCTGAGCCGTTACAGCCTGTCCGAGACCGATTACAGCTTGCTGCGCAACACCCAGATGCGTCACAACACACGTCTGGGCAAGGTCGCGGGGATCCGCTTCGAAGGACTCGAACGCTCGAATGCGGCAGTTCTCGGCGACCTGATGAAAAGTCAGCCGGGGCAGGAGTTGTCGGAAGAGGTGCTCGCCGCCGACATGCGCCGCATCTACGGCCGCGGCGACTTCGAAGGCATCGACTACCGCATCGCCCCGGACGGCGATCGCCGCACATTGGTGGTGCGGCCGCGCGAGAAGAGCTGGGGACCCGACTACCTGGGCTTCGGCCTCGGCTTCGCCTCGGACTTCACCGGTGAATCTCAGTACAGCCTGATGCTGCAGCATCGCAAGACCTGGATCAATCACCTTGGCGCGGAATGGGTTAACGAACTTCAGGTTGGCCGCCGCAACCGGCTGTCCACAGAGTTCTACCAGCCTTTTGACGATACCGGACGCTGGTTCGTCCGTCCCGGCGTCGCACTTGAAACCTATAAGCAGGGACTGTTCTTCGATCACAAGCAACTGGCCACCTATGCCTTCGAACAGGCCTCGGCCGACATCCAGCTCGGCTACAACATCGGCACCCTTGGCGTCCTGCACGGCGGCCCGATATGGAAATGGGGCAGCTACCGCCGGGATACCGGCACCTTCCTGCTGGAAGAGGGCAGCTACGACACTCGCGGCCTCCAGGCCACCCTGCTGATCGACCAGCTGGACCGGTCGCGGCTGGCCACCTCGGGCTACGCGCTGACGGTTCACGCCCAGCGCAACCGACAGCAAGGCAGCCAGAACCTCGACTATCGCCTGCTCGAAGCGCGTGGGCTGGGCGTCTTCAATCACGGTGCCCACATCATCGGGCTGGCGCTGCAGGGTGGTACCAGTTTCGGCGACGAACTACCCGGGCAGGAACTCTTGCAACTGGGCGGGCCGCTACGCCTGTCCGGCTATCGCATCGGCGAGTTCCAGGGCCAGCGCTACAGCCTGATCCGGCTTGACTATCGCAACCGCGCCGTACGATTGCCCGCCATCCTCGGCTCGGGCGTCTTTCTCGGCGGTAGCCTGGAGAGCGGCAGGATGGACGGGCTGCTCAACACCACGACGGGCAGCGGGCGTGTGAACTCGGCTTCGATCTACCTTTCTGCCGATACCGCCTTCGGTCCGGCTTATCTGGGCCTGGGCCTGGGCGATGATGGGCGGCGCACCCTGTTCCTGGTACTCGGCACGCCTTGACCGGGCTTGATGGCGTTCAGTCGCCCATTGCGATCTGACGCGCTGCCGGGGGCACAGGTACAATCGCGCCCTGATGAAATCCTCACCCCCCGGTCGCATCTGGCGACCCTCCCTGCTGATCGTGCTGGCCTGGGTCATTCACCCGGCGGCGCTGGCTGCCTGGCTGATCTGGCCTGAAAGCTGGCCATGGGGGCTGGCGGCAGTGCTTGCCAGTCACTTCGCACTGACAGCAGCCGGGCTGTGGCCGCGCTGCAGCCTGCTCGGCCCCAACATCACCCGGCTGCCAGACACTTCGAGCGCTCGCAAGGAGATTGCACTGACCATCGACGATGGCCCGGAGCCGACGGTCACGCCGGCCGTCCTCGACCTGCTCGACACGACCGGCGCCAAAGCCACCTTCTTCTGCATCGGCACGCGCGCGGCCGCCCACCCCGAACTGGTCGCAGAAATCGTGCGCCGCGGTCATGCGGTCGAGAACCACTCCCATGGCCACCGCCATCACTTTTCGCTGTTCGGCCCCCGGCGCATTGCGACCGACCTCGAGGCCGCGCAGCACGTGCTGGCCGAACTCAGCGGTCAGGTTCCACACTTCTTCCGTGCCCCAGCCGGACTACGCAACCCCTTCCTGGAGCCGGTGCTTGCCCGCCTGGGCCTGCGCCTTGCCAGCTGGACCCGGCGCGGTTTCGACACCCGCTGCGGCAACCCGAATACCGTGCTCGAACGCCTCTGCCGCGAGCTTGCAGCCGGTGACATTCTGCTGCTGCACGATGGTCATGCGGCACACAGCGCCAGCGGGCACGCGGTCATCCTCGATGTCCTGCCGCCACTGCTCGATCGCATCCATGCTGCGGGTCTGAAAACCGTCACCCTGAAACAAGCGTTCCAATGAGTTCCTCCTTCCGCAAACGGCTGCTCGATGCCGCAACGGCGCCCTATCGCCAGGCTGGCCACTTCGCCTGGCATTTTGCCCGTGGCAAGCTCGGCCGCGATCCGGTGTTCTTCAGCCTGCTCGCCAATGGCGCCTTTCCCGCAGAGGTCCGCATGGTGGACCTCGGCTGCGGTCAGGCCCTGCTGTCAAACTGGCTGACTGCAGCCAGACAGCTGCATGCGAGCGGCGATTGGCCGGGCGATTGGCCCGCCCCACCCAGACTGGTGGCCTACCGCGGCATCGAACTGATGCCCAAGGATGTGGAGCGCGCCCGTCCGGCACTGCCGGAGCATGCCGTCGTCGAGCAGGGCGACATTCGCAGCGTCGCACTGGGCGAGGTCAATGTCGTCGTCATTCTCGACTCCCTGCACTACATTGAGACCGAGGCCCAGAACGCCGTACTGCAGCGTGCACGAGATGCCCTGCCACCGGGCGGCGTGCTGGTGTTCCGCGTCGGCGACGCCGCCGCCGGCCTGCCTTTCCTGCTGTGCAACTGGGTCGACCGGCTGGTGACGACGGTGCGGGGTCACCGCCTGGGCACCTTGTACTGTCGCCCCGCCGCCGCCTGGCAGCGCCAGCTCGAAAGCCTCGGTTTCAGCGTGCGCCCACAAGCCATGGATGCGGGCACCCCCTTCGCCAACACCTTGCTGCTTGCCCGGCGTGAGCCTTGATCGCCGATTCTCGAAGGATCCGGCCCCACGCCACGAAGGCACGGGTCGCCGGTGCCATCCGGGCCCCCGGGCAGTTTGCTAGAATGACCCCACATTTTTTCGGATATCCGCGTTGAAACCCCTGCTGCTTTCCCGCTATACCGCGACCAGCTGCATCGGCACCGGACTCGCCGCCACCCGCGCAGCCCTCGCCCAAGGCCGCAGCGGACTGCACCCCTGCGATTTCGAGACGGTCGATCTCGACACCTGGATCGGCCGGGTGAACGGCCTGGAACAAGCGCCCCTCGCACCCGCACTGGCAGACTACGATTGCCGCAACAATCGGCTCGCCATGCTCGGCTTGCAACAGGACGGTTTCCTCGAGGCCGCACGGCACGCCGTTGCGCGCCATGGCGCACGCCGGGTGGCCGTGCTGCTCGGCACCAGTACTTCGGGCATCCTGGAAACCGAGCTCGCCTACCGTCAACGCGACCCGCTAAGCGGCGCCTTGCCGCCAGATTTCCACTATCGCGGCAGCCACAACATTTTTTCCGTGGCCGAATTCGTGCGCCACGCAGTCGGCGCGGCCGGTCCGGCCTGGGTCATCTCCACCGCCTGTTCCTCCAGCGCCAAGGTCTTCGCCAGTGCCGCACGCCTGCTTGCCAGTGGCCTGATCGACGCAGCCATCGTCGGCGGGGTCGATTCGCTCTGCCTGACCACGCTCTACGGCTTCAACTCGCTCGAACTGGTCGCGCCCGAGCCCTGCCGGCCCTACGACCCGGCACGCAGCGGGATCTCGATCGGCGAGGCCGCCGCCTTTGTGCTGCTCGAACGTGCGCCGGACACACCCGGCCCGGCCGACATCGTGCTCTCCGGTTATGGCGAATCGAGCGACGCCCACCACATGTCGGCACCACACCCGCAAGGACTTGGCGCACGCATGGCCATGGAGCAGGCACTGGCCTGCGCAGGACTGCGACCGACCGACATCGACTACATCAACCTGCACGGCACCGGCACCCCCAGCAACGATGCGGCCGAAGGCCTCGCTGTTGGCACCCTGTTCGGCAACCGTACCGCAGCCAGCTCCACCAAGGGTGCCACCGGACACACCCTGGGTGCCGCCGGCGGCCTGGAGGCGGTGTTCTGCGCGATCGCCCTGGCCGAAGGCATGATGCCGGGCAGCCCCGGCACCCGTGAGCTCGACCCGGGGATCGACATCGCCTACCGCCTGCAGCCGGAATCCGCCCCGCTGCGCCATGTACTGTCGAATTCACTGGGCTTCGGCGGCACCAACTGCAGCCTGGTATTCTCGCGACCGGCAGGAGACGCCCGATGACAGCACCGCTTTCAGCAGGCATCCGGGCCATCGGCATGATCGGCCCCGGCTTTGACGACTGGAATGCTGCCCGTGCCGTGCTTCAGGGGACATCCACCGGCTGGCAACCCGCCGCAACCCGTATTCCCAGCCCCACCATGCTGCCGCCTGCCGAACGTCGCCGCGTCGGTGCGGTGGTCAAGCTCGCGCTGGTCGCCGGCATGCAGGCCGTGGAGGCGGCAGGCGCAGATGCGGCCACACTGGCCACGGTATTCGCCTCTGCCGGCGGTGACGGCGCCAATTGCCACGCGATCTGCGAGGCGCTGGCCGGCAACGACCGTCTGATCTCACCCACCCGCTTCCACAATTCGGTCAACAATGCCGCATCGGGCTACTGGGGCATCGCCACTGGCGCAATGGCGACCTCGACGATTGTCTCGGCCTACGATGGCAGCTTTGCCGCCGGGCTGGTGGAAGCCCTTGCACTGGCGTCCAGCCTGGACGCCCCGGTGTTGCTGGTGGTTTACGACCATCCCTATCCGGAACCCCTCGCTGCAGCCCGGCCCTTGCACGATGCCTTTGCCGTGGCGCTGCTGCTGGATCCGCATGCCACCGACGGCCCCCGGATTGCCCTGGGCGAATTGACTGACCGCGTCGCCGACACCCTGGACAACCCGGCACTGGAAAGCATCCGCAGCGGCATTCCGGCCGCACGCAGTCTGTCCGTACTGCATTCACTGGCTCGTCTCGCCACCGGTGAAGCCGCCGAAGTGGTGATCGACTATGTCGACGACAGCCGCTTGTGTGTGAACGTCCTCGGATGAGCCCGCAGCAACTCGATCACGCCTGGATTGCGGCACACATTCCCCACCAGGGCGGCATGTGTCTGCTCGAGCGCGTCGAGGCCTGGGATGGGGACCAGATTCGCTGTTCCGCACTCAGCCACCGTCGGATCGACAATCCACTGCGCGCCAGCGGCCGCCTGGGCGCGCTCAATGCCGTCGAATACGCGGCCCAGGCGATGGCCGTGCATGGTGCCTTGCTCGCTGGCAGCAGCACGCCACCCACGCCGGGTTTTCTTGGCAGCGCACGCAGTGTGGAGTGCCTGGTCGACCGCCTCGACGATATTGACGGTGCCCTGTCCATCCACGCCGAGCGCCTGTCGGCTGACGCGCGCACCCTGCTTTACGCCTTTACCGTCGCCAGCGCTGCCGGCCCGCTCGTACGCGGCCGTGCTGCAGTCGTTCTGGTCACGGCTTCATCCACCTGATACCGGACTCCAACCATGACCCTACGCGCCTTCGTCAGCGGCGGCAGTGGCGGCATCGGCCGTGCAATCTGCCAGCGCCTGGCCGCCGATGGCCATGCCGTGCTGGTGCACGCCAATCGCAACCTTGCCGCAGCCGAGGCCCTGGCAGCGGAAATCCGCGCAGCTGGCGGCGATGCGCAGGCGGTGGCCTTCGACCTGACCGATGCTGCAGTGACCGCTGCCGCAGTCGAGAACATCCTTGCCGACGGCCCCATCCAGGTCCTGGTCAACAACGCCGGCATTCACGATGATGCAGTGTTTCCCGGCATGTCGGCCGCGCAATGGCACAAGGTCATCGACGTCAGCCTGCATGGTTTCTTCAACCTCACCCAGCCACTGACAATGCCGATGATCCGCACGCGCTGGGGACGCATCATCAACATCACCTCGGTAGCCGCCATTACCGGCAATCGTGGTCAGGTCAATTACGCGGCCGCCAAGGGGGCGCTGCATTCCGCCACCAAGTCGCTGGCACAGGAACTGGCCGGACGCGGCATCACCGTCAATGCGGTCGCACCAGGCATCATCGACACCGCGATGAGCGAAGCGAGCTTCGACGCCGAGGCCATCGCCCGCATCGTGCCAATGAAACGCGCCGGACGCGCCGAAGAGGTGGCCGACCTGGTCGGTTTTCTGGCCTCGAAACAGGCAGGCTACATCACCGGCCAGATCATCTCGATCAACGGCGGCATGATCTGATGAGCAGCGCAGCCGACGCACTCCACACGGTCAGCGTGCATCAGACCGAAGCACTGCTGTTCTTCACCTTGCTGCAACTGGCCATCATCATCCTTGCCGCACGCGCCGGTGGCGAAATCGCGGTACGCCTTGGCCAGTCCTCGGCGGTGGGTGAAATCATTACCGGCATCCTGCTCGGCCCTTCCTTGTTCGGCTGGCTGGCGCCCGATCTGTTTGATCTGGTGTTTCGCAGCGCGCCACCCGAGCCAATGCAGATCCTGTCGCAGATCGGCCTGTTGCTGCTGATGTTCCAGATCGGCCTCGAGTTCGACTTCGGCCACCTGACCGAACGCAAGCATCGCCGTACCGTGGCCTGGGTCGCCAGCGCCGGGCTGCTGCTGCCCTTCGCCTTCGGTTTCGGGCTGGGCTGGCTGGCCACGCCCCTGCTGCCTGACGGCGTCGAACCGCTGACTGCAGGCTTGTTCATTGCCACCGCATTCTCGATCACCGCGTTACCGATTCTTGGCCGCATCATGATCGAATTCCAGCTTACCCGCAGCCCGCTCGGCGTCATCGCAATCAGCGCTGCAGCCATCAACGACGTGGTCGGCTGGCTGCTGCTGGCACTGGTCTCGACGCTGGCAGTGTCGCAACTCGATCCGCTTGCCTTTGCCACCAAGGTCGTGCTGGTAATGGTGTTCTTTGCCTTCAGCTGGTGGGGCATCCGCCCGCTTGCCAAACGCCTGGTCCACCGTGCCAACCCGGGTCGCGGGCGGCTGCCGCCCAACCTGATGGGTGCGATGCTGGCATTGATCTTCGTCGCCGGCATGAGCACGTATCAGCTGGGCATCTTCGCCATTTTCGGCGGATTCCTGATGGGCGTGATCCTGCATGACGAGCACGGCCTGCGCGAAGCCTGGAATACCCGGGTGGGGCATTTCGTCACCGTGTTCTTCCTGCCGATCTTCTTCACCTACACCGGCCTGCGCACCGACATCGGCAGCCTCGACAGCCTGACCGACTGGGGCTGGTGTCTGCTGGTGATCGCACTTGCCACCCTCGGCAAGTTTGGCGGCTCGTATCTGGCGGCCAGGCGTTGCGGGCTGGGCCATCACGAGGCCGGCATCCTTGGCGTCATGATGAACACCCGGGCACTGATGGAGCTGGTGGTGATCAACGTGGGCTACGACCTCGGCGTGATCTCCCAGCAGATGTTCACGATGCTGGTGATCATGGCCATCTTCAGTACAGTGGTCACAACGCCCTGCCTGCGCCGCTGGCTGCCGCTCATCGGCCATACATTGCCGCCACGGGTGCGGGAGTAGCGGGCCAGAAGCAGCCGGCCAAAGCTCACAACCTCACCCGAGTCAGCTGTGCTAAGGTCCGGATAACAACAAGAAATAACCGGATCCGGACCGCATGACCCTCAAGCCCCGCTTCCTGCTGCTAACCGCGGCACTCATCCTGGTCGCCTCTGCGGCGGCCTGGCTGGCTTTCGAACGCATCGCCGCCGGCATCATCGAACAGTGGGGCGTACGCCTGGCCGAAACACAGGTGCGCTACGACACCGCCCGCCTGCTGCAGCCGCTGGACCGCGAGATCGCGCTATCGCGCCAGCTGGCCGACTCACAGGTGATCCGGCGCTGGGCATTGAATCCCACGGACAAGGAACTGGAGACCGAAGCCCTCGCCGAGATGGAGAGTTTTCGCCGCAACTTCCAGGACCGCAGCTACTTCGTCGCCCTGCTTGATTCCGGCGCCTATTATCACAACAACGCGGCAGATGAGTTTTCCGGCCAACAGCTGCGTTATTACCTGAAACCCGACAAACCGGCAGACAGCTGGTTCTACCAGATCGTCGCCCAGGGCCGCGACTTTCACCTCAACGTCAATCCAGACGAAGAACTGAAGGTCACCAAGCTGTGGATCGACGTGCTGATCCGCGATGGCGACCGCATTCTCGGCGTCGCCGGTACCGGACTGGAACTCGACCGTTTCATCCGCGATATCGTGCGCGTCAAGCAACCCGGCATCACCACCCTGTTTGCCGACCACAACGGTGCGATCCAGCTCTATCGCGACCCACGCTATATCGATTTCGCCAGCATCGTGAAGCGCGAGGGTGAGAAAAACACCGTGTTCCGCATGGTCGATACCGAAGCGGATCGCCAGCATCTGCAGCAGGCCATGCTTGAACTGGCCCGGGCACCCGCCGTCGCTGCCGACGAAGGCAGCCGGGTGATCAGCCGCTTCGTCAAGGTCGAGGGTCGGGAATACCTGGCCGGCATCGCTTACCTGCCGGAAATCGACTGGTACGAAATCACCCTGCTCGACCTCGATGTGCTGATGCCGGTCAAGAGCTTTGCCAGCGTGCTGGTGATCTTCGCCATCACCCTGCTGGCCGCGCTGGCGCTGTTCAACCTGGTGCTGAACCGCCTGGTGCTGGATCCGGTCAGCGCACTTGAAACCGCCATGCTGAGAGTGCGCGATGGCGACCTGACCCCACTTGAGCTCCCTCGTGGCAAAGGCGAGATCGGCCGTCTGATCGGGCACTTCAGCAACATGGCCGAAGCCGTGCGCAGCCACACCCGCGAACTCGAACACCGCGTTGCCGAACGCACCGAGGCCCTGCACCGGCTGGCAAGCATCGATCCGCTGACCGGACTGCACAACCGTCGCGGCCTCAACGAGCGACTGGAGGCCGAGATCAGCCGCGCCCTGCGTGAGCAGCACACTTTCGGCCTGATCTGGATCGACATCGACCTGTTCAAGGAAATAAACGATTACCTGGGCCACGCGATGGGCGACGAGGCCCTGGCCGCGGTCGGCCGCCTGCTCACGGCCAGCATCCGCCCCTATGACTGCGCGGCGCGCTGGGGCGGAGACGAGTTTCTTGTGTTGCTGTCGCCCTGCGACCTCGACACCCTGTCCAGCCTCAGCGAGCGCATTCGCAGCGGTGTCGAGCGCTCGATCGAACTCCCCGGCGACAACGGCCTGACCGTCAGCATCGGCGCCTGCCTGGCCTATCCGGGCGACTCACTGGAAACCATTCTGCACCGCGCCGATCAGGCGCTGTACAAGGCGAAGGCGGAAGGCCGCAACCGGCTCTGTGTTTCAGGTCAGCACGCCGTCATCAATTGACCCAATAGACGTGGGCAGTCGGCAGTCAAGACAGCAACCCGGATACCACCGCCCGGCCCACCCCCGTCACCACAGGCAGATTGTGCCCGGCGGGTAGACGGGTCCATTGTGCGCGATAGCGCGCAGCAGTTGCGCGCATCCAGGGTACGGGCATGACCCGGTCGCGGTCACCACTGATCAGCGCCACCGGTGTCGACACCCGCTCGACCGCCACACCCGAAGCCTCGGCAAGAATACTGGCAGCGACCATCCGTGCCTGGCGGCCGCTCAACCCCGCGAGCAAAGCGTCCAGATCCTGCCCCCTCGGCACATCGGGCGGAACCGGCGCCAGTAGCACCGCTGCAGGACATTCCCGCTCCATGAGCTCGCGCTGCACCAGATAACCCCCCATCGAATGACCAACCAGGCGAGTGTCACCGGGCAACTCCGCCAGTATTTCGGCCACATCCGTCCGCATTCGCTCCAATGTCGGCGCCGCTCGCGCACTCCTGCCATGACCGCTCAAGGACAGCGCATGTGCGCTGTACCCCGCCGCAGCCAACTCAGCCATCACGGAGCGCCATTGCCAGCCGTCGCCCCCGGCACCATGGACGAGCAGGACATGCCCTCGCAGCGGCCTTACTGACGCGCGGTGGAAAACCTCCAGCCGCCCTCCCGGGCCGGCTCGGCGGGTTTCCGTCCACACGCTTTGCGCGCGCGGAACCACTTCGAGGGAGGCCCGCGCCTCGTCTCCGTAGTACTCGACATCCAGGCCAAAATGTCGGACAAGTCTCGTCATCGCCAGATTTCGGCGCATGTAATGCACATACATGCGGGTAAGCCGGAAACGCCGGGCACGCGCGATTGCATGCTTGATAAGCAGACTGGAGATGCCTTGCCGACGATACCCCGGCGCGATAGACAGCCCCAACTCACCGACCGGATAGCCACCCTCGGGAAAAACGGCAAGGTGCGCCAGCCCCACCAAGCGCCCACCGTCCCAAGCCCCTTCGGCGACATCACGGTTGAAATTGAGGCCCTGTGCATACACGCCCAGAATGTCGTCGGTCACTGGACTGCCGAAGCGCAGGGCACGGTCCTCGACGTCGAGGGACATCAGATGCAGGGCAATTGCCGGCTCATCAGCCGGCGTCAGCGATGCGAAGCGATAGTTCATGAACATTCTCCTGGCACCACATCCTCGGCACCGACGCCCGAAGTCTAGGAGAAATATTGCAACGCATCAAATTATTTAAACTTAAATTATTTTGCTAGTCGCATGAATGAATTCAATATTTTTCCATACTGATCGATAAGACATTAAAAAACATTGCACTGCAACAGCGCCACACAGCCAAGTATCACCGCCTTGACCCTATCCATCGCCGCCAGATCAGAACCGGCAGACGTAGCAGGAATCCCGCCAGCAGGCGGCTGTGCATCCAGGTCAGCAAGGTGTTGTCCCGCAGATAATTGAAGTGAGACACCCCACCTTCACCGGCACTGAAGTACTTGACCGGCGCATCCAGATTCACTGGCTGCACCCCCTGCCAGGCCAGTCGCACGACCGCCTCCGGATCGAAGTCGAAGCGGCGCATCCAGCGCTGACCGCGCATGACCTTGCGCAGCGGCTCGACCGGATAGACCCTGAAACCGTAAAGCGAGTCGCCAATGCCCATCCACAAGGTCTCGAGGTTGGCCCAGGCGTTGGACACCTTGCGTCCGCGCACCCTCAACAAGGGTGCGCTGGCATCAAACACCGGCTTGCCGAGGATCATGGCATCAGGACGACGGGCGGAGGCCTGCATGAAGCGCGGGATGAGCTCGGCCGGGTGCTGACCGTCGGAGTCCATCGTCAACGCATGGGTGAAGCCGCGACGGGCGGCCTCGTCCAGGCCATGCAGCACCGCACTGCCCTTGCCCTGATTGGTCGGCAGCACGAACACCTCCAGCCCCTCGTCCTGTTCCGCCAAGGCCTGCAGTTGTTCGGCCGTCCCATCAGTGCTGCCGTCGACCACCACCCATACCGGCGCCCACTGCGCGCGTGCTGCCTGCACCGTATCAAACACCTTGGCGCCGGGGTTGTAACTTGGAATCAGCACGAAATGCGAAGAGGACGGCAGTGGCATGTCAGGAGCAGTGGCGATCATGCCGCAGAGGTATTGCGGGCAGCCGCGTGAAATTGTGGCGGCACCAGTTCGGCACGGGCCAGTTCGGCGGCAAAGAAATCCTCGAGTTCGCGGCCGAAGGCGGTGGCATCCGTCGGTGGATCGAAGCGCCGCCCGAGGCGAATGCGGTAGCGGATTGGCATCGGCGGGCGACGGAACAAGGGCCAGCCTTTGGACAGGTAATCGGAGTCGGTCTCGATGATGATGGTCTGCACCGGTACCTTGGCTCGGCGCGCGATCAGCGCCACACTGGGGATCATCTCGTTGACCGGATAACGTACCGTGCGCGTACCCTCGGGAAAGATCAGCAACTGCCCACCGTCGGCCAGGGCTTCGCATGAGGCGTAAACCATCTGCAAGGGCCGCGCGTTGGGGATGTAGCGTGCCAGCCGTGCCCCCCCGCCCAGAAAGACATTCTTCAGCAGCGATGCCTTCATGATGCAGGCCACATTGGGCAGACGGGCGATCACCATCACCGCATCGAGCAGACAGGGGTGGTTTGGCGCAAGGATCATCGGCCCCTGATCACGCAGTTCATCCAGCGCCGAGATATCGAAACGGCACGCACCCAGCAGGGTCAGGATGCGCAGATAGATGCGGAACACCGTCGTGATGGCCCGCCGTCCCAGCCTGCGTCCGCTCGCGTCCGGCATGAACGGATACAACATCGCCGCCACCAGCGACCAGCCCAGACAAAGCACGCCAAGCGCGCCAAGGCCGACATACAGGCAGAAGACCTCGTACAGCGGGGAGAAACGACGTGGCGGAGCCTGAGTCACGGGGTCACTCAGTCTTCAACCTGGACTTTCTGCGACGACTCACCCAGCACCCAGGCAATCGCCACGCCGGCCGCCCAGGCCCGATCCCGCTCGACCAGCGGGCTATCGGCAAAAGCCGCACCACGCAGGGTGTCGTAACGCACGAAGCTGCCAACCCAGTAACGGTCGAAACGCTTGGACAAGGCCGCGATGAACTGCGTACCGGAATAGCCTCCACTCGCCCTGTAGGTCGGGCGATCAGGGAGTTCGAACTCGGGCTTCACGTCATAGAAGTAGCGATGCTGACGCGCATTGGCATAGATCGGCCCGGCCATCATCCCGAGGTTCCAGCCCGAATGGCCAAAGGGGTCAATATCCAGATTGATGAAAGGCGTGAAGGTCACGCCGACATGCTTGACCGGCCCCTTGACCGTATAGGCGGCACGCACCGGCAGGCGCAGATCGACACGCGCATGGCGGTCAGTGGCGCGCCACAGGTTGATCTCGAGCGAAGGGCCCAGCTCTACCGTCGGCTTCAGATCGGGCATTCCACGCCGGGCACCGTTGCCGTCCGAGTCCACCGGCAAGGAGGCAGCCAGGCTCAGGTTGAGCTGCACCCGGTCTGAATCGAAGAAAATGCTGCGGATGCCATCACGATCAGCCTTGAAGAACTCGCCGCGATAGACAAAGTACGGCACCGCAAGGGCATGGGTACGCTGGCGGTCCGAACCACGGTAGTCCGGAAAGGACACCGCGCCCACCCCCATTCCAAGCTCCCACAGCGGCTTCTCCTCCGCCCACGCCATGGACGCACCACAGGCACCGGCAAGCAGCGCACACACCACGCGGACCGCCGCGATTCCTGACTTTGTCACATTGCTCCCCTTATCGGATGACCACCGCTGGCCTCGATCTCGACCTTCAGTTCAGCACGACAGACATCGGCCTCGACATAGCACACCCGGGCATCGCCACCCAAGACACGCTGCACCTGGAGCCGGACCCGCGGCAGATCGCCAGCGGCGCGGACATAGGCCAGGCAGGCAAGTGCGTCCGGCGCGGTACGCTCGCTACCGAGCAGACGGGCCGATTCGTCGAGCACCATTTCGATGTTGGTCAGTGTTTCGGCCGTCTGGGCCTCGACGTCGTCATGATGCAAGGACTCGTGTCCGACGATGCTCGCCGTCCCGGAGATGAACAACACGTCCTGCCCATCGTGCCGGGCCACTGCAGCACGGGAGAAGGTCGGACTGCGCGGGCCGTAGCGTTGCGGGTAATGATAGGCGCTGACCTGACGTGGATTCTCCACTGCCAACATCTCACACCGCGTCGCAATGAAGCCGATCTCGAGCGCACCGTCGGTCACGCCGAGCGCACTCGCTGCAGGTACCCGACCCGTCAGGGCCTGGCCACAAGCCGCGAACGCCAGCTGGCGCCCGATGTTGAACTGGCGGTAGCGCTCGATACCTTCATCGATGCGATTGATCGCAGGAATGAAGTTCCACACCCGGAACAGACCGGGATAGCCCGCCAGTTGCAGCGCGGCGAAGATCTCGCGATAAGCCTGCTCCGCCGCCTGCTGCAAGGCACTGGCTTCCGATGAGGGGGCAAACTCGGCCTCGTCCACCCGAACGGCGCCGAACAGCATATGGCCGTCATGCCGATAACTGACTGCTCCGTGCTGCCCGGCAGTCACCTGGGTACCGGACCACCACACCGCCCGCCAGGGCTGCTCCGGCAGCAGCGTGGGAACGCGCACGAGCACACAAGGCAGGCCTGCATCACGCAGGACATCCTTCCCAAAACGCAATTCACCCAGTACCTGATCGGCAGGCAAGTCCTGCGGTAGCGCCTGGTCCAGCCCTTGTGGCCACAATACCCCCAAGGCACTCATCCGCGCGCCACCATCTCGCCGTCCTCAACCGGCTGGATGTTGCGCCGACGCCGCTGCCAGGCGGCAAAGGTACGCGGCAGGTGGCGCAGGGCCGAGAGGTAATAGACCACCTTGAATGCGCGCAACGAGAACCAGATCGGCGTGCGCCCGTAGATGTCACCGGCCAGCAGCGACAGCAGTGCTTCCTTCATCCGCAGGGTGTTGCGCGGCCCCATGAACAGGTCGCGCATGGTCGGATTGGTCATGCGGTAGATGAACCACGAGAACTCGCGCGGGCCATGGCGCACGCCCTTGTCGAAACGCGCCAGCGCCCGCGGCGCACGCGCCGGATCACGCAGACAGGTATCGACCGCCTCGGCACCAAAGAAGGCACCCTGCATGGCCAGCATGACCCCGGATGAAAACACCGGATCAATGAAGGCATAGGCATCCCCCAGCAGGACATAGCGCTCGCCATGGGTATGGTCGGTGGTATAGGAGAAGTTGCCGGTGGCCTCGACCGGCGACACGCGATGTGCGTCCTTGAGGCGTTCGACCAAGGCCGGGCACAGCGCGATGGTGTCGTCGAGGAAGGCCTCCATCGACCGCCCGTTGCGCTGCTTCATGTAGTAGGGCCAGGTCACCGCCCCAATGCTGGTGGCCCCGTCGGACAGCGGAATGAACCAGAACCAGCCGTGCTCGAACCAGTAGATCGTGATGTTGCCCTCGGCACACCCCTCGTGGCGCCGCGCACCGGCGAAGTGGGCGTACATCGCCGAACTGTTGTGCTTGGGGTTGCGGTGCTTGGCGCGCATGCGATTGGCGAGGAAGGTGTCGCGCCCCGAGGCGTCGATGACGAAACGCGCCGCCCACTGCTCACGACGTCCGTCTTCATGCTCGGCCATCACATTGGCCCCATCAGCGTGAAAATCCACGTCCTTGACGCGGCAACCCTCGATGACTTCGGCGCCTTTGCGTGCCGCATTGCCGATCAGGATATGGTCGAACTCGGAGCGCCGCACCTGATAGGCGTATGGCATGGATCGATCCATAGCTTCACCAAAGTTGAAGCGCTGCTGGTTGTCATGATGCGGAGAAACGAACTCGGCCGAATACTTTCGGATACCGATGGCGGCGATCTCCTCAGCCACACCGAGTTGCTCGAAAAGACGCAGGTTGGCTGGCAACAGGGACTCACCAATATGGAAGCGCGGGTGGCGTGCACGCTCCAGCAGCACGACCCGATGCCCCTTGTCGGCCAGCAGGGCCGCCGCAGTCGAACCGGCGGGGCCGCCACCGATTACGAGAACATCACAATCCCGGGCAGAAACAGCATCAAGAGTCGTCACGGCAGAGCACCATCCAGTAGGGATATGCACGGGCATCCGGATGCGTTTCCCCGGGTCACCCGCCCCAAAGGCGGGACTATACCGTAGCCGTTCGACGAGCGGAATTACAGCACGCCGCAGATCGCGGGATCAGACCGGCTTGAACCGTGCCAGCGTTGCATCGAGCAAGGCCCAGTCGATCGGTTTGGTCAGATAGTGCTGGAACAATCCGCTCTGCAGTGCCTTGTCCCGCTCCTCCAGCAAGGCATCGGCGGTCAACGCGACAATCGGCACCCGCGCCCTCGCCCCCGGCAATGCACGGATCGCGCTTGCCGCCTGATAACCATCCATGCGCGGCATCTGGATGTCCATCAGCACCACATCGTAGTCCGCTTCCGACGCACGCTCGAACGCCGCCTGACCATCCTCGGCCATCTCGAGGCGGTGCCCCTTGCGGGCCAGCATCGCCTGAATCAGCATCCGGTTGGTCGGATTGTCCTCCGCCACCAGGATTTTCAGCCCCTTCACAATCGGCGCGGGGTCGGCCCCCTCCACCTCCACCTCCACCTCCACCGCCGACGGAACAGCCGGTGCAGCCACCCGTGCGGAAGACCCGGTAGCCGGCATGCTCGACACCTGCACGGGTGCAGACTCAGCAAGTGGCAACGGCAACTCGAACCAGAAGCATGCACCTTCATGCTGCCGACTTTCCACCCCGATGCGCCCGCCCATCGCCTCCGCCAGCCTGCGGGAGATCGCCAGCCCAAGCCCGGTTCCACCGTACTTTCGCGTCGTGGAAGAATCCCCTTGTTCAAAAGCGGTAAAGAGCCGCGACAACACTTCAGGCGCGATGCCGATCCCTGAGTCCTTCACTTCGCAGCGCAACACGGGAACGGCGCCTGGTGTTGTGGCCAGCGACTCGAGTCGGACCTGCACCAACCCATCGCGGGTGAACTTGATGGCATTGCCAACCAGATTGAACAGCAACTGCCGGAACCGGTTCGGATCCCCCATCCGCTGCACCAAGGCCGGGTCGGCGAGCAGGCTGAGCTGATTGTTCTGCGCCTGTGCCGCTGGCTCCAGCACCCGGATCACCTCGCCAGCCTCATCGAGCGGGGAGAAGGCAATGCGTTCAAGCGTCAGATGCCCGGCATCAATCTTCGAGAAATCCAGCACATCGTTGAGGATGGTCAGCAACAGACGCCCGGAGCGGCGCAACACTGCAAGATGTTCCCGCTGCGCCGGCGACAGGGGCGACGCATCGAGCAACTCTGCCATGCCCAGAATGCCATGCATCGGCGTACGCAGCTCATGACTCATGGTCGCAAGGAAGCTGGCTTTGGCCTGAGCTGCCGCCTGTGCGGCGTCCCGTGCTGCGGTCAGCTCCCTGAGCACACGAAAGACGGCCACCGCAAACATCAGCACGATGAACGACACCACGGCCAGCGTCACCACCGACGAGCGCAACTCGGCCCGCCAACTTGCCAGCAGGGCAGCCTGTGGTCTGCGGTATTCGATCACCAGCGGAAAATCGTCAAGCGTCGCAAAATGTGCGAACCAGACCTCGCCGGATGGGGTTTCGTCGACAAATCCCCCTCGCTCCACTGCAGGCAGAAAGTCGCGGAAAATCGGGTTCGGTCCTGCAGCCGCCGCTCGCGAGCTGGCCAGCAAAGCGCCATCGTAACGGTGCAGGCGAACCTCTCCGCCCGTCTCATCCTGAGTCAGGCGCCCGAAATGATTGAGCACGTTCGCCGCCCCCAGCACGAACACCACCCGGAGATCCTGTTGGGCAAAGGTCAGCGTAAAGAAGCCTTCCTGTGCTGCGGCCGGGTGTGCAGGGGGCATACTGGGCAACAGCCCGCGACCGGTCTGCGGCAAACCCAGGTAGGCAAGCTCCGGTTGCGCCGCAGCCAGAAAGTCGTGACCCGCGAGGCGCTGCCCACGAAGGGCGTCGCGGGTGGCCAGCAGAACCTGCCCCTCGGCATCGATCAGCACGATCTCCCGTAACGCCGGGTCATTGCGCAAGCCGTGCTGAAACGCAGTACGGATGGTCTGGTTCCGTTCATCCGGATCCCCCCCGGCCTTCCAGGCCTGCATGGCATCTGCGGCAATCAGTTGGGCAACCGTGAACTGCCGGTTCGCCTCAAAAGCCAGGAACACCGCGACCGAAGCCATCTGCTTGCGCCCTACGCCCTCGATCTCACCGCGCATCTGCCACAGGTGTGCCCCAATCACCAACGCGATCGCGACCAGGCTGATGACGGTGGCCGCCGCCAGCTGGCGCATCCCGCGACCGAGGCTGAGCCCTGCCATCGGGCGAACCCGCCCCTCAGTCCTTGACCACGATGGGGGTCAGCTTCACCGCCTCTGCAGCAGCGGCAAGCCGCCCGTCCTGCTTGATCTGGCTGACGAAACGATTGACCCGCGCCAGCCAGGCATCATCGCCCGGCGCGACCGCATAGGCGTAATCCAGCGGGAACACCGGCTGATCGGGGAAGACCAGATGCGCCCAGTCCTCGTTATCCAGCACCCGACGGGTGTAGGGATAATCGCTCATGAACACATCCGCCCGTCCCGAACGCACCTCACGCTCACGCGTCTCCGGCGGCGCCACCACCTGAAGTTCGGCATGCTTGAGTTGCGCGCGCATGACCGGCTCCATGAAGGTTCCCTTCAGCACCGACACCACCCGACCGGGTTGATCGATGTCTGCCCAGCGCTTGACCGAAGGGTGGTTGCGCAAGGTCACGGCAACCAGATCGCTACGCAGGTAAGGCAGGGAGAAACGCACCTTCTCCGCACGCGACGGCAGCGCACCGATACCGAACATCGCAACATCGCAGCGACGCTCCAGCAGTGCATCAATAAAGGTGGGGAATGTCACGTCGACATACTCGACCTTGACCCCGAGATCGGCCGCAAATGCCTGTGACAAGCTGATGTCAAGCCCGGTCAGCTGGCCGCTCTTCGGGTTGCGAAAGGTGATGCCATAGTAGTCGGGCCAGATGCATACCTTCAGCACACCGGCTTGGCGAACGTCCGCCTCACGATCCGCCGCAACTGCCGGCCCACCTTCTCCGAGCAGCAGCAAGCCCGCCAGGATCATCGGAAACAGCTTCTTGTTCATCGAAAGCTCCCCTCTCACCCATACCGCCCGCAGGTAGCGCCCTATTTCATCTCGGCCCGCGCTAAAGACGCAATCATAAACGGGTCAGCTCAGCTGCGATATGAACGGCACATCAAGAATACATACAGAAAAAAACAATTTTAACAATAAAACACTTTATTTACTTTATTTGCTCTGATTTAGGTCTTTTCAATGCAGGTTTGCCAACGCAGCATCCGCCTCTCCACGCTCGCTGCACGAAATCGGCCCCCGGCTTCTGCCACTCTTCACACCCGAAGGCGGCATCGCCCCCGACAAGATCGCGGCTTCCGATTGCGACGCGATGTCCGACACGGCACCATGATGCCTCCACAACTGCCGACCCCATCCATGCGCCCCGCCCGTGCCCTGATCGACCTCCACGCCCTGCGCCACAACTACCTGCTTGCCCGCGCACGTCATGGGGGCCGGGCCCTCGCCGTCATCAAGGCCAATGCATACGGTCATGGCGCGATCGCGTGTGCAAAAGCCCTCTCCGGCGTGGCTGACGGCTTTGCGGTCGCCTTTCTGGACGAGGCACTCAGCCTTCGCGCGGCCGGCATCCAGCATCCCATCCTGCTGCTGGAGGGCGTGTTCGACACCGACGAACTCGACGCCGTCATGCGCGAACAGTTGTGGATCGTGGTACACCACGCCGCACAGATCGACATGGTCGAGCGCACCCCAGCGTCGCAGCCGCTGCATGTGTGGCTGAAGATCAATACTGGCATGAACCGTGCGGGCTTCCTGCCTGAACAGGCCCCCGCCGCGTGGCAGCGACTGCACGACAGCGGACGGGTCGCAAGCTGCACACTGATGACCCATTTTGCCCGTGCAGACGAGCCTGATGTATTGAGCACGACCGATCAGATCGCAGTGTTCGATGACGCCACACGTCATCTACCAGGCCCACGCAGCCTGGCAAACTCAAGCGCAGTGCTGGGCTGGCAGGCTGCGCACCGGGACTGGGCACGCCCGGGCATCCTGCTGTATGGCGCCGACCCCCTGCCTGCCGCCGACAACGGTTTGCGCCCGGTGATGACCCTGCAGAGTCAAGTCATGGCGGTCCGCGACATTCCGGCCGGTGCCGCGCTGGGTTATGGCGGCCGCTTCGTCGCAGAGCGTGCGACGCGGGTCGGACTGGTCGCAATGGGCTACGCGGATGGCTATCCGCGCACAGTGCCGGACGGCACGCCGGTTGCCGTGGATGGACACCCCACGTGCCTGATTGGGCGGGTGTCGATGGACATGCTCACGATCGACCTGACCGATGTACCCGGCTGTGGCATCGGCAGCACGGTGGAACTGTGGGGGGCGCAGGTTCCGGTCAACCGGATCGCTTCCGCTGCCGGCACCATCGCCTACGAGCTGCTATGTAACGTCAAACGGGTACGCTTCGAATACCAAGGCTGATACCGGGGCTGAAACAGGCGGGTCGCCTCAAACCGACCCGCAGCCGCTTCACTCACGCACCTGACTGGCCCGCAATACGACGCCACTGGCATCGGGCGCCAGACCGGTCACCCTGCCCTCGATATCGCCAGGGCGCGCAGCAACATCGCCAGAACGCGAGATACGCACCATCACCGACACGGTGGGCGGCAGAGGCGCGTCGGCCATCATCGGTGGCACCCCGGCAAAGCTGAAGTCCAGCGGCAGCTCAGCGGCCTTGAAACGTTGAGCGGCAATCGGGGGGCCAGCCTCGCCGCCACGGACAAAGACAAAGACCGTATCTTCCGCCATGACCCGGCCCTGCAACGCAGCATCCAATTCCAGGCGCCCGGAGATCGTCAGTGCAGTCGCATCGACGCCCGCCGGAGCAGAGGGTGCAGCAACAGCGGGAGCTACCGCTGCAGCCGACTCCGCTGCCAGTGGCGGCAAACCGGCCTTGGCGCGCGCATCATCCACACTGCTGCGCAAGGCCTCTCGAATCGCCTCGCCCGGCGGCACGCGCGCCAGAATGCGCTCCCAGTGCGTCGCCGCGGCAGCAAAATCGCCCTTCTGATAGGCGGCAGTACCCGCCAGCGCAAGCGCCTTGACATGATCCGGATCGATCTCCAGCGCGCGCTGGATCAGGGCTTCCGCCTCACCCACCACCGAACCGTGCTGAGCCGCCACCACATCGGCCCAATCTGCAATCACATCGGCATTGTTCGGAATCAGCTCGGCAAGGCGGGCGAAGGCCTTGGATGCTTCAGCATAGTTTTCCAGCACCATCCAGGAGCGGGCCAGCATGACCCAGCCTTCGATATTGTCCGGCTCCTTCTCCAGGCGGGCGACCAGCGTGCCAACCATGTCCTGCACCTGCTCGGCGGTGAAGCCTGCCTGCCCTTCGATATTCTTCGGATCCAGCGCAGCAGGTGTTCCCACCATCAGATAGACGGCAACAGCCAGCGCAGGCACCGCCACCGCTACGGATACTGCCCAGCCACGCGCCGGGCCACCACGGCCGCCGGCATCGACGACCTTGCCCTCATCCAGCGCACGCCGCTCGAGCTCTTCACGGCTGCGGGCATACTCCGCGTCATCAATGCCGCCTGCCTGCCGCTCAGCTTCCAGTTCAGCCAGTTGCTCACGCAAGACGGCAAGGGCGGTTGCAGCCTGGGCCGCATCCGCCGCAGCGGGAGTCAGCCGGGCACCACGCCCGTAACCCAGCAGCGGAGGCAACACCAACAACAAGGCGCCGGCCACCAACAGGCCGGCCACAATCAGGAAGGCAATCACGAACGGGGCTCCTCGGCAGACGGTGCGTCTGCAGCAACGGGCGCTGCGCCCGCCAGCAAGGCGCGAGCGCGGTCGCGCTCGGCATCGGTCAATCGGGCTTGTTGGGCGGCTTCAGCCTGGCGACGGCGCAGGCGGAAAGCCAGCCAGCCGGCTCCACCCACCAGCAGGGCCGCCGGCCCACCCCACAACAACAAGGTGGTGGTTTTGAACGGCGGCTCGTAGAGCACGAAATCGCCGTAACGCTCGACCAGGTATTCGAGCACGTCATCCTTGCTCTTCCCGGCCTCAAGTTGCTCGCGCACCTGGTCACGCAAATCGACCGCCAGCGGCGCATTGGATTCGGCAATGGACTGGTTCTGACACACCAGGCAGCGCAACTTGTGCGACAACTCCATCACCTCGGCCTCAAGCTCAGGATTGGCGACGACTGGCACCGCCACCTGCGCAGCATCGTCGGCAAACGCGACCCCGCCACCGCCAAGCACTGCCGACAGCAGCAAGCTCAGTCCGATACGGCGGGCAAACACAGACTTAACCCGCACGCTTGAGCTCCTCGATCTTCGGCAGCAACACCTTTTGCAGATTGTCCGGGGTAACCGGGCCGATATGCTTGTAGCGAATGCGTCCATCACGGTCGATCAGGAAAGTCTCCGGCACACCGTACACCCCGAAATCGATACCCACCCGCCCATCGATATCCAGCACCGACAACTGATAAGGATCGCCATGCGCCTTCAGCCAGCCACGCGCGCGGGAGATCGCCTGCGCGGTCTCCACCTCCAGCGCCATGCCGCGAGCATCAATCGCACCATCCCCACGCACTTCCTTGTAGTTGAGCCCGACGATCGGCACCAGATTGCGCCGCGCCAGGTCGACCAGTACCGGATGCTCCTGCCGACAGGCCACGCACCACGAAGCCCAGACATTGAGCAGCCAGACCTGGCCGCGCATCTCGTCGATCGAGAAACGCTGCTCCGGTTGATCCAGGCGGGCCAGACTGAATGCCGGTGCCGGCTTGTCGATCAGCGGTGACGGCACCTCACGCGGATTGAGCCCCAGACCAAAGGCCAGAAAACCCACCAGCACCAGAAAAAGAAAGAGCGGAACGAGAAACTTGGCTTTCATGAAGTCACTCAGGCAGCATGAGCCGCCGCACCAGCCGGCGCACTGCGCTCGGCCAGACGACGATAACGACGGTCTGCGGCAGCCAGGATGCCCCCCAGGACCATGAAGATGCAGCCCGCCCAGATCCAGCTGATGAAGGGCTTGTAGTGCAGGCTGACGATCCAGTCGCCCTCGGGCAATTGCTCGCCCAGCGACACATAGACATCGCGGAACACGCCGATATCGAGTGCGGCTTCGGTCATCGGCATGCCCATCGCACGGTACACCCGCTTTTCCGGCTGCAGCGTGGCGATCGCACGACCGTCACGGCTGAGGTCGATCGTGGCGCGCATGGCGTCGTAATTGGGACCATCGGCCTCCACCACACCGCGGAACTTGACGGTATAGCCCGCGAAATCGGCCTGCTGCCCCTCCTTCATGCGCAGATCGAGGTTGGACTCGATACTGCCGACCAGGGTCACACCAATGATGAAGATGCCGACGCCGAAGTGTGCCAGCCACATCCCCCACCACGCTGCCGGAATGGTCGACAAGCGGCTGGAGGTCGTCCCACCGTGGCGATCCTTGAGCCGCGCAGCAAGCAACTGGAAGCTGGTCAACACCACCCACGCCGCCAGCGAGATGCCCAGCATCGTGCGCCAGGTCGGATTGCCGATCGCAAATGCCACCCCCACCCCAGTCAGGACGCTGACCACGGCAGCCGGCGCCAGACGGCGTACCACCGCCCCCATCTCGTCGTTTTTCCAGCGCAGGAAGGGACCGAACATCATCAGCACCACGACCGGCGTCATCAAGGGTACGAACACGGCCTCGAAGTAGGGCGGGCCAACCGAGATCTTGCCAAGGTTCAGGGCATCGAGGAACAGCGGATACAGCGTACCAAGCAGCACCGAAGCCGCAACCACCGCCAGCAGCACATTGTTGCCCAGCAAGGTGGTATCACGCGACACCAGCCCGAACGAACCGCCACCGGTCAGCTTGGGCGCACGCCAGGCATACAGCAGCAGGGAAACGCCAATGACGATCACCAGCAAGGCCAGGATGAACATGCCCCGGGCCGGATCAGTGGCGAATGCATGCACACTGGTGATCACCCCCGAGCGCACCAGGAAGGTCCCCAGCAGCGACAGCGAGAACGCGCTGATCGCCAGCAGCACCGTCCAGCTGCGGAAGGCGCCGCGCTTTTCGGTCACGGCCAGCGAGTGCATCAGCGCAGTACCGACCAGCCAGGGAATGAAGGAAGCGTTCTCCACCGGATCCCAGAACCACCACCCACCCCAGCCCAGCTCGTAATACGCCCAGCCCGAACCCACCGCGATACCCGCGGTCAGGAAGACCCAGGCCACTGTGGTCCACGGCCGCGACCAGCGCGCCCAGGCGGCGTCGAACCGTCCGGTCAGCAGCGCGGCAATGGCGAAGGCAAAGGCCACCGAGAAGCCGACATAACCCATGTAGAGCAGCGGCGGGTGGATGATCATGCCCGGATCCTGCAGAAGAGGATTCAGGTCACGCCCCTGCGGCGCACCCGGCAGCAAGCGGTCGAAGGGGTTCGAGGTGACCAGCATGAAGGCGATGAAACCCAGGCTGACAAAGCCGAGCACGCCAATCACCCGGGCCATGAAGGCGTCCGGCAGATTGCGCGAAAACACGGTCACCGCCACGGTCCACAGCGACAGCGACATTGCCCACAGCAGCAGCGACCCTTCGTGATTGCCCCACACCCCGGTGATCTTGTACATCAGCGGAGTCTCGCTGTGCGAGTTGGTCGCCGCCAGCTGTACCGAGAAATCGCTGGTGATGAAGGCCCAGGTCAGGCAGCCATAGGCAAACACGATGAACAGGAACTGCCCCTGCGCCGCAGGCCTGGCCACCGCCATCATCGACTGATTGTTGCGTGCTGCACCGACCAGCGGCACCACCGCCTGAACCAGTGCCAGCACGAAAGCCAGCACCAGTGCGAAATGTCCAAGTTCGGGAATCATTGGCTCACCGTCATGCCGGCCTTGTGAGCCTGCTCAAGCGCATGGGCCGCCTCAGGCGGCATGTAGTTCTCGTCGTGTTTGGCCAGGACTTCAGTGGCGCGGAACTGGCCATCTGGGCCAAGCGTGCCCTGCACCACCGCCCCCTTGCCCTCCTTGAACAGGTCGGGCAGCGTGCCGCGGTAACTGACCGGAATCACCTTGGCCGTATCGGTGATCGCGAAACGCACCGTCAGGCCATCAGCCTCACGCTGGATCGACCCGTCCTCGACCAGACCGCCGATGCGGAAGGTCTTTCCGGTGGGGGCCTTGCCCTCCATGACTTCGGTGGGCGTGTGGAAGAACACCAGATTCTGCTGGAAGGCACTCAACACCAGGGCGACTGCAGCGGCCAGCAAGGCCACCCCGCCGCCCACCAGCATCAGACGCTTGCTACGGGCTTTCATTGTTCAGACTCCAGAGGGGCGGACTGGCGCCCCGAACCATCCTTGCCAAGCGCACGGCGCCAGCGCAGCAGGCGCTTCAAGGTTTCCTTCCGACGCTGTGCGACCAGCACAAGTTCCAGCACGACCAGACCAAAGGTCACCGCATAGCTGCCCCAGACAAAGACCGCCGCGCCACCCATATGCCAGAACTGGGACCACGATTCCCACTGCATCACTTGCGCCCCCCTTCACGCTCGAGCACCTCGCCAACCCACTCGGTGTGCCGCTCGCGCTCGAGGATCATCGGCCGTACCCGCCACAAGGTCACCGCCAGAGTGTAAGCCCAGGCCGCGAACGCCATCACCAGCATGCCTGCGAGCATGGTCGTCGCCATCGACGGCGCCTTGGTCAGACTGACCGACGCCCCCTGGTGCAGCGTGTTCCACCACTTCACCGAAAAATAGATGATCGGCACATTCACCGCCCCCACCAAGGCAATGATCGCCCCGGCACGATCGGCACGACGCGGATCCTCGATCGCCCGAGTCAAGGCAATGAAACCGAAATACAGGAAGAGCAGCAACAATTGCGACGTCAGGCGCGCATCCCACACCCAGTAAGCCCCCCAGGTCGGCTTGCCCCACAGGGCGCCGGTCCATAGCGCGACGAAACAGAAGATCGCCCCGGTAGGTGCCAGCGCCTGGCTCATGACGAAGGACAGCCGGGTGTTCATGACCAGGCCGACGGCAGACCAGAACGCCATCACCAGGTAGATGAACATCGACATCCAGGCCGCGGGCACGTGGATGAAGATCACCCGATACACCTCGCCCTGGGTCGCATCGGTCGGCGCCACGACAAAACCCAGCCACAGCCCGACGAGGGTCAACGCCACTGCGGCTGCAGCAAACCAGGGAGCAAGACGGCCCGCCAGCGGATAAAACACCTGAGGGGCGGCAAAGCGGAAGATGCGAAAGCCGCGTTGGCTAGAGTTCATCGGTTTCAGCGTCTCGGGTATGTGCCCGTTTCCAGATCAATCGGTCGAAATTCGCAAGGCTGCGGCACAGGCCAGCGGCGCCAGCGCCAACGCACCTGCCAGCCCGCCACCCAGCAACAGCAGGTGCGCCGCTGCACCGGTACCGGAGGCCTCGGCCTCCACCGCGCCCGCGCCAAAGATCAGCACCGGCACGAACAGCGGCAGGATCAGCAGCGCCAGCAACATACCACCACCGCGTACTCCCAGCGTCAGCGCCGCCCCCACTGCGCCCAGCAGGGCCAGGATGGGGGTACCGAGCGCCAAACTTAACGCAAGCGTCGGCAGCGCACCTTGTTCGAGGTCAAGCAACAGCGCCAGTCCCGGCGCCACCAGCACCACCGGCAGGCCAGTGGTCAGCCAGAACGCCAGCACCTTGGCCAGCACCCACAACACGGCCGGCTCACTAGACAGGAGGAGTTGCTCCAGGGTTCCGTCGACATGATCCTGGGCAAACAACCGGTGCAATGACAACAGACAGGCCAGCAGGGCGGCAACCCACAGCACCCCTGGCGCAATCGCACGCAACTGGTTGGGCTCTGCACCCACCCCGAAAGGAAACAGGCAGACCACGATGACGAAGAAGGCCAGCGTCACCAGCACGTCTGCACGTCCGCGCCAGGCCAGCAACAAATCGCGCCGCAGCACTGCAAAAAAGGTGTTCAGCATGCGTAGGCCCCGATATCGAGCACACGCGGCTCCACCGCAAAGGGCGCATCCTGATGGGTGGTGAGCATGACCATGCCACCCGCACGGCAATGATCGGACAGGGTGGTGGCCAGATCGGCCACCGCCCGCACGTCGAGCGCGGTGAAAGGCTCATCGAGCACCCACAGCCGCCGGCCCGACGACAGGAACAGACGGGCCAGACCGACACGCCGGCGCTGCCCCTGCGACAGCACGCGTGCAGGCAGGTCGAGCTGATCGGCCAGGCCGATGCGGACCAGCGCCTCCATGCAGGTGCCCTCGTCGACCTCGTCTCCCGCCGCGGCACAGGCAAAACGCAGGTTTTCCAGCGGTGTCAGCAGGTCGTTGAGCGCCGAGGCATGGCCCAGGTAGAGCAGGTCGCGATGGAAGGCATCACGATCACGGCCAATGGCCACGCCTTGCCAGCGCACCTCTCCGGCCTCGGCCAGTGCCAGACCGGTGACCAGTCGCAGCAAGCTGGTCTTGCCGACCCCGTTGGGACCGGCAACGCGCAGCAACTCGCCCGCCGCAAGCGTAAGGGCGAGGCCGCGAAACAGCAGGCGGTCGCCCTTCAGGCAGGCGAGGTCTTCGATTTCCAGCATGGTGCGCGATTGAACCACAGGGCGGCCCGACATGCCATCCCGCAAGCAAGAATACGGGCTGCCGATACTGACCGATGACAGCCAGCGCACATGCAGGCAGAATCGACCCCACCCGCGAAACGCCCATTCTGGGCGCTCCGTACCTTTAGGGAGGGTTGTCTTGCGCCTCGCCTCACCCTCGCTTGCCCGTGGCTTGCCGCTGCGCCTGTCTGCCATCGTGGCCGGCTGCCTGCTGGCTTTTGCCGCCGTCTTCGCCGTGCTGGTCCTTCGCCCTGCCACCGAAACACTCGCTCACGAGCAGTTGCGCCTCAGTGCCGGCTGGATTCGCGCCCAGGCACTGCGCGATATCGATGCCGTTGGATCGATGCTCGACACCACACTGGCGTTTGCCCGCGGCAAGCATCTGGACGTGGATCGCGAGCATGATTTCGTCAGCCTGACCTTGCCCTTGCTGCAAGGCAACCCACGGGTCTCGGCGATCATGATCGCGGACGAGGACGGCCGGGAGGTCTTCCTGATCCGCCAAGGGGAGAACTGGCGCAGCCGGGTGGTCCATGCGGAAAGCGTCGGCCGCCAGGCAAGCTGGACACAGTGGTCTGCGAGCGACGGCCAGGTCATCGGTCACGACCTTCGCGACAGCGACTATGACCCGCGCAATCGTCCCTGGTTTGCAGGCGCACGCGCCTTGAGCAAGGACGGCGAGCATGGCTGGACCGCGCCCTACCTCTTCTACACTGCGCAACAGCCCGGCATGACCCGCTATACCCGCTGGCGGGGCGCAGACGGCCGCATGCGGGTACTGGCCATCGACCTGCTGCTGACCGACCTGTCGGCCTTTACCGCCGCACACATCATTGGCCAGCACGGCGGCACCGCCGTGCTGGCCGCGGACGGACGCGTACTCGGCCTGCCGCGCAGCCCCGCAATGCTGGGCGCCGACCGCCTGCTGGCACCTGCCACCGGGCTCGGCGTACCCTATCTGGCCGACGGCTACGCCGCCTGGCAGACGACAGGCGGCACCACTCAGGCCTATACCTTTGAATCGGGCGGCGAAACATGGGTGGGGCTGTTCGAATCGCTACCGCTGGGCGCCCAGCAATTGCACATCGGCAGCTTCGCCCGCATGCGGGATTTCGTCCCTGCACAGTTGGGCAGCCTGCTGCTGCTCGCCGGGCTGGTGGTGCTGGCCGGCCTGATCGGGCTGGGCGTGGCCATGCTGCTGGCCCGCCGCATCACCCGGCCGCTTCAACAACTGGTCGGACGTAGCGAACGCATTGCCGACGGCGACCTGTCATCCCTCACGCCTGTCCGCGCACAATGGCAGGAAATCGCACAACTCGCTCAGGCGCAGGAGGTGATGCGGGCACGCCTGGCCGAGCACCGGGGAGAACTCGAGACAGCCCGGCTCGAACTGGAGAACAAGGTCGCCGCCCGCACCGCCGAACTGGCGGAAAACCGCAACGCCCTCGCCGACCAGTTGCTGTTCGTCCAGTTGCTGATCGACTCGATTCCCAATCCAGTGTTCTTCAAAGGCGCCGACGGCCGCTTCCTGGGCTGCAACCGGGCTTACGAGGCCGCCTTCGGGACAACCCGCGCCTATCTGATCGGCAAGACCGTGCTCGACCTCGACTACCTGCCGGTTGGCGACCGCAGCGCCTTTCACCAGGAAGACATGCGCCTCATTGCCGCAGTCAGCAACGAACATCGCGAGACGACGATGCCATTTGCCGACGGCAAGCTGCATGACACGTTGTACTGGGTCAGCGGATTCCGCCTCGGCAACGGTCATCCGGGCGGACTGCTCGGCATCATCGTGGACATCTCGGCGCAGAAAGCGGCCGAGCGCCAGGCACGCGAGGCCGAGAACCGGCTGCTAGGCATCCTTTCAGCGTCACCGATCGCGGTCGTGCTCAATCGCCCGGATGGCCGCATGCTGTTCGCCAACCGTCGTGCCAGCGAGCTGTCCCGCCTGGCGCACGACGTGTTTCTTCAACGTTCCGCGCTCGAGTGGTTTGCCGATCCGCGCGACGGCGAACGCCTGTTCGAGCGCCTGCGCCAGGGCCAGGCAGTCCACGACGAGGAAGTCCCGTTCCGTGTTGGCGACGGCACGATGCTATGGACCCGGCTCAGCATGGCGCTGACCGAGATCGGCGGCGAGAACGCGGTGATCAGCTGGATACACGACATCACCGCGCGACGTCAGGCCGAGCGCGAAGTGCGCCGCCTGTCCCGCGCCGCCGAGCAGAGCCCGGCCATGCTGCTGATCACCTCGCCGGCGGGCGAGATCCTTTATGCGAACCCGAAGTTCTGCGCCACCATCGGGCAAACGCTTGACGCCCTGGCAGGCACCCGGCCGGTGCTGCTCGAGGACGACGACCGCGTCATCGACCTGCATGGCGAGCTGTGGCGCGACCTCAGGAACGGACGGACCTGGCAGAAGGAGTGCCGCCTGCTGCGACCAGCCGGTGGCGACCTGTGGGTGGACGCCTCGATCAGCGGACTGCGCGACGACCACAGTGAAATCGCCGACTGTGTCTGGGTGCTGGATGACATCACCCACCGTCGTGCGGTGCTGGCCGAACTGCGCCAGGCCCGTGATCAGGCACAGGAGGCCACGCAGGCCAAGGCACGTTTCCTGGCCAACATGAGCCACGAGATCCGCACCCCGATGAATGCCATCATCGGCCTGTCGCACCTGGCCCTCGGCGGCAAGCCTGCTGAGCGCGAGCGCGACTACCTCGAGAAGATCCACCGTGCGGGCACCAGTCTGCTCGGGGTCATCAACGACATCCTCGACTTCTCCAAGATCGAGGCCGGCAAGCTGCGACTCGACCACAATCCCTTCGTGCTTGAAGAAGTGCTCGACAAGCTCGTCGACATCGTCGGCCAGCGCGCACAGGAAAAAGGTCTGGAGCTCATCCTGGCGGTCGAGCCAAACGTACCGCGGCGGCTCATCGGCGATGCGCTCCGGCTGGGTCAGGTGCTGATCAATCTGGTGGGCAACGCCATCAAGTTTACCGAGCGTGGCGAAGTCGAACTGCGCGTCACCTGCCTGTCCCACACCGGAGACGAGCTGGCACTGCAGTTCCAGATCCGTGATACCGGCATCGGCATCAGCCGGGCCCATCAGGACCGCCTGTTCGAGGCCTTCGCCCAGGCAGACGAATCCATGACACGGCGTTTCGGTGGCACCGGCCTGGGCTTGTCGATCAGCCGCCATCTGATCGAGCTGATGCACGGCCACCTGCGCGTGCAAAGTGCCGAAGGCGCCGGCAGCACCTTCACCTTCGATGCGCGCTTCAGCCGCTCGGCCAGCGAAACGCCCGCTGATCGATCGCTTCCCGACCAGTTGCAGGGTCTGCGCGTGCTGGTGGTGGACGACCACCCTGCAGCCCGCGACGTATTGCTCGACCTGCTCGCACGCCTCCCCTTCCGCGCAGAAGCGGTCGCCAGCGGCCTGGAGGCCATCGAGCGTATCGGGCGCGCCGACCATGGCGACCCCTTCGGCCTGGTACTGATGGACATGAACATGCCTGGCCTGGACGGCCTGGCGGCCACCCGTCGTATCAAGCATGACCGCAGCCTGAGCAACCCGCCAATGGTGGTCGTGGTCACCGCCTTCGGCGATGGCGAAGCCCCCGTCAGCGCACGCGCAGCAGGTGCCGACGGTTTCCTGCACAAGCCGGTCACCGCCTCGCATCTGGTCGATGCGCTGCAACAGGTCTTCGTCCCCGCATCAGCGGCGACACCGCGGGAAAGCCACGACTGGGCCTCACTGCTGCGCGGTCTTTCGGTGCTGGTCGTCGAAGACAACGAGATCAACCAGCAGGTCGCCCGGGAGCTGCTGGCGTCGGCCCAGATCAAGGTGGACATGGCAGGTGACGGCGCTGCCGCGCTGGAACGGATCGCGCGCCAGCAGCCGCCCTACGATGCCGTCCTGATGGATCTGCAGATGCCCGGGATGGATGGCCTGGAGGCCACCCGGCGAATTCGTGCCCAGCCTGAGCTGGCGGGCCTGCCGGTCATCGCCATGACCGCGCATGCCATGCCCGAGGAACGCCGCCAATGCATGGATGCCGGCATGAACGAGCACATCGCCAAACCCATCGATGCAGACCATCTGTTCTCGGTGCTTGCGGCACTGTGTCACCGCAACCATCCCCCACCCGCCAACACCCCTGCTGGCGACAACGCCGATCTGCCCACGCTGCCGGGCATCCGCACGGCTGCCGCACTGCGCCGGGTCGGTGGCAACACGGCCTTGTACCGGCGTCTGTTGCGACAGTTCACCGAGCAATACCGTGACACCGGCCAGCGGATCGCCGCCGCAATGCAGGCAGAGAACGCGGCAGACGCCGAACGCCTGACCCACTCGCTACGCGGGGTTGCGGCAACCATAGGCGCAACCGCGGTCGAAACCGCCGCCGCCAACCTGGAACGACAGCTGCGTCACCAGTTGCCGTGGGAACGGGCACACCAGCGCCTGGAGGACGAGCTGGCCCAGTTGCTGGCCATGCTCGACCGCCTGCCGGCAGATCGCCCGCCAGACGTCACCGCGTCGGGCACGCCCATCGACGATGCCAGCCTGTCCAGGCTGCTGGCGCTGCTGCAGGCCTCCGATGGCGAGGCGGTGCAGCTGTTCGAAGATCGCCTCGGAGACATCATCGCCCGCTTCGGCGAGACGCTGACCGAGCAACTACGGCAGGTGATCTCGCGCTACGATTTCCATCCTGCTGCCATACTGCTGACTTCGCTGCTCGAATCCGGCGGCGAGACACTGCCCAGCCTTTCAGGGAGTCAACCTTGAACACCGTGCCAAGCCCCACCGAACGCCCAACCGTGCTGGTGGTCGACGACATGCCGGACGCCATCGAACCCATCGTGCGCTGCCTGCAGCAAGCCCATTACCGCACCCGCATCGCCACTGACGGACTGCGGGCGCTGGAACTGGCCCTCACCGCGCCGCCGCCCGACCTGATCCTGCTCGACGTGATGATGCCCGGGCTCGATGGACACGAAGTCTGCCGCCGGCTCAAGGCGGAGCCGGCCACTGCGGACATTCCGGTGATCTTCCTGACCATCCGCACCGAAGAAGTGGACGAGCAGCTGGGCTTCGATGTCGGTGCGGTGGATTACATCACCAAGCCGATCAGCCCGCCGCTGGTACTGGCCCGCGTACGCACCCAGCTGCGCCTCAAGGCTGCAACCGATGCGCTGCGCGACCGCAACCGCATGCTCGAAGACATTGTCGAGGAGCGTACCCGCGCGGTCTGCGTGGTCCAGGACGCCGCCATCATGGCGATGGCTTCGCTGGCCGAGACCCGCGACGAGGAAACCGGCAACCACATCCGCCGCACTCAGCTTTACGTCCGCACGCTGGCCACCCACCTGCGCGACCACCCGCGCTTCGCCGCCGAGCTGACCGAAGACAACATCCTGCTGATGTACAAATCGGCGCCGCTGCACGACATCGGCAAGATCGGCATCCCGGACCGCATCCTGCTCAAGCCGGGACGACTGACGCCGGAAGAGTTCGAAATCATGAAGACCCACACCACGCTCGGTCACGACGCCATCGTCGCCGCCGAGAGCATGATGGAACTGCCGCTCTCCTTCCTGCGCTACGCCCGCGAGATCGCCCACTCACATCAGGAAAAGTGGGACGGTAGTGGCTATCCGCAAGGCCTTGCCGGCGACGCCATTCCGCTGTCTGCGCGACTGATGGCAGTCGCCGACGTCTATGACGCGCTGATCAGCCGACGGGTCTATAAACCCGCCTTCCCGCATGAGGAGGCGGTCCGCATCATCCGTGACGGACGCGGTCGTCATTTCGACCCGGACATCACGGACGCCTTCCTGACCCTGTCAGAAACCTTCCGTGACATCGCGCGACGCTTCGCCGACGAACACACCGTCTGAGGAGGCTCCGGATGGTGACAGGCTGCAACTCGAATCCGTGCAATGCAGGGACACATGGCACCCGTTTTGGGCATTGCCCGACCAAGCCTCGCCGGCCAACGGAAATTTATATCTAAAGTAATATCTCCGAACGCACCGTCGCGCGCGTCTCCCCACTGCATGGCCCCGCATCCAGGCGCCATGGCATTCATTCGGCACGGAAAGTGCTAACGGAGCACTGTCGAATGTTCACTTCCGACCAGACCGGAAGCGCCAGGAGCAGACCATGCGTTCAGCCACACTCACCCGCGATGTCGAGACCCTGATTCCTGAAGGAGCCTTCATCTATTCGCGCACCGACCTGCAAGGCCGGATCGAGGAGCTCAACCAGGCGTTCGCCGACATCAGCGCCTATTCCCGTGAGGAAATGCTGGGGCAACCCCACAACATGGTGCGCCACCCCGACATGCCACCGGAGGCCTTTGCCGACATGTGGGCAGACCTCAAGCAAGGGCGCCCCTGGCGCGGCCTGGTCAAGAACCGGCGCAAGGATGGGGGTTATTACTGGGTCGTGGCCAATGCCTCGCCAGTTCGGGAACAGGGGCGTATTGTCGGCTATCAGTCAATCCGTGGCCGGCCGACCCGCGAAGAGGTTGCTGCTGCCGAAGCGGCCTACCGCCGTATCCGTACCGGCGACCGCAGCATCAAGGTGTATCACGGCCGTATCGTCAGCACCCGTCCGGCCTGGCTGGACGGCCTGCTGTCGCTGCGCGCGCAGATGAGCCTGATCGGCGTGATGGCGCTACTGCCGGCGGTCGTCGTGCTGGCATGCGCGCTGACCGGCGCCGGTCCCGTGCCCATGCCCATGCTTGCACTGGTATTGCTCAGCAGCCTGTATGCCCTGTATTTTCTGGCCGTCTACGCTCCTCGGGTCAATCGCGACCTCGGCGCCACCGCAGCCTGGCTGGAGGCGGTGCTGACCACAGGCGATCTGCGACCGCGTTTTGACCTGAGCCGGCGCGATGTCATCGGGGCGGTCGCACGCCGGGCAGACAAGGTCATTTCCTCGATGCAGGCCACCTTGCAGGGCATGGGCGAAGTTTCCGCCGAAGTCGGGCGGGCAGCGGGCAGCGTGGGCCAGAGCGTCCGCGAAGTCCGCCAGGCTGCGCATGTGCAGAGCGAAGCGGCCGGCTCGGCAGCCTCGTCGATCCAGCAGGTCACGGTATCGATCGCCGAAGTTGCCAACCACGCCGACTCCACACGGACAGTCGCGGAAGAAACCAGCCGCACCTCGGATCAAGGTGCGCGTATTGCACGTGAAGCCAGCAGCAACATCCAGTCGCTGGCCGAGCGCATCCGCATCTCGGCCGAACAACTCGAGTCCCTGGGCAAGCGGTCCGATGAAATCGGCCGCATCACCGGGGTCATCCGTGAAATTGCCGATCAGACCAATCTGCTTGCACTCAATGCCGCCATCGAGGCCGCACGTGCCGGCGAGCAAGGCCGTGGCTTTGCCGTCGTGGCCGACGAAGTTCGCAAACTGGCCGAACGCACCGGCCAGGCGACGCGCGAGATCGGCGACATGATCAGCACCATCCGCGATGAAACCCGGCTGGCCGTGGACACCATGCGCGTGGGCGCCACCCAGGTAGGCGAAGGCGTGGAACGGGTGGGTGCGGCCGAAGCCTCGCTCACCCGCATCAATACCGAAATGGGTCACACCCGCCAGCGGGTCACCGAGATTTCGAACGCATCAGGTGAGCAGCGCATGGCCATGGAAGAACTCGCACGCCACATCGAGCAGGTCGCGACCATGACCGAACAGAACGTGGCGGTGGTCAGCGATACCGAATGCATGGTGATCCAGCTCGATACCGTGGTAAACCGCATGCGCAAGGCCGTGGGGCAATACTCGGTCTGAGCAACACCCGCGGCATCCCGCCCCAGCCTGGCGCGGGATGCCGGTACCGCTTACTGCGACTGCGCAGGTTGCGGCGGGTGGAACACGTCCGGCGCAACGGCATCACGACCAGCACCGATGTCCTGCGCCACCGGCGGCAGCGAGTGGGCGATGCCCTTGTGGCAGTCGATGCAGGTCTGCCCGGCGGCCAGGCCCGCCTGGTGCATCTGGTTGGAGCGACGCCCCTGCACCGAGTAGTCAAAGTACTCGTAGTTGTGGCAGTTCCGACATTCCTGCGAGTTATTGGCCTTCATCCGACGCCATTCATTCTCGGCCAGACGCTGACGTTCAGCGGCAAACTTCTCGGGGGTATCGATGGTGCCCATGATCTTGCCATAGACCTCGCGCGAAGCCTTGATCTTGCGGATCATCTTCGGCCCCCACTCCTTGGGCACATGGCAGTCCGGGCAGGTTGCGCGAACCCCGGTACGGTTCTGGTAGTGGATGGTGTTGCGATACTCCTTGAACACGTTCACTTCCATCTCGTGGCAGGAGATGCAGAAACGCTCGGTGTTGGTCGCCTCCAGTGCCCAGTTGAAGCCCCCCCAGAACACCACGCCGGCCGCAAACAGCAGCACGATGGCGCTCCAGCCCATGTTGCGCAGGCGTTGGCGCAACCCTTTGTTATTGTCGCTCATGGTTTTCCCCGTTCATTCGCTCAGCGCAGGCCTTCGGCACGCTGGAACTTGTTGCCGACCAGCGGCTTGGCGTCCATCTGCGGCACGTGGCACTGCATGCAGAAGTAGCGGCGCGGCGAGATGTTCGACAGTTCGCCGCCATCGCGGTCCTTGAAGTGAGTCAGGCTGACCTTGGTCGCACCGGTCTCCTGGTAACGGCTCCAGGCATGACAGTCCATGCAGCGGTTGAAGTTCTTGCTGACCTCATACCCCTCGACCTTGTGCGGAATCAGTGGCGGCTGCTGTACATAGTCGCGCTGGATCGGCGCCTGGTCGGGAATCGGCTTGTAGGCGCCTGCGGGCAACTCCGGCGCCGAGACATCGGCACCACGGATGCTGGTGACGGTCTGGGCACTGGCAGGCAGGGCCGCGCTCAGGCCAAGCACGGCCAGCAGCGCGAGTGCAAAGTTCCGGGTCTTCTTGTTCATGACTCGCTCCTGTCAAATCGGGTCGAAATACGAAAAACGTCCTTGCCACAGACATCGATGCAACGCCCACAGGTGGTGCAATCGCCATCGAGGATCAGCGGGTGGTCCTGGCCAGCGCCCTTGAGCGCCGGCCGGATGACCTGGGGTTCGGGACAAACAGCAAAACAATCCATGCAGTCGTTGCAGGCGCTGCGACGCGCGGCAGAAACCCGCAGCAGCGCACTGCGGCCGATCAGGCCGTAAAAAGCGCCCTGCGGACACAAGTGGCCACACCAGCCGCGCGGGGCAATCAGCAGGTCATAGAGAAAAACCGCGCCGACGATGCCCCAGGCCAGGCCAAAACCGAAGATCAGCCCGCGGTGGACCATCGACACCGGATTCACCCATTCCCACGCCAGCGAACCGGTCACCGCAGCGATCACAAGCACAAAACCAAGCAGCCAGTAGCGGGTGCTGCCGGACGGCACCTTGCCCCCCTTCAGCCCCAGGCGCCGACGCAACCACGCCGCGGCATCGGTCACCAGATTGACCGGGCACACCCAGGCGCAGAACAGCCGCCCCCCCAGCAACAGGTAGAAGGCCAGCACGATGCCGCCGCCCAGCAGCGCCTCGCGGTAGGGCCAGTGGCCGGCGGCCAGTTGCTGCGCCAGCACAAAGGGGTCGGTCAGCGGCAGCACGCCCAGGGTCAGGCTGGACGCCAGGTTGCCCTTGACCACCCACCAGCCGAACCAGGGCCCCACCAGGAACAGGGCGAGGATGCCAAGCTGCGACAGTCGCCGCAGCAGCAGCCATTTGTGCGCACGCAGCCAGCCCTTGGCCTCGATCGCCTCCTGCCCCGGCCGTGCGACCACACCGCGCATTGCGGCACCGCGAACGCTGGTTGGCGGCACCTGGCGCGCTTGCGTCGTGGTTTGCGCGCTCATGGCTTCCACCCCGAATCCAGCCCACTACCGGCCGGCCTCGCCGGCACCGCGTCACCGGGCTGCGGCCCTTCGCCCGGGCGGACCCGGGTATCGCCGTAGGCCTTGTCTTCCAGCCCCCGCACCGGCAGCTCGACCTGATCGCCGATCAGCGACTGACCGGCAGCTTCCTTCTCCTCCCAGCCACGACGGTAGTGCTCGGCCTTGGAGCCCTGGGCCAGTCGGATCGGAAGCACCTTGATCGCCGACTCGCCAGGCAGCACACAGGACTTCTCGCACTTGCCACAGCCGGTGCAATAGTCCGAATGCACCGTGGGCAACAGCATTGCGTGGCGGTCCGAGCGCGGGTTATGGATGCGTTCGAGCGTAATCGCCTTGTCGATCACCGGGCACACCCGGTAGCACACATCGCATCGCAGCCCGAGGAAGTTGAGGCAGTTCTCCTGGTCGATCAATACCGCCAGCCCCATGCGCGCGTCGCCGATGTCGGTCAGCGCGCGATCCAGCGCCCCGGTCGGGCAGGCGACCACGCAGGGGATGTCCTCGCACATCTCGCACGGGATCTTGCGTGCCTCGAAGTAAGGCGTGCCACTGGCCACACCGTCACCCAGTTCGGCCAGCTTCAGGGTGTCGTACGGGCAGTCGCGCACACACAGGCCGCAACGCACACAGGCTGCGAGAAAATCGCCTTCAGCCAGTGCACCGGGCGGGCGCAGCGCCGTCGCCGGCAGCGCCGACGCCTGCTTCGAATACAAGCCAGCCGCCAGCGCCATCAAGCCTGCCCCTCCAGCCACCCCTGCCGCATCCTTCAGGAAGCGGCGGCGCGACGTGGCAGGCAGACTTGCTGCAGCAGCCGGCTTTTCACTTGTATTTTGCATATCGCTCATGATCGTCGAGCAAACACCGCCCCGACGGTCCGGCGCGATGCCGGACCGGGGGGACTGCGCTCACACCTCGTGGTATCAGGCCTTCATCACCTTCACCGCGCATTTCTTGTAATCGGTCTCTTTCGAGATCGGGCAAGTTGCGTCCAGCGTCAGCTTGTTGACCAGCCGGCCTTCGTCAAAGAAGGGCACGAAGATCAGCCCGACAGGTGGTTTGTTGCGGCCACGGGTCTCCAGCCGGGCGACGATCTCACCGCGGCGGGAGGCCACCTTGACCGCCATGCCACGCTGCAGACCGCGTTTGGCGGCGTCGTCCGGATGCATGAAGACCTGCGCCTCGGGCACCGAGCGATGCAGCTCGGGCACACGGCGGGTCATCGAACCGGTGTGCCAGTGCTCCAGCACACGGCCGGTACACAGCCACATGTCGAACTCCTTGTCCGGCATTTCCGGGGGATCCTGGTAGGGCAGCGCAAACACCACCGCCTTGTTGTCCTTATGGCCATAGAACTTCACCCCTTCGCCCGCCTTCACATACGGGTCGTAGCCCTCGCGGAAGCGCCACAGGGTTTCCTTGTTGTCCACCACCGGCCAGCGCAGGCCGCGCGCCTTGTGATAAACGTCGAAGTCGGCCAGATCGTGGCCATGATCACGACCGAACTGGGCGTACTCTTCGAACAGCCCCTTCTGCAGGTAGTAGCCCAGCACCTTCGACTCGTCGTTCATGTAGCCCTTCCACGCGTGGGCGTTGGCGGTCTCGACATCGGACAAGGGGTACTTGTTGATCTGGCCATTGGCGTAAAGGACGTCGTACAAGGTCTTGCCCTTGTACTGCGGCATCTTCGCAATCAGCTCGGCCGGCCAGACGTCCTCGACCTTGAAGCGCTTGGAGAACTCGATGTACTGCCACAGGTCGGACTTGGCATCGCCGGGTGCCGACACCTGCTGGCGCCAGAACTGGGTGCGACGCTCTGCATTGCCGAAGGCGCCTTCCTTCTCTGCCCACATCGCTGACGGCAGGATCAGGTCGGCCGACAAGGCGGACACCGTCGGATAGACATCGGAGACAACGACAAAAGCTTCCGGATTGCGCCAGCCCGGATAGATCTCGTCATTGACGTTGGGACCGGCCTGCATGTTGTTGGTGGTCGTGGTCCAGTAGCACTTGACCTTGCCATCCTTGAGCGCCCGGCTCTGTGCCACCGCGTGCAGGCCGATCTTGGCCGGGATGGTGCCTTCGGGCAGCTTCCAGATCTGCTCGGTCATGGCCCGGTGCATTGGATTGGTCACCACCATGTCGGCCGGCAGGCGATGGGCAAAGGTACCAACCTCGCGCGCAGTGCCGCATGCGGACGGCTGACCGGTCAGCGAGAACGGGCTGTTACCCGGCTCGGAGATCTTGCCCACCAGCAGGTGGACGTTGTAGATCATGTTGTTCACCCAGGTACCGCGGGTATGCTGGTTGAAACCCATGGTCCAGAACGACACCACCTTGCGCTTCGGGTCGGCGTAAACCTCGGCCATGCGCTTGAGGTTCTCGACCGGCACGCCGGAAAGCTTGGACACTTTCTCTGCAGTGTACTCGGAGACGAACTTGGCGAACTCGTCGAAGCTGATGTCCTTGGCTGCACCGGTGTCGCCCTTGGGTTTGCCGTCGGCACCGGGATAGCCGTTGCTGGTCGCCTTGGCTTCCAGGGCATGGTTCGGACGCAGACCAAAACCAATGTCGGTCTCACCCATCTTGAACTTGACGTTGCGATTCACGAAGTCCGTGTTCACCCGCTTGGTCTGGATGATGTAGTTGCAGATGTAGTTGAGGATCGCCAGATCGGTGTTGGGCACGAAGATCATCGCGTTGTCGGCGAGCTCGTAGGAGCGATGCTCGAAGGTCGACAACACATGCACCTCGCAGCCGTCCTTGGACAAGCGCCGGTCGGTGATGCGGCTCCACAGGATCGGGTGCATCTCTGCCATGTTCGAGCCCCACAGCACGAAGGCGTCGGCGTTCTCGATGTCGTCATAGCACCCCATCGGCTCATCGATGCCGAAGGTGCGCATGAAGCCGGCAACCGCCGAAGCCATGCAGTGACGGGCATTGGGGTCGATGTTGTTGGTGCGGAAGCCCGCCTTGTACAGCTTGGAGGCCGCGTAGCCTTCCCAGATCGTCCACTGCCCCGAACCGAACATCGCGATCGAATCGTTGCCATGCGTCTTGATCGCAGCCTTCCACTTCTCGGCCATGATGTCGAAGGCCTGATCCCACGAGATCGGCGCGAAGTCGCCGTTCTTGTCGTACTTGCCGTTCTTCATGCGCAGCAGCGGCTGGGTCAGGCGGTCCTCGCCATACATGATCTTGGACAGGAAATAGCCCTTGATACAGTTCAGCCCTCGGTTGACCGGCGAATCCGGGTCACCCTGGGTGGCCACCACACGGCCGTTCTGCACACCGATCAGCACCGAACAGCCGGTGCCGCAGAAACGGCAGGCTGCCTTGTCCCAGCGCACCTTGGTGCCGTCGCCGTTCTTGGCCTGGGCATGTACCGTGATCGGGATGCTGACACCGGCCGTGGTCGCCGCCGCAGCAATCGCATTGGCCTTGATGAATTCGCGTCTATCCATGTTCATTTCTCATGCCTCCTGATCTTCGAGACCTTCATCCGTGTATTCGTAGGCGAGCGTCACGCCCTGCACGCAGGGACCGAGATTCACCTTCAGGATCGAATCGGTAACCGACCAGCCCTCGCCGTCCTCGACGGTGACGACGATATGGCCGGTCTCGACCGACTTGCCTTGCAACTCCACGCCCGGCACCTGCCCGAGAAATCCCTCCACAACGGGAAAATCCTCGGGCTTCGCCCTGACTACCAGGCTTGCGATATTCATACGCGCTCCTCCTGCTCCATTGCCTTCAGCCCTGCCTTCACCTCGATCGCCCGGGTCGGGCAGGGGGCGAAACAGGCACCACATCCATTACACCGTTCCAGATTCAAATCGGGCTGCGCCACGCCCCCGCGCTGCAGCCGGAAGCGGATCGCCCCGGTCGGACAGCTCTCGCCGCACACCCTGCAATCGACGCCCTGATGGGCAATACAGCCCGCCCCGATCTGCGCCTTCAACAGCCAGGGCTCGCCCGCCTCGGGCGTCAGCGCAGCCGGTTCGCAGTGGCGCACACACTCACCGCAGAAGGTGCACTCACCCTGAGCAAAATCGACCCTCGGAAAGCCGCCATCGCCATTGACCAGAATGCGGGTCGGGCAAGCCTTCACGCAGGCATCACAACGCGTGCAACGGTCCAGGAACAGCGCCTCGTCCAAGGCCCAGGGCGGACGTTGCGCAGGGTCGACCCGACGCATGCGGCCGCGCAGAAAACCCCGACGAGAGAAGGAAGCTGATTCCAAGAGACATCCCCGCGATGAAAACGAGGACATTTGAAGCCTTGCCGGAAGCAAGGTCATTGATGGCCGTCAAGATGAGAATCCGTCTCAAACGGCAGCGAACGCATCTACTGGCGGAGAATGCCCCCGAAAGTCATCTACGGACCGCCTCACCGACCGGCCCCATAGCGGGCGGCGGCGGGCGCCCATTCGTGACAGCGACAAACCACCTGGGCCCGCAGCAGTACTCAGGCGCGCAGATGCTCCACCGCCCAGACCGCAGCTTCCACACGGGAGCGCAGGGCCAGCTTGCGCAGGATATGCTTGACGTGCACCTTGACGGTACCTTCGGCAATGTCGAGCTCGCGCCCGATCAGCTTGTTCGACAACCCGCCCGCGATGCGCTCAAGTATCCGCAACTCCTGCTCGGTCAGCCCCGCTGCGCTGACCGACTGGGGCTGGGCCGGGCCACGCAGGGCTGCGGCCATCAGGTGGGTGAGCTGCTCGGAGATCACGATGCGGCCCTCTGCCGCCTCCCGCAAGGCGTCGAGCATGGCCTCCGGCTCCATGTCCTTGAGCAGGTAGCCGTCGGCCCCGGCCCGAAGCGCGGCCACCAGATCATCGCCATGATCAGACACGGTGACCATGACGACGCGGGCATCGAGACGGGCTGCCCGGATCGCCTTGAGCACCTCGATCCCATCCATGTCCTTCATGTTGAGGTCGAGCAGGACAAGGTCGGGGGCCAGGCGCGTTGCCATGGCCAGCCCCTCGACACCACCGGCGGCTTCCCCCACCAGTTCAAACGCGGCAATGGTCTGCAGCAACTGCGTCAGCCCCTTGCGAAACAAGGGGTGGTCATCGACGATCAGTACACGCTGGCGCTCGCTCATGCCACACCTCCAAACATCACAGGTTCGGCATGCACCGTATTCGCCCCTGCAGCAAAGCGCAGGCGCAAACGGGTTCCGCCACCCGGGCGTGACCCCAGTTCGATCGAGCCGCCCAGGCTGCGCGCCCGTTCCCGCATGATTGCCAGCCCGTGATGGTGACGCGTGTCCACTGCCGCTTCGCCCAGTCCGACACCATCATCCTCGACGTCGACCGTCAGTCGTCCGCCCGGATCGCAGTTCAACCGCACCCAGGCATGCCGGGCCTGCGCATGGCGCACCATGTTCGACAGCGCCTCGCGAATGATGTGCAGCACATGAACCTCCTGATTCGGGCCCAGCGGACAATCCGCCAGGCGGGTTTCAAGCACCAGCTCGAGCTTGCCCTTGGCTGCATATTCCTCGACGGCGGCATGCAACAGTTCGGGAAAATCGCCAGTCATCTTCAGGCGGAACGACACGAGCAGTTCCCGCAGCTGACGATAGGCAGCGTTGATCCCTTCGCGCAGATCGGCCAAGGTCGCCCCGGCCTCGGTCGCCCGCGCCGGATCACCAACCATCGGTTGTAGCAAGGCGACCTGAATCTTCATGTAGGACAAGGCCTGGGCCAGCGAATCATGGAGTTCGCGGGCAATCACCGACCGCTCTTCCTGCAATGCCAGCAGACGCTCCTGCTCGCTGCGGCGGGCGGCCCCCAATGCCATCCCGATGTGCTGGGACAAAGCCTCGACCAGCTGGCGCTGCCAGCCCTCCAGACGCTGTCCCGGCGCCAACGCCAGACGCAGCATGCCGTAGCGACGCTCACTGTCGCGCAGGGGGACGCGCAGCAGGTCGTGATCGCCTTCGGACTCGTAGCTCCACGGCCGCGCATCTCCACGACAGCGGGCACAGGCGAGTTCGGCCCCCGTCGCATCCGCAGCCCGCTCCGCGCAGGGGCCAAACGTCGACGCCATGACCGCCGCCGGCCCATCATGCCGGGGCTCGATGCACGCCTGGCTGCCGCGCAAGCCGATCAACTGCTCGATGTCGCGCAGGGTTGCGGTATAAGCCTCCGGTGCGGCGGGAGAGTGGTACAGCCGGGCAATCGCATGGTAAAGCAGCTCAAGCGAACGGTTACTGCGCTGCAACTCCGCCGTCTTGGCATCGACACGCGCCTCGAGATCGCGATACAGCTTGGACAACTCACCCGCCATCAGGTTGAAAGCGGTCCCGACCCGGCCCAGCTCGTTGCGCCCGGTGTATTCGGCCCGCGCGGAGAAATCGCCACCCGCAATCCGGTTGGCCTTGCCCAGCAGATCATTGAGCGGCTGATGCAACATGCGATGCAACAGCACCAGCACCGCAGCCATCACCATCAGGGTCAGCCCGATGGCCACCGCCAGGATCCGGCCCAGGTCCTGAATGCGGGTCTCGGTATCGTGTTCGAGCACCGCAACCAGGGTATTGAGCTGGTCGACGTAGGCATCGACGTCGACCAGCATCGCCTGGATATTGTCTGCGGTAGGCGGTGGGCCATGCGCCAGGATACTGTCAAAACGAGGCCGCAGGCTCAACTGCCAGCTGGCCTCAACGCCCCGATAGGTCGCAGCGAACAAGCCATCTGGCGCCCGCTCGAGCACCCGGATCAAGGCCGGATGGACCAGCTGTTCCTCAAAGCTGCGGATCGCCTCCGCAACACGCGGACTGGCACCCTGCCCGTCCCCGGCGTCGGCCACCACCAGGCTGGCAATACGATGTGTCAGCCGGCGCAAGCTGCCAGCGACGTTGATCGCACTCGCGCTCCCCTGCACCGTCTCGGCGACAAATACCGAACTACTCATCCCGCCGAGGCTGATCAAAACCAGCAGCGTCATCGCCAACCCCACCAGCAACAGGATGGACCGGCGCGCCAAGACGCCCAGCATGCGCCTGATCATGTTGTGACTCCCGCAAAAACCGATGATCGAAAAACGAGGGGATACCCCCAATGTGCAGCACCACGCCCTGGCGGCATCATCGGCGAATCTCAGGTCTATAGTAAACAGGGATTTAGGTGTTTCAGCCCATACCTCTTTGGAGGTATTCCGATGCATTGCGTCCCGTTTTGCACCAATATCGGGGAACAAGCTCGCGTTCTACACTGCATTCCATGAACTGGCAGTCGCATTGCACGCTGCCGCAAGGAGCCGCACATGAACATCGAAACCACCTCACCGACGCTCGACACCCTGGCCGTCACCGCGCCATTCGACCTGCTCGACCTCACCGAACTGCAGGGGCTGCTCAAAGGCGCCCAGTGCCTGCACTTCGCAAAGGGCGAAATCGTCGCCCATGCCAGCGACGCGGCCGATCAGGTGTGGGTGGTGCTGGATGGCGAGGTCAAATGTGCGCTGATTTCGTCAAGCGGCACCGAAAAGATCCTTCAGGTCGCGAGCGCTGGAGCAATCTTTGGTGAAGAGGCGGCGCTACTCGGACGGCCGCAATTGTTTACCGCGCAAACCACGCGGGACAGTCACATCCTGGCAATTCGCAACACCGCCATGCGCACCGCCATGGAAGCCTCGGCCGGTTTCGCCAATGCGATGACCCTGCGCCTGTCGTCGGCCATCTACGACCTGATCGAAAACCTGCAGATCTGTCTGCAAGGCAACAGCACCCAGCGTGTCGCCCACTACCTCAGCCGGCTTGCGCCCGCCAACGCTGAACGCTGTGAAGTTCAGCTCGACACCGACAAGCAGAACATCGCCGCCCAACTCAACCTGACCCCGGAAACCCTGTCACGCGTGCTGTCGCGCTTCACCCGCGACGGCATGATCCGCCCTCACGGTCGTCGCGGCCTGGTGCTGAACAAGCTGTCGATGCTGCGCAACTGTGCGGCGGGCTGAGCCCGGCCTTCACAATTTCACACGCCCCCCGACTCAAGACGGAATCAGCTCGACCCGTTCCCGGTTGGCAGGCACCGCCAGCCAGCGCATCAGCATCCGATAGCGATCCAGATCGAAGCGTCGCGGTCCGGCGCACAGCGCCGAGGCCTCGTCGGGCATGTCGGTCGTCCCCAGGTAACACCCCTGATCAAACACATGGCAAGCCAGCAGACCGCTTGCCGCTTGGTGCTCGACCACCCTCACCGCGCCAGGCCAGGGCCATGGCTTGAGACGAACCGACTCCAGCGCCCCCAGCAAGCGGGTATCGTGAGCCTCGGGCTTTTCCTTGCCGGCACACACGCCTGCACACTGCTTCTGTCGATGCGCCGCACAGGCCCCCTTGCCAACGGGCTCGATGCCGAGCCGCTGCGGACACAGCTGATAGGCCATGGCCAGTTCGCGCAGGAGGTTGTCGGCCTCCTTGCGGCTGCCGAAGGCACCATACAACCCGACCCATTCGCCCGGATCGGTCGCACCGATACGCACCCGCTCCAGCACCGGCGGACGACGACGAGCCGGATCGACCCGCAGCGCGAAGGCCTCATCGCCCGGACGCTGCAAGCGCTGCGACAAGGGCTGGCGGTCGCGCAGCATGTCGATCTCCAGCAACAGGGATGACAGCTCACCTGCGGTCTCGATCCAGTCGACCCGACGCACCTGACGCGCCAGTTCGCCATCCTTGCCATTGCGCCCAGCGGCAGACAGATGCTCGATGACCCGGGTACGCAGGCTGGCAGCACGGCCGATGTGGATCGGCACATCCGGCCGACCGCCCTCGGGAGGCTGCTCCGAGGCAAAGAACAGATACAGGCCAGGGGTGTCGGGCATGCCTTCGATGGCGCCCTCCGGCAAACCGGGGGGCCTGGCCGGCGCCTTCATCGCGCGCTCCACTGCCTGACGCAACACATCGGGCTCGACATCACCCTCGACCAGACGGATGAATTGCAGCAGCGCATCGGTATCGCCCATTGCCCGATGACGTGCCTCGCAGACCAGACCATGACGCTCGATCAAGGCATCCAGACCATGCCGATGGTGCTGCGGAAACAGCGCGCGCGACAGCTTGATCGTGCACATCACCGGCAGATCCAGCCGGCGGTCGAGCGCGCCCAGCGCATTCTTCAGGAAACCATAGTCAAAGCGCGCGTTATGGGCGACAAACACGGTATCGGCGAGCAGCGCCTGAACCTTGTCCGCCACCTCGGCAAAGCTTGGCGCCCCCGCCACCATCTCGTCGGTAATCCCGATGAACTGCTGCAGATTGGGCGGAATCGGCCGTCCCGGATTGACCAGGGTTTCCCAGCGCTCCACCACCTCGCCGTGCTCGATCCGGATGATGGCGATCTCGGTGATCCCGTCGCGCTGAAGATGCGCACCGGTGGTTTCGAGATCGACGACGGCAAGTCGGGGGGGAAAGCTCATGCGGCAGGACGACGGATCAGGGATGAACGGGCATCAGGTCGCACGGCTGCAGCACGCGCACCGCCGTCATCACACCGAAGCAGGCTTGCGCCCGACATATTCGCGGAACACCCCGAGCGTAACCATGCAACGCACGTCCTCGAAGCCCGCCTTGCGCATGGCCTCCAGCACCCGCTCGGGCTCGACCGCAGCCTGGATGGTATCCCAGTAGTATTCCCACAGCATCGACACATCCGGATTGCAGCGCATCACGCGCGACAGCACCGGCACCACACCACGGATGTAGCCGCGCATCAGCAAACGGCCAAAGCCGCTACGCGGCCGGGTGATCTCCATGATGCAGGTCCGCCCGCCCGGCCTCAGCACCCTCAGGTACTCGGAGAAAGCCTGCTCCAGAGAGCCCACATGGCGCAAGGCATAACCCATGGAAACAAAATCGACATGGTTGGCTGGCAGCGGAATCGACTCGGCGTAGGCCTCGAGCGTCTCGACCTTGAGCTTCTTGCGCAACTGCTCGAGCATGCCCGGCGAGGGGTCCAGCGCCGTCAGTGTGCCCTTATGGCCAATGATGCGCTGCGCTTCGCGCGCCACCAGACCCGTACCTGCTGCGACATCCAGCACCCGCATGCCCGCGCTCAGACCGCAACGCTGCAGCGCCCGGCGCCGGTACCACGGCCCGGTACCCAGGGCGGTGATGTTCTCGGCGCGATCGTAGCCGGAGGCCGCACTGTCGAACAGGCGGCGGGTCGTGACACGACGTTCTTCCTCGTTCGCGAAGTAACGACGCAGTTGCGGATCGGTCTGTAGCGGGCTGGCGCTTTGTGCGGGCTTGGTCATCTACACGAAGATCAGTGGTTGATATCGTAGTAGTAGGGCTTGACCGGCACCTTCGACGCTTGTGCGCGGGCCTGGCTGTCGAGGTCCTGCGGCTTGTCCCACCACAGGGCACGACCCTTCTTCTGTTCTTCGATCTGCTCGGGATGCTTTTCCATCCACTCGCGCATGAACTTGGTGTGCTCGGATTCGTAAATCGCCATGATCATCCACTCCCCTTTTGTACGGGCGGGATTCTATCAGGTCGACACGCCTGTGGCGGCGGGGGCGCAAAGACGCGTGGTCCGGCATCCATCATGACCGGACTTCTCCGCGCGGAATCCGCATCCGTCGGGAAAGCCCCGCCAGCGCAGCTCAGGCGCGACCGTCCGCCTTGACCCGGCCGATGCGGACCACTTCGGGCACGCGACGCACACCGCGCATGACCTTGGCGAGATGCATGCGATCGTGCACCTGCAGGGTCAGGTTGAGTGCGGTATAGGCCCCCTGCTCGCTGTCCATGTGCACGCTCTGGATGTTGCAGTCTTCCTCGGCGATCGCACTGGCCACACGCGCCAGCACACCCCGTGCGTTCTTGGTCAGCACCCGGATGGTGACGTCGAACAGGCGCTCCTCGCCCGGTTCCCATTCGACATCCACCCAGCGCCCACGGTCGCCACGCAACTTGGCCACCACCGGGCAATCGTGCAGGTGCACTTCCAGCCCTTGCCCCTTGCGGATGGTCCCGATGATGGGGTCGCCCGGAATCGGCTGGCAGCAGCGCGCCAGCTGTACCGCAATGCCCTCGCTGCCACGGATCTGGATCGCGCCGGCGGGCTTGGGCTTGATGACGTTGGGCCGGCCGGATTCCTGGTCCTGAGCCTGCGACAGGCGGCGCGCAACGATGACCGGCAGGCGCTTGCCCAGACCGATATCGGCAAAGATGTCCTTCTTGTGGCGCACCCCGCGATCACGCAGGAAACGCTCCCAGGCAAAGTTGGAGATCTGCCCCAGCGTCAACCCGTGCGGTCGCAGCGCCTGGTTGAGCAGGCGCTCGCCCAGCGCGACGGATTCCTCCTGCTGGGCGTTCTTCATGAAATGGCGGATCTGCGCGCGCGCCTTGCCGGTTCGCACATAGGACAGCCAGGCCGGATTGGGGTTGGCGTGCGCCGCGGTGATGATCTCGACCTGATCGCCATTGCGCAGCTCCGAGCGCAGCGGCATCAGGTCGCCATTGATGCGACAGGCCACACAACGGTTGCCGACATCGGTGTGCACCGCATAGGCGAAATCCACCGGGGTCGAGCCGCGCGGCAGGTTGAAGATCTTGCCCTTGGGCGAGAACACATAGACCTCGCCCGGGAACAGGTCGATCTTGACGTGCTCGAGGAACTCGGTAGCTTCGCCCGAAGCCGATTGTAGCTCGAGCAGCGACTGCAGCCAGGAATGCGTCTTCTGCTGCAGCTCGGTCAGCGTCTTCTCGTCTTCCTTGTACAACCAGTGCGAGGCCACACCGGACTCGGCGATATGGTGCATCTCGCGGGTGCGGATCTGCACCTCGACCGGCGTGCCAAACGGGCCGATCAGCGTGGTGTGCAGGCTCTGGTAGCCGTTGGCGCGCGGAATCGCGAGGTAGTCCTTGAACTTGCCCGGCACCGGCTTGTACATCGAATGCAAGGCGCCCAGCGCCAGATAGCAGGCCGGAACATCGTGGACGATGACACGAAAACCGTAGATATCCAGCACCTGCGAGAACGACAGGTGCTTTTCCAGCATCTTGCGGTAGATGCTGTACAGATGCTTCTCGCGCCCCTGCACCTCGGCGCTGATACCCCACTGCGGCAGGCGCTCCTCGATGCTGGCCAGCACCTTGCCCACCACCTCGCGGCGGTTGCCGCGCGCCGCACGGATCGCCTTGGACAGGACCCGGAAACGCATCGGGTACTTGTGCTCGAAGGACAGCTCCTGCAACTCACGGTAAATATTGTTGAGCCCCAGCCGGTTGGCGATGGGGGCATAGATTTCCAGCGTTTCGTTGGCAATGCGGCGGCGTTTGGCTGGCCGCATCGAATCCAGCGTACGCATGTTGTGCAGGCGGTCGGCCAGCTTGATCAGGATGACCCGCAGGTCGCTGGCCATCGCCAGCAGCATCTTGCGGAAATTCTCGGCCTGCGCCTCTTCCTGCGAGCGGAACTCGATCTTGTCGAGCTTGGACAAGCCGTCGACCAGCTCGGCCGAAGTCTTGCCGAATCGCTCGGCGATCTCCGCCTTGGAGATGTGGGTGTCCTCCATCACATCATGGAGGAGCGCAGCGATCAGCGCCTGGGCGTCGAGATGCCAGTCGGCGACGATGGACGCCACCGCCACCGGATGCGAAATGTAGGGGTCGCCGCTGATGCGGAACTGACCTTCGTGTGCATCGGCTGAAAAATGGTAAGCCGCTTCGACACGGCCGACATCTTCAGGCTTAAGATAGCCCGAGAGCTTGGTCTTGAGCTGTTCAAAGTCGAGCGACAGCACGCTCGACGGGGGCGGGCGAAACGGCTGGGGCGGGGCGGTCGCAATGTCTGGTTCCATGGTGCGTGCCCACCCCGGTTGCCTGGTCAGGCCTGACCGCGGTTGAGCATTTCCAGCCCGACCTTGCCAGCAGCCACTTCGCGCAGTGCGACCACGGTGGGCTTGTCCTTGTCGTGCGGATCCAGCTCGATCTGCGGCGTGCCGCCAACCGTCAGCTGACGGGCGCGATAAGTGGCCACCAGCGTGAGCTGGAAGCGGTTCGGGATGCGTTTCAGGCAGTCTTCAACGGTGATACGGGCCATGGCTCAATCCTGTTCGAGAAAATCAAAATACTGCGGATGTCGCTGGTGCTGGTTGGCATAACGCAGGCGCGACGCGCGCACCACACCGACCAGATCTTCGAGCGCGACATGCAACTCGTTGTTAATTATAACGTAGTCGAACTCTGCTACGTGCCGCATCTCGCCGCGGGCGCCGAGCAGTCGCCGGCTGATGACATCGTCACTATCGGTACCCCGCCCACGCAACCGGCTTTCGAGCTCTTCGAGTGACGGCGGCAGGATGAACACCCCGACCGCATCCGGAAACACCTTGCGCACCTGCTGCGCGCCCTGCCAGTCGATCTCCAGCAGGATATCGGTGCCGGCACCGATCTGCTCCTTCAGCCAGACCCTGGAGGTGGCGTAATAGTTTCCATGCACCTCGGCCCACTCGAGGAACTCGCCGCGATCGCGCAAGGCACGGAAAGTCGGCACATCAACAAAATGGTACTCGCGCCCATCCAGCTCACCCGGCCGCGGCGGGCGCGTGGTGAACGAGATCGACAGCTTGACCTGCGGGTCGCGCTCCAGCAGGCCACGCACCAGCGTAGTCTTGCCGGCACCCGAGGGCGCGGTGACGATGAAGAGGGTACCAGGCATGTCGGACTCAATCGGAAAATGCAGAACAGGCTCCGATTGTAACGTCTTATCGATCACACCATCGCCCGACGTCCTTCCACCACTCAAGCCTCGGCGTCAGGTGCCTGTGTTCAAGGCCTTCAATACGGCCCGACAATGATCGTCAACATCACCGCCCAGACGCTCGCAAGACAATAACGGCGTGGCACAAACGGCTGCCAGGCTCCTCCAGGCTTCATCCTCCGGTCCCGCGCAGTAAAGATCGATACCCCGCATCCAGACCTCTGCCGTCAGCGCATCTGCGATAAACAGGTCGCGGGTTGACGCCAGTACCGCCGCCACCGGCACCCGACCCGCCACACCATCCGGGAGCGATGTCTCACCCAGCCAGACGAAGGCCGTCCGGGTATCACCAGCGGTCACCCGCGACGCCAATTCGACAAAGCGCTCCCAGGCAGGCCCCGCTCCAGCGCCACCCACGACGCGTGCCGAGTCCGGCAGGCCGAGGGCCTCCCGAACGCTCTGGCGCGCGGCCGAACGTGACACGGGCAGCCCGGCCGAGTGCCTGCCGACCTCAACAACAGGGCTCGACACCTCCGCCTCATGAGGTGGCTCAGCCTCAACACCTGCACCAACTGCAGTGGAAACGGGTGCAGCCAGCAGGCGCTCAATCCTGCGCAAAGGCCGGGTCACGCGCCACGACGCCGAATTGAGCATCGCATCACGCTCGGCCTCCAGCGCAGCAATCCGCTCCTCCCGGTTGCGCACCACAAGCGCATGGGCATGGACGTCTGCCTGCAGGCGGGCCGCGTCACCCAACGCCCCCCCCAATCGGTCATGCAGCCGCGCCACCTCGTCCTGCAACCACAATCGTTCGGCCAGCGTCTGAATCGCCATTTCGACAGATACCCTACCCCCCTGACCCCTCCAATCTGCCGGCAGCAGGTCATCGTAGTCGGCGACCATTTCAAATGCAGTACGCACTGGCAGCGCCCGAACAAGCTCGGCAACCCGATCCAACACGGTTCGATCCGCGGCGAACTGCTGCAGCCTGCCAACGACCGCAGCTGGCGTAGGCGCCACCAGGAAACCATCCACTCCGTCACGTATACGCTCGGCAAATGCCCCCTGGTTGGTCGCCACCACCGGCACACCCAATACTCGCATCTCACTCAGGGTGTAGCTGTAGCTTTCCGGCAGTATCGACAGCAGCAAGGCACAGTCCGGCTCGAGGTCTGCCACATACGCAGGCAGCGCGTCGATCTCATAGTCCGGAATCACCCTCACGCCGGGCAGCCCCTCGAAGGCACGGCCAAAATCACCACAGCCCAACAGAATCAGATCGGCAAAGGCGTGCAGATTCGGATAAACCGCTTCGAGCACCCCCAAGCCCTTGTGCGGCAGCAGCCGTCCGGGCACCAACACCCGCAATCGCGTCGAGGCAGTCACTGGGCGCGGCCTGGACCGCACCGCACCGGCAATCGCCCCACCCAAACCGTGCGGCACGAGCTGCCACGGCTTCGACAGCAGTGGCGGCAACAGTTGCGCATACCGAGCATGTACGTCACGGCTGGGCGCGACGATGGTCAACCCCCCATCACTTATCCGCGCCTCAAACGCCCGTCGCACCTGCATCCAGGACTCGCCGTCGGTGACATGCCAGAAGATGTTGTGCGGGTTGGCCGTCAGACAACGCGAAAGCTCCGTGATACCGCACTGCGTGCAGGGCTGCTCAAACCACGCGAACAGAGCCGGACAAAAGGGATACATGTCATGCATCACCCAGGTCGTTGGCAATCCCGTCTCCAGCGCATCCAGTGAATGACCGATCAGAGACGAAACGTAGACCGCCCGTACCTCGAAGCTGCGGCACACCCAATCCAGCACCTCACGGTACTCTGCATGCCCGACTGCCGTACCCAGCACGGGCGTCTGCAGATCCCAGACACGTAGCGGCGTCTGCCCCAATTGCGGATCCACCAGCTCCAGCTGGAACGCGGTCTCGTTACGCGAAGTCCGCCCCCTGAGCACAAGATTGCGCGCGGCAAGATCGGCGTCGCAGAAATCCCGCACCCAGCGCTCGATTCCACCACCCCACTTATGGGTGATATGAAGTTTTACCGGCAAGGCCTCGCGCAATCGTCGCCCCTGCAAGCGTCTGACTTCGAGCGCCTGCGCGTTTTCAGCCACCACCGCGGCAAACTCGCATCCACCAAGGGCGGCACGGGCCAGACTGACCTGTGCGCGCAAGGGCGCAACCGGATCATGCAGGATAAAGCGACGCACAACCTCATCGTAATCGGGATGCGCCGCGCTCAGCGCCTCACCGGCCGCCTGCATCAACTGCGTTCGCCCGCTACCGAAACTGACCCCACCTCGATGATGGACAAACACGTCCGCGCACAGCACGTTTCGCCATCCGGCAGCAACGGCACGCCGCGAGAAATCGTTCTCCTCGCCATACCCCCGTCCAAAGCGGGCCTCATCGAACAGCCCAACCGCGTTCAGGCAGCGCCGGCGGATATACATGCAGAAGCCCACGGCACTCGGCAGATCGAGCGCACGCCCCGAATGGACTCGAGCAAACACGGCATCCAGACCCGCAAGCCCCAACGCCCCGGGCACCTCACCCTGCCAACCCTCGAACGGATAAGAACAGATCGTCGCATTGTTGGAGAAGGGCGTAGCCGTACCAATATCCGGCGCGGCATCGACGCAGGCTCGCAATCGGTCCAGCCAGTCTCCCGCCACCTCGGTATCACTGTTCAGCAGCACCACATCACGATCGGAGTGCAGCGTCATACCCCGATTCACCGAGGCAACAAAGCCCCTGTTCATCTCATTGCGCAGCAGGGTGATCCGCCCAGCGGCCGCCTCGGCATCAAGCCAGGCAGACAAGGCGGGATCGGGCGAACAATCGTCCACCACCACGATCTCGAACGCACAGCGCACGGATGACGCGTGAAGCGACGCCAGACAACGCCGGGTATCCTCATCTCCGCCATAAACGGGCACAATGACATCGATGACCCCTTCGGATGCCACTGCGATCATCGGCGACCCTCGCTCCGACTCGTCCACCTGCATCATCAGGACGCCCCCTTTTTTCCACCATCCAGCGCGCCATCGCCATTCACCGCTGCGCGCTCGCGCAACACCGTCTTCAGCAACAGAAAGCCAATGGGGGCCATCGCCACATTGGTGACAAATCCCGCCCAGCCGGCACTCATGTCGAGCGCCAGCAACAGGGCAAGCAAGCCTTGTCCAATCGAGAACCGCAAACCGTAAGCCAATGGAAAACTCACCCAGTGCCGCCGTCTCGCCTTCACCCGGAACACAAATCCGCGATGAATCAGGTAACCAATGACCGTACCGAATACGAAAGACACTGCCCATGCCGGGTGGGGCTCGATTCCACCAGACAAAGCCAGCAGATAGACCGCATGTGCCGCAAGCGTGATCGCCGTGCCGGCAATCAGATAGCGGACCACCTCGGCAAACCGTGCCGACCTGAACAGCTTGCGCAGATCACGCACTACGATCGTCCCCGAACGGGCGTCCCTGCGACCGCGAAAACGCGTAACGCGGGTGCCGCTTCAGACCGAAGCGGTGCAACGCCCCTTCCACCGACACCCTGAGCACACCCAAGCCATAGATGATGGAACGGCGCAGGTTGATCGAACTGGCCTCGGGAAAGTAGCGGGTCGGACAGGATATCTCGCCCACCCGGCAGCCACCAACGATGATCTGCGCCAGAAATTCGTTGTCGAAGACAAAGTCGTCCGAATTCCACTGCATTGGCACATTTTCCAGCACTTCACGACGGTACGCCCGATAACCGGTGTGATACTCCGACAACTTCGCCCCCAACATCAGATTCTCGAAGAAGGTCAGCGCCCGATTGGCAACGTACTTCCACACCGGCATGCCGCCGCGTAAAGACCCTCCACCCAGAATACGAGAACCTAGCACAACATCATAAACATCGGATACAATCATTCCCGCCATTGCAGACACCAACCGCGGCTCGTACTGGTAGTCCGGGTGCACCATCACCACCACATCGGCCCCCGCTGCAAGTGCAGCCGAGTAACAGGTCTTCTGGTTACCGCCATAACCCAGATTATGCGGATGAACAATTGTGTGGATACCCAACCGGCGAGCCAGCTCCGCCGTTCCGTCGGTGCTGGCATCGTCAACCAGAATGACCTCGTCAACAATGTCGAGGGGCAGTGCGCGATAAGTACGCTCGAGCGTTTCAACCGCATGGTAAGCGGGTAGTACAACGACGATCTTCTTGTTATGCAGCATAGGAATCCGAACACATCCCCAAAGGGATCAATACTTCATGTCAAAGGCAACGAGGAAAGCATCCTCATACGCCGGTACGCCATGGATTTCGCGAAACCGCGCGATACAGGGCTCTATGTCGGGCACGTTCATGCCCGAAGTGTTGCGCTTGAAAACCACGTAATCCAGGCTGGCCGCCCTCATCGCTGCGACCGAGGCCAGACTGACCGCATTACGCAGTTCGAACCCCGACCCTTCCGGCACCTCGCCCCAATACGGCGGCGGGTCGCATAACCCCATTCGCTGCCCGTTGAGAACAATCTGCCGATGGATCGGTTGCCATCGCACATCCAGTTGGGAATAACTTTCCAGGCCATGTCCCGCCACTGCAATGCGCTTGCTCTGCGGCTCAAACTCACCCAACCTGCGCCAGAACGGTGACTCCGGAAAGGCCTCGAACAAGCGTCGGACAGGATTATATTCAGGCCGGTAGTCGAACTGATACCAATAGTTCAGGGTAAAGTTGTTCGGGCGCATCAACAAATCCCGCGTTGGCGCATTCACGAAAAGCACCGCTGCCAGCACGCCAAGCACCGCAAGCCTTGCGCCTGGCCAACCCAACGCGCCCCCAAGCCGCAGCCCCCCCAGTGCCACCCAGAGCAGCAGGAAAGGCAGCACCGGCAACAGATAGCGGCCAAAAGTCAGCGGATTGTGCACCCACGCCGGCCGACTGGCATAGATTCCAACCATCGCACACGTCAAGCCAAGGCCAAACAACACCATGACATCGGGACGCCTGCGCCAGCACTCCACTGCCCCCACGCACGCGGGTACAAGCAGCGCCAGCGCAAGCCCGTTCGAACTCACTCCAAACCAGATCGACCATACGCCAAGGTAAGTCTCCAGCGTCGGAAGATCTGCGCCCATACGGGACGCCAAAGCCCCACGGCTCAACAACATCGGCAACACTGCAGCCAAGCCCACGCCAACCGCCACCGCCGCCGCCATCGCCAACAAGGGCACAGACAGGCACCAGCGCCGCTGCCGCCAGGCCTGCCAGCAATTCTCCACGACCAACGCAGCAATCGGCACCACCACAAAGGGCGCAACCGCCATGTGCAACCAGCAGGCGAAAAATGCCCCCAACCCAGCCAGCCACAGCAACCCCCCTCGGGGCGCCCGTCGCCACTCAGCCAGCGCAAGAACGGTGACGCAAGCCAGCAGAACGGTCAATGCATAGGGCCGCGCGGTACGGCTGAATGCAATCAACAGCGGCGAGATCGCCAGCAACGTGGTGCAGTAAAGCGCCGCCCAGGCACCAAACACACGCCATACCCACCAAGCGGCCCCCGCCACCAGCAAAATACCGCCAGCCAACATTGGCAGTCGCATGCCCAGTTCATCGATACCGACATGCCCGGCAAGCCACTTGTAAGCCAAGGTCTGAGGAATGGAAAAATCCGCCCCCCCGACCGAACGCGCAATCTCAAGATACGTTGCGCCCGACAGAATCTTATGCACCGCATGCCATTCATCATCGGTCAGCCACTGCAACTCGATCTGCTGCAGGCGCAGGTACGCTCCCAAGCCAACCGCACCCAGCGTCAGCACCAGCAACATGCGCGAAGCGCAATCCCTCATCATCTGTCTTGCGCCTGTTTCCATTGGTCGTGATGCCGATCCCTCTCAATCCGGTAACGGTTCAACCAAGCCACTGCCTGCTCCGCGCCCGGCGCCCCTGCAGGCGACCATTCGTCCATCGCCGTATCGTCTCCAGCCAACCGGATCGTACCTTCGCCCTGCGGGCAGAACACATCGACCAAGTCACGATTGTCGCCCCTGCCGTGATACAAGCAACGCGGCCGGGTCAGTGCAGGGCGCGTCAGATCTCGCCGCCCCTTGTCGGTACAGACCGACTCTGCAGTCATCCAGTCGAACGTGTCGATCACATCTGCCTGATGAAACGGCGTCGCCACCTCACCCCGCTCACGAATGGCCTCGCCCACCCAGATCGCCGGAATCCGGCTGAGCGTGGCGCGACCGAAGACCTCACGCTCCTCGGCGCGCACGGGGATCATGGCGCGATGATCGCTCACGATGAGCAACTGCCCCTGTTCCAGAAATCCCCGCTCGACCAGCGCAGCATGAAAGGCGGCCGCAGCCTGATCCATGTACCTGAACACGGCCTCTTCGTCATGCGCCTTCGTGTAAGGATGAATGAACGGATGATGGGACGACACCGACTCGATCACCACCAATCTAGGGCCAGTCGACGGACCCTGGCTCAGATAGTCGAGCACTCGGGCGTAAAGCACCTCATCTGGCACCGCATCGAAATGCATGCGCGGATGCCCCTCATAGGACGGATGATCATGCCCTTCCACATGAGCAAAGCCGATATCCTTCAACCACCGTCCCTTCTCGGTAAAGGCGAGGTTGCCGGAAGTAAAGAACGCCGTATCGTAGCCACGCTCGCCCAACAACTTCGGCAAGGTACGTGACTGGCCCCATGTGGTCTCGAAAGGCATGCTCGAGAAGAACGGCTTCACCGGCGACAGCAACTCCATCCCGGTCAACAACCCCATCAAGCCATCGTTGGTGGTAAAGCCTGAAGCATGCATCCGCGTGAAATAGCTGCCTTCACGACCAATCCGGTCCAGACTGGGTGTCCAGTCATGAATACCGCCAAACAGGGCACTCTGATAAGGCGACCAGGACTCCAGAATCAGGATGACGACATCGGGCCGCACATTCTCACCGGGCGCACACTCGATCGCAGCAGGCGTATCCACTTCGGGCCCTGGCGCGTTTCGATAAGGCCGCGACACCCCGGTATTGAAATTGACTGACACCACATTGCGCAAAGCCCAGTCATGCACATACTGCCCCGGGTCCATGCCAAAGCCCGCCGTTGCAAGCCCCAGGGGCACGACCAAGGCCATAGCACCGCGCCTCCCGCCGCGCCCGGCAGGCAGCACCAGAAAACCGGCCACGAGCACTCCCAGCGCCAGCAATACTGGCCAATGCAACAGCCCGGTGTTGATCAGATGGGACTGCAACACCGCTGGCTGGGCCGCAAAAACCATGACATCCGCGGCATGCAGCCGGGTGAAGAGTTGCTGCGATACCGCAATATCCAGTCCGTACACCAGCAGCCCAAGCAGCGCCAGCAAGCGGCACGCCCCCCCCAGCCAGCGCGCGCGCACCCAGACCCCCAGTATCAGGCAGGCCAGCACGCCGCTCACATAGGGCAAATCGTGGATCAGCACGCTTCCGGTCAGGCAACCCTGACAACCGAAAGCGGCGCCAAACGCCGCATCAACATGGCGGACGCGCAGGAACACCAAAACACCCAGTGCGAGCAGAAACAGGCCGACCACCGCACTCGCAGCCAACGTCCTGACTCGATACCCCACCCCACGCGGGCCGCCAGCCCTCATCTCGATCTCCAATCGCCTCGCCCGCAAGAACCGGGTGGCGGATTATATAAGTGCGGCCCGCTTACGGAAACGCAACACTGCGTTGTCGTCCCACGCCCAGGTCTGATTCACCGACCACAATTGCTTGAGCACCTCATCCATCGCATCGGCGCGCATACGCTCGGCCTCCAGCAAGCTGAACGGCGCAATCCCCAGCCGTCGCAGCACGCGCGCCCACAGACCCGGCGCCCTGGCTACCGGCCGGGGAGGCATCTTCATCGCAAATGGCACCACTTCGCGGCCCGACTCGAGCTGGCTATCGAATTCGAGCGCCAGCCCATGAATCTCGGCCAGCGTAGACACCAGCTCCGGGTGATAAAACCTGACATGCTCCGGATCACGCCAGAACCCGAGCAACTGACTGCGAATGGATTCGGGATCAGGAAAGACGAACACCGCCACCCCCCCCGGAACCAAGGCAGCAGATACCGCCCTGATCAGCCGCTCAGCCGCCTCGATTGGCAGATGCTCAATGAAATGAGAACAGTAGACACCATCGCAGGATGCCGGATTGGCCTCCAGGTACTCAATCGCATCCGCCTGTACGACCTGATGCCCCATGCACTGGGCAAACCGCGCACTGACATCGTTGCGCTCCACCCCCGTCGCCGTAATACCGTTGCGCGAGAGCACCTCTAGAAAGACGCCCGTACCGCAGCCCACATCGAGCACCTTTCGACACCCGGAAAAATGGCTCGCGAACCCGAGCTGCATCGCATACAGCAATGCATGGTCCCGACGCCCCAAGGCATAGGCTTCATAGCCGAACGCAGGCCTGTCGCGATCACCGACGCCCCCATCCGACCAGGCTTCAGCCCATTGCCCACCGAACCGCGCACGCATCGCCTCCGGAGCAAGCAAGGCCCCGCCCTCGACCATGCCATGCACGCGCGACAACACACCAGCCGCCCACCGCGCACTGACCGGATCCAGCCCTTCAAGCGCATCCTCAGCGGGCATGCGCAAATGGACCTCAAGGCCAAGCGCCGCAGAGATCCGGGCCAACTCCAGCGCAATCCCCGAGAATTGCAAGAAAACGACTTTCTCTGGCCGGAGCCGGAGCAAAGACCCGACAAAGCACCGGATCAGCTCGAAAGGCCCAAAGGTATCTCTGGGCCGTCGCCAGCTCGCGTCGAGTTCGAAGCGCGCATCCACTTCGTGCGCCATCGGCACGCCGGACCAGTGCACCGTAAAACGAGGAGCACCGTCATTGCACCCTTCCCCCCCTCCCTCATCAACCCTGATCTCACCCATCATCCGTTCCAATCCTCAAGACCCGCCTCAAGGGCGATCGAAAATTCGAAAAGTCCGCCAGATGCCACTAAAATGTCCGACCCGACCCATAGTGAGCTCCGCCGATGTCCTCTTCGCTGTATCCCATTGCAAGGCAGCTACTCAACGAAGGCCGGACAGCGCAAGCCACGGAGATCCTGCACGCCGCGCTGAAGCTCAACCCTGCAGATATAGACAGCCACAACCTGATCGAAGGACACGGACTTTCAAACAACTTCGGCACTGCCTTCGGCATCTGCGCTCAAATTCATCCAAACGACGAGATCTTTCGCTTCTTCGCCAACCACCCCAGCTCGCGCAACCCAATCCGTGACTATCTTGCCGATGGCTGGAGAACACTCGCCGAGCTCATGCGACTGAGCGAGCATATCGGTCTGCGGCTGTCAGCGTGCAACGCCTTCCTTGAGTTCGCCTCCGGTTACGGCCGCTTCACCCGACACCTTGTCAAGGCTCTGCCAGCAGGCCACCTGCATGTCTCCGACGTCATGCCGGGCAGCGTCGACTTTCTGCGCGATCAACTCCACGTCAACGGCTTCTACTCATCGACTGACCCCAAGCAAGTGCGTTTCGAGCGCAGGTTCGAGGTCATCTTTGTACTCTCGCTATTCAGCCATCTGCCCGACTCCGCCTGGCTTCCCTGGTTGCAACGCCTGTTCGATGCACTCGAACCGGGCGGCCACCTGATCATCAGCACGCACGGAACGCGATCCGCCCAACTCGCTGGCGTCACGCTCTCCGAACACGGCTATGCCTTCTTTGCCGAGAGCGAATCCTCCACCCTGGATGGGCAGGTCTATGGTTGCACCTATACCGCCGACCCCTATGTGCGCAGGCAGGTCAACGCACTGCACCCCCAAGCCCGCGTCACGCACTTCCCGGCGCACTTCTGGGACAACCAGGACGCCTACGTCATCTCCCGTACCTGATCAGACCCGGGGTCGATTCGGTCAGCGCACCCCAAGCGCGGCCAGCATACGTTTTACCAGCCTCGACCAACGCTGAAGAAGGGGGGCCTGACGTCCGCGTGCATGCAATACCCTGGCGGGGTTTCCCGCCACCACCATCCGTGCCGGCACATCTCGCGTCACGACGCTGCCCGCCCCCACCACAGCCCCTTCACCGATCGTGACGCCAGGCATCACGATCGCACCTGCGCCGATCCAGGCCCCTGCCCCCACCCGGATCGGCATACCGATGATGGGATTCCGGCTGACCTCGAGATGACCTTCGTGTATCTCGTGCCCCGCCGACAATAACTTGGCATGCGGGCCAATCAGCACATCGTCGCCGATCTGCAGACCACCTTCACCCGAGACATAAGCCCCGACATTGATCACGACACGATTTCCAATCGTCAATCGGGTATCTGCATCACCGAGCAACAACCTGACATGATCGAACAGCATCACATCTTCGCCAATGAAAATGCCGGCCCCGGGGTGCACGTTGCCCGTGCGGAATACCGATACCCCCGGCCCCGCCCGGAATCCAGCCCCCAACGAATCCACGCCTTCAAGGGTATTGCGGTGGCACGGCCACCCTGTAAGCTCGTGCGGATTACGCATGTTCGAATCAGGCTCCATCACTCAAGCTCACGCATGCCACTGATGGGGTAACCTGCAAACCCCCATCTCACGGCTATCACCCTTGACCACGAGCGGGCAAACCACCTCATCGAACAACCGGTAACCCTCTGCATCCAGTGCATGCGCCCGAACGATGTAGTGACCCGGCAACAGCAACAAACCGGGCAAAGACAGATTGAACACAAACTCATGCGTCGAAATGGCGCTCAATACATGTCCATCCATGTCTGAAGCCAGCCCGTAGATCGGTGTTCCGTCGGCTTTCAGAAAACCCAATGCCACCACTGGCGGGCGTCCATCCGGTGCGAATACGACACCGCTGATCGTCAGCGTCTCTCCCATCCCGATCTCTGTGCCCTCGGCACCGCAGCCATTCAGACTCAATTTGCGGACGGCATGTTGTCCCGCCGCCTGGGCGTTCGACGGCTGCGCACCTGGCCTGGCCGCAGCCAGCCGCCGTTCATGCCACGCAAGGTAGTCGCGGGTCACCACCGACGCATCGCCATAAGCCTCGATCTGACCGTCGTGTATCCATACCGCCTTACGACACAGTTTCTCGATATGGAACATGCTGTGCGAACACAACAGCAAGGTGCCGCCGCCTCGCAAATACGCCTCCATCCAGCTAACGCACTTACGCTGGAACGACTCGTCCCCCACTGCCAGCACTTCGTCAGTAATCAGGATGTCGGGGCGCACACAGGTTGCCACCGCGAACCCCAACCGCACCACCATACCGGAAGAATAGTGCTTGATCGGCTGATCGATGTGCTCGCCGATATCAGCGAAAGCCAGAATGTCATCGAGACGCGCCCGTATCTCCGCGTCACTCAGCCCCATCAACGAAGCGGCCAGAAACACATTCTGACGTCCGGTGTATTCCGGATGAAAACCCGCCCCCAACTCCAGCAATGCCGACACCCGTCCGTTGATCTCGATCTCGCCTGCACTCGGACGCACGACCCCGGCAATCGTCTTCAGCAAGGTGGACTTGCCCGCACCGTTAACCCCAATCAAGCCCAGCGATTCGCCGCGATGCACCTCGAGGTTGATGCCACTCAAGGCCTGGAATACTGCAGGCAAGGGACGCCCAAGCAACAAGGTCACGATGGTACGCAGACGACCGAGCGGCGAATCGGCCAAGGGATAGGCCTTGCCCACCCCACGCAAACGGATCAGCGGAATCGCACTGCTCACAGGAAATCCTCGAAATACGCCGACAGACGCACAAACAAGGCTCTTGCAGCCAGCACCAGCAACACGGACAAGCCAAGCAAGGGCAGCAGCGACACGACGGCCCCCTCACCCCGCAGCAAGGCGGCGCGCAGCGGTTCGATCACATGCAACAGGGGATTGATTTCCATCCACGGCCGCACCACTTCGGGCACCAGGGCCAAGGGATAAAGGATGGGCGTGGCATAGAACAACAACATGAAAGCCGGCCCCATCAGATGATCCACATCCTTCAGGATCACCTGCAGTGAAGACGTGACCAGCGCCAGCGCCAGCGCCAGCATGAACATCGACAACCAGGCCAGCAACACCGTGGGTAGCGCGACAAAATGGAAAGGCTCGCCCCAGGCCGACAGCGCCATCAGCACACCACAAAAACCGGTGAAATGAATGGCAAAGCTGGAGCTGACGCCGGCCAGCACCAGAAATTCGTAGGGAAAGCGGATCTTGCGCACCAGGTCGGCATTGGATGCAATCGCCTGTGTCGCCCGCTGCACCGACTCCTGCAACGCCATCCAGGGCCACAGCGCACACGCGACAAAGGCCACAAAGCTGTTCGCCCCCAGATCGGGCAGTTCGACACGAAACACACGCCGGAACACAAAAGCATAGATCGCCAGCAACATCACCGGCTGGCCGATTGCCCACAAACCACCGACCAGGGTGCCGGTGTAGCGCATCTTGATGTCGCGCTTGATGAAACCGAACAGCAGCGAACGCCGCGCCCACAGGACCGACAGAAAAGTCATGCGCTCAATAAACGGAAAAAAGGCCGGCGCGTATGATACGCCCGGCCAGGGATATGACACTAGCGCAAGACAATACGCCACTACGATACCGATACATAGTGGCAATCAACATCGCGACTCAGTCTTTCCCCGCCACGGCCCGACCAAGCGCCTCTTCGTCATAGGCAATCGCCCCCGGCGCGCGGATGGGGTTCAGGATACGCGTCCGCTCGGCAACCTTCAGCTTGGTCTCGATCGACGACACCAGCGCATCACGCGCCTCGTCATAAGACAGTTTTTCAGCAGGCTTGCGCTCTTCCAGTCGAATGATATGGATACCAAACTGGGACGTCACCAGGCCCGACAGATCGCCCGGCGCCTTCAGCGCAAACGCGGCCTCCTCAAACGGCGGCACCATCCTGCCCCGCTCGAAGAAGCCCAGGTCGCCTCCCTCCTTGGCGGAACCCGGATCTTCCGACTCTGCCTTGGCCAGCGCCTCGAAAGACTCACCGGCCTTCAAGCGTTCAAGAATGGCTTCGGCACGCTCTTGCGCTTTTTCGGGTGCGCACTTGCAGGCGCCAATCAGAATGTGGCGAGCACGTACCTGCTCACCCTTTTTGTACTTTTCAGGAAACGCGCGAAACTCATCCTTCGCCTGACGTTCCACCAGTTTGGAGTCCACCGCCTTCGTCGCAGCCCGCTCCATATACGCCTCGTACAAGGCGCGCTCCGCAGCCAGTCGTACGCGGGCAGCGACCACCGGGTCCGCCTCCAGTCCAGACTCGCGAGCCTGCTCGGCAATGATCCGGCGCGCCAGCAGATCTGCCGCGAGGTTCTGTGCCGATGTCGCCGAACGTTTCACCGCCTCCTGCAACTCGGGCGCCAGTACGGCCATTTCGGCCTGAATTTCAACCGCAGACAAACTTGCCTTGGGATGGGTCGCCACCGTCTCCGCTGCAGCCATCGGAGCCTGACACAACACCGCCATCACACCCGTCACCAGCAACCTGCGAACGATCACCATCAAACCTCCAGCATCAAAACATAAACACTAAACACAAAAAAACAAAGGCGGGCAAGCCCGCCTTTGTTCATGTTCGGCCAACAATCAGCCGAATACCCGCATTACTTCAGCGGCAGGGTCATGCCGTAGTTGGTACCGGCAGCACCCGCGCTGGCGTTGAACAGGTTGATCGCCGAGAAGCCGATCACCGGCAGTGCGCCACCGTTAGTACCTTGCGAGGTGGTGGAGAGGGTGGTCCAACCGTCGGAGTAGCCACCGGTCGCGGTGTAGTCGTTCGCGGTGATCGACGCGTTCAGCGCGCCAGTCGGCAGGCCGGAGTTGTTGATCGACACAACCGACACTTCACCCTTCAGCGAGATCGGGGTGATGGCGGACGGCGGGGTCGGCGAAATCACGATGCCGCTCGAGCTGGTGAAGGTGTTCTCTTCACGGTCGAAGAAGCGCGGGTTCGCCACGGCGATACGGTTGGTTGCACCATCCAGCGGCTGATACACGGTACCGACGTCACCATTCACATCGTAGTTGTGGTTGGTGCCGGTCGAATCCGGAATCGTCAGATGGAAGGTCTGACCAGCGGCCTTCTGGGTGTACTCGTAGAAGTAACGACGGACCGGCTGGCTGATCACGACGTCGGTCGAGGCCAGCAGCGAATCGTTGGTCACATACTCGGTGGTCACCGAAGCCTTGGCCAGCAGCGTAGCAATGGCGTCACGCTGATCAACAGCCAGCACATCAACAGCGTTGGTCGGGGTCGACAGATCCGGCATGTCGAACTGGTACATCGGCAGCTCAGCACCGCCGTTTGCAGCGATCGGAGCAAAGATGTTGTCGGCGGTCAGTGCAACGTTGAACGCCAGAGCGTTGTTCGACTGCTCGAAGTACTGCTTGAGCGGCGCACTTTCAACCAGCGCGGTAGCCGGGAACGTGAAGGCCTTGGAGGTCGGCACGTTGATGATGGTCGCGAAGGTGGTCAGCGAAGCGGTCGGCGCAACCATCCAGGCATTCTGCGGAGCACCAGCAGGCACCAGAACGTTGTCCTGGGTCAGGCCTTCCAGCAGGGTCTGAGCAGTAGCATCGGTACGGCAGGCGGGCTTGCCACCAGCAACGTGCTTGATTGCGTTGTACAGATCCTTGGTAACAGCCCAGTTGGCGGTCAGGTTGCCAGCGCCAGTACCGGTAGCCGGAATATCGGCCATGGTGATGACTTCAACGTAGCCTTCCAGCGTGCCGGTGTTCTGGGCAGCGGCCTGCAGACGAATGGGCACGAAAGCCTGGTTCACGCTGGCGGGCAGGGTGCAAGAACTGTCGGAGGTGCTCATCTTGGCCAGGTTGCCGTCCTTGGTGACAGCACCGGTCCACATGTCGCCCGGCGACAGGAAGATCTGGAAGTCGAACACGTCATCCGACCACTCGGCGCCGCGGAAGCGAACCTTGACCGCCTTGCCGCGAGTGGTGTCAGTGTTGGTGATGGAGATCAGCGTGTCGTTGCCTTCCTGAACGCTGTAGTAGGGCAGAACGTTGATCTGACCAACACCACCTGCATTGACAGTAACAGCAGCGCTCGCCACACCGGACAGCGCACCCAGAGCAACCGCAACACCAGTAGCGAGAAGCTTTTTCTTCATTGAAGACTCCTTAGATTTATCTAAACCAAATTAGCGCAACGTGCTCAGGAAATTACGCTAGTGGCGACACTAGCATACACCCCATGCGAAAACAACCAACGGCGCGCCACCCCCGCAAGTCGTTGTACTTACGCAACAGACCTGACTGCAGTCTGCTGCACCTGACTCTCGAGATCAGAAACGCTGAAAAATGTACCAGCGCCCATCTTCTTCGACCCAGCGTTCACTGAATTCAGTTGTCAACTCGCCGAAACCCCGCCGCCCTGCAGGCTCGTATGTCATACGCAGCACTACTTCGCAACTGGACTCCTGACAGCTGACCGACTTGGCTTCAGCCGCTTTGCGGATTACCGGACCCGCGATACGTCCCTTGTAGGATTCAAGGTTCACTGCGGCTCGGTAAGCAGACGTGGCGTAACTATAAGCGCTTTCCCAGTCCCCGGCAATAACCGCCTGCCAGCGCGCGACTGCCCGCTTGGCCACGATTTCCTCTGGGGTGGCACCTGCCCCCCCCAGGCTGGTGCATCCCGACATCATGACCAGGCCGCCTGCCAGCAACAGGGAGGCCACCCATCGACTTGTCGCACTCACGCAACACCCTTTTTGCATAATTCCTCCTTTACAGACAAATGCGTTTGGATTCATGCACTTGAATTATTCAAAAAATGGTCTATAAGAATCAATCTGTCTCACCTGGAACGCCACTGGCATGACGGCAAGCATGCGGATAAGGGCAGCCAGCCAGATGGGGCGCGTGCCGATCAGGAACAACCGGCAAGATTGCTCGCCCCGTGAAATTTGTCACGAAAGCCCACACCATCAGCTTGAATGACGTCATTCCTTTACGGGAATGGCGGTGGTTGCGCCGTCCGTCATCGGCCGCCCCGGCAGTAGCCGCGACATTTCCTCGCCCGCCAGACCCTCCGCGCTGCGCAGCAGGCGTAGCCGCTCACGCATCTCTGCGCTGACATCGTCCACATCGACTTCGCTGCGTACGACGCGCGGCGTGATAAGCACCAGCAGTTCGGTCCGGACGGTATCGACGGTTGTCGCGCCAAACAGGTTGCCAACGACCGGAATGTCGTGCAGCAGCGGAATGCCCTGGCGGCCGCGGGTCTTGTTGTCGCGGATCAGCCCCCCCAGCACAATGGTCTGGCCAGAACGCACGGCAACACGGCTATTGATCTGGCGTTGATTGAAGCTGCGTTGCCCTGTGGCGGTGTCGCGGTCGCCCACGTCGGTGATCGCCTGGTTGACGGTCATCGACACCATGTCGCCTGCATTGACCGATGGCGTCACCGTCAGCAATACACCGGTGTCCTTGTACTGAATGGAGCTGGTGCGCAACCCACCATCTTCCGACACCGAACTGGCGGTCTGTATGGGCTGCTGATCACCGACCTGGATGGTTGCCGTGTGATTGTCCAGCACCATCACATTGGGATTGGACAGCACGTTCAGCAAGGACTTGTCTGCCAGCGCGGACAATACCGCCCGTACCGTGCCGGCCGGATTCACCACCGAGTACGAAAAACCGGCACCCAACTCACTGATGGCGCCGGACTCCCCCTCGACCAGTTGCCCCAAGCCTTTCCAGCCACCTCTCAGATTGTCCTGAAAATGCCATTGCAAGCCGTACTTGAGCGCATCGGTCAAGGTGACCTCGATGATGCTGGCTTCGATCAACACCTGGGTCGGCGAAACATCCAGGCGCCGCAACGCCGATTCGATGCGCCGATACTCCGACCGGCTGGCGTGAATCAGCAAGGCATTGTTGTGATCGTCCGCCACGACCTTGACCCCGCGATCGAGGCTGACCTGGGTCACGGTCGCGCCCTGTCCGGTTGTGCCCGCCGCGGCTGTATTGCCCGAAGCATTCAGGCTGCCCATGCTGCCGGACATCGAACTTCCCGTCCCAAGACTGGATTGCGTGGTCGATGACAAGCTGGGTGTAACCCCGGTACGGGTGGCCGCAGCGATGCCGGAGGATGAAGTCTGCCCACTGCCGTACAGGCCGTTCAGCAGGTTGGCCAGATGTTGTGCCGAACCATTTTGTACCGGATACACATACAGCTGGCCGTCAACATCGCTGTCCGCGGGACGATCGAAGCGTTCAATCCAGATGCGAGCCTGCTCCAGATAGTGAGCACGCGGCGTGATGACGAGTAGCGCGTTGAGGCGCTCGATAGGCACAACCCGGATCAGGCCAAGAAAGGGGCTCGCCGCCTCGTCCCCCCCTTGCGCCGCGGACTGCGCCGGTGCGCCGGACGCGCTGCGGGTGGTTTCACCCTGGCGTTGGGCGGATGAAGATGACGCCGAAGAGGGCAGCGTGGTGACCGAAGCGGAGCCCAGCACACTCTTGAGTGCGGCGTCGACATCCTTCACCGAACTGTTGGCCAGCGGAAACAGGCCAATCGACATGCCTTTAAGGAAATCGACATCAAAGGTGTTGATGATTTCCAGCCAGCCATCGAGTTGCTGACGGGTACCGGACAGCATCAACAGGTTGCGTACGGTATCGACCCGCAACAGGGATTCGGGACTGGCAACCGGGCGCAGGATATCCGCCATCTCGGTCGCACCGATGAACTGCAGCGGCACGATCACACTGCCCCCGCCTGCTGCCAGGGCTTCGGTACGCCGGGGAACCGGTACGGACCCCTTCAGTGCCTCGCTGCGACCGATCTGGTAACGCCCCGTCAGATCGGTCACCATCGAAATGCCATTGGCCTTGAGCGCCGACTCCAGCAGCGGCAACACCTGGTCACGCGGCACCGGCGCCTGGGTATGCAGGGTCAACTCGCCCGTCAAAGGCGTCACCAGCGAATAATCCAGCTTGAGCAGATCACCGAATACCGCGTGCACCACTTCAGTCATGGGCGCCTGCTCGAAGCGCAGCGAAACCGCCTCACCGCGGACGGCCAGCGCACCGCGGGACGACGGCGTACCGATCATGATGTCGGAGCCCTTGACCAGGGTTGGCACAACGGGCTCGACCGGCTGCTCTGCCTGGGCCCGTGCCCTGGGAGGGGCGCCAACCGGGTTGCGCTCAGCCGTCTGCCTGAGCGTTTCCGCTGATGTGGACAGCACGGGTCCGCCGGCGGGAACGCTGGCGCAACCTGCCAACATGAGGATCAGCGATACGCTGGAAAGGATCTTGAGTTTCATGAATAACCTGTCAATTTGCCTGCGAGCGCAACAAGGCCTCACGCCGGGCACGCCGCGCAGCGACGAGCTCCTCGGGTGACAGCGCACCCGCCGCAGGACGGACAACCGGCGCGGGCGGTGGAGGTGGCGCAGTCGTTGTGCCAGCTGCGGCTTGCGGATCTGCAGATTGCGGCTGGAGCGGAGGCGGGACCGCCTGAGCCTGCCCCGCAGTCCCCTGAGTCAGATGTTCGAGCTTGAGCTCCATGGTTTCGCCACCCGCGCCCGAAAAACGAGCGACTCGCCCATCGATCTGCTCGAGCGTCCAGCCATCGACCACCTGCCCTCTGGAGAGCCTTCTGACAACGCCATCCCGGGACAGAATGGCAACCCCGACGTCGCCGGCACCGAGCACCCCCTTCAATACCAGCCTGCCGCCCCCACTGGTGGACGCCGAATCGGTCGTCGCCTGAGCATCATCAGCCAGCGGACGGCGCCCGGGGATGAACAACGGACGTGCAGCGATTGCCTGAACAAGCGCCGCATCCGGAACAACAGCGTCCACCGTCTGCGCACGGAGCGCAGCAGCGTCAGGGACGACGGCACCGGGCAAATCGCGTGGCACAGCCAGCAGCGACCAGTACCCGGCAATGGCCGCCAAGGCGACCACAACCACACCCAGCAACAGCGTTTGAGGCTTGAGCGTCATGACGCCACCCTCAATGCGGTAAACCGAACCTGCACGTTCAGGCGGGCACCTTGCCCTACCCGGGTCCGCTGAGGCTGAAGAATCAGGGAATCAACATGAACGACTGGCGACTGCGCTGCCACCGCCGTCAACATCGCCGACAACTGCGCGTGAGTCGCCTCGAAACTGAAAGCCACCGGAATGTACTCGAGTCCGGCGTCGGTTCGCGGACCAATGATCTGACTGCCGGAAACCGACACCCCGGCAGCCTCGGCTGCAGCCCGGATGCGTTGCTGCAGGTCCGTGCCGATGCGATCGGCAGTGGCATTGCCCGGATAAGCCAGGCGGCCCAGCGCGGCGTCTGCATCCAGACGCGCCTGACGTACCGCCCCTGCAGCCTCGCGCATGCCTTCCAGCCTGGCAATGCGAGGCGTCAGTGTTTCGAAAGTGTCTTCCGCCCACAAGGCCTTGTTTGCCAGATAGGCCACCGCCACCCCAAGGACGGCTACGACCATCAGGACGACCACCCCCACACTGAGGGACGCCCGGTGCTGCGCAAGAGGGCTCATCGTGCGACCTCCGCGTCGGCAAGCTTGAACTCGATGGTGAACGATTCGCGTCCGGACACCGGATCGCGGCTGATTGCTGCGGGCGCCCGTACATCGCGGAATCCGCCCTGTGCGCCGAGCATCTCCATCAGCCCGGCCGCGTTGTCAGCCAGGCCGCCAATGATCACGGTTCGGCCGCGCACCTCCAGTCGGGTCAGATGGACGGTGTCGGGCAACAGATTCGAAAGCGCCCCCAGCACGCCCCGCGGATCAGGATGCGCCTGCACATACGCGGCGACCGACTGCAGGCGGAGGTTGGCCTTTGACAAGGCGTCGCGATCCGCCACGATCGGCGCAACCTCTCGGCTCAAGGTCTCGAAGCGGTCGTTCAAGGCCAGCACCTGGGCACGCAGATGCGCAACCGGTGAGGCCAGCAATGCCAGCAACAGACCAAGGCACACCAGCGCCAGTCCCAGCGTGCGCCAGCGCTGCCGGCGCTCGCGCTGCATGCGCGACTGTTCGCCAAACCCCTGGAATACCAGCGGCTGCTCACCGGACGCCCATACTTCAGGCATCAGGTGGGTATCGCTTGTGCCCTGCGAGGGCAAACGCTGCGAGAGATACTGCTCGACATGTGCCCTGGCGGCAAATGCCAGTTCGATACCAACCTGACGCCCATCATGCTCAACCCGATAGCCCCAGGCGAGCGAATCCACGGGAAAAGGGCTTTCAGCCCGCAAGGCCAGCTCAATGGCCTGCCGCTGCTCGGCGTCAGCCAGATTGGGCAGTCTCAAGGCGCGACGCAGCAGGATGTCCTCGGGCAGCACGACGGCCATTGCTGCAATGCGGGTCGCCCGGGCTGCAACCGGCCAGACGGCTTCGCCACCGTCAGGCAACAGCAGACGGACGGGCTCGGCCGGCAGGAGCCAGCGAAAGAAGCGCCATTGCATGGCTTCCTTCCAGCCCTGGCGCAGCGTGCCTGGCACCCCGCTCAGATCCAGGCCGAAAAGATTCAGGTTGTCGCGTGTAGACGCCATGCTTGATCAACTACCCACTTTTGAAGCATCAACGAAACGGACCGGCTCTACCGAGAGCGTGCGCCAAGGCGTCCCATCGACATCGGCAGCCAGGTTGACCCAACGCCCCCGAACCGCCACACCGCCACCGGCCAGCGGGACGGATGCGATCAGGTGCAAGGTATTCCCGATGCTGCCGCCACCGACGAAGGATTGTTCCAGTGCGGTGGTATCGATACCCACCGCACCGGCGTCCCGGGCAGTGGCGATCTGTGCGGCCACCTCGGCCCGGCCTCCCGCCAGCAACAGCAGCACCTCGTAGGGCGCGGCCATCGGATTGACGCCCTGGGCCGATCCCGACCACACGGAAAAAAGACCTTGGATCATATCAAATAGATCAAGCTCCATCCCGAGAACCTGCATCAGATCCTCCGGCACGGTAAACGGCTTGTTGCGGGGACGGAACGCCACCCCTGCCGCGACGTAAGCCTCAGCCTCGGCCCCTTGCGGCAGAGGGGCATCATCCTGGTCACGCCAATCGATGATCCGCTGCGCCAACACCTGCGCTTGCGCCGGACTCAAACCTGCGCGCTGCTCCAGCGCCAGTCGCAGCAGCGCCTCAGGCGCCGCATTGAGGTTGATGTAGCCACTTGCAGGCACCACCGCCAACTCGATGGCAACCTCCTCGAACGTGTAGACCTTCCTCGTCATCCGATCCGGCGGTGGCGCACTGGTACGCCAGTCCAGCAAGGCCATCTGGATGGCGGCGTCGCCCAGCGCGGCCGCACGCGCGATTTCAGTCCGCGACTGCGCCACCCGGATCTCGGCAGTCGAGGTGGTCTGCATGCTGGCCACCAACAGCGTCAGGGCCGCAACGATCCATAACACCGCGACCAGCGCAACACCGCGCTGCCGGAAAGCCAGGACAGATTCGCCGGACATTCGAGGATGAGTCATTCCACCGGTCCACTCACGATCCGGATGCCGCCGCCCGAATCAGGCGGTGAGATGGAGACGAACAGCGGCCCCCACGCCCGCCCGGTCGCGGCGATGTCGATCCGCACACGCGCCGGCAAGCGCTCCGGATCCTCCCAGATCGCCTGCCAGAGCGGCGCCTCTTCCCGGCTGGCCGGCTTGATCTGGTAGGCCAGACGAAACGCCTCAATGCCTTCGACCAGCACATGTCGCGCCTCGTGATGCGCCGCCTGCACCCGGTCTCCGCCCACATAGGGCGCGTAGATCAACATCAGGCTGTCACCTCCTGCGTCGCGTACTCTCGACAAGCGAAAATGATACAGACCGCCGATACCGAACCGCGCCGGCATCCTGCCCACCCAGTTCAGTTCATCGGCAGTGCCACGAAAGAACACCGCCTGGCTGCCATCCGGCAAGGTCTCCTTGAGTCGCTGCACCGATTGCGACAAGGTCGCACGCAGGAAGTCGCCCACCAGCCACGCCGAACCACTCTTGTTGGTCCGCTCGTCGAGACGCGATGCGCTGGCGCCGAAGGTGCCCAGGGCACTGAGCAGGCCGAGCATGATGAGCGAGAAAATCGACAGCGCGATGACCACCTCGACCAAGGTGAAACCAGCCACAGACTGTTTGCCGTCACCACGAGACGAGAGACCGCTCACTGCGTAGCCTCCGTCACACTCAGTCCTCGCTCCGGAAGCAGACTGACCAGGCTCACGCCCTGCCGGCCACCAGCCCACTCGACCCGCACCTCGACACGGTAAAGCGGCCAGCCTGGCGAGGCCTCGCGACCGGTCGGATAAGGCACAGCGCTCAACTGCCAACGCATGCCGTCCACCGTACCCTGCTCGGTGAGTCCGCCTGCCGGCACCGTGCCGTGGGCATCCAGCAGCGACTGCGCAAGAAACAAGGCGCCGGCGCGCTGCTCCGCCGCCTGCACCCCTTTCACACTTCCCCCGGCAGCGTTGTACAGCGCCCCCAGTGAAAACGCCATGATCGCCATGGCGACGATCATCTCCAGCAAGGAAAAGCCTGCCTGCCCGGACGGCAGCGGCGCATGGCGGGACAGGCCTGTGACCCATGACGTCATCGAACAACCGGCTCCTGCTCGATGTGACCCAGCAGCCAGTCGACCCGGAGTCTGACACCTTCACCCGAGGAGGCACGGAGGATGTCTACACTACCGCCAGTCGCCCCACCCTGCGGCAGGAAACGGATGGCGCTGCGGCCACGCTGGAAGGCCTCGGTACTGGCAACAGTGACTCGCACATCAACCGAGTCCGGGAAGCGCCCGAATCCGTGATCGCTGACGCCATAGCTGCGTTGCTCGAGATCCACGACGAAACTGACCGGGCGGCCGCTTCGCTGCGCCTCGTTACGTGCCGTGCGCATACCGGCAAGCACCTCCCTGACCACGCTGCGATACTCCATCGCCTGCTGCAGCCGGGCATAATTGGTGGCAATCGCCCCCACCAGCAGCGCAGCGATCGCAATGGCAACAACCAGCTCGATCAGCGTGAACCCACGTTGCAAGACGCGCCCTTACTGCCAGTTGCCGACGTCCGCGTTCTCACCTTCGCCACCGGGCGCCTTGTCTGCCCCCAGCGAATAGATGTCGACCTCGCCACGCTTACCCGGCGTCTCATACTTGTAGGGGCTGCCCCAGGGATCCTTGGGCAACTCGCTTTTCTTCAGATAGGGACCATTCCAGCCCGGTGCCGAGGCCGGCTTGACCACCAGGGATTCCAGCCCCTCTTCGGCGCTCGGGAAACGGCCGACGTCCAGCTTGAACAACTCGGCAGCCTGCTCCAGATCCTTGATCTGCACGGCCGCGGTCTTGGACTTGGCGCCACCCAGCTGGCCGAGGACGCGCGGACCGACCAAGCCTGCAAGCAAGCCGAGGATGGCCAGGACGACCAGGAGTTCGATCAGGGTAAAACCCAACGCACGCGTTGTGCGACGAAAAACATGACGATTCATAGGAACATCCGTACAAGTGTGACAAAGCATGCCCGCGATGGGCATAAAGACCCGATTGTATGCCCGACGTCAGACCCCGCCTGTGTCGGGCACTGGAATATTCGCATCAAAACATTTCCGCACGACGGTCATTGACTCACACGGCAAGTTCATTGACCGACAGGATGCCCAGCAAAATGGCAACAATGATTGCTGCAATCGCCGCACCCAGCACCAGGATGAGCAGGGGCTCGAGCAGGGTCAGTGCACGCTTGACGCCGGACTGCACTTCACCGTCGTAAATGCGCGCCAACTCAAGCAGCATCTGGTCAAGCTTGCCGGTTTCCTCACCCAGGCGGACCATATTGAGCGCCAGCGGCGAGAACAGCGTGGTCTTCTCCAGCGCAGTCGCCACCCTGACGCCCTGCTTGATGGCAGGCGCGACCCCTTCCATCGCATCACGCAGGCAATGGTTGCTCATGGTTTCAGCGGCGATCTTCAGTGCGCTGACGATCGGCACGCCATTGCCCAGCAGCGTGCCCATGCTGCGCGCAAAACGGGTGATCTCGTACTTCATCGACACCCCGCCCAGCACCGGCAGGCGCAGCACGAAGGCGTCCCACCAGCGCCGCCCGGTCGGCCCCGCCAGCCAGCGCCGGACCAACCAGCCCCCCCCGATGAACAACGCCCCCAGCAACCACCACCAGTCGCCGACGAAATGGCCGGCAGCCACGATGATACGGGTTGGCAGCGGCAGCGCATCGCCCATGTCGTTGAACAACCCTTCGAACTGGGGAACGACGAAACCCAGCATCAGGAACACCGAGATGGCGGCGACGAACACCAGGATGGCGGGGTAGATCAATGCCGACTTGACCGACTCGCGCAGGGACTTGACGCGCTCGAGGTGCTCGGCAAGACGGCCAAGGACCTCGGCCAGCTGACCACCGACCTCGCCGGAGCGCACCATATTGACGTAGAAATCGCCAAACAGCGCGCGATGCGGCTCAAGCGCCTGGGACAGGCCCTTCCCCGCCTTGACCGATTTGAATACGTTTTCCAGCAGCTCGGCTACCGAGGCTTTCGCGGCCATGCCGATCAGCACCCGCAAGCCACGATCCAACGGCAGACCGGCACGCAGCATGACCGACAACTCACTGGTCAGATTATGGACATCGTCCTGGGTGAGGCGCCCGTCGCCCCGCCCCCGGCGCACGGCCCTGGGGGCCTGGACAATTGGCACAGCCGCTGCCACAGCAGCTTCGATCACCAGCGGCGCCCAGCCTTTGGCCTGCAGCAGACGAAATGCCGCATCGCGATTGGCCGCCTCAATCCGGCCGTCATGCATGCTGCCGCCCGCGTCTGCAGCCTTGTAGGCAAACTCAGGCATTGCCTTGATCCTGGGTGACGCGCAAGACCTCCTCCAGCGAGCTGACGCCGTCAGCGACCTTGCGCAATCCATCCTCGTAGAGGGTCAGCATACCGCCCTGACGCGCCACGTTGTGCAAGGTGGTGGCGTCGGCACCGCTGAGGATGGACTGGTGCGCTGCCTCGTCCATGACGAAGAGCTCGTGGATCGAGGTGCGCCCCTGGTAGCCTGTCTGACGGCAGGCGGGGCAGCCTCTGGCGGTATAGATTGGCGCGCCGGGCGCAGGCATGTAACGGTCCAGCCCGGTTCGCGCCAGCACCTCGGCGCTGGGCACCACGGCCTCCTTGCAGTGCGGACACAGCTTGCGCAGCAAGCGCTGAGACAGAACGCCATTGACCGAAGAGGTAATCAGGTAGCGCTCCACCCCCATGTCTTCCAGGCGGATGATTGCACCAGCGGCCGTGTTGGTATGCAGGGTCGACAGCACAAGGTGGCCGGTCAGCGCCGATTGCACGGCGATCTGCGCAGTTTCGGTATCGCGCATCTCGCCGATCATGATGATGTCCGGATCCTGGCGCAGGATGGAACGCAAGGCATGGGCAAAGGTCATGCCGATCTGCGCCTGCACCTGGACCTGATTGACGCCATCGAGCTGGTACTCGACCGGGTCTTCCACGGTCAGGATCTTGAGCGCAGCGGAATCCAGCTTGGCGAGCGAGGCATACAGCGTGGTGGTCTTGCCGGAACCGGTCGGCCCGGTCACCAGCAAAATGCCGTGAGGGCGGTCCAGCAACTGGCGAAAACGCGCCAACGTATCGGCCGCGAACCCCATGTCCTCGAGGTTAAGCCGGATGCTGGCGCGGTCGAGCACACGCATCACAACGCTCTCGCCGTGCACCGTGGGCAGGGTGGACACCCGCAGATCGAGTTCGTGGCCCTTGACCCGGTTCTTGATACGGCCGTCCTGCGGCAGGCGCCGCTCGGCAATGTTCAGATGGGCCAGCAACTTGATGCGCGAGGTGACCGCCGCAGCCAACTCGGTGCGCGCAACTTCGGCATCCTGCAGCACGCCATCGACACGGTAGCGCACATGCAGGCCGTCTTCGAAAGGTTCGATGTGGATGTCAGAGGCACGCAGGTCAATGACGCGGGAGATGATCTGGTTGACCAGCCGGATGACCGGCGCCTCGCTCGCCAGATCTTTCAGGTGCTCGACGAACTCACTGTCCGCACCTGACAGCATGGCGTCGTCGTCGCCCTCTTCATCGCTGTCGTCGCCAGCAACGTAGAGTTTTTCCAGCGTGGCGGAGAGCTCCGACTCCAGCGCCAGCACCGGCTGAACGGCCAGCCCAGCCGCCAGCCGGACGGCCTTGAGCAAAAAGGCATCCTGCGGCGTCGCCATCGCCACCACCAGCCGCCCTTCGTCGTGACGCAGCGGCAGCATGGTGTGCGCCAGCAGGTAATCCGGGCTCAGCCCCGGCACTTCCAGCGGCTCGTCAGGCAGGTCCTGCGCCTGCACCAGGGGGATGCCCAGCTGTTCACACAAAGCCGTTGCCACATCGAGCTCCGAGAGCAGCCCAAGGCGCACCAGCACCCGCCCGATCAGCCCCCCCATCTCGGTCTGCGCCGCCAGCGCCTGGTCCAGGTCGCGCTGCGCAAGCCGTCCCTGACGCACCAGTAACTCTCCCAGCAACGGACGGGTGGCGTCCGGCGTGGGTACGACGGGTTCAAGTAGCGCTTGCTTGGTCATGTAGGAACCGGATTCGCGTTCAATTCAGCAGGGCGGAGTCTACCGGAAAAGGTGCCCTCGCCCCACGCTCTCATCTGGGCCGTGCCGGACCCGTCACAAACATCAGCACGCACGACAGCAGGAAGAACAGCCGGTCACGCCGCCGCCGTCGACACTGGCAGGCGTGGCGTGCCAGCCGGAGTGAGCTGGCACGACTGCCGTCGAACCAGGCGAGCACCTGCGGATCCCGGGCGGCGCCAGACAGGTGCGCAATCAGTGCCGCCTGCTGAAACGCCCAGCCAGACCTCACCATCGTCGCGCGGCGCAGCAGCGCCCTCCATCCCGCGTTGACGCCGACCACATTGCTGGCGTGCTGGCGGTAAAGCATGCCTGGCCGCGGATCAATCACCCAGCGGAAACCCTGCGTCCGCGCAAAGGCATAGATGAACCAGTCATGAAGGGCAATGCCGGCCACAGCCTTCCCTTCCCGATCGAGCACCGCGCGCAGCGCCTCGACCAAAGCTGCTGACATGACGTAGGTACACCCCGGACCAGCGGCCTCGAACAGATGGTCCCAACGGCGCAGCGGCTGCGCCTTGTCGACCAAGGACTGACGACCGTCCGGCCACAGCGCAATGACATTGCTGGAGTAGGCATCGCCCCCCTGGCGACGCATCTCGGCAACGGCCCGCACGAGCTTGTCGGAAAACCAGACATCATCCTGATCCGCCAACGCGACATGGTCAAAACCGGTGAAATCGATCTCGCGCAGCAGGTAAAAGAAATTGGCTGCCGCGCTGCCAAAGCCTTGTCCTGAAGGCAGGATGCGCACCCGTGAATCTACCGCCTGATGCCGGGCAAGCCGCTCGGCCGAGCCGTCATGAGACTGATCCACGCCGACGAACACGGTCAGCTCGACACCCTGTTGCCCGAGGATGGAACGAAGTTGCTCGTCAATCCAGTTCGCGCCATTGCAAACCGCCATGCAGACCGCAACACGCGGCACCGCAGGTCGCGTCATCGGTACGGCCCCATGCGGCCAGTCAGACCGTGCCATACCCCCAGGCTCATCATCTGCCAGTGCTTCCACCAGGGCTTGCCGAACACCGAGTAAAAGCCATACTTCAGCAGCAACCGCCAGCCATCTGCCAGCTTCCAGTCGCGACGGGGCCACGTCTGGCGATACAGCCAGATCGCATTGCGCACATGGTAATAATGACGCAGCGGACTGTGCATCGGAATCTGCCGTCCCAGAAAACGGACCGGCGTCTCGCCCAGATCATGCCGCATCCCCGCGGAGCAGACCCCAAAGGACTGATAGCCGTGATGGGCAGCGCGCAAGCCCCACTCGATATCGACATAATCGATGAACAAAGCCTCGGCCATGTCGCCGACGGCATCGAGGGTTTCCATCGGAATGAGGCAACCCGAAGCGATGAGGTAATCGACTTCCACTATGGCGTCCGGACAGGTACACGGCACCCGCTCCACCCTCATGCCGCTTACCCGGATGAAAGGGGGCGGGTTGTTCTGGCGCTCGTCGACATAACGGGGGCCCACTGCAGCGACACGCAAACCCGCATCCCGACGGGACTCAACCGCGGCCTTCAGGCGCGCAACCATGTCGGCCGCCGGCAGGCTGTCCTGATCCGACAACAGCACATACCTGGCACCCAGTTGGCGGGCATGGGCAATACCCCGGTTCTGAGCTGCGGCAATGCCGAAGTTCCGGCCGAGCGGGACGAAAACCAGCGCATCGCCGCGCCCCGGGAAATGGACATCGAGCCAGCCGGCAAGCTCCGTACCTGCCTGGATGCTGCCATTGTCTACCACCACAATCCTGTCGACCTGGAGCAGCATGGCGGCAAGCAGCCTTTGCAGTGCATGATGGTCAGGCAGATAGGTCACGACGACGGCAACAATCACGGCAAGGGGCGCAGATGCACGTTCAAGGGATCAGGGGCGCGCTAGGATACAACGGCCGCTGCGCACCATCAGCAACTTCATGTTTCCATCACGCAACAGGCCGCTGTCGACACGGATGACGCAGCCCATGTGCCCCCCGCTCAAGGACTCGGTCAGCGACCACTCACCGCCATCGGCCGGCTCACGGAATCTTGTGTCAAGCCGCATTCGCCATGACAATGCCGGGTTGCGAAAGCCACCCTGCCGACGCAAGGTAAGTCGGGATGCACGACCTCGACCAACACAAGACTGGATGGATACCCAGATTGATTGCACTGAATGATCTCTCACGCCACATGCAACCGATGCAGGAAGCGCTGCAGGCAGCCTTTGCCCGTGTCCTGGCGCGCGGCTGGTTCGTGCTGGGCCCGGAACTGCAGGCGTTTGAGCAGGCGTTCGCGAGTCAGTTCAGCCTGAACCATGCCGTAGGCGTCGCCAACGGGACAGATGCCATCGAGCTGGCACTACGCGGTGCGGGCATCTGCGCAGGTGACGAAGTCATCCTGGCACCGAACGCGGGCATGTATGCGGCCACTGCGCTGGCTGCAATCGGAGCCACCCCGGTCTATGCGGATGTCGACGATGACCTGAACCTGTCGCCGCAAACAGCGGCAGCCTGCATCACCCCACGCACGCGCGCAATCGTCGTGACCCATCTGTTCGGGCGCATGGCCGACATGCCTAGCTTGCGCCAGTTGGCAGACGACAATGCATTGGTGCTGATGGAGGACTGCGCCCAAGCCGTAGGTGCGGTGCAGCACGGACGCCATGCCGGCGCCTGGGGCGACGTCTCCAGCTTCAGCTTCTACCCCACGAAGAACCTGGGGGCGCTCGGCGATGCCGGGCTGGTCGCGTGCCATCAAGCCTCCATTGCCGCTCGGGTACGCCAGCTGCGCCAGTATGGCTGGACGTCCAAATATGTCGTGGCCGACGGCCCCGCCCGCAATAGCCGCCTGGACGAGCTTCAGGCTGCGTTCCTGTCGGTGCAGTTGCCGATGCTGGCTGACTGGAATGCGCGACGTCGGGCCGTGGCAGCACGTTACGCCAGCGCAAGACATCCCCTTATCCGCCACCCGCGCACCGAGGGTGACGATTACGTTGCCCACCTGTATGTCGTGCGAACATCGAAGCGGGATGCACTGATGGGTCACCTGCGCGACTGTGGCATCAGCAGTGACATACATTACCCGCTGATCGACAGCGACCAGCCCTTCGTGCATGACGATGAGACAAGCGCATCAGTACCGGTCGCCGCGGCAGCGTCGCGGGAAATCCTGACCCTGCCTTGCTATCCGGAGCTCACCGACCACGAGATCGAGCAAGTGTGCAAGGCACTGCTGACCTGGAACGGCGAATGAACTCGCTGATCATCCCGGTCTACCGCAACGAGGCGAACATCCCGGACCTGCTCGGCGCCCTTGCGGCACTGGCCAGCCGGTTGCCGGACCCGCTCGAGGTCATCTTCGTTGATGACGGCAGCCCGGACAATAGCCATGCCATACTGGCCCGCGCACTGCCAGAGATGCCCTTCACCGCCCAACTGCTGCGCCACTCCCGAAACTTCGGCTCGTTTGCCGCCATCAGAACCGGCCTGGAAGCGGCCCGTGGCACCTATTTCGCAGTCATGGCGGCAGACCTTCAGGAGCCGCCGGAACTTGTCGAAGCCTTCTTTCAGCAACTCGGCACAGAGACGGTCGACGTCGTCGTCGGCACGCGCGACAACCGTGCCGACCCGATCACCACCCGGCTGGCCGCGGGCTCCTTCTGGTGGCTTTACCGCAAACTCGTCAATCCGGACGTTCCGCCCGGCGGTGTGGATGTCTTTGCCTGTAACCGCGACTTTCGCGACCAGTTGCTGGCAATGAAAGAAAGCAACAGTTCGCTGATCGGCCTGATGTACTGGATCGGTTTTCGCCGTGGCAGCGTGGCCTACAACCGGCAGGAGCGCATACACGGGAAAAGCGCCTGGACCTTGCGCCGCAAACTGAAGTACATGCTGGATAGCCTGTTTTCGTTCTCCGACCTGCCGGTGCGCTTGCTGCTGGCGGCAGGTGCCGGCGGCATGCTGGTGTCGATCGTTCTTGGCATTGCGGTGCTGGGCCTGCGCCTGTTCAGTGGAACGGCGGTACCCGGCTATACCGCCACGATGATCACCATCCTGTTCTTCGGCGGGCTCAATGCGTTCGGGCTGGGCCTGATCGGGTCCTATGTCTGGCGCGCATTCGCCAACACCCAGAACCGCCCCCTGTCGATCGTGATGAGCCGCCGCGACTTCTCCCCGCCCCCGCCTGACGGAGCCCCCACCCGATGAATCACTTCGTACACGAACTTGGTTGCTGCGAAAGCGCGCAGATCGGCGACGATACCCGGATCTGGGCTTTTGCCCACGTGCTGCCAGGCGCACGCCTCGGTAAGGAATGCAATGTCTGCGACCACGTATTCATCGAGAACGATGTCGTCGTGGGAGACCGGGTCACCATCAAGTGCGGGGTTCAACTCTGGGATGGCCTGCGCGTCGAGGACGACGTGTTCATCGGCCCTAATGCCACCTTCACCAATGACCGCTTCCCGCGCAGCAAGCAGTATCTGGACGCCTACCCCCAGACCCTGGTTGGCAAGGGGGCCTCGATCGGCGCCAATGCCACCATCCTGCCGGGCCTGACCATCGGCCAGTACGCCATGATCGGCGCGGGCGCGGTAGTGACACGTTCGGTACCGCCATACGCCATCGTCACGGGCAACCCGGCGAGGATCATCGGCTATGTGGGCGAGGATACCGGCACCCCCCAAACCCAGGACACCAGCGCCGCATTTCCGGTTGCGCCAGGCCACCGCCCCAGCATCGTGAAAGGCGTCGGCCTGCACCGGATCAAGAAGGTGCACGACCTGCGTGGCAACCTCAGCGTGGGTGAGTTCTCGCGCGATATCCCATTCGAGGTGAAACGCTATTTCCTGGTGTTCGATGTCCCCAGCGCCGCGACCCGGGGAGAGCACGCCCATCACACCTGCCATCAGTTCCTGTTATGCGTGAAGGGAAGCTGTGCCGTGGTTGCAGACGACGGCAGGCAGCGCCAGGAGTATCGGCTCGACAGCCCCGATCTGGGCATCCACCTTCCCCCAATGACCTGGGGCATCCAGTACAAATACAGCGCCGATGCCGTTCTGCTGGTGTTTGCGTCGGAACACTACGATGCCGATGACTACATCCGCAGTTACGACGACTTTCTGACGCTGGCCCGGCGTCCCGCGGCATGACCATGGCTGGCGGCATCGTCCGGGAAGGGGTGCGTTTCCTGGCCAGCGGCGCCGCCAATACGGTGCTCAGCTACCTGCTGTATCTGCTGTTGCTGCAATGGCTCGATTACCTGCCAGCCTACACCATCGCCTACGCTGCAGGCATCTTGCTGGCCTACACCCTGAGCCTGCGCTTCGTCTTCAGGGCACAACACAGCTGGCGCAAGCTGGCCCTCTTTCCGCTGATCTATCTGGTGCAGTACAGCCTGGGCGCCACCGTGCTACATCTGGCGGTCAGCCGCATGGACATTCCTCGGGAGTGGGCCTTGCTTGCCAGCATTGCCGTCACCGTCCCCGTCACCTTCGTACTCAGTCGGGGACTGTTCCGGGCAGCTAAGGCAAATTGAAAGGATGACCCGGCGCCTCGCCCAGCTTGATCAATGTCACGCCATCAACGACCCGCACAGAACCCACTGCAGGCCAGGAAGGCATAGCAGCAAAATGGCGTAGATTGACCTGACGGCTCTCGGGCGGCGCCAGTACCAAATTGGAATAACCCAGCAAGCGCATGTATGGCAGGATACGGTGCTGCGGATTACCGCCATCCCACTCGAAGAAGGAATACCCCCAGGTCGACGACCATGTGCGGGGAAATGCAGATTCGAAGGGCTTCCCACCATGAATATCGACCACCTGCGGCTTCCTGACATCAAATCCGGGATTGCTTTCGGCAATCCGTCGATACAGGTCGGCAGCAAGATGACGGTCGTGCGCCCGGACATAACTATCAACGGCCTGCATACCGTTGACGATATGCAGTATGCCAAACACCGAGACCAGCAGTGCAATGCTCGTCATTGACTCGAGCCAACGGTGTCCACATGTCAGACCAATGACTGCAAACAGCCAGACCACCGATGGAACGGCAACCATGGTACGCAAGGGCATGCCGCCCGAGAGCAGGTGCATGACGAACGGAGTGCCCAGCAGCACGATTCCCAGCAATACATTGCATAGACGCTGCGGAAGCGCGATCCGGGGGCTGGATACAGCCAAAGCCAGAACGCCAAGCACCATCAACAAGGGGAAACCTGGCATCTCGATGCCATAGTACGCCGCATCGCCTCCATACGTCCGACGAAGCGCATCCCATGCGACATCAATCATGGCTATGGGATTGTCGAGCAGCAAACGGATGTTGGCAAACTGTCCAACATAGCCGGAGGCCTGAACACCCAGCAGCTTCAGGAATAGCACATCAATCAGCTTATACAGTGCAATGCCCAGCAACAGCGCGATCAGCAGAACGGAGGCATCAGCTATCAACTTGCGGCACGGTACCGGGCCACGCAGGGACACCCCCAGCAGCACGCCTAGCGACAGGACGACAACGACAAACACATAGGTCTGATAGATACCCATCGCCAAGGCGCTCATCAACGCCACAACGACGAGGGGAATCCATGTCTGACGAGCCTCTCCCAGTTGAACACGGCCCACATAGCGGCTATAGCCCAAAGCAGCCAGGCAGCAGAAAAGCAAACCAAGGCCTGCAGCGCCGATATTTGCTGCAAACGCAGCCAGATAAAGCCAGGTGGGAAATGCGACGAATAGCGGAAACGTCGCGTAGTGGACAAGCCCCGGACGGCGAACCCCATGTGCATCCAACAGTATCAGATAGCCTACAGAGGAAAAAAAACCAAAGACAAAGGTCGCGACGAACGGAATCACCGGATTCGGCAACAGCCACCGCTCAAAGAGGTAGGCACCCCAACGGCCTTGAGTAAGCCATATTTCGGGGGACACACGCACCGCTGCAACCTCGTCATCGATGAGCAGCGTAAAACTGGCGAGTTTGAAGAAATACAGAACCAGAAACAGGCCAATGAGAATCGCCAGTTCCGGTTTAAGGACACGGGCCAGCCACGGCGCACCACTTCGCATGACGGCACTTGTCATGAATGACTCCTATCATCCGAGCTCATTCGATCGTCTTAACCCGAGCAGCCGCAAATTCTTCATTATTTGCTACCCGTGGCGGCCATGCCATTGCAAAATCTTCCGTAGCAAGCGTCAGATTCGGGCTGTAGGCGACATCCTCAAGCAGACTGCGCCCCCAGCGCGCCTGGATACAGGCAACCTCGCCGGCAAAGCGCGCCTGCTTCTCCGGGTTATCCTCGTAGCCTCGGGATGCGGATTCATGGTGATTCATCTCGGCATACGGCGTCCAGACGTTCCGGTAGCCTGCCGCCTGAACCCGCAGACAGAAATCCACATCGTTGAAGGCAACCGCCAGCGACTCATCCAGACCGCCAACCTGCTCATACACAGCCTTGCGGATCACCAGACAAGCGGCGGTGACGGCGCTAAGGCGCTGATGCAGCACCGCGCGGTGAAAATAGCCGGGATGCCCCTTCGGAAAATACTTGTGCGAATGCCCCGCCACGCCACCCAGACCAATGATCACGCCGCCATGCTGAAGACGCCCATCGGGATACCATAGCCGGGCGCCGACACAGCCGACGCCTGGTTGTGTCGCGAACGACACCATTTCTTCGAGCCAGCCCGGGGTCAGGACCTCGATGTCGTTGTTCATCAGGCAAAGCAGTTCGCCCTGCGCAATGGCGGCCCCAGCGTTGTTGAGCCGCGAGAAGTTGAACGGGGCCTCATCCCTCAGGATGCGCACACGATCGGACGGCAGTTGCTCGAACAGGGCAAAGGTTTCCGGCTCCGTGCTGCCGTTGTCGATGATGATGATCTCGAAGTTGGCATAGGTGCTGCGCTCGAGCAGCGAGCGCACGCACATCTCCAGCAGATCCGCTCGATCCCGGGTTGGTATCAGGATGCTGACCCGAGGCGCAGGTGCCGGACACTCGAAGATTACCCTGTTGAGCACCGGAACTTCCGGAGCGGGCACGACGCGGGCCCTGACTCCGGTGCGGTCGAGATGAGACTGCACCGCGCGCACCCCCGCACTTGAAGCGTAGTCTTTCTCTCCAGCATCGAGCGCAGTGCTGCCCTCGATTGCGCGCCAGTGATACAGCACTCGGGGAATGTGGACGATCTGCGCCGGACGCAGGCACTCGATGACGCGCAGGGCAAGGTCGTAATCCTGCGCGCCCTCAAAGCCGGTGCGAAAGCCACCGAGCTCGCGGACAAGCGCAGTACGATAGACGCCAAGATGACAGATCATGTTCTGCGCCAGCATCAGTTCGATGTTGTACTGACACTTGAAATACGGATCGTAGCGCTGCCCCTCGGCATCTAGCTTGTCTTCGTCCGAGTAGATCAAGCCTGCATCCGGGTTGCAGTCGAGCGCTGCGGCAACATGGAACAAAGCATGCTCGGCCAACAGGTCATCATGATCGAGCAGGGCCACGAATTCTCCCTGAACCTGCTCCAGTGCGGTGTTGCTGGCCTGCGAGATATGGCCATTGCGGTCGCGGAATGTCACCCGGATGCGCTCGTCTTCGGCGCTGTGGCGCAGTAAAACTGCCTTCACTTCGGGATCGGTAGAAGCGTCGTCCGCGACGCAGAGTTCCCAGTGGGGGTAGATCTGCGACCTGACCGAACGGATCGCGGCATCAAGCAGATCAGCGGGCGGGTTGTACACGGGCATCAGCACCGACACCAGCGGCTTGTGGGCGAACGCTTCGATCTGGCGGCGCATGCGCGCGCGGTCGGCATCATCGAGGGTATCAAACGACTCGATCCACCGTGCATAGGTATGCTCTTCCGGTCGGCTGGACACCACCGATTCGCGCAGCAAAACGCGGTTGCGAAGCGCACCGATGCCCCCGGCGCGCATCAGTCTCAACGCGCGGCCACAGGCCCCGAAAGCCCACACCGGATGACACACCGCATGCACTGCGACAGGCCACAAATGCGCAACGACCTTGCGCAAGCGCTGAACATACCTGAAGAGCGCTCGCGGACTGCGGACGGCTGCATTTGAATCTGTCGAAATCGGCATTCTGTAGCTATCTATATCGTTCCTGACGTCCCTCGCCGAAGGCTGGCAGCGCATTCATGCACCGGCCTGGATCGGCGCCGGATGCTCAAGTGCAACCAAGGCCACGCCAAAGACCCGGCATGCGGGGAAAATGGCAGCGCAAGCACCTGCCGGCATCAAGCGCGGCGGGTTTCGGCCTCGACGAGGTAAGGGCGGGGCGGATTATAAGGTACGTACTCCGGAACCCAACGACGTAGATCGCGACGGACCTCATCGTCCGACAGAACCCTGGCAGCGTTGATCCAGCGAATCAGGCTGTCGATGGCAAACCCGTCCGGAGGTGCGGCCCAGGCGACTCTCAGTTTGGGGTGGTGCGTCGGACGAGTACATTCGGAGTCGGCCAATACTTCTTCGTAAAGTTTCTCGCCAGGCCGCAATCCGGAGAATACGATCGGAATATCGTCTTCCGCATGCCCGGACAAACGGATCATGTCGCGGGCAAGATCCAGCACCTTGACGGGCTCGCCCATGTCGAGCACGAAGATCTCCCCCCCTTCGCCCATCGCAGCCGCCTGCAACACAAGCTGCACGGCCTCATGTACGGCCATGAAGTAGCGGGTGATCTCCGGATGCGTCACCGTCACCGGACCACCACGCTCGATCTGCGCCTGAAACTTGGGGATCACGCTCCCTGCACTGCCCAGCACGTTGCCGAACCGGACGATCTCGTATCGCGTCGAGCGCGCACCGACCTGCAGCACCTGACAGATGATCTCGGCCAGGCGCTTTGTTGCCCCCATGACATTGGTCGGATTGACGGCCTTGTCGGTGGACACCAGCACAAAGCGCTTGACCCCCACCTGATCGGACAGGTGACCAACAACCCAGGTGCCAAGCGCGTTATTGCGGACCGCCTGCCAGGAGTTGTTTTCTTCCATGAGTGGCACATGCTTGTAGGCTGCGGCATGGAACACCACCGCAGGCACGTGCTTTTCAAGCACCTCAAGCACCCGCCGGCGATCCTTGACATCGCCAGCCACCGCCACCAGCGGAATCTCAGGAAATATTTCAGCAAACTGCTCCGCCAACAGGTACAAGGCATACTCGCTTTGCTCGAAAGCGACGATCTGTGCGGGACCGAAGCGGGCGATCTGACGGCAGAGCTCGGCGCCGATCGAACCACCCGCACCGGTCACCATCACGACCCGTCCGCTCAGCAGTTCGCGCACCTGGGGGGTGTCAATAACGACTGCCTCACGACCAAGCAGGTCTTCAAGATTGAGGCGCCGCATCTGCGACACCGAGCCATGCCCAGCAATGATCTGCCCGATCGGCGGCAACGTGAATGCCTTGATACCTGCGCGCATGCAGATGTTGGCGACATCGCGGTAACGCACCAGGCCCGCTTCAGGCATTGCGATGATGGCGTGACGAACCTTCAGCACCCCCGCCCATTCCGCAAGGCTGGAAATTGGCCCCAGCACACGAATGCCACAGACTTCGCGATGTCGGGTGGCCGGATCATCATCCAGCAGGCCGACCACCCGCCACTCTTTGGAATGGGCCAGTTGCTGGACAAGGCTCGCCGCAGCGCGGCCCACACCAAGCACGAGCACGGGCCGACCCAGTGTCTGATGTGCGCCGTACTCGCGTTGCTCCTTGAACACACGATAGGTCACGCGCCCGCCACCCATGATGACGGCCAGGAACATCGGGTAGAGCAGCAGCATCGACCGCGGAAAGGCGGGCTCAGGCTGCAACATCAGACCGCCCACCGCAACCGCCAGTCCACTCGCCAGAATCGCCTTGGCCAACCGCATCAGATCCGGAAGACTGGCGAATACCCAGATACCCCGATACAGACCGGCAGCACGGAAGATGACGGCTTGCATCGGCACCAGCAGAAGCAAGCCGATCACAGCAAGACGGTAATAATCAGGGGGTAAGGTAAAGTTGAAGCGAACACCCAAGGCCATCAGCCACGCAATGACGACTGCGCAGAGGTCGAAACCGAACACAGTCAGTGACCGCCAGTTTGCGGGAATCCGAAACACCCCTGCGATTGATTTCCTCAAACACGTCACCTCGTTTCTCTGGCCGACTTCGCAACAATGGCCGGCGCCACATCAGTCTTGCTGCGCGGCCATACCGACACCTGCCATACCGGCTGGCATGGTGCCAGATGACACATCGCTATACCCTGACAAATTGTAAGCAAAAACCCAGAAAAATAAGCAACTTACTGAGTTTATTCACCAAAATTGGCTAAAAAGATACACATTCAGCCAGATGCAGCAGGCGCACGTCTCCACCAGACTCAGCACCTCACTCCAGGTTCTGCACCTGCTCCCGGATCTGCTCGATCAGCACCTTCATTTCCATCGCCACGCCGGTGATGTCGGTCGCAGGCGACTTGGAAGCCAGGGTGTTGGCTTCGCGGTTTAGCTCCTGCATCAGGAAGTCCAGCCGCTTGCCGGCCGAGCCACCGGTCTTGAGAATGCGCTCGAGCTCGTCGAGATGCGTGGAGAGGCGGGTCAGCTCTTCGGCGACATCGATGCGCTGAGCGTAGAGCGCGACCTCCTGGCGGACCCGGTCTTCGTCGAGAGTGGCGACCGCATCACGCAGACGCTGGGTGAGCTTGTCCTGGTACTCGCGCACAACCTCCGGCATGCGCGGCGTGGCGATGGCGACCAGCTCGCGCATGCGCACGATGCGCTCACGGATCATCCCGGCCAGCTTCTCGCCTTCACGCAGACGGGTAGCCACCAGTTCATCGAGCGCAACCCGGGTCATCTCGGCAATAACCGGTTGCATCTGCTCGAAAGTCACACCATCGTCGGCCAGCATGCCGGGCCAGCGCAGCAACTCGCCCACCGACATCGGCTTGGCGTCGGGAAACCGCGCCTGCACCGCAGCCTGGGCTTCAGCCAGCTGGGTCATCAGCGTGCTGTTGAGCGCCAGGCTGCGCGGCGCGGCACTGTTGGTCTGCAGATTGAGCCGGCACTCGACCTTGCCACGGGTCAGGCGGGCACTGATCTGCTCTCGCACCGCAGGTTCTGCCTGACGCAGGTCCTCGACGATGCGGAAGTTCAGGTCCAGATAACGGGAATTGACGCTGCGCAGCTCGAGATGCAGGCTGACAGGGCCCAGATCGCGGGTCTGAACCGCGAAGCCGGTCATGCTATGAATCATGGGTGGGGTCTCCGGGAAGCTGCCGTGTTCAGGTACACTGCAGAACCCATTACTGGAAAAGCTGCGGAAAGCCGAATCTTAGCGCCCACCAAGATGCCGCCTCAAGCAAACTGCGCACTCCCTTCCGGCTTTCAGCTCGATCAATACAAGATCGAGCGTCAGCTGTCGCTGGGCGGTTTCTCGATCGTCTACCTGGCCTACGACGCCGAAGGCACGCCGGTCGCGATCAAGGAATACCTGCCGAACTCGCTCGCGCTGCGCAAGGACGGCGAGATCGAGCCCGTGGTGCCGGACGATAACCAGCCCGCCTTTCGCTATGGCATGAAGTGTTTTTTCGAGGAAGGCCGCTCGCTGGCCAAGCTGATGCACCCCAACGTGGTACGGGTGCTCAACTTCTTCCGCGCCAACAATACAGTGTACATGGTGATGCAGTTCGAGCGCGGACGCACGCTGCACGACTACATCCAGAAGCACAAGGGCGAGGTACGCGAACGCTTCATCCGCGGCGTGTTCACCCGCATGCTCAACGGCCTGCGTGAAGTCCATGCCCACAAGCTGCTGCACCTGGACATCAAGCCATCCAACATCTACCTGCGCATGGACGGCACCCCGGTGCTGCTCGACTTTGGCGCCGCACGGCAGACGCTGGCGCTGGATCAGCCCATGCTCAAGCCCATGTACACCCCGGGCTTCGCCTCGCCCGAGCAATTTGGCAACCGCGAGACCCTCGGCCCGTGGAGCGACATCTACAGCGTCGGCGCAAGCATGTATGCCTGCGTGGTGGGCACCTCGCCGCCACGCTCCGACGAACGCATCAAACGCGATACACTGCAGTCGATATCAAAATCGCATGCTGGAAAATATTCCGCACAACTACTGGAGCTGATTGAATGGTGCCTGCACCTCGATCCGCTCAAACGCCCGCAAAGCGTCTACACGTTGCAGAAGTCGTTGATGCAGAAACAGGCAGGCGAAGCCATGCCGGCAACCTGGTTCACCGACCTGGGTTCCCGGCTGAAATCCTTCATCGGCAAGGGCTGAGGACACCCCAGTGAGATTCACCATCTATCAGGAAAGCCGCATCGGCAAACGCAAGACCAACCAGGACCGCGTCGCCTACTGCTATTCGCGCGACGCACTGCTGATGGTGCTCGCCGACGGCATGGGTGGACATCTGCATGGCGAGGTGGCGGCCCACATCGCCGCGCAGTACATCACCCAGGCCTTTCAGCGCGATGCCCAACCCAAACTGTCGGATCCGGCGCTGTTCCTGTCACGTTCGCTGTCGAGCGCGCACCACGCCATCCTCGACTACGCGCTGGACAAGAATCTGCCCGAAGCGCCACGCACCACCATCGTCACCTGCCTGATCCAGGACGGTTACGCCCACTGGGCGCACGCCGGCGACTCGCGCCTGTACCTGCTGCGCAATGGTCGCGTTCACGTGCAGACGCGAGATCACTCCCGCGTGCAGCTGATGATGGACCAGGGGCTGCTCGACGCCCAGGGCGCCGCCAGCCACCCCGGCCGCAACCGCATCTACTCCTGCCTCGGGGGTAATCACGCACCGCAGATCGAATTCTCGCGCCGCACCCTGCTGCAGGATGGCGACATCATCGCGGTCTGCTCCGACGGCGTCTGGGGGCCGCTCGACAACGATGCCATCGCCCTCGCACTGACCGGCAGCAACCTGTCCGTCCAGGTACCCGCCCTGATGACACAGGCTGAGCAAGCCGCAGGCCCAAGTTGCGATAACCTGTCGCTGATCGCAATGTGCTGGCATGACGACATCGGCGCTGCCGTGCCGGACTCGATCTCCACCCAGACCATGGCGCTCAACGACTTCACCACCCAGATGGACACCTTTCAGCGCAGCCGCGCGCCTTCGACGCCCATCGACCTGACCGACGACGAGATCGAACGCGCCATCGCCGAAATCAACTCCGCCATCAAGAAATTCAGCAAGTAAGTCACCAGGAACACCCGCAATGACCCGTCCCAGCCAGCGCCAGCCCGATCAACTCCGCCCCGTCCGCATCACCCGCGGCTTCACCCGTCATGCCGAAGGTTCGGTGCTGGTCGAGTTCGGCGACACCCGGGTGCTGTGCACCGCCAGTGTGGAAGACAGCGTGCCCGGTTTCCTGCGTGGCAAGGGCCAGGGCTGGCTGACCGCCGAATACGGCATGCTGCCACGTGCCACCCATACCCGTAGCGCCCGCGAAGCGGCCAAGGGCAAGCAGAGTGGCCGCACCCAGGAGATCCAGCGCCTCATCGGCCGCAGCCTGCGTGCCGTGGTCGACCTCGGCGCGCTTGGCGAACGCCAGATCACCATCGATTGCGACGTGCTGCAGGCCGACGGTGGCACCCGCACCGCCGCCATCACCGGCGCCTGTGTCGCGGTACGCGACGCGCTGAACAAACTGCTGGCCGACGGCACCCTTGCCACCGACCCGATGACCGACTTCGTCGCCGCGGTGTCAGTGGGCATCCATCAGGGCGTCCCGGTGCTTGACCTCGACTATGATGAAGATTCGAACTGCGACACCGACATGAATGTGGTCATGACCGGCAGCGGCGGCCTGATCGAAGTGCAGGGCACCGCCGAAGGCACGCCCTTTTCGCGCACCGAACTCAATGCCCTGCTCGACCTCGCCGACGCCGGCATCCGTCGTCTGGTCGAGTTGCAGAAATCCGCCCTCGGAGGCTGAGCCATGAGCCTGCGTCTCGTCCTTGCCAGCAACAACGCCAAGAAGGCTGCCGAAATGCAGGCGCTCCTCGCGCCGCTGGGCATCGAGATCGTGCCTCAATCAGCGCTCGGCGTCAGCGAAGCTGAAGAGCCCCACCCCACCTTCGTCGAAAACGCGCTGGCCAAGGCCCGCCACGCCTCCGCCGCCACCGGCCTGCCGGCCATCGCCGACGACTCCGGCCTGTGCGTGACCGCGCTCGGTGGCGCGCCCGGGGTCATCTCCGCCCGCTTCGCCGGCGAGCCGAAATCCGACGCCCGCAACAACCAGCTGCTGATCGAAAAACTTGCCGGCGTGGCTGACCGTCGTGCCTATTTCTACTCGGCCGTCGTGCTGGTGCGCAGCGCCGACGACCCTCGTCCGCTGATCGCCGACGGCGAATGGCATGGCGAAATCCTGCATGCGCCGCGCGGCGAGGCCGGATTCGGCTACGACCCCCTGTTCTGGCTGCCCGAACTCGGCCAGACCGCAGCCGAACTCGACGCCGCACTCAAGAACACCTTGAGCCATCGCGGCGCCGCGATGCGCCACCTGCTCGACGCTCTCGCCCGCCACCCACTGTGACCGAACGCCGCATCATCAGCCTGCAGCCCGTCGCAGCGCGGCCTGCAGCAGGCCGCAGCGACCACGCGTCGCAACTCACCGCCCCGCCGCCGCTGTCGCTGTATGTGCACTTTCCGTGGTGCGTGCGCAAATGCCCCTACTGCGACTTCAACTCGCATACCGCACGCAGCGCCGACGGCAGCCTGCCCGAAGCCGACTGGCTGGCCGCCGTCATCGCCGACCTGGAAGCCGCGCTACCGCAGATCTGGGGCCGGCGGGTCCACACCGTCTTCATCGGTGGCGGCACCCCCAGCCTGATGTCTGCCGCCACCCTCGACGGCCTGCTCACCGCCCTGCGCATGCGTCTGCCGCTCGACCCGATGGCCGAAATCACCCTGGAAGCCAACCCCGGCACGGTCGAAGCCGATCGCTTCCGCGACTTCCGCGCCGCTGGCGTCAACCGGCTGTCGCTGGGCATCCAGAGCTTCGACCCGGTCATGCTGCAGCGCCTGGGGCGCATCCACGACGGCAACGAAGCCCGGCGTGCAATCGACATCGCCCAGCAGCATTTCGAACGCGTCAACCTCGACCTCATGTACGCCTTGCCCCAGCAAGATCTCGCGCATGCCCTGGCCGACCTCGACACCGCGCTCGCCACCGGCGTCAGCCACCTGTCGTGCTACCACCTGACGCTGGAACCCAACACCCCCTTCGCCCACAACCCGCCCTCGCTGCCCGACGACGACCTGTCCGCCGACATGCAGGACGCCATCGAAGCCCGCCTGGCCACAGCCGGCTTGCGCCACTACGAAACCTCGGCCTTCGCCCGCCCCGGCCAGGAATGTCGCCACAACCTCAACTACTGGACCTTTGGCGACTACCTCGGCATCGGCCCCGGCGCCCACGGCAAACTCTCCAGCCACGAGGGCATCGTCCGCGAGATGCGGCACAAACACCCCGGCCACTACCTGGAAGGCGCCGCCCGCGGCGACTTCGTGCAGGATCGCCGCACCGTCGGCAGTGCGGAGCTACCCTTCGAGTTCATGATGAACGCCCTGCGCCTGACCGGCGGCGTGCCGCACAGCCTGTTTGCCGAGCGCACCGGCCTGCCGCTGACCGTGATCGAGGACGAACTGATCGCTGCCCGCCAACGCGGCCTGCTCGACACCGCCAACGGCCAGCTCAAACCCACCGAGCAGGGCCGGCGCTTTCTCAACGACCTGCTGCAACACTTTCTGCAGGACTGAAGCCACCACCGCACGCACCAATGGACTTGCCCGAAGAACCGGGGTATCCTTGCGCCCTTCGCTGACGGACTCCCGTCAGCAGGCCTGCGCCCGTAGCTCAGCTGGATAGAGTACTGCCCTCCGAAGGCAGGGGTCGTGCGTTCGAATCGCGCCGGGCGCGCCATAAAACCAAAGGATTGGAGCCGCACAGGAAAGGTTGCACATCATGTGACGTTTCTGGAATACACCCTCCATCCTGCAATGAAGCCGGCCCTGTGCCGGCTTTTTTGCGTTCAATGTTCCCATCTAACGTGCCACGACTGGCGGGAACCTCGAAAGTCATTCTTTCATTCATGCCAATCACGCAACGAAGCCACATCCCTCAAACCCTCACGGAATGACGGTGGCCAGGCCTCTTGTGCAGTGATGTGCATCAATGACTGATTTGAAATAACCTCACGATCTTCCATTCTCAAGCCCAATCGAAACCATGCTGTTTTACGGCAACCCCTCCCCAGATGCGGAACTGGTGGTCCTTTACGGCAACTGCCAGATCCCGTTTCTGGCCATGCTGCTGGCCGCCGCCCACGGGGAGAAGGGCTATCTATGTGTGCTCAATCACGCGCCACCGGGCCAAGTGGCAGACCGCCCCACTCCGGAGCAGATGCGCCGCTGCTGCCTCTATCTGGAACAGTACGACAGCCAACCAGAACTGCCGGTCACTGAGCACGCGCAGGATGTCCGTCACTATGGACTGCCTTTGCGGAAATACCTGCGCACGCATTGCCCAGAAGGCTGTCCGAGGATCGTCTTTCCCAGCATCATCATGACCTGCATGTGGCCGTTTTCTACCGTTGGCGACCCCCGCAATGTCGCCGAGCCCGCCTATGTCTGGGGACGTTATCCCTATGGCAACCGGCTGGCGCTGGAGGTCGTCACGCGTGGCCTCAAGGGTCCGTCAGCACTTGAGGCCTACATGCAACTCTCCGCCAAATGCATGCCGGACCTGAAGGCACTGCTTGAGCGGGCTCAACGTAAACTGGAAAATCGGGACACTCACTGCGACGTAAAGATCGCCGACTATGTGTGGACCAATTTTCGTGAACGCCACCTGTTCCTGACTTACGGTCACGTCCGGGCAGAGGCTATAGGCGAACTGGCCATGCGCACACTGTCAGCCATACAACCCTACATGAGGGGAGACGCCAAGATGGCAAGGGCGCGATTAGGCACGGCACTGGCCGCGATGCCAGACATGGACGTCATAGAAGAGCCTATCGAACCAGCCGTCGCCGAAGGTCTGGGGCTGAAGTTTTACCGACCGGACATGCGCTTTCGCTGGCACACGCAACAATGGACCTTCGCCGAGTACATGCGCCGCTATCTGGACTATGACACCAGCTGGTAAGGCCCGTGGCATCAAAGTTGCCAATGCCTCGTCCATCTCGTATTGATCGAGCTGCGTAGCTGCTCGCGCTGTTCGCACTCGCATCAAACGGCTCAGGCCGGGCCAGCGTCACCGACACGTTTTCCCCAGCAAGGCCTCCCGACGCGGGAAGCTTACGAAAAGGATACAATCTCGGCCACTATCTGACTGCAGCATCAAGGAGCCCCCATTGCGCGCCCCATCTTTTTCTCTCCGGACCCTGGCATGGCGCTGGGCGACTGCAACAACGCTTTGCTGCCTTTGCGGCGTTTCCTTGGCGCAGGTATCCGGTGCGAATATTCCTCTGGATCGCCAGGTTGATGAGGCTTTCAAGGAACTCACCCGCACACCTTCGGATATGGCGCTCAACATGCGCTATGCCCGTCTGCTTGTCGAAGCTGGAAACTACGAAGGAGGGGTGGCAGCGCTTGAAAGCATGCTGATCAACCCTGACGCACCGCCCAGCATCAGACTGGAACTGGCCGTGCTGTATTACCGTATGGGCTCCTATGGCATGTCTGAGGCGCTGTTGCGGAGCGCACTCGAGGACAAGCGCCTTGCCGACGAACACCGCGCCCAGGCAAATGCACTGCTCCGCGATGTAGCGGCACGCAACCAAACCTCGCAGTTCAGCGGCTTCGTGATACTCGGCCTTCGCCACCAGTCCAACCCCAATGCCCGCAGTCATAGGGACATGGTGTATGCCAATGGAGCCCTGGTACCGCAGAACCGCGAACTCAAGCCGGACTCCGACACGGATGTGCAACTGACCGCCCGCGTGGACCATCGTTACGATCTTGGACTGCAGAATGAGGCTTCGGTGATCAGCTCCCTGGTGGCCCAGGTTGTTGACTATCGCTCTTCATCGGGCAGCAAGCTGCGGGCCGATCAGACGGAACCCTATGATCTTGCACTGCTGGAGATCACCAGCGGAATCCGTTTCAAACCGGCCCCCATCCTGCTGCCGGCACTCCGGATACGCCCGCACCTGATTGCCGCAGAACTACTGGCACAGAAGCACCAGTACCTTAGCACTGCGGGGGTCGGCGTCGACGTCGAATACCGTTTCAATGAGCGCACCCTCGCCGAGGCGACCTATGAATACCGCCACTATGACTACGCGTCACGGGTAGATGTGCCTGACGCAAATCAGTTGGGCGGGCCTGATAACGGATTGCGTTTGCGACTGATGCGCGAGTTGGCGCCCGGCCAGGTACTGAGCGCAGAACTCGCCCTGCGTGATCACGACACCAGCAAGGCATATTACGACTACACCAGCCAGGAGTTGCAGCTCACCTACTTCGTGAGACACGCCAATCCATTCAGCGACAACGGTGACTACTGGCTGAGCTCGCTCTGGACGGGGGCCTCGCAGCGCAGGTATGGTGCGGGCGATCCCACCATCAATGCTGACCGGACCCGCAAGGACAACGAGTTGCGCTTCGGTGCCAGCCTCACGATTCCCATGGACGACAAATGGTCGATTCAGTGGCGCCTGGAACACCTGAAAACCCATTCCAGCCTGCCCAACTATGACAACAGGAACACGTCATTGCAAGCCTCTGTCGTGTACCTGTTCTAAGTACTGTTCATTCCAACAAAGCCAATACTGATCGCCCGAGGAGTCAGCGATGTCCCCGCCGCCCATTTCCAAAGACCTGTGGTTCGCCGCCGCACTGAGTACGGCTGCGCTGCCAACGGCCATGGCTCAGTCCCCCCAGCCGAATCAGCCCATCCAGGCCGGAGTCGTCACCGCGACGACTGCAGGCGCCAGCTTTGCTGCTGGTGACCAGGTGTTGCACGTAGGTGCAGAGGTTCTGCCAGGCCAGAAGCTGCGGACCAATGCAGAAGGCCGATTGCACATCCTCTTCCTTGATCAATCGGCGGTCACGATTGGGCCTGATTCCGAAGTCATCATTGAGACCTTCAGCTACGACACCAGCAGCCGCCTTGGTCAGATCGGTCTTACGCTGAACCGCGGCTCCCTGCGCGTGGTCGGTGGCCATATCAGCAAGAACAATCCCACCGTGATCGGAACACCTCAAGGAAAGGTTGAAATTTCCGGCGGCATCTCAACCATAGAAACCACGGGCAACAGTACCAGTGCAACCTTCCTGTTCGGTCAGCAGATGAGGGTGACCGAAAATTCCGGCCAAACCCAGACGGTCACCCGCCCAGGTTTTGGCACAAGCATCACCAACAACACGATTAGCCCCCCTCAGCGCATCTCAGCCCAGACATTGGGCGCCAATCACTTCAACTCGCCCAATTCCATCTCTTCCTCCAGTCCCGGCCCCAGCCCCAGCCCCAGTCAGCCTACCGTGCTGATCAGCACCAGCGATCGGCCTTCGGGGACTCAGCAGCCCAACGCAATCCTTGCAAGTGACCGGCTGCAAACGACCACCCAGAACCAGCTCAGCACCAATCCAAGCAATACCTTGCAAACCCTGCTGGGCACCAGCCAGACCAACATCCAATCCTGATAACAGGACAGTCCCCGCTCCAACCCCAGGGCCAAGCCTCCGCGCATGCGTATTCTTTTCGTCTCGAATTACCCCCATCTTCCCGATATCCAGGGCGGACTGCAGACCACGACCCATGACCTGTGCCTGGCAATCAAGGACCTGGGGGCTGAGGTGGCCGTACTATGCGGCCAATGTGAGCACGGAAACGCGGACCCCAGCCGCCCGGCGCGCTGTGACGAGGAACTGGGCTACCTGGTCATGCGCAGCGCCACACCTGAGAGCGCATTGGCCATGGCCGCCGCCGCCTGGAATGCCACTGCGATCGTGGTACAAAGCGGTACGGCCCTGCTGCCCATGGTACTGGCCAGTCTCGCCACCGGTCGCCCCACTGCAGTCTATCTCCACAATGTGGAAACCCACCAGTTGGCCGGAACCCTGCTGCCCGACGCATCCCTGCTGTACTTCGCCAATTCCGACTTCACCGCCGAACGCTGGCGCACCCTTTGTGGCATCGACTGTACGGTGGTCCCCCCCATCATTGCACCAGAGCGTTACGTCGTCACGGAAACCGGCAACAAGGTACTGTTCGTCAATCCCACGCCCATCAAGGGCGTGGAAATCATGTTCGGGTTGGCTGCCGCCTGCCCCGAACTCCCCTTCCTGGTCCTGGAAAGCTGGAGCCTCGCCCCCCAGTGGCGCAGCCACTGCCAGACAAGGGCGCAGATGCTCGGCAACATTGAATGGCGCGGTCCAACCCAGGACATGCGGCAGGTTTATCATGAAGCCCGCGTACTGCTGATGCCCTCGGTATGGGAGGAGTCTTTTGGCCGTACGGTGGTCGAAGCCCAGCTCAACGGCTTGCCCGTACTGGCGAGCAGCCGGGGGGCGCTACCCAGACTGGTCGGTGATGGAGGGCTCGTCGTAGACCCTCATGCCCCGCTTTCCGACTGGGTTCAGGCGCTACGCCGCCTTTATAACGAGCGTGATACGGGCAGCTTCAGTGCCGCAGCCAGGCAACAGGCCACAGAGCATGTACTCTCCACCCCGTTCATCATCGACACGATGCTGACCCAGCTGGCTGCTCACGGTATCCGCTGACGCACTATTGACCTTCAATCCATTTCCACAGGCCTGCCCTGTGAGCAGGAACCCACTCATGTTCGTCCCTCCCCGAAAGCCTCGCCGCGAGGATTGCCGCTTCTACCACTCCTACACGCTGGCTGATGGCGAGGTCGTGGGTGATTGGGACCTCCGGCTGGCGACCTCGGAATATCTTGGCAACGTGGACTTCGATGGCCGGTCAGTGCTGGAAATTGGTCCGGCCAGTGGCTTCCTCTCCTTTCACATGGAAGCGGCAGGCGCCCAGGTCACCTGCCTGGAGCCCCCCATGTCACACCTTTGGGATACCGTCCCGATCGAAGGTTATGACACCGAAAAATGGCGAGACGAGTTTACTGGCCATATCGAGCGGGTACGCAACTCATTCTGGTACGTGCATGACGAAAAGCAGTCAAGCGTCCAGCTGATTGAAGCCGATCCATGCAACATCCCGGAAGCCGCGGGCAAGTTCGACATCAGCTTGCTTGCCTCCGTGCTGCTGCATTGCCGCCGCCCCTTCGACATCCTGGAGAGCGTTGCCCGTCGGACCAGGCGCACAGTGATCGTTACCGAGCTCTGGAACCCCAGCCTGGGTGATCTCCCTGTCTGTATGTTGCTACCCCATCAGGGCGCACAGCAGGTGCATACCTGGTGGCAATTCACGCCCCAGTTCTTCATTTCTGCTTTGGGGCTGCTGGGGTTCACCGAATCCCGCATACTGTTCCACCACCAGAGCCAGCCGTCAGAAAACCGGACTGTGCCCTTGTTTACCGTGGTTTGCGAACGACCAGATGGGCTGACCAGCGCCCAGGCAAGCCGCTGAAAATGGATGAGCAGCGCCAGATCGACGGGCTGATCGAGCGGGCCTGGCAGGCTTTTGCAGCGGGTGACCGACAACGGGCGCTGAGTCTTGCAGAGCAAGTCTGCGCATCTGAACCCGCCCCCCCCCAAGCCGCCGCCGCACTCGGCTATTTCCTTCTGGATGACAACCGCCTGGATGCAGCCGCCGCCGTGCTGAACCCGGCCTGCACCGGTGCTCCGCACTACGCCCCCTTGCACTGGTACTGCGGCTTGCTGGCGCTGCGCCACGGGCAAACCCGTACGGCCAGTGAGGCCCTTCGCCGTGCCTGCCAGCTGGACCCGATGCTGCACGAAGCCGCGTTTACCCTGGCTTGGGTGCTGCACGACCTGGGGCAGTTACCGGAGGCCCTGATCTGGGCGCGGCTCGCGCTGACAGCCGAGCGCACTCCCGCCCGTCTGCTGCAAACTGGCTGGCTGCTGCAGTCTCTGGAGCTATACGCGGAAGCCAGCTCAACTTATGATGAAGCCATAGAAACACTGGCTTCCGATGCCCCGGAACAAGTCCCGCTGCATCTTCATCTTGCCCAATGCCAAGATGCGTTGAGGCAGCCCGATGCGGCCCGGAACACACTGGAAGACGGGCTCGCAAGCTTTTCCGACGAGCCGGCGCTACTGCTGGAGCTGGCCAGGCTCACCTGGAAGCTGGGCTGCAGGAAAGCGGCCGTCGACATCGCAACCCGACTCACCCAACGCCATCCCGACCATGTCGCCGGATGGCATCAGCTGGGTGTGTTCCAGCACGAGTCGGGTGAGTTGCATGCTGCCGATCAGGCGTTCAACGAAGTTCAGCAGCGGGACATGAGCATCACCGATGCACTGATGCGTCGTGCAAGTTTGCAGCTGGACTGGGGCAGGCCCGTGGACGCCCACTGGCTGCTGGAGCACGTGCTGCGCCAGCAACCCGACTCCGAACCAGCCCAGGACCTGATGGTCCGGGCACTGCTTGACCTTGGACGTCACGACGAAGCCCGTCATCTGCTGCTGCGACGGCTGCGCAAGACCCCGTCTCACAGCGACCTATGGCGCCTTTTGGCTGTGGTACACCTCCGTAGGGGACGGCATTCGAGGGCCCGACTTGCGCTGGCACGGGCGCTCCGGCTCAATCCTGCAAACATCGAAGCCTTGCGCACCCTGGGCTGGACCGCGCACGAGCAAGATGATCGTCCAGTCGCCGTGGACGCAGCCCTCCGCCTGCTCACACTGCGCCAAGGAGAGTCCGCTGCGCTGATTCAGGCCGCCTTTATCCTGGCCGCGGCGGGTGAACTTGCAACGGCATCCCGACATGCTGAAGACGCCGTCGTTGCCGAGCCCGCAAACGCAGAGGCCTGGCGAGCCTTGTCGCAGGTGCGCTACCAGCAAAAACGGCTTTCTGAGGCAGAGGACGCCATCGATACGGCGCTGGAACTGGACCCTGCGCGCATCGACAGCCTGCGCCAACTCGGCTGGATTTATGTTGCCGACCATCGCCTGGGCCATGCTGAACTGGCATTCCTGCGCGCTTGCGAGCTGGCACCGGACAACCCGGTTATCTTGCTGGAGCTTGCCGAAGTACGGCTGCGCGCCGGAAGGTTCGCAGAAGGCCTGAAAACCGTCGAAGCCTTGCACACAGTACGGCCAGAATGGCCCAGTGCCTTGATGCTGGAAACCCGGCTACTTACGGAAAGCCTCGGCGCCTGCCCCATCCCTGACTGGCGGGACCGTGTCCTGACCAGGTGCCGGCAGCGACTTGATGAGAGTGCCCCCATGTTGGTGCGGCTACTCGGTCTGGGGGTAAGCGAAGTACGTACACTGTGCGCCTTGCTGCCATGGCCAGTGTGGAAGACAGCCTGCCAGCAGGCGCTGGCCGAGGCCGTCGCTCGCTACGGCAATGCCTACCTGACCCGGCTTGCGCAAATCAGCGCTGCTGCCTTTCCCAGCGAGCCCTGGTTTTCCTACGCCAGCCTCTATGCGGCCTCGCTGGATTCAACATTGACGCCAGAGAAACTGGCCTTCCAGGCACGCAGCGCTTTCCGGCAACTCAAGCTTGAGGCTGGTCTGTCAAAGCATTGGGGAGCCAAACCCTCAGGACGAAGCACTGCCCGCTTGCGTATCGCCTACATCGCCAGCCAGCAGCATGAACGGTTGCTCGTTCCGGTCATGGCGGGCCACGATCCGACCCAGGTAGAAGTGTTCGTCTACAGCAACCTGCACTTGGCCGGGTTGCCCGCTCACGTCCACCAGCATCCGCTGCAACCTGACGAGCTGGCAGACTCCTGCTCCGCAAACCAGGTCGATGTCGTGATTGATGCTGGCGGCCTGCATCCATTCGAAGGGCAGGACCTGCTGCTCACCCTTTACGCCAGACGCCTTGCCCCACTGCAAATTGGCTGGCTGGGCTGCTGGGGCACATCCGGGGGGCTGTTCGATGTGCTACTCAGCGATTCGGCTGCCCTTCCTCTGGAACATCAGCACGGCTACGAAGAGGCGGTCTGGTGGCTGGAAGGAGGGCAGTGGAGCTGGTCCCCCCCAGAACACGCCCCCACCCCGCACCCCCCTCCCTCGCTGAGCTGCGGCAGAATCACCTTTGGCGTCACCGCCCGCGGCCTCCGCCTCAACCCCGTCACGCTTGACACCTTTGCCCGCATTGTCGCGGCGGTACCCGAGTCGCGCATCCGATTCATCGGTCTGGTGAGTGACGACTGGCCCCAGCGCAGGGAGATCCTTGGCTTCATGGCAGTCCACGGGGTGGTCGCCGAGCGCATCGAGTTCGATCCCCCCAGAGGCTACGAAAGCTTGCTTGAATGGCTGCAGCAGATTGATCTGGTGCTCGACAGCTTCCCCGGCAACGGTGGTCTCAGCACGCTGGACGTCTTGTGGATGGGCGTGCCGGTGGTATCTCGCGCGGGAGACTGGGCCGGGGCACGCCAAGGACTGTCCATTCTGTCAGCCCTGGGGCTGGACACCTGGGTAGCAGACAGTGCCGACGGTTTCATCACCCTTGCCGTGCAACTGGCGAGCAATGCGACCGCCTTGACCGCCCACCGCCTGGCGCTACGCCAGCGCATACGCAGCTCCTCTCTTACTGATGGCCGACGCCTGGCGCAGCAGATTGAGGCGCGCTGCACCAGCTGGATCAATAAGCATGTTGAAACCGGGTCTTCTTCCGACCCGAAACAGTGGGTACGGGAACTCGCCCGCCGCAGGCTCGAAACCTGGTTGGAAAAGCAAGCGCAAATTCATTTTTCCTTCCCCGAGGACGTCCCGGCGCTCTCGGTGATCATCGTGCTGTACAAGCAAGCGGGTCTCAGTCTGCGCACGCTGCAGGCCCTGGCCGATCAACGTGACACCGACTTTGAAGTCATCATTGTGGACAATGCCTCCGGTGCGGAAACCGGCCAACTGCTCGATCGCGTACAAGGCGCACGCATCATCCGAAACAGCGAAAACCATGGTTTCCTGCTGGCGGCGAATCAGGGGGCGGCCCTTGCTCGTGGTCGCCATCTGCTTTTCCTGAATAATGACGCCATCGTGCAAGCGGGCGCACTGGCACAGACCGTCACGCGGCTGGAGCAGGACCATTCGATTGGCGCCCTGGGGGGGCGCATCGTACTCATGTCCGGCGGACTTCAAGAAGCAGGCAACACCCTTTTCCGGGATGGTTCTGCCTTGGGCGTCGGCCGCGGCGAAGCCCCCTGGTCACCTGCAGCCATGGCCAGTCGCGATACCGACTACTGCTCTGGCGTATACTTGGCAGTACCGACCCCCCTGTGGCACATGCTGGGTGGTTTCGACCCGGACTACGCGCCTGCCTACTACGAAGACAGCGACTTTTGCGTAAGGGTCTGGCAGGCAGGCTTCCGCGTTGTCTACGAGCCGAGGGTGCTGGTGGAGCATCTGGAATGGGGTAGCGCCGGCAACGGCGAGGCCGAACAACGGATGCGTGACAACCGCCGCCGCTTTCTGGCAAAGCAGCATAACTGGCTGGCGCAGCAGCCGTCCCCCCGCCCCGTCCCCCTGGATGGAGACCGCTGGCATTCACCCACCGACAATCCGCGCAAGCCCCGCATCCTGATGCTGGAGAACGAAGTACCCCACATGGCCCGTGGCGGGGGGCTACCCCGGGCGCGCCTGGTACTGCAGGCGCTGGAAGGCTGGCCGGTAACCTTGTACCCCCTGTGGCGGTTCGAAGACGATTGGGAGGCGGTGTATGCCTCCCTTCCGCATAGCACTGAAGTCATGCTGGGCCCGAGCTTCGGCATGGCCGGACTCGAGCGCTTCCTCGAGCAGCGACGTGACGTCTACGATGTGCTCTGGGTCAGCCGCCCGCCCAATCTGAAGGCCCTGCAACCCCTGCGTGAACGGCGTCCGGAGCTGTTCGAGCATATGCGCATCATTTATGACTCGGAGGCCTTGTTCGCCTTGCGGGAAATCGGAGAGGCCGCAGCGAAAGGCCGCCCTCTGACCCCAGAGCAGGCCGAGGCCCGACTGCAAGCCGAACTGGAACAGGCTCAAGGCACCTATCGCAGCGTCGTCGTCTCCGCGATTGATGCTGCACACTTCCGCTCGGCGGGTCACGAAGTCGCGACGCTCAGCCACGCCATCTCCGTTCGTCGGGATGTTCCTGACGCCAGCCTGCGCCAGGGGCTGCTTTTTGTCGGTGCCTTGCACCCCGACACGCCCAACGAGGACGGCCTGCTTTGGTTTGTAGAAGAGGTCCTGCCCCAGCTGCGCGAACGGCTGCCCGCATTACCTCGCCTGCGCGTTGTCGGCGAATGCCGCTCCTACCGCGTCGCAGCGCTGGCCGGCACACACCTGGAGGTGCTGGGGGCCCAGGCAGATCTGGCGCCCCATTATGACCAGGCCCGGGTCTTCATCGCCCCGGCCCGCTTTGCCGGTGGTGTGCCACTGAAAGTCATTGAAGCGGCCGCGCATGGCATTCCCGTGGTGGCCTCATCCTTGTTGGTGGAGCAGCTCGCCTGGGAGCATGGAACAGACATCCGTGGCGCTGCCGACTCCACCACCTTCGCGCAGGAAATCGCCCGCCTGCTGCAGGACGATGTCGCCTGGCGGCTGCAGCAACAAGCCGCCTGGGCAACCTGCCAGACCCGTTACGCCCCGGAACAATTCATGAGTACCGTCCGCCAGCTGGTGCGCAATGCGGCGGCGGGCGTCTGACATCCACATGCAGCAACACCCCCTCGACCGAGAAGCGGCCCAGCAGTTCAAGCACTGGATGGCACTGGGCCAGCCCGAGCGGGCCGCAGCGGCCCTGTGGAAACTGTTGGCAGAGGAACCCAATCTGCCCTCCGCTCATCAAGCCTTGGCACGTTTGCGCTGGCCAGGACCGAATTACCACGAATGGCTAAACTGGTTCCACCAGCGACTGCAGCCCGACCTTTATGTGGAGATTGGCGTGGAAAGCGGCGCCTCGCTCGCCTTGGTCCAAGCAGCCAGCCAGGTCATCGCCATTGATCCGAATCCACTGGGTAACCCCCTGGAGGTGTGCGGCGCCCCCGCCCGGCTGTTCCGCCAGACCAGCGCCGCCTTCTTTGCCTCGGTGCCAGACGGCTGCGGTCTCGAGAGAGGGTTCAATCTGGCCTTCATAGACGGAGACCACCGCTTTGAAAGCGTTCTGGAAGACTTCATCGCACTGGAACGCCACGCGGCACCAGAATCCGTCGTACTGTTGCACGACACCCTGCCCTTGACTGAATCCACCTCAGGCAGCGTGCGCAACACAGGCTTCTATACCGGCGATACCTGGAAAATGGTGCCATGCCTGCGGGCCCTGCGTCCTGATCTGCACATGGTCACATTACCCGTCGCCCCCTCCGGCCTGACGGTCATCACCGGTCTGAACCCCCAATCCACCTTGCTGCAGGAACGCTTGCCCCTGATCCGTCAGGCCTATCGACGGCTACCCGCCACCCAGGCGGTGGAAAGCCCTCAACGCCTGATGCTGCTGGGTCAAAACAATTGGGCCTGGATGGCCGACTGGCTCAGCCGGGCCGGCGTGCAATCGCACAAGCAAAGTGATGCTGCAACTGGCCACTGCGGTATAGCTCATCCTCGGCAGCCATGACGCTGTGGAGATAGGGCGCCGCCTTTTCGCCCACAAAGTTCTGAGCGGTGTGGGCCAGAAGCAGATGCAAGATGGCTCCGCCATAGGGGCGAACCATCACATCAACAAAGTACGCCCCGAGCAATGACAACAAATCGGACGACCGCACCGCCTCGGAAGGGTCGACCGCGATCACTTCAGCTACGCTGGGTGCGCGAAAGCAGCTTCGGTACTCCCCTTGCAACGTGCTCATCATGTGCGTGGGAAGCAGCCCGGCGAGCCGGTTGAGATGACGCAACTGGGCGTCTGGCCACTGGAAACGATCCGGCCCCACATATTCATCGAGGAACAGGAATCCGCCGGGTCGAAGCAACACACCAAGTCTTTGGTACAGGCACTCCAGTTCGGCGCAATGGTGAACACTGGATACCCCAAGCACAGCATCAAAAGCAGCCGGCTGAAATGGGCCATCCCCAATCGGCAGGCAATTCATGTCAGCCTGGAAATAGCCAATGCCGTGCAGACCTGTGGCCTCCGCGCGGGCCACCTCCAGCACCTTGGCTGACAGATCGATGGCCACAACCTCGCGCGCCCAGCCCTGTTGCATGACCTCCCGCTCCACCCGTCCAGCGCCGCAACCAAGCACCAGCACGCGCGTCAGTGGAAGCGCCTGCGCCATCCCGACGACCCGGAAGAACCACGCCAGTGGCGACAAGGCTGCATCGCCTGTGACCTTGCGATTGATGGCAGCACGCACCTCGTCCAATTGAGTCCAATGCCAACCGCAAGCCGCCCAGTCATCCGGCGCCCCCCAGGCCTGATCCAGCTTTTTCGCCAAAGTGTCGTCAATATGGCCTAGCGCATGAACATGTTGCATGGTTGCAGGACTGTGATCCGGTAGGTCAGGAAACGGGGGAAAGAGGTTCATTCACGAGGCTTGGCATGCCCCGTCAGGTGCGCCAGTTTCTGGCCATCCTCCGAAGCGGTCTGTGGGCAAAGGATGCCATCACACCCAAGCAGACGTCCGTTCATGTAGCGTCCGACCCGTCCCAACATGCGTGCCGGATGAACATGGGCTTGAGCTTCGTCCCTGACGAAAACCGCCACCGAGTCATTCCAGACATCCAGCCGCTGATAGGTGGTGAAAGACTCCAGCAAGGCCGGCCGATAGCCAGAGCGCTGCCCCCAGTGCAGCAGCGCCATCGCCGCATCCGGGTAGAAACGCCAGCAATCAACCGGATAGCGGTGGTAATCGCCATTGGACGGGGCGTTCAGGTAGAACAACCCCGCCGGCTTCAAGACCCGCAAGACTTCATTGAACATCAGCCAGAAAAACTCGACATGCTCGAAGCAGGAACTACTGACCACGACGTCCGCTGAACAATCGGCGAAGGGCAGCGTATAGGGGTCCTCCAGCACCACATCCACCCCGGGTCCTTCAACGAAATCCAGACCGACGTAGTCGCAGCCAGGAGGCGCCAGCTGTCGCAAACTGCCATTCACATCCTGAGCGCCGATCTCCAGAACGTGACAGGCCTGATGCACGTAGGTCTGAAAGAAGAGGCGACCATTTTCGAGCGCGCTTGGGTGCATGAGGGCTGTTTCGTCTCAGGAAAGCTGGCCGCGAAGATGCCTGGCAGCAGCAAGCTGAATATCGGCTTGATAGAGATTCATGGCGTACCGATCCGGAAAATCCTGAAGTCCGAACGCGCCGGACGGTGAGTCTGATCTGTCCTTCGTCTTATACGATACGTCGGCAAGTGAGCCAAGTAGGTTAGCATGAAGCAACGGCACCTTCCGTGCCCTGAATGTCGTTTTTGGCAGCCGAAACTGCCGTCTCATGATTAGGATTATCAGCGCACTCCATGGAAACACCGACAAAAAAGGCCATCGTCACGGGAATCACCGGCCAGGATGGCGCCTATCTGGCCCAGCTCCTGCTCAAGCAGGGCTATACCGTGTACGGCGCTTACCGGCGGACGAGTTCGGTCAATTTCTGGCGGCTGGCTGAGTTGGATATTCTCAACCACGCCAACGTACACCTGGTGGAATATGACATTACCGACCTGGGGATCTGCATCGCACTGGTCCAGAAAATCGAGCCCGACGAGATCTACAATCTGGCCGCACAGAGTTTTGTCGGCGTTTCTTTCGAACAGCCCAACACAACCACCCAGATCAACGCCATTGGCGCCCTGAATCTTCTGGAAGCCATCCGCCTGGTGAACCCGAAGATCCGTTTTTATCAGGCCAGTACCTCCGAAATGTTCGGTAAGGTCCAGTCCATTCCGCAAACTGAAAGTACACCTTTCTATCCATGCAGCCCATACGGTGTTGCCAAACTGTACGCACACTGGATGACAATCAACTACCGTGAGAGCTATGGCATTTTTGGCGCAAGCGGCATCCTGTTCAATCATGAATCGCCACTACGCGGCCGCGAGTTCGTGACCCGGAAGATCACCGATGCGGTAGCCCGGATCAAGCTGGGCAAGCAGGACTGTCTGGAACTCGGGAACCTGGAGGCCAAACGGGACTGGGGGTATGCGCGGGATTACGTGGAAGGGATGTGGCAGATGCTTCAGGCTAAACAGCCAGATTCCTATGTCCTCGCTACCGGCCGCACTGAGGCCGTTCGTACCTTCGTCTCCCTCGCCTTCAAGGCTGTCGACATCAAGCTCGTGTTCGAGGGTAAAGCAGAAAACGAAATCGGCATTGACCTTCACACAGGCCGCACACTGGTGCGCGTCAATCGGAAATTCTATCGCCCCGCCGAAGTCGATCTTCTGGTAGGAAACCCGGAAAAAGCCAAGCGTGAGCTGAACTGGGAGCCCAAGACCTCGCTTGAAGAACTCTGTCAAATGATGGTAATGGCAGACCTGAAACGCGTGGAGCACGGCGTTTCATTCTGATGGCCGGTGGCAGGTCAGGGGTGGTGATCGTCACGACCCCCTCCTGCCTCAATGCCAGTGCGTAGCCAGATCGTCATCCACCCAGCCTGACAGCACCAGGCACTCAGGCCGCCCGCAAAATCTCGTGAAACGACGCCAGCAAGGCATCGGCTTCGTCCCGGCCTGCGCGGGACTCGCGGATTTCCAGGTGCCACTGGGCGCAGACGCTCAGCAGTTCGTTGCGACTGCACGCCGCAACAATCTTGTCCTGCAGCGCAACGCCCATCAGCCCAAGGTGCAGACGGGTCGTTCGCTGCATCAACTGTCTGGCGTCATGCAGGATGGCTGGCGCCACCTCGACCACCGGACGCACGACGGGCGGGGGCGCCGGCTGAGGTGAGCCGTCGCTGATCAGGCCGGCAAGGCGCAACTCGGCCAGCACCGTGTCGATCTCCTCCGCGCCCAGCAGGCCGGCCAGTTCGCTGCGGCTGCGAACACCATCGACAAGAATCAGCACCCGGCGTTGAAGCGCCGACAGCCGGCGCGAGCGCTCGGCCACCTCCCGGGTACCAGCGGAGGTCTTGGCGTAGATCGGAGAATGGACAGACACGGCGGCAGGCAGAGTGGCTGCGGTCAAAGGGATGCGCGCAATTTATCCCATATGCGTTACACGCAAGTTGCATCGCGCCCCGCCCCCACCGAATCAGCCGGAATGCCGCCTCACGCCGCCTGGGTTGGCACCGCCGCATCCAGGAAGGCCACCACCCGGCTCAGCACCTCACCGGGGCGCTCACGATGCGGCACGTGATAGGTCTCCTCCATGATATCGACCCGTGCCGGCCCGGTGCTCAAAGCGCCGATCAGTTCGGGGTGACGGGTCGAGCCGTACTCGTCGTGAATGCCGTGGATGGCGAGCACCGGGCACGTCACCTGCGGCAACACCGGCTCAAGCGTCCAGCGCGCAAAGTCGGGGTGCAGCCAGTTTTCGGTCCAGGCCTCCAGCACCCAGCGTGCCTTGTCACCATGGTGGCGCGCCAGACGATCGACCTGCCCCTCACCCGCAAACTGCGCTTTGGCCGTGCGGATGCCATCCAGCGTGCGATCTTCCGGAAAAACCTGTGCCGCCACGGTGATCAGGGCTTCGCAGCCCTCGCCATACCGGGCCGCACATTCGATCGCCATGCCCCCCCCCACGCTATGGCCCATCAGGACGAAACGCGCCAGCCCAAGCTGCTGGCGCAGCACCGGAAAGTACTCGCGCGCTTCCTCGGCGACAAAGTCGAGCGAAGGCCGCTCGCGCCGCGGGTCGGACTGACCGAAGCCGAGCCGGTCGTAGGCAATCACCTGACGACCGGTCGCCGCCGCCAGGGCCTGCGGAAAATCCCGCCACAGGGCAACGCACCCCAGCGAATCGTGCATCAGCACGATCGGGGCCGCAGGCGCGGCGGCCGCGGAGTGTTCGGGCGTCCACGAACGCGCAAAGATCCGCCCTTGCGGATGCACCACCCAATGATCGCGAACCAGGGTGCCGGGAATATCTGACTTGGACATCTTGTTATGCTCTCAGCTGCGGCGCGTTCGACGCACCGGGGGGTCGGGGAAGTAATGATCTATCGAACCATCACCAGCTGACTGCATTTTTGTGCACGTTAACGTGCACGTCAACAGAAAAACATTTCATGTCCGGACGAATGCGGCAGACCACGGTCTGCCTTCAAGCGACGCCGGCCTCCCCCGCGCGGAACACGTACACCGCATCACCACCGCGCGCCTTGGCCTCGTACATCGCAATATCCGCATGCTGGGTCAGCGCCAGATCATCCTCACCATGAGCGGGGAACATCGCCACACCAATGCTGGCACTGACCCCCAGGCGGTGTTCACCCACGCAGACCGGCTGACCCAGCGCTACCCGGATCTTGTCCGCCACGGCAAGCGCGCCCGACTCGCTATCGACCGCACGTAAAAGCACCACAAATTCATCTCCCCCGATGCGGGCCACGGTATCGGACTCACGCACGCAATTGCGAACCCGGCGGGCGACTTCCACCAGCAGCACATCACCCACCGCATGCCCCAGGCTGTCATTGATCGGCTTGAACTTGTCCAGGTCGATGAACATCAGCGCCAGCACCTGCCCATCGCGCCGGGCAGCCGCCATCGCCTGCTGCAGGCGGTCGGCCAGCAATGCCCGATTGGGCAAGCCAGTCAGCGGATCATGCCGTGCCATGTGCAGCATCTTCGCCTCGGCCTGCTTGCGCTCACTGATGTTGCGGGTCACACCCAGCAAGCCGACAAACACGCCCGACTCGTTACGGATGCCGGTCACCGTCACCTCGGTCCATACCGTACTGCCGTCCTTGCAAGGCTGTTCGAGTTCGGCGCGGAAATCCGGCACCGGCAACCCCGCCTGCACAGCGGCAATCGCCCGGCTCAAGCCATCGACCGCAATGGGCGCGGACTCGGGCGTCAGTGCTTCATCGAGCGACTGCCGCATCACTTCATCCACGGTATAGCCACGCAGCTTCTCCACTGACGGACTGACATAAGTGAAGCGCCCCTGCAGATCCATGGTCCAGATCACATCGCTGGCATGGTCGGCCAGCAGGCGGTGGCGCTCCTCCGACCGGCTCAAGGCCTCATGCGCCTCATGGCTTTCCATCAAGGCCAGCGCCAGACGCCGATTCACCCGGTGAATGTAGAACGCAATCGCACTGACCCCCAGCAACAGCACCAGCGCGGCGTACAAGCCTTTCAGATCGGCCTTGAGATCGGGCTCGTAAAGAAAACCATCCAGCGAGACATCCCTGGGCATCAAACCCAGGTCAGCATAGGTATCCGCAATATGGCGCCAGCGCCCGGGGTTCATGTAACCGATCTCGATCAGCTCGGGCATCAGCAACGGTACCATCTGGCGCGCCTCGAACTGATAGAAGGCACGCGGGTGGCGCTGCGAATACTTCGCCATGATCAGGTCGATCACCTCCTCAGGGTGCGCCATCGCATACCGCCAGCCGCGCAAGCTGGCTTCACGCATCGCCCTGACCCGCTCCGGACCTTGCTTGAGCACCTGCTCCGTCGTGAACAGGTTGTCGCCATAGAAGTCGATGCCCACCGAGCGCGGGGTATACAGGTGAAACGGCACCCCGGCCTGTTCAAGAAAAAACGGCTCGTTGGTGACATAGGCGGTGATCGCATCCACCTTGCCCTCGATCAGATCCTGCGGATTGAAGCTGTGCGGCAACTGTTCGACGCGATCCAGCGGCACACCGGCCTGGTCGAGATAGGCCAGCAGCTCATCCGACTGCGGCTCGACCATCAAGCGCTTGCCAATCAGGTTGTGAACACCCTGGGTCGCCTCATACTCACGCGCCATGATCACCACCGGCGAATGCTGGAACACCACCGCCAGCGCCACCACCGGCTTGCCGGCACTACGCGCCAGCAACAGGCTGCTGTTGCCCACCCCGTACGCGGCCCGGCCCGACAGCACTTCCTCCACCGGATCAAGGCCGGGCACCGCCTCTCGCAGCTCGACCTCCAGCCCGACCTCGCGGTAGAAGCCCTTTTCGACTGCAGCGTAATAGCCCGCAAACTGGAAGGCGTGGGTCCATTTCAGTTGCAGCACCACCTTGTCGAGCGCCCGCGCCGATGGCGCAAACAGCACCAACACCGCCGCAACCAGCGTCAGCGCGAGGTGGAACCACATCCGAAATGGTGAGCGCACGACATCGCCCCATGTGAATTAAGCCATCAGGCACCCGCCCGACCCGCGTGACGACCCCGCCTCCGGCGCCCGTCGAACATAGTTTGCCTCAGGCGCAGCGCTTGGCAAGCGGCGGGCATCAAACATCGTGCAAATCCTCACTCCGGATCAACAGCCCCGGGCTCCACACACCTTCAAGCCTGCGTTCCCTGCCCCTGCACGCGCCTGTGCGTTTAGACTAGGCCAACCCCAAAACCTGCACATCCACTCATGAAGATCGACCAGCTTCCCATCGGCGCCCGCTTTCAATGGAAAGGCCGCAACTACACCAAGGTCGGCCCGATGACGGCCGCTTCCGACAGCGGCGGCACCGACTTCGTCCCCAAGCACGCCATCCTGCAGCCCGTCCCCGGCGAAGCCCCACCGGCCCCGCCCACCAACGACACCCCCCAGCAACTGGACGCCGCCAAAGTGCGTGCCGCCTTCGAAACCTACCATCGCAGCGCACTCCGCCTGGCCGACGACGCCGGCCGACTGGCGCTGGAAACAGCGCGCCAGCGCTTCCTGACCGAGATCCGTTGATCACGTGCAGCGTGTCTGCGAATGAAGCGCTGCCCCTGCCATCAATCCAAGTCGATTGACTGTATCTCAATAGAGATACAAAATACGCAAGCAAGGAGGATTCAACCATGACTCAATCCACGATGCTGCATGTCCGCGTAGATAACGAAATCAAGGCTCAAGCCAGCGAAGCCCTGGCGGCCATGGGGCTTTCCGTATCGGACGCAGTGCGTATCCTGCTCAAGCGCGTCGTCAGCGATCAGGCATTTCCGCTTGAACTCAAGGTTCCGAATGCTCAGACCCGTGCCGCAATGGAAGAAGCCCGCGCCATGATGAAGGCCCGCGCAGCACGCTTTGACGGCGCCGACAGGCTGATTGATGAGCTCGAAAAAGCCCGCCAGCAGTAAACGGGCTGCTCCGCCAAGGGCGTGTGACTACACCCGGACTTTCCTGAAGGACTGGGACCGCCTTTCCCGCTCGGGCCGCTATGACCTCAAGCGGCTGAAGGAGGCGATGCTGCTTCTGATCGCCAATGATCAGCCCCTGGGCGCGGAATGGCTTGATCATCCGCTAAAGGGCGATTGGGCAGACCACCGGGAATGCCACATCGGCGGAGATTTTCTACTGCTCTATCGTCTTGAGGGCAGCGCCATCATTTTCGTACGCACAGGCACGCATTCTGAACTGTTCGAAGAATGATGCCGGTTGCAGCCCAATGGCAACGGCCGCTCGCAAACGATTCCCCCACCCGCACCATCCAGCAGCGGGTGCGGCATCATTCATACCGTATGCCGTGTCACATGCATCGGTAATGCACGAAACATCCGGATAGAATCGGCCGAATTCCTTTCTCCACGCTTCCTGCATGGCCGACCCACTCTCTGCGCCGCGCGCGCGGTGTTTGTGCCTCGACATCGAAACCGCCCGCCACGACCGTCTCGCCTTGCGCGAACTGGGCGTGTTCCGCCCGGACCTCGACGCCCGCTTGCGCCTGTCGGGCAAGGCCCGCGACCTGCAGCAGCAGCTTGATCGGCTGACCGAAGGGGCCGCCTTCGTCCTTGGTCACAACGTCACCGCCTTTGACCAGCCCGCGCTGGCCACCCTGCACCCAGGCCTCGCGCTGCACCGCTTGCCGCTGATCGATACACTCGAACTGTCGCCAATCGCCTTCCCGCAGAACCCCTACCATCACCTGGTCAAGGATTACAAACTCTGCACCACCACCCGCAATGATCCGGTGCGGGATGCCGAACTGGCCTACACCCTCTTCCTCGACCAGACCGAAGCCCTGCAACGCCGGGTGGCTGAAGACCCGGACGAAGCCTGCTGCCTGCACTTCCTGCTGGCCCCGGAAAACGGCAGCGGCCTAGCCAACTTCTTCGCCACCCTGCGTCGCGCCTTGCGTCCAAAGCTGGGCGACGCCGCCCTTGCCTGGCAGCGTGCCAGCGCCGGCAAGGTCTGCATCAGCGGCCAGCGCCGGCTCATCGAACAATGCCTGCCCGACCCGAGCTGGCATCGGGCACTGGCTTACACCCTGACATGGCTGCGGGTCGCCGGCGGCAACTCGGTACTGCCACCCTGGGTCATGCACAGCGTCCCCAAGGTCGGTGAGGCCCTCGCCATGCTGCGCGACACACCCTGCAGCGACCCCGAGTGCGTCTGGTGTCGCGAGCAGCACCACATCGAAGCCCTGCTGCCACGCTATTTCCCGGGTATTACCCGCTTTCGCGCCACCCCCACCACCCCCGACGGCCGCTCCTTGCAGCAAACCATTGTCGAAAACGGCTTTGCCGGCCGCTCGACACTTGCCATCCTGCCCACTGGCGGGGGCAAGTCGCTGTGTTTCCAGTTGCCCGCGCTGGCGCGCTACTACCGCAACGGCAGCCTGACCGTGGTCATCTCGCCGCTGCAGTCGCTGATGAAGGATCAGGTCGACAACCTCGAAGCTCGCGGCATCACCTGTGCAGGCTACCTCAACAGCCTGCTCAACCCGCTCGAGCGCCAAGCCATGCTCGACAAGCTGCGCCTGGGTGATCTCGGCCTGATCTTCGTCGCCCCCGAGCAGTTCCGCAGCACCGCCTTCACCAACGCGCTGATGCACCGACAGATCGGCGCCTGGGTGTTCGACGAAGCGCACTGTCTGTCGAAGTGGGGGCACGACTTCCGTCCCGACTACCTGTATGTGTCGCGCTTCATCAAGGCCCGCCAGAAAAACGCCCCCTCGCCGGTACACTGCTTTACCGCCACCGCCAAACCCGACGTGGTGGACGACATCTGCACGCATTTCGAGAAACGTCTGGGCATCGTCCTGGATCGACAGGAAGGCGGCGTCAAGCGCGAAAACCTGCACTATGAAGTTCGTCCAGTACCCGGCACGCTCAAGTACGGCGAGGTTCTTCGCCTGCTGCAAGACGCCCTGCGTGAGGAAGGCGGCGCCATTGTCTTCTGCGCCCGCCAGAAAACCGTCGAAGAGCTGTCCTCATTCCTGAAAGAGGCCGGGCTCGCCTGCGGCCATTTCCACGGTGGCATGCTGCCGACGGAAAAACGCGCGGTGCAGGAAGCCTTCCTCGCCGGCAGCCTGCGCGTCATTGCCGCCACTAACGCCTTCGGCATGGGCGTGGACAAGCCCGACGTGCGTCTGGTCATCCACCTCGACACCCCCGGTTCGCTGGAAAACTACCTGCAGGAAGCCGGCCGTGCCGGGCGTGACCAGGAAGCTGCACGCTGCGTGCTGCTCTATGACGAAACCGACCTCGACGTCCAGTTCCGCCTGCTCAGAAACGCCCGGCTGACTCAGCACGACATCCTCTCCATCCTGAAGGCGCTACGCGCCATCGAACGCAAGGATCGCGGCGAAGGTGAAGTGGTCGTCACCGCCGGCGAGATCCTGCTCGAGATACCCGACAAACACCGCATCGACCCCGACGCAGGCGATGCCGACACCAAGGTACGCATCGCCGTCGCCTGGCTGGAAGAAGCCCGCCTGCTCGAACGCCACGAAAACCACACCCGGGTCTTCCCGGGCAGCCTGCTGGTCGCAACGCTCGACGAGGCACGCGCACTGCTGCAGCGCAAGCTGGGCGCCGACGCCGACATCGAGCCCTATGTCCGCATCCTCTCCGCCCTGATCCAGGCCAATGATGACGAAGGTCTATCCACCGACGACCTGATGCTCATCACCGGACGCGATTCACGCGCGCTGCAAAACATGCTGCGCGAGCTGGACCGCTGGAAACTGCTGTCGAACGACACCGAAATCGGCATCACCCTGTACCGCGACCCGGACACCGTGCAGCGGCTCGACGAACTGGCTCGCATCGAGGACGCCCTGCTTGCCAATCTGCGCGAGGCCGCACCCGACGCTGATCAGGAAAACTGGCAAGTACTCAACGTACGCCGCCTGTGCGACACCCTGCGACGTGACACCCAGATCGACTTCGACCCCGAACGGCTTACCCGCCTGCTGAAATCCTTTGCCGAACCCTTTGGTCAAGGTGCAGCCCAACGCGGCTTCTTTGCCCTGCGTCCGCAATCGGCCGATAGCCGGTACCTGAAGCTGCTGCGCAGCTGGGCGGACATCGACACCATCCGCGCCCGGCGCATGCATCTGGCTCGCGCACTGCTCACCGAGTTCCTGCGCCGCCGGCAAGGCAACACCCTGCTGGTCACCTGCAAGCAAGGCGAACTCGAAGCCGCACTGCAGGCTGACACCACGCTCGCCGACCTCGACATCCGCCAGTGGGACAGCGCGCTCTCGGCCACCCTGCTCTACCTCGACGCCAACGAGGTGCTGCACCTCGCACGCGGCAAGGCGGTCTTCCGTGCAGCCATGAGCATTACCCTCAACCCCGAGGCACGCCGCCGCCAGTTCAAGAAATCCGACTACGCCGAACTCGCCCTGCACTACCAGGACAAGATCGTCCAGGTCCATGTCATGGCCGAATACGCCAAGCTCGCCATCGACAAGCTGCAGGCCGCCATGAGCTTTGTATTCGACTACTTCAGCCTCGAACGGGCCGAATTCGTGCAGCGCTACTTCGCTGGCCGCAAGGACGTCCTCGAGATCGCCACCACCGAGGAGGCCCACCGGCGCATCCTCACCAACCTGGCCAACCCCGACCAACAAGCCATCGTCGCCGCCCCCCTTGAAGGCAACCACCTGGTGCTGGCGGGCCCGGGTGCGGGCAAGACCCGGGTCATCGTCCATCGCGTCGCCTGGCTGCTGCGTGAATGCATGGTCCTGCCCGAAGAGATCATGGTACTGGCCTACAACCGCTCGGCGGCCAATGAAATCCGCCGTCGTCTATGGGCGCTGGTCGGTAGCGATGCTGCGGGCGTCGCGGTGCAGACCCTGCACGGCCTGGCCATGCGGCTGACCGGCACCAGCTATGCCGTCGCCATCGAACGGGGTGACGCCGTGGATTTCGGCGAGGTCATCCGCCAGGCCACCCGACGCCTGCGTAGCGCAGAAAACGGACCGGACACACCCGACACCGCTGCAGACGCTGTCGCTCCATCGATTCTGCGCGACCGCCTGCTCGCCGGCCTGCGCTTCCTGCTCGTCGATGAATATCAGGACATCAACGGCGACCACTACGCCCTGATCAGCGCCGTCGCCGGTCGCACGCTGCAGACCGAAGAAGACCGCGTCTCGCTGATGGTGGTTGGCGATGACGACCAGAACATCTATGCGTTCGACGGCGCCAGTGTGCGCTACATCCGCCAATTCGAATCCGACTACCACGCGCGACGCTACGCGCTGATGGAAAACTACCGTTCCACCCAGCACATCATCCACGCGGCCAACCGCATCATCGAACCCGCGCGCGAGCGCATGAAGACCGGCCAGGACATCCGTATCGACCATGCCCGGCACAACCTGCCCCATGGCGGCCCACAGGAAGCACTCGATACGCTCGCCCGCGGCCGTGTTCATGTGCTCGAAGTCCCCCGCAACCCTCACCAGGAAGCGCAAATCGCCCTTGGCGAACTCAAGCGCCTGCACGATCTGCAGACCGGCCCCGCTGCACAAGCTGGTGGGCAATGGGGTCGCTTCGCCGTGATCGCCCGCCGCTGGGAGGATCTGGAACCCATCGCCGCACTATGCCGCCTGAATGACATTCCGGTACAGATGCAACGCGACGGTGGCCAAGTTCACCTGCACCACACCCGCGAGGGCAATGCCCTGCTGACCGTCCTCGGCAGACAGCGCCCCCATGCGCGTCGCCGCGTGTTGCTCAAGGCCGGCGTCCTGACACGCTGGTTCCGCCACCGCTTCGGCGTACCCGTCGCCAGCACCATCGAACACCCCTACCGCGCCGCGCTGGCCCAGTTCATCCTGGACACCGACAGCGCAGCACCCAGCGGAGCGCTGATGGTCGATGACCTCATCGAGTCGCTGTACGACTTCGGCGCCATCGGCAAGCCCGCCACCTCAGCCCGTGCCAACGCCCCCATGGCACTGATGACCGCACACCGGGCCAAAGGGCTGGAATTCGACCATGTCCTGATTCTCGACGGTGGGGGCTGGCAAGGCCGCAGCGACGACGAACGCCGGCTGTTCTACGTCGCGATGACCCGGGCGCGTCAATCGCTGACGCTGTGTGAAGCGATGGGCGGCCACCATCCTTTCATCCGCAGCCTGCAAGGTCTGGCACTACGCTCCCAACCCACACCCCAAGCCCCAGACCCTCGCGCCACACACCGCACCTGGTACGCCGATCAAGAAAAAGTCTTCCTGTCATGGCCCGGTCGCTTCGCGCCCGGCGCCCCCATCCACCGTGCCCTCGCCGCACTCGACGTCGGCAGCCCGCTCGAACTGTGTCCCAGAAGCGACGGCAAGGGCTGGGAGATCACCGACGTATCCGGCGTGCCCGTCGGGCGCATGTCATCCAAGTTCCAGCCTCCGGCAGGCGCGATCATCGCCGTGCGCGTCGCAGCGATACTGGTCCGTCACGCCAAGGACCACGAGCAGGCCCTGTCATGCCAGACATGGGAACTGGTCCTGCCGGAAATCGAATACCGACCGTGACGCTTTGACAGGGTGCGAGACAAAACCACCCACTATGATGTGCGGGATCACTCACACGCACCTGACATCCATGCGCCATCAAGGTCGAATCACTCGCTGGAACGACGACAAAGGTTTCGGCTTCATCACGCCCAATGGTGGTGGAGCCCAGGTTTTCCTGCACATCAACGCCTTCTCCGGACGGCAGCTGCGCCCGGTAGGTGACGAACTCGTCACTTACGAACTGGCGGTCGACGACAAGGGCCGCGCGCAAGCCAGGACCGTCGCCTATGTCGGCACACGGATCGCCCCGCCCCGTGCGCGGGGCCGCAGCAAGCTGCCTTTTGTCATTGCCTTCGGATTTCTGCTGCTGATTGGCGCGGCGGTGCACCTTGGCCGGCTGCCGGCTGCAGTGCTCATGCTCTATTCAGGCGCCAGTCTGATTGCCTTCATCGCCTACGCCATCGACAAATCCGCCGCACAACGCGATCAATGGCGCACTCGCGAGAGCACGCTGCATGTTTTTGCGCTGATAGGTGGCTGGCCCGGCGCCTTGCTTGCGCAGCGACTGCTGCGACACAAGTCGACAAAGCCCTCCTTCCAGACCACATTCTGGATCACTGTCGTCCTGAACTGTGGCGCCCTCGGCTGGCTCTTGTCCCCTGCCGGTGCAAACATGCTGCGCACCATCCCGGGTATTTAAACGGCGCCACAACCCGTAAAGCGCCAGGCGCCTTCCACCCCGCAGCCGCCCCCCTATCCCGTCATACGCTGCGGGGCGTGCCCCTGAACATCAAGGCTGCGTCGGCACGCCCGGCCCCGGCGGCCGCAAGCCGTCAGTTGCTCCGCCATCGGCACGTACATCCGGTCGCGCCAGCGCCTGGTCATCACCCTGCCTGCCTCGCCGCCTCCCGTGCGCGCCCAGCGCCTTGTGCAGCCCCAGCAACACGGGCAAGCCGAGGCCCGCCCAGGCCAGCCCGTCCAGCAGGCCGTCGCCCAGCAAGCCGGCAATCAGGCCCAGCAGGGTCAGGCCGGCCAGCAGCAGGGGGATGCGGAACACGGGTGGGGCAGCAGCCGGCCTGGGCGCGCTGCGGTAACCCCCACCGACCGCCGCCGCACCTGCGGGGGACACATCCGGCCGGGCAAGCGGGCGGCCCTGTCGGCCGGGCTTCCACAGCCAGAGGTACAGACCGCTGACCAGCACCACGATGGTGATCAGGTCGAGCACCGCCCACAGAATCTTCATCGGCATGCCGCCGTAATCGCCAAAGTGCAGCGGTTGTGACAGGTATAGCGCCTGCAGATACCAGGGCGGGGGCACGCTGCCCGCACTCTCGCCGGTCAGCACGTCCACCAGCACCGGCTGGTACAGCTTGGAGGTAAAGGGCGTGCTGCCCTGCAGGTAGATGCTGTAGTGATGCGGCGTGCCGCCAAGCACCCCGGGAAACGCGATGTAGCTCAGCTGCATGCCCGGCTGCTCGGCCTCGGCCTGGCGCACGGCGGCATCCAGCGAGGCAAAGCGCGTCGGCGGTGGCGGCTCGCCGTCGCCGTACTGCGCCAGCCAGGGCTGCAGATGATGTTCGCGCCAGTAGCTGACGGTGGGCTCTTCCAGCGTGTTGATGACCCCGGTGATGCCCACCACCAGCGCCCAGGCCACGGTGGTAATGCCCAGCAGATTGTGCAGGTCCAGCCAGTACAGGCGGCGCGACCGCGCCCGGCGCACCTCGCCGTAGCGCAGTTTCTGCATGAAAGGGGCGTACAGCACCACGCCCGACACAATGGACAGCACCAGCAGCAGCCCCATGAACCCCAGGAACAACATGCCGGGCAACCCCATGAACAGGTCGATGTGCAGGCGCGCCATCCAGTACATGAAACCCGAATAGAAATCGGGCGCCTTCAGATGCTCGCCGGTACGGGCATCGAGCACCGCCACGTCGAACTTCTCGGTTTCATCCAGGCGATCGGCCAGGGCCACATACCAGAAGCTCTTGTCGTCCTCCTCCTGGCTCAGATACATCACGTACTTGCCCGGAAAGCGGGCCCGGGCGTTGTCCACCAGCTGATCCAGGTTGAAGCGCGGCGTGTCTGCCGGCATCTCCGCGGTGCTGACCGCATCGCCCGCCAGGTGCTCGATCTCGTGATGAAAGATCAGCGGCAGGCCGGTCAGGCACAACAGCAACATGAACAGGGTACAGACCAGGCTGCTCCATTTGTGTATCCACGACCAGGCGGCCACCGTTCTGGCTTTCATGTCTTGCAGTCTCCATCGGTCGCCGCGCACACCCCGCCGCCGGAACGCGGCCGGGGCGCGCGCGGCAGGCGTGCTTAGAAGTGCACGGTTGCGCTCAGGTTGAACGTGCGCGGTTCGCCGGCCTTGATGTAGTTGGCGTACTGGTACATCCAGTACTTGTCATCCAGCAGATTGTTGATGTTGGCGCGAAAGGTGGTGGCATGGCCATTGACCAGGGTGTCGTACGACGCGCCCAGGCTGACCAGGGTGTAGCCATCCACATCCAGGCTGTTGTCGGGGCGCAGCGGCGTCTTGCCGGTGTACTTCGCCCCCAGGCGCAACTGCAGCCCGGCAACCTGCGGCACGCTGTACGCCACCTGGGCGGTGGCCACAAGGCGGGGAGCGCCGGCCACCCGTTTGCCCTCGTAGTCGCTACCGGAGGCGTATTCGGTATCCAGCGCCATCAGGTTGCCGCCCACGCTCCACAGACTGCTCAGGCGCAAGGTGGCGCCCAGCTCCAGCCCCTGGAACACCGACTTGCCGCTCTGCTTGCGGGTCAGGCACGACACCCCGCAGCTTTCGTCATACTCGGAGGTTTTTTCCACCCGGAACAACGCAGCGGTGCCGGACCAGTGCGTGCTGTCCTTCTTCACCCCCAGCTCCCACTGCTTGCTGACCAGCGGGTCCAGCACCTCGCCGGCATTGGTGTAGATGGGGTTGTTGGACACCGTGCCGCCCTGCTGCAGTGATTCCACATAGCTGGCGTAAGCCGTGCTGTCGTCGGCCAGCTTGTACATCAGCGCCACGGTCGGGGTGATGATGCCGGGCTCTTTGTAAGGCGTGTTGGCCACCCCGGCGGCGGTCCAGCTGCGACGCTCGAAATGCGTCCAGCGCACGCCCGCCAGCACCGACCAGCGCGGGTCCAGCTCGATACGATCGCTGGCAAAGACCGCCTTCTGGGTCACCTCGGCGGAGCGGTACAGATCCAGGTCGCCCAGCGAACCGCTGCTGTAGTACGCCACCGTGTTCTGCTGATGCAGGTTGCCGGTGCCGGCACCCGCGTTGTACACCCAGTTGCGGGCATCGTCGTTCATCTGCTTCTGCCACGACACACCCGCCACAATATTGTGGGCCATGCCCCCCAGCACACTGCGCCCCTGCAGCATCGCATCCCAGTAGCGGTACTGGTAGCGCTCGCCATAGTCGGAGCGGTCATTGACATAATCGCCCGCGGCATTCTGCAGGTTCAGCACCGACTCGTTGCGGCGCGTTTGCGAATAACTCTGGCTGAAGCGGGTAGATGCCGTCCAGTCTGCGTTCAGGCGATAGCGCAGGCCGGTGGAGACAAAGCCAAACTGGTTGTCCATGTAGTTGCCCGGCCCCACCAGCTTGTCGCTATTGCGGATCTCGGCCGGCAGATGCCCATCGGTGTAGCTGAACAGCGTGATGCTGGGTTCGGTATCCTTCGCCAGACGATCCTGGTAGATCAGCTGAAAATCCCAGCTCAGGCGCTCGCTCAAACGGGCATCCAGCGCCAGCAGCAGCGAATCGCGCCGCAGCGGGCCGCCGTTGGCGGTATCGCCTTCCTCATGGGTGGCGGTAAAGCGATAACCCAGCGCGCCGTCCTCACCCAGGCGCCCCCCCAGATCGACGGTGCCGCGCGCAATGCTGTTGGCGCTGTAGCCCAGGCTGACGCTGCGCGTGGTGTCATCGGTCGGCTTCTTGGTGACGTAGTTCAGCATGCCGCCGGGCGCGCCAAACCCGTACATGAAACCGGTCGCCCCCTTCAGCAGCTCCACCTGCTCGAAATGCTCGTACGGCAGCGTCACCGTGTAGCCCAGAAACGGCTGGCCATCGATGCGGTAAGACCCCTGCCAGTCAAGCTCCATGCCGCGCACCGTCAGGTAAGTGCCCCACGCGGTATAGGTGCCGCTGTTGTCCGACACCGATGCGTCCTGAATGAACAGCTCGCCCAGCTTCTGCGACGCCTGCTCCAGAATCTGCTCGTTGCTGATCACCGCGCTGGAAAACGGCGTGTCCTTCTGCGTCACCTGGCCCAAGGCCCCCGCGCCCACCTTGGCGCTCAGGTTCTGGGTGACGCCATACACCGCCGGCGCCGCCACCTCGACGCTGCGCAAGGTGGTTTCGGTGCGCGGTCGCTGCGGCTGCACCACCATGGTCTCACCCTGGCGTACTGCCTCCAGCCCGCTGTCGGCCAGCAACAACGCCAGGGCCTGACCCAGCGGCAAGCTGCCCTGCAGCGCCGGTGCCATCTTGCCGGCCACCCACTCCGGCGAAAACGCAATCGGCACACCGGTCGCAGCCGACAGCGCGTTAAGCGCCGCCCCCAGGGGCTGTGCGGCAATCGCCAGCTGGCTGACGCGGTCGTCAACCGGTGTCTGGGCCTGCGCCACCAGGGGCCAGGCAAAGGTCAGCGAAAGCGCCAAAGCCAGCGGGGCCCGGCGAAAAAAGGAAGGCGTCTGATGCATGAAGGTGTCGTCCGTCACTTAAAAGAGAATGAAATCGAGTTTCAATACCCATCAAGACGCACCACCTTTCCAAAACTGCACCCCCAAGCCACACACTTTTTTTTTGCAGCGGCCCGCCGCGGTGCTCACCGATCCGCGGCACCCAGAATCCGGGTCTTGCCGTCCGCCCCGGCCACCAGGCGCACCGGCAGAATGCGGGGCAGTACGCTGGCAAATTCATCGACACGGCCAATCCGGTAACTGCCGCCCACAAGCAGGGCACCCAGCGCCGGGTCGTCCAGCACCAGCCCGGTCGGGCCATAGCGTTCCATCTCCTGCAGCACTGCGGCCAGCGGCGTGCTGTCAAAGCGCAGCATGCCCTGGCGCCAGGGCGCGATGTTTTCGGGTGACACCGCCGCCACCGCACTCACCCTTCCATCCGCAGCCACCACCACTACCTGGCCCGCACGCAGATCGGCCGTCTCTGTCCGAGCGTGCCCGGCAAGCACAGGCCGGCCCTGCACCTGCACCTGGCCCTGCACCTGCACCTGGCCCTCCTCCACCGCCACCCTTACGGTACCGGCATCCGCCCCCAAAGGCTCCACCCGCACCGAAAACCGCGTGCCCACCACGGTCACACGCGCCGACCCGGCCAGCACCTGAAAAGGCCGGTCGCGGTCCGGCATCACGCTGAACATCGCCTGGCCCTCGGCAAGGTGTACCTCGCGCCGGTCGCGGTACAGGCTGACCCGGCTGCGGCTCTGTGCGTCCAGGTGCATCACACTGCCATCCGGCAAGGCCACGTTCTGGCGCTGGCCACGCGCCACCGCATAATCCTGCTCAAAACCCGGCAACTGCCACCACCCATGGCCCAGCACCAGCAGCACCATCCCGCACAGGGCCACCCACGCCGGCCGTGGTAGCCGTGGTCGCCACGCCCGCCAGCCGGCAAACCGCCACCCGCTAAAGCGGGGCCGGCCCGCACGCGGCGGCTCCGCCGCAGGCACGGGCGCAGGCACGGGCGCAGTCGCTGCCCCGGCCCGGCGCAGGTCTACCGCAATGGCATGCAAATCGGTTGCACTGCGGTCCAGCCGCGCAAACGCCGCCGCATGGGCCGGCGCCTCGGCCAGCCAGGCCTGCAACTGGCGCTCGCCCTCGGCATCCAGCCCTTGCTCCCAGCGCATGTGCCAGTCTGCAGCCGCCAGATCCACCGGATCCTGCGCACGCAAAAACGCCTCCAGCTCGCGCGCCTCCTCCTCCGCATCAAGCGGGGGGCGGCTGGCTGGGCGGGGGGGCGTGTAGGGGCTCATCTCATCCAACAAGACGCACCAGCCGGTGCAAAACTGCACCCCACACGGCACAGCCCGGCAAACAACAGGGGATCAATCGCTCAGTCATCTTTTTCAAGCGCATCCCGGCAGGCAGCGCACGCCAGCTTGCCGCGGCTGATGTACTGATTGACCATGCTGAGCGAAATGCCCATGCGCTCGGCAATCTCCTTGTTGGGCAAGTCGTCGAACACATACAGGGTAAAGGCCTCACGGCAACGCGGCGGCAGTTGATCAATGGTATCGAGGTAGGCCTGAACGGCGCGGGACGATGCATAAACCTGTTCCGGCTGCTGGTGCGGGCTGGCAGCCGGCTGCAAGGTCTCATCCAGGGCGTCCAGCGCCTCGTGCTGCCGCACCATCGCACGCCGGTCCAGATCAATCTTGGCGCGCAGGGCCACCTGCCGCAGCAAGGCCCCCGGCTCAAAAACCACCTGCCCCGCACGCTGCATTGCCAGCACGCGGGTAAAGCTCTCCTGCGCCAGATCCGCAGCCGCATCCCGGTCCCGCGTCTTGCGCAGGCAAAAGTTCAGCAGGTCTCGATAGTAGCGGGTCAGCAAGGCGATCCGGCCCAAAGTGGCGAACAAGACAAACACCCACCACCGGCCGGCAACGCAAACACACCCGGACCCAGGCAACAGGCAATATGTGGATAAGAATTGTTCGCATTATAGAGCGCATCCACGCCTCCAACGCAACGCCCAGACAACCCATCCACCCTCCGCTTCACCCCACTGCCCGCACGATCGGCACACCGCTGGCCCCACCACGCCACGCCAACGCCTCCCCGCCTCACCCCCCCAAAAACACAATCGTGATCAAATCGACACGTAACAAAAAGAAAAAAGACATACGATAGGCGAATGGAGCCGTTTCACCCGTCACGCCGCCAGCATTCCGGCGGATGCCGGCGTCGTCATCGGCAAAGCATGCAATACGCAAGCAACTGCATCAGGACACACGCACACAGACACCCGCAGGGCAGACCGAATGAGCCGAAACGCCATCCAGGAAACCACGCTGGCCATCAGCCTGACCATGCTGATCGGCGCCCTGCTGGCCACCGCTCTGTGGTGGGACGCCCGCCAGACCGCCCCTGCCCCCACGCCATCGCCCACCGCAACACACGGCGCAACCGAAGCGGCCAACCCCCCATCCGCCAGACCGCACACCCCACCAGCCACAACCGAGCAGAACCAGGCCCTGGTGCGCTGCGAACATCAAGGCCGGGTGACCTACCAGCGCAGCGCCTGCGCGGCTGAGGCACGGCAAGCACCAGTCGCCGGCGGCACCTTCAGCGTCGTCAGCCCACCATCGATCTCCAGCCCATCGCCACAAGCACGCCCGCCGGAAACAAGCATCGACCACAGCCAGGTCGGGTTCATCGCCCGCACCAGCAGCCTGGGCGAGCGTCACGCAAGGCAATGCGCGTTACTGGAAGAGCGGATGGCCAGGATTGATGAAAGCGCGCGCCGGGGGCAAAGCTCAAAAAGCCAGGAACGGCTGAAGGAGGACAGAAGGCGGGTGGGAGATGAAATGTGGGCGTTGAAGTGTGGGTTTTGATGGAGGATGGCGTGGGTCGGGGCTTTCGGATCGCGGCCATCAGGGCGAGGCGGCATGCTGTCGGGCTGTGTGCCAGATGGGTCGGATCAACCCAGCAGGTCGTTGGCTGCTGCTTTTTCTGTCTTGTTATGCTGAGTTTCGAGTTATTTCTGAGTTTAAACAGTAGCTTGCAGGACACGTTATCCGGCAATCCGGTGTTACGCGGCAAAGTTGTCGCCAGAAAACAAAGTTAGGCCTCTTGATAATGACTCCGCAAGAACTTTCTAGGCTCATTGCAGAAGAGCTCAAGAGCACTGATTCGCTCACTGACTGGCGAGGCCGGCCTCTCAGGGAATGCCTCCTTGAACCAAAGAAGAAACGCTTCCTAAATAGTCATAACAACAACGAGCCGGAAGACCTCTGGCTCGTATTCGAAGAAGGCCCAAATTTGGGTGAGGGATACAAGATTGTGTACGACGAAGAACTCAACTTGTTTGGCCTGGCGGTAAATGGAGTCCACGAACCCGTTTTAGTTGGTTTATATGGCAATTTTTTAGAAACGTTACGCTCAATGTAGGCAATCCACAATGAGTCCGCCCTACTCCACTTCGCGCAGCGGCCTAACTGGTTGGTCAAGCCAACGCCCACAAGCTCCGCTTGTGGGTGCCCTCCGTGCTTCGCACTCCGGCGCGGCTTACCGCGAGCGTTAGAGCACACCGAATTCTGAGGAGGTTTTCAAAATGGCAAGATGCACAGCACCAGTACGTGGTCACCGCACAGCGAGCGCAGCAGCGGCTTGCCCAGCGTGTAGCAGCCGATATGGTGGTTACCGCTCGTATTCGCCATATCCATCCTCGCCGTACTTGTCATATGGGGGCAGTAGCGCCAGTGGTAGTAGCGGGAGCAGCCGAAGCAGTGGCGGCGGATCAGGCCGCACCACGAAACCCCGCTGGTCTAGGGCAAGTTCACCCGTTATGTACACGCCTTCCGAGGTACGGACGCTTACACCGGTACGCGAAAACGTCGAAAGGCGGGCGTCCGTGCCCGACCTACGGGACATTTTTCTCTGTCACGCTTGGGACGATCGTAAGGGGGCTGCAAAAGAGCTGCACGATCTACTCGAATCGAAAGGCGTCTCCGTTTGGTTCAGTGAAAAAGACGTGCTCCTTGGTACGTCGCTACTACGCGAAATCGACAAAGGCTTAGCGAAATCGCGAGTCGGTATTGTGTTGGTAACTCCTGCATTCCTAAGCCGCGTAAAGGCGGAAGGTATCGCTGACAAAGAGCTTTCAGCACTCTTGGCGCGTGATCTACTCGTACCCATCGTGCACGACACCACTTATGAGACCCTTCGCGACGTAAGCCCCTTGCTTGGCTCACGCAGCGGCCTGAGCACTGCAGAAGAACCAATGTCTGACATTGCGGCCAAGCTGGCTGAGCTGGTTACACTGGACGAGTAGGTATGCGCTCTAACCGTAACGTTAGCCCTCTTTCCCAGGTGGTAGACGTATGACTACAAACTTTTCCACTGAATTTCCAATTAACCCAAGTCGAACCGTCTCAGAAGTGGTCCACCTTGCGTGCACGTGGATTTCGGGGAGTCCCCATACCGAGATTATGGCAAGTGAACTTGCCGAGCTACCGGTTGATGCAGAGCTGACGGTCGGTGGCCCCAATGAGCAAGTCACGATTGCTCTAGCAAATGGTCAAGGCTACGACATTGGGGGGGTACGGTACTGCCGTACTGAACATGGGCTCGAATGGACTACATTGATCGTCGCCCATAAGACGCCAGACCGTCACCTCTTGAGCATCCAGGTTTCGTGTGAGGCGATGAACACAGCAGTTCGCCTCCCTTCCCCCAAGAAGCCTTACTTCATTCGTCAAGCCTTAGATCGGCTTGGCGGTGGCATGGATGGCGACATCCCCGTAACCGACAGAGCATTCGTTCTGTCCGAAGGTGAGGCAGGCATCGCTGCTGCACTGATGAAGGGACTCGCCAAGAACAAACTTCCAATTATTTACGTCAGCGCCGGATTCGACGGAACTCTACTCGTCAATCCAAACGAACTTGCACAGTATGAATCGCCCCGGGTTCCGTGGAGGCCGGTTGGTTTAAGTCAGGTCGCGATCGCGGCCTGACTGGCGAGCTGCCTGTAGTAGTTTGCCTCAGCTTCTGCGGGCGGGATATACCCGATAGGTTCAAGG
>NZ_QKOE01000088.1 GCF_003226565.1 Parazoarcus communis SWub3 = DSM 12120 | reverse complement strand
CTGCGCGATGGAGAGATCCTCGACGGGCGTATCGGCTGCAAAATCCACGCCCAGCCGCTGCAGGATGGCGGTGACGCGGCGCCGCGCCTCGTCGACGTCGATCAGGTTCAGCCAGCCATACCGGCGCGGCTCGCGGCCGATCAGGACATTGGCGGCGACATCGAGGTTCTCGAAGAGGTTGAGTTCCTGATGGACGAAGGCGATTCCGGCCCTGGTCGCCTCCTTCACCGACCAGCTCGTGTGGACGGCGCCGTCGACGACGACCTCACCCGAGGTCGGCGCCACGATGCCGCCCAGGATCTTCATCAAGGTCGATTTGCCGGCGCCGTTCTCGCCGATCAGCCCCAGCACCTCTCCAGGCGCGATCGACAGGCTGACGCCCTGCAGAGCGGCAACGCCGGGATACGTCTTGGAGACCGACCTCAACTCGAAGAGCGGCGCGGTCATGACAGCCATCGGTCGACGATACTCACTTCCGATGCCTCGAAGAGACGACGCGGTTGGCCGACGAAGCCACCGCCGCTCCTCCTACTTTCGCAGCAACGTCTGGATCTTCTTCGCGAAGTCGCCAACGTTCGACTTGTCGACGACCTGGGTGGGAACGATATCCAGCTTGTTGGCCGGAACCACCGATTTGTCGCCTTCGATGTACTTGGCGAGCTTGATCATCGACTGGTAGCCGAACTCGTAGGGCTGCT
>NZ_QKOE01000087.1 GCF_003226565.1 Parazoarcus communis SWub3 = DSM 12120 | reverse complement strand
GACAAACATGCCCGACCACACCCCGGTCGAGATCGTTGCGCGCTACAAGGCGCTGGCCGACATCGAGCGCGGATTCCGTGTGCTCAAGAGCGAAATCGAGATCGCCCCCGTCTATCACCGCTTGCCCAAGCGCATCCGTGCCCACGCCTTCATCTGCGTCCTCGCACTGGTGCTTTACCGCGTGTTGCGCATGCGACTCAAGGCCAGCGATCAGCGGCTGTCGCCCGAGCGGGCACTCGAGATTGCGCGCCGAATCCAGTATCACCAGATCACCCTGCACCGACAGCAGACCGCCACCGGACTGACCTCACTTTCCACGGAGCAACGCAACCTCTTCGACGCCATCGACCTTCCCGAACCCGCCGTCAAAAAGCTGTAGTGCCAATTTTGAAAGCGTGATCTACGCATAATCAGTCACTTACGCAAAAAATTGTCGAACTCGGGTGGCCGAAGAGAAGGCCCGGATTCGTCAGCACTCGATCAGCGAGTTCGGCGATTGTTTCGGGCATTTCATACCGACAAAGACGCTGGAAAACGGGCCAGATGGCGCCTTCAGCCGGCGCCGGCTGTTCAGCAAGGAGGAACACGTTCTGGGCTTTTTTCTCGCAAGTTCTCGACGCTGACGGCGGGTGCCAGGAAGTGGTTCGCAAGGTTCAAGCCTTGGCCGCGACCCGATCAATGCCGGTGCCATCAACCTCAACATCGGCG
>NZ_QKOE01000086.1 GCF_003226565.1 Parazoarcus communis SWub3 = DSM 12120 | reverse complement strand
CCGCTGATCATGCGCGACACGGTGCACTGCCTGACCGAGACCGAACCGGACCAGCAGAAGATCACCGAATCGATCCACGCCATGATTCACGAGGTGCAGAAATACGTGCCCGGCTACCGCCTGGTCAATGGTCCGGTGTTCGACGGCAAGCGGGTCTCCATTTACCTCGAAGTCGAAGGCCTGGGCGACTACCTGCCCAAGTACGCCGGCAACCTCGACATCATGACCGCGGCCGCGGCGCGCACCGCCGAGATGTTCGCCGAGGAGATCCTCGCCGGGCGTCTCACCCTCGAACGCAACCGCGCCGTGCTGGCGTAAGGAGATCGACATGGAACTTCGCGGCAAGCGCATCACCGTTCACGACATGACCCTGCGTGACGGCATGCACCCCAAGCGTCACCTGATGACGCTCGAACAGATGAAGACCATCGCCGTGGGCCTGGACGAAGCGGGCATCCCGCTGATCGAGGTCACCCACGGCGACGGACTGGGCGGCAGCTCGGTGAACTACGGCTTTCCGGCGCATACCGACGAGGAATACCTGTCCGCGGTGATCCCGCTGATGAAGCAGGCCAGGGTGTCGGCCCTGCTGCTGCCGGGCATCGGCACGGTGGACCACCTGAAGAGGGCGCACGAACTGGGCGTCTCCACGCTGCGTGTGGCCACCCACTGCACCGAAGCGGACGTCTCGGAGCAGCACATCGGCTACGCCCGCAAGCTGGGCATGGACACGGTCGGCTT
>NZ_QKOE01000085.1 GCF_003226565.1 Parazoarcus communis SWub3 = DSM 12120 | reverse complement strand
GTTGCGCTGCCCGATTTCGGGCCGAAGGCGGTCACCCACCAGCAGTTGCTGCGCAGTCTCGATGCCCTGATGGATCACCAGGATGAGGTCGATGGCGTGGTCGCTGGGCTGCTGCGCCCGCTGATCGATCAGGATCTTTCGGTGGTCTTCTACGACCTCACCACGATCCGTAGCGAAGGGCTCAGCGAACAGGTCGGCGACGTGCGCCAGTACGGCATGGCCAAGGAGGGACTGATTGCCCGCCAGTTCATGCTCGGCGTGGTTCAGACCGCCGAAGGACTGCCGATCTACCACGAGGTGTTCGACGGCAACACGGCCGAGACGCGTACCCTGCTGCCCACGCTCAGCAAGGTGCTTGAGCGCTTCCCTTCGGTGCAGCGCCTGGTGCTGGTAGCCGACAGGGGGCTGCTCAGCCTGGACAATCTCGAAGCCCTGAAGGCCGTGCGCCTGACCAGTGGCAAGCCGCTCGAGTTCATCGTCGCGGTACCAGGCCGGCGTTACAACGAGTTCATCGATCTGCTCGCCCCCTTCCACGAACAGCAATGCATCACCGCCACTCAGGAAGTGATCTCGGAGCAGGCCTGGAATGACCTGAGGCTGGTGATCGCACACGATCCGATGACCGCAGCCCAAAAGACCCAGCAGCGCAACGAGCGTATCGACGCGCTGACCCGGCAAGCGGATCAATGGACGGGCAAGCTTACCGATCAGGACGAAGGCGTGAAGCACCGGGGTCGCAAGCTCTCGGACA
>NZ_QKOE01000084.1 GCF_003226565.1 Parazoarcus communis SWub3 = DSM 12120 | reverse complement strand
CAGCGGCTTCAACACGGCCGGCAACCCTTCCTACCAGGAAGCGCCGCGCGACTTTCAAACCATCCTGTTCCAGAACGGCCCGATCAACGAAGCCGGCGTCAACGGTCTTACGCACGAGGCGCTGTTAGCCATCGTCGCCGACCGTCTCCGTTCGTTTCAGGCGGGGCCGTTCTCCTGCAAGGCCAACGCCTGTGCGCTGACGCACATCGAAGAGGCGATGCACTGGCTGCAACAGCGCACCCTGGAACGCATGCGCCGCGGCGTCGAGGGCACCAACCAGAAGTGAACCATCGCGAGGCGGCGCTTCGGCGTCGCCTCCTTTCCTTGTCGGGAGACTTCGCATGAAAGACGTCATGATCGACCTCGAAACGCTCGGCACGCGCCCCGGCTGCGTCATCCGAAGCATCGGGGCTCTCTTCTTCGATCCGAACAGCGATGCGCTCGGCGCCGAATTCTACGTCAACGTCGATCGCGCGAGCTGCGAAGCGGCTGGCTTGTACGTCGACGCCAACACTGAGGCATGGTGGGCGCGGCAGAGCAAAGCAGCGCAAGAAGCGTTGCTCGTCGACCCGCAGCCTCTGCAGGACGCTCTGTGGTCGTTCTCTGCCTGGTGGCAGTCGCACGGCGGCGAGCGCGTCTGGAGCCACGGCGCCAATTTCGACCAGCCGATTATCGAAGCGGCCTACCGCGCCGTCGGCATGCAGGCCCCGTGGTCATTCTGGAATAGCCGTTGCACCCGGACACTGTTCGATGTCGCGAACGTAGACACGCGCAAA
>NZ_QKOE01000083.1 GCF_003226565.1 Parazoarcus communis SWub3 = DSM 12120 | reverse complement strand
CCCGAGTTCGACACTTTTCGCGTGACATCGCCATGAACTGGGCATCAAGTGCTTACAGAACAAGCATTTAGCGTTTTGCTGGCAGAGGTCGTGTAGGGACACTATTTTTCACTCAGACCATTGACGGCAAGCTTTCTGCGCTCTACCGTGCAGACATGTTCGTGAAGATCACCACTTCCGGTTCGCGCCAGTACGTCAAGCTCGTGGAAGCCTTCCGCGACGAGGCGGGCGTGTCGCGTCAGCGCGTCGTTGCCACGCTGGGCCGTCTTGAGGCGGTGCAGGCCGGCGGGTCCAACTCGCTCGTCAATGGACTGTTGCGTGCGGCCGGCAAGCCTACGCTCGACGAAGGGACCGGCGAAACGACGTTTGCGCCTGCGCGCTCGGTGGGCGACACCTGGCTGCTGACAGCGCTGTGGAAGGAACTGGGGTTTGCCGACGCGTTTCGTCGCGTACTGCGTAACCGGCGCTCGTTCGATGCCGAGCGTCTGCTGCGGGTGATGGTGTTCAATCGCCTGTGCGACCCGGAATCCAAGCGCGGCATCCTGCGCTGGCTCGAAGGGGCGCTGGTGCCTGAGGTGCCGGCGGAGTCGGTGACGCATCAGCACCTGCTGCGCACGATGGACACCCTCATGGACTGTGCCGATGCGCTCGAAGCCACGCTGGCAACGCTGTTGCGCCCGTTGCTCGATCAGGAGCTGTCGATCGTCTTCTACGACCTGACGACGATTCGCGCCGAGGGCAGCACGGAGATGAGTGAGGAATTGCGCCGCTTCGGCTT
>NZ_QKOE01000082.1 GCF_003226565.1 Parazoarcus communis SWub3 = DSM 12120 | reverse complement strand
TCCTCGATGCGGCACTGGGCTCGGTCGTGTGGCGCGCCATCGACCGGCGCTGTGTGACCATGCGCCTGACGCTCGACTATCTGACGCCGGCGCGGGTCGGCGACTGGATCGAGGCGACCGGCGAGCTGATCGGCCATGACGAGCACATGGCGCATGTGCGGGGTCGGCTCTATGGTCCGCGCCACGACGTGCTGGGCGGCCTGGGCGATTTTGCCCTGCTCAGCCCGCGCCGCCAGCTTCCCGTCAGGAGTTAGAGTGATCGACGACAATCTGCCCGAGGGCTTCATCCGCATCGACTTCGACCGCGGCCTGCCCGACCCGACTTTCAACACCCATATCGGTCCGCTCTACGCCAAGCGCGGCGAGAAGGGGACGCGCGACGAATTCGTCATGGGCGTTCGCGTGCGGCCGCATATGTGCAATCCGACGGGTGGCATGCATGGCGGCATGATGATGAGCGTCGCCGATCTGGTCGGTACGATGGGCGCCGGCACTCTGGCCGGCCTGCGCAAGTTCCTGCCGACCGTCAGCATGACCTTCGACTTCGTGGCGCCGGCCAGGATCGGCGACTGGGTCGAGGGGCGTGCCGAGATCGTGCGCCAGACCCGTTCGCTGCTCTTCTCGACCATCTACCTCACGGTCGGCGAAGAAAAGATCCTGCGCGCCTCCTCGATCGCCAAGATCCCCTCGGGCGACGGCCCCGCCTTCGGCAAGGCGCGGCTCGCGCGCGAAGAGGCAGGGGCGGCAGCACTGCCGCCGCGCTGACGGCAGACGGGACGCTATGGCATCG
>NZ_QKOE01000081.1 GCF_003226565.1 Parazoarcus communis SWub3 = DSM 12120 | reverse complement strand
CTCGGCGCCGTGCACGGCATCGCCGAGAGTCTCTATCGCTGGTTCCGCACGCAGGGCCTGGCGGCCGACGATGCGTTTCTCGAATCGGCCCGCAGCGTCACCGCCGCCATCAGCAAGAAGATCTCGCAAGGCGGCGTCCTGGCCGTCTACGAATCGCTCGACGCGCAGGGCCGCAAGCTTTTCGAGAAGGCCTATGTCGCAAGCTACCGCCCCGCCGCCGATCTGCTGCACGAGATCTACCACGAAGTGGAAAGCGGCAACGAGGTGCGCAGCGTCATCGGCGCGGCACGGCGGCTCGACCGCTTCCCGATGCACGAGATCGCCGGCACCGAAATGTGGCAGGTCGCCCGCCATCCCAAGACCAATCGTGAAGCGGCGATCAATCCCGTCACGGCCGGCGTCTATGTCGCCACCATGATGGCGCAGGCCGACCTGCTGCGCGAGAAAGGTCATCCCTATTCGGAGATCGTGAACGAATCGATCATCGAGGCGGTCGACTCGCTCAACCCCTACATGGACTATCGCGACGTCGCCTACATGGTCGACAACTGCTCGACCACGGCCCGGCTCGGCGCGCGCAAATGGGCGCCGCGCTTCGACTACGCCGTGACCCAGACCGTGCTGCCGACGCTCGAGGCGTCGGCCGATCCCGCCCTCTTCCGCCAATTCCTCGACAGCGACCTGCACCAGGCGCTGTCGGTCTGCCTCGCGCTGCGGCCGCCGGTGGAGATCGCCGTGCTCGGGGGGGTCAGCGGCGCGGGGATGGGAGGGGCTCGGTAGGCGGCGGGCCC
>NZ_QKOE01000080.1 GCF_003226565.1 Parazoarcus communis SWub3 = DSM 12120 | reverse complement strand
CAGTTCCACATCCCAACGCTGGCGGTAGAGATCAGCCAGTTCAGCGGCGCTATAGCGTGTCGAATCCGTTAGGGTGGTAATCAAGTAATAGCTGGCTGACCGCATTCCCGGCACGTTGATGGTGACCTTGATTTGGCGAAGATCCAGTTGTGCTGGCAACGCCTGCCATTCCTCCTTACTGTAACTCAGGCTCTTGTTCCAGGCCGGTTTCGGCCATTGAATCAGCAAGTCATCCGGCCCCAACACCGCAACGGCCGATGCGGCGGTAACCGGGGTTCGTCGCGCCAGCGTGATTACCGAATCAACGCCGCGTTGCTTGAACTGCCAGACGTCGTAATAACTGCAAAATCCCTTGTCGCCGAGAAAGATGTCGCCGCTATTGAAACTGTCCCACTGTTGGCGCAACAGGGGTAGTTCGGCGTTCTTGTTGTGGCCTAGGCGGTAACTCAGCAAGCCCCCGGTTTGCAGGCAGAAGCAGGCGCAAATTCGTGCCTGTGGGAAGCCGCAGCCGGGTTTCTGGCTGTTTGGTTGAGGCCAGTCTTGTTGATTGGCGGGCGTATCCGCCATGCTGACGCCCGTGCCATCGACCACGACTACACGACGATCTTTCCACCAACGGCTTCGGCCTTGCTGCTGCAACTCGTCGGCGGTGTGCGCCAGGATCTTTTCCAGTTCAACCGGATCAAGTTTGCCGCGTGCCTGGCAATACGCCGATGTTGAGGTTGATGGCACCGGCATTGATCGGGTCGCGGCCAAGGCTTGAACCTTGCGAACCACTTCCTGGCACCCGCCGTCAGCGTCGAGAACTTGCGAGAAAAAAGCCCAGAACGTGTTC
>NZ_QKOE01000079.1 GCF_003226565.1 Parazoarcus communis SWub3 = DSM 12120 | reverse complement strand
TGGTGGGGACGACGGGGATCACCAGCTACCCGACCGAAGAGGTGGCGGGGATGGTGTTCGTGTTCGTGCGTGAGGACGATTTTTCGCTGGATGACGTACCGCCGCTGTCGCAGGACCTGCCGTTCCGTTTTCCGGAGAACAGCGAGCGTTTCCCGCACCCGCTGTGGCCGGCCTCGCCGAGCCTGCTGGACGAGGACGCGGTGGCGCTGGGGATGCACCGGACGGGGTATGGCAACTGGCGGATTGCGTGTGAGAACGGTTTCGACAACGCCCACATTCTGGTGCACAAGGACAACACGATTGTTCACGCGATGGAGTGGGTGCTGCCGCTGGGGATCTTGCCGACCGCCGATGACTGCATCACGGTGGTGGAGGACGAGGCGGGTCCGAAGGGGATGATGCAGTGGCTGTTCACGGACAAGTGGGCGCCGGTGCTCAAGAACGAAGCGCTGGGTCTGGAGGTGAAGGGGGTCAATGGTCGTGCCTACCGCACCTCGGTGGTGCTGCCTGGCGTGCTGATGGTGGAGAACTGGCCGGGCGAGCACATGGTGCAGTACGAGTGGTATGTGCCGATCACGGACGACCTGCATGAGTACTGGGAAGTGATCGTGCGGGTGTGCAAGACCGAAGAGGAGCGCAAGGATCACGCCTACCGTTTCGAGCGGGTGTACAAGCCGCTGTGCCTGCACGGTTTCAACGACTGCGATCTGTATGCGCGCGAGGCGATGCAGAACTTCTACGCGGACGGCACGGGGTGGGACGACGAGCAACTGGTGGCGACGGACATCTCGCCGATCACGTGGCGCAAGCTGGCTTCGCGCTGGAATCGTGGGATCGCCAGGCCGGGCAAGGGGGTGGATGGGTCGGTGAAGACGCACAGCATCCG
>NZ_QKOE01000007.1 GCF_003226565.1 Parazoarcus communis SWub3 = DSM 12120 | reverse complement strand
ACACCCGGCGCAGCCCGGAGAAGCCCAGCGACTTCCACAGCTCGGTCAGCGCCCACACATTGCCGAGCGCGCGCGCGGATTCGAACGACACCGTTGGCGCCGCCGGCTTGGCGCCCATCGGTTCCCGACCGGTGATCTTGAGCAAGCCATTGATGACCGCATCGAGCGACCCATCGACCTGCTCGGCACGGCCGAGCGTGGCGACGGTGCGCTTCTTTACCTGTCCGGCTTCGTCGCGATAGGACTCGACGCGCTGGACGTAGCGGCGGCCTCCGGAGGTGGTGAGCTTGACATGCATGCCGCCACTTTATCGACCTATAGAGTTCCGTCAAGTCTGGACAATACTGTTACAAACGTGCCACCACAGAGCTTTTTCGATCATGGCTTTGAAACCCGCGCCGGTGCTGGAGGCACTTTCCGAAAAGGGGTGAAAATCGGGGGGAAGTGTCGAACCCCGGAGTACTAGCCAACTCTGCAGATGAAATAATGATGCTGCTGGACAACGGTGCAAATCAGGCCTTGAAGGATAATAGATTCGAGCTTACGCCACTCGAACTTGCCCTGAAACTGCAAAGCGAAGACAAGATTCAAATTGATCGCAGCGCCGTTATCGCTATTCTCAGGAACACAGACTCCGCGGCCCAACGCAGCGGCTCACCGGCGATGCGCGATGAAACCGCGCGACGCAGGTAAGCTCAAGCGGTGGGCCGCAAGTTCAACACGTGGTGATTCACGCCTCATGAAAAATCAGCCAATCGAGACCGAAGCGCCTGTTGACAGTATGATCCACAAGCTCGTGCAGGGAAGCTACTTCCATGACGCGTGGTCTATCAACGCCGCCGAGCCAAGCCTCGATCCCTTAAGTCAGTTTCTCCGGGTCGCCAAGGCCACTCCTGCATGGATCGACTCAGCAATGAAGTTGCGCAATCGTCTCGTTTCTCTGCTGGGCCTCAAGAACCTTGGTGGCTTATCGGAAATCGATTCATCCAAGGTTGCAACCGAGTACAAGCCAGGCGACCGAGTTGGAATATTCACCCTTATTGCGAAGTCGGAAACCGAGATTTTGCTAGGTGACAGTGACAAACACCTTGATGTCGTCGTGTCGTTACATCATCGTCAATCGCGGCAGTCTTCTCAAAAAATTGTGACGGTTACCACAGTAGTCAAAGTTCACAACTGGCTCGGCCGCATATATATGACTCCAGTACGACCTGCGCATCGAGTCATCGTGCAGGCAATGGTTCGAGCCATTGGCAATGCGGCCTAACAGCTCCATGCATGCGCCAAGCGCATGATGGTGGATGTTACATTTCAGGAGATCATCTTTGCAAATCGTACTGATGCGGCATGGCAAACCCAAGATTGACACGCGCCGCCGATTGAATGCGTCAGATTTTGGCGTTTGGGTTGAACAATACAACGCTACAGGTATCGATGCCGAGTATCCACCCACGCGAGAAACCGTTGCAAAAGCCAGCCAATGCACTTTTACTGTGTGCAGTAATCTCCCGCGCTCTCTGGAATCTGCAAGAACTCTTGGAATTGAGCGTATAGGAGTCTGTTCCCACATGTTCCGAGAAATGGAAATACCTCACGCGGCGTGGCGTTTCCCAACCCTCTCATTACAAGCATGGTTGGTTTTCTTTCGACTTGCCTGGGCGCTCGGATATTCAGCCAATGCAGAATCATTCAAATCGGCCAAGGCAAGAGCACGTAGATGCGCCGAACTGCTTGCCAGTTTGGCTTCAACTCACGACACTGTATTGTTCGTTGGGCACGGTACGCTAAACTGGTTCGTCGCCGGATATCTCAGGCGCATGGGGTGGATATCCGCTGATAGCCCCCCCAGAAAATACTGGGAGCACAGCGTCTTTCACATACGACCAACGTAGCATGACGCTCGACCCGCACCTTACGGTCGCTGGACGCTGCGCAATAAAGCCGCATAGCACCGATTACTTCTAAGCTGAGCGCCTTCGAAGAAGACACACGAGAGGTGATGACAAATGACACACAGCAGGATAACGTAGCGTCACGAGACCTTTCCGCTGGAACCCAAGAAGAACGATGCCCTCAAGGAGGAGTGCGGTGTAGCCTTCGGGAGCATTGTCGCGGCAATTGAGGGTGGCGGATTGCTAGACATCGTTCTCGCGGATCACCCCGCGATAGCGGTCGCGGCCAAGACAGACCAGCGCCTTGTCGTCGTTGCCCGCCCGCTTGAAGTCGACAATCCAACTCTGCGGCAAGTGGGCGACCTCTCCGCATAGCGGCTTCGTTCAACAAACCAATCCAGCAGACTGTCAAAAAACTTCGCTTCTTGACAATCCGCTGCATTTACGCTTCAAACATTGTAGGAGGCATCATGATCGTCATATATGGAATCAAAGAACATTTAAATCCAATCAAGGCTCAACTCTCCGAAGTCATTCATGGCTGCATGCAGTCGATTCTTGGCATGCCTGAAGATAAGCGGGCTCATCGTTTCATCCCTATGGACGCAGAGGATTTCTATTACCCAGGCGGCAGAACTTCTGCCTACACTGTGATCGAAATCAACATGATGCAAGGTCGTGCTCCAGATACCCAAAAAGCTCTGATCAAGGCGCTCTTCAACAAGATCGAGTCTGTGGTAGGTATCTCACCTGTAGATGTCGAGGTGACAATCAAGGAGCAACCTGCCCATTGTTGGGGATTTCGGGGCATGACCGGAGACGAGGCGCGTGACCTCAAATACTCAGTCAATGTGTGACGAGGCGCTGTAGTACTCGGTCGCCCTGGCCCCCCGGTGTTGCAATCACCGAACCAAAGCACTTCTGGAGATGCCTCTAATGCTCAGCCTTGACTTCCTGATCACCTCGTTCATTGTTGTACTCATTCCTGGCACGGGGGTTGTCTTCACCGTATCCACGGGTCTTGTCCAAGGTCGGAAAGCGAGCATATTTGCTGCACTGGGGTGTACTGCGGGCATCGTTCCTCATCTTCTGGCTACCGTTCTTGGTCTTGCTGCCATCATGCATACAAGCGCCCTTGCGTTCCAAGCCCTCAAGTATGCTGGTGTCGCCTACTTGTTCTACATCGCCATTGCAACTTGGCGTGACAGATCAGCTTTTGCCATCGATGGCACAGCCTCCACAACCACAGCCATTGGTCTCGTGCTGAAAGCGTTCTTGCTCAATATTCTCAACCCCAAACTGACCATCTTCTTTTTGGCATTTCTCCCACAATTTGTTCAGCCGGGAACAACGGAACCGCTCTTTCAGCTTCTTATTCTGAGCGCCACGTTTATGGCCATGACATTTGCTGTATTCGTGGCTTATGGATTCCTCGCTCATGTGTTTCGCAATGCAGTCATTGAGTCACCCCGAGTCCAGGCGTGGCTTCGGCGAGGTTTTGCTACCACCTTCGCGGGTCTCGGGGCAAATCTCGCACTCACCGAGAAGTGACGCCCTATCCATTCAGATGTTGAGACTATACAAAAAGCCCCAACTCAACATCCAAATCTATGCCTATAGTATAACCTAGCCACCCCTCCCGGCGTTCCCCAGTGCCTCGCTCATGAAATTGATCCGGCTGGGCCTGAGGCGCGCGCCCCCAACACCAACACTGGCGCCCCCAGCCACCTCTCACGTCGAACGTTATACGGTTTAGGAACTTGCGCTACATGAACCAAGAAGAACTCAAGGCCGTTTTTGACAAACAGGCTGATGGCTATGAAGAGCAGCAAAGGAAGCTGGCGCCTATCCATGACGGCCTTTACTTTCAACTCGAATGGATTTTTTCGGAGTTGCCGCAGACTGCCCGCATACTTTGTGTCGGATTAGGTGCGGGCGCGGAGCTTTCCTATTTGGCCAACAGGTTTCCAAATTGGAGGTTTACCGCTGTTGAGCCTTCCGGTGCAATGCTTGATGTGTGTCGTAATAGAGCCGAGAAAGAAGGCTTTATTTCTCGATGTACGTTTCATGAGGGTTATGTGGAGTCAATTTCAGATATTGATCTTCATGATGCTGCTACTTGCTTTATGGTTTCTCAGTTCATCCTAGACGATGGAGTGCGTTCCAAATTTTTTCGGAACATTTCGAAAAGGCTGAAACCCGCCGGAATCTTGGTGAGTGCCGATCTGGCATCAGCAGCGGGTTCACCTGAATATAAAGCATTGCTTAAGGTATGGGTGAGTATGCTGCACGCTGCCAACGTTCCTGTTGATGCGATAGAAAGAACACATTCGGCATGGGCCAAAGACGTTTCAATTTTACCCCCCGACGATGTTAAGGCAATTATCAGGCGCGGTGGTTTTGACTCGCCTGTTCAGTTTTATCAGGCAGGTTTTGTGCACGCCTGGTTCTCCAAGCGGTCTCCATAAAATGCGATGTAGCAATGCCATGCACCCGACGCTGGTACCGCTCGCGGCTGACATTGAGCCCGTTTTCGCCAGCCTGCGAGGCAACAAACGCCGGAAGACGAATTCATGATGAACTCGGGCTGACTCGGGCAAGGGCACGATAAACACGACATCATCGGCGAGTGCCGACGCAAACCGTCCGCTCGGAACTCGAGTTGCGCTGCACCGTTGCCGGGCGCTCAGTTCTCCACCATCGCAGAACGCAAACCGAGATGCTCAACAAACGGGTCAAAATCCCGATCGCTGTACAACAAGGACAGGTCGTCCTCAATACAGCGCGTGGCGATGATCGTGTCAATGGTTTTGCGTATTGTCACGCCTTGCGTTCTGAGCACTCTATAATTTCTGGCCGCATGCAGCGCAATGTCCGCGCCACCCAGGGTAATGGTGTCTAGCGACATCAGCAGCCTTCTGGCCTGGTTGAAGTCCTTCTCACGACTGAAGCCTTGGAGGACCTCCGCCAGGATCAGGTCGCCAACGAACAGTGGGTCGGTGCCGAGCAATGCATCCAGCCGCTCCGCCTGCGGCGTGTTGGCCCCCCGAAAGAAGTCAATCCACACGCTGGAATCCACAACGATCACCTGTCGGTCCTCATTGCATTCAGGTCGCCCTCCCATTGCAACTTGCCCCTGAAACGCCGAAGTTCTTCTTGCTGCCGCAACCTCAACAGTGTACGCAGGCCCAACTCCACGGCTTCTTTCTTGGTTTTCAAGCCAGTCAGCCGGAGGGTGTCACTCATCAACTTGTCGTCGATCTCAATGTTTGTACGCACGATGTGTATCTTTCATACTATTGATACACACCATAGCCCTAAGATGCCCAGCCTGCAAGCTGTTGCGATTCATGACCGCTGCGCATACCGGGTGTCGCAAGCTGACGATGCGGCCCAACAGGCTGGATCAGGACGCAAGCGTCCCTTGTCTCCGCCCGCTCCACAACACGTGCTGCGTCACTAACTTGCAGCGCATCATCTCCTTACAGCCTATTACCAAGGGTAACAGCGCGCCGCCGTGCAAGCGCATACGCTGACACCTGCAATGTGAGCGCGCACTTGCGCGACACGGCGGCCTGGTGCGGAGGGTTGGGAGATGAACACGACGAATTTCGAAAGCTGGATCGGGCGTGGCCTGCCGCTTGCCTGTGCCCTTTTGCTGGCCGGCTGTGTTGTGGCTCCGCACCAGCCTTACTATCACGAACGCAGCACGGTGCTGATCACCCCCGCGCCGCGGGTCGAGTACCGCGGGCGGCCTCCGGCGCCGAATTACATCTGGGTCGATGGTTACTGGAGCCGGGTTGGCAGCCGCAATGTCTGGGTGACTGGGCGCTGGGCGCCACCTGCGCATCGGCATCCGCCTCCCCGCTTCACTTACGAACGCCCTTACGAACGCCAGTACGACCCTCATCACGACCGTACGCATGATCGGCGGGAGAGCCGTGAGGACCGCAGGCGTGACAATGACCGCGACGCACGCCCCTACCGCCAGGCCGATCGTGATTTACAACAGCATCGCACAGCGCCCCGCGCACAGCTGGAACGCCGTGATGCCCCGCCAGCGCCGCGTGGCGAGGCGCGCCCTGAACGCTCCGACAACGAACGCAGACGCGAACATCCGCGCAGCCGGGACCGTGACGACGAGGAACGCCGCCGCTGACCGGCACCTGGCCGGCACACACCGGCCGGACAATGCCCGGCCGGTGGGGGTCAGGCGCCCTGGTCGTCGCTGTCGAGCATCTTCTTCAGGTAATCGGGCAGGCCGGACAGCACCAGGGTGTCGCTGGCCCGGTCGTAATGCACCGCGCCCGAATGCAGACCACTGCGATCAAACTCCAGCTTCCATTGCTCGCCCGCCGCGCGAAAGCGCACCAGGGGGCGGATTGCCCGGCGGTCCGGCACAAAGCCGTCGGCCAGTTTGACCGCTTCGGTCTTCAGCACCGCGTCCAGTTGTGGCGCACGTTCGGGGCAGACCTGCCGCGCCACTTCGTCCAACGCCACCGGCACCCCGGTTTCGCCCAGTTCGTCGAGGTAGACGTGGGCCCGCTCCAGCACGGCATCACGCTCAGCCGGCTCGAGGCGCTCGTTCTCGACGAACTGGTTGAGGGCCAGCACCAGCTTCTTGGTTTCCTTGACCGCGATCACCAGGTCGGTACAACCCAGAAACCGCTTGAACCAGGGTGCGACATCGCCCCGCCCCTTCAGAAAGCTGATGTAGCGCTCGTCCCCGCGTTGCCAGCCGCTCAGGTCAATGCGGCCCGCCGCCTTCAGCGCCGAGAAATCCAGATGCGCGCAATCGATGATGTCGAGCGTGCCGGTGATCGATGTCCCCAGCGCCTCGCCCATGACCGCCACCCACAGGGTGTCGGTCTTGCCTTCGGTGATGCGTGCAATGATCACGAAACCACCGGCTTCGGTCTCTTCGTCGATGCAGGCCTGCAACTGCGTCATCATCTGCTGCGATACGGTGGCGAAATCGACGCTGCGCTCGACCACGTGCGCTTTCAGCATGTAGGGCAAGGGATAGGTGGCTTCGTCGTCCTCGAATCGGCCGTAGCCCTTGCTGGAGCGGTCGGCGTAGTGGCTGCACAGCCGCTCGACCAGACGCACGGCCGCGTCATTGACCGCGCAGGCCGTCGGCCGCAGTTCGACGCTGGCGGGCGCGCCCTCCTGCTTGAGCAGACGGTGGACGACGACGTCGGTGATGGTGTGCTGGACCGGGGTCATGACAAGGCTCGGAATATTGCGGGGCGACATTGTCTCACGAGCCCACCCGTCGGCCGGTGCGGCAACGCTGAAAACGCACTGTCACCGGTGCTGTCACCAATTCTTCGGTGAATTGAAGTCTGCGTGTAACCGTACTTTCCTAGGCTTGCAACACACTCCGGAGGATACGCATGAAAGACTTTCTCGCCGCCCTGCAGACCCAACGCTGGGACGACCACCGCTACTATCACCATTGCCGCATCAATCAGTCCCTGCACCTGATCAGCGCAGTCAGCTTTCTGGCCGCCTATGCCATGCTGTTCATCAACCCGGTGATCGCGGCCCTGCTGGGCTGGATCGTGTCGATGCTGACGCGTCAGGCGGGCCACTTCTTCTTCGAGCCCAAGGGCTACGACCACGTCAATCAGGCCAGCCACGAGTACAAGGAAGAGATCAAGGTGGGCTATAACCTGCGGCGCAAGGTGGTGCTGATGGCGATCTGGTTCGCGTCACCCCTGATCGTGTGGTTTCAGCCCACGCTGTTTGGACTGGTGGAGGCGCATGAGGACGTGCGCGGCTATATCGACAACCTGGCAATTGCCTGGATTGCCATTGGTGTCGGCGGCCTGATCTTCCGCACCGTCCACCTGTTCTACCTGCAGGATGTGCGTACCGGGCTGGTATGGATGACGAAGATCCTGACCGACCCTTTCCACGATGTGAAGCTGTATCACCGCGCCCCGATCCAGCTTCTGCGTGGCGAGCGCATCGACCCGATGCATGCGCGACATCACGTTGGCGCCTGAACGATCTGCCCCTTGATGTTGTAACGGGCGCCAGACAAGGCGCCCGTTTTTTCGTTTTTTGTCTATCCGCCCACGACCCGGGCATCGATTCGCAAACCTGCCTTCCGTCCCGATCAGCGCGCCTTGCGCCAGGCCTGCACCATCTCCGCCAGAATGCGCCGCTTGATGCCTTTGTTGCTGGCCAGCGGCGGCGTCCACCACCAGCCTGCACGCTCCATCGCCTGGGCCGCGCGGATGAAGCGGTCGGCGACTTCGGCAAAGTCCTGCTCGCTGTAGTCCAGGCTGAAGATGAAGCGCCCCGTGCCTACCCAGCTCAGCAACAGCCCCTCCGCCCGCAGGTAGTACTGCAGCATCCAGTTGTAGCGCGACGGCACCTCATACACCACCGTCCAGACCGAATGCAGATTCACCACCCGCACCGGCAAGTGTGCCGCCGCCAGGCGCGCATTCAGTTGTGTGGCGCGGGCGTTCCACCGTGCGTCGGCCTCGCGGTAGATCGCCTGCACCGCTTCACCCTCGATCGCACGCAGAAACACATTCATTGCCGCCATCACCCGCGGATGCGAGTTGAAGGTGCCGCGGGCAAAACAGATGTCGGCCGGGCGGTCGTCGCGGAAACGCTTCATCAGCTCGCGGCGCCCACACACCACACCCACCGGGTAGCCACCGCCCAGCGTCTTGCCATAAGTGACCATGTCGGCACCGACGCCAAAGTATTCCTGAGCGCCGCCCATTGCCAGCCGGAAGCCTAGAAACACCTCATCGAAGATCAGCACGATGCCACGCTCGCTGCACACCTGTCGCAGTTGCTGCAGCCAGGCCGTGTAAGCCTGGCGATCGAAGTGCGCACGACGCCCCCCATCGACCAGGGAAGAGTCGCCGGGCGCACTGGCATTGGGATGCAGCGCCTGCAGCGGATTGACCAGCACGCAGGCGATGTCCTTGCGGCTGCGCAACACGGCGAGCGTAAGATCGCTCATTTCCTGCAAGGTGTATGTGTGCTCTGCCGCTACCGGGTTGCCGACACCGGGCTGAACATCGCCCCACCAGCCGTGATAGGCACCGCAGAAACGGACCAGGTGGGTACGCCGGGTATGATACCGCGCCAGCCGCACCGCCTGCATCACGGCCTCGGTGCCCGACATGTGGAAGGACACCTCGTCCATACCCGAGATCGCGCACAGGCGTTTCACATTGTCGGCGAGCAAGGGATGGTACTGCCCGAGCACCGGCCCCAGGTCTGCCACCTGGGCATCGCCCTCGGCCATGCACCGCTTGTAGAAGTCGTAGCCAAAAACATTGACGCCGTAGGAGCCGGCCAGGTCATAGTAGGTGTTGCCATCGACATCGGTGACGGTCACGCCGGCCGACGACTCGAAAAACACCCCCGCCTTCAAGTGCTCGCGCACCTGACGGCTGAACGGGAAAGGGACCCGGTAGCTTGAGGTGAACTGCAGGTCCGACACAGCGGGTGCCGCGTCGGCGGTCAATGCCCGCCCTTTCGGATAGCGCTCGCGATACAGCGCGGCGAGGGTGTCGAAGGCGCGCTTTCGACGCTCGACAACATCGTCCGGCGCATCGTCCGCGCGAAAGAAGCGCTCGCCTTCGAGTTCGTAATAGGGCAGCAAGCGCGCCACCCGGCGCGACAACTTCGAATGCCCGGCCAGCGAGCGGTGCTTGGCACGCGACAGCGCCAGTCGCTGTCGCATGCGCGGCAGCAACGCGAGCAGCGCTGCAGAGCCCGCAACATAAAGGTAGTAGGTTTCGTTCATGAACAGCAGATGTATCCGAACGAGATTACCGCGCAATGAAACCCACCCTTGTCCGCCGCATGATCGCCGCAGTGCTCGGTAACGACGGCCTGAACTTCGTCCTGACCAACCGCATTCCGCGGCGTGCGCTTACCCGCTTGATGGCCCGCATCAGCCGCATCGAGCACCCCTTGTTCGCCCGCCCCGCCCTGGCGCTATGGCAGGCCTGCAGCGATCTGGACCTGAACGAGGCGAAGCGCCGGCAGTTCCGCAGCCTGCACGACTGCTTCATCCGTGAGCTGCGGCCCGGTGCCCGCCCCTTCAACCCGGATCCGGACACCCTGTGCAGCCCTTGTGACGCCATCGTCGGCGCCTGTGGCGAGATCACCGGCGACCTCGTGCTGCAGGCCAAGGGCATGCCCTATCCCTTGTCCGAGCTGACCGGCACACCCGACATCGGCGACCGCTACCGGGGTGGGCGTTACCTGACGCTACGCATCACCGCGTCGATGTATCACCGCTTTCACGCGCCGGACGACGCCCGTATCGAACACGTCCAGTACTTTCCCGGCGATACCTGGAACGTCAATCCGCCGGCGCTGGCGCGGGTCGACCGTTTGTTCTGCCGCAACGAGCGCGCCGCAATCCGCATGCGGCTGCAGCGTGACGATACGCAGATCTTGCTGGTGCCCGTGGCAGCGGTGCTGGTGGCCAGCCTGCGTCTGCATGCGCTGGACCTGACCCTGCATGCGGGCTACCGCGGTCCACACGCGCTCGACTGCAACCACGAGGTGGCGCGTGGGCAGGAAATGGGCTGGTTCGAACACGGCTCCACCATCATCATGCTGGTGCCGGCCGGCTTCGAACTTCACCCGCACATGCTGGCCGGACATCGGCTGCGCGCGGGTGAGGTGGTCATGCGTCGACGCCTTGGCGACAGCCTGCCAGGGAACGGCACCCTCCGGATGGCCGGCCCGGCATCGCCCCCGACGTCGACGTACAGGCTAGAATCCCTGCCACTCATGCGAGCCCGATCAACATCCTGCCAGACAACCCCTCCGTCTCGTGTTTCGACGCCCCTTCCGCCTGATCGCGGCTTTCCTTCCTGAAAACCATCCGCACTGGCCGAGGCACCGGTTCATGCCGGCAAAGGTCGCGCATACCTCGTGGCGCAAGCACCGACGCGCGGCCTGGCTCGGACGCCTTGTCGGACTCGCCCTCCTCGCCTGCCTGCCCGCTCACGCAGGCATGGATGATTCAGCAGAAACGGTGCGCATCGGCGTACTGGCCTTCCGCGGCGCGGAAACGACCGTCAGCGAGTGGTCCCCCATGCTCGACCGGCTATCCCGATCCCGAGCAGATCGCCGTTTCGAGTTGCTCAAGCTCGATCACGACGGACTGCGCAGCGCGGTTGCAGACCGCCGGGTTGATTTCGTCATCACCAACCCTGGTCACTACGTCGAACTCGAGGCGGAGTTCGGCATCAGCCGCATCCTGACCCTAGCCGGATCCAGCACGGTGTCACCTGACCAGGCCATCGGCTCAGCGGTGGTGGTACGACGTGACCGGACCGACCTCCAGTCGCTGGAAGATCTGCGCGGGAAAAGCCTCGCCATTGTCGGACGCGAGGGGTTTGGCGGGTTTCAGATCGTGTGGGGCGAGTTGTCCAGTCGTGGGATCGACCCCGACCGCGACCTGAGTGCCTTGCGCAGCGTCGGCCTGCCAATGGATGGCGTGCTCGATGCCGTCGAGCGCGCAGACGTCGACGCTGGCGTGGTTCGAGCCTGCCTGCTCGAAAGCATGGGCTCGCGTAGCGCCAATTTTCGCGTGCTGTCTCCGCAAACCCCATCGGCCTTTCCCTGCACGACGTCCACCCGCCTCTACCCCGACTGGCCCATGGCCGCACTGCGTCACACATCACCGGCACTGGCGCGCGAAGTGGCCATCGCGTTGTTGTCGGCAACCGAAGGCACAGGGCCGGGCTGGTCTGTTCCGGCCGACTATCAGTCGGTTCATGAGTTGTTCCGCACGCTGGAAATCGGGCCCTACACCTACCTGCGCGAACCCACCCTGACAGACCTGGCCGAGCGCTACTGGCCCTGGCTGCTGGGTGTGCTTGCGCTGATGGCCAGCGGTGCGCTGTACACCGTTCATGTCGAACACCTGGTGCACAAGCGCACCGCCGCGCTACGTGCCGCCCTGGCCGAGCGCGAAACGCTCGAAGCCGGCATCCGTGCGGCCCAGGAGCAGGCCGACCACCTCTCCCGACTGTCGATGCTGGGCGAACTCTCCGGCACGCTCGCCCACGAACTCAACCAGCCGCTTGCCACCATCGGCAACTACGCTGCAAGCCTGTCCCGCAGGGTGGACAATGGCCGCCTCGACGACGATGCCGTCCGCCAGGCCACGCACGAGATTACCTGCGAGGCCGAACGTGCTGCGGCCATCCTGAGCCGCATCCGCGCTTTTGCGCGCAAACGCACGGCAAAGCGCGAACGCTTCCGGCCCGCTCAGGTGGCTGCCGAAGCGATCGCGCTGTTTCGCGGCATGCTGGCGCAGGCGCCACGGGTGGAACTGATCGACCACCTGGCCGAGGATCGCACCGTCGAGGCAGATCCGCTGCAAATCCAGCAAGTGCTGCTGAACCTGCTCAAGAATGCTTACGATGCCAGCCGCGACCAGCCCGCCGAGCGCCGTGCGCTTCAGCTTGGCATGACAGCCGTCGCCGACGGTATCTGCCTTTGGGTAAGGGACAATGGACCCGGCCTCGATGAAGCAGCGCGCCGCCACCTGTTCGAACCTTTTTTCACCACCAAGCCGGACGGCCTTGGCCTGGGTCTATCGATCTGCAAGACGATCGCCGAGGCTCATGGCGGGCGCCTGACTGCGACGCCGCCCGAAACCGGCCCCGGCATGATCTTTACCCTGACCCTTCCAGACCATGCCTGACACCGCCTCCATCGTCATCCATGTGGTCGATGACGATACCGCCTTCCGTCGCTCGCTCGCCTTCCTGCTCGATTCCGTCGGCTGGCGGGTTGCCACTCATGCCAGTGCCGATGACTTTCTTGTCGCCTGCCCCGAGCTTCCGCCCGATCTTGGCTGCCTGGTACTCGACATCCGCATGCCATCGATGAGCGGCCTGGAACTGCAGCAGACGCTGCGCAGCCGCGGCTGGTCGGTCCCGATCGTGTTCATGACCGGACATGGCGACATCGAACTTGCCGTGCAGGCGATGAAGCTGGGGGCCAGCGACTTCCTGGAAAAGCCCTTCAAGGACCAGGCCATGCTGGATGCGGTATCGGCTGCGGTACGCCGCGGTTCGGCCGAGCGTACCGAAGCGGCCCAGCGTGCCAGTGCGCGCGCAACACTCGACAAACTGTCGCCCCGGGAGCACGAGGTGGCCCGTCTGGTCGCGCTGGGGCATCCCAACAAGGTAGTCGCTCGCGAGCTGGAGATCAGCGAGAAGACGGTCCACATCCACCGTCAGCATGTCATGGAAAAAGCCGGGATCAGCAGCGCAGCAGAACTTGCCCGTCTGATGCTGCGTGCGGATCCCAAGGCCCTGGACGAAGGGTGATCAGGCCCGCAGCAGTCGCGCCGGCAAGCCCTGGCGCACCGACGTGCCAGACACCGCGTCCACCCATACCGCTTCACCGCCCCGGGTTGGATCGGCCAGCCCGAGATCGTTGAGATTGATGCCGGCACGCAAGTCGGGCCGGTCGGGCTGGGACTGCCCGCCGATTCGATGCGCGCGCGCCCCCAGTTCGCGATGACCGTAGCCATGCTCCACCGCCATCACCCCGCGGGTCACCCCTTCATGCACGATCACGGTACACCGCGCCGTGCCGCCAGGGGTCTGGATGCGCGCTTCATCACCGGTCCGGAGCCCCAGCCCGGCAGCGTCCGCGGGATGCACGACCACCGGGTTGTCCGGGTGCAAACCGGTGATCCGAGTCGCGATGCTGTAGGAGTTTTGCAGGGCTGACTTGTAGCTGACCAACTGCAACGGCCATTCGTCTTCGGTATACACCTTGCGCATGGGCGTGCCGTCAAAGAAAGCCGGTGGCTGCCAGCCCGCGCAGCCGGCGAATCGCTTCCCGGTCAGGGTGTTGCGGCTGGTGCCGACGGTATCGTTCCATAGCCACAGAGGCTTGCTGAAGCGATGTGTCTGCCACTCGGGATGATCGGCGTCCTGCGCCTCGCCCACTGGCTGATAGCGTCCGCCACGGGTCAGTACGAAAGCCACCTTGCGCCACTCATCGGGCTTGAGTGTTGCCTCCAGCGCCGGGCGCAGGCGATCGACCCCGGATAGGGTCAGATCCTCGTCGCTTGCATCGCCCACCGGCGCCTTGCCGGCAAAGGCGATATTGGCACCGCCGCGCAGGTACCAATCCTCCGGCCGCTCCAGCGGCAGGCGCTTGCCGTCCATGTCCGCCAGCCCCTCGGGCCCGAATCCGGGCAGATTCATCGCCTTTGCCAACGCGATGTAGAAGGTTTCCATTCCCACCGGCTGACCATCGGCGGCTTTTTGCGCCTTGGGCTCGACCACCGGCCAGCGTGCCGTGCCGGCCTTGGTGGGCACACCATTCCAGGGCGCGGCCCAGCCCCAGCTTTCGTACATCAGCGAGTCAGGCACAATGTAATCGGCAAAGGCATTGCTCTCGTTGATCAGTGGATCGACCGAGACAATCAGCGGCAGCTTCTTCGGATCGGCCAGTTCCTTCTCGATCAACGGCCGGATTCCGGTGATGCCGTACAGCGGATTGCAACTCCACAGGATCAGGGCCTTCAGACCATAAGGGTAGCCACGCAAAGCGCCGGTAAACCACTCCGTTCCCAATCCCGGAGCGTTGGGAAACCAGGCGTCACGTGCGGGGTAAGGCTTGCCCTCGGCCTTGCGGCGGGCAAACTCGGCCGAGCGCTCGTAGGGCACATTGCGCCCAAGCGGCGTGCCGGACGGCTTGATCTGCCCCGGAAAGCCATCCAGATCGTAGCGCGGCCCGGCGCCAGCATCGCGAAAGCCACCGCCATTGATGACGAAGCCGCCCTTCCAGTTCAGGTTGCCGATCAGCGCGTTCAGGGTGACGACCGCGTAGGCATTGTAAAAGCCGTTTCCCGCCATCATGCCACCATGCGCCACCGCGCTCGCCTTGCGGCCATGCCGGGTGAACTCATCTGCCAGACCGGAGATCACCTCTACCGGAATGCCACATACATCTGAATATTCAGGCAGTTCGTATGCCAAGGCGGAATCGCGCAGGAGCTCAAATGCCGTTTTCAGCAGCACAGCCTTATCTGCGATCAGTACCTGCAAGCCGTTCGCCTGCAGCGCGACCGCCTCCGTCACCGACTCGGCAGAAACCGGCTGACCATCAGGCCCGATCACCAGATAAGGGTCGGCATCCTTGTAACGATCCGCATCGGCAATCGCCATGCCGACGTCCGAGCCGCGTAGGAAGCGCCCCTGGCGCGGGTGCCCCTCCTGGGCGATCACCAGCCAGCTTGCGTTGGTATGCGAGGGTTCGCCACCTGCCTCGGCCGCCTTCTGATTGGGATAAGCCAGATAAGCCGTATTGACCCGGTCGTGCTCGAACATCCAGCGCATCATGCCCATCACCAGGGCACCATCGGTACCCGGACGGATCGGCACCCACCGGCCATGCTCTGCGCTGGCGAGATTGTGCGAGTTGTTCAGCACCGGATCGACCACGACATAGTCCAGCGTGCCTGTCGCCCGGCCTTTGGCAAGTTTGGCGCCGGTGATCTTGAACGGATTGCCGGCATTGCCTGGTGCCGTCCCGATGAACAGCACGAACTCGGCATTCTCGAGATCCGGCTTGGCATGTGGCATGCCCTTGAGGTCGCCGAACAAGGCCCCCGACCCGGATCGATAGGCGCCACCGCAATACGAACCGTGACCGACGTGGTTCAGGGTGCCATAGGCCTTGTTCCAGAAGCGGCGGCTGAAAGCCTCGCGTCCATCATTGACGCTGCTCAATACCGCGACCTGATTGACCCTCGGGCCCAGCTCCGGCGCCTGGGCATCGATCGGCGTGTTCAGGTCGCGCAAGGCGGCCAGTCCGTCTACATGCCCCTCGCCGAACAGATCGCCCCCCTCGACGAGCTCCTTGACCAGTTGCTCGAACGGAATCGGTTGCCACTGTCCACCGTTGCGCGGGCCCACCCGCTTGAGCGGCGTCAGCACGCGAAATGGCGAGTTCATCTGGTCCATGGCGGCATTGCCGCGGCCACAGGCTGTCGAGCGTCCGGCCAGGCCCTTGTCCTGAAAACGCGACATGGCGATCAGGCTCTCCTTCACCGAGGTCTTCATCGGCAGATGGGGGTCGGTCGACAAGGGGCTGTAGGGGTTGCCACCGACGCGGATGATGTTGCCAGTCGTCTTGTCCACCCGAACCCGCACACCACACAGCGTCGTGCAGCCCAGACAGGCGGTGTAGCTGACCTGCTGGTTCGGGTTTGGGGTGAATTCACCGCTCACCGGATCGACGGTGTACTCCGGCGCTGCCGAGCGGCCATGAATGTGCCGGCCTTCGGCAATCCTGGGTTCCTCCGCTGCGACAAAGCCATCGACCATTCGGCCCAGGGTCTGCGAGAAGCCTGCCGCAAAAGCAGCCAGACCGCCTGCGGCAAGAATTTCACGACGTTCGATTTTCATGATCTGCTCCTTGGTCGGGGGCGCTCAAGCGCCTGCCTTGGGGGTGCCGGTGGAGGCCAGCCGATCGAGCGGCAACACCGTGGTGATGAGGACGTAAAGGAAGATGCACAGGCCGGCAGTGCCAATGATGCCGAGCAGGCCCTCCGGCCCGAGCGGCAGCGAGTAGCTGTAATAGCCCGCCCCGGTCTTGGGCACCTCCTGCCCGCCGATGAAGATGCTCCAGCGCATCATCCACGCCGAATGCAGGGCCAGCAGGCCGATCAGCAGGCCAGATCCTGGCCATTTCCATGCCAGCAGCAGGGTTGCCACCGTGGCCGAAACAGCCCACACCGCGGCCAGCTGCCAGTTGGCCGACGGCCCCACTTCCGCCAGGGCCCGGGCATGCGTCGGCGAGACGCCGGTCAGTCCCAGCACCAGCCATACCGCCCCCAGCACCAGTGCAATCAACTGGGTGATTGCCAGCACGTCGGCGAGACGACGGGTCGCCACAGCGTCCCTCACACTCAACCGGTTGAACACCAGCACCAGACCGACCGCACCGGCGAAGGCGGTCACAAAGAACTGCAACGGTAGCAAGGGGGTGTTCCACAACGGACGCGCCTTGACCACCGCAAGCTCGGCGCCGGTATACAGCGCCACCAGGGCCGCGCCGACAAAGGCCACCAGCGCCGCCACCCGCAACGCGCCGCGGCTGTCGTGGCCACCGTAGGCCAGCATCCGGGCCACCCCAGCCAGCTTGCCGCCCGCAGCGCCGTGGCGTGCCAGTTCGGGGCGGAAGGCGAGCCACGCGTACAACACCAGTCCCCCCAGATAGACCGGGATGAAGAAGGCCCCCCAGGACATCCATGAGGTCGGGGTGAAGTAGGCATAGAAGTGCCAGAACCGGCCAGGTTGATGCAGATCGGCGAGCAAGGCGACCGGCGCGGCAATGCCGCACACCAAGGCCCCGACAAGCGCCAGCCGCGAGATGCCCTCCCAGCCGGGGCGCCGGAACACCACGCCCGGCAAGGACAGCAGATAGGCCCCATAGGACAGCCCGATCAGGAAGAAGTATTGAACCGCCCACGGCAGCCAGGCGACCTCGCGGGCGACATTGATGGTTTCGACCACATTGGCATTCATGATGATCTCCTGCTTCGTTCAGCCGTGATGGGCGCGGGGCTTCCACAGCGTGCCCTGCCCTTCGACCTTGCCGGCAAAGCGCTCGTCCAGGCCGATGTAGAACACCCGCGGCGCGGTATCGAGTTCTGGCTTGAGCACCTTCAGTTGCGGTTGTGCCGCTTTCAGCCGGCGCGCCAGTTCGCCCTCGGCATCGTTGATGTCACCGAAGATGCGCGCCCCACCGACACAGGTCTCGACACAGGCGGGCAACAGGCCGGCATCGACCCGATGCGCACAGAAGGTGCACTTGTCCGCCTTGTTGGTATCGTGATTGATGAAGCGGGCATCGTACGGACAGGCCTGCACACAGTAGGCGCAGCCGACACAGCGATCGCCATCGACCACGACGATGCCGTCGTCACGCTTGAAGGTCGCGGCGACCGGACAGACTGGAATGCAGGGCGGGTTGTCGCAGTGGTTGCACAAGCGCGGCAACATGTAGGTGCCCGCCGGCTGTGCGGCGTCGGTCAGCTTCACGCTGTAGGTGGACACCACGGTACGGAAGCTGCCCTCGGGCACCGCATTTTCCTGGATGCAGGATACGGTACATGCCTGGCAGCCGATGCACTTGCGCACATCGATCAGCATGGCCCACTGGTGTTTGCCGCGCGCTGCGGCCATCGTGGGGAAAGGGCTTGCTGCCGCTGCGGTGACGACCGGAATGTTGCGCAGGAAGGCCCGGCGCGACGCAGAACGAGGCTGCACGGCAGAGGGGCTGACATCGGATTTCATGATCGGACTCCGGATTGCGGAAACGCAGGTGCACTCTAGGGCGCCGATACCCCTTCCGGAATCGGGGTCATGACCGATCGGGATAGATGGTTTTACCTATTCCCTCTACCCGGGCGCGCTGTCCGAACACGGAATCGCCCGAGACAGCGGCGTGCGGGCTAGAATCGCTGCCACTCCTTCGAACCCGGTCATCATCGTGTCTGACAACGTTTCCACCCCACATTTCACCGAACTTACCACCGGGTACTGGCAGCACATCCTGAATGCGGACCAGGCGGGCAAGCTCGAGGCCCCCTGGCGCCACGGCTACCCTGCCCGTCTGCCCGACGGGCGCGTACTGATGCTGCCGATCCGGCAGATGGCCAACGCCCCGGGGCGCGCGGTCGCCTCCTTGATCTGCAACCACGCCGCTTTCGACGTTGCCGAGACCCTGGGCTGCATGCTTGCCGACAAGCTGGCACCGCTGCAGCCAGAAGTCGTCATTGGTCTGCCGACCCTGGGGCTGACCTTTGCCCCCATCGTCGCCCGTCACCTGGGTCACAGCCGTTATGTACCGCTCGGTTACTCGCGCAAGTTCTGGTACGACGAAGCGCTGTCCAGCCCGGTCCAGTCGCTGACCTCGCCACGCCCGGGCAAGCATGTCTATCTCGACCCCAATCTGTTGCCGCTGGTGCGCGGCAAGCGGGTGGTCCTGGTGGACGATACGGTCAGTACCGGCAGCACGCTGAGTGCGCCCTGGGGCCTGATGGAGTCGCTGGGCGCCGAAGTGCTCGCCTGTGGTGTGGTGATGCGCCAGAGCCAACGCTGGGAAGCCCGGCTGGGACCCGAACGCGCCGCGCGGCTGATCGGGGTGTTCGACAGCCCGCTGCTGCGAGCCGTTGACGATGGCTGGATCGAAGACCCCAAGCAGGCGGACGACTAGGAGGCTGCGTGGCAGGGGGCACCGTTACACCCGATACCCCTCTTCCGCCAGCACCTGCCGCACCGCGCGCCGCCCCAGCATGCGACGGTAGTGCGCCTCGCAGTTGGGCGGTAATGCGATGCCGCTGCGATCCGCCCAGAACTCGACATAGAACAGCGCCGCATCGGCAATCGAGAACGTGCCGATCGCGTACTCCTGGCCGGCGAGCTGCATGTCCATGATGCGGAAACCCTCATCGATGATCTCCCGGCCACGCGCCTTCACCGCCTCGTGCTGGGCCGGGTCGACTGCAAACTTCTCGGTCGTGAATATCCTGGCAAACCCCTGACCGTGCAGGGTATTGACGGCGTAATCCATCACCTCCAGCACCCGTGCCTGTGCATCGATATCGTCCGGCAGCAGGCCACGCCGCGGCCACGTGCGCCCCAGCCACCAGGCGATGGACTGAAAGCTGGTCAAGGGCCGGCCGTCGTCGCGCACCAGGGTGGGAATCGTGCCTTTGGGGTTGATCCTGCGGTAGGCCGGCGAGTCCTGATCGCCAGCCAGCAGGTTCACCAGATGCACCTCGAACACCAGTTCGAGCTCCTCGAGCAGGATGTGGATACCGGTGGTACAGGAGCCGGGGGTCATGTGGAACTGCATGGCGTGACAACCTCATTCGACAGATGGAGACATGCAATGTGCAAGTCCCATGCCGCATCGCTTGTCCCCGCAGGACGCGGCACACCCGCCCAAGCAGCCTGATCCGGCAGCGCCTTTCGAGACAAGCGCGCATTTAATGTCATACACCCGACAGCGGGCCGCAGTCTGCCGGTACAGCGGGACTCGCAGCCCGCCGCAAAAGCAACTATCTTGATCATTGAGCAGCAGAAAATGCACACGGCACCAGGGAGACGGCGATGCAGGGTGTTTTCGTCAGCTATAGACGCCAGGACAGCCAGAGCGCGGCAGGCCGGCTGAGCGACCATCTGCGCGATCATCTCGCTGGCGCAGCCATCTTTCGGGATGTGGAAACGATCGAACCGGGTGCGGATTTCGTCGACGCCATCGACCGGGCGCTGAAATCATGCGCAGTCCTGTTGGCCGTCATCGGTCCGCGCTGGCTCTCGATCAGCGACGAAGAAGGGCACAGACGACTTGACCTGGCCGACGACTACACCCGGCTGGAAATCGCCACCGCACTGCGGCGAAAGGATGTACGCGTGATCCCGGTACTGGTCGAAGGCGCACAGATGCCAGCCCCCGAGCAACTGCCCGCCGACCTGGCCGAACTGGCACGGCGCAACGCGGTGGAGTTGTCGGACAAGCGCTGGGATTACGACGTAGGTCAGCTGGTCAACACCCTGCGCAAGCTGACCGGACTGCCCGAACCCGCCCCGCCCCCGATGCCGAAACCCGAACCGGGCGCGGCCCCCACGCGTCGCAGATGGTGGATCGGGGCCACCATCGGCATTCTGGTGCTGGCCGCCATTCTGGCCGATGAGGAAGGCGTGTTCGATCCCGATCCATTCGTCCCCACCCCCGCTGCGCCGGATGCCTACTATCCCCCACCCCAGACTTCAGGCGAGACCACCGCTCCCTCCGCCGGCCTTCCCATGTTGAGTGGTATGTGGCATGACACCCAGGGCGGGCGGTTCGAACTAGTGCAGCAAGGTAACCAGCTGTACTTTCAGGGCGCAGGGCCAGAGGGCTACGTAGTGGGGTCTGCGCGCCTCGAGGGTTATCACGGTCAGGGCAGTCATACGCTCAACGGCTATCTGCTGCAGTCGGCTTTCGTGGTGTCGACTGACGGTTCGCGCATCGATGTCACCGTCGTCGATCCGGCCAACGGGCAGCGCCACGCAGCGGTGTTGCTGCGTCAGTAGGAAGGCGGTCCAGCGCATCGCTCCACCCCGACTCGACACATGATCGGGCGCTTCATTCGACGCGGATTTGCTACCAGCAAGCGCGCCTGCGACAATTGCGGTCTTGTCTACCCAGCCGAAGAACCATGTCCGACCAGAACGCTCCGACTCCCGCCCAGGACGAAAACCACCTGATCGCCGAACGCCGCGAAAAACTCGCGCAGTGGCGCCAGTCCGGCCGTGCCTTTCCGAACGATTTCTCGCGTGAGAACACCGCGGGCAAACTCGATGAGCTGTATGGCGAGAAAGACAGCGAAGCGCTGGAAGCCACCCCGGTCGAGGTCAAGGTCGCCGGTCGCATCATGCTCAAGCGTGTGATGGGCAAGGCCAGCTTCGTCACCATTCAGGATCTGTCCGGTCGCATCCAGCTCTACGTCCAGCGCGACGCGGTGGGCGAGGACGTCTATGCCGAATTCAAGCACTGGGACATCGGCGACATCGTCGGCTGCGTCGGCACCGTGTTCAAGACCAAGACCGGCGAGCTCAGCGTCAAGGCCGCGGAGATCCGCCTGCTGACCAAGAGCCTGCGCCCCTTGCCGGACAAGTTCCACGGCCTCACCGACACCGAAACAAAGTACCGCCAGCGCTATGTCGACCTGATCATGAGCGAGGAGTCGCGCTTCACCTTCGTTGCGCGCAGCCGCCTGGTTCAGTCGATCCGCAACTATATGGTTGGCCACGGCTTCCTCGAAGTCGAAACGCCGATGATGCACCCCATCCCCGGTGGCGCCGCAGCCAAGCCTTTCGTCACCCACCACAACGCGCTCGACATGGAGCTGTTTCTGCGCATTGCGCCGGAGCTTTACCTGAAGCGCCTGGTGGTTGGCGGTTTCGAGAAGGTGTTCGAGGTCAATCGCAACTTCCGTAACGAAGGCCTGTCCCCGCGCCACAATCCCGAATTCACCATGATGGAGTTCTATGAAGCGTACGCGAACTACCGCACGCTGATGGACTTCACCGAAGGCCTGATCCGCCACGCTGCACGCGAAGCGCTGGGCACCGAGTCCTTCACCTACCAGGGCCGCGAGCTGGACCTGTCCAAGCCCTTTGCCCGCCTGACCATCGTCGAGGCCATCCGCAAATACCACCCCGGTTTCAGCGAAGCCCAGCTCGCCGATGCCGAGTGGGTCAAGCAGAAGATCAAGGACTTTGGCGAGAAGGTCAAGCCCGGTGGCCTGGGTAGCCTGCAACTGCAGCTGTTCGAAGCCTGCGCGGAAGCCGAACTGTGGGAGCCGACCTTCATCATCGACTACCCGGTGGAAGTCTCCCCACTCGCCCGCGCCTCGGATACCGACCCGGAGATTACCGAACGCTTCGAGCTGTTCATCGTCGGTCGCGAAATCGCCAACGGCTTCTCCGAGCTCAACGACCCCGAAGACCAGGCCGCCCGCTTCCGTGCCCAGGCCGAGGCCAAGGATGCCGGCGACGAAGAAGCCATGTACTACGACGCCGACTACATCCGCGCACTCGAGTTCGGCCTGCCGCCGACCGGTGGCTGCGGCATCGGCATCGACCGTCTGGTGATGCTGCTGACCGACAGTCCGGCCATTCGCGACGTGATCCTGTTTCCGCAGATGCGTCCGGAGTAATGTTCAGAGCAGTTCGGAGAAGTTCGCCGAACACCCCGAAACCCGCACAGTTAAAGGCTTTGCGGGTTTTTTATTGTTCGGCACAGTTCGGCAAAGTTCGGCCCCGGCCGCGCCAATCTGGGGGTACATTTGGGGGTATCTACAGTGTCATAATTTCCGGCGAACACGGTGACCCATGCCACTGACAAACGTCGTCATCACCAACACCAAGCCCAGCGACCAGGGCAAAAGCATCAAGCTTGCCGATGGCGGCGGGCTCTACCTGCTGATCACCCCCAAGGGCGCCCGGTACTGGCGATTGAAGTACCGGTGGGCCGGAAAGGAGAAGCTTCTCGCCCTCGGCGTCTTCCCGGAGATTTCGCTGAAGGACGCCCGCGCCCGGCGTGATGCCGCCCGGCGGCTGCTCGACGAAGGAATGGACCCCTCGGAGAAGCGAAGATCGGACCGGGTAGCCGCGCGCGTCGCCGCCGAATCAAGCTTCAAGGCCATCGCGCTCGAATGGCACCAGGCGCGTGCCGCCGAATGGGCGCCCCGGCATGCGGCAAGCGTGCTGCGGACCATGGAGATGTACCTGTTCCCCGACCTCGGCGCACGGCCGATCGCGGAGATCGAGCCGATGGCACTGCTCGACGTGCTCCGCAAGGTCGAGCGCGCCGGCAAGCTCGATACCGCCAAGCGCCTGCGTGAACGCGCCGAAGCCATCTTCCGGCTGGCGGTGGCCACCGGGCGGGCGCGGCACAACCCCGCCGCAGAACTGGCCGATTCACTCAAGGTGAAGATCTCCAAGCCCCGCCCTGCGCTTCGCCTCGACGAGCTACCCGCCTTCCTGGTGGCGCTTCGCGATAACCAGTCACTCACGCCGCACACCCGCGCGCTGTTTCTCGTCGTCATCACCTGCTTTACACGCATCGGCGAGACTGTGCGCGCAGAGTGGGAGCACATCGACCTGAAGAATGGGATCTGGACCATCCCCGCGCAGAACCGGAAGATCAAGACCACCCTGAAGCACATCACGCCGCCCCACCTTGTTCCACTGCCGACACAGGTGCTGGACGCCCTGTCGCAACTGCGAGCCCACCCGCAGGCCGGTCCCTACGTCTTCCCCAACCATCACAAGCCGCGCTCGCATATGAGCGAGGCGACGCTGCTCAAGGCGCTGGAGCGGATGGGTTACGGCGGCAAAAATACGAAGCATGGCAATGTGGTCACGCACGGCTTTCGTGCCACGGCCTCGACCATCCTGAACGAGGCCGGCTTCAACCCGGATGCCGTGGAGCGCCAGCTATCCCACCGCGAGCCCAACCAGGTGCGTGCGGCCTACAACCGGGCGGCTTACATGGAGGAGCGCCGGCGGATGTTGCAGTGCTGGGCGGACTACCTCGACCGTCTGACCGTTGAGAAGCGCACGGTACCGTTCCTCGCAGCGGATATGGCGCCTGCAAGCACCGCGTGACAGACCGCCGGGCCATTATGCTCAGTTCCCAGTTATGAACAGTCGGCTCACGTCGATGCCGGGGATAGCACGGGGCAGTGCGCGATCTGTAGCATCGACGAACCTGGGGCTGGACAAAATCCCGGCGCTGGTGCGAGCGCAGCCGCAGCCTGCGACGCGCCGCATTTCCCCGCACATCATCCGCCACACGACGGCCATGGACCTGCTGCTGGCCGGCGTAGACGCCAGAAGCCGCCGGCTACAGTGCGATCCAGATAGCGGCCGTTCGGCCAAGGCATTATGCACAAGGCTACGCCACGCTTGGTCCGTGCCCTATTGGCACAGGGCGAAGGTTTTCACCGCTGGTGGCTCGACGGCTTACGCAAAGAGGCAGAGGTGTGACGAATGTCGACCTCGTTGCGTGTTCGCGAGTACGAAAATTTCACACGGCGTATGAGGGAGCCTGAAGGAAGGGGGAACGCGAGCCACGCGGTTTCGCGTGCCAGCGGCAGTGTCTGCCACCGCCCCCAAAACCGTGTGGCCGATCTGGCGCTCCGATTCGCGATGTCCTTACCTATCCGCCTGGAGCGGCGGAGATAGCTACCTGAGCGACAGGAAAAGGGTGACGGGCGAGATCGGAGATTCCTTGAATCCCGCTTGCCCTTTGTAGAATGCCGCGACGCGTTCATCGAGGGCATGCACCAGCAGAGCACGCGACGCTACAACCTGCGAGGCGGCAATCGCACGCTCTACCGCATCCCGAAGCAAGTCGGCGCCGACGCCGTGGCCCTGGATGGTTTTGTCGACGCCGAGTCGACCGAGAAGCGTCACAGGAATGTCCTTGGTGCTATACCGCGTCATGTGCTTCGGCGGCTCGTCACGATTAACGGAGCCGTTTGACAAGGTATAGAAGCCACGCACGATCTTAGTGCCGATATCGCAAATGACGTACACCACAGAATTGCGGTATTCCACCTGCTTGCGAATTGTTTTCACGAACTCGTTAATTGACTCTTCGCCGCAGTCGAATTGGCTAAAATCGTGTTCATGATTCATTTTTTCAGGAGCGCTCAGCCCCAGCGTTTCGGTCTTGCTAGTAATCTCGTTAGCCATGGATTATCTCCGATCGGGTTGCTTTCTAGAGCCCGCTCGAAGGCATCGAATGCAGAATTGTTTAGGAAAAACACACGCTTATCGAGAATAACATCTTCTGCTTGTTTGCAAGCAGCATTCACAATAAAGCTTGTCCTATCGCTTCCAAGCATTGCGGCTGCCATATCGATAAGGTTCCGCTTCGTGCTATCAACTCGCATGTTGATTGCGACAAAATCTTTTGTTTCAGACATTTGAATTTACTCCAATATTTTTTATTATTTTATTTAGACGAACTCCTTTCGTTTAGAACGTACCGCGTACGCGTAAGTTATTAATAGACTCCACTTTCATTCTCCGATTATGAGTTGGCATATCTGCACCAACTGATATAAGCGCGTTTCAAACCTCTTGAAACCGCGCTTCCATATGCAGGATTGGCCGAGCAACTACCCATCCTGCAATACCTCGACACCGTTCCGAGGATTACCAGTCGCTCACTACTACGAGCAACTGTAAACAATATACTATTCAATGTAGTAAATGTCAACATGGAGTAGTCGTTAAATATTTAGTATCGCGATATGCTACGAGCCGGTTCCCGCGAGAAAGCGGCTGGCGCCCGTGCGGATCGGCCCAAGCTGCGGCCGATTAACTCCCTGAGGCCAGCCGATGCGCTCCTTGGCTCACGCCTCGATGTCGGAGAACTCGTCCGCGCCGCACAGCACGGAACACACCGCGATCGTGATTAGCTCCGACAGATCGTACCGAACCTGCCGGGAACTGCGCGGATCCGATATCGAGACGAACACTTACATGAGCAGCATCGCTGGCCCGACCGCAACCGGCCTCCCTCGCACATCACGCAGCCCCCTTCCGAACATCAACAAAGGCTAAATCTCGACTTTCCGGGACAGCACGTCCCCGTTCGCCCTCCCATCCGCAAGCTACGTAAAGCACGCCGTGCCCCTCAGTTTCCCGACTGACATCGGCCAGTCAGGACTCCTGGGTACATGCAACCTGGCGCAACGGCGCCACGCCCTTCAGATCCGCGCTCTTCGCGGCGCCGGCCAACATTCATCTCCCATTCACCCACTGCAACGTCAACCCTGACCGAAGCGAAGCGGGCAGGCGTGGGGGGGAGTGCGCGGGCCTGGTGAAAGTCTTCCGCAGCGCCCACATCCGGTTGTCGATCGCCGCCGCGCGCCATCCCCCCCACCCCTTCACCCCCTTTGTTGTGGCGTCCGCAGCCACAACACCGGTCGAGTGACCGCCCGGCACCGCCGCCCGATACTGGCTTCACCCAATCGCGCACAGCGATACGGAACGAACCACAAAGGAGAGAACCATGATGGCCGGAAACGCGGAGATCGCTTGTCCGCCCCCTCAGCACCCACACCAGACGCCGCGCCCCGAACGATTCATTCGTGTGGGTGAAGTCTCGTCCATGGTCGGATTGGGCAAGACCACGATCTACAAGTACGTCTCCACCAACGCCTTTCCCGCCCCTGTCGCCATTGGCGGCAATCGCGTGGCCTGGTTGGAGTCCGAGGTGTTGAACTGGATGCGCGAGCGCGTTGCCGCGCGTCAATCCTGACGGAGTGCCCATGATCAAGAACCCCAAAACCCAAGAAACACTCGACGCGCTGAAAGCTAGCCTCCAGCAGGCCTATGCCGAGTTTCAGGCTGCGCGCACCACCTTGGCCACCCTCGAGCAAAACGCTGCCACGCTGCGAAGTGCGGCCGCCGCAGCGGAGACCGATGCGGGGCGTATCCGTGGCGAACTCCGCGACCTGCTTCGCCAGTCGGTGGGCAAGCCCGGCAAGTCACTGCACCAGAAATCGGCAGAGCAACGCGCGGCCATCGAGTTGGTCGAGGAATACACCGCACTGGTTGCCGACCTCAAGCTCGAGACCGAGCGCGCAAGACTCAAACTCACGCCCCCGGCCGAAAAGGTCATCAGGTTGCGTCAGACACTTGCGCGGACCTTCGCCGACGCGCTGATTGGTGAGGCGATCACAGAAGTTGCGCCACGGTTGCAACTGGGCCTTCTGATCCAGGCACAACTTGAAGACGGCGAGTTCTTCAACGAGCGAATCAAGACCCACTGGGGAGACGCGAAGCGCTTGGTACACGCCGATCTGGCGAAGTCCATCGCCACCGCGCTCAGCGCAGCCGACACCCCCACGCTGATGCTCCCCGACGATCTTCGCGAGGCGCTCAAGTGCGCTCATCTCGAGGGGTTCGTTCCCCTAAGTCCGCTCCAACAGAAACTCGCTACTCGCACACTCGTATCGCACATCAGCCCCCAGGAGGCCGCGTGAAAAACCTCGATATCAGCTGCCCCAGCTGCAGCAATCCGGCCGTTCTGACTCAGTCACACCGCTACTCGCAGACAAGCATCGGTGCCGTATTTCAGTGCGCCAACACGGCCTGCCGCAACGAATTCGGCGGCGTTGTCACCCTGACGGCCAACCTGCCCGCGGGCGTCGAACGGTTCTCGAGCGGAACGAGCAGCACAACCGACTCAGACGCGGACGGCTACGTACTGACGGACGTCTGAAAGACCGCCACAAGGAGCACCCCATGTCCGCCCGATGGAACGGCGTCGACCAAGACGCCCAGCGCTGGCTCTCTCCGGACGCCTACCAGGTACATCTCAACAACATCGCCCAAGGAGAACGGGGAAAGATGATCTTCAAATGTCCGCATTGCGGCAGCACTTCGCTGATCAGGACAAGTCGCGCTCTTTCGCCCCTGGTCAAGGAGGTGTACTACCGCTGCAACAACTTCGTGTGTGGGCATACCTTCAAGGTGGTCGCTGAAGCCGTAGAGACCATCTCGCCGCCCTCCCTGCCCAATCCGGCGATTGCCGCAGTGCTCGACAAGCGCGACCGACTGCCGCCTTTAGCCGCACCACCCTCGCCGGAAGAACAAAAGCATATGGCACACCTCGAGCATCTCGCGATCGTCGAACAAGCCCGCCAGCACCATGGATTGGGCATGCCGATCGCACGCGAATCCGACACCTAGTGCCTCTACCAGGCGCCAGGCATGGCAAGCCCCTGCCCCAAGCCAGCCACCGAATACCACCACGTGTCGCAAGAAAATGATGAACAACAGCGAAGCGCCGTGGACGCGGGTACCCGCCGCACACCCTGCCGTCCGTCCCTACAAAAATCTCAACTCACACTTGCACAAGGCGGCCAATTCCGCCTATGCTCCACCCGTCGCTGAAACAAAGGCGACCGGGTTTAGCAGCCCGAACGACATAGGCGGATGTTCCGCCGCCCTGGCGGATTTTTTTTGTCCGACACGCACTGCTACGCCTGATCAATGGCGGGCCGTGTGGGGGAGCCGCAAGGCTCGCCGGTTCCTATGTCCCGGTCTGCTAACCCCGCACGCGCCTGCCCCCCGTTTAGCAGCGGGGAGCGGGGTTCATACCGCAGACATAGGAGTAGCAAGCCATGCGCATAGCCGCATCGGGCACGCACGCCCGCACCCTTTTTTCCCGCTTCGCCCGCTACCGCACCCTGCGCCGCTTCGCCGGCCCGGTGCTCGCTTACCGTCTGATCTTTGGCGGGAGGGCGTGACCATGCGAGCCGCCACCCGCCTTCGCACGCCTCACGGCGTGATCGCTGCAGAACGGTTCATCAACGGCGTGCCGATCAACCCTCGACTGCCCGAGGGCTTCGACGCCACGCCGAACGAAGACCGCCCGGCCTCGCACCTCAAGTTCTGGCACCGCCCCTACATCGTCACCGACACAGTGGAAGCGCTCGACGCCATCTATGCGGGTCGCACCGACCCGTACGCCGAGGAAGCTCGACAGCACTGGATTGACGGCCGGAAGCAATGGCTTGCGGCATGGCCCACCGGCACGCGCTATACAGTGCGCTGCCTCGACGGCGGCGCCTGGGACCGCTCGACCAACTGGGGATGCTTCGCCACCCTGGAGGCAGCGCTTGTCGCCGCCGGGGGAGAACACTGATGGAGCCGCGCAACACCACATCCGCCACGGTTGTTCGCACCCTGCAGAAGGGCAAGGTGCTGCAGCTTCACACCGCCGACGCGGTCTGCATCAGCCAGGACTCACGCGACCTTGCCGAATTGCTTTCGGCCCTGCACAAACGCGCGCTGGTTGGCGACGCCGAAGGCGCACTCGTTGTAGTTGTCGATAAAGACGGGCAGTGGCATGCGCACATCGCCGGCCACCTGGCGCGAAATGATCACCTCCAGCTTTCAATCATCAGTCAGCTGTTCGGCATGGCCATACGTGCCCCCCTGGTGGGGAGGATCGAAGGATGAACACGCCAACCCGCTCCGCGCCGAACTTACAGGAGGGTGAGTGAATGCCTCACAACGCCAAACACACCGACCACGCCACCGCTCGAGTGGCTCACCTGAAGAGCGTGCTGCGCAAGGGCGCAGCCGACTTGTTGGTATCCGCAGACCTGCTCCAGTTCATTGAAGGGATGGCCGCTCGTTTTCCGGGAGCCGCGCCCGAAACCTCAATCGATGCGCTGTGCCAAGCCGTTACCGCGCTACTCGAGAAACAGGACGCACTCCAAACGCATATCGGTGATTTTCTGTTCTCCATCGCTTCCGGTCAGCGAGGCGCTGATGCGGCGCATGCGTTGGTCGCATTTGCGGCCACGCTCGAGAAGTGGGATGCCACACAGGACGACGAACCGGAGACCATGCAATGAACCGCGACACCACCGACACCATCAATCATCTGCGCGTTCTTCCCGACTTTGATCACATGCACCATCGCGGCACGCCGACGCTCGATCACGTCCACGGCAGCTTCATCGAAGTGCTGTCTGCACTCGAATGCATGGTGGTCATGCTCAACGAGTTGGAGTGCCGGCAGATTCGCGCCGACTATCTGAAATGCCTGCTCGAGGCCCAGGTTGAACGTGCAAACCGCCACCTCGCAGAACTTGGCGCGTTGATCTGAGGAGGGAACATGAGAACCCCTACCCCGACGCCCGGCGCCAAGGGCCTTCATCCTGCTGACCGTACCCGTCGCCGGCCACGTTCAGATCTATCGCGATGCGCTGAAGCCGCAGCAAAGCGCTTTCCAGAAGGGAGCCTGCTCGGACGCCACGAATCGGCCTACAAGTCCGGTCAGCAGTTGGCGATGCAGGTGCTGGCGGCATTCGCCATGGTGAACGCCGACGACACGCCATGGCCGCCCGATCGCGGCCCAGACCCAAGCTGGACCTATGCACGTGGTTTCGTCGACGTACTGCTGCCGGCCTTTGAGGAAACACACCGACTGATGGGCAGCAAGACGGGCAAACGCTTCGCCCGGCATTTGCGCCGCGGGCTCCTCAACGACCTGCGCTATCAGACCGAGCAGGCGCTCAAGCAGGCCCGGACCTCGCCGCCGCAGTTTTGCCCCTACTCGGAGGAATGGTGATGACGGCCGCGCTACCGAAGGCGGCCAGCCCGGACCTGTTCGATCGAGTGAAGGAGGCCGTCGACCTTCACGATCTGGCAGAACGGCTGGGGCTCGAGCGCAAGGGCGCCAAGGGCAACTACCGCAGCCCCCTCCATCCGGACAAGAACCCTTCCCTCTCGATCTTTCAGCGCGACGGCAGCTGGGGATGGAAGGATCATTCGGGCGATGCCCGCGGCAGCTGCATCGATCTGGTGCTGTACGTGCGGCCGGAGATCGGCAGTGCTGCCGGAGCGGCGCGCCTGCTCGCCGAGTGGTACGGCATTGCGGTGCCGGCCGCTGCCGCTACCGGCACCGGTGAGCCGGTCAAGAAGAGCGTCCCGCAGTTCATTGCCGACCGCGCACTGCTCGACCCGGAACCGGTCATCGCCTACCTTGCCGGCCGCGGCATTGCCGAGGAGGTTTCTCGCGCTGCGATTCGGTCTCGGGCACTGGGTTGGAGTCACTGGCTCAGTAACAAGGTGCCACCAGGCACGCCGGGTCACGGTGGGCCGGGTGCGGTGTTTGTGGTGCGCTCGATTGCCGATCGGACGATTGTTGCGGTCGACCTTCGCTATGCTGACCCCGCGCTCAACGGCAACGTCAAGACACAGTGCCAGGGCATCAAGGAAGGCCATGCGTGGACGAGCGACCTCAACCGACTGGCCAAGGCGCACACCGTGTATGTGGTCGAAAGCCCCGTCAATGCGCTGTCGGTGGAGTGCTGCCCCCTGCCCGCAGGGACGGCCGTGCTGGCACTGCGCGGCACCGGTAACGCGGAGAAGCTCGACATTGCCTTCCTGAAAGGCAAGCGCATCATCATCGCGCTCGATCACGCAGACCCGATCAACGAGCGCACCCGCAAGCGTCCCGGCCTTGAAGCCGCATGGAAGCTGCTGGACCGCCTCACCGCGGCCGATATCGCGGCCATGCTTGTCGACATGCAGGACTGGGAGGATGGCGAGGACATCAACGACGTGCTGAAGGCTCAAGGCGTAGATGACTTATGGACGCGACTGCGCAAACTCGACGGCTGGTTGATTCCTGGCATGCCTGGCGGAGGCGAACCGGGTTCGCTGGACGGGCGCCGGCGCGTGTTCCTGCCCGAGCACGACTTCAAGGTGTACTGGCGCTTTCGCACCCGCGAGGACTTCACCCAGTACGTGGTCGACTTCAAGGACGATGACGGACGGCGCCACGAGACCTTGGGCGATGTGTGCTCGTTTCGGGTCGCAAGCCTGTCTCGCCTGCGGGTACAAGGCCACATCGCCACCATCAACGGATCGACGGACACGCAGGCCGAGACCGTGTTCGGCATCAGTGCGCAGACGCCCCGACATGGTCCGACCCTTGTGCGCCGTGTGGTGACCGACCAGACCCTCTACAGCCTCGAGCTACACCGTTCGATCTTTGGCGCCATCTTCAACCCGCAGCAGTATCAGCGCATGATCAACGTGCTCGAGCGCACCGCCGACATCGGCGCGCGCGATGCGGTCAACTTCATCGGCCTGGCCTGGCGCGGTGGCGAGCTGGCGGCGCTCGAGGGGCGCGACTGCTACTTCCAGGAGCCGGCAAAGCAGTGCCTCTACCACAACATGGTGTTTCCAAGAGGGACGGCAGATGCCGCGCGAGAGGTCATCGACGCCTACCAGGCAACCTTCAAACAGAACGCGGCACTGATCGCCCTTGTGTGGGCGCTGGGCGCACATTTGAAGTGCGTCATCGGCTTTTACCCTCACTTCCAGATGCAGGCGAACAAAGGCGCGGGAAAGTCCCTGTTGACCGAGGCCATGCAGACCACACTGGGCTTTCAGATGCTGTCCGGCCAGATGCTGAAAACGGACCACCGCCGCCGCGCCTCAGTGAGCTACACCAGCCATCCGGTGGGCTGGGACGAACTGAGCAAGCAATCGAAAGTGGTGCTCTCGGAGGCGGATGCCCTGTTGCAAAGCACCTACCGGTTCGAGTTCACCCGTGTCGGTGCCGCCCTCACACCCTACCTCATGTGCGCACCGGTGCTGCTGGCCGGCGAGGAGGTCGACGTCACCTCACTGCAATCGAAGATCTGCACCACCACCCTTACCGTGGAGAAGCAAGGCCCCAAGCTGCCGCGCGACCTGCCCCAGTTTCCGGTCTGGCAATGGCTGCAGTTCATCGAGAAGAGCGAGCCGGAGCGCATCCGCACCATGCACGCTCAGCGCATCGAAGACTGCAAGGAGCAGAGCCGCGCCGACCCAAAGGACGCCACGGCCAGCCGTATGATCGAGAACTACGCGGCCATCCTGACGACGTGGGATCTGGTGTGCGAGTTCGCAGGCATCGAGGTTGGCCAAGGGGGCTTCGTGGGCGACCTGGTCGGCGAGATGAACGGCCACCTCAGCGAAACCGACGGCCGCCGTCTGCCCTGGGTGTGGATCATGGAGATCCTGCTGTCCGAGATCGAATCTCACCAGTTCAACCATCCGTACTGCTGGGATGAGATCAAGGACGATGACGGCAACAACCACATCGCCCTGATGCTGCGCCCGGCCCATGTCATGGACCACCTGTCGAACGCGCTGCACCTGCGAAACAAGTTCGACGCCCTGCCGGTAAAGACGGCACGGGTCTTCAAGAGCCAGCTTGAGGGTAGCGGTGTGGTGGTGCGTGAGGACGTCGAGCGGACGATACGGGGAAGGCGGACGCCTCACCTGACGGCGCTGAGCGTGCAGCGGATGGAGCGCTTGGGGCTGTATGCGACGCCGAACCTTGAGCGGCGCTGAATGGCCTCGACCGGCCATCAACCGGCTGTTGGAAATCCGGCCAGGATTTCCCTTGGCGGATCTCGTGGGTGACCGGATTGCGGTGGCCAGTTTGAACCATGCCTTGGCTCGATCCGGTCAGAGGCTGCCGGTCAGGTTCTCACAACCATAGCCATTCAAGCGTTAGTTCCACGCCACAAGCTGCCGAAGGGCCGACTTCGGCTGATCAGCCAGGGCTGACCATCAGGCGGCGGAAGCGCTCCGAAAGCCACCGGCCCGTTGCGGCCGTCCAGCTTTGAGGGAAGCTGTCGTTCAACATCGTGGTAAATGGCGTAATAGGACAGCATCAATGGCACATAAAATGGCGAAGTCATGCGCCATTGATGCGGAGACTATTGTGTCCATTTTGACCGCTTTGTTATGTGACTCTCTTGCTGCTTCAAAATTGTTATAGTCTAAAATCACTTGGCAATCTTACTTTAGGCGAGTCATGTAGACGACTAATTATGTGATGTCCCACGGTATTGCCTTCATTCGTCTTGGTTTCTATAGGAGTAGTAAGTATAACTGCGGCCAGTGAAGTATTTTGTTTCATCCAATTATCTATAGCATTAACCGCAGGAGATAAATCAATCGAATTTCTGCGATTAATCTTAAGCCGCAGATCTATAAAAACTATAGCTGGGTTAGAACCGCTGACCTGCTTTTTGGCGCTTCTCAGTCTATCCTTAATGCCTTCCTCTCTTCCTCTCAAGGTGCTCCCCCCGAATAGGCACTCAAGAAAGAATCCTGAGTTTGGCGTTACTCCGCTTGGCCCCTTATGAAATAACATTTCTACTCTATGAAAAGCTGACGGAAACTGAGGATCTGGCGTGTCGGCTTGTATTCCATATGGACTGTCAATAACATCTATAGGGCTTACGACAACATGGACGGAATCAATTTCTTCTCTAATCAATTTTCCTGGCTCAACCTTTTTGAGAAAGCCTACAATTTTTTTAATGTCTGTATTATTTACCAGCTCTTTATCAGAAAAAACCTCTATCATTGCGGATTGCTTTTTCCGATGAAATATTTTCTGCACCTGAGGGTAAAGTTGGTTCCAGACTGCATCTTGTATTAGTTCTACTTGCGTCTTACCTCGTTGCTTGCATTCGACTTCTACACATCCATCTACCAATAGATCAGGCCGCTTCTCCCCTTTTACCTCAGCAATAAAATCTACTTTATGCCCCAGAGAGAGTAAAATTGAAGCTGATACAAATTCATATAATGTACTATTTTCTTGAGTAGTGTCTAGTGTCTTTAGCTTTTCAATTTTCTCATCTACGCCATTGCAAAATGCATTCGAAGCGCTGGTAACATTGTTGGCGATATAACAGAGTCTAAGAAGACTCCATTCATCGGTTTTGTCAGAACCAAGAGTCGGAATGACGTTCCCAAGAAGAGAAATAATAGTTCCAAATTCCTTTCCGCGATCATTATACTTTTTGGATTTATCTCTTTCCTTATAGAACCTTTCTAGCTGTTTATTTACCCATTCGACTCCCAATATCTCTTGAAATTCCCGGATAAGCCGCTCTTGATCTGGAGATGCTTTAATATTCATTTATTTATGCCTTGAACACATAACGATTAAGCCAAGGGGCCGCGGAACGCGGTCCCAGCGAACGAAGTGAGCGATTTGAGCGCATTGTTATGCGAGACTTCGCGAGGCTCTATGCCGTTTCCAGTGGAAATTGACAGATCAACAAACATGACGATCGGTGGTACAACCGCCTGACACTGACACCTACCTCGCCCCCCATGAGCAACCAGATCGAAACCCTCTTCACCACTGCACTTGGCCTGCAGCCGCCGTGGCACGTCGCCAAGGTTGAACTCAACACGGGCAAGCGCCGGATCGACTTCGAGGTCGAGCACACCGGCAAGCGTGCGACCTGCCCGGCATGCGGGGTCGAGCATCAGGTGATCCATGACCGCGTGCGTCGGAGCTGGCGCCACCTTGATTTTTTCCAGTTCGAGGCCTGGTTGCATGCCGAGGTGCCGCGGGTGCAGTGCTCGGGATGCGGCAAGACCACGCAGTTGCCGGTGCCGTGGGCGCGCGAGGGCAGCGGCTTTACCTTGTTGTTCGAGGCGCTGGGCTTGTCGCTGTGCCGGGAGCTTCCGGTGCGCCAGGCCGCCAATCACATGCGGGTAGCGGCCAAGCGCTTGTGGCGGCGAGTTCGGCACTATGTCGAGGTGGCGCGCGCCAAGGACGACATGTCGGGCGTGCGCCACGTCGGCATCGACGAGACCAGCGTCAAGCGCGGGCACCAGTACATCACGGTCGTGCATGACCTGGCGGCCAAGCGTTTGCTGTTCGCCTGCCCGGGCCGTGACCATCAAACCTTGGCAGCCTTCGCCGACGACATGCGGGCGCACGGGGGTGATCCGGCCATGATCGAACACGCCTACATCGACATGAGCGCGGCCTACGCCAAGGGGATCAGTCAGTCGCTGCCCAATGCCCAGATCAGCTACGACCGCTTTCACGTTATTGCGCTGGCCAACACGGCCATGGATGAGGTGCGCCGCGAAGAGATGCGCAGCTCGGCCGCAGCAGTGCGTGAAGCGGTCGGCGCACAGAGCAAGAAGACCCTTCGCGAGTTGCTGTGGGGCATGCGCAAGGACTCGGCGAGTTGGACCCGCGCGCAGTTCGAGGCGATGCACTGGCTGCAGCGCTCGAACCTGAAGAGCGCACGCGCCTGGCGACTCACGCAGGCCCTGCGGCTCGTCTACAGCGAGGCGCGAGCCAGCAACAGCGAAGAGCTCGCCCAAGGGGCGCTGAAGAAGTGGATGAGTTGGGCGCGGCGCTCGCGACTCGAACCGTTCAAGCGCCTGGCGACCACGCTCAAAGGGCACCTCCGTGGCGTGGTGCGAGGCATGCTCGATGGGCGCAGCAATGCCTACGTCGAGGCGATGAACGGCCTGCTGCAGAAAGCGAAAGCCGCCGCCCGAGGCTTCCGTGACCCCGAGAATTTCATCGCGATTGCCTATCTGCGCATGTCCAAGCTCGAGCATCTACCGCAGAACCCCTTGGTGCCAGCCGTCGCCCGCGACTACGGGCGCTACCGTCATGTTTGTTGATCTGTCAATTTCCACTGGAAACGGCATAGAGCCCTTCGCGAGTGCCTATTTTAACTCGCCCCAAATGTAATTTTGCTCTTTGTCCCATAGCTCAATTTCGTTGCCTTTGAGTTCGCCCCAGATGTAATTCTGCTCTTTATCCCAAAGCTCTATCTTGCCTCCCTTTAATTCGCCCCAGATATAGTTTTGTTGGCGGTCCCACAATTCTATTTTGTTGCTGCTGTCTAATTCACCCCAAATGTAATTGCTGTTGCGATCCCAGAGTTCTATTTTCCTTTTCATGTCATACACCTATCTGTTTTAGATTCGCATAACGAATAGGGTTTATGCCTCGCGGCACGCAGGCGGATTCGGAGTGGCTGTGCATGTCGCGAGGGATAAACCTTGTTGGACTGAACCGCCGGGAAAGCGGTGCTACTGGGGATTCTACGCCCGGCTCATGCGCACTGGATAGAGCAAGTCAGTGCCGCAGCGATCCGGCATGCTTGATTGGTGGCGGAGCAGCGCGCAGTTGCCTGTCCTGACCCACATGTCCCCCGCGCCACAGGACATCGAGCGGGTTTCGGGCGCTGATACGGCCAACGCACGCAGGGGCAACCGAGCACGGTTGTCGTGAGCGCAGCGAGATCTGAAACTACCCCTTTTCATGACGGCCCATCCCGGCACCGTGGGGCCGGGGCGAACACGGCGATGGGGTGCCAGCGCCCATGCAAACAGTACGTGCAACGACAGGGGTCGTGGCCGCTGACCCGGGCGAGGAAGGCTTCGGCCGCTTCGATGGCCATCGGTTGCGGTTCTGGCATCTGTAGCGCCGCCCGTGCGGCCGCTAGCCGAGCCCGCTTGTGGTTACGACATTCGAACCGTGCAGGATCTGCTCGGCCATTCCGACGTCTCCACGACGATGATTTACACGCATGTGCTGAAAGTCGGCGGTGCCGGAGTGCGCTCACCGCTTGATGCGCTGCCGCCCCTCGAGTGAGAGGTAGGGCAGCGCGAGTCACTCCTGGCGGATTCACTACCCGTGCGCGAAGGCCATCGGTGCCGCATCGAACGGCCGGTTGCGGAAAGTCCCCCTGCGTCCGCTGATGGCCGATAGCTGACGATCCGTCACGCCGGCTCAAACGGCCGTTCAGGCCGAGGTTCAGGCAAGGAACAACCAGTCCTTATGACCACCCGCCCTTCGATGCGGCAGGCAACCAAGCAAGAGCAACAACGGTTCTATGGCAGTCCCTCCCCAACGACGCCAGCGGCTACCAGACCATCACCGCCGCCGCCCCCCTGCGTCTTGCACGAACCAACCCGAACGGCTGCAAAGACCTATCCATGACCTCACGCCGATGCTCCGCCCAGACGAAGTGGGGCTTCAGCTGGCCTACGGGTCGAAAAATGGGGCGCCCAGGGAGCACACAGAATCAAAAACTGCCTCAATTCCGTGGATTGGAGCCACAAAACCCTATACCTAGGCCCTAAACAGCTTTTTTGTATCCACAACTTGCCCCATTTTTTCCACGGAATGCCCCTTTTTTTCCACGAAATTGGCTAAACCTTCCACACCACCGTTTCACCCCATTTGCATTTATTTCTCTGCTAATATCTTCTTTATTGTTGATTTATAAGAAAAAATAAGAAGAAAGGCGAAGAAAAAGACCTTCCACGGTTTCCACAACTTGTAAGCTATGTAACTGAATGTATCCACGGATGTTTACCCCCAAACCGTGGAAATTGTGGAAGAGCGATCATCGTAAGCCATTGTTTTTATTACACCCACCTACAAACCGGTGGATATCCACGGTTTTGAACGGTGAATCCGTGGATGACTGAACACCCCTGAAACCCTAGCGGTTACTGGATTTCTTCGATTCCATTCGCATCGTTCCACGGAAAACCGCCATTTCTCGCTGTGTGTGTGCCCCCCAGCCGTCTCCATCACCCGCTAGCGCTTGACACTCAAGGAACATTTATGGCTATCGTTTCTGAGCCTGCCTGCGCCGCTTACCTGGGGGCCTGCATAGGGCTTATCCCCTACGCAGGTGAGCAGAAAAGGGAGACAACCTACGTCCGCCTCTACCGCGTCGCCGCCTTCACCGAAACCGGCAGTTCTGGCGACGCTTGCGCGGGGGTACTTTTGGGGGTACATTCTTAAAAAGAATTCCATGAATTCGTTTGTATCCAACAACTTACCTTTAAACTCCCTATGCCGCAGATGCGTCCGGAGTAAGCGGCGGGTTTCATCCATGCAGCCCGCAGTGCGCAAGCCCTGCGGGTTTTGTTTTTCGGGAAGACGGCATGCTCGCAGTATTGCAACGCGTATCGGAAGCAGATGTCCGCATCGACGGCGAAAGTGCCGGCCGGATCGGCCATGGGCTGCTGATTCTGCTGTGCGCCGAACGGGGCGACACCCCTGCCGAGGCGGATCGATTGCTGGGCAAGATCCTGAAACTGCGCATCTTTTCGGATGAGGTGGGCAAGATGAACCGCTCGGTTCAGGACGTGGCCGGCGGCTTGCTGATTGTCAGCCAATTTACCCTGGCGGCGGACACCAGTGGTGGCAACCGCCCCAGCTTCACCGCTGCTGCGCCACCCGCCGAGGGTGAAGCGCTATACGACTACTTTGTGAATCAGGCGCGGCAACGCCACCCCCAGGTCGAAACCGGTCGCTTTGGAGCCGACATGAAGATTCAGCTGATCAACGACGGTCCGGTGACGATTCCGCTGCGTATCACGGCCACCTGATACCGCAACGACCGGCACCCGGTCTCGCTCAAGCGACGTTGGAAACGACAGCCGTCGGCGCACCCGACAGGAACGCCGCTTCAAAGGATGCGGCCGGCAGAGGTTTGCTGAAGTAATAGCCCTGGCAGACCTCGCAGCCGGCGGCCTTCAGCCAGTTGAACTGCTCCACATTCTCCACACCTTCGGCCACCACCTCGTAGCCCAGCCGGTGCCCGAGCACGATCATCGCGGTCACGATTGCCGCTGCATTGCGTCCGGCTCGCAGATTGTGGGCGCCCCCCAGGCTGGAGATGAAGGTCTTGTCGATCTTCAGCGTATCCAGCTCAAGCAACTGTAGGTAGGACAATGACGAGTAGCCCGTGCCAAAGTCATCCAGCGCAATCCGGCAGCCCGCCTCGCGCAGCGCATGCAGCGCACGCAAGGCCGTCCCCTCGGGATTGAGCAGCACCGACTCGGTCACTTCAAGCTCGATCGACGCCGAACCCACACCATGACGCGAGATGGCGGTCAGAACCTCCAGATCGACCGCGTTACGCAGAAACTGCCGGGTGGACAGGTTGATCGACATGCGCAAGCCATGGTGTCCCAGCTTGCCCCACGCGGCCAGCTGGGCAACGGCACTGTCGATGACCCAGCGCCCCAGCGGCATGATCAAGCCGGTTTCTTCAGCCAGATGGATGAACTGGTCTGGCGGGATCATCTGCTCGCCATCCTGCCAGCGCACCAGCGCCTCGGCACCGACCAGCCGCCGGTCGGCGAAATGACACTGCGGCTGAAAATGCAGCAGCAGCTCGCCGTTCTCAATCGCCCGACGCAAACGCCCCTCCATGGTCACCCGGGCGCTGACCCGCTCGCGCATGCTGGATTCGAACAGCCGGACTTCGTTGCCGCCGCTGGACTTGGCCGCATACATTGCAATATCGGCACAGCGCAACAGGCCGTCGGCGTCCTGTGCATCCTGCGGATACAACGCAATGCCAATGCTTGCGGTGATCTGGATCTCGGACCCCTCCACCGTCACCGGCTGGGCAATCATCTCCAGCAAGCGACGCGCTACCGTCACCGCCTCGGCCTGACCATAAAGCCCGGGCAAGACCACGATCAGCTCGTCGCCGCCCTGGCGCACCAGCAAATCGTAAGCCCGGAGTGCGGCCGGCAGCCGTTCGGTCATGGCAACCAGCAAGGTGTCGCCAAACACATGGCCGCGCGTGTCATTGACGTTCTTGAACCGATCCAGATCGATGAACAGCACCGCCAGTTGCTGCGATCCGCGATCGGCGGCCGCGATCGCCGCGGGCAGGCGCTCCATCAGGCTGCGGCGATTCGGCAGACCGGTCAGCTGATCATTGAGTGCGAGGTCGCGGATCTGCTGCTCACGCACCATGCGCTCGGTGATGTCCGACACCGATCCGGCCATCTGTACCGCCACGCCACGCCGGTTGCGCAGTGCCATGCCACGGGCCGCCAGCCAGCGGTACTCGCCGTTGGATGCCAGTACCCGGTACTCGCAATAGAAATGGTCGGTCAGCCCCTTGAGGTGCGCCGCCACGCTGCGGTTGTAGCGCGCGCGATCTTCCGGATGCACGATATTGAGCCAGGCATGGGTATCGGCCAGGAAGTTGTCTTCGTAGCCCAGGATGCCGAGCAGCCGCTTGCCGACCTTGAGCCGCTTGCTGACCGGATCCCACTCGAACACGCCATCATTGGCGCCCTCCATCAGCAGCATCTGGGCACGTTGCGAACGACGCATCGACAACAGTGCAGTCAGCGTCAGCGCCAGGGCGAGCACCAGCAGGCCGATAATGCCCAGGGTGACGCCTGCCGGCGCATGTCCGCCGCGCGCCAGCAGCACCCCCAGCGCCCCAGCTGCGGCCAGAGACAATACCGCCGCGATGATGCAGCGGGATTGGGCGATGCGTTGTGCCAACCAGACCTTACGCATGCGCTAGCACCGTGCGAGGTCGGCAATCCTGCCCGGATATCGTGCAAAGGGGAGTCTCAAAGCCCTTCTCTCTTATACTTTAGTTATAGTGAAGTATTCCACAGACCAGACTTGGGGCAAACCGGAATCGAACGCCACAGCCCGAGTTTTTGGGATTCTTCGCAAACGCTATAACATAGCGCACTGCCTGTCTCCACCGCAGCACACTTGATCACACCTTCGCCACAAAGGCCACCACAGCGGTGTGCTTCCAACGCGCCATGCCCATCGAACCCGCCCGCTTCCGCCTGACCGAAGACGGTACGCCCTACTCCGACAGTTTTGGCGATGTTTACCACTCCAGCGACGGCGGCGTGGGCCAGGCGCATCATGTCTTTCTTGCGGGCAATGGTCTACCCGAAAGGTGGCGGGGCCGAGCACGATTTGTCCTGCTGGAGACCGGTTTCGGCCTGGGGCTGAATTTTCTCGCCACCTGGGCCGCCTGGAGAGCCGATCCGGACCGGTCGGCAAGCCTGCATTTCGTGTCCTGCGAACTGCACCCCTTCTGCCTGGAAGACCTTCGCACCCTGCATGCACGCTGGCCGGAGTTTGCCGGACTTGCGGCCGAACTGCAGGCAGCGTGGCCCGGCCCGGTGCCCGGGGTGCATCGCATTCACCTCGACCAGGAACGCGTCTGCCTGACCCTGTACCTTGGCGATGCACGCGACGGCCTGGCCAAGCTGTCGGTCAGCGCTGACGCGCTGCTGCTGGATGGCTTTTCGCCGGCCTGCAATCCGGACCTATGGTCACCCAAGATCTTTCACCTGCTTGCCGCCCGCGCTGCACCGGGTGCCACACTGGCCACCTGGTCGGTTGCCGGCGACGTGCGCGAGGGCTTGCGCCGCGCCGGGTTCGAGGTCGAAAAGGCCCCCGGTTTCGGTGGTAAGCGCCAGATGTTGCGCGGCCGCCTGTTGCGTCAGACCCATGCTTCCGATCAGGCAGGGGCATTGGCAGCACCTTCGTCTGCGCCCGTGGCAACCCCTCACGCCCTGGTGATCGGTGCGGGCATTGCCGGCACCTCGGTTGCCGAACGGCTTGCCGTTCGTGGCTGGCGACTTGAGCTCGTCGACGCTGCCGCCGGCCCCGGCCAGGGCGCCTCCGGCAACCATGCGGGGGTATTGCGCCCACTGCCCAGCCTGGACGACAACCGCATGAGCCGCCTGACCCGGGCCGGCACGCTTTACGGCTGGCGGCATATCCGCAAGCTCATCGCCCAAGGACATGCCATCCGGGCCGACGCAGGAGGCGTGCTGCACCTGGCACGCGACGTCGCGCAGCAGGACAAGATGCGTGCAGTGGTCGAACGGCTGCAACTGCCACCGGAGTTGCTGCGGTTTGTTGACGCCGACGAAGCCAGTCGCATCGGCGGCTGGCCAGTCGCTACCGGCGGCTGGTATTTCGCCAACAGCGGCTGGGTGCAACCCCCCAGCCTGTGCGCCGCCAACCTTGCGGCACACCCCGGGCAGATCACACGGCATTTTGCACACAAGGTTGCCGATCTGGTCCGTGAGGGGACGCACTGGGTTGCGCGCGACGCGGCCGGCAAGCCCCTGGCTGCCGCACCGGTTGCCATCCTCGCCGCCGGGACAGGCCTGACCGGATTTCCACTGGCTTCGGCCATTCCGCTGGTCAGCGCGCGCGGTCAGGTCAGTCTGCTGCGGGCCAGCGACGCCAGTCCACCCAGGGTGGTGATGTGCCGGATGGGGTATGTCACCCCGGCCATTGACGGCCTGCGTTGCGCCGGCGCCACCTTTTCGGTCGATGACGACGCCACCGGCTTGCGCGCGCTGGATCATCAGGAAAATCTCGACAAGCTGGAGGCCATGCTGCCCGGCTATACCCACAACGTCGAACCGGATCAGCTCGATGGCCGGGTCGGGTTCCGCCCTGCCTCGCCCGACCGCCTGCCAATGATCGGTGCCGTCCCGGTGCCCGGCACGGTGGCGGCAGGAACCCCGCTGGCGGATGTTCCACGCCATCCCGGGCTGCATGTCCTGTCCGGCTTCGGTGCCCGCGGTCTGGTGTGGGCCGCGCTCGCAGGAGAACTGCTTGCCGCGCAGCTCAATGCGGAACCTTTGCCACTGGAAACAGACCTAGTCGCGGCTGTCGATCCGGCGCGCTACCTGCTGAGGCCGGCGCGGGTGATGGCCACCGACGACTGAACAACTTCAACAATAAATAACGGACTCGCTCATGGACGCCATCGCCCTTTTTTTCGTGCTGGGATTCCTGGCACGGCTCGCCCGCTCGGACCTCAAGCTGCCCGCACAACTCTACGAGGCCCTGTCGATCTACCTGTTGCTTGCCATCGGACTGAAGGGCGGCATGGAGCTTGCCCGCCAGGATCCGCTGGCGGTGCTGCCCCAGGCTTCGGCAGTGATCGTGCTCGGCATCCTGATCCCCTTGATCGCGTTCCCGATCCTGTACAAGCTGGGCCGATTCGACCGCTTCAATGCGGCCGCCATTGCCGGCCACTATGGCTCGGTCAGTGTGGTCACCTTTGCCGTGGCGGTGGATTACCTGATCGCACGCGATATTCCTTACGAAGCCTATCTGCCCCTGTTCCTGGTATTGCTGGAGATGCCGGGTATCGCCGTTGGCGTGCTGCTGGCCCGACTGGGCGGCAACATGCGTGAAGTACGCTGGGGCTCGCTGCTGCACGAGATCTTTCTTGGCAAGAGCATGGTACTGCTTGCCGGTGGCCTGCTGATCGGCTGGGCCGCCGGACCAGACGGCCTGAAGCCGCTGCAGCCTTTCTTCTTTGATCTGTTCAAGGGAGCGCTCTGTCTGTTCCTGCTGGAAATGGGGCTGGTGGCCGCAGGCCAGGCCGGCGCCCTGCGTAGCAGTGGACTGTTCCTGGCGGGCTTTGCACTGGGCATGCCGGTCGTGTCCGCGCTGCTGGGCATCGTGCTTGGCGCGGCCATCGGATTGTCTGCTGGCGGCACCCTGCTGCTGGCGACCCTGGCTGCGAGCGCTTCCTATATCGCAGCGCCCGCTGCCATGCGGATCGCGGTACCGGAGGCCAACCCCGGGCTGTCGATCACTGCAGCACTGGTGATCACCTTTCCCTTCAACCTGCTGCTGGGCATACCGCTATACCACCGCCTGGTCAGCCTGATCCATGGAGGCTGAAACATGCCCAACACCCATCCTTGCAAACTGGTCGTACTGATTACCGAACGCGCCCTGGAAGAAAAGCTCTCGCGGGATGTCATGCGCCTGGGCGCGCACGGCTACACCGTGGCCGACGTTCGCGGCCGTGGCAGCCACGGCGACCGCAGCGGCACCTGGGACGCCGACCGCAGCATCCGCATGGAAATCCTGTGCGATGTTTCCACTGCCGTCACCATCACCACCCATGTCGAGGCCACGTACTTTCGCCACTATGCCATGGTCGCCTTCGTGGCTGATGTGGGCGTCCTCAGGCCTGAAAAATTTGCGGGATAAGCTGACAAATATCACTTTTGGCGTAAATGACAGTTCGCATGATGCATGGAGAGGCCTAGAATGGTGGCCAGTCAAACGGACATTTGAACCGTGAGCTACCGATCGGTCGTGCTGATTGCAAGCCTGCTGGTTGCAGCGATATTCGCCGCAGTAGGTGCCTTGTCGCTGAAGCAACTGGACGACCAACTGGACCTTCAGTTCGAACAGGAGGCTGTCCGGCTGGAGAGCGTCTATCGGGCCGCGCTCGGCGAACTCGAGCAACAAGCGATATCACTGGCATTTGGCCTCGCATCCGATGCCGAACTCCGCCGCCTGACCGCACAAGGCACGCAAGCCAGACAAGCGGGCGACCTTCAGGTGGCGGAGGCTGCACACACCCAGCTCCTGCGCAAGATGCAGTCGCAGTGGATCGAGCTTTACCGCCACAACGACCTGCGCCAGCTGCAAGTGCTGACCACCCCGGATCTGCGCTCCTTGCTGCGCATGCACGCACCTGACGACCAGGGCGACAGCCTGATGGAGCTGCGGCCGCTGCTTCGTGCCGTCCAGGCCGACCGCATACCCCGCAGCGGCTTCGAAATCGGCCGCGCATACGCTGGCGTGCGCGGCGCAGTACCTGTCACCCACCCGGATGCGGAGGGCAATCCATTGCATGTCGGCACGCTCGAGGTTGGCATCGGCATGAGCGACCTGATCGACCGCCTCAGCCATCGGCTGGATATCGGCATTGCCGTGCTGCTGCGTGCCGAGGCCGTCACCGATGCCATGTGGGAGAGTTATCGCCCCAACAGCGCGCCAAGCAAGCGCAACCAGTGCTGCTATCTATTGACCGCAACGGGACCGCAGGCTGCCGAATGGCTGGAGGCCGGTGAATTGAAACCCACCGCGGGCAAGCAGGCTACCCCCTTGCTGGAATGGAAGGGGCGGACGTACCACCTGATCCGTTTCGGCTTTCACGACTATCTTGGCAGCCTCGACAGCAACCGGCCCCCGATCGGTTCCGTGGTGATCTGGAAGGATGTCACCCACTTGCTGCTTGCCCACGAAAACGAGCGGTGGGAGCTGATCCGCACCGCCCTGTCCGGCCTGGCGTTTGTGCTGGCCCTGGTGCTGATCCTGTCCAAGCTCAGCCGCAGGGAGTGGCGTCGCCAGCTGGAGACCCAGACCGAAGCACTACAAAAGCTGTCGCGGCACAACAAACTGTTGCTGGAAACCGCTGGCGACGGCATCTATGGTGTCGACCGCAACGGCCACGCCACCTTCATCAATCGGTCTGCACTGCAGATGCTGGGCTACCGCGCTGATGAGGTCGTCGGCCACGATCAGCACCAGCTCTTCCATCACAGCCACAGGGACGGCTCACCCTACCCCAACGCACTCTGCCCGGTTCAACAGACGCTGGCTGACGGCAAGCGCCGCGTCTGTGAGGACTGGTTCATCCGCGACACCGGCGAGCATTTTCCGGTCTCGATGACTGTTGCGCCGATCAATGAGCATGATCATCGCGAAGGCGCAGTGGTGGTGTTCCGCGACATCACCGATTACCGGCGCCGCCAGGACGAACTGATCCGTCTTGCCACCACCGACCCGCTGACCGGTGCCGGTAATCGCCGGCATTTCCTGTCGGCACTGGAATCCGAACTCGCCCGCCTGCGCCGCAACGGGCACCCCGCTTCGCTGCTGATGGCGGACCTGGATCATTTCAAGAACGTCAACGACCGCTACGGCCACGCAGCGGGCGATGCGGTACTCAAGCACTTTGTCGCCATTGCCCGCAACACCCTGCGTCAGACCGACCTGATCGGGCGCCTTGGCGGCGAGGAGTTCGCGATGCTGTTGCCGGGAGATGACATCAAGGGGGCGACAGAAACTGCCGAGCGTCTGCGCGGCGCGCTGGAAAACAGCGCGGCAGAGTTCGGAACGCTACGGATTTCGGTAACCGTCAGCATTGGCATCACCGAACTGCAGCACACCGATGAAAACACCGATGCGCCGCTACAGCGTGCCGACGAAGCGCTCTACGCCGCGAAGACAGGCGGGCGCAACCGTGTTTCGACACCGCTGCCCAGGCTGGATGACAAGGCTGCAGCCACCCCCGGTCAGAGGTAGCGGTTCAAGCGTGCCAGCACGCGCGCCTGACCCAGCACCTCGAGCACCGCATCGATCGACGGCGTCTGTGGCACACCGAGCACCGCCACCCGTAGCGGAATGGCGACCTGCGGCATCTTCAGGCCGTGCTCGGCCATGGTGTCCTTGATCGCCTGATTGAGCGCCGGCTTCTCCCACGCCGCGCCTGCCAGACGGGCAGCAAGGCTGCGCAAGGCAGCACGCGCTGCCTCGGTCAGATGCTGGGCCACCACCTCTTCGGCCGGATGAACGTCAACACAGAACAGCTCGGCGGCATCGGCCAGCTCGTTCAGGTTGGATGCACGGTCCTTGTACAGCGCAACCACGGATTCCAGCGCCGGCCCTGCTTCGGGGTCCACTCCGCGCCGTGCCAGACGGCTGGCCACCTCACCCGCCAGGCGGGTATTGTCCGCCTGCTTGATGTAGTGCGCGTTGAGCCAGTTGAGCTTCTCGGTGTTGAACTGTGCCGCCGACGGGGTGATGTGGTCGAGATCGAACCACTCGACAAACTGCTCACGGCTGAACACCTCGTCGTCGCCATGGCTCCAGCCCAGGCGCGCCAGATAGTTGATGACGGCTTCCGGCAGATAGCCGTCGTCGTCATACTGCATCACACTGACCGCACCATGCCGCTTGGAGAGCTTGGTACCGTCACTGCCAAGGATCATCGACAGGTGCGCATACTGCGGCACGGTGGCCCCCAGCGCCTTCAGCACATTGATCTGACGCGGCGTGTTATTGACGTGATCGTCGCCGCGGATCACCTGGGTAATGCCCATGTCCCAGTCGTCCACCACCACGCAGAAGTTGTAGGTGGGCGTTCCGTCGGCGCGGGCAATGATGAAGTCGTCGAGTTCGGCGTTGGAGATCTCGATGCGCCCTTTCACCAGATCGTCCCAGGCAACGCTGCCCTCGGTGGGGTTACAGAAGCGCACCACCGGCTGCACACCCTCCGGCGGTGTGGGCAGCGTCTTGCCAGGGGCCGGACGCCAGCGACCGTCGTAGCGGGGTTTTTCCTTGCGCGCTTCCTGCTCGGCACGCAGGGCGTCCAGCTCTTCCTTCGAGGTATAGCAGTAATAGGCGGTGCCCGCCGCCAGCATCTGCTGGATCACGTCCTTGTAACGATCCATGCGCTGCATCTGGTAGAACGGACCTTCGTCGTGGTTCAGCCCCAGCCATTGCATGCCATCCAGGATCGCCTGTACCGCCTCGGGGGTGGAGCGCGCGACGTCGGTATCTTCGATCCGCAGGATGAACACGCCCTGATGACGGCGGGCATAGGCCCATGAAAACAGCGCAGTACGCGCGCCGCCGATGTGAAGATAGCCAGTGGGGCTGGGGGCAAAACGGGTACGGACGGTGGCGGTCATCAGATGCAATCCATGAACAGTCCGGGGTGGCGCGACACCGCGAACGACAGCAAAAAATAAAAAACCCCGCCGTCGAAACGACGTCGGGGTTGGATTCTGGTGGGCGGTACTGGGATCGAACCAGTGACCCCTGCCGTGTGAAGGCAGTGCTCTACCGCTGAGCTAACCGCCCGGTCAGCAGGGTTGTACCCTCTGCCGGAACATTTCGCAGAACACCCACCGATGGTGGGCGGTACTGGGATCGAACCAGTGACCCCTGCCGTGTGAAGGCAGTGCTCTACCGCTGAGCTAACCGCCCATCTGCGAAAGAGCGCGGATTGTAGAAGGCCAACCCGCTGCCGTCAATAGCCGGGATGCACTCAGCCATGGACGCACCACCGCCACCCCCCGGCGGGATTTCATCCCGCCCTACCAAACCCCACGCAGCCAAAACCCGGCGATTCAATCCTTCACCATCAATCCCACTCACCCAAAGCCCGACGTAGGGCGAGGTGACAACCCCGCCGGAACAGGCACCACATCCAAGCCTGCCAGGCAACACCCATCTGGTTCAGACGCGCTCGACGATGAAGCGCTTGATCTGTTCCAGATCCGGCGCCATCACTTCGACGCGTTGCGGCAGCGCCTCCAGGCCTTGCAGGTCGGCGGGCACTTCGGGGTCACGCCCGAGCGCCTCGCGGATGGTTTCGGCGAACTTGACCGGCAATGCCGTCTCCAGCACCAGCACCGGAACGTCCGCCGGAATCGTCTCGATCTGCTCCCAGGCCACCTTCACGCCATCGGCGGTGTGGGTGTCGATCATGACCCCGTACTGCTCGAATACCTTGCCGATGGTGGCAAGACGGTCTGCATGGCTGCTGCTGCCAGACGCAAAGGCAAAGTCACCGATGCGGGCAAACTCGGCCGATGCGGAAAGGTCGAAGGGGCGGCCGGCATCGACCTCGGTCCACAGTGCGGCGACCTTACGGGGATCGCGACCGACCAGGTCGAACACAAAGCGTTCGAAATTGGAGGCCTTGGAGATGTCCATCGACGGGCTGGAGGTGACCCGCGTCTCGGCTGTCTTGCGCGGACGATATACCCCGGTGCGGAAGAACTCGTCGAGCACGTCGTTCTCGTTGGTGGCGAGGATGAGCTTTGCCACCGGCAAGCCCATCATGCGGGCGATGTGGCCGGCGCAGATGTTGCCGAAATTGCCCGAAGGCACGCAGAACGCCACCTGCTGGTCGTTGGACGTGGTGGCCTCGAAGTAGCCTTTGAAGTAATACACCACCTGGGCCGCAACGCGCGCCCAGTTGATCGAATTGACCGCACCGATCTTGTACTTTGCCTTGAATTCGAGATCGTTGGACACCGCCTTGACGATGTCCTGAGCATCGTCAAACATGCCGGTCACGGCAATGTTGAAGATGTTTTCATCCTGCAGTGAATACATCTGCGCACGCTGGAAAGCACTCATCTTGCCATGCGGCGACAGCATGAACACCCGCACGCCCTGCTTGCCCCGCATTGCGTATTCGGCTGCCGATCCGGTGTCGCCCGAGGTGGCCCCCAGGATATTGATGCTCTCGCCACGCTTGGCCAGCACGTACTCGAACAGGTTGCCGAGCAACTGCATGGCCATGTCCTTGAACGCCAGGGTGGGGCCGTTGGACAGCTCCAGCAAACCCAGACGCCCCTGCTCCAGCCAATGCACCGGCGTGATTTTCGCAGTGTCGTCGCCCGGGCGGGCGTGACGATAGACGTCGGCGGTGTAGGTCTTGTCACAGATCGCCTTCAGGTCAGCCGCCGGAATATCGGTAATGAAGCGCGACAGGATCTCGAAGGCCAGCCCGGCGTAAGACAGCGAGCGCCACGCATCGAGCTCGGCACGGCCGATGCGTGGATAGCTTTCCGGCAGGTAAAGCCCGCCGTCCGGCGCCAGACCACCGAGCAGGATGTCGCAGAATTCGGGATTGGCGGGCTGGCCGACATGGCCGCGGGTGGAGATGTACTTCACGGAACGATCCTCGAGACAGCGGTTGGGTGCGCACTGACGCGCAAGAGGCGAGAGTTTAGCAGGGCGGGCGGATGATCGCATGCGGCGGGCGGGTCCATGCATCCTGAACCCGCCCGGCACTGCGCGCGACAAGCAAAGGCGCGCCAAAACCGACTGGGCGCGCAGGTAGAATGCTGGCGGCACTCACCTCCGCCCCGCCCCCAAACCTCTCCCGCATCCGCATGCCCCTCACCCCCCCGCCCGCTTCAGCCGAGTTTGCCCTTTTCGACAATCAACTCGAAGGCCGTGACCTGTGGCTCGAGGGTTTGGTCGACAAAAGGATCTGCCGCGACGGCGCCGAGCTGCCAGCCTGCCTGGCGCAGATCGAGGCCGCATCGACAGCCGGTCACTGGATTGCATTGGCCGCTGCTTACGAGCTGGGCGAGGTGCTGGAGCCCCGGCTGCAACGCCGCGGGCACCCACCGGCCCCCGCCGCCGGATGCGAGCCTCCTCCACTGCTGACCGCATGGATCTTTTCCACCGGCAGATACCTGGACCGGGTGGACTCGGAGGCGCACCTCGACGCACGGCTCCAGGCACTGCCGGAAGAAGAGCGTGTTGCCGGCATTGCCAACCTGAGCGTGGGCATCACGCGTGAGCACTACCTGCAGGCCATTGATCGCATACGTGCGCTGATTCATGCGGGCGACTGCTATCAGGTCAACTACACCTGGCCGCTGCACGGGCAACTTTATGGCGCGCCGCTGGCGCTCTACCGCCGCCTGATGCAGGCGCAGCCAGTGGCGCACGGCGGCTTTGTGGCCGACTCCGGGCAGGCCATCCTGTCACGCTCTCCGGAGCTGTTCGTCGAGCGTCGCGGGCAACGGCTGACCTGCCGGCCAATGAAGGGGACCTCGGCACGCAACACCGACCCCGAGGCCCTGCAACAGTCGCCCAAGGACCGTGCCGAAAACGTGATGATCGTCGACCTGATTCGCAACGATCTCGGCCGCCTGGCACCAAGCGGCGGCGTCCGCGTCACCGCCTTGTGCGAGGTCGAGGCCTATCCGACGGTGTGGCAGATGACATCGACTGTCGCTGCCGAGCCCGTGCGCGCCGGGCTGCACACCATCCTGCGCGCGCTGTTCCCCTGCGGTTCAGTGACCGGCGCACCCAAGATCCGCGCAATGGAGATCATCCGCGAACTCGAAACCTCCCCACGTGACCTGTATTGCGGCGCATTCGGCTGGATCGCCCCGAACGGCGACTTCAGCCTGAATGTACCGATCCGCACCTTGCGCATCGGGCCCGACCGGCGTGTCCGTCTGAATGTCGGCAGCGGCGTGGTCGCCGATTCCGACGGTCCGTCCGAATGGGCCGAGTGCCTGTTAAAGGCACGCTTCACCAGCCGTCTGCCGCCCCCATTCGGTTTGATCGAAACCTTGCGCTGCGAGGCTGGCCAGACCACACCCTACCCCTTGCTCGCACGCCATCTGGCCCGGCTCGACCAATCGGCCCGTGCGCTTGGGCATCGTTGTGACATTGATGCCGTTACGCAAGGCCTGCAGGACCGTGCCGACACGCTGCCAGCCGGCACGCACCGGGTCAGACTGGAATTGAGCGCCGACGGTAGTCTCCGGATCGATAGCGAAGCACTCGCCGAGCTCGCCTCAGGCCCTCATCGGATGGGCATCAGTCACGAGCGGGTCATCAGCACCAACCCGCTGCTACGGCACAAGACCACCTTGCGCGCACGCTACGACCGGGTGCTGACGCAGGCGATGGCGAGGGAGCAGTTTGACGCCCTGCTGCTCAATGAAAGTGGGGAACTGGTCGAAGGTGCTCGCAGCAACCTGTTCGTCGACCGTGGCGACGGCATGCTGCTGACCCCACCGCTGGCATCTGGGGCACTGGATGGGGTTCTGCGTCGCGAGCTGATCGAAACCGGCCGGGCGATCGAGGCCCCGCTTTACCCGGCAGATCTGGAACAGGCGGGCACGATCTACCTCGGAAATGCCTTGCGCGGGTTGATCGTCGTCGAACTCGAGCGGTAAAACTGGACCGTCGGTCGTGCCCAGCCTCCCGCCCCGTTGAGCAGGCACTGGAACAGGGGGCCAGGCGTCTCGAAAGGCGGTCAGAACCGACCCACCAGACTTCCTGACTTACTTCTTGCCCTTGCCCTTGGGCACGACAGGCAACGCATCGAGCACCGCAACCAGTTCATCGACCGTGCGCTGGGTCAGCAAACGCAGGCCTGCACGCAGCACTTCAGACTTGGTGGATAGACGACCCGCCTTGGCCAGCGCAGTACGCAGGTTCTTCAGGTCGGCATGTTCGGTCTTGGGCATCGAGAACGAATCGCGCACCACCTTGCCCGGCTTTTCCTTCTTGGCCTCCACCACCAGAGCCTTGACGGGGGCAGACACCGGAGGAATGACCTCGACAGCGGCGACCTTGGCCTTGACCGGCTTCACCACCTTGGGCGCTGCCGAGCTTGCAGCCGCCTTCTTGGCCGCCGCCGGCTTGCTGGCAGTGGATGCCTTGGTTGCAGCGACTGCCGGCGCAGTTTTAGCCGCCGGGACCGGGGCTTCCGGCTTTTTGGCCTTGGATGCCGTCGCAACTTGAGTCGCCGGCTTGGCTGCGGCGGGCTTGGCTGCGGCGGGCTTGGCTGCGGCGGGCTTGGCTGCGGCGGGTTTGGCTGCAGTCGCTGCGGTGACCTTCGCATCCGGCACGGGAGCCGCATTTTCCTTTGCAACCGCCCCTGCCTTTGCAGCAGGTGCAGCGGCTTTCTTGACGACAGTTGCTGCACGCCTGGCAGGTGCCGCTTTCTTTGCCGGGGCCGCCTTTGCCGGGGCCTTGTCTGCGACCGGCTTCGCCCCCGAGTTCGCTGCGGGTTTCGCTGCCGGCTTCGCTGCTGACTTTGGTGCGGCATCAGCCTTGTCCAATGGCACCACGTCAGGCACCGCAATCTTTGCGGCTGCGGCTTGTGGTGCAGCCTGAACCACAGGTTCGGCCGCTACCGCAGCCATCACGTCTGGCAGACGCTCGGCAACTGATGCGTCTTCCTTCTGCAGCGTGGCGCGCAAAGCCGACTTGGTATTCTTGCTGTTACTCATCAATGACCTCCAATCATTTTCAGGACCGCCCCAACCAGGCGGTCCACTTCTTCACGGGCTGGGTCCGCCGCACGGCCCAAGCGGTAAACCGACCCCCCTTCAATCGCACTCTGCGCATAGGCATTGCGCTGACTCAGACCACCGGCCAGAACCGGTAAGGAGAATTCACGCAGGATCTCCAGCACGTCACTGGCCAGTGCGGTGCGTTGAATCCGGTTTGGCAACAAGGCCGCACGCAAACCCGGACGTCGTGCCATGGTCGCGACCACCAGACGCTCGACCGCACGGGTGGACCACAAGTCAGTCGGGCTGGGTACAACCGGGATCAGGACGATGTCGGCCACTTCAAGCACCCCGAGCGTATGCGGGTGCTCGATCGATGGAGGGCAGTCCAGCAATACCAGATCCGCATGACGCCCCATATCGCGCACACCGCTGGCAATGGCCTCTGTATCTCCCTGCACAGCGGCAACCATGGCCGGAAAGCCCTCGACACTGCCTGCCCAACGTAGGGCACTTTCCTGCGGATCCAGATCGCCAACCGCAATCCGGTAGCCGTTTCCAGCCAGGCCGTCGGCCAGTTGCATGGTGACCGTCGTCTTGCCTACACCGCCTTTTTGCGACAACAAGGCGATGACACTGCTCTGTTTCATGCTTCCTCCGTGCGGGGCCGTCAGTACCTGCCGGCTACGGCGCCCTTGGCTGTTCTGCATTCGGTAATACTTTATTATTTTGACCTCATCCTGCAGGTTGCGGCAAGTGTCGCCCTGTTACCGATTGATCGTGCGCATTCCGTGCGCCCCATGCTATGGCTATACTCCGCCCACTCATTCAAGAGGGGACATCCGCATGAAACTCGAAACCCTGGCCGTCCACGGCGGCTATTCACCCGACCCCACCACCAAAGCTGTCGCGGTTCCGATCTATCAGACCACGTCGTATGCCTTCGACGACACCCAGCACGGCGCAGACCTGTTCGACCTGAAGGTTCAGGGCAACATCTACACCCGTATCATGAATCCCACCACCGCAGTGCTGGAGCAGCGCGTGGCGGCCATGGAGGGCGGCATCGGTGCACTGGCAGTGGCCTCCGGCATGGCAGCCATCAGCTATGCGATCCAGACCATCGCAGAAGCCGGCGACAACATCGTATCGGCCGCGACCTTGTACGGCGGCACCTACAACCTGTTCGCCCACACCTTTCCGCAACTCGGTATCGAAGTGCGTTTTGCCGATTATCGCGATCCGGAGGCTTTCGCCCGCCTGATCGACGATCGCACCAAGGCCATCTACTGCGAATCGGTCGGCAACCCGCTGGGCAACATCACCGATCTCGCGCGCCTGGCTGAAATCGCACACAAGGCCGGCGTGCCGCTGATCGTCGACAACACCGTGCCCTCGCCCTATCTGTGCAGGCCATTCGAACACGGCGCCGATATCGTGGTGCATTCGCTGACCAAGTATCTCGGCGGGCATGGCAACTCGATTGGCGGCGTCATCGTCGATTCCGGCAAGTTTCCCTGGGCTGAACACAAGACGCGTTTCCGTCGCCTGAACGAACCCGACGTGTCCTACCATGGCGTGGTCTACACCGAGGCGCTGGGTGCCGCAGCCTACATCGCCCGCGCGCGCGTGGTGCCGCTGCGCAACATGGGTGCGGCCCTATCGCCGTTCAATGCCTTCCTGATCCTGCAGGGTATCGAGACGCTTGCGCTGCGCATGGACCGCATCTGCCAGAACACCGTGGCGGTGGCGGAATACCTGAAGAGCAGCGACAAGGTTAACTGGGTCAATTACGCCGGACTCTCCGATCATGCCGATTACGGGCTGGTACGCAAGTACATGGGCGGACGGGCGTCGGGCATCCTGTCGTTTGGCGTCAAGGGGGGCCTGGAGGGTGGCGCGCGGTTCCAGGATGCGCTGAAGCTGATCACCCGCCTGGTCAATATCGGCGACGCCAAATCACTCGCCTGCCACCCGGCTTCTACCACGCACCGCCAGCTTGGCCCCGATGAACTGGCCAAGGCCGGCGTGTCGGTAGACATGGTGCGGCTGTCGATCGGCATCGAGCATATCGACGATCTCCTGGTCGACCTGGAACAGGCCCTGGCTGCGGTGTAACGCGGCCGATCCACCATGCCGGTGCAACGGGCATCGGCATGGGCGGGGCCCTGTCGCCTGCCCACAGGAAGGCGCCCAGGAGGCTGTCGGACTTGAGCGATCGTAGCGAGCCGAGGGGAAAACGAGGACAGATTCGGCCATTTTCGAGGCGCATAGTCATTCCATGCAACGAAAAAACGGGCGGATATGGACCGTTTCTCCCACTGGCGCAGCAGATCGGCCTCAAGCCCTACAGCCCCTAGCCCAGTTGCGAGGGAGGGCCGCCGTTGGGCAACTGCGGGTAGCGGACGTAATCCACCAGATCCTGGATTTCCTGCGGTGGAGGTGGCGTCAGCAAGCTGACCACGATGATGGTCAGGAATCCCAGCGGAACACCAAACACACCCGCAGAGATCGGATTGATGTCGAACCAGCTGTTATGCATCGAGCCGCCAAAGAACGGATGCGTCTGCCAGACGTAGTAAAGCGTGACCCCCAGCCCGGCAACCATGCCGGTCACCGCACCGGCACGGTTGGCCCGCTTCCAGAAGATGCCCAGTACCAGCGCAGGGAAGAAGGCCGCCGCACCGATCGAAAATGCCAGCCCGACCATGAACAGGATGTTGTCCGGACGCATCGACGCGACCCATGCCGCAACCACGGCGACCACCAGCAACTGCGACTTGGAGATCACCAGCCGACGGTGGGTGGAGGCCTTGGGATTGACGACCTTGTAGTAGAAGTCGTGCGACAGCGCATTGGAAATCGTCAGCAACAAGCCATCGGCCGTCGACAGCGCAGCGGCCAATCCGCCTGCGGCGACCAACCCGGAGACCACATAGGGCAAGCCGGCGATCTCCGGCGTGGCCAGCATGATGACATCGGTGTTCATGGTCAGCTCGGCAAGCTGCAGGATGCCATCGCCATTGATGTCCTCGATCCGCACCATGCCAACCTTGCCCCACGAGGCCACCCAATCCGGCAGGATGGACAGGCTGGAGCCGATGACACCGTTGTACACCTCCCACTTGGCAAACACCGCATAGGCCGGCGCAGTGACATAGAGCAGGAAGATGAAGAACAAGGACCAGAACACCGAGCGCCGGGCCTCGACCACGCCCGGCGTGGTGTAGTAACGCATCAGGATGTGCGGTAGCGCAGCGGTACCCACCATCAGCACGAACACCAGCGCGAGAAAGTTGTTGCGCGCAATCGCTTTCTGTTCAGGGGTGTCACCCGGATGTGGGTCGGCATGCCGCGGCGGTGGCCGGGCGCGCTCCAGCGCGGCCACCCGGGCCTTCTCCCAGATGACCTTTGCCTCCTCAGGGGAGCGCGGCAGATCGCGCAAGGCCCGTTCGGTGAGCGCGATGTCGCGCGCGGCAGCATTCTCGAGCCGCATGGTATTGAGCCGGTCGATCAGCGCCCTGCGCTCGGCCTCGAGGGAGCCAGGCAGATCGGCGATCTTAGATGCGTAGTCCTGCGCCCGATACTTGTACTGCAGCCGTGCCTCGATCTCGCCCGGGGTTTTCAGCAACTCCTCCTCGCGCTCGGTCAGCTGAGCCAGCACGGTGCCATACATTGCCTGCGGCAAGGGAATGCCCGTCAGTTTGTACGACAGGATGACCACCGGCACCAGATAGGCAACGATCAGGATCACATACTGTGCCACCTGGGTCCAGGTCACCGCACGCATGCCACCAAGGAAGGAGCACACCAGAATGCCTGCCAGCCCGATGAAAAGGCCAATCTCGAACTCGACGCTGACAAATCGACTGGTCACCAGCCCGACACCGTAGATCTGCGCGACCAGATAAACGAAACTCGCAAGCACGGTGGCACCCAGACCCACCAGCCGCGCGACATTACCCTGATAACGCGCACCAAGAAAATCCGGAATGGTGTACTGGCCAAACTTGCGCAGATAGGGCGCCAGCAACAGCGCCACCAGCACGAAACCGCCGGTCCAGCCAGTGACAAAAGCCAGACCCTCGAACCCGGCAAAGTACAGCGTACCTGCCAGACCGATGAAAGAGGCGGCACTCATCCAGTCGGCCGCGGTTGCCATGCCGTTGAACACCGCCGGCACTCGACGCCCCGCCACGTAGTACTCGGACACGTCCGAGGTGCGGCTCATCACGCCGATGCTGGCGTAGATCGCAATCGTCACGAACAGGAAGACGTGGCCGATGACGTAGGGTGACAACCCCATCTGCTCACCGATCGCGAGCAGCAGCACGAAGAACAGGAAGGTACCGGTATACCAGCCATAGTAGCGCCGCAGCTGACGGGCAAAGGTCTTCATGGACGGCTCCCGTCAGCCTGCACCTGGCGCTGCATCAGTACTTGATCCGGGCGTAGTAGGTCTTCTCGGCAGCTTCGCGGGCCTCACGCAAAGTGCGGATGCCTTTCTCCGCCAGCAAAGGCAGCAGTTTCAGGAATACCTCGGCGGTCACAATGGCATCGCCCAATGCGGTATGCCGGCCGACGATGGTCAGACCCAGGCGCTCGGCAATCGCCTCGAGACGATGCGACTCCTGATTGGGATGAATGACCGCCGACAGCAGCAGGGTGTCGAGCACCGGCTGATCGAAACGCAGGCCGGTCACCCCCTCCTTCAGCTGCAGGAAACGCATGTCGAAAGCGGCATTGTGGGCGATCAGCACAGTATCGGTGGCAAAGGCGTGAAATGCCGGCAACACCTTGTCTATGGTGGGTTGATCGCGCAGCATGTCCTGGGTGATACCGTGGATCTTGGCGGACTCGGCAGACAGCATGCGGCACGGGTCGACCAGTTGTTCGAAAGACTCGTTGCGCAGCAGCTTGCCATTGAGGATGCGGGTTGCTCCGATCTGGATGATCTCGTCACCCTGCGACGGATTGAGGCCGGTGGTTTCGGTATCAAACACCGTATAGACCAGCTCGCTCAGCAAGCGGTCGTCGAGCGCATGAGACTTTTCCGACCATTTGAACAGATCGAAATCGTAGTATTCCGGACGGCTCTCGCCACGCAGGAAGGTTTCGGCCTGGACCTGCTCCTGCGGCAGCGCAGACGGAATGAGGATGCGGAAGAAGGCACGGTGGCGGACTTTCTCGCGCTCCAGCCACATCTCGCCATCGTGGCGCTCGATGACGTCGCGCACGGTCAGGGGGCTGCTCTCGCCATCGAACTGCATGGGTTCGAGTTCCCAGCTCATGACGGTTTCGGTGCTCATCGCCTGACCGGACCAGATCAGATCCAGATGCACCAGTCGGCCGGCACTGGTGAGGCGGAAGCGAACCTCCCTCACTTCGAACTCGTCGGACAGGCGGCTGGCCAGGTAGGTGATGGCCTGCATCAGCGAGAAGCTGTCCACCTTGACCCACAGGGATTCGTCGACCTCCTCGATCTTGGTGGGCAGCTTGATACGCTGCTCGACCTGTCGCTTCATCGCGGCAATGAGGTCAGCCCCAAGCATCTCCTCCAGTGGCCAGCGCGCCTTCAGCGAATCGGCAAACTCGTTGGCCGTCTGATCCAGACGCCGGCTCATCGCCTGCACCTCGTCACGGATCACGGTGCGGAAACGCTCCTTGAGCTCGTCCTGCAGATCCGGGTACTCCAGCATCTCGGCCGCAGCACGCACATTGGCCAGCGCCGCACGGTTGCCCTCGGTCAGCGTGTGCAGCATCTGATCGCGGCGCGATTCGTTCTCGAAGTTACGGGTGATGTTGTCCAGCATCAGAATGAAGCCGGTCATGCTGCGCTCACCCGCCTCCGCAGTCTCTCCGCCACCGCTGAGCACGGGCGCCATCTGCACGCGCAACAGCTGCCCGGCCCGCGTGGTGGTGACGAAGTTGGCCACCGGTTGCGTCCCCTCGCGCTTGAGCCGCTGGTGGATGGTTTCCAGCGCATGGCTGACCAGATTGCGCTCGAACACGCCGTAGATGGAGCGTCCCAGGCCGATCAGTTCGCCACCGCCCGCGACCCCAGGGGTATCGGACAAGGCGCGGAACTGCGCACGGGCACGGCTGTTGTACAGCAGGATGCGGCCATCGAGATTGCACACGACGACGCTCTGGGTCAGCTCGGACATCAACGCGGCAAGCCGGTTCTTTTCGGCCTCGACCGACTCCTTGGCGCGCGCGATCTGCGCTTCGACATCGTTCATCAAGCCATCACGCTGCTCTGCCAGCTCGTTGACCGCGGCAGCCAGCGCACAGACCTCGGGCGGCCCCTCGGGCATCACCCGGAAACCGAAGTTTGCCCCCAGCATCAGCCGCAGGTTCTCGGCCATGCGCAACAGGCCTTGAACATATTGCCGGAACAGGTTGCGCAACACCGCAACCCCCAGTCCGAACCCGATCACCGTCATCATGGTGCCCAGCGGCAGATGCGGCGAGATGACCTCGAGCAGGCGCTCACGATCTGCGCCTTCGGTCCCCGCCCATACCAGGACCGCAGTCAGGATGAAGGGGCCGGTCATCAGGAGTCCCAGCACGACCATGGCCAGGATGAAGCGAACGCGCGCCGACATCGCTCACACCTCCAGCATGACACGTACCCTTTCCACCAGCTCCTTGGTCGAGAACGGCTTGGTCATATAGGCATCGGCACCCAGTGCCAATCCCTTGCTGACCTCGGTATCACGCCCCTTGGCGGTCAACATCAAGACCTTGATCGACTGCAGATCCGGGTCGGATTTGAGCTCCTGACACACTTCAAAGCCGTTCTTCTTCGGCATCATCACATCGAGCAGCACCAAGTCCGGGCGGAAAGCGCGCACTTTGTGCACCCCCTCCTCGCCATCATTGGCCACCTGAACGTCGAAGCCCTCCCGCTTCATCAGGAACTCGAGCGAAATGACGATGTTAGGCTCGTCGTCAACAATCAGTATCTTTCTCGTCATGCAATCCCTCCCCTCTCACCTTATTCTATGCCATCCACCGTTTCGGCAGATGGTCTGGGTAACACGAAGGAAAACGTTGCCCCTTCGCCGGGTACCGAGCTGACCCACAAGCGCCCGCCAAAATGCTCGACGATCTGCTTGCTGATCGGCAGCCCCAGGCCAGTGCCCTGCGGCCGCCCCCTGGCCTCTTCGCCCTGCCTGAACTTCTCGAACACGACCTGTTGCTGCTCGGGGGTGATACCGGTTCCATTGTCCGCCACGTCGACCCGGATCTGACGGTCATCGCTTGCCAGCGTCACCACAACATGGCCGCGGCCTTCGGGCACGAACTTGGCCGCATTGGACAGCAGATTGATCATGACCTGCAGCAAACGGTCGTGATCCGCCCGCAGCACCGGCACCTGCTCCGCCAGGCGGGACTCGACCACCGCTCCGCGGTCGCGGAACAACTGCGCCGTGGTATCAATGGCATGATTGACCAGCTCCCGCATGTCCACGTCCGAATTATGCCATTCAGCGTGCCCCGACTCGATCTTGGCCAGGTCCAGCACCTGATTGACCAGACGCGTCAGACGCTCGGTCTCGGAGACGATGATGCCCAGGAAGCGCTTGCGCGTCGCCAGCTCGATCCTGGGATCCTCCAGCATCATTTCCGAAAGCGCCCTGATCGAAGTCAACGGCGTGCGCAACTCATGCGTGACCGATGACATGAAGTCGTCCTTGAGCCGGTCGAACTCCTTCAACTGCAGATTGGCCGCCCGCAGTTCGCGGGTTGCGGCCTCGAGTGCGAGCGATTTCTCCTCCAGTTGGTGCGAATAGGCCCTGACTTGCGAGGCTTCATCGAGGATGTTCATGACCTCGTCCAGCCCGAGCGGTTCTTCCTTGACCACCGTGGACACCATGACCCGGGCCGACGCACTGCCAATGGCACCGGCCAGCAACTTCTCGGCAAAATTGACCAGTTCGGGATCGGCTTTGAGTTGGTCGACCGACTGCAGGCCATGCGAGCGTGCATACTGGCCGAAGGCTTCTTCGGTACGTTGCTGTCCAAGGAAACGCGCAACCAGCGGCAACAACTCGCCCACCTCCGCCCCACCGCGCCAGAAGCTGGCCGGGCTGGCGCTTCCGCTGCGGAAGACATCGACAAACAAGGTCGCCTGGCTGGCCTCTGCACCGGTCGGCGAGCGCAGCAGCGACACACTGACGTAACAGGCGATGTTCGCCAGTAGACTCCAGAATAGTGCGTGGCTCAGGCTATCGAGCGAATCCAGCCCAAACAGCTGCTCGGGACGCAGCCATTCGATGCCAAGCGGCCCCACCGACAGGAAACTGGCATCCAGCCACCCCGACTTGACGAAGGACGGCAGCATCAGGGTGTAGCCCCACACCAGAAAACCCGCCAGCAAGCCTGCGAAAGCACCATCACGGGTGCCATTTCGCCAGTACATCCCCCCGAGCATCGCCGGCGCAAACTGGGCTACCGCCGCGAAACTGATGAGGCCAATACTGACCAGCGCGTAAGCCTCACCCGCCAGCCGGAAGTAGAGATACCCCAGCAGCAATACGATCACGATGGCACTGCGCCGGATCAACAACAACAGACCGGTCAGATCGCGCCGGTCGTCATGCGCCAGGCCGCCACGACGCAATAGCAAGGGCATGACAAGGTCGTTGCACACCATGGTCGATAGCGCGATGGTCTCGACGATGACCATACCGGTAGCTGCCGACAGACCACCGATGAACACCAGCAGCGCCAGAGCGGTCTGATCATGCACCAGCGGCAAGGTCAGCACGAAGGTATCGGGATCCACCGTACCCTGACCAAAATGCAGCAAGCCACCCAGGGCAATCGGCAGCACGAACAGATTGATTGCCAGCAAGTAGGCCGGAAACAACCAGCTTGCACGACGCAGGTGTTGCTCGTTGACGTTCTCCACCACTGCAATCTGGAACTGTCGCGGCAGGAAGATGATGGACAGCATCGCCAGCAGCATCAGCGAGAACCAGCCTCCATATCCCGCTTGCCCGGCACCATCGAAGCTCAGCAGCCGGGTCAGCTCGGGCACTGCCATTGCACGCGCGTAGATGTCGGCCACCCCGTCGTACAGGATGTAGGTGACATAGACGCCAACCGCGAGAAAGGCCAGCAGCTTGATCACCGACTCGAAGGCGATCGCAGCCACCATGCCCTCGTGGCGTTCGGTGGTGTCGAGATGACGGGTACCGAACAGGATGGTGAAGGCCGCGAGCGTCAGCGCAATGTATAGCGTGCTGTCCTCCAGCCAGCCGCCGGCGTGCTGGGCACGGAAGTGGCTGTCATGATCGCCGGTCAGCAAGGCGTAGCCGGTGGAAATCGCCTTCAACTGCAGCGCAATGTAAGGTACGGTACCGACGACCGCGATGATCGTAACCAGGCCACCCAGCAAGTGGCTTTTACCGTAGCGCGAGGCGACAAAGTCGGCAATCGAGGTAATGCGGTGCGTCTTGGCGATGCGGATCATCTTCAGCACCACCAGCCACGACAGCGCCAGCCCCAGCGTCGGCCCCAGATAGATGGGCAGGAACCAGATACCACCGGAGGCGGCACGCCCCACGCTGCCGAAGTAGGTCCACGCCGTGCAATACACCGCCAGAGAAAGCGAATAGACCCACGGATTGGCGATGACGGAGCGCCCCTGATCCGCCCGTCGATCACCAAAATAGGCGACCGCAAACAGCAGCAGCAGGTAGGCGAAAGAGGCGCCGACGATGACGCTGCCCGACAGCATCAGCGGCTCCGGCTCATCGACTGCCCCGCTCGGCGATCCACGCCATCAGCGCAATCACGCCACACCACGCGACAAAAACGCCGACATGCAGCAAAGGCAGGCCAAAGACCTGCAGGTCGCGGTCGAACAGGGACAAAAATGGAAAATTGAACAGGACGATGCCGACCAGAAATACGGCGACAAGTCGTTGACCGGCAAGACCCTTGCGCATCATGCACCTCGATGATGTCGTCGTTGCCTGGATTATAGCGAAGTGGCGTGCCCGCTCTTGACGGCGTTCATGCACGCACCACGCATCGATAAGAGGCGCGTCTGACGCGCGCCTTCTTTCCCCTCACCCGGATCCGGCTACGTGGCCGGATCGTCTCCTGTTATTCATGTTGCGGAACGCGCATCGCGTTCCGCAGGCACATCACCCTTTCAACTGCTCGAGGATGGCCGGGTTTTCCAGCGTCGAGGTGTCCTGGGTGATCTCTTCACCCTTGGCCAGCTGACGCAGCAGGCGACGCATGATCTTGCCGGAACGGGTCTTGGGCAGGTTCTCGCCAAAACGGATGTCCTTCGGCTTGGCGATGGGCCCGATCTCGTGGCCAACCCAGTTCTGCAGTTCCTTGATCATGGCCTTGGCTTCTTCGCCAGTGGGGCGATTGCCCTTGAGCACGACGAAAGCGACGATGGCCTCGCCGGTCAGGTCGTCAGGACGGCCCACTACAGCGGCTTCGGCAACCTTCTCGTGCGCCACCAGCGCGGATTCGATTTCCATCGTACCCATGCGGTGACCGGAAACGTTGAGCACGTCGTCGATACGGCCGGTAATGGTGAAATAGCCGGTTTCCTTGTCGCGGATCGCACCGTCACCAGCCAGGTAGAGCTTGCCCTGGAAGTCGGCCGGATAGTACGACTTCACGAAGCGGTCGGGATCGCCCCAAATGGTACGGATCATCGACGGCCACGGACGCTTGACCACCAGGATGCCGCCCTGCCCCCAGGGCACTTCGGTACCGGTCTCATCGACCACCGCAGCCTGGATGCCGGGGAACGGCAGGGTGCACGAACCCGGAATCAGCGGCGTGGCGCCCGGCAGCGGGGTGATCATGTGGCCACCGGTTTCGGTCTGCCAGAAGGTATCGACGATCGGGCAACGGCCGCCACCGACATTTTCGTAGTACCACTCCCAGGCTGCCGGGTTGATCGGCTCACCCACCGAACCCAGGATACGCAGGCTGGAGAGATCGTACTTCTTGGGGTGAATCGCTTCGTTGTTGTCGGCCGCCTTGATCAGCGAACGGATCGCGGTCGGTGCGGTGTAGAACACGGAAACCTTGTGGTCCTGGATCATCTTCCAGAAACGGCCGGCATCCGGGTAGGTCGGCACGCCTTCGAACACGATCTCGGTGGTGCCGCAGGCGAGCGGACCGTAGGTGATGTAGGTATGGCCCGTGACCCAGCCGATGTCGGCGGTGCACCAGAAGACATCGTCCGGCTTGATGTCGAAGGTGTACTTCATGGTCAGCACTGCGTGCAGCAGGTAGCCGCCGGTAGAGTGCTGAACGCCCTTGGGCTTGCCCGTGGAGCCGGAGGTGTAGAGCAGGAACAGCGGATGCTCGGCTTCGACCCATTCCGGTTCGCACACGTCGGACTGGCTGGCCACGACATCGTGGTACCAGCTGTCACGGCCGGCTTCCATCGCGCAATCGGCGCCGGTGCGCTTGACCACGATGACATTCTTGAGACATTCGCAACCGCCCATGCCAAGCGCTTCGTCAGCAATCGGCTTCAGCGGGAGTGCCTTGCCACCGCGGAACTGGCCGTCGGAGGTGATCAGCGCCACCGCACCGGCGTCGCTGATGCGGTCACGCAGCGCCTGGGCGGAGAAGCCACCGAACACGATCGAATGGGTCGCACCGATACGGGCGCAGGCCTGCATGGCAACGATGCCTTCGATCGACATCGGCAGGTAGATGACGACGCGGTCGCCCTTCTTGATGCCCATCGCGCGCAGTGCGTTGGCGAACTTGGACACACGACCCAGCAGATCCTTGTAGGTGACGCGGGTCACTTCGCCGCTGTCGGCTTCGAAGATGATCGCGACCTTGTCGCCCAGGCCGTTGTTGACCTGGCGGTCGAGGCAGTTGTACGAAACGTTCAGCTTGCCATCCGCAAACCACTTGAAGAACGGAGCATTGCTCTCGTCCAGCACCTGGGTGAAAGGCACCTTCCAGTCGAGCAATTCACGGGCATTGCGCGCCCAGTAACCTTCGTAGTCGTCCTCCGCCTCCTTGCACAGGGCCCGGTAGGCCTCCATGCCGGACACCGCAGCGTTCTTCATCGACGCTTCCGACGGGTTGTAAATGCGGACTTGCTGTTCGTTGGACATGCTCACCTCTCCTCAACTGATCAAATGGTTGAAGCTGACCCGGGACGGGTCGACTGGTTGAATCCAGTCTGTATTCTGTCGCGGTCCGACCGCGGAATGGACAGCATTGAATAACACCTATCTTACACAGGACTTACACATCCTGTCAGCGACTCGTATTCGCGGCGAGTGCTAGAATTGCATGCTGCATTACGCACCTGCATTCCACATTTCATCCCAGTTACTCCGGAGATCCAGCATGACCGTAATTCGCGAAGAAGACCTCATCCAGTCCGTCGCGGATGCTTTCCAGTACATCAGTTACTACCATCCGCTCGATTACATCAAGGCACTCGGTGAGGCCTACGAGCGCGAGGAAAGCCCCGCTGCCAAGGACGCCATTGCCCAGATCCTGACCAACTCGCGCATGTGCGCCGAAGGTCATCGCCCGATCTGCCAGGACACCGGCATTGCCGTCGTCTTCCTCAAGGTGGGCATGGATGTGCGCTGGGATGCGAAGATGAGCGTGCAGGAGATGGTCAATGAAGGCGTGCGCCGCGCCTACAACCATCCGGATAACAAGCTGCGCGCCTCGGTGCTGCTCGACCCGGCGGGCAAGCGCCAGAACAGCAAGGACAACACCCCGGCGGTGATCCACTACGAGATCGTCCCCGGCCATCATGTCGAAGTGATCTGTGCCGCCAAGGGCGGCGGCTCCGAGAACAAGTCGAAGATGGTCATGCTGAACCCGTCCGACTCCATCGTCGACTGGGTCCTCAAGACCGTCCCGACCATGGGCGCCGGCTGGTGTCCGCCCGGGATCCTCGGCATCGGTATCGGCGGCACGCCCGAAAAGGCGATGCTGCTCGCCAAGGAATCCCTGATGGCGCCAGTGGACATCCACGAACTCAAGGCCAAGGCCGCATCCGGCGCCACGCTCAGCCGTGTCGAGGAACTGCGCCTGGAACTGATGGAAAAGGTCAATGCACTGGGCATCGGCGCACAAGGCCTCGGTGGCCTGACCACCGTGCTCGACGTCAAGATCATGGATTACCCGACGCATGCGGCCTCGCTGCCAGTGGCGATGATCCCCAACTGTGCGGCCACTCGCCATGTGCACTTCCACCTCGACGGCTCCGGTCCCGCCAAGCTCGAGACGCCCAAGCTGGAAGACTGGCCGCAGGTCACCTGGAAGGCCGACACCAATGTCGCAACCCGGGTGAACCTCGACACCCTGACCAAGGAAGAGGTCGCGTCCTGGAAACCGGGTCAGATTCTGCTGCTCAACGGCAAGATGCTGACCGGCCGCGATGCCGCTCACAAGCGCATTCAGGACATGCTGGCCAAAGGCGAGAAACTGCCGGTGGACTTCACCAACCGCGTGATCTACTACGTTGGCCCGGTCGATCCGGTACGCGACGAGGTGGTCGGCCCGGCGGGCCCCACGACCGCAACCCGCATGGACAAGTTCACCCGCATGATGCTGGAACAGACCGGGCTGATCTCGATGATCGGCAAATCCGAACGTGGCCCTGTGGCCATCGACGCCATCCGTGACAACAAGTCGGCCTACCTGATGGCAGTGGGCGGCTCGGCCTACCTGGTATCGAAGGCGATCAAGGAAGCCAAGGTTGTGGGCTTTGCCGACCTGGGCATGGAAGCGATCTACGAGTTCACCGTCGAGGACATGCCGGTGACCGTAGCGGTCGACTCGACCGGCACCAGCGTACACAACACCGGCCCGAAGGAATGGCAGGCCCGGATCGGCAAGATCCCCGTCAGCGTCGCCTGATCAATCTACGCGCAACATCCAGCCCGGCCCGAAACAGCCGGGCTTTTTTTCGTCCCGACCTCTCACCCAAGCAGATACCCGCACAGGCATTGTCGACTTCCAGCTACACTCCGTGACTAAATTGCTTTCCAGAAAGCAATTTAGTCACATAAAATGACGCCCATGAAACAACGATGCCGAACCCGCTGCGAAGACATGCTGACCATGACCGCAGCCACTTTTCCCGAGATCGACACACCGGGCATGCGCCTGATCACGCGCCTGTTCCGTCTGCGCGACCTGATCTTCGAGAATGCCTTGCGGGAGATGGACCATTTCGGGCTTTCGCAAGCGGAGTACGCCGTCATGGCGACGCTACGCAAGAGCCCTGCCCCGCATGAATTGCGCCCGGCCGATATCTGCAAGGGCATGCTGCTGAGCTCCGGCGGGCTGAGCAAGGTCGTCCACGGTCTGGAGCATCGTGGACTGGTCGAACGCCGGGACGCCGACGAAGACCGCCGTGGCAGTCTGGTACGACTGACATCAACCGGCATTGCACTTGCCGAACAATCGATGAAGGCGGTGATCGGCAGCGATATCGCGCTACTGCAGCGTGTCGCAGATACCGATCAGCTTGAAGCGCTTGCCGAGGCCCTGCGTCCGTTTACCGAGGCCCTGGACCGATGAGCTCAAACCTTCCCGACCTCCAGCCACAAACGACCACCATCCAAGGCCGCTCGCCGATGGGCTTTACAGAGTTTGTCGGCTTCATCGCAGCCTGCATGGCGCTCAATGCCCTGGCAATCGATGTCATGCTGCCCACCCTGCCCCTGCTGACAGCAGACTTCAGCCTGGCAGATGCCAATCAAAGCCAGTCGGTCATCGCCGTGTATCTGCTCGGCATGGGCGCATCGCAGTTGTTCTACGGTCCGCTATCGGATCGCTTCGGCCGGCGACCGGTGCTGATCGGTGGCTTGATCCTGTTTGCAGTGGCAGGCTTGCTATCGACGCTGGCGACCAGTTTCTCCGCGCTGCTTGCCGCGCGCCTGCTGCAAGGCATTGGTGCCGGCGCTCCGCGCGTGGTCGCCATCTCGCTGGCGCGCGACAAATATTCGGGTGCGCAGATGGGACGGGTCATGTCGCTGGCAATGATGGTGTTCATGGCGGTTCCCATCCTGGCACCGTCGATTGGCCAGTTGATCCTGCTGGTCGCGCCCTGGCGCTGGGTTTTTGCTGCACTGGTCATCGCTGGCGCCGCGGTATTGGCATGGGCGCTGCTGCGCCTGGAGGAGTCCCTGCAGCAGGCGCATCGGCGGCCAATCTCGGCCCGTTCGATCCTGTCGGCCTATCGTCACACGTTGGGCAGCCGCATTGCGGCCGGCTACATGCTGGCACTCGGCCTCATCATGGGCGCGCACATGGGATTCATCACCTCGGCACAGCAGATCTTCGTCGATGTGTTCGATGCCGGGCGCAGCTTCACCGTGCTGTTCGCCATCGTCGCGCTGTCGATGGCAGTGGCGGCATTTACCAATTCGCGTCTGGTGCATCGCTTTGGCATGCGCAGGCTGAGTCTGGTAGGTCTGTCTGCCATGCTGGTACTCAATCTGGCACATCTGGCCCTGGCAATGGCCGGTCATGAGAGCCTGCTTGCCTTCATGCTGTTGCAGGGCGGCAGCGTATTCATTTTCGGCTTTCTGGCATCCAACCTGAACACGCTCGCAATGGAACCAATGGGCCACATTGCAGGCACCGCGTCATCCATGATCGGATTCTGCACCACCGTTGGTGGCGCCCTGATCGGGCTGGGAATAGGCCAGTTGTTCGACGGCAGCGTCGCCCCGCTGCTGGCCGCCTATGTCGTACTGGCCCTGATCGCACTGGTCATCACTGTTTACACCGAGCGGCCAACAAAACCCGACGCTTGCTGAGCACGCTCATCCACGTGGCGGCCAGCGTCCCACACATAAAAAAGCCCGATCCATCGATCGGGCTTTTTTGTTGAATGCGGCCTTCCTGACGGACTGCGCGAAACAGCCTCAGCGCCGCCAGATTCGGCTCAGTGAGGACAGTGCGCCATCCACGCTGCGATTCCTGGGAAGCAAAGGCTCGAGGTCGTGCAGATACTTGTCGCCCAGCGCATTCAGGCTCCGGTACGACTCGGCGCTGAGCATGCAGCGTTCGAAACAGGCCATTTCGGCATTGAACGCGCCCAACACCGCACCCAGCCCGATGAGTTCATCAGCATCCGAAGCCAGGGCGTAGATGTCCCCAACCCACAGTTGCCCCTGGGTGCCGAAAAGATTGTCTGCGTCATTCCACACTGCCTGTTGAATCATCTCTGGCCTCCTGCGCACCGAAAAACCGAATCGCATGAAATTGTGGGCACGATAGTCCCATGGAGCACGCCGTGGCACGAGGACAAAAGTCACGAACGCCCGCCTTTCCGTCATCGTCCGCGGTATTCGACCTGTCCGGCATTTTTTGATTCACATCATGGAGCGGGCTGCGGCTGACAAACAGAATCCGCCTACCCAGCAACGCTTCACCCAATTTGGACATAACGAGACAAACATGAGGAGTACTCCATGAGCGGCATATTCAGCAAGGCAATGGCGCGCAACATCTTCTACGGGGGCACGGTGTTCTTCTTCCTGCTCTTCCTTGCGCTGGTCTATGACACCGAGCGCGAACTTCCCACGCGTGACAACCGCCAGAACCTGAGCGCGGAAGTCATCGCCGGCAAGAAGATCTGGGAGACGCGCAACTGCATCGGTTGCCACAGCCTGCTCGGCGAAGGCGCCTACTTCGCGCCCGAACTCGGCAACGTCTATCCCCGCCGCGGCCCCGAGTTCATCAAGGCCTGGATGCAGTCGCAACCGACCGGCGCCCCAGGGCGGCGCCAGATGCCGAACTTCCATCTCAGCGACGAAGAGCTCGACAACCTTGTGGCCTTCCTCAAGTACAGCTCCGAGATCAACACCGCCAACTGGCCGCCCAACATCGAGGGTTGAGTCGCGAACCGACTCGACATCCCGACAGGACTTAAGGGGATATACATGCAATACAAATCACAAGCGGTCGCCATGCCCTACTTCATCGCGGCGATCGGGCTGTTCGTGGGGCAGATCATTTTCGGACTGATCATGGGCCTGCAGTATGTGGTCGGTGATTTCCTGTTTCCGGAAATCCCGTTCAATGTCGCCCGCATGGTGCACACCAACCTGCTGATCGTGTGGCTACTGTTCGGCTTCATGGGCGCGGCCTACTATCTGGTACCGGAGGAAACCGAAACCGAACTCTACAGCCCCAAGCTGGCGCTGATCCTGTTCTGGGTCTTTCTCGTTGCCGGTGCGCTGACCGTGCTCGGCTACCTGTTTGTGCCCTACGCCACACTCGCCCAGGCGACCGGCAATGACCTGCTCGCGACGATGGGGCGGGAGTTTCTGGAGCAACCCCTGCCGACCAAGCTCGGCATCGTGGTGGTGGCGCTCGCCTTCCTGTTCAACATCAGCATGACCATGCTCAAGGGCCGCAAGACCGCGATCAGCATGGTGCTGTTGCTCGGTCTGTGGGGGCTGGCGATCTTCTTCCTGTTCTCGTTCTACAACCCGCACAATCTGGTCAAGGACAAGTTCTACTGGTGGTTCGTGGTGCACCTGTGGGTGGAAGGCGTGTGGGAACTGATCCTGGCTGCGCTGCTTGCCTTCGTGCTGATCAAGGTCACCGGGGTGGACCGCGAGGTGATCGAGAAGTGGCTGTACGTGATCATCACCCTGGCGCTGGTGACCGGCATCATCGGTACCGGCCACCACTACTACTGGATCGGTGCGCCGGAATACTGGCAGTGGTGGGGTTCGATCTTCTCCGCACTGGAGCCGATCCCGTTCTTCGCCATGACCGTGTTTGCCTTCAACATGGTGAACCGCCGCCGCCGCGAGCATCCGAACAAGGCCGCCGTGCTGTGGGCCCTGGGTACCGGCGTGATGGCCTTCCTGGGGGCGGGCGTGTGGGGCTTCCTGCATACGCTGGCACCGGTCAACTTCTACACTCACGGCACCCAGATCACCGCGGCGCATGGCCACATGGCGTTCTACGGCGCCTACGTGATGGTGGTGATCACCATCATCAGCTATGCCATGCCGCTGCTGCGCGGCCGCGCGGCCAACTCGGAGAAGGCCCAGGTGCTGGAGATGTGGAGCTTCTGGCTGATGACGATCGCGATGGTCTTCATCACCCTGTTCCTGACTGCCGCCGGCATCCTGCAAGTCTGGCTGCAGCGTGTATCCGACACACCGATGTCGTTCATGACCGCGCAGGACCAGGTCGCGCTGTTCTACTGGATGCGCGAATGGGCCGGCGTCGTGTTCTTCATTGGTTTGCTGACCTACCTCGCAAGCTTCTTCGTCAAGGGCGAGGCCAAGGCGGTCGCCAGCTGACTCCGATGTCTCTCCGGTTTCACCTGACAAGCAGGTGAAAGGATTGGGGCGGCGAGAGCCGCCCCTTTTTTTGTCAGCTTTCTCACAAATTGTCCCGAATCAAGGCTTGCGGGACGCAGCCTTCCTAGACTCCACTCTCATGAATACCGCATCTGCAACCGCCCTCACCCCGGCCCCGCCTGCAGCGCAGTACCGCCTGGCGGGCGACCTTGCGATCTGGATCTTCATCCTGGCCGAGTTGCTTGCCTTCGGCGTGTTCTTTTCTGCCTACGCCTTCACCCGCGCCCATCACGTCGAGCTCTTCGATGCCGAGCAGCGAGCCCTGCATCGCGATGTGGGCGCACTCAACACCGCACTGCTACTCACCGCCAGCTATTTTGTCGTGCGCGCGGTACAGGCCGCCGAGCGCTTCGCCGCGCGTGCGTCGTCCCACTGGCTGCTCGGCGCGATGGTCTGCGGGGCCGGCTTCATCGTGCTCAAGCTGTTCGAATATGGCGCGGCCTTCGACCAGGGCGTAAGCCTGTCGAGCAGCCCCTTTCACATGTTCTATCTGTCGCTGACCTTCTTTCATTTCATGCATGTCATCCTCGGCATGGTGATCCTCGCCGCGCTGTGGTTCGGCGCCCGCGCCGGGCGTTACCAGCCTGGCGACATGAACGGCATGGAGACAGGCGCCGCCTACTGGCACATGGTCGATCTGGTGTGGCTGATCCTTTTCCCGCTCGTCTATGTCATCCACTGATCCTCGCCCGGCGGCCTTTCCCGCCCACGCCACACCGCCGCCCGCGCAGCCGATGCACGGCAGCGCGGCACGCGCCACCCTGCTATGGCTTGTGCTGGTCGCTGCCACGCTGCTCACTTGGGCGGTGGGTGAGCGTGGCAGTGCCGGCCCCCATGTGGCCGCCCTCCTTGCCGTGGTGTCGTGCGTCAAGGGCGGCATGGTGATCCTCGATTTCATGGTCTTGCGCCACGCACCGCCAATGTGGCGCGCCCTCACCCTGGGCTGGCTGGTGCTGACCTGGGCGCTGATCGGTCTTGCTTACTGGAACGGAATGCCCACATGAAGAACGACCTCCCTCCCGAGTCCGCCCTGCAGCCGGACGCCCCCTTTTACCAGCCGGCTGGCGATGAGATCACGATCTTTGAGCAGGCCTGGCGCAACCACCTGCCGCTGCTGATCAAGGGCCCCACCGGCTGCGGCAAGACCCGCTTCGTCGCCCACATGGCCGCACGGCTCGGCTTGCCGCTGTACACCGTGGCCTGTCACGACGACCTGACTGCCGCCGACCTCGTCGGCCGTCACTTGATTGGCGATGGCGAGACGGTGTGGTGCGACGGCCCGCTGACCCGCGCGGTGCGCGAAGGCGGTATCTGCTACCTCGACGAAGTGGTCGAGGCGCGCAAGGACACCACCGTGGTGCTGCATCCACTGGCCGACGACCGCCGCCTGCTGCCGATCGACCGCACCGGCGAGTTGCTGCAGGCGCCGCCCAGTTTCATGCTGGTGGTGTCGTACAACCCGGGTTATCAGAACCTGCTCAAGGGGATGAAGCCCTCCACCCGCCAACGCTTCGTCAGCCTGCGCTTCGATTTCCCCACCTCCGTGCGCGAGGAGGCGATCCTGCGCGGCGAGACCGGCTGCGATGCCGACCTCGCCCGCCGCCTCGTCAACATTGCCGGCGCCCTGCGCGCGCTCAAGGATCACGATCTCGAAGAAGCGGCCAGCACCCGCCTGCTGATCTACGCTGCGCTACTGATCAAGGCCGGCATGGACCCCGTCGCTGCCTGCCGCGCCGCCGTCGTCGAGAGCCTGACCGACGACACCGAGATCGTCGATGCGCTGATGGAAGTGGTTTCCGCCACGTTCGGCCGCTGATCGGCACCGAATCGATGAACATCGAACGCAAGGACCCACTCACCCACCTGATGCCCGGCCCGCCAATCGCGGTCCTGGCCGAATCCCTTTTCCTGATCAACCTGATGCTGCTGCCTGGCCTGGCCTTCGTGCTGTTGTTGCTGTTGTGGTGGCGCTATCACGACCATGCCGACCCGCTGGTGCGCAATCACCTGCGCCAGACCGTGGTGACCTGCATCTGGGGCGGCGGCCTGCTGGTGTCGATCAGTGTCGCGATATTTGCGCTCGGCGGGCTCGACAACCCGTGGTCGTGGGTCATCGGCGTGCTGTACTTCGTCCTCTTTCACGCCGGCCTGATCTACCTCGGCGTCATGGGGCTGGTACGCGCGATCAATGGCCACAGTTGGCGCTATCCGCTGGTGGGTCCGCGTCGTGACGACTGAGCGGCCCAATCCCGCTCCGGCGTCCACCGCGCCACGCCGGATCATTCCGATTGCAGTCGCGGAGAACGTCAAACCACACTCGCTGCAGCAGCGTCGCGCGCTTTGCCAGGTGGGCTTCTTCGTGCTCTTCGTGCTCGCTCCGGTGTTCGATATCCTGCGCTACGACCTCGACGCCGGGCATGCCTGGTTCCTCGGTTTCGAATGGCATCTGGGGCTCGACGATTTCCTCGCCGGCCGCATCGGCGCGCTCGAGGCCGGCACAAACGTCATGCTGCGCCTTTTCCTGCCGTTGTTTGCCGGCGCGGGCGCCTTCATCTATATCGCCTGGCGCTGGGGCCGGCTGTATTGCGGCTGGCTGTGCCCGCACTTCTCCGTGGTGGAGACGATCAACAGACTGATGGTGCGTGCCTCGGGCAAGCCCAGCATCTGGGAGAAGGCCCCAATCACGCCTTGGCAACCCGACGGCACCCGGCGCACCCCCGACGCGCGCTGGTGGGGCGTCGTGATGCCGGCGGCAGTGGCCTTCGCCTTCACCTGGGCGGTGGTGTTCCTGACCTATCTGCTGCCCCCAGCCGAGGTCTACGGCAAGTTGATCAGCGGTGAGTTGACCCGTAACCAGACCCTCTTCATCGTCGCCGCCACCACAGCGCTGTCGATCGAGTTCCTGTTCGCACGCCATCTATTCTGCCGCTATGCCTGTGCAGTGGGGCTGTTCCAGAGCCTGGCCTGGATGAGCAACCCAAAGGCCATGGTGGTGGGTTTTTTCCGCGCGCGGGCGCGCGATTGCGCCACCTGCCTGCCGGAAAAGCAGTCCGCCTGCGACGCGGTGTGTCCGATGCGGCTGACCCCGCGCAACATCAAGCGCCACATGTTCACCTGCACCCAGTGTGCGCAATGCATCGACGCCTGCGCCGAAACCCAGCGCGTCAACCCCAATGGTCCGCTGCTGCAATGGGTCCAGGACGAAGCCGCCAGGCAGAACGAAGCCGGCTTTCGCGCCGGACGGGAGTGGTAAGTCATGGAAGAAGCTGTCGGCAAGATCTGGCATCGACTGATCACCCGCGCTGCCGGCGGCAGCCACCCGGCGGCAGCGGTCAGCCTGAAGCAGGTCGAGCGCACCGTCGGGGTGATGTTCCGCGCACTCGGCGGCGATGGCGGCCTGCGCGTGGCGGCCGCCACCGAGGACACCCACGGCGCCCGTCGCAGTTGGCTGGCACGGATTGCCGGCAGCGGCGAGAAGCTGGCCCGTGCCCGGATCGACGACGCCACCTTGCGCCTGCCACCGCAGATCGACGCCTTTCCCGATCCAGCCCTCAACCGCGAGCTTTACCTGTGGCTCGCGGCCCTGGCGGCGGCCCATGGCGAGCTGAACCACATCGCCACCGAGGCGATGTCGGACGACGACACACCTGCCGCACCAGACGCCGTCACCCGCGAGCTGCGCCGCAACCAGCACGCTACCTTGCACGTGCTGGCACGCTGGCCCGGCTTGGCATCGCGCTATCGCCGCATCGTCGCCGCCACGCTGGCGCAGCGCCCCGACCCGAACCGCATGCCCGCCGCCGAAGCCGCGCGCGAGCATGCTCTGCGCCGCGCGCTCGAACAGCCCGGCAGCGTGCTCGAACTGCCCACCGTGCCCGACCAGGCACCACCCTCGCAGCCCCTGCTGCCGTGGCTCGCCTGCCCTCAGCTGCAGGCGCCGGAACCGGTGCGCAGCGCCAGCCAGGGCGAAGACACAGGTCATGCGGTCGCCCCGTCCCATCCCGGCGAGGAAGAATCCGAGCGCCGCGCACACAAGGCCGAACGGGTGGACACGCCCGAACAGAAGCATGGCTTGCTGATGTTCTTCCGTGCCGAGAGCCTGCTGTCGGTGGCCGAATTCATCAAGGTCAATCGCAGCGAAGACGACGATCCCGACCCGAATGCCGCTGCAGCGGCCGCCAACCTCGACCAGCTTTCACTGACCTGCGACGGCGAGCGCACCGCATCAAAGATCCGCTTCGACCTCGATCTGCCCTCAGCAGCCGAGGACGACGTCGTACTCGGCGCCGGCATCCCGCTGCCCGAGTGGGACTACCGCAAGAAGCTGCTGCGCGAGGATCACGTCCGCCTGCTCGAGATGGCCGCCGCACCGGACGACCCGCGTGCGGCCCCGGCACCATTACCCGAGCACCTTCGCCGCACCGCGCGCCGGCTGCACCAGCAGTTCGCGCTGCTGCAGCCGGGCCGGCGCTGGATCAAGGGCCAGGTCGACGGCAGCGAGCTCGACGTCGACGCCGCCGTGCGCTCGACCACCGACCGCGCCTGCGGTCAGCAACCATCCGACCTGCTGTGGCTCACGCTGGAGAAGCGCGAGCGCGACATGGCCTGCCTTGCGCTCGCCGATCTGTCCCTGTCGACCGACACCTGGGTGTCGAGCGAGGCGCGCGTGATCGACGTGATCCGCGACAGCCTGTTGCTGTTCGGCGAGGCCCTGACCGCCACCGGCGACCGCTTCGCCCTGTGCGGCTTCTCGTCGGTCAAACGCAGCAATGTGCGCTTCCACCACCTGAAGGGCTTCGACGAGCGCTTCGACGACCGCGTCCGCGGCCGTGTGATCGGGATCAAGCCCGGCTACTACACCCGTCTGGGCGCGGCGATCCGTCATGCCACCGGCCTGCTCGACACCCAGAAAGTCTCACGCCGGGTGCTGCTGATCCTGTCCGACGGCAAGCCCAACGATCTCGATCTGTATGACGGTCGCTACGGCATCGAGGACACTCGCATGGCGGTGATCGAGGCCCGCCGCCGTGGCGTCGTGCCGTTCTGCGTCACCATTGACCGTGAAGGCGCCAGCTACCTGCCCCACCTGTTCGGCCCCAACGGCTTCGCCGTGATCCGCAAGCCCGACGAGCTTCCCGCCCGCCTGCCCATGTTCTACGCCCAGCTCACGAGGTGACCCCATGACCCGTTGCGAGCAGATCTGCCAGGATGCAACGACCGACGCGACAGCCTCCCACCCCCTGACACCCGGCTCGGACGCCGAAAGAATCGCCCGCCTGCTGTCCGCAGCCCCTTTGTTCTCCGGACTCGCCACCGGGGACATCTCACGCTTCGCGCACGGTGCACGCGAACTGACAGTGACAAAAGGCGACATCCTGTTTCATCGCGGCAACGCCTGCACGGGCTTTCACCTGGTCATTCGCGGCCAGATCAAGCTCGCCTTCATCTCCTCGGAAGGCAACGAGAAAGTGGTCGAAATCCTGCACCCGGGTCAAAGCTTTGGCGAAGCGGTCATGTTCATGGACAAGCCCTACGTGGTCATGGCGCAGGCCTTGACCGACGGTGAGCTGCTGCACATTTCCAAACAGGTCGTCTTCGACGAGATCGGCCGCGACCCCGCGTTTGCGCGGAAGATCATCGCGGGCCTGTCACGCCGGCTTCATCAACTTGTCGGCGACGTCGAGAGCTATTCCCTGCGCTCAGGCCGCGACCGCATCGTCGGCTATCTGCTGCGCGTGGAAGAAGGTGACAGCGACGAAGTCCACGACGGCCGCGTCTCGATCCGCCTGCCAACCAACAAGGGCACCATTGCCTCCCGTCTGAACCTGACCCAGGAGCATTTCTCGCGCATCCTGCACGAGCTGAGCGACGCCGGCCTGATCGAGGTGGAGGGCCGCACCATCCACATCCCCGACCTCACCCGTCTACGTGCAACGCTGACTTGAGCGAGCACCACGCACTCCGCCTTCCTTTTCAGTCGTTCAGCATAGGAATAACCGCCCCAGGCGAAACCGCCGTAAGGTCATCGACAAGAACAAGTGCGCCTCAATGCTCTCTTCCGGCCATCAATTTATACTGTTATCATATTCATAAATATTTCCTATCCAGCCTTTCAGCCCAAAGATAGCGATGAACCCCAACGTGACTTGACGCATGTTCACGTCTCGATGTTCCGATCCTCACCTATTGATTACAAATTGCAGAGGTAGCAATGGCGTCGGAAAACGATACTGCAACTGTCAGGAAGATGATTGAGTCCTTCTATCAGATCGCAAACATTCCCCTCCCTGCAAACTTGCAGGTCAATGAGCGAGTTTCCGAAATTTTCGGTGTCATGCTGAGTGAAACACAAAAATGCTCTGAAGCCTTTGCATGGGTTCCAACACCGCCTAGCGGTCGCGCAACGATTTCCTGGCTAGCAACCCAGCTCGGTAGAGGACTTTTCGATCATCACAGATCGCGGCTATCGTTCGCTTGCGCGCGAGGGGTCATTCGCAGTTGGCACCGGGAGCTTGAAATGGCGTCACTTGGATTTGCATCAAGGAGTGCCCCCGCATGGGGCTGATTCGAATGCTCGGAAATCGCGTCTGGCTCTTACTCTCATGCGCCATGTTGTGCAACTCTGTCGCAGCCAGTACCGTCGCACTGGAAACACGGCCCTGGCCAACGGAGCAACGGTGCGATTCCTGCGTGACCATTCAGTTCATCACAATGGAATTCAAACTACCGCTGCATATGATCGGCAGGGTGCTTGATACGGGTGGTGACGGCCTGCATATCCTGCCTCCATCCGAAGCGCCTCAACAGGGGGTTCTCCTCCTCGCTGTTCCGACGGCAAAACTACTTGGACGGTATGAGCAGAGCGGACTTCTGGAGGGGCTCGACATCAAGACGAATGAACAACTCTTTGATGCTCTCGGAGCCGCCCCCGGATCGAACAAGTCCTTGACCGTACTGCGAAGGATTGAGGGGATAGACACGGCGAGCAGATACTACAAGGTATCGCGAGACTCGGTTCACGCCTACTGGATTCAATCACCCGAACCGGGCGGCTCGCAAAACATCTACGTCGTCATCAACGATGACGAGACGGTCTATCTTCTTTCTGGAGACATCACTCAAGAATTCCTCGATACCGTGCTGTCGAATCTACGCGTTGTCGAGCTGCCTTGAGCAGAAACTGCCCACACTGAAGACCGGGGTCCAGTGGAACAACACAACGACCATCAGGAACTCAACAAGCACATCATGCATGCAAGACATGCAACACCTTGCCCCTGCCCGGTCGTCGTATCGTCACATGGAACACCCAGCACCTCACCGCCCGAGTGCGTAGAACTCCGCATTGGGTCGCATGCTCGTCACGTTGGCAAGGCGGTTGGACATGCCGAAGAAGGCCGAAATGCCCGCGATATCCCAGATGTCATCTTCAGTGAAATCGTGCGCTTTCAAGGCTTCGAAGTCGGCCTCACCCACCAGATGGGCGGTCTGTGAAACCTTCATCGCGAAATCCAGCATGGCCTTCTGACGCTCAGTAATGTCAGCCTTGCGGTAGTTGGTGGCGACCTGATCCGCGATGAGGGGATTCTTGGCCCGGATACGCAGGATGGCGCCATGCGCGATCACGCAATATTGGCACTGGTTCGCACCGCTCGTCGCCACCACGATCATTTCGCGCTCGGCCTTGGTCAGATTTCCCGGCTTGTCCATCAAGGCGTCATGATAGGCAAAGAAGGCCCGGAACTCATCCGGGCGGTGTGCCAACGTCAGGAATACATTCGGGATGAAGCCAGACTTCTCCTGCACGGCGAGGATGCGGGCACGGATGTCTTCGGGCATGTCCTTCAGCTCGGGGACAGGGAAACGGCTTACGGCTGCGTGCTGCGCTTGGGTCATGCGGTTTTCCTTCGGATGATGAAACCGGATTCGGTTCTTGTTGTTGAGACGAACTTATCGATTGACGTCGACGACGACGCGGCCACGTACTTCACCCTTCAACAGCCTGTCGGCAAGCGGAATGGCCTCGGCCAGGCCGACCTCGCGGCTGATCTGCCCAAGTTTGGCCACATCCAGGTCAGTCGCCAGGCGCTGCCAGGCGAGCAAGCGATCGGCGCGCGGACACATCACGCTGTCAATGCCCACAAGCGTGATGCCACGCAGGATGAAGGGCGCAACAGTCGCGGGAAAATCCATGCCCGCGGCCAAACCGCAGGCCGTGACCACGCCCCGGTACTTCGTCGTCGCACACACATTGGCCAGCACGTGGCTACCGGCGACATCGACAGCACCCGCCCAGCGCTCCCTGCCCAACGGCTTGCCGGGCGACGAGAACAGCGCGCGATCCACGACTTCCACAGCACCCAAGGCTTTAAGGTAATCCGCATCCTGCGGTCGGCCAGTCGCTGCAACCACCGTATAGCCGAGCTTCGCCAGCACCGCGACAGCGACGCTGCCCACACCGCCCGCTGCGCCGGTGACGAGAATCTCGCCGTCCTGCGGCTTGATGCCATGCCGCTCCAGCGCCAGTACGCACAGCATCGCGGTATAGCCCGCGGTACCGATTGCCATGGCTTGCTGCGGGGAGAATGCCGCGGGCAAGGGCACCAGCCAGTCGCCGTTCAAGCGCGCCTTCTGCGCCAATCCACCCCAATGCCCCTCGCCAACCCCCCAGCCATTGAGCACCACCGCATCGCCGCTGCGGTAATCCGGATGAGTGCTGTCCTCGACCATGCCCACCAGGTCGATGCCGGGGACCATTGGAAACTTGCGCACCACCGGCCCCTTGCCGGTCATGGCAAGACCATCCTTGTAGTTGATCGTCGAGTGGCTGACCCGGACCGTCACATTGCCTTCGGGTAACTGCGCCTCATCAAGCGTCTGGACGCTCGCGCGGTAACCGGACTCATCCTTCTCGATCAGGATTCCCTTGAACATCGCCCCCCCTTTAGACCGATCGTCTATGAAAAAACAAAAAAATTACGACGCAGCCAAACCGGCAAAAAACAGCCCTGAAAAAATCTCGAGTGGTTTCGCACTGCGTTCGAGTTTGGCCCGCAGGACTGCGCCTTCCCAGCCGATCCAGAAGAAGGCGGCAAGTTGCGCAGTATCGGCGTCAGACACCAACTCGCCAGCGCCCTGCGCTTCGGCGAGGCAGCTTGCAAAGCGCGCCTGCCAGTCTTCGAAGGTGCCTCTGAGTCGAAGCCGGAAACTCTCTGGAAGCGCGCCCATCTCCTGGCCCAGATTGCCGATCAGGCAACCACGACGGAATTCGTACCGTGCCATGCCCTCCTGCGCATCGACAACGAACGCGCGCAGGCGATTGAGCGGAGACAATGCCCGGTTACCCAGGTGACGATCCAGTTTGCGGGCGAAGAACACGCCATAACGCTCGATCAACGCGAGGCCGTAGGCCTCCTTGCTATCGAAGTAGTGATAGAAGGAACCCTTCGGCACCCCGACACGGCCAAGGATCTCTTCTATCCCGGTCGCGGAGAAACCCTTTTCGGTCAGCGCTTCCACCCCCGCGCGCAACAACAGTTCGCGGGTGTCAGCATGATCTTCGCGCAACTTGGGTGGCCTGCCACGACGACGAGAAACGGCGTTTGATTCCATCGCCACATATTAGACCAGTCGTCTCAATAAACACAACAGCCATTGCTGAGCAGGGGAGAAACAACCCCGTCTTGGGGAATCCCACGCTCAGCGGGAAAAACCGGCTGCGCGATCACGATCTAACCTTACTCATTAGGCTGGGCCGATGCGCGGTGCGTGGCATGCACTGCTTTAGCCGGCGTTGTTCAGGCAGAGTGAGGCCACTTGATTTGAACTTTTCGACGCTGTGCAAGACAGTCAGAGCCTCGATTCGATCTTCAATCGCTTTCGCAAACTCGTAGGCATTGGAGCACATGACGTAGAGTCGTCTAACGACACCATAAACGACGCGAGCTTGCGAGCGTCCGGTACCCACAGGGCACGTATTTATCGGCCTTGTTAGCGCACACTTTGACGAAGCTCCATTGGCTGATAAAGCACACCCTCTTTTTCGCCAGCGGAAGCGGACTCCACGAAGCCGAAACGCCTATAGACAGGTATGGCATTCAGAGACGACCTGACCGTGTATGTACAATTATCCAACAGCTTTGCCGCGTGCTCCCAGAGTAACCGCGCAATGCCTTGACCTTGATGCGACTCGACCACAAAGAGGTGATACAAATGCCCTGGCCGTTTGATTGAGATATACGCCACCACCTCGCCGTCGAGCTCATATACGTAGTTGTAGTAGTCATTGCTTGACAGGCGACCAAGGAACTCGGCTTCGCTATGGCTGCTAGCGAGCCAAGTCGGAATGGGCGCGTCCGGATCCCGCAAGTAGAACTTTGAAAGATCAGAGACCAAACTCCGCAGTCTTGGGGCATCGCTACGATTGGCTGTTCGTATACTCATAAGTCATCCTGCCGGTAACGAATAGGGTTTATGTCTCGCGGCACGCAGGCGGATTTGGAGTGGCTTTGCATGTTGCAAGGGATAAACCTTGTTGGACTAAACCGCCGGGCAAGTGGCGCTACCGGGGATTCTACGCCCGGCTCATGCACAATAGATAGAGAGAGTCGGTTTCGACGCGACCGACGAGATCGGCTCGCGTCGAAACGCTGCACACTTGGCCTGAGCAAACTTGGGCTGAGCAGCGTGTAGCGGTCCTTACCGCCTTTCCTCTCCGACACCCGCAACCCAGCCGCATACGCCACCATCAATAGTGTGCGCATGCGCAGATTCGCTGCGGCATCGAACAGTCGTGGCAACTCCTCGCAGGAGAGAATCTCCGGCTGGCGCTGTGGTGTATGCGCATCATGACACTTTTCTTTGAACACGGGGACGCCCCCGGTTTCAAGATAGACCGTCAGCACCCTGGTCATGAAAAGCACGGTCGGCATGTGAGCTGCCTGCCACCGCGTCAGCAGTTTAGTTCAACAGGCAGCTCCATCAGAGACATGATCCTTTATTATTAACCCGGCGCCTGGATATCGTGTTTCCGCTTGATCTGAGCCTGCTGTCGCAACTCACAGCCCTTCGACTCCGCTCAGGGCACGGGTAACAATCGCTTGCAGGGGCCACAGACGCGCCGTATGAGCCAGTGTCAGTATCCACACCATTTCGCCGTCAATCTCTTCTACGGGCGGATCCACGCGAGCCGCTTTGCCATCAGGAAATCGATGAAGGCGCGCATCCTCATTGGCAGGTGCCGCCCGTTCGGATAGAGCAGCGTAAAGGGGCGGGAGCGACCGCCGTAGGCTTGCAGCACCTCGACCAGGGTGCCGGCAGCCAGGTCCTGATCGACGATGAAGCGGTAGGTCTGAAACAGCCCGGCGCCATGTCTGACGAGGGTGACGCCGCCCAGCAGGTCGTCCGCGATGCAATAGCGGCCGTCGACGAAGATCTCGCGCTCCTCGCCATTTTCAGTGAACAACCATGAGATGCGGCGGCCGGTCCGGGGCAGTTCGAACTGGATGCATTCGTGACGCGCGAGATCGTCCAGCGTCGATGGCGTGCCGGCGCGTTTCAGATATTCCTGGGTCGCCACCACCACCAGGGGCTCATCTTCCAGGAGCCGGGCGATCAGGGTCGAGTCCGGTTGCGCCCGCACCCGGATCGCCATGTCGTAACCTTCCTCGACGAAATCGATGTTGCGATTGCTCAGGTGGAGGTGCAGATCCACGCCGGGATAGCGCTGGCGGAATTCCGGCAGCAGCGGAAGGATGCGGTAATGCCCGTATGTGGTCGGAATGCTGATGCGTAGCGTGCCACTCGGTTCGAGTTGCTGGCCCATGGCCTGGCGCTCGGCCTCTGTCAGTTGCGTCAGCGCCTGGCGACATTGCTCGTAGTACGCGCGCCCGGTCTCGGTCAGCCGTACGCTGCGCGTCGTGCGCGAGAACAGGCGCAGGCCCATGCGCTCTTCCAGCCGGCCCACCGCCCGGCTGACCGCGGCGGGGGTGATGCCGGCCGCCAGGGCGGCCGAGGTGAAGCCACCAGTCTCTGCAGCGAGACAGAACAACTCGATGCTGCCCAACTGGATGTCGTCGAAGTGCCGCGCCATGTTTTATTACATCATGTATCAAGTGAAGTTTCAGTGTAGTGCTTTATCGGTGAATCACGCACCAATAGAGTCTCGATCACCCGGCGACGAAGTTCGGAACTGCCGGGTGGATCCCCAAACGACTGGAGCACAACCGTGAGCAGCAATCAAAGAACCGTGGTCATCACCGGCGCATCGAGCGGTATCGGCCTGGGCCTGGCAGAGGCCTTTCTCAGGCAGGGCTACAACGTCGTCGGCAATGCGCGCACCGAAGAGCGCCTTGCCGCCGCCGCGGCGCATCTGGAGCACTCCCCGCGTTTTCTCGGCGTAGCCGGCGACATTGGCGAACGTCGTACCGCCACGCGCGTCGTCGAACGGGCGGTCGAGCGCTTCGGGGCGATCGACGTGCTGGTGAACAACGCCGGCATCTTCATCGCCAAACCAATCGCCGAATACAGCGAGCAGGATCTCGATACGCTGATCGCCACCAACCTGAAGGGTTTCGTCTACGCCTCGCAGGCCGCTGCCGCCCACATGGTTCCGCGCAGGCAAGGCCATATCGTGAACATCACCGCGAGCATCGCGATGCAGCCGAACATCGCAGTGCCGGCCGCATTGCCAGTGCTGATCAAAGGCGGCATCAACCAAGCGACCCGCGCGCTGGCGCTCGAGCTTTCGCCGCACAATGTCCGCGTCAACGCGGTGGCCCCCGGCATTGTCGATACGCCACTCTATACGCCCGATATGCACGGCTTCCTAAACTCCCTCGCTCCGGCCGGACGCATTGCCAAGGTGAACGAGATCGCCGACGCGGTCTTGTATCTTAACGATGCCGAATTCACCACCGGCGTCGTCCTGCCGGTCGACGGTGGCATGAGCTCAGGAAAGTGGTAATTGAGTCGTCCGGGGCCCAGCCCCCCGCCCGGCCCATCCTTCGACGCGCGTCGTCGTATTCAATTCAACAGGAGAACCTATCATGCCCTTCGTCAACGTCGTCGTAACCCGTGATGGCATCACCCGTGAGCAAAAGGCTCAAGTCATCAAGGAGATCACCGAAACCTTGCAACGCGTTCTCAACAAGCGCCCTGAGCTGACCCATATCGTCATCCAGGAGGTCGACACCGACAACTGGGGCTACGCTGGAATGACAACCACCGAGTACCGCGCGCAATTGTCCGACCAGCAATTGTCTCGCTGACCTACGGCCGACACCGGCTGCCACCCTGCGGGACACCGAACATCCCTTCGTTCTGGCACCGATGGCGAACACAAACCGCGCTGACCAACGCATCCACAGGCAGGCCGGCGCGGCCCAAATGCGTGCGCCGACGGGTGGGCTCCGGAACGCAAGCATCGGCCCGGCGTCGGCGCTCAGTGGCTGGTGCCTTCGTCGCGGCTGATCTTGTTCCACACGTTGTATTTGCCGACCGGTTTTTTCATCGGCAGGCGCTTCACTTCCTCGAGCGTATGCGCATCGAGCACGACGATGGCGCCATCCTGCTCCCACAGGCTGGCGAGTGCGTAGCGGCCGTCGCGGGTGAATTCGATGTGGGCCAGGGTCTGGCCCGGCGCGGCGGCGATCTCCCGGACCACCTCGAGGGTCTGCTTGTCGATGACCTGCAGGATGTGTTTCGCCTCGCGGCTCATCATTGAATCGACGAAGGCGTAGCGGCTGGTCTCGTGGCTGCGCAGGAAGAAGCCCGGTCCGCGGGTCGGGATGCGCCGGATCACCTCCCAGCGCTGCATGTCGATCACCGTGACCTCGCCCGACTTCAGGTTGGTGCTCGCCATCACGGTGCGCTCGGTGCCGGTCGCGTCGCGCCATTTCCAGGTGATGCCCGAGCCGAGGTGGGGCATGCCTTCCAGCGGCAGATTGGCGACCTTCTTGCGCGCATCCAGGTTCACCACCTGGCCCACCCCCTCGCGCGAGGCACCCATCAGCTCGGCGTAGTCCTGGGTAAAGAAGAAATCGTCCAGCACTTCCGCGAGCACGGTGCGGCGCGGGTTGAGATAAGCTGGAATGAAGGCGCCTTCGCGCTGTTTGAAGTCGTGGATGAAGCCGACCGGGATGTCCTCCACCGCTTTGGTGTAGCTCACCTCCCACACCTCGGCCACGTCCTTGAGTGCGACGATGAAGGACTGCCGCGGGGTAGCGTCGTACACCGCAGATACGCGCGAGCTGCGCTTGCCGTCGCGGTCGGTGGCCTCGATAACCTTGATCAGGTTCAGCTCGCCGTCGAGCAGCACCAGGCTATGCGGCAGGTAGTTGGCAACCGCGACATGCTTGCCATCGGGCGACACCGCAACGTTACGGGTGTTGATGCCGGCGCGCACCTCGGCCACCACCTTGAGGTTCCATAGATCGTACTTGGTGATCCAGCCATCGCGCGAGCCGAAAAAGACGTAGCGCCCGCCCTCGGCGAACTTCGGTCCACCGTGCAGGGCGAAGCGCGACGGGAAGCGGTGGATCGGCTCGAGGTGGTCGCCGTCGAGCACCGACACGTGGTGATCGCCCGCCTCCACCACCAGGAAGAGGTTTAGCGGATCGGCGTCGAACACCGGGCGGGCAGACAGCGTGGCCGGGTCGACATGCTGGATGCGCGAGGTGCGGATGTCGGCATCGGTCCACCTCGGTTCGGGCGTCACCGGGGTGTAGATCCAGTCAGCCAGCGCGGCGATCTCGGCCTTGCCAAGCACCTTGTCGAAGGGCGGCATCTGGGTCGCGGCGCGCCCGCCCGCGATCACCGCGGCGGCCTCGGCTTTGCGCAGGCGGGCGAGGTTGTCCGGCAGCAGCGCCGGCCCCATCGCGCCAAGGCGATCCGGGGCGTGACAAGCGGCGCAATGCGCCTGGTACAGCTTCGCGACATCGGGCGCCGTGCCAGCGTCGGCCGCGGAAACGAGGGGCGCCAGCAGCAGCGCGGCCATCGCGCCGAACAGGGATCTCATCGCCGGTCTCATGGGGTCACCTTGTCGATCCGCACCCAGGGCGTGTTGACCACCCGGATCGATCCATATTCGGACGCGTTCACACCGATCTCCTCGTCACTCAGGTAACAGGCCGGATCCTCGGCCCACGGATTGCCAGTGATCTGCTCGGCGCGTACCCGCGAATTGCCATTACAGATGTCGAGGTAGCGACAGGCGCCGCAGCGCCCCCCGAGCTTGCGCGGATGCGGCTTCAGACCGGCCAGCAGCGGGTGCGACAGGTCGTTCCAGATTTCGTCGAAGGCACGCTCGCGCACGTTGCCCAGCGGCACATGCCACCACATGGTGTCCGGATGGACGATGCCCAGGTTGTCGATGTTGGCGACATTGACCCCGCTTGCGTTGCCGCCCCACTGGCGCAGTTTGGTTTCGATATGCGCGGCCTTGTCCGGAAAGCGTCGTCGCACCCAATCGAGCAGGAACACGCCGTCGGCGTCGTTGTTGCCGGTGACGAAGTCCTTGACGATGCCCTGCCGATGCAGCGCCAGGCAGGTTTCGAACAGCAGTTCCATCGCTTCGCGGGTGGTGCGATGGCGCGCATCGTCGCCGCGGTGCTTGTTGCCGCGCCCGGCGTAGTTCAGGTGCGAGAAGTAGAACTTGTCGATCTGTTCCTCCTCCACGAGCCGAAGCAGCGCGCGCAGGTCGTGGGCGTTGTCCTCGGTCATGGTGTAGCGCACACCGACCTTGATCCCACGTTGGCGACACAGCCGGATGCCGGCGAGCGAGGCGTCGAAGGCGCCGGCCTTGCGCCGGAAGCGGTCATGGGTGTCGGCGATGCCGTCGAGGCTCACCCCGACATAGTCGAAGCCGATATCGTCGATCGCGTCGATGTTCGAGGCGTCGATCAAGGTGCCGTTGGACGACAGGCCGACGTAAAAACCCAGCGCCTTGGCGCGGCCCCCGATCTCGAAGATATCCGGTCGCAACAGCGGCTCGCCACCCGACAGGATCAGCACTGGCACCCGCGCTGCCTTCAGATCATCCATCACGCGGAACACCTCGGCGGTCGACAGCTCACCGGCGAAATCGGTATCGGCCGAGATCGAGTAGCAGTGTTTGCAGGTGAGATTGCAGCGCCGGATCAGGTTCCAGATGACCACCGGACCGGGTGGCTTGCGCCGCGCAACGACGGGCGTAGGCTGATCGAGTTCGCGAACGAACTGGGAAATACGGAACATGGCGGGTGAATCTCCTGTTTAGTCCGATTACAGCTCACCCAGCCGCAACCCAAAATGATGCGGGTCAAGCGGGCAGGACGATCAGCGCTTGTTCTACGTTTGCTCCAAGCTTCTTGCAGACCTTGCGCAACCGCCTGGCCTGCACTTCGCCGATGCTCAGACCCGGCCCAAGCGCAGACCGGTCTTCTTCAGGATGGACGTCGAGAACAGTACGTCTTGGGCGCGCAGGGCCGCCGGAAAACGGTACTCGACCAGCGCAGCGATGTCGGCCACACGTCCGAGCGCGGCCTCACGACTGCCGGCATGGACCATGGCGAAGAGGTTATAGGGCCAATCGGGCAGCCGACGCGGGCGGCGGTAGCAGTGGGTGACGAAGTCGAGGGCACCGACCAGCTCGCCCACCGCGTCGACACACGCGTCGTCAATGTCCCACACGCTCATGCCATTGGCGGTATAACCAATCGCATAGTGGTTGGGCACGGCGCCAATGCGGCGAATGACCCCGCGTGCAAGCATGGCCCCCAAGCGCTCGCACACCTCGACCTCGCTGCAACCAAGCTGCGCGGCAAGCGCTGCATAGGGGCGTGGCACCAGCGGCAGGCCACCCTGGGTTGCCAGCACCAGACGCCGATCCAGGTCGTCCGTTGCAGTCAGCACAGTTTCCGGACCTATGTTCATCTCGCCTCCAGCTTCATCTCGACAAAGTACTCGCGCGCCTTCGGAAAGCAGTGCACCGCAAGTCCGGTGGCGCGCTCGATCCGCGCGGAGACCTCGGCAATCCCTTCGGGATGCGCCGTAGCGAGCACGAACCACATGTTGAGCGTGTGCTCGCGCTGGTAGTTGTGCGCCACCTCGGGAAAGGCATTGACCAGGTCCACCACCCGCGCCCAGTCCGCATCGGGCACGGCCATCGCCGCGAGGCAGAACGCCCCACCCATGCGCTCGACCTGGAACATCGGACCGAAACGGGTCAGCACACCCGCCTCGAGCAATCCGCGCAGGCGCGCGATCACCGCCTCCTCGTCCAGTCCGAGCATCGCGCCGACCGCGGCGTAGGGCCGCTCCACCAGCGGAAAGTCGCCCTGCAGCGCATTGATCAGCCGGCGCTCGATCTCGTCCGGCGTACGCGTTGCCGCCACCCCGCGCGGCACCGGTCGCTGGCGCTCATTCATTACCGCTCTCAGCTGACAGCGGCAGGTAGTGTGCGCCGCGCTGCTTGAAGCGGCGACCGCTGAACAACACGGTGTGGGGCCAGCGGTCAAGCTCCAGGCGCGCCGCAATCTGGTCACGCATCGCCAGCACCGCCTGGCGCGCGCTTCCGTGGATCATGCAGAACAGGTTGTAGGGCCAGTGCGGCACGGCGCGTTTGCGTCGATAGCACAGCGTTACCGCCGGCTCCCGTGCCAGCTCGCGACCGAGGGCACTGGCCAGATGATCGGGGATGTCCCATACACACATGGCGTTGGCGCCAATGCCGACTTCGTGGTGACGCACGACCACGCCGAAGCGACGGATCACGCCGTCAGCCAGCGCACGCTCGACGGTTTCGATCACCATGCTCTCGTTCAAGCCCACGCGCCGGCCGAGCATTTCCCACGGCGCGGCCACGATCGGCAACCCTCCCTGCAGCGCGGCGAACAGCCGGCGATCGAGCTCGGGCAGCGCGCAGCCGCGATTGCCGCCGCTGGCCGAGAGCGTGCCAGCGATGCGCCGATGGCTCAGGCCGTTGAGGTCAAAGCCCAAGTCAATGTGGAACTCCTCATCCATCGGCAGGCAGATCGTGGTGCAGCCGGTGTCGCGTTCGATGGCGCCAACGATGCCGGTCAGCGCCATCTCGTCTGCTGCAGTGACCACGAACCACAGGTTGAAGACGTGCTCGCGTTCGTAGTTGTGATTGACGCAGGGTTCGGCGCTGACCCGCGCCGCGACCTCGTCGAGCCGCTCCGGTGACACGGCCAGCGCAAGCAGTGCTCCAGCCCCGATCCGCCGCGGCGCGAATACCGCCCCCACGCGGCTGACCACTCCGGCAGCAACCCAACTGCGATAGGCACCAATCACTTCGTCCTCGTCAACACCGACCGCTGCGCCGATGTGAGCGAAGGGGCGCGGCGCAAGCGGAAAGTCGCGTTGCCAATCGTTGAGCAGGCGGAAACTCGCCGTCCCCGCCGCGTCCGCGATCGAAACCGTGCGCAGCATGTTCAAAACCCGGTGCGCATCGCGCGACTGGTGAAGAAGATTCCGCTCGGGCTGGCGGAATCGAAACTGCCCAACGGCTTGCGCGTCGCGGTGTCATAGACCACGACACGGTTGTCGTCACGCGCCGACAGCCACACCGTCTCGCCTTTGGGCGCGAACTCCATGTGCAGGATTGCACGCCCCGGCTGCAGCGTATCGACCACGCTTTGATCGAGCGTATCGATCACCTGCACCCAGCCATTGTCGGGAAAGGCGAAGTTCACCCAGACCTCGCGTCCGTCTGGGCGCGCCATGACGAACACCGGTTGGCTCTTGACCGGGATGCGGGCAACTTCCTGCCAGCTACGGGTATCGACCACCAGCACCTCGTGACGCCCGATCGCCGGCAGGTAGGCGCGCCCGCCCGCCACCGCCCAGCCTCGCAGGTGGGGCATCTTGTACACCGGCAGCGGCTCTGCGCCCATGCCATAGCCGGCCAGGATCTTGCGTACTCCCTGCTCCGGCTGCCACAAATCGAGCATTGCCAGCCCGTCCTCGCCGAACAGGCCCGCGATGTAATGACGTCCGTCCGGCGTCACCAGGCCGTCGTAAGGCTGGCGGCCGGCAGCGTAGCGCTGCGTTGTCGGGTGCGTCGGGTCGGACAGGTCGGTGACGCGGATCTCATCGGCATCAAACAGCGCGTAGGCAAAACGGTTGCCGGGCAGATCGGCAAGGCCGACCACCTTGGAGCGCTTGCCTTCGGTGCCGTACTCTGCCGGCACGTCGGCGAGCAGTTCGAGGGTATCGGCATCGAAGGCCTTGATCCCGCCCGGAGCGTAGTTCTGTGCCACAACGATACGGCCATCCTGCGAGATCGCTCCGCCGATCGCATTGCCCGCTTGCATCACGCGCCCAACCACGCTGGCGCTCAACAGGTCGACCTTGGTCAGCCCCCCGTCGCGACCGAACACGTAGGCATGGCGCGCATCGCGCGAGAACACCACCGAGGCGTGCGACAGGTCACCCAGGCCCGGCACCCTGGCCAGCACGCTGCGGCCGGAGGTCTCGACGATCTGCACCCGGCCGTCGGCACGCTCGATGACAACGCCAAGATCGCCGGTACCACGGACCTGCGTCGTTGGCATGCCGGTGGCACAGGCCGACAGCAGCAACACCATGGCCGGCAGCAGGATGACCCATAGCAGCGGTGGGGCAAGACGTACGTTTTGATCTGACATGTTCAGACTCCTGCCTGGTTCAGTTTGCGCTACCGACGAGCGCCGGCCCGCCATCGGCCGGGAAGCCACGCATCAGTTGCTCGACGATCCACTGCGCCTCCCCCTCACTGACGATGCCGCGAAACGGCGGCATCGGGGTACCCGGACGTCCGCCCATCACCGTAGCCACCAGACCGTCGGCCGGCTTGTCGGCAAGCGCGTCCGGCGTCAGCGCAGGGCCAAGACCGCCGGCCAGGGTCAGCCCGTGACAGGAGCCGCAATCCTGGCGCACCAGGTGCACCAGTTCGCGGCTACGCAGGACGTCGGGTTCGGCCGCGGAGGCGAAGGCCGCTGCGCTTGCCGCGACGATCAGCACCCATACATGAGCAAGCAGGGGGGGCACTTTCACGATGAGGTCCAGCTGCCGCGCCGGCTCACTGCTTGGCCGCGGTGACGTCGGCCTTGGCGTCGATGCCGAGTTTGTAGCCGAGCGACACGTGGTGATAGCGACCGGCTGCATTGTCGTCGTGGATCGCGAAGCCGAAGTTGTAGACCTTGCCCGCCTCAAGCGCGACGTCGCCCTCGCCGCCTGCAAACTTGCGTGTGAACACCACCGCCCAGCCGTCGCCGTCCTGTTTGCCGACCGCACTCACCAAGGCCTTGCCCCCCTCCATGACCCGGGTATCGGTGACGTGACCGTCGAAGCCCTTGTTCTCGCCGCTACGCCACTGCATCAAGTCATAGAACTTGCCGTCGGCCAGCGAGCCACCCTTGACGTACTTCTTCCTGGTCTCGGCTGCCCCGGGCATGGTGCGCGAGTCGGCATGACAGCTGGCCCAGCAGCCGCCCTGGTCGGCGAGTTCGACCTTGCCGCCGGACTCGAGCATGAAGGCGATCTTGACCGGGTTCTTGTCATCCATCTTGGGCGCACCGGATGCTTTGGGCTGCCTCCAGGAGAAGCGCAAGTAAAGATTCTCGCCATCGTGCGCGGCCTGGACCTTGACCGGAATCGAAGGGGCCTTGCCGGCAATCGGGCTGGGCTCGATCTTCTGCCCGCTGGCCATCTTCTGGCCCATCGCAGCCACTTCCTCACTGTGGCAGTCGGCACAGGTCTCGCCCTTCTTCAGCGCCCGTGCACCACCGTGCTCGGTGCCTTTGGTAATCCATTCGAGCGGCGAGACACCGGGGTGAAACAGGGTGATGTCCTTGGCCGCAACCTTGCCCCAATCGGCTGGGGCAGCCGCCATCGCACTGCCCGCCCCGAATACCAGCGTCGCACCGGCCAGTGCGCTCATGATCGTCTTGTTCATGCTTGCTTCTCCTGTTTTAACCCGGCATGCCACCCCCGCCGGGAGGTGGTCACTCTTCGTCGTCGTCAGTCATGCCTTCAGGCTTGTGATGCGCAATACCCTTGTGGCAATCGATGCAGGTCATGTTGTCCTGGCGTGCCATCTCGTGCTGCTTGCGCGCACGCTGCTTTTGCATCTCGGCGTTCATGCTTTCGAGGCTGTGGCAGTTGCGGCATTCGCGCGAATCGGAGGCTTTCATCCTCGCCCACTCACTGCGCGCCAGTTGCAGGCGCTTGGCTTCGAACTTTTCGCGCGTGTCGATGGTGCCGGTGAGCTTGCCCCACACTTCACGCGAGGCCTGGATCTTGCGGATCATCTTGTGCGTCCAGTCCTTGGGGACATGGCAGTCGGGACAGGTGGCACGCACGCCGGTGCGGTTGGTGTAGTGAATGGTTTCCTTGTATTCCTGATAGACGTTGTCCTCCATCTCATGACACGAGATGCAGAAACGCTCGGTATTGGTCGCTTCCATGGCGGTATTGAATCCGCCCCAGAAAAACACGCCAATCGCGAAGCCCACCAGCAACAGGCCACCCAGCGAATACCTCACACTCGGGCGACGCAAGCGGTAGAAGAGCCCGCCGGTTTGTTCTTGTTTTGAAGTGTCTCGATCTGTCATGAGATCCATCCTTGGCTGCCCCCGCACGACGGTGCGAGGGTGCTTGGCGGTTGCCTGGGAGCCGGTCAATAAACGTCGTGCATCGTGTTGAACACGTTGAACTTGCCGGTCGGCGTGACGATCGATGGATCGGTGATGACCTTCTTCAGCTTCAGCGTCTTGTCGTCATAGATCACGATCGCGGACTGGTCGGTCTTTCCACCCCACAGCGAGATCCAGACCTCATCGCCCGCTTCGTTGTATTCCGGATGGGTCGCGCGGCGAATCGCCTTGCTCTCAGGCAGGCCGGAATCCTTGGCCACGTCGAGACGGGTTGGCGCCTTCGAAAGATCCTTCATGTCAAACACGTACACCGACTCGGCCACTTCGCGCTCCGGGTTCATCGGCGCATCGGCCCACAGATGAGTGGATTTCGGATGCGTCTTGACGAATAGATTGCCCGCGCCCGGCATCTTCAACTCCTGCACCACCTTCCAGTTGTGGCTCTTGTATTTGGCGTATTTGGCCTCATCCGAAGCCGTCGAGATGACCGACACCACGTCGGCACCCAGGTGACCGGTGGTCCACACCGGACCAAACTGGGGATGCACGAAGTTGGCGCCGCGGCCTGGGTGCGGGATCTTGGCAGTGTCGACCAGGGCAGCCAACTTGCCGGTCTGGGTGTCGACCGCAGCGACCTTGTTCGAGGCATTCGCAGCGACCATGAAATAGCGCTTGGACGCATCCCAGCCACCATCGTGCAGGAACTTGGCGCTCTCGATGGTGGTGGTCTTGAGGTTCTTGAGATCGGTGTAGTCGACGAGCAGTATCTGCCCTGTTTCCTTCACGTTGACGACCCATTCGGGCTTGATGTGCGAGGCCACGATGGAGGCCACGCGGGGCTCCGGATGGTATTCGCCATCGACGGTCTGGCCGCGGGTGGAGACGACCTTGATCGGCTCCAGGGTTTCGCCATCCATGATCGAGTATTGCGGCGGCCAGTAGGTGCCGCCGATCAGGTACTTGTCTTCATAGCCCTTGAACTTGGACGTATCGACCGAGCGCGCGTCCGAACCGAGGCGCACGGTAGCGACCGTCTTCGGCTCTTCGTACCACATGTCGATGATGGTGGTCAGGCCGTCACGGCCCACCGTATAGACGTAGCGACCGGAAGCGGACAGACGCGAGATATGCACCGCATAGCCGGTGTCGAGCACCTTCCAGATCTGATGCGTGTCGCCGTCGACCAGGGCAAGCTTGCCCGCGTCGCGCAGCGTGATCGCGAACACGTTCTTCAGGTTGACCTTGTTCATCTGCTTCTTCGGACGCTCGGACACCGGAACCAGCAGCTTCCAGCTGTCCTTCATGTCCTTGAGCGAGAATTCGGGCGGCACATCCGGGGTGTTCTGGATGTAGCGCGCCATCAAATTGATCTCGTCCTTGCTGAGGATATCGTCATAGTTGACCATGCCGCCTTCCGTACCGTAGGCAATGATCTTCTCCAGGCGGTCGGTGCCGAGCTTGAGGGTGCCACCTTCGAGTTTGGTGCCATCGGCCAGCGTCTTCTCCCACTCTGGCTCGAGGTTCTTGCCCGTCGCCCCCTTGCGCAGTACGCCGTGACAACCGGCACAGCGCTCGAAGTAGATCTGCTTGGCCTTGGCCTTCTCATCCGCCGTCATTTCCGGTGCCGACGCCGCCCAGACGTTGCTCATGGCCAGCGGAAGCGCGGCCAGCGCAAGCGCACCCATTACCCCTTTGATATGCATGATGTTTTCCCCCAAGTAGTGGCCACCAATCGGCCATGAATTGCCGAGGCGGACTATGTTCCCCTACGAAATGTGCGTCTTTAACATGAGTCAATTTCAGCCCTTCACCCCTGCTGCTAGAGTGGGTTCCACTCAAAGGCCTGGAGAAAGGGACATGCCCGCCACATACGTCGCAGCACCGCGGCTCGATTCCCGTCCGGACGCACGCCCACCCATCACATCACTCGCGACGGTCAGCCGCTCGCCCCGCATCAGCCTCGGACATGCCGCGGTCCGCGCACACTCGAGTTCGGGGGAAGGCGTCATCGGCATGCGCTCGGCGCATCGCGACGCACATGAACCGGGCAAGGTCGCATTGGTCGGGGCCGGCCCGGGCGACCCGGAACTGCTCACCCTGCGCGCGGCACGATGCATCGCCGAAGCCGATGCGATCGTCTACGACCAGTTGGTGGGTGACGGCATCCTTGATCTGGCCAGACCATCCGCGCTGCGCATCTATGCGGGTAAAAAGGCAGGCAACCACGCCCTGCCACAGGACGAGATCAACCGTCTGCTGGTGGATCTCGCCCATCGGGGGCTCAACGTGGTCCGGCTCAAGGGCGGCGACCCCTTCATCTTCGGCCGCGGTGGCGAAGAAATGCATGAACTGATGTCCTGTGGCATCGCCTGTGAGATCGTGCCCGGTGTCACGGCGGCGGCCGGCATGGCGGCCGCCACCGGCATTCCGCTGACACATCGAGACCATGCCCAGACGGTCGTTTTTGCAACCGGTCACCTGAAGGAAGGCACCGTCGACCTCGACTGGACCGCACTTGCCCGTTTACGTCAGACGGTGGTGATCTATATGGGACTGGGCGCTCTCGAGATCATCTGTCGCGAGCTGGTCGAACACGGACTGCCCAATACGACGCCCGCCGCGGTGGTCCATGCCGCCACCACGCCGCATCAGCGCATCATCACCAGCACGCTGGCAACCCTGCCCACGGAAGTTCGGGCGGCCGGACTGAAGACGCCGAGCCTGATCGTGGTCGGCACCGTGGTAGAGCTTCACCCTAGGTTGATATCGCCGTCTGCTGTGACCACGGAACCCGTCTGATCGGCACTGGCACGCCCTCGGCAACACGCGTTACGCACCCTGGCGCTGCGCGGCACCGAGCTGCAGAATCTGGAAACGCGCGGATCGTGGCAGAAATACGGATCGAGAGTAAGGTGAGAAGGCGATCAGCGGTAGAATCCGGCGCTTGTCCAGACTTCGCCCATGGCAGGCCCGAACGTGGCTTCAACCCGCAACACCCCATTTCGCCTTGCAATCAACGGCTACGGTCGAATTGGCCGCTGCTTTCTGCGCGCCCTGCATGAATCGCCACTTGGCGAGCACTTTCGTGTCGTCGCCATCAACGAGCCGGCCGATCTGGCCAGCATCGCCTACCTGACCCGCTTCGACTCGACCCACGGCCGCTTTCCGGGGCAGGTCGCCGCAGCCGACGATGCCCTGCTGATCGACGACCAGTTGATTTCGGTCTCACATGCCTCAACCCCGGAAGACGTCGACTGGACCGACCTTGAACTCGACCTGGTGGTGGAGTGTTCCGGGCAGTACGGCGAACGCGATCAGTTGCAGCGTTTCCTCGCAGCAGGCTGCCCCCGGCTGCTGTTGTCCCATCCCGGACACAGTGCCGGCGACGTCGATGCCACCGTGGTGTATGGCATCAACCACCTTGATCTTGGCGGCGACGAGCGCTTGGTGTCGAACGCCTCATGTACGACGAACGCCGTCGTGCCGGTGCTGGATCTGCTGCATCGGGAAGTGGGACTGGAACAGATCCTGCTGACCACATTGCACTCGGCAATGAATGACCAGCCCTTGATCGATGGCTATCACCACTCCGACCTGCGCCGCACCCGCTCGGCCATGCAGTCCATCATCCCGGTTTCGACCGGACTGGCCCGCGGCGTCGAGCGCCTTCTGCCGGCGCTGGCCGGCCGTGTGCACGCCAAGGCGGTGCGCGTCCCGACACACAATGTATCTGCCATCGACATGGTACTGACCCTGTCGCGCGATGCGTCTGCTGCGCAGGTCAACGCACTGCTGCAACATGCTGCAAGCGGCCCTTACGCCGGCCTGATCGCCTGGTCCGACGAGACCCATGCCTCCATCGATTTCAATCACGACGCACATTCAGCCATCATCGACGGGAGTCAGACCCGCTCCTGTGGCCCGCGCATGGTGAATGTGCTGGTGTGGTTCGATAACGAATGGGGGTTCGCCAACCGTATGGTCGATGTTGCGCAGCACTGGTTGTCGCTTCCGTACGCGAGAGGCCGCAGCAATGCCTAGCGCACGACTGCTGCTCAATCTCGTGCTCGACCTGTGCGCAATGCAGCAGCAGGCACGTGTTCCTGAGCCGACGATGTCGATGAGTGACGGAGAGGCCGCCGCAGCCTTCATGCACGCGGGACGTGAAGACGGCATCCTGGCCCACACCTATCTGTATCACGCGATTCAAGCCAGTGCCGTCATCCCTCGCAACAGCCTTGTCGTCGACCTCGGCTGTGGCCCGGCCAACCAGCTCGCCAGCCTTGCCAGGCTGAATCCCGATTGCCGCTTCGTCGGAGTCGACGCCTCGCCGGCCATGCTGGATCTTGGACGGCAGACCCTGGCGCGGGCCGGTCTGCCCAATGTCACACTCGTGGCGGGTGACATGACTTCGCTATCGGACTTCGCCGACACCAGCGCGGATGCCGTGATCTCGACCATGTCCCTGCACCATCTGCCCGATACAAACGCACTCCACCGCTGCCTGGCCGAGACCAGGCGTATTCTGAAGCCCGGTGGCGGGCTGTATCTGGCGGATTTCGGACGGTTGAAGCGGGAAGCGAGTCAGCGCTTCTTTGCGCACGAACGTGAAGCCGAGCAACCCTCCTTATTCACCCTTGACTACTACAACTCGCTACGCGCGGCATTCAGCACGAGCGAGATCCGTCAGGCCGCCAGCGTGTTCGACGAGGGCGTGCGCCTGCACAAGACCTTCCTGGTGCCCTTCCTGCTTGCACTGCGCAGCAGGCCCCTCGCCCCACCTGGGGCGGTGACCCGCTTCGCCGCACAGGCGATCTACAACGCACTGGATGCCCGTCAGCAGTACGACTTCCGCGATCTCGCCCGCTTCTTCGGTCACGGCGGCTTTCCCCTGGCGTTCAAACCCTGGTAACAAACGCCTGCGCCTGACCATCACGATTGAACGCGCTCGTGCGATCCACAAGCGCTCGTCAGTTTCAATCCAGACGGAAGCGCGCAACCGATTCGTGCAAGGCACTGGATAGGGACTGCAAGTGACGGGCCGCCTGAGCGGTGTGCTGCACGGCGCGCGCGCTTTCTTCCGACATCTGCGCGATATGCTCGATGTTGCGGGCAATCTCGCTGGACACGGTGCCCTGCTCCCGGATGGAATCGGAAATGCTGTTCACGACGTTGACAACACGGTTTGCGCCATCCCGGATCTCGGTGATCGACACCCCTGCCTGAGCTGCCAGCTCCACACCCTTGCCGGCCTGACTGACGCCGGTTTCCATGCTGCTCACCGCACTGCGCGTTCCCCCCTGAATCTTGTCCACCATGGCGGCAATCTCTGCCGTGGATAGGCTGGTACGCTCGGCCAGCTTCCGGACCTCATCGGCGACAACCGCAAACCCTCTGCCCTGCTCACCCGCGCGGGCAGCTTCGATCGCTGCATTGAGCGCCAACAGATTCGTCTGATCGGCGATCTCTCGTATGGTATTGACGATGGAGGTGATCTGGACAGACTGGCGGCCAAGATCCTCGATAATGGCAGACGATGCGGTCACCGCCTCGGATATGCGCCGCATTTCGGCTGAGGCATTCTGGATGACCACGGTTCCTCGGTCGGATAGCTCGCCCGCCTGTACGGAAATCCCATGCGCCTCGCGTGCATTCTCGGCCACCTGATCGATGCTGACGGTCATCTCTTCGACCGCTGCCGCCATTGAGGATGCCGCCTCGCTCTGTTGTGCAGATCGGGTTGCCACCTCCTCCGACGCCCCCAGTAACTGTCCGGACGCCGAAGACAATTGTTCGGCGCCATGCACGATCTCCGCGATCATCTGCTTGAGGGTCCGCTGCATGTCGCGCATGCCCGCCAGCACACTACTGTCGTCACCCGGCTTGCACACCACCTCGGTCGTCAGATCGCCCGCCGCAATACGCCGCGTGATCCGCGACGCGTACTGTGGATCCCCGCCCAAGGTACGGATGAGATTGCGCCCCACCCAGGCCAGCGAAAACGCGATGAAACCGCCAATCAACACCCCCCAGCCGAGGAAGGCAAAGGCATTGCGGCGGAAGATCGCGTCTACATCGTCAACGTAAATGCCACTGCCAATAACCCATTTCCAGTCGTCCGAGCCTTTGACATAGGAAATCTTGGGCACCGGCGCTTCGGATCCGGGCTTGGGCCAGTAATAATCGACAAAACCTGCCCCACGCGCCGCCACTACCGAGTTGAACTCGACAAACAGCAACTTGCCGTTTGCGTCCTTCAACTGGTCGAGCTTCTTGCCATCCAGATCAGGCCGGATGGGATGCATGATCATGTTGTCGTGCAGGTCGTTGATCCAGAAATACTCGACCTTGTCGTAGCGCATCGCCCGCAGCGCCTCGATCGCCGAGCGTTGAGCCTCATCCTGCGACAACTTCCCCGTGCGCGCGAGGGCCTCGAAATGACCGACTGTCGCATGCGCAACCTCGACCAGATTGCGTACCTTCTCCTGCCGATCCGTCAGCAACTGTGCGCGCTGGTTGTACAACACGACAACAAACAGCACACACAAACCCACCACCGTCGCCACCGTCAATGCAATCAATCTCTGTTGCAAGGACAGGCCTTGTCGTTCCTGCATGATCTCTCCCCTCGTAAGCTGTCCGTGCTCCCCATGCACCCGTTTTTATTGTTGTGCAACATGTAGGGGCATTATCGACGATGCAGGAAAAATCTGTAGCCCGTATTGGATAGCAGCGCCAGATACGCCTTAGAAATGCAAAAGGCCTGCTCGAAAGCAGGCCTTTTGCATTTCTAACTTATTGCAACGCATCTGCGAATCAGCGCATTGCCGTACCGCTTGTGTAGCTTGGGGCGACATACCGGTCTCGAACCGGTGACCTTTGGAGCCACAATCCAATGCTCTACCAACTGAGCTAATGCCGCCACCTTCAGGACCTTGTGAAACCACAAGACCCGAAAAACTCTTCTCTGGCCTGCCCGGCAGGGATCGAACCTGCAACCCCCGGCTTAGAAGGCCGGTGCTCTATCCAATTGAGCTACGGACAGATTCTTACCGCGGGCATCCGGGGTGAAGCTGGTCGGGGTGGAGGGATTCGAACCCCCGACATCTTGCTCCCAAAGCAAGCGCGCTACCGGACTGCGCTACACCCCGAGAGCCGTGCACTTTACAGATAGTTTTCCGGGCCGTCAAACATTTTCTTCAAAATCGCGCCAAAAGGTCATCCCAGCCCATCCCACCCACTTTGGTCATACTACTTGCCCGACATCTAGCATTCTGATATTTAAGCCTAATCCCCATTCAGAAGATCGAGCCGCCCCCAATGGCAGAAGACACACTCCACAAGCAGTTTCCGCCGTATTCGCAAAGTGCCGCTGAAGAGTACATGTGCGAACGACAGACCCAACATTTCCGCGACCTGCTCGAATCGGCCCGCCAGGAGCTTGTTGAAGATATCGAACGTACGGTTCATCAACTTCAGGAAGACAATACCCTGCTCGCCGACCCCAATGACCGGGCCAGTCAGGAGTCCGACATGGCGCTCGAACTGCGCAACCGGGATCGCGAACGCAAGCTGATCAAGAAGATTGACGAAGCCCTTGAGCGCATTGCGGCAGGCGAATACGGCTACTGTGACAACTGCGGCGTGGAAATCGGCCTGAAGCGGCTCGAGGCACGCCCCACCGCAACGCTCTGCATCGACTGCAAGACGTTACAGGAGATCAGGGAGCGCCAGGGATCACGCTAGCGCGGGAAACCGCCTGAGAAGCTCACCAGGCGGCCGCACGCCCACTGGGCACACCTCCCCCTTGGCAGAAAGCACAAAGGGCGCCTGAGCGCCCTTTGTGCTTTTCACGACTCGCGCAGATCAACCTGCGTTCTGTTGCTCGAGCAGCGCCTTCATGCTGAGACGGATCTTGCCGCGCTCGTCGGTTTCCAGAACCTTGACGCGCACCGCCTGACCTTCCTTCACATAGTCGGCCACGTTATTGACACGCTCATTGGCAATCTGCGACACATGCAGCAGACCGTCGCGACCCGGCATGATGTTCACGATAGCGCCGAAGTCGAGCAGACGCACCACGGTGCCATCATAGACCTTGCCGACCTCAACTTCGGCGGTGATCGCTTCGATCTTGGCCTTCGCGGCCTGCGCACCTTCGTTGCTGACACACGAGATGGTGACGCTACCGTCATCCTGGATCTCGATCACCGCGCCGGTCTCTTCCTGCAGGCCACGGATTACCGCCCCACCCTTACCGATCACATCACGGATCTTCTCAGGATTGATCTTCATCGTGATCATGCGCGGTGCGAATTCCGACACCTGACCACGTGCGGCATCCAGCGACTGCTTCATCAAGCCCAGGATATGCATGCGGCCTTCACCCGCCTGCGACAAGGCGACCTTCATGATCTCCTTGGTGATGCCCTGGATCTTGATGTCCATCTGCAGTGCGGTGACGCCGTTCTCGGTACCCGCAACCTTGAAGTCCATGTCGCCGAGATGGTCCTCGTCACCCAGGATGTCGGTCAGCACTGCGAAGCGGTTGCCTTCCTTGATAAGACCCATCGCAATACCGGCCACGTGCGCCTTCATCGGCACGCCGGCATCCATCAGCGCCAGCGAACCACCGCACACCGACGCCATCGAGCTGGATCCGTTCGACTCGGTGATTTCGGACACCAGACGGACGGTATAGCTGAAATCTTCGGCCGCAGGCAGCGCTGCAATCAGGGCACGCTTGGCCAGTCGGCCATGGCCGACTTCGCGACGCTTGGTGACACCGAAGCGGCCGGTCTCACCCGTGCAGAACGGCGGGAAGTTGTAGTGCAGCATGAAGTTCTCGCGGTACTCGCCTGCGATCGCGTCGATGATCTGCTCATCACGGCCAGTACCCAGCGTTGCCACCACCAGTGCCTGGGTTTCACCACGCGTAAACAGCGCCGAACCATGGGTACGCGGCAACACGCCGGTACGGATCTCGATCGGACGCACCGTTCGGGTGTCGCGACCGTCGATACGCGGTTCGCCATTGAGGATGCGGCTGCGCACGATGCTGGACTCGAGACCAAAGAAGATGTCCTTTACCTCGTTGAGCGACGGCGGGTTGTCCACGCCTTCAGTCACCGCAGCGATCGTTGCCTTTTGAATCTCGCTGATGCGGGCGCTACGGGCCTGCTTGCTGGTGATGTTGAAAGCCTGCTCGAGCTCAGCCTTGGCCAGCTCGGTGATACGGGCGATCAGCGGCTCGTTCTTGGCCGGCGGCTGCCAGTCCCACTCGGGCTTGCCCGCCACTTCGACCAACTCGTTGATCGCACGGATGGCGTGCTGCATCTGATCGTGACCATAGACAACTGCACCGAGCATCACCTCTTCGGACAGCTCACGCGCCTCGGACTCGACCATCAGCACAGCGGACTCGGTGCCTGCCACAACCAGATTGAGTTCGCTGGTCTTCAACTGCTCGGCCGTCGGGTTCAGCAGATACTGACCATCAGCGTAACCGACGCGTGCGGCACCGATCGGGCCATTGAAGGGCACGCCGGAAATCGCCAGCGCGGCCGAAGCGCCAATCATGGCCGGAATGTCGGAATCGATCTCCGGATTGAGCGACAGCACGGTGACGATGATCTGGACTTCGTTGTAGAAGCCATCGGGAAACAGCGGACGGATCGGGCGATCGATCAGGCGCGAGGTCAGCGTCTCCTTTTCGGTAGGACGGCCTTCGCGCTTGAAGAAACCACCGGGAATACGGCCCGCCGCGTAAAACTTCTCGACGTAGTCAACGGTCAGCGGAAAGAAGTCCTGACCCGGCTTGGCATCCTTGGCCGCGACAACGGTCGCAAGCACCACGGTGTCGTCCATATTGACGATGACGGCGCCGCCCGCCTGACGAGCAATCTCGCCGGTTTCGAGGGTGACGGAGTGCGCGCCGTAGGCAAAGGTTTTCTTGATGGAAGTAGGCAAGGGAAATTCCTCTAAACAATGAGTGCAGCGAACAACAACTGCAGAAACAGGCCGGATGCGGGGTCCGAAAACGACAAAGCCGGCGCGACCCTGTGGGGTCGCCCCGGCTTTGCTTGCTCAGGCCGCCGTTTCAGGCGCTGTAGGATAAATCACGTACAGTGACTTACTTACGCAGGCCCAGACGTTCGATCAGGCTGCGGTAGCTGTCGGCGTTACGACCCTTCAGGTAGTCGAGCAGCTTACGACGCTGGCTGACCATTTTCAGCAGACCACGGCGGGAGTGATGATCCTTGCCGTGTTCCTTGAAGTGGCCGGTCAGACCATTGATACGGGCGGTCAGCAGTGCGACCTGGACTTCGGGCGAACCGGTGTCGCCCGGTGCGCGCTGGTAATCGGAGACGACTTGCGCTTTGGTTGCAATATCGAGAGCCATGTGCGTATTTACTCTTTCGTTTCGGCCAATCAGAAGCGGCGGATTATACCTAATGCCGCACCAGGAATTCAATCTAAATCACTTGTTTTGATTCGCTTCACCGGTCGCGATGAGGCGTTTCGCCCACAATTTGCCATCATCCTTCCATTCAGCCAGGCCGAGAAAGGCTTCCGGTCCATAGATCCGGACCAACCCGGACCCTGCCTGGGCAAAGCGCAACGGCTGCCCCTGCAGCATCTGCCGTGTCTGCACCTCATCGAGGTCGACCCGGTCAAAATTCATCACCAGCAGATCAGCCGAAGCCAGCATGCCGTCCCTTGCATCCCCCTCGACCGCCTCCAGCGCATCGAGCGACACGCTGCTGGCAATATCGAAAACCCCGATGCGGGTGCGTCGGAGTGAGTAGAGATGCGCCCCACACCCCAGCGCAGCACCGATGTCCATGGCAAGGGTCCGGATATAGGTGCCTTTGCTGCAGGCCACCCGGATCACGAAACGTGGCGAATCAAAAGACAGCAACTCGATCGCCGAGATTGTCACCCTGCGCGCCTCGCGCTCCAGCTCGATCCCCGCACGAGCATATTCGTACAGCGGCTTGCCATCACGTTTGAGCGCCGAATACATCGGCGGCACCTGCTCGATCTCGCCGACGAAACGCTCAAGCACTTCACGCAACGCAAGCTCTGTCACCGCAACAGGATGAGCCGCCAGCACCTGCCCTTCGGCGTCACCTGTATCGGTCTCCACGCCCAGCTCCACGCCTGCCTCGTACACCTTGTCAGCGTCGAGCAGCATCTGCGAAAACTTGGTCGCCTCACCAAAGGTCAGCGGCAACAAGCCGCTCGCCATTGGATCGAGCGTTCCGGTATGCCCCGCCTTTGCCGCATTCAACAACCTGCGGGCAGTCTGCAGGACCCCATTGGAGCTGATGCCCTGCGGTTTGTCGAGCAAAAGCACACCATCCACCCGCCGTCGGATGATCTTGCGCTGCACACGTTTTTCAGCCACGGATCAGTCTTCGCCGTCGTCCCGACCGCGTGCCTCGTCCTCACGCACCGTCTTGTCGATGAGTTGGGACAGCCTGCTGCCCTCCTCCACCGACCGGTCGTACTGAAAGTGCAGCTCCGGAATGGTATGGATACGGATACGACGCCCCAATTCGCGACGCAGGAAACCACTGGCGCGACGCAAGCCCTGGAGGATCTCCGGGACGCTCTCCTCGCCGGTCATCGAAGTGAAGAACACCTTGGCGTGGGCGTAATCGGGGGTGATCTCGACATCAGTCAAGGTGATGAACCCGACGCGCGGGTCCTTCACCTCAAGACGGATCAACTCTGCCAGCTCGCGGCGGATCTGCTCCACCACGCGCTGACTGCGGGAATACTCCTTGGGCATTGCTTACAGCGTCCTCGCCACTTCCTTGATCTCGAACACCTCGAGCTGGTCGCCTTCCTGGATGTCATTGTAGTTGCGCAACTGCAGACCACACTCGTACCCGAACTTGACTTCCTTGACGTCGTCCTTGAAACGCTTGAGCGACTCGAGCTCGCCACTCCAGACCACGGTGTGGTTGCGCAGCAGACGAACCGAGGAACCACGCTTGACCAGACCCTCAAGCACATAACAACCGGCGACCGCACCCACCTTGGAGATGTTGAACACCTGGCGGATCTCGACCATGCCGATGATCTCCTCACGCTTCTCCGGCGACAGCATGCCGGACAAGGCGGATTTCACCTCATCCACGGCATCGTAGATGATGTTGTAGTAGCGGATATCGACACCGAAGGTCTCGGCCAGCTTGCGCGCACCCGCATCAGCACGGGTGTTGAAGCCAATGATGACCGCACCCGACGCCTGCGCCAGGTTGACGTCCGACTCGGAGATCGCACCGACCGCTGCGTGGATGACATTGACCCGCACTTCGTCGTTCGACAACTTGACCAGAGACTGCACCAAGGCTTCCTGCGAACCCTGCACGTCGGCCTTGATGATGAGCGGCAGACTCTTGACCTCGCCTTCGGCCATCTGCTCGAACATGCTTTCGAGTTTTGCAGCCTGCTGCTTGGCCAACTTGACATCGCGGAACTTGCCCTGACGGAACAAGGCGATTTCGCGTGCCTTCTTTTCATCGGCCAGTGCGATGGCTTCATCGCCCGCCGCCGGCACATCGGACAAGCCCAGAATCTCGACCGGAATCGAGGGACCGGCTTCGTCAATCGGCTTGCCGTTCTCGTCCAGCATGGCACGAATACGGCCAAAGGTCGCACCCACCAGCAACACGTCACCCTTGCGCAGCGTGCCAGACTGCACCAGCAGCGACGCTACCGGACCACGCCCCTTATCCAGACGGGCTTCAACAATCAACCCCTTGGCCGGCGCTTCGACCGCCGCCTGCAATTCCAGCACTTCGGCCTGCAGCAGGACCGCCTCGAGCAGCGCATCAACGCCATCACCACTCTTGGCCGACACAGGCATGAACATGGTGTCGCCACCGTATTCTTCCGGAATCACGCTTTCGGCGACGAGTTCCTGCTTGACGCGCTCGATGTTGGCATCGGGCTTGTCGATCTTGGTGATCGCCACCACCAGCGGCACGTTGGCAGCCTTGGCGTGATGGATGGCCTCGCGGGTCTGCGGCATCACACCATCGTCCGCCGCCACCACCAGGATGACGATGTCGGTTGCCTTGGCACCACGGGCCCGCATCGCGGTGAATGCCTCGTGACCCGGCGTATCGAGGAAGGTGATCATGCCGCGCGGGGTCTCCACGTGGTATGCACCGATATGCTGGGTAATGCCGCCAGCCTCACCCGCCGCCACTTTGGCACGGCGGATGTAGTCGAGCAGCGAGGTCTTGCCGTGGTCAACGTGGCCCATGACCGTGACCACCGGCGCACGCGAGACCAACTCGACATCCTTGTGTTCGTCGTGCTCCTCGAGGAAGGCATCCGGATCGTCCAGCTTGGCAGCGAGCGCCTTGTGGCCCATTTCCTCGACGATGATCATCGCCGTTTCCTGGTCCAGCACCTGGTTGATGGTCACCATCATGCCCATCTTCATCAGAGCCTTGATGACCTCGGTCGCCTTCACCGACATCTTGTGGGCGAGCTCGGCCACGGTGATGGTTTCAGGCACATGCACTTCGCGGACGATGGGTTCGCTAGGGGCCTGGAAGCTCTGGCGATCGTCCTGTTGATGACGACCATGACGGCCACCACCCTTGGCGCCACGCCAGGCATTACCGGCTGCGGGAGCACCCACTTCACCACGCGTCTTGATGCCACGTCGCTTGGAGCTCTCGTTCTCACGCGCACCGCGCTTGGCACCGGCGTCCTTGCTCGCGCCATCTTCAGCCTTGGCGGGACGATGCAGCGTACCGGTCGTGTTCTTCGCGGCAGGCTTGGCAGCCTCTACCGGACGGGAGGCCTCTTCCTTGCGCTGCTGTTCGGCACGCACGCGAGCCTCTTCCTCGAGCCGGCGCGCTTCCGCAGCCGCCTTGGCCGCTGCCTCGCGCTCCTGGCGGGCGCGCAGGTCAGCCTGCTGCCGTTCGATCAGCTCACGGTGACGACGCGCTTCGCGTTCGCGAGCGGCCATCTCTTCTTCGCTGATGATCTGATTGATCGGTACGGGACGCGGACGCACCACGGTCGTCGGACGTGAGGGTTCGACAGCCACTTCGGGCTTGACTTCCGGCTTGGCCTCAACCACGGGCTCAGGCTCGATGACCGGCGCAACGGGCTCAGCAACGACAGCTGGCTCCTCAACAACCGCAACTGCCGGCATCTCGGGTACAGACTCGGGCTCGGGCGCAGGCTCGGGTTCGGTTACAGACTCGGGAGCAGATTCAGGAACAGGCGCAACTTCAGCAACCACTTCCGGCGCCACAGGCTCAGCCACAACAATCGCTTCCGGTGCATCAGCAGGCACGAGCTCCTCATCGCCCAACGAGGCTGCAGCTTCAGCCGACGTCACGTCACCTGCAAGCTCGTCACGCTTGACGAAAGTCCGCTTCTTGCGAACCTCGACCTGAACGGTACGGGCACGGCCCGTGGAATCGGTGGCACGAATTTCGGAGGTCTGCTTCCGGGTCAGGGTGATCTTGCCCTTGGGCTCGACATCACCGTGCGCGCGGCGCAGGTACTCGAGCAGGCGAGCCTTGTCCTGCTCAGTCAGCAAATCGTTGGCACCGGACTTTTCCACACCGGCACGCTTCAACTGCTCGAGCAGCGCCGCCGCCGGCATTTTCAGTTCGCCGGCAAACTGGGTCACGCTCATCTGTTCCATTACTGCCCTCCCGTCATTCTTCGAACCAGTGGGCGCGCGCAACAGAGATCAGCGCCTTGGCTCGTTCTTCGTCGATCCCGGCCATCTCGACCAACTCGTCGACCGCAAGGTCGGCCAGGTCATCCCGGGTGCGAATCTCGTGACCCGCCAGTGCTGCAGCGAGCGTCTTGTCCATGCCTTCGAGGCTGAGCAGATCGTCGGAAACGGTCTCCAGTTGCTCCTCGGTCACGATGGCTTCGGTCAACAACACGTTGCGTGCGCGGTTGCGCAACTCATTGACGGTGTCTTCGTCGAAGGCCTCGATTTCCAGCATTTCAGCCAGCGGTACGTAGGCAATCTCCTCCAGCGAGGAGAAACCTTCGTCGATCAGGATGTCGGCAACCTCTTCATCCACATCGAGCTTGGCCATGAACAGCGAACGCAGCGCACCACGTTCCTGCTCGGAGCGGGCAGCGGACTCCTGCTCGCTCATCAGATTGATGGTCCAGCCAGTGAGCTCGGATGCAAGCTTCACATTCTGGCCATTGCGACCGATCGAGATCGCGAGATTGTTCTCGTCGACCACCACATCCATCGCATGGGACTCTTCATCAACCACGATGGACATCACTTCAGCCGGCTGCAGCGCCGCAATCACGAACTGGGCAGGATCTGCAGCCCAGACGATGATGTCGATCTGCTCACCACCGATTTCGTTGCGCACTGCCGTCACCCGCGAGCCACGAAGGCCAACGCAAGTACCGATCGGATCGATGCGCGGATCGTTGGACTTGACGGCGACCTTGGCACGCAGACCGGGATCACGCGCGCAAGCCTTGATCTCAAGCAGACCATCTTCGATCTCGGGCACTTCGAGCTCGAACAGTTTCATCAGAAACTCGGGCGCGGTGCGCGACAGGATCAGTTGCGGACCACGGGCGCCGCGATCGATCTTCAGCAAATAGGCCTTGACCCGGTCACCGACACGCAGGTTCTCACGCGGAATCTGCTGGTCACGCGGCAACACAGCCTCCATGCGGCCGACTTCGATGATCGCACTACCACGCTCCATACGCTTGATGGAACCCGAAACCAGGAATTCCTTACGATCGAGAAAGTCATTGAGCACCTGCTCACGCTCGGCGTCACGAATTTTCTGCAGGATGACCTGCTTCGCAGCCTGAGCGCCAATACGGCCGAAATCGATCGGCTCGAGCGGCTCTTCAATGAAATCACCGACCTTGATATCCGGATTGACATCACGCGCATCGATGAGACCCATTTCGGCCTCGTCATTGGTCACGTCTTCGTCAAGCATCACAACCCAGCGGCGGGCAGACTCATAGTCACCCGTATCGCGATCGATACGCACCACCACGTCAGCGTCGTCATGAACGCGTTTCTTGGTCGCGGAGGCAAGCGCCGACTCCAGCGCGCCAAAAACGATGTCTTTGGCGACGTTCTTCTCACGCGCCAGCGCATCAACAAGCAGCAGAATCTCGCGGCTCATTTCAGGAAAACCTCCACATCCACAGTCTTAAAATTTCGGAACAAGGCGTGCCTTCTCGACATCATCGAAGGAAATCTGCAATTCGCCCTTGTCGGTCACAAGCACGACCGCGCCATCGCGCATTCCTTGCAGCACACCTACAAAATTACGCTGACTACCCACCGGCAGCGAGGTCCGCAACTGAATCTCCTGCCCGGCAAAACGTTCGAAATCCGCCGCTTTCTTGATCGGCCGATCCAGGCCCGGAGACGAGACTTCAAGGCGGTCGTAATCGACATTTTCAACCTCGAAGACGCGGGTCAACTGGTTACTGACCGTGGCGCAATCATCAACCGTGATACCACGCTCGATATCGATGAATACGCGCAACAGACGCCCTTTCGGCGAGAGCTCGACGTCAACCAACTCGAAACCGAGCCCATTGACGACCTGCTCGATCAGACTTCCCAGATCCACACGCATACCCTTGCCATCCACGACCACAAATAAAAAATGGGCGAAACGCCCATCCATGTTGACTTCAACCGGCGAGACAGGTTGCCGCATTCTTGCAGAGCACCCGTCAAAGCCTTTGGAGTATAACGCAAAAAGCCCGCGGCAGGCAAACCGGACGGACTATCCGTGATTTGCCCCGCAGGCGAGGAGGTATCGAACCCCTACCCGTATGCGACCGACTGAACCCTGCCTCCCGCTGAACCGCCCGTCCTCAGACCCTGGGCATCGTACGCCGCAACTTGGGCTCAGGTGGTTTTCCACGACCGCCCGGCTTGGGCACCGGGGGCGGCAGGCCTGCCAAACTACAAACCTCGGCCTCGGGCATCTCCATCCACATGCCACGCTTGAGCCGCGACGACAGCACGACCGGACCATAACGCACCCGCATCAAGCGGCTGACCGTCAAGCCCACCGCTTCGAACATACGCCGGACTTCGCGGTTGCGCCCTTCGGACAGCGTGACGTGATACCAGTGATTCACCCCTTCTCCGCCTGCACCGACCAAGGTATTGAAGCGTGCCGGACCGTCGTCGAGCTCGATGCCCTCAGTCAGCAGACGCGCCTGCTCCTCAGTCAGCTCACCCAACAACCTGACCGCGTACTCGCGGTCGATCTGGTAACGCGGATGCATCAGTCGGTTCGCAAGATCACCGTCATTGGTAAACAGCAGCAGTCCTGAGGTATTGAAATCCAGCCGCCCAACAGCCAGCCAGCGCCCCTTGGCAAGGACCGGGAGACGCTCGAATACGGTCGGCCTGCCCTCAGGATCGTCGCGCGAAACAATCTCCCCCTCAGGCTTATGGTAGATCAGCACCCTGGGCGTTCGTTGCGTAAAACGAAGTGGAATCAACTTGCCGTTGACCTTGACTCGATCCCCCGGCCCGATCTTCTGCCCCAGGGAGGCGGGCAAGCCATTCACGGAGATGCGCCCGGCAATGACCCACTCCTCGATCTCCCGCCGCGAGGCAACGCCCGCTTGCGCCAGCACCTTCTGCAAACGCTCCGGCTCGGACAGCGTCGTCGGCTGATCCCGACCACCGGCGCGCCTGCGCACCCGCCCCGGCCCCTCCGGCTTCATGCCGGACGGCGTGCCCAATGCAGATTTGTGAGCATCCGGACGCAATGCCGCAGTGGACTCGTCGTCATGCGCACGGCGTCCACGACTACGGGCGGACAATCCCTCGTCCCGTGCCCCAGACTCAGTCGTTTTCTTGCGGGGCGACCTCAGCGGCCGCTTCGATTTGGCTGGTGTCGACAAGATCCATGATCCTTTCGATTTCGGTGAGAGCAGGCAGCTCGGTAAGGCTGCGCAAACCCATATCATCCAGGAATCGCCGCGTGGTGGCGAACAGGGCCGGTCGGCCCGGCGTGTCGCGGTGACCGACAATGTCGATCCAGCCGCGCGATTCCAGGGTTTTCAGCACGCCGGGCGACACAGCCACACCGCGGATATCCTCGATGTCGCCACGCGTGACCGGCTGCCGGTAGGCGATGATCGCCAGTGTTTCCATCACCGCACGCGAATAGCGCGGCGGCTTTTCATCTTTGAGACGATCGAGGTAGACCTGATATTCCACCCTCGTCTGAAACCGCCAACCACTGGCAAGCTGAACCAGTTCGACACCACGCTGCGCAGCGTCCCACTCGGATTTGAGCTCGTCGACCAGGCGGCGAACAAGATCATTGCCCGGATCTTCGTCAAAAAGCTGGCGTAATGCAGAATACGGCAAGGCTGCTGGTGTCGCCAGCAGCGCCGCCTCGATGATCCGCTTGTAATGCTCAGGCGTTGTCGCGGGATCCATCTGCCAGTTTCACGTAAATCGGTGCAAAAGCTTCGTTCTGCAGGACATCCACCAAGCGCTCCTTGACCAGTTCCAGCACAGCCAGGAAGCTCACCACCAGGCCGGCAGGACCCAGCGACGCATCGAACAAGGCGTCAAAAACCACATATTCGCCATCGCCAAGCTTACGCAGGATCGCGCTCATATGCTCGCGTACCGACAGCTGCTCGCGCCCGACACGATGATGCTGGTTCAGCCTGGCCTTCTTCATGATACGCAACCAGGCCAGCTGCAGATCATGCAAACTGACCTCGGGCAGACGCTCGACCACCTTCTCGGCCACAAACACGCTGACCCACTCAAAATCCCGCTCGGCGCGAGGCAACACATCCAGCCGCGCCGCCGCCAGCTTGGTCTGTTCGTACTCCAGTAGTCGCCGGACCAGCTCGGCGCGCGGATCCTCCTCCTCGGTCGTCTCCCGCGGCGGCTTGGGCAACAACATGCGCGACTTGATCTCGAGCAGCATCGCGGCCATCAGCAGATAATCCGCCGCCAGCTCCAGATGGTTGGCACGCATGGCCTCGACGTATTCCAGATACTGCACCGTCAACGGCGCCATCGGGATGTCGAGCACGTTCAGATTGGCACGCCGGATCAGGTACAGCAGCAAATCGAGCGGCCCCTCGAAAGCCTCGAGGATGATCTGCAACGCGTCGGGCGGAATATACAGGTCTTTTGGCAGTTCGAGCACAGGCTCGCCATAAAGACGTGCAATTGCCACCCCGTCGTCGATTGCCTGAACCGGCGCAAGAGGCAGCGGCACGCTGCCTGCGGCCACCATCGACAGATCGTTCATTGCACGCACACGGCTAATTACACTTTAGCCATAGCTGAGGCCCATGGCCTCGCGGACGTCGCGCATGGTTTCCTGTGCGAGCTTGCGCGCGCGCTCACAACCATCCGCCAGGATGTTGCGCACCAGACCGGGATCCTCGACATAGGGCATGGCCCGCTCACGCAGGACGGCCTGCTCCTTCAGCACACCATCGATAACCGGTTGCTTGCACTCGACACAGCCAATGCTGGCGCTGCGGCACCCCTCCTGAACCCAGGCACGCGTCGAGTCGTCCGAGTAAATGACGTGAAACTGCCACACCGGACACTTCTCCGGGTCACCCGGATCGGCGCGGCGAGCCCGGGCCGGATCGGTCTGCATCGTACGGATCTTGCGCGTGACGCTCTCGTCGCCCTCGCGCAGATAAATCGTGTTCGCGTAAGACTTTGACATTTTCTGACCATCCAGCCCCGGCATGCGCGGCGCCTCGGTCAGCAAGGCCTCAGGCTCGGCCAGAATCATCTTGCCTCCACCCTCGAGATAGCCATACAGGCGCTCACGATCACCCAGCGTCAGATTCTGGGTTTCCTCCAGCAAGGCCTTGGCCTGCTCGAGCGCCTCACCGTCACCCTCCTGCTGGAAGCGCGTGCGCAGCTCGGCATAGAGACGGGCACGCTTGCTGCCGAGCTTGCGTACCGCCTCGCGCGCCTTGTCCTCGAAACCCGGCTCGCGACCATAAAGATGATTGAAACGGCGCGCGATCTCGCGCGTCAACTCGACGTGCGGCACCTGATCCTCGCCTACCGGCACCTGATCGGCCCGATAGATCAGGATATCAGCCGACTGCAGCAAGGGATAACCCAGAAAACCGTAGGTCGACAGATCCTTGCCCGCAAGCTTTTCCTGCTGATCCTTGTAGGTTGGCACCCGCTCCAGCCAGCCCAATGGACACATCATCGACAGCAGCAAGTGCAGTTCAGCATGTTCAGGTACGCGCGACTGGATGAACAAGGTCGCCTGCGCGGGATCGACGCCGGCAGCCAGCCAGTCCACGACCATGTCCCACACACTATCCTCGATGACCTGCGGCGTGTCGTAGTTGGTGGTCAGCGCATGCCAGTCGGCCACGAAGAAGAGACAGGGATGCACTTCCTGCAACTTGACCCAGTTCTTGAGCACTCCGTGGTAATGCCCAAGATGCAGCCGCCCAGTGGGCCGCATGCCGGAAAGAACGCGTTCAGCGTACATGGCAGGTATCAGTGTCCAAAAAACAGCGCAAGAACAAAACGGAACATCGCAAGCAAGGGGCCGAGTATGGAGCCGAGCACCCCGGTAAACAACAACACCAGCAGAATCGGAAAACCGAAGGGCTCGAGCCGCGCGTACTGCCAGGCCAGCCGGTTCGGCAGCAGACTGACCGCAATGCGGCCTCCGTCCAGGGGGGGGATTGGCAGCAGGTTCAGCAGCATCAGGATGCCATTGATGTGCATGCCGGCATCGGCCATCTTCATCATGGGCACGGTGTAGTCCGTATAAGGCAACGTGACTGCCAGCTTGAACAATGCAGCCCAGGCAATCGCCATCAACAGATTGACGAAGGGCCCCGCCGCAGCCACCCAGAACATGTCGGATTTGGGCTTGCGCAAACGTCCGAAATCGACTGGCACCGGTTTGGCCCAGCCAAACAGCATGCCACCCGCCCCCACCAAGGAGGTCAGGGCAAGAATACCCGCCGGCACCAGAACAGTACCGACAGGGTCGATGTGCTTGAGCGGATTGAGCGTGATGCGCCCGGCAAGATCAGCCGTTGGATCACCGAAATGGCGCGCCACATAACCATGCGCTGCCTCATGCAGCGTGATGGCCAACAGTACCGGCAGGGCCCAGATGGCCAGGGTCGAGATCAGCGATTCCATGAACGGTACGGTCGAAAGCTCGCCATTCTAGCAGAGCCCCGGGGCACTACCCAGCATCCAGACCGAAGGGCGTCAGATCACCTCGCCCGGCGCGCACCAGCGTGGGGGCACCGCCGGTGAGATCGATCACGGAAGTTGCTTCAGGACCGCAGAAACCCGCCTCGATAATGAGATCGACCTGTTTCTCCAGGCGCTCGCGAATCTCCTCGACGTCAGTCAGCGGCAAATCCTCACCGGGCAACAGCAAGGTCGATGACAGCATCGGCTCATTCAGTTCAGCCAGCAGCGCGGACACCACGGTATGCTCAGGCACACGCAAACCAATGGTCTTGCGCTTCGGATGCAACAAGCGCCGAGGCAATTCGCGCGTGGCCTCCAGAATGAAGGTGTAAGGCCCCGGCGTCGTGGCCTTGAGCAATCGATACTGCGAATTATCCACGCGTGCGTATGTGGAGATTTCAGACAGATCGCGACAGAGCAAGGTGAAGTGATGCCGGTCGTCGACGCCACGTATCCTGCGAATACGCTCAAGCAGGGCCGCATCACCGGTGTGCCCGCCCAACGCATACGCCGAATCGGTCGGGAACACCACCAGCCCGCCACCGCGAATGATCTCAGCCGCCTGCCTGATCAGGCGCGCCTGAGGCTGCTCGGGATGAAGTGAGAAGAACTGAGCCATGAGTTATTGTTTTGTATGGATTGCGAAAGGAATCAACTGAACCGTGACCACACGGGTACAAGATCGGGAGGTAGCGGATTGCAGCATCCGAGATCCACAGGGCTTTCATCCACGCCATGAAAATCGGACGCGCGCGAGGCCAATAGTCCGCGTCGCCTGGCCAAAGTAGCAAAACGCCGCATTTCGTCTTCGGAGTGCGCCCCGGACACCACCTCGACCGCCTCGCCTCCCGCCGCAACGAAGCGATCGAACAGCCGCTCGAGATCAGCGCCAGACAGACGGTAGCGGGCCGGGTGAGCCACAACAGCCACCCCACCCGCCGCAGTGATCCACCCCACCGCATCCTCAAGCGCTGCCCACTCATGCTCGACAAAGCCGGGCCGCCCCCGGACCAGGTAATGATCGAAAACAGTCTTGACGTCAGGCATCACCCCGCTTGCGACCAAATGCCGGGCAAAGTGAGCCCGGCTGACCAGGGCCGGATTACGAGCAAAGCGCCTCGCACCGGCAAGGGCGTCGCGTATGCCCACCTTCTCCAGTTCGGCTGACATCGCCTGCGCACGGGCATCCCGCCCGCCTCTCACCTGCTTCAGGCCCGCCAGCAACACCGGGTTGTCCGGATCGATCGCCAGACCTACGACGTGGATGGTCTCACCAGCAAACGACACCGAGATTTCAACCCCGGGCACGAAGCCGATTCCCACCTCACGCGCAGCTTCAGCAGCCAACGCAACGCCGCCGACCTCGTCGTGATCAGTCAATGCAAGCAATTCGACACCATTTGCCGCCGCGCGCCTGACCACCTCATCCGGCGCCAGCCAGCCATCCGATACAGTGGAATGACAATGCAGATCGACGTTCATGACATTTCCTCACGGTCGGGCGCCATCATGAACGACGACAGGCAGATCGCAAGCCGTTCTGGCTGATCGTGGTGCAGATTGTGTCCTGCATCGGCAATGCGCTCGAGGTGCAGATCCCTGAAGCAGGCCATTGCCTGCTCGTACTGCGCGTCGTCCACGCCAATACGCTGGCGCAGTGATTGATCTTCCGGCTCCACCCACAGCACCGGCGAAAGCACCCTCCGCCAGCAAGCTTCGGCCTCCGCACGACGATAAAGCACCGGGTTGATCCGACGGTGAGCAGGATCTCCCGCCACCGTGACCCCGCCACAACCATCATCCTCGCCAAGATGCTGCGCGAGCCACCTGGCGCGCTCAGGGTCGAGCCGCGGATTTTCGCGACACAGGCGCGCAGCCAACCCATCCAGGTCACGGTAAGGACGGAAGGCAACCGGCGCTCGCAACTCGCCAAGCCACTTTTCGTAACGCCCTGGTGCATCGCTGGCCGGACGGTCAACCAGGCCGAAGGCATCCAGCGCCGCAACACGGGCCACTCGCTGGGGCCGGATGCCGGCGTACATCAAGGCCACGTTGCCGCCCATGCTATGTCCAGCCAGGCGCACCGGCTCATCGGGCTGGCAGTATTCGAGGATGGCATCCAGATCGCCAAGGTAGTCCGGAAACCAGTAGGCATCGCCGCACCGTCCAGACAAGCCGAAACCACGCCAGTCCGGCGCAATCACATGCCAGTTGCCCGGCAGCGCATCGACTACGAACTGGAAAGACGCCGATACGTCCATCCAACCATGTAACAGAAAGAGTTTGGGTGCGCCCTCGTCTCCCCACTCGCGGAGATGACAGGACAGCCCCCGGACATTCAGAAAACGGCTTCGACTGGGTTTCATGGGGTGATCATAACAAAGCTGGCAACGCTTCTCCGGCAAACCGGGCCTGTCTTCCCTTCGATATACTGCGGGCCATGTCTTCCAACTTACTCCGGATTGTCGCCCTGGCCCTTGCCTACGGTGCCTTTGGCTGGGCGGCCCTCAAGCTTGCCGTACCCCCCGGCTACGCTGCGCCAATCTTTCCGTCCGCCGGCATTGCGCTGTCGGCCTTGTTGATTTTCGGGCTGCGTCTGTGGCCGGGCGTGCTGCTTGGGTCCTTGCTCGTCCAGATCGCAGCCCAGGTCCATACCGGCGTTACCCTGAGCAGTTCCGTGGGGGCATCGCTGGTGCCCCTCGGCGCGACCCTGCAGGCAATCGTCGGCGCCGCGCTCGCACGACGTCTGATCGGCTTTCCCAACCCTCTCGATGCGCCAAAGGCCATCCTGCGGTTTCTTGGCGTGATCGCACCACTCAGCTGTCTGATCAGCCCGAGCATCTCGGTCCCCCTGCTCCACCACTTCGGTACCATTCCGTCATCCGAAGTCACCTTCAACTGGTGGAACTGGTGGCTGGGCGACGCACTGGGCGTGATGATTGCCGCCCCCTTGATGTTCGTGCTGTTCGGCCAACCCGCAGAGGCCTGGCGCGGCCGCCGCATGGGCGTGATCATCCCGCTGGGGCTCGCCATCGGCCTGCTGGCCTTTGTGGTGCATCACGTCCGCAACTGGGAAGATCTCCGCATCCAGACCCAGTTCAACCGCGATATCGAACACATTACCAGCGTGATCAACAAGCGGCTGGAAGTCCAGATCGACATGATGCAGTCGATCGAACGGCTGATGACTGTCAGCGATGAGGTCAACCGCACGGAATTCAGTACCTTCGTCACCCCCTGGCTGAAGCGCTATCCTGGCACGCAGAACTTTGGCTGGAGCCCGTACATCACCCATGCGGAGCGAGCCGACTTCGAACGCGCAATCAGTCGGGCCGACGGGTTGGATTTCCGTATCCTCGGCCGCGATGCCGAGGGCCGAACCTTCCCCGCGCCACCCGCCGACGACTATCTTCCCATCACCTACGTCGAGCCGATCAACAACAACCGCACAGTACTTGGTCTGAACCCCTTGTCCCTTCCGGCTACGGCCCAGGCCATCCACAGTACGCAGGTCAGCGGTCTGCCGGTAGCCACAGAAGGAATCAGGCTGGTTCAGGAAAACAGCGAACAGCGTGGCGTCGTCGTGTACCTGGCTGCCTTCGACCGGCCCGCTGAAGGCGATCAGACCCCTCGACTGTCCGGGGTCGTTTCCGGCGTGTTCCGGATGGATGACTCCACCGCCGGAGCACGCGAACTGGCCCAGCGCACGGGTATCGAGTTCTGCCTGGTCGATCGCGCCGGTCAGGAGGGCAACCGCCGGCTCTCCGGACCACGCAACTGCGACCAGTACGAATGGCTGGCGCGGCAGACCCATGGGGTGCGCACCATCGAGTTTGGCGGTCGCCTGTGGGACGTCCGCCTGCGTGCAGGACAAGCCTACCTTGACGGAATACGCAGCTGGACCGCGTGGGGAACGGTGGCGATCGGCATGCTGGCGGTCGGCATGCTGGGCGCCTTCCTGTTGATCACCACCGGCAACACCCGCCGCATTGCCTCCCTGGTGGATCAGCGCACCGCCGAGCTGGCTGCCGCAACCGAGCAACTGACCGAAAAGCAGGCTGCACTGGCCGATGCTCAGCGTATCGCCCGGATGGGCAGCTGGGAGATGCTCTTTCCTGGCGCGCCACTGACCTGCTCCGAGGAACTCCATCAGGTGCTGTACCACAATCAGCCCCTGACGACCTTGGAAGACCTGAGCACCTGCCTCCACGAAACAGACCGGGAGAAGCTCGCACAGGCCATAGAAGCGCTCGCCCAACAGCCTGGACACGTTACCTTCGACTGCGGACTTGCGGACGCCTCACCCTACACACTGCAGTTCCAGATCGAGAGCGAGTGGCGGCATGGACAACTGCACAGGATTCGCGGCACCGTGCAGGACGTCACCGCAGCCCGCGAAGCTGAGGCACACATCCAGTACCTTGCTCATTTCGACGGCCTGACGGGCCTGCCCAACCGCGGGGCGTGGATGAAGCACGCTCAGGCCGCCCTGATGCTGGCCCACCGCCATGGCGACACGCTGGGGGTGCTGTTTCTCGACCTTGACCACTTCAAGACGGTCAATGATTCGCTTGGCCACCCGGTTGGCGACAGACTACTGGCGGCAGTCGCGCGACGGCTTTCCGGATGCCTGCGCGAGGAGGACGTCCTTGCACGCCTGGGCGGCGACGAATTCGTCGCACTACTGCCTCGCCTGCACCGACCCGACGACGCAGCGCTGGTTGCGCGCAAGCTACTGGCCGCCATGGCCGACACGGTGCATATCGAAGGGCACGATTTGTCGCCTTCGGTCAGCATCGGTATTGCGCTCTATCCCAACGATGGCAATGACGTTGATACCCTGCTCAAGCATGCTGACACTGCCATGTACGGCGCCAAGGCGGCAGGTCGCAACAATTACCAGTTCTTCGTGCCTGAGATGAACACCCGTGCGTTTGAGCGACTGATGCTCGAAAACGCCTTGCGTCGCGGCATCGAGCGCAACGAACTGATATTGCACTATCAGCCTCAGATCGACGCAGCCAGCGGCAGAATCAGTGGCTGCGAGGCCTTGGTGCGATGGGAGCACCCCGATCTCGGCCTGGTGCCACCCGCACAGTTCATCCCGGTTGCCGAAGACAGTGGCCTGATCGTTCCTCTGGGTGAATGGGTGCTGCGCGAGGCGTGCCGCCAGCAAGTGCGCTGGCGCGACAGCGCCGTAGGCAATATTCAGCTTGCAGTCAATATCTCGGCGCTGCAGTTCCGGCGCAACGACTTCGTCGACACCGTCGCCCGCGCCCTGGAGGATACGGGAGCTGATGCCCGCTGCATCGAACTTGAAATTACCGAAAGCGCCCTGATGCAGCCTGACGACCACTTGATCGGTCGCCTGGACGCACTATGCGCCCTGGGCCTGACGCTGGCGCTGGACGACTTTGGCACCGGCTACTCCAGCCTGTCTTACCTGAAACGACTGCCGATCTCACGGTTGAAGATCGACCGATCCTTCGTCAAGGACTTGCCAAGCGATGCAGAGGACGCCGCGGTCACCTCGGCAACGCTGTCTCTGGCACAGGCACTCGGGCTTGATGTGGTCGCTGAGGGAGTGGAAACCCCAGCTCAACGTGACTACCTTGTCACCCGGGGCTGCAACGCTCTGCAAGGCTTTCTTTACTCGCGCCCACTGGCAGCAGAGGCGCTTGAAGTATGGGTTGGCGAGTTTGAAACCATTGCGCCTGAGGCATTGGGCTGACAGGCGAACCAGCGTCGTCACCAGCCCCCCACAAGCAAAAGAGGCGCCCGAACGGATCCGGGCACCTCTTTTACACTTTGGCCAATCTGGCCCCCTGAGACTCAGCCCGCCTTGGAAAACGTCAGCTTGCCCTGCGCAACGTCGACCCGGATCAGATCCTTCGCCGCAAAACGACCTTCCAGAATGGCTTTGGCCAGCGGGTTCTCGATCCGCTCCTGAATGGCACGCTTGAGCGGCCGGGCGCCAAACACCGGATCAAAACCCGCCTGCGCGATCTCATCCAGCGCTGCATCACTGACCTGGAGCGCCATCTCCAGTCGGGCGAGACGTTTTTCGAGGTACTGCAGTTGAATGCGCGCAATGCCGGCAATGTGCTTCTGGTCCAGCGCGTGGAACACCACCACTTCATCAATGCGGTTGATGAATTCCGGCCGGAAATAGGTTTTCACCTCAGCCATGACCGCCAGCTTGATCACCCCGTAGTCATCACCCGTCATCTGCTGGATCATCTGGCTTCCCAGGTTGGAAGTCATCACGATCACGGTGTTCTTGAAGTCCACCGTACGCCCCTGACCATCGGTCATGCGCCCATCATCCAGCACCTGTAGCAGCACATTGAACACGTCCGGATGCGCTTTCTCCACCTCGTCGAACAGGATCACGCTGTAAGGCTTGCGCCGCACCTGCTCGGTCAGGTAGCCACCCTCCTCGTAACCGACGTAGCCCGGGGGTGCGCCAATCAGCCTGGCCACCGAATGCTTCTCCATGAACTCGCTCATGTCGATGCGGATCAGGTGCTCCTCCGAGTCAAACAAGAAGCTCGCCAGCGTCTTGCACAGCTCGGTCTTGCCCACACCGGTGGGACCCAGGAACAGGAAGGAGCCGTACGGGCGATTCTCATCCGACAAACCCGCACGCGAACGCCGGATCGCATCCGACACCAGACGCACTGCCTCATCCTGCCCGACCACGCGTTGGTGCAGCTTGTCTTCCATCTGCAGCAGCTTGTCGCGCTCGCCCTGCATCATCTTGCTGACCGGGATGCCAGTGGCACGCGACACGACCTCGGCAATCTCCTCGGCCCCCACCTGAGTACGCAGCAACTTGTTGGGCGTGGCATTTTCGCCCGCCTGCTCGGCCATCTTGAGCTGCCCCTCGAGCTGAGGCAGCTTGCCGTATTGCAGTTCGGCAACCTTGTCGAGCTGACCCTTGCGCTGGAAATCAGCCATCTGCGCACGCAGCGCATCAATCTCTTCCTTGATGTGTGCCGAGCCAGCCACCTTGGCTTTCTCCGCCTTCCACACTTCCTCGAGGTCGTTGTACTCGCGCTGCAGCTTGGTGAGTTCGTCCTCGATCAGTTGCAGGCGCTTCAGCGAGGCTTCGTCCTTTTCCTTCTTGACCGCTTCACGCTCGATCTTGAGCTGGATCATGCGACGATCGAGCTTGTCCATCACCTCAGGTTTGGAGTCGATCTCCATCTTGATCCGCGCTGCGGCCTCATCGATCAGATCGATGGCCTTGTCCGGCAGGAAGCGGTCGGTGATGTAGCGATTGGACAATTCCGCCGCAGCGACAATCGCCGGGTCGGTAATATCGACGCCATGGTGGATCTCGTATTTTTCCTGCAGGCCGCGAAGGATCGCGATCGTGGCCTCCACCGTGGGCTCATCCACCAGCACCTTCTGGAAGCGGCGCTCGAGCGCCGCATCCTTCTCGATATACTTGCGGTATTCGTCCAGTGTGGTGGCGCCGATGCAGTGCAGCTCGCCACGTGCCAGCGCCGGCTTGAGCATGTTGCCCGCGTCCATTGCACCTTCGGCCTTGCCAGCACCGACCATGGTGTGGATCTCGTCAATGAAGAGGATGACCTTACCCTCTTCCTGAGCAATCTCCTTGAGCACGGCCTTGAGACGCTCCTCGAACTCGCCACGGTACTTGGCGCCCGCCAGCAGCGCTGCCATGTCGAGCGACAACACCTTCTTGCCCTTCAGGGTTTCGGGCACTTCGTCGTTGATGATGCGCTGTGCCAGACCTTCGACGATGGCGGTCTTGCCCACGCCGGGTTCGCCAATGAGCACCGGATTATTCTTGGTACGGCGCTGCAGGATCTGGATCGCGCGGCGGATCTCGTCGTCGCGTCCGATCACCGGATCGAGCTTGCCGCTGCGGGCACGCTCCGTCAGATCCAGGCAGTATTTCTTGAGCGACTCACGCTGGGCTTCGGCATCCTGGCTGCCAACACTGGCACCGCCTCGTACGGCTTCGATCGCGGCCTCCATGGCCTTGCGATTCAGACCATGCTCTTTGGCCAGGCGACCCGTCTCGCCCTTGTCATCGGCGAGGACGAGCAGGAACATCTCGCTGGCAATGAACTGGTCGCCACGCTTCTGTGCTTCCTTGTCGGTCAGATTCAACAGATTGGTCAGGTCGCGGCCGACCTGCACCTCACCGCCGTGGCCCTCGACCTTGGGCAGACGCTCAAGGGACTTGGCCAGCGCCGACTTCAGCGGTGGCACATTGACACCCGCCCGTTGCAGCAGGGAGAGGGTGCCACCATCATCCTGCCCAAGCATCGCCATCAGCAGGTGCTGCGGCTCGATGAACTGTTGATCATTACCCAGGGCAAGGCTTTGCGCATCGGCAAGCGCCTGCTGGAACTTGGTGGTAAGTTTGTCGAAGCGCATGGCTGACGTCCTGTAAGTATCGGGTTGATGGCTATGTGGGGGGCATCGCCGCCGCTTCAAGAGCTCCAGCAAAAAAAGCAGAATCGTCTCCACCCACTCATCTGGCCCACGCCGAAATGCAAATGCGTCGTTGCCTCTCCTCCGCACTCGCACGAGCGCTCGGCGAGGTGCGGTGGGGTGTCGCTTCCGGGGGCTGTCGAGAGCGCCGTAGCAGACAGCGTTGTGGCGGAATCAAGGCGGCACATGTTTGAGGGCGCGCAGCGACCGAGTTTGTGCCGACGCCGCCACAGCGCTGTCTGCTACGGGGAGCCGAAGGCCGCGAACGTCTGCCCCCGGAAGCAACAGCCTGCCGCGCCTGGGCAAGGTCCGCCGACAACGACGGATGAGCACATCCACACTGTTAATATTCGGGAAGTTACTCCACGAGCCCCGCGATGACCCTCACCGTTCGCCCTGGCTTCGATTACACCGACATTCGCCGACGCGCGATGCAGTCGCTGTTCGAAAACCTCGACACCCTGTGCGAAGGCACCATCGTGGTCGACGGCGATGCCCGCATTGTCTGGATCAATGATCGCTATGCCCGACGCTTCGGGCTCGACTCACCCGACCAGGCCATCGGACGCGAGGTGGAGGCCATCATTCCCAACTCTCAGATGCGCGCCGTGGTGGAGAGCGGCCAACCCATCCTGCTAGACATCCTCGACGCCGGCAGCGAAACCTTCATCGTCACCCGACTACCGCTCAAGGACGATGACGGCAAGGTCATCGGTGCGGTCGGCTTCGCGCTGTACGATCAATCGCGCCCGCTGCAACCGTTCTATGCCCGGCTCGGCAAGCTGCAGCAGGAACTGCAACACGCCCGGCAACGGCTTGCCGAGGCACGCCAGGCCAAATACACCTTCTCCAACTTCGTCGGCACCAGCCCCGCAGCAATGGAACTGAAGCGCGCCGCACGTCGCGCCGCCGCAACAGACGCCCCGGTACTGCTTCTTGGCGAAACCGGTACGGGCAAAGAGCTGATTGCCCATGCCATTCACGCCAGCTCGCACCGCGCAGCCAGACCCTTCATCGGCATCAATGTCGCTGCCGTTCCCGAGAGCCTGCTGGAAACCGAGTTCTTTGGCGCAGTGGCCGGAGCTTATACCGGTGCCGATCGCAAAGGTCGTCTCGGCAAGTTCCAGCTTGCCGAAGGCGGCACCCTGTTCCTCGACGAGATCGGCGACATGCCACTGGCGGTGCAATCGAAACTGCTGCGCGTGCTGCAGGAGCAGGAACTCGAGCCGGTGGGCTCGGACAAGGTCGTGCCCATCGACGTACGTGTGATCGCCGCAACCAGCATCGACCTGGTGCGCGCGGTCGATGAAGGTCGTTTTCGCGCGGATCTCTATTACCGCCTTGGCGTGCTGCCGCTGACCCTGCCCCCCTTGCGTGACAGGCTTCAGGACCTCGAATTGCTGTGCGAACACATCCTCGAGGACATCGCCCGCCGCAACGACCAGCCCCAACGTGATCTGGCCAGCGACGTGTTGCCACTGCTGGCGCAACAGAGCTGGCGCGGCAATATCCGCGAACTGCGCAACGTCCTGGAACAAGCGGTCATGTCGAGCGACCGGCCTCGCCTGCAAGCCAGCGATTTTCGCGGACTCCGGCATACCGCCCGAGCCCCGGCCTCCCCCTCGAAAAACGAAGTCTCGTCGCTGGAAGAAGCGATGAACCGGCACGAAGCACAACTGATCCGTACGGCTCTTGAGCGCAGCGGCGGCAACGCCACACTTGCGGCCAAGGTACTGGGCATCGGTCGTGCGACGCTCTACCGCAAGCTGCAGACACACAACATCCATCTCAATTCCGAGACACAATCTCAATACTGAGACAGTTAATCAATTATATTTTTATCAAAAAAAATCAATCAATTAAAAAACACCCCCAACTAGACCTGAATAAACTCGGGGCTACGCAGGCAATCAAGTCTCAAAATCGAGACACCTTACCACCTCTCGGCACCCAATAGAAACAATCTATATATAAATATCAATAACTTATCCGACTGGCACACGATCTGCTTATCCGCTGCTAACGGCCCGTAGAAGCGCCGTACCCTTCATGGAGGAGACCCGTGATCATGCAGTTTGCTGCACTCGACGTCGCCGATCGTCCCGCTACGTCAGCCCCCCTGCTTGCGCGCCATGCGTTGCAGCACCCAGCCGCCCCATCGCGTCGCTACCACCACATGCTGCTGGCAACCGACTTCTGTACGACGACCGACCACTACCATCGTCGCATCATCGCCCTCGCGGGAAGACTGGCCAGTCAAGTCAGCCTGCTGCAACTTGAACCCGACGCAGCAGAAGACGCGGAAGCCGCCTCCTCATCCATCTTGCTCGACGGTCTCAGTCAGCGCCTGTCGCTGTCCCCCACGCTATGTTGGCTAAGCGATGTTAGCGGGCTTTCGCCCCTGCTCTACCGTGCCATTATCGATCATGGCGTGGATGCGATCATTACCGGCGCCCCCGCGTCACGGCCAGCACTGTCTCACTGCAGTCACATTGCCTCGCTCGCCGGCCCCCTGGGCTGCCGCGTCATCCTGATCAACGACGACCCCGATCGCGACTGACCCGCAAGACACCCGCCAACAACAAGAACGGAGACCGCCATGATCCGCCATGCGTCCACCCACGCTCAACGCCGCAGGCTGCCCACACATCCCATCCTGAGCAACGACGCCTTGCCTCGCCGTGGCAAGGTGGTCAGCGCCGCCGATGCGGTACGTCTGATTCGCCCGGGCGACACCCTCGCGACCGGTGGCTTCGTTGGCATCGGCTTTGCCGAAGGCGTGGCCTGTGCGCTTGAAGCCTTGTTCCTCGCCGAGGATCCCGGTCCATTTGGCCGACCCCATGATCTCACCCTGGTCTATGCAGCAGGACAAGGCGATGGCAAGCACCGTGGGCTCAACCATCTTGGCCACCCCGGCCTGGTAAAGCGGGTCATCGGCGGGCACTGGGGCCTGGTACCCAGCCTGCAGAAGCTGGCAGTCGACAACCTGATCGAGGCCTACAACCTGCCCCAGGGCGTCATCACCCACCTATTCCGCGATATTGCAGCGGGCAAACCCGGCACGCTGACCCGGGTGGGTCTTGGCACCTTCGTGGACCCGCGTCACGGCGGCGGCCGCATCAACGCCCGTACTCGCGAGGAATTGGTACAGCTGATGCCGGTTGGCGGAGAGGAGTACCTGTTCTACAAGGCCTTCCCGATCGACGTCGGCATCATCCGCGGCACCACCGCCGACCCGGACGGCAATATCACCATGGAGAAGGAAGCGCTGACCCTGGAGGCATTGGCGATTGCAATGGCCGCGCGCAACTCGGGCGGCATCGTGATCGTGCAGGTCGAGCGCATTGCCGAGCGCGGCAGCCTGAACCCACGCATGGTGAAGATTCCCGGCATTCTGGTCGACTGCGTGGTGGTCGCCGAGAAACCCGAGCATCAGATGCAGACCTTCGCCGATGCCTACAACCCCGCCTACTCGGGCGAGCTGCGGGTGCCGGCCTCATCGCTGCCGGTCATGGCAATGAATGAACGCAAGATCATTGCCCGACGGGCGGCGCTCGAACTGGCACCCAACAGCGTCGTGAATCTGGGCATCGGCATGCCCGAAGGCGTCGCCTCGGTTGCCGCCGAAGAGAAGATCATCGACCTGCTGACGCTGACCACCGAGCCCGGTGTCATTGGCGGCATTCCCGCTTCGGGCCTGAACTTTGGCGCAGCGATCAATACCGATGCGATCATCGACCAGCCCTATCAGTTCGATTTCTACGACGGGGGCGGTCTGGACATCGCGTTTCTTGGCCTGGCCCAGGCAGACCGGGAAGGCAATCTGAACGTCAGCCGCTTTGGCCCACGCCTGGCCGGCGCGGGCGGCTTCATCAACATCAGCCAGAATGCCCGCAAGGTGGTGTTTGTCGGCACCTTCACCGCGGGCGAGCTGCAAATTGCAATGAAACAGGGGCAACTGTCGATCCGGCGCGAAGGCACGACGCAGAAGTTCGTGCCCGAAGTCGAACACCGCACTTTCAGTGGAGCCTATGCGCGCCGACGTGGCCAGCCCGTGCTCTACATCACCGAACGTTGTGTGTTCGAGCTCGACGACGACGGCCTGGTCCTGACCGAGATTGCTCCCGGCATTGATCCCGAACGCGACATCTACCCACACATGGGCTTTCGCCCACGGCTTGCGCCCCGACTCAAGCAGATGGATGCACGCATCTTCCGCGATGAAGCAATGGGCCTGCGTGAAAACCTGTTGTCGATTCCGCTGGATCAGCGCCTCAGTTACGACGCGCAGCAAGACCTGTTCTTTGTCAATTTCGAAGGCCTGAGCATTCGCGCTGCCGACGAGATCGAACAGATCCGCGAGCACGTGGAAGCCTGCCTGCAGCCGGTCGGGCACCGGGTAGCGGCCATCGTCAATTACGACAACTTCTCGATCACACCGGAATTGCTTGAGCCTTACGCGGAGATGGTGCGCGGACTCGTTCAGCGCCACTACTCGGCAGTCACCCGTTACACCACCAACACCTTCCTGCGCGCGCGGCTGGGTGACGCCTTTGCCCACCGCGAGCTGACCCCAAACCTGTATCCGGACCCGGACTCGGCACTGGCACAGCTTGACGCACTCGGTCAGGACATGGACTGAACCCCCTCCATCCCCGCCCTCGGGCCCTCTCTGGGTGACAGGCTCCCCCCTTGGCTGTCGTGCAGCAACATCAACGCACCGACAGGATGAAACTCGATTGCCCGCAATGCACCAGTATATGCATGGGCTGTGCTATGGTTACTGCAGAGGCGAGGACAGGGGTGCCATTTGCACCCTCTGAGGGAACGACAGCACGCGAGACGCTGCCGGTGGAGCCTCTGAATCCATCAACAATATGCACGGAGGGTTTCTATGGCAACGAACAAACAGGATCAATTCAACGAGCTTCAAAAGAAGAATCTCGAAGCAGCCATGCGTCTTGCCCAGTTGTCGATCGAGAACTCCCAGCGTGTGATGGAGATCCAGGTCGCAACCGCCAAGTCCCTGTTCGAAGAAGGCGTGCAGAACGCCAAGGCATTGTCCTCGATCAAGGACCCGAAGCAGGCCGTCGAACTGCGCACCCAGTATGCGCAGACCACCACTGAAAGGATGTTGTCCTGCGCACGTGAGATCGCCGAGATCACCACCCGCACGCAGGCCGAAGTCGGCAAGCTGGTGGGCGAGCAGTTGACGACCGGTAGCGCCGATGTGTTCGAAGCCATGCAAAAGCTGTTCAAGGGCATGCCAATCACCGACCAGAACGCGATGGGCGCCATGCAAACGGCAATGGACACCACTCGCGCCGCTTTCGAGCAAATGACCCGCGCATCGGCCGAAGCCTTCCAGGCCTTCACCCAGGGCGGCAAGCGCAAGTAAGGCGCTGGCACTCGAAACGGCTGATGACAGAACGGCGCCCATGGCGCCGTTTTCATTTCCATCACGGCGGAACACATCCACCGTCAGTAACTTCCCCTGGAAGGCGCCTACTCGGACGCAGCCGGCTCGCCCATCGGACCCCAGCGACCGACAGCTTTGTCATCACTTTCCCGCGCGTCCACCCAGCGTGCGCCCTCTGGCGTCTGCTCGCGTTTCCAGAACGGTGCTCGCGTCTTCAGGTAGTCCATGATGAACTCACAGGCCGCAAAAGATTCGCCGCGGTGCGCACCGGCAACCCCCACGAACACAATGCGCTCACCCGGAAGCAGCGCACCGTGGCGGTGGATCACCCGCACCGCCAGCAGCTGCCAGCGCCGGCCCGCCTCGGCGACAATTTCTTCAAGCGCACGCTCGGTCATGCCGGGATAGTGTTCCAGCGTCATGGCTGAGACGCTGCTGCCATCGTTGGCATCCCTCACCAGGCCAACGAAGCTCGCCACCGCGCCGACATCCAGACGCCCCGCCGACAATGCCGCAATCTCGGCACCGACATCGAAATCCGCTTCCTGCACGCTCACGCTCATGACTCAGCCTCCGGTCACCGGTGGAAAGAACGCGATCTCGTCACCTGCCTCAATCCCCTCTTCCGCACGCGCCATACGCTGATTGCGCGCGGCACGTACATTACGCCCCTGTGCCAGCGCGTCCCAGCCCTCACCACGCGCAGCCAGAAAATCGCGCAACTGGCCAACCGTACCCACGCCCTCGGGGAGTGTCAGCTCTTCGTTGGCCCGACCGACCGCCTCGCGCAGACTGGCAAAATACAGAACTCGTAAGGTCATCATCATCACCAGAGCAAATCGCCATATGGCAGGAAACGCACCTTGTCGCCAGCAGCCACCGCCTGCCCCGCAGGAATGTCGACCAGCCCATTGGCCCAAGTGGTGGAGTTGAGCGCCGCGGCCCCCTGATTGGAGAACAGCTCGACCGTGCCCGCAGCCGTCATCCGTGCGCGCAGGAACTCACGGCGGCGGTCAGGCTTCGTCCAGTCGAAACCTGCAGTCAGCAACACGGCTTGCGGTGCAACCTCGATCGCCCCCTGGGTCGCCAGGATGAAGGGCCGCACCATCAACAGGAAAGTCACGAAGCTCGAGACCGGATTACCCGGCAGGCCGATGAAAGCAGCACCATGGACGCGCCCATACGCCAAGGGCTTGCCCGGCTTCATCGCAATCTTCCACATGTCGAGGCTGCCTTCGGCCTCGACCGCCGGCTTTACATGGTCCTCCTCGCCAACCGAGACCCCGCCGCTGGTAACGATCAGATCGTTACCCTGCGCGGCCTCGCGCAGCACCTTGCGGGTAGCCTCGAGATTGTCCGGCACGATGCCCAGATCCGTCACCTCACAGCCCAACTGGGTCAGCAGCGCACGCAGCATGAACCGGTTGGAGTTATAGATGCCACCCGGCGGCAAAGGCTCGCCCGGCATCACCAGCTCACTACCGGTCGAGAATACCGCCACCCGCATGCGCCGCAACACTGGCAGCCGGGCCAGCCCGACTGACGCAGCCAATGCCAGCTCCTGCGGGCGCAGGCGCACGCCGGCACCCAGCACCTCGGCGCCGAGGGCGACATCCTCACCCGTACGCCGTACCGCCTCACCCAGCCTCGGCACGTGATTGACGACCACTGCATCGCCGTCGTGCTCACACAACTCCTGCATCACCACCGCATCGGCTCCCTCCGGCAGCGGTGCCCCCGTGAAGATGCGCGCGGCCGTCCCGGGCTGCAAGGCGGTACCCACACTACCGGCAGGAATGCGCTGACTGACCGGCAGGCGCGTGCCTGATTCCGGCACATCGGCAACGCGTAAGGCGTAGCCGTCCATCGCGGAGTTATCCATCGGCGGCTGCGCGATCGGCGAGTGCTGGCTGACGGCCAGCACCCGGCCTGCGGCCATCATGGTGTCGATCTCCTCGATCTCACGAACCGGTCGGACGTGACCGAGCAGCTGGGTATAGGCTTCGTCGAAGGTGAGCATGTTTGCGTTCATCAGTCTTCTGCAGAATAGTCGAGGATGAAGGTGGCAACAGCGGCCGGATCATTCAAAGGCAGACAAGGCAAGGGGCAATCCAGTTCTGCATCGCTTGCCACCGCAACCACATGTGGATTCTCCGGCCACAATGGCGGCTTGCCGTGTGCCGGGCGGTGAATCTCGATTTTCGGAACGGCGGCGGCCTTGTAGCCCTCGATCAACACCAGATCGCAAGGTGCCAACAGACGCAACTGCTCGTCCAGATCCGGCTCGGGCCGACCGCGCAACTCGTGCATCAACACCCAACGCTCATTGGACAGCATCAACACCTGGGTGGCACCCGCCTCACGGTGACGGTAGGAATCCTTTCCCGGGCGATCAAGGTCGAAGCCGTGGTGCGCATGCTTGATCACCGACACCCGCAAGCCACGCGCGGTGATCTCGGGAATCAGCTTCTCGACCAGTGTCGTCTTGCCCGAGCCGGACCAGCCGGCAATTCCAAAAACTTTCATCACATCACGCCGGACAGGCGCCAGGGTGTTCGGGATCGAGAGAATACAACAAGCTCGCCACAGACGGACTTGATCGCGGCCAAGTCCAGCGGTTTACGAGCGAATCGCGCCACGCCCCCGTCGGCACCAGACCGGTTCATCAATCCGCCGATCTGGGCGGCGGCAGGGTTTCGAGAAATGCCACCGCCTCGGACTCGACCCGAGTACGCCGCATTGGCGGCAAGCTGCGCCACACAACCTTTCCGTACGATTTCTCGATCATCCGTGGATCGCAGATGCACAGCACGCCGCGATCGCGCTCGGTGCGGATCAAACGGCCAGCGCCTTGCTTCATGTTGATCACCGCGCGTGGCAACTGGTGATGGATGAAGGGACTCAGCCCTTGCTTCTGCATGTGCTCGACACGGGCGGCCAGCACCGGGTCGTCGGGCGGCGCAAACGGCAGTTTGTCGATCACCACCAGCGACAAGGCGTCGCCCGGAACATCCACCCCTTCCCAGAAGCTCTGGCTGGCCACCAGCACGGCATTGCCAAGCTTGCGGAAACGGTCGAGCAGCTCGGTACGCGACCCTTCCCCCTGGAGCAGCACCGGTAAGGTCTCGCCGGCCTGGGCCAGGCCTTCGACGATCAGCTCGTGTACCCGGCGCATCGCCCGCAACGAGGTACACAACACAAAGGTTCGCCCGCGTGCTGCCCGGATCAGGGGCAAGGCCGTGCGTGCGACCGTTTCGGTAAAGTTCGGCGAATTGGGCTCGGGCATGCCCTGAGGCGCGTACAGCAAAGCCTGCTGGGCGTAATCAAAGGGACTTCCCCACACGGCGGTCTCGGGAGGCGGATCCATCCACGCCAGCCCCAACTCCCGGCAGTAATGTCCAAAGTCGTTTCCCACCGCCAGCGTCGCCGATGCGAACACCCAGGCGCGCGGCTGGTTCTCGAGCTGACGGCGGAATACGTCGGATACATGCAGCGGCGTGGCATTGAGGGCAAGCGACTGAGAGAACACCTCGACCCAGCGGATCAGGTCCTTCTCGTCCGGGCTGGTCCAGCGTCCCAGGCGTTCGCGCATCTCCTGCACCCGTCGCAGACAGTTGGCAAGACCCTCCGAACGCTCTGCCTGGGTATCGAGCACGGTTTCCAGGTCCTCAAGTGCATCGGCCATGGCGGCCACTGCTGCATCGAAACCTTCCTTTTCTTTCGCCTGTGCGACCGCCAGCCGGCTGGTTTCCATTCCAAAGACCAGGCGTAGGTCGCGCGCGGCCTTTTCCACCACACGGGTCTCGTCGATCAGTGCAATGCAGTCACGCGCACCAGCCAGCCCCTCAGAGCGGGTATCTCGGGCGAGCTCCAGCACCTGCGAAGTGGAGACGGTCTCGCCAAAGAACAGGCTGGCGGTTTCCGGCAACTGATGCGCCTCGTCGAAGATCACCGTATTGCAGGCCGGCAGCAACTCACCCATGCCCTCGTCACGCAACATGACATCCGCAAAGAACAGATGATGATTCACCACAACCACATCAGCCTCCATCGCAGTGCGACGAGCCTGCATGACAAAGCACTCCTTGACCTGAGGGCATTCCTGACCAAGGCAGTTGTCGCGGGTGGAGGTTGCTGCAATCCAGGCTGCGGAGTCCTCGCGTACATCCGTACATTCCGCTTTGTCACCGGTATGCGTAATCCGGGCAAAACGCGAAATCGCACGCAGATCCGCTGCATCTTGCGGCGTCTGGAAACGACCATCGCGCTCGTTGCGCTCGAGGTGGTAATGGCAGACGTAGTTGGCCCGCCCCTTCAGCAAGGCAATCGACACCGGCACCTTGAGCGCCGCGCGTACGGTGGGCAGGTCACGATTGAAGAGTTGATCCTGCAAGGTCTTGGTCCCGGTCGATACGATGACCTTGCCACCCGACATCAGCGCCGGTACCAGATAGGCAAAGGTCTTGCCGGTACCCGTCCCCGCCTCCGCAACCAGCACCCGGTTGGCACGGATGGCTTCTGCAATCTTCTGCGCCATCTCGATCTGCTGCGGTCGCGCACAGAAACCGGGAATGGCACTGGCCAACGGGCCATCGGGTGCGAACAGGGTGGAAGCGTCGTAAATCGACATCATGGCTGGCGAGACGTGAGGTGCGACATTCTACGCCGCGTTACCGGGCACGGCATCTCCATCGGCATGACTTGAACGCGTACACAGAAACGATGCTAAGGTTATTTAAGTTTACGACGATATATCGATATAACCCGGCAAACCAACGTGTCACAACTGACCACGTATCTTGGACGAACGCGAAATTCGCCCCTCAATCATGACAATCAAGAAACAGCTCTTCATGCTTACCGCACTGACCTGCGGTCTTTTCATCGGTGCGATCGTTCTGACCATCGTCCAGATGCAAAGTGCGCAACAACGCATACTTGCGTTCATCGACACCGAGCTCAGCCTTGAGCGCGACATGACAAACGCGTACGCACAAGGTCTGCAGATGGGGCAGGCGCTACGCAACATACTGCTCGATCCGTCCAACCCCACTGCCTACCAGAACTACGAACGAGCTGAATCACAATTTGATGAGCTAACGCGCAAAATCATTGCCAACCCTCAACTTCTTGACGGCGGAGCGGCCACGGCGACCCAATTGCACACCTTGCAAACAGAGTGGAAACCACTGCGTGACAAGGTCATCAATGACCTTCGCACCGAATCGGCGCAAACGGCCCTCGCCACCCTCGTCCAGCAGGAAACCCCGGCCTGGCGCAAGGTACGTGACCTGCTTCTCGGGCAGATCCGCTTTCTTTCGAGCGCAACAGGCGAAACGCGCGAGCTGTTGATCAGTGATCTGGCCCGGGCTACTCAGATCGCCGGCGCACTATCGGCCGTCGCCTTCGCCCTGTGTGTGATGATCGCCCTCTTCATGACCCGACGCCTTTCCGCCCAGCTCGGCTGCGAACCCGCGGAGGCCAGCAACATTGCCCAGCGCATCGCATCGGGCGACCTCCGCGGTCAGTTGAGTCACGATGCCCCCAAAGGCAGCCTGCTTCAGGCCATGCAGGCCATGCAGACCGGGCTGGACCGCACCATCCGTGATATCCAGCATCACGCAGACAACGTCAATGCATCCGTATCCGAAATCCGCAGCAAGGAGGAGGAGATCAGCCACGCGTCCATGCAGCAGAGCGACGCATCGAGCGCAATTGCAGCCTCGGTCGAGCAACTCACTGTCAGCATCGGCCAGGTATCGGAGCATGCTGACGAGGCAGATCGACTGTCTGGCGACAGCTCGCGGGAAGTGCAGCAAGCGATCACCGTGATTGATGATACCAGCCGAGCCATCAACCTGATTGCCACACGGATGATCGACTCAGCTGCAGTCATGAACGAGCTCAAGACTAGCGCTGAAGGCATTTCCTCAATCGTGAAGGTCATCCAGGACATCGCCGGTCAGACCAATCTGCTGGCGCTGAATGCCGCCATCGAGGCGGCAAGAGCGGGCGAACAGGGGCGGGGTTTCGCGGTGGTGGCAGACGAGGTCCGCAAACTGGCCGAGCGTACAGCCCAATCGACCAGCGAGATCACCGCAATGATTGAGCGCGTGCAGCTCAATGCCGGCGAGGCGGTCAACAGCATGAGCGAAGGCCAGCAACTTGCGCAACAAGGTGTCGATCAGGCCACGCGCGCGGCTACGGTCATTTCCACCCTGGACGGAAGCGCCCAGCAGGTGCGCGAGGCCATTGCCGCCATCAATTCAGCTTTGCGCGAGCAACGCACCGCGAGCAACGAAATTGCCCGCAAGGTAGAGCAGATCGCCGGCATGAGCGAGCACAATCACGCCTCGATCTCCGCCCTGCTGAGTCAGGCCAATGCCTTGGAGTCGCTGGCTCAATCCCTGCGGCAGACCGTGGGCCGCTTCCAGCTGGAGTCCAGATAGACGAGTTCAGTCCACCCGGTGGGCCTCGGCCAGATAGTCGCGTGTGCGCATCTCCATCAGGCGGCTGACGGTACGCACGAACTCGTGCGCGTTATGCCCCTCGGTGTACAGGTCGGGGGCATCAGTCTGGGCACTGACGATGAGCTTGACCCTGTGATCGTACAGCACATCGATCAACCAGGTCAGGCGACGCGCCTCGGATGCCTCACCGGCACGCATGCGCGGCACGTTGGAGAGCAACACAGTATGGTGTTCTCTCGCGATCTCGAGATAGTCGTTCTGAGATCGTGCACTTCGGCACAGGGTATCAAAGTCGAACCAGATCACCCCCGCGGCGCGGCCAACATAGGGCAGCGTCCGCCCAAGCAGGTCGATCTCGCCTGACTGCGGTTCCGCCGCCGCCAGGCGACGAAAATCGTCACGCATCTTCTGACGCGCAGTCTCGTCGGCCGGCACCAGGAAAATCTCGATCTTCTCCAGTGTGCGCAGACGATAATCGGTACCGTGATCGACCTCGAACACGTCGAAGCGGCGCTTCATCATCTCGATGGTCGGCAGGAAGTTCACCCGCATCAGCCCGTTGGGATACAGCCCGTCGGGCGGATAGTTGGAAGTCATCACGAAGATCACCCCACGCGCAAACAACGCATCAAGCAAACGCCCCAGGATCATCGCATCCGCAATGTCCGACACGTGGAACTCGTCGAAACACAGCAAGCGGGTTTGTCGCGCAATACGGTCCGCCACCTTTTGCAGCGGATCAGGCTCGTGATTGTGGTCCTTCAGATCGTTCTGCACTTCCTGCATGAAAGCATGAAAATGCACCCGACGTTTGCGCTGATACGGTACTGAGTCGAAGAAGCAGTCCATCAGGAAGCTCTTGCCACGCCCGACCCCGCCCCAGAAATAAACGCTGCGCGGCATCCGCGGACGGGCGAACACCTTGCGCAAGGCGGTCCGGCGAGCCGCCTTGAAGGTCACCAGTTCAGTGTAAAGCTGCTGCAGCCGCTGCACTGCGGCACGCTGGGCAGGATCGGACTTGTAGCCGCGGGTCTTCAGTTGCGACTCGTAGGCGTCGAGCATTCCGTGCTCGGGCACGTTCAGGGAGCGATGGGGCATCGGACTGGATTCTGCTTGTTATTGGCGATCAATCATCCCGGGATGGAGGCGAGACTCGATCCGGGGTCTGCCACAGGAGTAATGCGTCGTGCATTCATCTGTTGCGGAAACAACGGTGGTGAAACGATCGAGGGGCGGAACGCAAGGCAAGCTCGCCTCACACCCCGCCCCCCAATCACATTACGTCGTGCTTAGAAGTGCAGCGGCCGCTTGTCGCAGGCCAGCGCAGCTTCGTGCACCACTTCCGACAGGGTCGGGTGGGCATGGCAGATACGGGCCAGATCTTCCGAACAACCCGCGAACTCCATCGCCACCACGGCTTCACCAATCAGTTCGGACGCGTTCGGTCCGATGATGTGCACGCCGAGGATACGATCGGTGTTGGCATCGGCCAGCATCTTGACGAAGCCGGTCGGGTCACCCATGCCGAGTGCACGGCCGTTGGCCAGGAAGGGAATCTTGCCAACCTTGTAGGCCACGCCTGCAGCCTTGAGTTGCTGTTCGGTCTTGCCCACCCAGGCAATTTCCGGGCTGGTGTAGATCACCCAGGGAATGGTGTCGAAGTTGCAGTGGCCGGCCTGGCCCGCCATCAACTCGGCAACCATCACACCTTCTTCCATCGCCTTGTGCGCCAGCATCGGGCCACGGACGACGTCACCCACGGCCCATACGCCCGGCAGATTGGTGCGGCAGTGGTCATCAACCTCGATCATGCCGCGCTCGGTGATCTTCAGGCCAACAGCGTCGGCGTTCAGACCCGCGGTGTTCGGCACACGGCCGACCGACACGATCAGGCGGTCGGCTTCGAGTTTCTGATCCGCACCGTCCTTGTCCTTGTAGTTGATGGCGACGCCCTTCTTGCCCACCTTGACTTCACCAATCTGAACGCCGAGGTTGAACTTCAGACCCTGCTTGGTGAACAGCTTCTGCGCTTCCTTGGCCACGTCCTGATCGGCCGCAGCAAGGAAGTCAGGCATGGCTTCGAGCACGATCACTTCGGCTCCCAGACGACGCCACACCGAACCCATCTCGAGGCCGATGACACCGGCGCCAATCACGGCAAGCTTCTTCGGCACCGCATCGATGTCGAGCGCACCGACGTTGTCGCAGACAATCTTGTTGTCGACCGGAATGCCCGGCAGGTGACGGGGCGCGGAACCGGTTGCGACGATGACCTGTTTGGCGATGACCAGTTCTTCGCCAACATTGATGTGCCAGCCGGCATCGGTCTTGCCTGCAAAAGCACCATGACCGTTCAGCAGGGTGACCTTGTTCTTCTTGAACAGCCCCTTGATGCCGCCGGTGAGTTGGTCGACGATGGTGCTCTTGCGACCGATCATCTTGGCAACGTCGATCTTCGGCGTACCAACGCTGATGCCCTGGCTCTCGAAAGCGTGCCCCGCTTCCTCGAACAGATGCGAGGTGTGCAGCAGCGCCTTGGACGGGATGCAGCCGACGTTGAGGCAGGTGCCGCCCAGGCGAGGCTCACCCTTGGGGTCGGCGTAGGGGTTGGATTCGCAGCACGCGGTCTTGAAACCGAGTTGAGCTGCACGAATGGCTGCGACATAACCGCCGGGGCCGCCGCCGATGACGAGTACGTCGAATTCCTTGGTGGACATCTATCTCTCCCTTGCAGATCGGAAAACGGGGCGCACCCGCACCGGAGCCCTGCTCCGGACGAATGCGCCCCGACTGCGTATGCTTATACGTCGAGGATCAGGCGAGCCGGATCTTCCAGCGCTTCCTTCATCGTCACCAGACCCAGCACAGCCTCGCGACCATCGATGATGCGGTGGTCGTAGGACATGGCCAGGTAGTTGATCGGGCGCACGACGACCTGACCGTTTTCCACCACAGCACGGTCCTTGGTGGCGTGGATGCCGAGGATGGCCGACTGCGGCGGGTTGATGATCGGGGTCGACAGCATCGAACCGAACACGCCACCGTTGGAAATCGAGAACGTGCCACCGGTCAGCTCTTCCAGCGACAGCTTGCCGGCCTTGGCCTTCTCGCCGAACTCGGCAATCTTCTTCTCGATGTCGGCAATCGACATCTGGTCAGCATCGCGCAGGATGGGCACAACCAGACCGCGCGGCGAACCAACGGCAATACCGATGTCGATGTAGCCGTGGTAGATGATGTCGTTGCCATCAACCGACGCGTTCAGGATCGGGAACTTCTTCAGTGCGGCAACCGCGGCCTTGACGAAGAAGCCCATGAAGCCCAGACGCACGCCATGTGCCTTCTCGAACTTCTCACCATACTGCTTGCGCAGCGCCATCACCGGCGCCATGTTCACTTCGTTGAACGTGGTCAGGATGGCGTTTTCGTTCTTCGACTGGATCAGGCGCTCGGCGATACGCGCACGCAGGCGGGTCATCGGCACACGCTCTTCCGGGCGCTCTCCGGCAGCCACCGCCACCGGCGCCACTGCAGCCGCCTTCGGCTGTGCGGCAACCGCGTCTTCCTTGGTGACGCGACCGCCACGGCCCGTGCCGGCCACGTCGCCAGCCGACACACCCTTCTCGTCGAGGATCTTGCGTGCAGCCGGGCTGGCAGCGCCCGCGGCACTCGAGGATGCCGGCGCGGCCGGCGGCGGGGTCACCGCCTGAACCGGCGCGGCGGTCGGTGCAGCGGCACCGGCAGCCTTGGCTTCGGTATCGATCTGGGCAATCAACTCACCCGAAGCCACGGTGTCACCGTTGGCCTTGATGATCTTGACCAGCACGCCATCGGCCGGCGCCGGGGTCTCGAGCACGACCTTGTCGGTCTCGATGTCGATCAGGTTTTCGTCGCGGGATACCGCATCGCCTTCCTTCTTGTGCCAGGAAACCAGCGTGGCTTCGGACACGGATTCGGACAACTGCGGGACTTTTACTTCGATCAGCATGGAGTTCTCTCCCTCGTCTACTTATAGGTTGGGCGACTGCGGTGTGGTTTCTTGAATCGGGCCAAAGGCGTGCTCAAGGATCGCCTTCTGCTGCTGATTGTGCTTGGCGTAGTAGCCAACAGCCGGCGACGCCGACGCTGGGCGGCTGACAAGCAGCAGCTTGCGCTTGGTGCCGAGCACATTGACCAGGTGCTGACGCGAGGCAAGCCAGTACCAGGCACCCTGGTTACGCGGCTCTTCCTGGCACCAGACCACTTCCTTGGCATTCGGGAACTGGTTGATTGCCTTGGCAAACTCGTCCGCCGGGAAGGGATAGAGCTGCTCGATCCGCACCAGCGCCGTGTCGGTGATCTTGTTGTCGCGACGATGCGCCAGCAGTTCGTAGTAGATCTTGCCCTGACACAGCACGACGCGCTTGACCTTCTTCGGATCGAGGTTCTCGACTTCCGGAATCACGGTCTGGAAGCGGCCGTTGGCCAGCTCTTCCATTGAGGAGATCGCTTCCTTGTGACGCAGCAGGGACTTCGGCGTGACAATGATCAGCGGCTTGCGCAGCTTGCGGATCATCTGGCGACGCAGCAGGTGGAAAATCTGCGCCGGCGTGGTCGGCACGCAGACCTGCCAGTTGTTCTCCGCGGCCATGTTCATGAACCGCTCCGGACGGCACGACGAGTGCTCCGGGCCCTGCCCTTCGTAGCCGTGCGGCAGCATCATCACCAGACCGCTCAGACGCCCCCACTTGGCTTCTCCAGAGCTGATGAACTGGTCGATGACCACTTGGGCGCCATTGACGAAGTCGCCGAACTGGGCTTCCCAGATCAACAGTTCGTTCGGTTCAGCGGTCGAGTAGCCATACTCGAATGCGAGCACCGCTTCTTCGGACAGCACCGAGTCGTAGCACTGGAAACCGCCCTGGCCGTCCTGGATGTGCTCCAGCGGCTTATAGGTGCCTTCATCCCAGCGCTCGCGCTTCTGGTCATGCAGCGCAGCATGGCGATGGAAGAAGGTACCACGCCCCACGTCCTCACCGGAGATACGAACCGCATAGCCCTGCGCCAGCAGACTGGCGTAGGCCAGGTTCTCGCCCATGCCCCAGTCGATCGGCAACTCGCCACGACCCATGGCCGCTCGGTCATCGATGATCTTCTTGACACGGGAGTGCAGCGAGAAGCCTTCTGGCAACGTGGTCAGACGCTCGGACAGGCGCTTGATCTCCTGCACCGGCACTGTGGTATCGGCTTCGTCGGTGTAGGGTTGCTTCAGGAAAGGCGTCCAGTCCACCGAGTACTGGCGGTTGTGACCCGACAGCACCGGGTTGTATAGCAATTCGCCGCGATCAAGATGTTCACGGTACTCAGCGATCATCTTTTCCGGCTCGTCGGCGGCCAGCGTGCCTTCGGCAACCAGGCGATCGGCGTACAGCTTGCGGGTACCCGGATGCTGCTGCACCTTGCGGTACATCAGCGGCTGGGTGACCATCGGCTCGTCCTGCTCGTTGTGGCCAAGCTTGCGATAGCAGACGATATCGACAACCACGTCCTTCTTGAACTCCTGACGGAACTCGAGGGCCAGCGCAGTCACGAAAGCCACCGCTTCCGGGTCGTCACCATTGACGTGGAAGATCGGTGCCTCGACCATCTTGAAGATGTCGGTGCAATACAGCGACGAGCGATAGTCGCGCGGATCGGAAGTGGTGAAGCCGATCTGGTTGTTGATCACCAGATGCACCGTCCCGCCCGTGCCGTAACCACGGGTCTGGGAGAAGTTGAGCATCTCCTGGTTGACACCCTGACCTGCCACTGCAGCATCGCCGTGGATCAGCACCGGCAGCACCTGGGTCTTGTTCGCATCCTTGCGCCGCACCTGGCGCGCATAGACCGAGCCCGCAACCACTGGATTGATGATTTCGAGGTGGGACGGGTTGAACGCCAGCGTCAGGTGCATGGGGCCACCCGGGGTCATGACGTCGCTGGAGAAGCCCATGTGATACTTCACGTCGCCCGCGCTCAGGTCGGAAGCCGCCTTGCCTTCGAACTCGGAGAACAGCATCGAGGGCGACTTGCCCAGAGTGTTGACCAGCACGTTCAGGCGGCCGCGGTGAGCCATGCCGATGACGGTTTCGGCCACGCCCAGGCTGCCGGCGACGCGGATCAACTCATCCATCGCGACGATGGCGGACTCGCCCCCTTCGAGCGAGAAACGCTTCTGGCCGACGTACTTGGTGTGCAGGTAGCGCTCGAGGGTCTCGGCAGCAGTGGTGCGCTCGAGAATGCGACGCTTCATCTCGACCGAGAACTTGGGCGTGCCACGCACGCTTTCCAGACGGCTCTGGATCCAGCGCTTCTGGGCGATATCGGAGATGTACATGTACTCCGAACCAATCGAACCGCAGTAGGTCTGGCGCACGGCCTCGAGGATCTCGCGCAGCGTGGCACGCTCGGTCGAGAAGCCATGGAAGGAGCCGACATTGAAGCTGCGCGACAGGTCAGCTTCGGTAAAACCATAGTAGGAGGGCTCGAGTTCGGCGATCTGCGGACGCTCGGTGCGCTTGAGCGGATCGAGGTTGGCCCAACGGTTGCCGAGGAAGCGGTAGGCGTTGATCAGTTGCAGCACAGCAACCTGGAGCTTGTCTTCGCCACCTTCGGTCACCACGGTCCGGACCGGACCACGCTTGGCCATCTGCTCGAATGCGGCGATGACCGGCCCATGAGCCACATCACGTACGGATGCGCCTGCCTGAGCCTGGAGTTTGTCGAAATAGTCGCGCCAGGTATCGGAGACCGAGGCCGGGTCGGCGAGGTAATTCTCGTAGAGCTCTTCGATGAACGGCGCGTTCGAGCCGAACAGATGAGACGTGTCTTGAAGCTGCTTCATGATGAAAGCCACCTGTTGTGTTCTGTGTCCCTGCTTCCGAAATACGGGGTTAACCGGATCGTGCGCAACCAATGAAAAACGGGACGACCGCATTCGCCGCGGCCATCCCGTGGTGGCTATCGCCTAATCCCGTCTCCCTCCCCTCTCCATCGTCTCTTACGGACGCTGTGCGATGGCCGGAACGTCGCGTCGCGCAGCGCCGATGTACAACTGGCGCGGGCGGCCGATCTTGTATTCCGGATCGGTGATCATTTCTTCCCACTGGGTGATCCAGCCCACCGTACGCGCGAGCGCGAAGATGCAGGTGAACATGGAGGTCGGGATGCCCAGTGCCTTCTGCACGATACCCGAGTAGAAGTCGACGTTGGGATAGAGCTTCTTCTCAACGAAATACGGGTCTTCCAGTGCAATCTTCTCGAGCTCCATCGCCAGCTTGAACAGGCGATCGTTCTCGAGACCGAGTTCCTGCAGCACTTCGTTGCACACCTTGCGCATCAGCGTGGCACGCGGGTCGAAGTTCTTGTACACGCGGTGGCCGAAGCCCATCAGCTTGAAGCTGTCGTTCTTGTCCTTGGCGCGTGCGATGTACTCGCCAACGCGGGAGACGTCGCCGATCTCTTCGAGCATGTTCAGGCAGGCTTCGTTCGCGCCACCATGTGCCGGGCCCCACAGGCAGGCGATACCGGCCGAGATGCAGGCAAACGGGTTGGCACCCGACGAACCGGCCAGGCGGACGGTCGAGGTGGAGGCGTTCTGCTCGTGGTCGGCGTGCAGCGTGAAGATGACGTCGAGCGCACGGACCAGCACCGGGTTCGGCTTGTACTCTTCGCACGGCGTGCCAAACATCATGTGCATGAAGTTGGCGGTGTAGCCGAGGTCGTTACGCGGGTACATGAACGGTTGCCCGGTGTTGTACTTGTACGCCATGGCCACGATGGTGGGCAGCTTGGCGATCAGACGGTTCACCGACACATTGCGGTGCTGCTCGTCCGAGAAGTCCATGGCGTCATGGTAGAACGCCGACAACGCACCAACCACGCCGACCATGATCGCCATCGGGTGCGCGTCACGGCGGAAACCGTTGTAGAAACGGGTCAGCTGATCATGAACCATGGTGTGGTTCTTGATCGTGGTTTCGAACTCGGCCTTCTGCGTGGCGTTGGGCAGTTCGCCCTCCTTCAGCAGGTAGGCGACTTCCAGAAAGTTGCACTGTTCGGCCAGTTGCTCGATGGGGTAGCCGCGGTACAGCAGCTCGCCCTTGTCACCGTCGATGAAGGTGATCTTGGACTTGCAGCTCGCCGTCGACAGGAAGCCGGAATCGTAGGTGAACAGGCCGGTCTTGCCACCCAGCGTGCGGATGTCGATGACGTCCTGGCCGTGGGTACCGGTCATCACCGGAAAATCGACGGTCTTGCCATCGACGGTTAGGGTTGCAATGCGTTCAGTGCTCATAGGTTCGTCCCCTTTTGCTTGCCCGATTAACTTCCAACTCCCTCAATCCAACCAGCCGGCCGATCAACGCTGACTCAGCAGACCGATCATCTCCTTCCAGCGCTCGACCTCACACGGCTTGCTGCCATTGACCATCGCCCAGATGTCGTAGTCATCGCAGCGCAGCAGGTGTTCGAGATCCGCCAGTTGATCGTCATTCAGACGATCGAAATGCTTTTCCAGGAAGCGCGTGAACACCAGATCAAGCTCCAGCAGTGCCCTGCGGCACTGCCAGCGCACGCGCCCCCGGTTGATGGTCAGGTCGTCAGACTGCACGACGAACCATCATGTCCTTGATCTTGCCGATCGCGCGCGTCGGGTTCAGACCTTTCGGACAGACGTCCACACAGTTCATGATGGTGTGGCAACGGAACAGACGATACGGGTCTTCGAGGTTGTCGAGACGCGCATTGGTGTCCTGGTCGCGGGTATCGGCAATGAAGCGATACGCAGCCAGCAGGCCTGCCGGGCCGACGAACTTGTCAGGATTCCACCAGAACGACGGGCACGAGGTCGAGCAGCAGGCACACAGGATGCACTCGTAGAGACCGTTGAGTTCCTCGCGATCTTCCGGTGTCTGCAGACGCTCGCGCTCGGGCGCCGGATCGTTGTTGACCAGGTAGGGCTTGATCGAGTGGTATTGCTTGAAGAACTGGGTCATATCCACGATCAGGTCGCGGATGACCGGCAGCCCCGGCAGCGGACGCAGCGTGATCGGCTGCGCCAGGCTATCCACATCGGTCAGGCAGGCCAGACCATTCTTGCCGTTGATGTTCATCGCATCCGATCCGCAAACCCCTTCGCGGCAGGAACGACGGAAGGACAGCGTGTCGTCCTTGGTCTTGAGGCGGACGATGGCATCGAGCAGCTTCTTGTCGGAGGCTTCGAGTTCCACCGAGATGTCCTGCATGTAGGGCTTCTCGTCCTTGTCCGGATCGTAGCGATAGATCTTGAAGTGAACAGTACGCTTGGTCATGTGTAGTTCTCCCGGGCGCTCAGTAAGTGCGCTTGGCGAGCGCGATGGGTTCGACATCAGGCGACATCGGCTGCAGGTTCACCGGCTTGTAGTCAAGGCGATTGCCTTCGCTGTACCACAGGGTGTGCTTGAGCCAGTTGTCGTCATCACGGCCGTTGGGACGCTCGGCGGTATCGGGCGCATCGTCACGGACGTGGGCGCCGCGCGATTCCTTGCGAGCCTCGGCCGAGATCATCGTGGCCTTGGCCACTTCGATCAGGTTGTCGAGCTCCAGCGCTTCGGTCATCGCCGTGTTCCAGACCTTGGACTTGTCGGTGATCTGGGTGCTCTTGGCTTCTTCGGCAACTTCGACGATCTTCTCGACGCCTTCCTTGAGCAGATCGGCAAAGCGGAACACCCCCGCGTGCTTCTGCATGGTGCGCTGCATGGCCAGGCGGACGTCATGCACCTGAGTGCCATCCTTCTGCGTCTCGAGACGATTCAGGCGGGCCAGCGACACGTCGGCCGCGTCAGCGGGCAGTGGCTTCAGGCGCAGATTGCCCGACTGCAGGTCCTCGACCACGGTCTCACCGGCCGACTTGCCGAATACCAGCAGATCGAGCAGCGAGTTGGTTCCGAGGCGGTTTGCACCATGCACCGATGCGCAGGCACATTCACCGGCCGCATAGAAACCGACCACTGGCGAGTTCGGGTTACCGTCCTTCGGCACCACGACCTGACCCTTGTAGTTGGTCGGAATACCGCCCATCTGGTAGTGACAGGTGGGGACCACCGGGATCGGCGCCTTGATCGGATCAACACCTGCAAACTGGAGCGAGATCTCGCGAATGCCGGGCAGGCGCTTCATGATGGTCTCGGGCGACAGGTGAGTGATGTCGAGCATCACGTGATCCTTGTCGGGGCCACAACCACGGCCTTCGTTGATCTCGGTCACCATCGAGCGCGACACCACGTCACGCGAGGCCAGATCCTTCAGGTTGGGCGCATAGCGCTCCATGAAGCGCTCACCCGACGAATTGCGCAGGATACCGCCTTCACCACGCACACCTTCGGTAATCAGCACGCCCGCCCCGGCCACGCCGGTGGGGTGGAACTGCCAGAACTCCATGTCTTCCAGCGGAATGCCGGCGCGTGCCGCCATGCCGACACCGTCACCGGTGTTGATGAAGGCATTGGTCGACGAGTAATAGATACGACCCGAACCGCCGGTGGCGAAAACGGTCGCCTTGGCGTGGAAGATCGAGATCTCGCCGGTTTCCATTTCCATCGCGGTCACACCGACGACGTCGCCATCGGCATCACGGATGAGATCCAGCGCCATCCACTCGACGAAGAACTGGGTGTTTGCACGTACATTGCGCTGATACAGCGCGTGCAACATGGCGTGACCGGTACGGTCGGCTGCTGCGCAGGAGCGCATCACCGGTGCCTGGCCGTAGTTCATCGAGTGACCACCGAACGGACGCTGATAGATCTTGCCGTTGTCGGTACGGTCAAACGGCATGCCGTAGTGCTCGAGCTCGATGACGACTTCGTTCGCCTTCTTGCACATGAATTCGATGGCATCCTGGTCACCCAGCCAGTCCGACCCCTTGACGGTGTCGTACATGTGCCAGTGCCAGTTATCCTCGGTCGAGTTGCCGAGCGAGGCAGCCACCCCGCCCTGAGCAGCGACGGTATGCGAGCGGGTCGGGAACACCTTGGACAGCACGGCGGTCTTCAGACCGGACTCGGAGAGTTGCAGGGCTGCACGCAGGCCGGCACCGCCGGCGCCAACGATGACCGCATCAAAGGTACGCTTAGCGACGTTCACGCTTACAGCCTCCAAAGAATCTGGGCTGCCCAGCCGGCGTAGCCGACGAGCAGGAAAAGGGTGATCAGATGCAGGGCCAGACGCAGGCCGGTGGGCTTGACGTAGTCCATCCAGATGTCACGCACACCGATCCAGGCGTGATAGAACACCGACAGGAAGAACAGGAAGCTCAGGAAACGGAATACCGAACCGGAAAACAGACCCGACCAGGCTTCGTAGGAAAGCTCAGGCAGGGTCAGCGCACAGACGGCAAAAATGACCGTGTAGAGCGCCATATAGACGGCAGTGGCACGCTGCGCAATCCAGTCCTTCAGACCATAGTGCGCACCGACGACGTGACGATTCACCATAGTTTCACCCCAATCAAAGCAGTAAGCGCCAGGCTTACGATCAGTACGATGCGCGAGGAATTGCGCGCAGCCTGCAGCTCCAGCCCCTTGTGCATGTCCAGCAGCAGGAAACGGATACCGGCACAGAAGTGATGCATGTACGCCCACAGCAGACCCAGCAACAGCAGCTTGGCCAGCGGATGACCCACCACCGCGGAGAAGGTTTCGAACGACTGCGGCGAACCCAGGCTGCGGTCGAGCAGATACAACAGGAAGGGCAGCATCAGGAACAGCCCCGCCCCACTCACCCGGTGAAGAATCGACACGATCCCCGGCAGTGGCAGCCGGATCTCGTTGATGGCCAAATGCTTCGGCCTTTGTTTGCGCACTGTCACTTCTGACATGAAGACTCCCCTCAACATGTGCGGCGAGGATACGCCGCGGACTCCCAAAAGCTTGCAATTATAGCGACGAACGCATACACCCGCGGCATCGCAACACCATTCAACTCAACTCATTCAGATAAAAATGCTCGGCAGTCGAATACAAGCCCCGGCGCCACTCCACCGGCTTGTCACCATAGGTATAGGTCACCCGCTCCACCGACAGCAATGGCGTACCTTCAGCCACCCGCAGCGCTTCGGCAGTCGAGCGATCGGCCGCCACCGCGCGTATCCGCTCCTGCGCACGGATCATGCGCAAACCGAAGCGGGTTTCGAACAGACTGTAAAGCGACCCGTTCCACCCCTGCAGCATCTCGAAACTGAGACCGGGGAACACTTCGCCAGGAAGATAGATTTCGTCGATGACCACCGGCTTCTGCGCGAAACGCAGCAGCCTTCGCAGTATGATGATGGGCGCACCGAGCTCGATACCCAGCATGCGCGAAGCCTCCTGCCCCGCCTTTGCGCGCCAGCAATCCAGCGGCACACTTTGCGGATGGGACAGATCGCCATCCATCGGCACCAGACGAAGAAAGCGGAACAGGGCGCGCGGATCATTGTGGGAGGCAACATAGGTGCCCTTGCCCTGCTTGCGCACCAGAAGATTGTCAGCCGCCATTTCGTCGATGGCCTTGCGCACCGTACCTTGCGATACGCTGAAGCGCGCAGCGAGCTCCTGCTCGCTGGGGATGGCCTGACCGGGAAGCCACTCACCCGCCTCAAGCGCCTGAAGAATCAGGGTCTTGATCTGACGGTAGAGGGGGCTGAATGTTGGGGATTCCTGAGCCATTCGCGTATTTGATCACAAAATTTTTTTAGCGTCTATGGGGCATCTTATGTCTTATATAAGATAAAAGACATGATTTGACAGGCTTCATGGATGCTTCTACCATCCGCATGCTTAGGAAAAACTGCTTGATCCTCAACGGCCGCAAGGCCTGTCATACTATCGGGCGGCACCGCCGAAGCACGAACATATCACCCAGATCGTCTTGTCTTGAGGGAGTAATCACATGAGCAAAGCCCCCGTACGCGTCGCTGTTACCGGCGCAGCCGGTCAGATCGGTTACAGCCTGCTGTTCCGCATCGCCAGCGGCGAAATGCTGGGCAAAGACCAGCCCGTCATCCTGCAACTGCTCGACCTGCCTCAGGCACAGAAGGCGGTCAAGGGCGTGATGATGGAGCTCGAAGACTGCGCGTTCCCGCTGCTGGCCGGCATGATCGCCACCGACGACCCCAACGTCGCATTCAAGGATGCCAAGGTTGCCCTGCTCGTCGGCGCCCGCCCCCGCGGCCCCGGCATGGAACGCAAGGACCTGCTGACCGAAAACGCCAAGATCTTTACCGTGCAAGGCGCCGCGATCGGCCAGTACGCTGATCCGGACTGCAAGGTGCTGGTGGTTGGCAACCCCTGCAACACCAACGCCTACATCGCCAAGGAAGTGGCCCAGAAGTTCGGTCGCGTGCCGGCCAAGAACTTCACCGGCATGCTGCGCCTGGACCATAACCGTGCGCTGTCGCAACTGGCGTCCAAGTCCGGCCGTGAAGTTTCCAGCCTGAAAAACCTGGTGGTGTGGGGCAACCACTCCCCCACCATGTACGCCGATTACCGCTTCGTCACCTCGAACGGCGACGGCGTCAAGGGCCTGATCAACGACGAAGCCTGGAACCGCGACGTGTTCCTGCCCACCGTTGGCAAGCGCGGCGCCGCCATCATCGAAGCACGTGGCCTGTCGTCGGCCGCCTCGGCCGCCAACGCCGCCATTGACCACATCCGTGACTGGGTGCTGGGCTCGAAGGGCGAATGGGTCACCATGGGCATCCCGTCCGATGGCTCCTACGGCATTCCCGAAGGCATCATCTACGGCTTCCCGGTCACCACCGAGAACGGCGAGTACAAGATCGTCCAGGGCCTGGAGATCGACGAATTCTCGCGTGAGCGCATGACCCACACCCTGAATGAGCTGCTGGAAGAGCGCGAAGGCGTGAAGGATCTGCTCGGCTGATTCAAGCCGCCCCCGCAAAAGGGGCGGTAGCGGCCAGTCAAAGGCGTGCAACCCCGGTTGCGCGCCTTTTTCGTTGACTGACTGGCTGTTATGCTTGCGCCCGATTGCAATCAGGATGACGCCATGACCGCCAGCCCTCAGACCCATCCCGCCGACGTCCTGTTCGCCGGAGAGAAACCTTTCCCCATCCTGCCCGCAGTTGACCACTACGCGGGCTCTGAAAAGCTGATTGCCAAGGCACTTGGACTACAGCACGAGCTCGGCCCGGTCTTCGATCTTACAGGAGACTGCGAAGACGGCGCCCGGGCAGGCGCCGAGGCTGAACATGCCGAGATGGTCGCTCACTACGTCATGAGCGCAGACAACCGCCAGGGCCGCATGGGCGCGCGTATCCATGACATCACCCACCCTCACTGGCAGCAGGACCTCGAGATCCTGGTCAGACGTGCCGGTAGCCGGCTGGCCTTCATCACGCTCCCCAAGGTGCGCTCGGTAGCCGATACCGCCACCCAGATCAAGATGCTGCGTGACATCGAACGCAACGCTGGCATACAAGGCCCGCTACCGGTGCATGTATTGATCGAAACCCACGGCGCCCTGCGTGAAGTGTGGGACATTGCCGCCCTGGACGGCGTCGAGTCGATCGATTTTGGCCTGATGGACTTCGTATCCGGTCACCATGGCGCCATTCCCGGCGCCGCGATGAAGAGCCCAGGTCAGTTCGAACATCCACTCATCGTGCGAGCCAAGACGGAAATCGCAGCGGCAGCGCTGGCCAATGGCGTGGTGCCGTCCCACAACGTCACGACCGAGTTGAAGGACCTCGCGGTCATCCGCCACGATGCCACCCGCGCACGGCGCGAATTCGGCTACCTGCGCATGTGGAGCATTCACCCCAACCAGATCCTGCCCATCATCGAGGCCATGCGGCCCGACTTCTCCGAAGTCGAGGAGGCCTACGCGATCCTGAGCAGCGCCCAGGACGCAAACTGGGGGCCGATCCAGCATGCAGGCCGCCTGCACGACCGTGCGTCGTATCGATACTACTGGGAGCTACTGCAAAGGGCCGAATCGACCGGCATGCCCCTGCCGGCGGATGCGACCACGCGATTTTTCCCGAAACCCTGACTCACGCAGCCGAAGCGGCCGGACTCGATTTCCGCGAGTCAGGCCCCCATCAGCTCACGCCTCCGGCAGATCCGGCGCCTTCTTGGTGCTGCGGCGCACCCGCTTGGGGGGCGTCTGCTCGCTGACCGCCACGACTGGCGCTGAAGCTTGAGGCTTCGTCGCTGCTCTGGCCACACGCGGCTTGCGTGCCGGCGCTGGCTTGTCGGGCGCCATAGGTGTCGGAACCACCTGGGTTTCGATCACCGCGCCCTCACCCTCAACAACCGCATTCCCCGTCGGCGCTTTCTGGCGCGCCACCTTGGCATCGACCAGCACCACCTCCGCCCCATTGCCGACCCCCGGCAGCGCCGCGCGCAACATGATGCGCATCGCATCCTCGATGGAATGCCCGTCAATCGGTGTTACCGTAGCCTCGACCCGTGGCAGCCACGGTAGAAAGAAATCGATGGCCGGCGGCTGCGCCTTGCGATCAGCTGCCAGTGCAGGCAACCAGGAGCTGGGCATGGACGCCACCGAATCCAGCCATTGCCGCCACGGATCACCCCAAAGTTGCGCCCAGCCCTGCCACATCGTCCAGGGTTGCATGCACGCCGTCACCCAAGTGGAAGAAAAGTCCGCCATCAAGCCCGGCAGCTCGCGTTGCAGCTGTTTCATGACCACACCTCGCGTAACGATCAATAAATTCGATACCGCCAAGGATACGCCACTCAGCCGTCAGCTGCATGACGGCTCACCTCCTCAAGCACCGCAAGAAATCCTGCCAGCAAAGGACTGGGCGTATCGCTGAGATGCGCCAAGGCGAGCGGAAAGAAAGCCCCTTCATCCGCAATCGGCAGATACTGCACACCAGGAATCCGCACACACTCAAGTTGCGCGGGCAATAGCGCAATACCCAGCCCCGCGGCCACCAGGCCGATCTGAGTGGTCGCTTCGCGCGCCAGCTGCACAACCCTGGGCTCAAACCCCGCCTGACCGCAGAGTTTGCGCAGGATCATCGGCAATCCGGTGCCGGCATCATCCGGGAAGGTGATGAAAGCCTCTTCGCGCAGTTGCTCAAAGGAAACCGCCCCGCAAGCCGCCAGAGGATGCGCCCCACTGAATACCAGACGCAGCGGATCCCGGCCAATCTCCCTCACCATGATGCCGGACGGCGCCTGCGCCGCGCCAAAACGCACAAAGCCAACATCAAGCGCGCCGCGTTCAAGTGCGTCGAGTTGCTCCACCGAAAACATCTCACGTAGCTGCAACCGGACATCTGGATAGCGACGCCGGTAGGCATGCAGCACTTCTGGCAACACGCCTCCATAAGGCAAGGAAGACGTGAAGCCGATGCGCAACTCGCCAAGCTCGCCACGCGCCACCTTGCGAACCTCGTCCGAAGCCTCTTCAACCGCAGCCAATATCTGTCGGGAGCGGGCAAGGAAACGCACACCCGCATCAGTCAGACTCACCTTGCGGCGCGTGCGCTCGAACAAGCGCGCCCCAAGCATCTCCTCGAGATCCCGGATCTGCATCGACAGCGGCGGCTGTCCGATATGCAGACGTGCCGCGGCGCGGGTGAAGTTGAGCTCTTCGGCAACAGTCACAAAGTAGCGTAGGTGCCGAAGCTCCATATATATATCCAATATATCAATCGAAGCATCTGAATATATTGGACCCTAGGGATTACATCAACCTAAGATCGAACCCTGCTTCCCCGCCTACAGCAATACACCATGCCCGACCCGAACGCCCCAGACTATCTCGAAGCCGGAAGCACCCGCTACCGCATGGCCAATTTCGCCATGTTCATCGGCGGGTTTGCCACTTTCGCGCTGCTGTACTCCACCCAGCCACTGCTTCCACTGCTGACCACCACCTTCAAGATCAGCCCAGCCTACGCCAGTCTCAGCGTTTCTGCCGGCACCGCAGCGCTGGCCCTGATGCTGATTCCCGCCAGCATCCTGTCCGATCGCCTGGGTCGCGTTCCGGTCATGAAGTGGGCGCTGGCACTCTCTGCAGTCATCTCACTCCTGTGCGTGATGGTTAGCGACTACCATCAACTATTGATCCTGCGCGCCTTGCTGGGCGCCACCCTAGCCGGACTGCCAGCCGCCGCAATGGCCTATCTTGGCGAAGAAGTTGCCCCGGCCGCCCAAGGCAAGGCCATCGGCCTGTATATCGCCGGCAACGCGCTAGGCGGCATGAGCGGTCGGATCGCCGCCGCCCTGCTGACTGACCTGGGCGGCTGGCGGATATCGCTGCTGGTCCTCGGCCTGCTCGGTCTGGCCGCCGCCATCGCGTTCTGGCGCACCCTACCCTCCTCACGCCATTTCCGGGCGCGAGCTGCCGCGCTCAACCGCATCGCGGGCGACACCCGCACCATACTCGCAGACACCTCGCTTCCCTGGCTGTTCCTAACCTCGCTACTGGCGATGGGCGCATTCATCAGCGTGTACAACTACCTCGGATTCCGCCTCGTTGATCACCCCTTCCAGCTCTCCCAGAGCGCGGTTGGTGCAGTCTTCCTGCTCTATCTGATCGGATCATGGGCATCCGCGCTGGCCGGTCAGCTCGCCGATCGACACGGACGCCACCGTGTGCAATGGATCATGGTCCTGATCATGGCCACCGGCCTGGCCTTGACCCTGTCGGACACCCTGCTGGTATTGCTGGGTGGAGTTGGCATCTTCACCTTCGGCTTTTTTGCAACGCACTCCATTTCCAGCAGTTGGGTCGCCCACCGAGGCAAGGCGCAGCGCGGTCTGGCGACAGCGATCTATCTGTCTTGCTACTACCTCGGCGCCAGCTTCATCGGCAGCCTGACCGGGTACGCATGGGATTGGGGCAAATGGTACGGCCTGAGCACCGCCATTGCAGCCTGTCTTGCACTACTGATGGGTGTCGTGTTGCGATTGAGATGGCTGGCACGTCAGCAGGTACTGTGACGCACCACCAGCGCAGGCCAGGACACCACAAGAGCATGATCATGCAGGGCGTCGAAAACCAGTACATGCCGGAGCGTTAACGAAAAAAGCCTGGCATCAGCCAGGCTTTTTCCCGTATCGTGGCGCGCCCGGAAGGATTCGAACCTCCTACCCCTTGGTTCGTAGCCAAGTACTCTATCCAGATGAGCTACGGGCGCTTGGTGCTACTCACATCATTTACAGCAACCATCAGCCAAAACCAGAAAACTGGCGCGCCCGGAAGGATTCGAACCTCCTACCCCTTGGTTCGTAGCCAAGTACTCTATCCAGATGAGCTACGGGCGCTTGGTGCTGCAAAGAGCCGACATTCTAGACAATCCATGCAGACTGTCAAGCTTCTTTTACGTTGTCGATCCAATTTCCGGCCAATTGACAGGCACCTGAAAGTGCTCGTCCAACGCAGGGCGCGAACTATACCTAGGCCTCTAGCCAAGCGCAAGCCGTACGTCACACTTTTTTCACAATTCTTCCATGAGTGCGGTACATCGTGGATCATTCGCCCACGGCATCACGACCGCTTGCTATGATCGGATCGCCGTAGCGGCACACCACAACGACAAGACAACGAGAACTGCAATGAGCACTTATGCCTTGGGCGAACGCGAGCCCCAATTGGGAGAAGGCACCTGGATTGCCCACAACGCCACGGTGATCGGCTCGGTCAAGACCGGACGCGACGTCAACATCTGGTACAACGTCGTGATCCGGGGTGACAACGATCCGATCGTGATCGGTGACGGCACCAACATTCAGGACGGCTCGATCCTGCACAACGATGATGGCGTACCACTGACCATCGGTGCCAACGTCACCGTAGGCCACATGGTGATGTTGCACGGCTGCACCATCGGCGACGGCAGCCTGATCGGCATCAACGCCGTGGTCCTCAACAATGCGGTGATCGGCAAGCATTGCATCATTGGCGCCAATGCCCTGATCCCCGAGGGCAAGGTCATTCCCGACCGTTCCCTGGTTGTCGGGTCCCCCGGGCGCGTCATTCGCGAATTGACGGACGCCGACATTGCCAGCCTTCAGGCCAACGCTCGTCACTACGTCGACAACGCCCGCCTTTACGAAGCAGCGTTGCGTCCGCTCGACGCCTCATCCTGAGCCGTCACTGCATCACCCGGTGGCTGGCGCGGCGCGCTCCGTGCCAGCCACACCACAGTGCCCAATACCAGCATGCCGCCAAAGACCTGCAGCGGCAGCAAGGACTCCCCCAGAAATGCCGACGCCAGAACAACGGTGACCACCGGCTCGAGCGTAGACAAAGTTGCAGTATCTGCGGCACCAAGACGCTTGAGTCCGGCAAAGAGGCTGACCATCGCCACCACGGTTGAAACCAGGGCGATTGCCACCATCCACGACCATGCGCTCAAATCTGCCGGATAGGCAGGCCTGACGATCAGCGCGATCACGCCAAACACAAGCGCTGCAGAACACATCACCACGGTTGCGGCGGCCAGTGGGTCCTCCTTGTCCAGCACCTGAGCGCCGACAACGATGTACACCGAATAGATCAGCGCAGCTGCCACACCAAGCAAGACCCCCAGCGGCTGCCCCGTCAAGCCCTGCCCCAGAATCAGGGCGGTTCCACTCAAGGCCAGCAGCACGGCAACGAGGCGCTGCCGCGTCAGCTTACGACGCATGAACACCGTCTCGATCACGATGACGATGAAGGGATAGAGATACAGCAGCAAGGCCACCAGACCGGCTGAAGCATGGTTGAGCGCACTGAAGAAACTGAATGACTGGCCGACATACCCGACACCGCCCATCAGCGACAGGATGATCAAGGCGCGCCCACGCGGCCAGCGGATCTGGCGCCGGTTCATGATCACGATCATCACACCCGCAGCAAGCGCGAAACGGACGAACAGCACCGCGAGCGCCTCCGCTCCACCGGCATAGGCATAACGCGCAAAGATCGCCATCGCGCCAAAACACGTCGCGGACAACCCAACGTAGAACGCGCCAAGCACGCGCTGTGAAATCATCACATCCAGATCCGACTCATTGTTTACCTGAATGCTGCAACGGCGCACCATCGTCTTGCCGGCGGGCATCACCGCGGGCAAGCGCGTCACAGCCCATTACACCTTCATCCGCAATCACGCGCGGCAATGCGGTATATATCCCACACCTGCACTTCAACCGGAGCCACCATGCGTCTTCCCCGCCTCATGCAGACCAGCCTGCTCGCCATCAGTCTCAGCGCAATGGCCGCCCCCGCTGCGATGGCCCATGAGACCCACCCAACGTTTCCGACCGCCGAACTGTCCGCCGAAGCCAGCCGCCCCGCTCCCAACGATCTGGTCGTGGCCCGCCTGTACGTTGAGGCCTCGGGCAGCGACAACGCTGCCATCGCCAGACAGGTCAACCGCAGCATCGCAACCGCGCTGGAAACCGCACGAGGCTACACTTCCATCAAGACCCAGTCGGCCGGCACCTCCACATGGCCAGTCTATGGCAAGAGCGGCGGCAAAATCGAAGCCTGGCGCATGCGCTCGGAAATCCAGATCGAAAGCCGTGACAGCGCGGCCATTTCCGAACTGATCGGCACCCTGCAGAACACGCTTGCGGTATCACAGATCTCGATGCAACCCGCACCGGAGACCCGCCGCAAGGCGGCTGATGAGGCCACCGTCGACGCCATCCGCGTTTTCGAGCAGCGCGCTGCACTGATCTCCCAGGCCATGGGTAAGCGCTATCGCATTCACCGGATTGCCATCTCCGAATCCGGTCACCAGATGCCCATCTACGCCAAGATGCGCGCCGCCCCGATGATGGCAGAGGCTGCACCCGCTCCGCTCGAAGGCGGCGACAGCACCATTTCGGTCAATGTCAGCGGCAGCATTGAGTTGCTGGACTGATTCTGCCCCATAGCGAAGCGTGGTTGGCCGCGCTTCGCAATCAAGCTTGGCGCGGAGCACAACAGGCTGGGCTCACCAGCATCTTGCGTGCCTTCCAGTTCCACTGCCCCCGGCATCGTAGTAGACCTTGGCCGCATCATCGCCTATCTTTCGATCGTTGCCGCTCCGTCGCCATTACGATGACACCCATCCTGCCACCGTCCGCCGCTACGCCCTGCAACCCTGGCCGATCGATTCTGCCTCTCTCCTGGCCAGCCACCCTGTCGCTGACGGCCGCCCTGCTGCTTTCTGCGGCGTGCTCCACCTCACCACCACCCCGCCCTCCGGTCGCACAGCCCACGCCCCCGACGACAGTCAAAAGCGATTTCTTCACCCTGGCTCATGAAGCACAGTCGCAGGAGCTCGTCCTGTTCGCAATCGGCCTGCTCGACACCGGATATCAGTTTGGCGGACGCAACCCGGAGGCCGGGCTCGACTGCAGTGGCATGGTCAGCTACATCGTCGAGCAGATCAGTGGCAAACGCCTGCCGCACAATGCCGCGCAGATCGCCGAGCAGACCCGCCCGATCACACGCAAGGATCTGCAGCCTGGCGACCTGGTGTTCTTCAATACACTGAAACGCCGCCACTCGCACATGGGCATCTATATTGGCGACGGACGATTCATTCACGCCCCCTCCAGTCGTGGCTCGGTCCGCATCGAACGTCTCGACAATACCTACTTCGCACCCCGCATCGACGGTATGCGCACCCTGCTCGCCAGTCGCTGACGTGCACGTCATCAGGGTTTTCCACCTTGCGTGTCGCGAGTCTGAAACCTAAGGTAGCTAGGCTGACAGGCACCAAGGAGGAGGATCATGATGCCCACAAGAATGGTTGGTGAGGTCGTGGCAAATCAGACCATCGTCACTGCCGACAAGGAGATGACGGTGAGGGAAGCCAGCCAGCGCATGGCTGCAGGCAAGGTCGGCGCCATCATGGTGGTCGAAAATTCACAACTGATCGGCTTGTTTACCGAACGGGACGCCTTGGTTCGCGTTCTTGCGGCCGGTATCGACCCCTCGACGACACCGATTGGCGACGTCATGACAAGCACGTTGCAGACGATTCCGGCCGATCGGCCGCTGGGACATGCCATGCATATGATGCATGAGGGTGGATTTCGTCACGTACCGGTGGTCGCTGACGGACGCCCGATCGGCATGATCTCTGCACGGGATGCCCTGGGCCTTGAGATGGTGGCCTTTGAAACCGAGTTGGAACAAAAAACCTCTATCGCCGAGATACTGTAAGCGCCGATAGACATGCCCACACTGAACCGGCTGCAGCCGGTTCAGTTTTTTCGTGGAATCTGCACGAAAATTTCGTTTGGCTTGGTCAGCCCCAACTCGTAACGCGCACGCTCTTCAATCGCATCGTTACCGGATTTAAGATCGCGCACCTCGGCCTCAAGGCCGGCGTTGCGCTGCTCAAGCCGGGTGTTTTCATCGCGCTGTGCCTGCAACTGGCGATCAACCTCCCAGACGCGCAGCCAGCCCCCCTTGCCCAACCACAGCGGGTACTGCAGCACGACAACCAGCACAGCAAGGATGATGATGGGCCAACGCATGCAAAAAACCCGTCAGGAATGAAGGCATAAAGGATACAAGCAAAAGGCCGACGGAATCACCCGCCGGCCTTTCCGATGATCGCCCGATGCGGCAATGGCCGCATCAGTCCACTCAGCGCAGGTTGTAAAAAGCGCGCTTGCCCGGATAGGACGCGGTATTGCCGAGATCTTCCTCGATGCGCAGCAACTGGTTGTACTTGGAGATGCGATCCGAACGCGACAGCGAACCGGTCTTGATCTGCATCGCGCGCAGGCCAACAGCAATGTCCGCGATGGTGGAGTCGTCGGTCTCGCCCGAGCGGTGCGAAATCACGGCGGTGTAGCCAGCCAGCTTGGCCATCTCGACCGCAGCGAAGGTTTCAGTCAACGTACCGATCTGGTTGATCTTGATCAGGATGGAATTGGCCACGCCCTGCTCGATACCTTGCGCCAGAATACGGGTATTGGTCACAAAAAGATCGTCGCCTACCAACTGAACCTTCTTGCCCAGACGGTCGGTCAGATGCTTCCAGCCTGCCCAGTCCCCCTCTGCCATCCCATCCTCGATGGACACGATGGGAAACTTGTCGGCCAGGGTCGCCAGGTAATCGGTGAAACCCTCGGCGGTCAGGCTCAGGCCCTCGCCCTTCAACTCGTACTTGCCGTTCTTGTAGAACTCGGATGCCGCGCAGTCCAGCGCCAGCAGCACGTCGCGACCCGGCTCGTAGCCGGCAGCAGCGATCGCTTCCTGGATCAGATTCAGCGCTTCCTCGGTACCCGACACATTGGGGGCGAAGCCACCTTCGTCACCCACGGTGGTGGGGTAGCCTTTCTTGTCGGTGATCTTCTTCAGGTGATGGAAGATCTCTGCGCCGCAACGCAGGGCTTCGCGGAAGCTGGTCATGCTCACCGGCATGATCATGCATTCCTGGATGTCCAGGCTGTTGTTGGCATGCTCACCACCGTTGATGACGTTCATCATCGGCACCGGCATCACCATCGGGCTGGAACCACCGAAATAACGGTACAGGGGCAGACCGGCTTCTTCAGCCGCGGCCTTGGCCACTGCCATCGACACCGCCAGGGTGGCATTGGCGCCCAGACGTGACTTGTTTTCGGTGCCATCGAGCTCGATCAGGGTCTGGTCGATGAAGGATTGCTCTTCAGCGTCCAGGCCGATGATGGCCTCGGAGATTTCGGTGTTCACGTTCTCGACCGCACGCAGCACGCCTTTGCCCAGATAGCGGCCGGCGTCGCCGTCGCGCAGCTCGATCGCCTCACGCGAACCGGTCGACGCACCAGACGGCACCGCGGCACGCCCCATCACGCCAGACTCGAGCAGCACGTCGGCCTCGACGGTGGGATTGCCACGGGAATCGAGAATCTCGCGGGCGATCACATCAACGATTGCACTCATCTTCTTTCCTGTATCAGTTACGAATTTGAATCGATCAAGCCGGCGCACGGCTCATGCGGGCGGCATTAAACACTGCAAACCCCTGCCTTGTCGAGTGCGGCAAGCGACAGACAGCGGCAAGGGCACGCCTATCAACCCTGAAGCGACTGCTCGATCAAGGGCCCAGACTTCACCAATGCGTCGATCTGCTTGAGTGTTGCAAGCAAGGCCCTCATCTTCGGCAAAGGCCAGGCATTGGGACCATCGGACAAAGCCTTCGCCGGATCCGGATGAGTCTCCATGAACAAGCCGGCCACACCAACTGCCACCGCAGCACGCGCCAGCACTGGCACGAATTCACGCTGGCCGCCCGAGGCCGTGCCCTGCCCACCCGGCAACTGCACCGAGTGAGTGGCATCGAACACCACCGGACAAGCGGTCTCGCGCATGATCGCCAGTGATCGCATGTCGGAGATCAGGTTGTTGTAACCAAACGATGCCCCCCGCTCGCACACCATCAGTGTGTCTGCGCCGCCATTGGCCTCCCGCGCCTTGTCGATGACGTTCTTCATGTCACCCGGCGCCAGGAACTGTCCTTTCTTGATATTCACCGGCTTGCCCGACGCGGCAACCGCGTGGATGAAATCCGTCTGGCGGCACAGGAAGGCCGGGGTCTGCAGCACATCGACCACGGCAGCCACCACGGGCACCTCTTCTTCGGTATGCACGTCGGTCAGCACCGGCAGACCCAGCTGCGACTTGACCGCCTCAAGCATCTTCAGCCCGGCATCCATGCCATGCCCACGGAAGCTCTTGCCGGAACTGCGGTTGGCCTTGTCGTAGGACGCCTTGAAGATGTACGGGATCCCCAGCTCGGTGCAGATTTCCTTCATCTGCCCGGCGATGTCCAGGCACATCTGCTCGGACTCCGCCACGCACGGTCCGGCAATCAGGAAGAAAGGCTGATCCAGCCCAACGTCGAATCCACACAGTTTCATCCCGGACTCCTTCAAGCCTTGTTGGCCTTGCGTGCGATCGCCGCCTTGACATAGGCCGTAAACAACGGATGACCCTTGCGCGGATTGGAGGTGAACTCGGGGTGGAACTGACAGCCGACGAACCAGGGATGGACATCAGCCGGAAGTTCGACCATTTCGCACAGATCCGTAACCGGCGCCCGACCGGAAACGATCAGCCCCTTCTCTTCGAGTTGCGCCAGCAGGGTGTTATTGACTTCATAGCGATGGCGATGACGTTCCATGATCTCCGGCGCACCGTAGATCTGCCGCGCCAGCGTGCCCTCGCCCAGCTGGCAGACCTGTCCGCCAAGGCGCATGGTGCCCCCCAGATCGGAATCCTCACTGCGCTTTTCCAGTTTACCGCTGCGGTCCTTCCACTCGGTGATCAGGCCAATCACCGGGTAGGCGGAATCGCGCTCGAACTCGGTCGAGTGGGCACCGTCCATGCCAGCCACATCGCGAGCGAACTCCACCACTGCCAACTGCATGCCCAGACAGATGCCGAGATACGGCACCTTGTTCTCACGCGCATAGCGGATTGCGGCAATCTTGCCTTCGGTACCACGCTTGCCGAAACCACCCGGCACCAGGATGGCGTCCATGCTGTCGAGCACGCCACAACCTTCGGCTTCGATGTCTTCCGAGTCGATGTAATGAATGTTGACCTTGGACTCGGTATGCATCCCGGCGTGGTTGAGCGCCTCGATCAGCGACTTGTACGATTCGGTCAGGTCGACATACTTGCCGACAAACGCCACATCCACCGCCTGCCTGGGGTTCTCCAGCGCACGGATGAGGTTTTCCCACACGGTCAGATCGGCCGCGCGAGCCAGGATACCCAGCTTGTGGCAGACGATCTCGTCCAGCATCTGATCGTGCAGCATGCCGGGGATCTTGTAGATCGAGTCTGCATCCAGGCACTCGATGACCGCTTCCGGCATCACGTTGCAGAACAACGCGATCTTGCGGCGCTCGTCAGCCGGAATGCTGCGATCGGCACGGCACAACAGGATATCGGGCTGAATGCCGATTTCGCGCAACTCCTTGACCGAATGCTGGGTCGGCTTGGTCTTGAGCTCGCCAGCGGTCGGAATGTAGGGTAGCAGCGTCAGGTGGATGAAACAGGTCGCCTGGCGACCTTCCTCGATCCCCATCTGGCGGATCGCCTCGAGGAAGGGCAGCGACTCGATGTCACCCACGGTACCACCCACCTCGATGATGGCCACGTCGGCGCCCTCGGCCCCGCGCTTGAGGTAGGTCTTGATTTCGTCAGTGATGTGCGGGATGACCTGCACGGTCTTTCCAAGGTACTCGCCACGGCGCTCCTTCTTGATCACCGACTCGTAGATCTGGCCGGTGGTGAAGTTGTTGCGCTTGCTCATCTTGGCGCTGGTAAAGCGCTCGTAATGACCAAGATCGAGGTCGGTTTCCGCACCGTCTTCGGTCACGAAGACCTCGCCGTGCTGGAACGGGCTCATGGTGCCCGGGTCGACGTTGATGTAGGGATCGAGCTTGAGGTGGGTAACCTTGATGCCGCGGGATTCGAGAATTGCCCCGAGCGAGGCAGCCGCGATGCCCTTGCCCAAAGAGGACACGACACCGCCGGTAACGAAGACGTATTTAGTCATGAGAAATGTGCTGCGGGAAAGCGCGATGATAACCGATCCACCCCCGGCGAGTCAGCACCCGACATAGTGAAATCATGCAACACGCTCTCCACGGGATGACAATCCACCGCAGCCAGCCAGACGTGTGCTAGCGTGTTGCGCTCGTCAATACTCACATCGTTACATGCTGATCAACATCGATCTGGTCTCCGACTTCGTCTGCCCCTGGTGTTACATCGGCAAGATCCGCCTCGAGCGCGCCCTCGACAGCCTGAGCAACAGCCATCCGCAACTCGAAGCACGCATCAACTGGCTACCCTATTTTCTGAATCCCGCCACCCCAGCCGGCGGCGAACCCTACCGTGCCTTTCTTGAGGCCAAATTTGGCGGCGCTCGCGCAGTCGACGCCTTGCATGCACAGCTAACCGAAACCGGCGCGGCCGACGGCGTGAAGTTTGATTTCGAGCGAATGACAACGCGCCCCAACACACTGCGCGCCCATCGCCTGTGTTATCGCCTGCAAGCACAGGGCGCACGCCCCGAACGCATCCGCAAACTGGCCGACGCCCTGTTCGAAGCGCATTTCGTGCTGGGCAAGAACATCGGCGACAGTGAAGTCCTTGCCGACATTGCCGCAGCCTGTGGCGAGAACCGCGAGCAAGCCCTGATCTACCTGCAAGGTGACGGCGACACCACCGCCGTCAAACGTATGGCCTCGCAACTGCAGAAGCAAGGCATCGACAGCGTGCCCTTTTTCATCATCGACCGCAAACTGGCCGTCTCCGGCGCACAGTCAGCCACCGCGCTCGGCGCCGCCATCCTGCAGGCTGTATCGGGCCAAGCTGGCACACAGAACTAAAACGCCATCAACCCCGCGAACCAGAGTTGGCCCGGTAGGCGTGCGCCTGCAGTACATCGAGCCCGACCAACTCCAGCACCGCCTCGTTGGTGGCCTCAAGCACCACCGGCGGGGCGACACCCGCATCCAGCGCCTCGAGCCAACGCAGCGCGCACAGACACCAGCGGTCGCCTGGCTGCAAACCGGCAAAGCGGTACTCCGGCCTTGGTGTGGACAGGTCATTTCCAACCTTCCGCGAGAACGCCAGGAACTCGGCCGTCACCCGGGTGCATACCAGATGCAGCCCCCGATCGTCGGGCCCGGTTTCGCAACACCCGGTGCGAAAGAAACCGGTCAGGGGTGCATAGCTGCAGGCCAGCAGGGGGCTACCAAGAACATTGCGGGAGGCGGACATGGCTGCGATTCCGAAGTCGATTCCATCAAGCTGCAAATGTCTATCAAAGCATCAGTCAGAGCAAGCACTTTACCGACAAAAATACCCCTGCCGCCACCCAAGAGATTGCTTGTGGCGCCCTGATGCAAGTGCCTAAGCAAACACCCCCAAGCCCGCGTCAGCATGAGATAATTCAGCAAAAATCGAAATATCTGCAGGCGGTCTCGACTGTGGCCTCCAGCCGTATGACCCTGCTCATTCGATGTGCGATTGCCCGCGCGATTGTGCACGTTTGCTTTTGATCGACGTTCCGGAGTTACGCTTGCCCGATACCACCCCTGTCCAACTGCTGATCGTCGATGATGATGTACCGACCCGCATGCTGTTGCGCGGCGTGCTCAGTCGCCAGGGATACCAGATCCTCGAAGCCGCCAACGGTGCCGAAGGGGTGGATATTTTTACCCGCCTGCGTCCAGCCCTGGTCCTGCTGGATGTGATGATGCCGGTCATGGACGGGCTAGAAGCCTGCCGCCGGATCCGCGATATCGACGGCGATCAGGGCACACCGCTGCTGATGCTGACCGGTGCAGAAGACATGGAGGCCATCGAAACCGCCTTCAACGCAGGCGCGACCGATTTCATCACCAAGCCGATCAACTGGCCATTGCTCACCCAGCGCGTCCGCTATGCGCTACGTTCGGGCGCCCTTGCCCGAGAGGTTCGCCAGAACCGCCTGCGCGAAGCGTCAGCCACCCGTATTGCCCGCCTCGGCTTCTGGGAATGGGACCCTGAGGACAATCACGTACAGTGGTCAGGTCATGCAGACGAGTTGCTCGGTACGCCAACCGATAACATCCGTAACCTCGAGCAGCTTCTGAATACCATCACGCCTGACGACCGCGAACGCTGCCTGCAGGCATTCAATGCCGTCTGCAACGGCGGGCGACTGGACATCGAGTTCCGTCTGGGCAGCCGCAAATCCGAGCAAATCATCCGACTGATCGCCGAGCGCGGCATCGAGGGAGACGACGCCCAGCGCTTTTTCGGCGCATTCCAGAACATCACCGACAGCCGACGCGCCGAAGCCCTCGTCAACTACCTCGCCCTGCATGATGAACTGACCGGGCTGGGTAATCGGCGGCTATTCAGCAGCAAGGTCACTCAGGCGGTTGACGCCATCCGCAGCGGCACGGATGAGGTCCTGCTGCTTGCCTGGATCGACCTGACCCGCTTCCATCGACATAACGACGCCTTGGGCGAAGCAGCGGGCAACAGCCTGCTGGTTCAAGTCGCTCAGCGACTGAAAGCAGCCGAGTCCTCAGGCGGCGAGGTCGCACGTGTCGGCGGAGACGAATTTGCCATCTTGCTGAAAGGACACAGCGAAGACGAGCTGCAGCATCGGCTCGAGCACCTGCTGGAAACGCTGGAATACCCGGTCAAGGTCAATCAACAGGAGGCCTTCCTGAGCGCCACTGCTGGTCTGGCGATGTTCCCCGCACATGGCAGCAATGCGGACGAACTCATCAATCTTGCGCAGGAAGCACAGCGCAGCGCGCGGCAACAAGGCAAGCAACTGGTTGCGGCCAACCTGCAAGCCGGGCGCAGCGCAGCCATCGCACTCGACATCGAACGCGACCTGCGTCACGCCCTTGAGCGCGACCAATTCCATCTGGTGTATCAACCCCAGATGGATCTGCGCAGCGGACGCATTGTCGGCGCAGAAGCCCTGCTGCGCTGGCAGCACCCGGAACGTGGCCTGGTGTCTCCTGTCGATTTCATTCCCGTACTCGAGGAAGTCGGGCTGATCTCGGCGGTCGGCTTCTGGGTCATCACCGAAGCTTGCCGGCAAGCTCAGGAATGGGAAGCCAAAGGGCTGAACCTGCGCGTGGGGATCAACCTGTCTGCCCGGCAGTTTCTCGACCCGATGCTGTTCGACTCGATTGTCGGTGCCTGTCGCGGCACCGGCGCATCTCCCCGACTGGTCGAACTCGAGATCACCGAAAGCCTGGCAATGCAGGACCCGGAGCACGCCATCAACCTGCTGAAGCGCCTGCGCGAAAATGGCTTCAAGATCGCCATCGACGACTTCGGCATCGGCTACTCGTCGCTCGAATACCTGCTGCGCTTTCCGCTTGACACGATCAAGATCGATCGCGCCTTTGTGAACAACATCACCAATTCACAGGCCGACCGCGCCATCGTGCGTGCAATTACTGCCATTGCCCAGACCCTCGGTCTGTCCACCATTGCAGAGGGCATCGAGACCTTGCGTCAATGCGATTTCATCGAGGCCCTGGGTGTCAATGAGATCCAGGGCTACCTGATTGGCAAACCCATGGCGCCCTCAGACCTGGAAGTGCTTGCCTCAAGCTTCAGCCGCCCAGACTGAAGCCGCAGGAAAAGGCACTACCGCCGCTCATCCAGGAAACGCTGCAGCGCTGCTTCGGTCAGGTGCGCCAGCGAGTCAACCGCTTCCATCAGGCCTCCAGTGGCCGCTCTGTCGCCACCCGCAGCAGCCATTTCCAGCCGCGCCGCTGCAGCCGACAGTGCCACTGCCCCCAGATTGCCCGCCCCACCCTTGATCGAATGAGCCAGCTTCTTCACCTGAAGCAGCTCCCCCCCTGCAACGGCCCCATGCAAGGCATGACACTGCTCGGGCAACTGATCGAGCAACTGCTGCACGATACCGCGCAGATCCTCTCCCAGTATTCCGTAAAGCTCTGCAAGTAATCGCTCGTCGAGCACAGGCTCGATCATCCCGGACGGTTGCATACACGCCTTTCCGATTAATCCAAGTTTTCAGTACAACGCCCATTTCAACATGCGTCAAGTCCAGCAGGAAAGTTTAGCCACTCAAGACTCAACCAGTATTCATCAGCGCAATATGAACTTACTCGATCACCGGCTTCAACGGCAGTTCTGCATGACGCTCCACAACCTACTCCAGCCCAACAGCATCCTGCTGACATCTGCCACGACACGCTGATCATGAAACAGTGGCCTTTTCAATACAGCCACGGCCTGCCGGGCCGGATTATGCGCAAATACATCACGATTCTGATTTAAAATTTCGACAACATCCCTTTTTGTCCGATACGGCTGTTCCCGACCTTTACTTCACCCTTTAGACCCAGACCATGCCAACAGCCGGAACACCGCGAGAATTCATCAGCACGGCTCAGGCCGCCAAACAGCTTGGGCTGTCATTGGGCGCGGTCCAGCAGATGGTCGAAAGCGGCAAGCTGGTTGCCTGGAAGACCGCCGGCGGGCACCGCCGGATCCGCCAGGATTCCGTCGATGCCTTGCTCGCACAAGCCCAGCCCAGCCGGACACGTGGTCCGCGTAATGCAGGTGAAGAGACTGACCGCTTCCGTGTCATGGTGGTCGAGGATGACGAGTTGCTGCGCCACGTCTACCGGGAAGCACTTGAGCGCTGGGCGTTGCCGCTTGATGTCAGGATCTTCGAGCACGGCCTCGACGCGCTGATGGCGGTTGGCAGGCAGCCACCCGACCTTCTGATCACCGACCTGCGCATGAACGGGGTGAACGGGTTCGAAATGATTCGCCGCCTGCGCGATAATCCGGCGACCCTGGATATTGCCATCGTCGTCGTGTCCTCGTTGTCAGCCGAAGAAATCGAAGCCGAGGGTGGATTGCCGCCGGACGTGGTGGCCTATGGCAAGCCCGTCCCCTTTCGCGAACTTCACGGCTATGTCCAGGCGCTGATCTCACTGGTCAGACGGCAGCGTGTCATGGCCTCGGACATCCGCGCGGACAACTGATCATCACCGCTTTCCCTGCCGCTGCCAGATCGCACAAATAACAATACTCATCGGGGACAACACATGCGTTCATGGCTGGAAAACCTGAGCATCCGCGCCAAGCTGATCGCCATTTTTGTTGCCATCAAGGTTGTGCCGCTATTGTTGCTGGCCTGGTTTGCATGGAGCGCTGCACAGAAGCTGGGCGAATCGGTGACCGATGGCGTCATCAGCATGGTCAGCAACATGCGCGACACGCAGCAGAGCACCGCCGACACCGCCATCAGCGATGCAATCGCAGCCCTGGACGATCGCTCCCGCGAAGCGATCGAAACCCTGACCACACAAACAGCCCGCGCCGTCGCCCAGTTTCTATATGAGCGTGACAAGGACATCCTGCACGCAGCCAGGATGCCGATTGACGCCTCCACCTACCGGTGGTTTGTTGATGGGCATCTGCGCGACCTTGAAGACCACGTGCCCTACCGGCCCAGCGCGGACGGCAGCAAGTGGGAACCCGCCGAACTCGTAAAGATCGACCGATCACCGGTTCGCGCCCCGCTGTCGGACAATTCGCGCGCCTTCAACTACCGCGAACCCGACCCGGTCGAGCGCAAATATACGGCACCGCTGTTCATGGAGATCACCTTCGTCGGCCTGGACGGCATCGAGAAGATCAAGATCGTGACCGATCCAGCCAAGGACCTGCTCGACAGCGACTTGCGCGATATCAAGCGGCGCGAGAACACCTTCCTGCGCGCCGAAACCTACTGGTCCGATTTACAGGCACTCGCGCCAGGAGAGATCTATGTCTCCGAGGTCATCGGCAAGCAAGTACCCGCCGCCTGGATCGGCCCCTACACCCCGGCAGAAGCCACCAAGCGAAACAAGCCTTTCGAGCCGGAAAAATCCGGCTACGCCGGGCTTGAGAACCCAGTGGGCGAGCGCTTTCGCGGCCTGATCCGATGGGCCACACCCGTGGAGCGCGACGGCAAGGTGATCGGCTACGTCACACTGGCGCTGGACCACGCCCACCTGATGGCCTTCACCGACCCGGTCAGCCCGACTGACAAACGGCACACGGCGATTGCAGACCCGGCCTCCGGCAACTACGCCTTCATGTGGGATTACCTGGGCCGCAGCATCTCCCACGCGCGCGACTACTTCATTGTCGGCTTCGACCCCGCCACCGGCGAACGCGCAACGCCATGGCTGGATCAGGAGCTTTACGAAGCCTGGCAAGCCAGCGGCCGGTCCTGGCCGGCCTTCGCCGAAACGGTCGAGCCGTTCAAGGATCAGCGCATCACCCGCAAGCCGCACCCGGCCTCGTCCACATCGGGCTCGGTCGGTCTGGATTGTCGCTACCTGAACTTCTCGCCCCAATGCATCGGCTGGTACGACCTGACCGAACACGGCGGATCGGGTTCATTCAACATCTTCTTCAGTGGCTTGTGGAAGCTGACGACTGCTGCTGCCATTCCCTACTACACCGGCCGCTATGGCCATTCGCGCCGGGGTTTCGGTTTTGTCACCATCGGCGCCAATGTGGATGATTTCCACCAGGCCGCGACCGAATCGGGCAAGCGCATCAGTGCGATGACAGCCCGCGCCGATCTTGACATGCAGAGCCAGCGCGAATCACTGGTAACAGATATTGGCAAGAGTCTTGCCAACACGGCGGCTGCACTGACGGTATCCACCATTGTCATGATCATCGCAGTCATCTTCATCGCGGTATGGATGGCCAACCTGCTGTCAAGCCGCATCACATCGGTGGTTGCGGGCATCGGGCGCTTCCAGCGGGGTGACCTCGACGCGCGACTCGAGGTGCGCGGCAAGGACGAAATGGCCGAGATGGGACACTCGTTCAATCGCATGGCGGACTCGGTACAAGCCTCGATCGTTCGACTCGAGGAGGCCAGACTGACCGCAGAACAGGCCAACCGGATGAAGTCCGAGTTCCTTGCCAGCATGTCGCATGAACTGCGCACACCGCTCAACGGCATCATCGGCTACGCCGAGTTGCTGCACATGGATCTGCACAATGAAGAACAACGTGGCTACGCCGAAACCATCCGGGACAGCGGTCACCATCTGCTAGCTGTCCTCAACGACGTGCTCGATCTCGCCAAGATCGAGGCCGGCCGCATGGAGCTGCGCCTGGAATCGGTCAACGTATCGGAGCTGATGCGCTCCGCAGTCAACCTCTACTCTGTCACCGCTGCCGCGTCCAATCTCGACTTGCACACCGACATTCCGGACGAGTACTGGGGTCGGGGCGATCCGGTCAGACTACGTCAGGTTGTCAACAACCTGTTGTCCAATGCGATCAAATTTACCGAGCAAGGTGATGTACGTGTGCGGCTGCAACAGCGCGATCAATCGTTGGTGCTAACGGTCAGCGACACGGGCGTTGGCATTCCGGACAAGGATCTCGAGCACATCTTCGAACCCTTCTGCCAATCGGAAAACTTCCTTACCCGCCGCCATATGGGTACCGGACTGGGTCTGTCACTGGCGCGCCGGATGGTCGACTTGATGGGCGGCCGGATTGAGGTAAGCTCACGGGTAGGCGTCGGCTCAAGCTTCTCGATCACGATACCGGCAGCCTCTCCTCCGACTCAATCCAGCTGAGATCCATGAGTTCGCTTGCCTTCATTACTGACGACAGTCCGGTCAACCGCAAACTGCCGGCAGCCTTCATGCAACGTCTTGGCTGGACGATCGAAGAATTCGCCGATGCCGAATCGATGCTGCAACGTCTGCCCGACATCCAGCCCGCGCTGATCCTGCTGGACATCTCGATGCCAGGCATGAGTGGAACCGAGGCCTGCCGCATCATCCGCGCCAATCCCGCCTGGCGGGACATACACCTGATTGCGTATACTGCGCACGGCATGGCGCAGGACCGCGAAGAGTTCCTCGACGCAGGCTTCAACGACATCCTGCTGAAACCGCTCAGCCTGGCTACACTGACCCAGGCAATTGCACCGGTCCGCAATGCCCCCTCAGCCGAGGCCTGATCCGCGATGACTGACCAGCTGTCTGCGTTTCACCACTTTGACCCGGTCGCCCTGCGTGATGACCTGATGGACGACGGCACCTTGACGCGGGAGATCCTCCAGCGCGCACTGGTCTGGCAGCAGGAAACCGTCGGCACACTGGAAGCGACGAATGACCGTCCGGGTCAAGGCAAGATCGCGCATTCACTGCGTGGCATGCTGGCGCAGATCCACGCCCATCCCGCAGCCCAGATGGCGGGCGCACTGGAACGTGCCTGCAAATCGGATGGCACGCCACTCGATACACTACGCCAGCAGTTGATTGCAGAGGTCGGACAACTCTGCGCAGAACTTGAAACTTACCTCAAGCGCCCGACGGCAAACTGACGCACACTCACGCAGCCGGGGTACGGCGCACACCGTCAGGCAAAGCCAAAGCCAGGCAGCTATCCAGTTCGGCAATCAGCACCGCGACGACATCCGCATCCAGCCGTCCTTCATCCACCATTGCCTGCACCCGTTCAACCACCGCCCTGGCATCCAGTCGGGGACGATACGGACGATCCTGCAACAAGGCCTGGAAGATATCTGCCACCGAGATGATGCGGGTTTCCAGGTCGATCTCACCCGCAGCGGTCCTGAACGGGTATCCCTGACCCAGCAGATTTTCATGGTGCGACCCCGCCCAACCCGGGATCGGCGTATCGGGAAAGATGCGTAACAGGATACGGTACGTATCATAGCTATGACGCGCAATATAGGCGCGCTCGTCGCGGTTGAGCGTCCCGGGTTTCTCAATGATCTCGTCAGGCACCCTCAGCTTGCCCATGTCGTGCAGCAGGCCTGCCAGCTCGATCATGATCAGGCTGTCACCGGTGCGCCCCATGGCCGCCGCAAGGTGGCGGCTGATTGCGGCGACGCGGCGGGAGTGGTCGTCGGTGTAATGACTTTTGGCATCCACCACACGTGAAAACAGGTCAGCCAGCTCAAGTAGCTCAGCCGTCTGCAACATGACCGGCGGCATCTGCTTGCCCAGCAACTCAAGCTCTTCATTCAGGTACAGCGGCTCCATCGACAGCCAGAAGGCCTCGGACGCTGCAACCTCGCAAAACGCCTCCACCAGACCTGGCTCGAACAATGTGCCGGACAGGCTGCGCACGCGATCGACGATCCCTTCCCGCTCCCAGATGATGTCGTTGGCCAGATGTCCGCCCACCAGATAAGGCGCCAGCAGCACGTCGACACGATCTACCAGATAAACCAGATTGGCCTCGATCCGGGTCTCCAGATCCACCTCGTGCATCGCCTGCAGATCTTCCCAGCGCGTATGGTGATAGCGCACCACACCGGCATAACGCGCTAGCACCGGGCAGGCCGCCAGATAGTCCGCGCCGCGCACGCAGTGCTCTTCGGCACCGTCCCACTCCAGGGTCTCGGTCAGGTTGCGGTGCTCGCGCACGCGCGAAACGCCACAATCGTGCAACATGCCAGCGTGCAGCAAATCCAGGCAGCGCGCCTGCGGCCAAGCCATCGTCTCGGCCACGACCCGCGCCATATGGCCAACACGCTTGCCATGCTGAATTTCATCCACGCCCACAAAATCCAGCGACGTGGTCAGTGCCACGATCGCGTCGTGCAGGTTGATACGGTGCATCAGGTTCTCCCGGGGATTCTGTCTCCGCTCATTGCCTGCCCGGCGGAGTCATTCTGTATGGAGCGGCATTTTACGCCAGTAAGACAATCCCAAGAGGAAACCCGCCAAGCTTGACGGACATACCGGACATCACCGCCTGAAACGAATGCAACCCGATCGAAAAACGCAATATCGGCAAAAAGAACGCAACAAGCGCTTCCCACCCAAGGGCAAAGCCGCTAGAATGCGCGGCTTCCACGGACAGGTGGATGAGTGGTTTAAGTCGCACGCCTGGAAAGCGTGTTTGGGATAATATCCCAACGCGGGTTCGAATCCCGCCCTGTCCGCCAGACATTAAAAAAAGCCCTTGATCTTTCAAGGGCTTTTTTGTTTTTTGTTCCAGGCGCTCTACATCAGACAGTGCCTTCCCAATCCGCTTCAACGCCACCAACATCCCTCCATAACTTAGCTCAAAATGGAATATCAATTCCATTTTTTATTACTTATACCCAATAAACCTTCTGATTAAACTCCAGCCATCATCCAATCAAGGACCGCAAGATGATGGCCGTCAAAACGATCCGGGGGGGCACCAGCAGTCACTGCGCCACCCCCGTTCTTCATCACCAGATCACGGTGAGCCGCTAATGGCTGCCACCAAGACTTTCAGGGTGTTGCCGGGCTTCAAGATCACGCTCGGCTTCACCCTGACCTACCTGTCACTGATCGTGCTGATCCCGCTCGCTGCGGTGTTCATCAAGACCAGCGAGCTGAGCCTGGGCCAGTTCTGGGATGTCGTCACCACGCCCCGCGTGGTCGCCACCTACAAGCTGTCGTTCGGGCTGTCGCTGGTCGCCGCGGCCATCAACACCGTGTTTGGCCTGATGCTGGCGTGGGCGCTGGTGCGCTATTCGTTTCCCGGCAAGCGCATCATCGATGCGCTGGTTGACCTGCCCTTTGCCCTGCCCACCGCCGTGGCCGGCATCGCGCTGACCGCGCTGTACGCCAAGAACGGCTGGATCGGTCAGTACTTCGACGCCATCGGGGTCAAGGTGGCCTTCGGGCCCCTGGGGGTGCTGGTCGCGCTGGTCTTCATCGGCCTGCCCTTCGTGGTCCGCACCGTGCAGCCGATCCTCGAGGATCTCGACACCGAACTCGAAGAGGCCGCGGTCAGCCTGGGGGCCGATCGCTGGCAGACCTTCCGCTTCGTCATCCTGCCCATCCTGCTGCCCGCGCTGCTGACCGGCTTTGCGCTTGCCTTTGCCCGGGCCGTGGGGGAATACGGCTCGGTCATCTTCATCGCCGGCAACATCCCGATGGTGTCCGAGATCACCCCGCTGATGATCATCACCAAGCTCGAGCAATACGACTACGCCGGCGCCACCGCCATCGCCGTCGTCATGCTGCTGTTGTCCTTCGTCCTGCTGCTGGTGATCAACGGCTTGCAGGCATGGACGTCCAAACGTACCGGGAGAGATCGCTGATGGCCGGCGCAACCACCCTGCATCTGGGCGGCGATCACGCCGCCCGCTTCGAGTCGCGCGCTGCCACGCGCGAAGCCCCCTGGGTCAAGTGGCTGATCCTGGGCGTGTCGCTGACCTTCTTCGCCACCTTCTTGCTGATGCCGCTGATCGCGGTGTTCGTCGAGGCCTTCCGCAAGGGCTGGGGTACCTACCTCACCGCGCTGAGCGATCCGGACGCCTTGTCGGCGGTCCGGCTGACGCTGACGGCGGCGCTGATCGCGGTGCCGCTCAACCTGGTGTTCGGGGTGTGCGCGGCGTGGGCGATTGCCAAGTTCGAGTTCCGCGGCAAGCAGTTCCTGATCACGCTGATCGACCTGCCGTTCTCGGTGTCGCCGGTGATTGCCGGTCTGGTCTGGGTGCTGCTGTTTGGTGCGCAGGGCTGGTTCGGCGGCTGGCTGATGGCCAATGACCTCAAGGTCATCTTTGCCGTGCCCGGCATCGTGCTGGCCACCGTGTTCGTCACCTTTCCCTTCGTTGCCCGCGAGCTGATCCCGCTGATGCAGGCCCAGGGGCGCGAGGAGGAGGAGGCCTCGGTGGTGCTGGGCGCCAATGGGTTCCAGACCTTCTGGCATGTGACCCTGCCCAACATCAAGTGGGGCCTGATGTACGGGGTGATCCTGTGCAATGCGCGGGCAATGGGCGAGTTCGGTGCGGTGTCGGTGGTCTCGGGTCATATCCGGGGCCAGACCAACACCCTGCCGCTGCATGTCGAGATTCTCTACAACGAATACCAGTTCGCGGCGGCCTTTGCCGTCGCCTCCCTGCTTGCGCTGCTGGCCATCGTCACCCTGGTGATCAAGACCTGGGTCGAGAACCGCGCCGCCCGCGCATTGAACCTAGAAACCGCAGTCAGCCGCTTGTCGATAGCCCGAAAGCCCGATGAACACGATGTTCTCGGTATCGGGCAGACACCGGCAATACGGTAGGCGCGCTATGCACCCGATTGCACGCCTGGCGGGCTGCCTGGCCGCGTTGCTCCTCATTGCAGGGAATGACCATGCGGCTTCGTCGCGCCTTGCCAGACAGCCCGCCAGACGCACACTCGGGCGCATCCAACTGCGGTTTCTAGGTTGTAGGATTCCATCAAGGACGACGCATCATGAGCATCCAGGTCAAGGACATTCACAAGCAGTTCGGCAGCTTCGTGGCGCTGGACAAGGTTTCCCTCGAGTTTCCCACTGGCGAGCTGGTGGCCCTGCTGGGGCCCTCCGGCTGCGGCAAGACCACCTTGCTGCGCATCATCGCCGGACTGGAGCAGGCCGATTCGGGTCAGGTGCTGCTCGAAGGCGAAGATGCCTCGGGCACCCATGTGCGCGAACGCCAGGTGGGCTTCGTGTTCCAGCACTATGCGCTGTTCCGCCACATGACCGTGTTCGACAACGTCGCCTTCGGCATGCGCATGAAGCCGCGGGCACAGCGTCCGTCCGAGTCACAGATCCGTACCAAGGTGCACGACCTGCTCCAGTTGGTCCAGCTCGACTGGCTGGCCGACCGCTTTCCGGCACAGCTGTCGGGCGGCCAGCGCCAGCGCATTGCGCTCGCCCGGGCGCTGGCAGTGGAGCCGCGCGTGCTGCTGCTCGACGAGCCCTTCGGCGCGCTCGATGCAAAGGTGCGCAAGGAGCTGCGCCGCTGGCTGCGCAATCTGCATGACGAGTTGCACATTACCTCGATCTTCGTCACCCACGACCAGGAAGAGGCGCTGGAGGTGGCCGACCGGGTGGTGCTGATGGACCATGGCAAGGTCGAGCAGATCGGTACTCCGGAGGAGGTCTACCGCCACCCGGCCACGCCCTTTGTGTACAGCTTTCTCGGATCCGTTAATCTGTTCCACGGCCGCATCGAGGATGGTACGGTCCAGGTCGGGGAGGATGTCCTGCACGATCAGCCGGACGCGTTCCGCCAGGGGGCCGAGGTGATCGCCTTTGCGCGCCCTCACGAACTGGATATCGTGGTCGACGGTGAGGTGGGCAAGGGGGTCTCGGCGCGCGTCAACCGGGTGCTGTCCTTTGGCATCACCGCGCGGGTGGAGCTCGATGGGGTCAATGGGTCGAGCGGACAGCACTACGAGGTCGAGCTCGCACGCAGCCGGGTGACCGAGCTGGGCCTGGCCGAGGGCCAGATCGTCCGCCTCGTGCCCTCCCGTCTCAAACTCTTCGAACGTCAAGCAGCGAGTCCTCAATGAACTTCCAGCAGTTGCGCATCATCCGCGAGACGGTGCGCCGCGGTTTCAACCTGACCGAGGTGGCCAATGCCTTGTTCACCTCGCAGTCGGGGGTGTCCAAACACATCAAGGACCTGGAGGACGAGCTGGGCGTCGAGCTCTTCGTGCGCAAGGGCAAGCGCCTGCTCGGCCTCACCGAACCCGGCAAGGAGCTGGTGGTGATGGTCGAGCGCATGCTGCTCGACGCTGGCAACATCAAGCGCCTGGCCGAGCAGTACAGCAAGCGCGATGAAGGCCAGCTGACCGTGGTCACCACCCACACCCAGGCCCGCTACGCGCTGCCCAAGGTGGTGACCGCGTTCAAGCGGGCCTACCCCAAGGTGCACCTGAAACTGCACCAGGGCAGCCCGGCCGAGATCGTGCAGCTCCTGCTCGACGGCCAGGCCGACATCGGCGTGGCCACCGAGGCGCTGGCCAATGTGCCGGAGCTGGCCTCCTTTCCGTACTACAGCTGGCACCATTCGGTGATCGTCCCCAACGGCCATCCGCTGCAGGCGCTGCCAAAGCTGACGCTGGAGGCGGTGGCCGACTACCCCATCATCACCTATCACGAGGGTTTTACCGGGCGGGCGCGCATCGACAATGCCTTTGCCAGCGCCGGGCTGGTGCCCGATGTGGTGATGTCGGCGCTCGATGCCGATGTGATCAAGACCTATGTGGAGCTGGGCCTGGGGGTCGGCATCCTGGCCTCGATGGCGTTCGTGGCCGGGCGCGACGGCGATCTGGTGCAGCTCGACAGCACCCACCTGTTTCCCGAGAACACCACCCGCATCGCGGTGCGGCGTGGCCACTACCTGCGTGGCTTCGCGTATCGCTTCATCGAACTGTGTGCGCCTGAGCTCACCGAAGCCCGGGTCATCGGGGCCCTGGGCAAGCAGGGTAGCGAGGCGGATTAAGCTCGTCCGGCACGCCCGCCAACCCCACATCGGCAAATCCAATCAGCAAGGCCCACCCGGCATCCGTCGGGTGGGCCTTTTCAACACGCGCTGCGCCGAGACTTACCTGGAAGCGCCGGTGATCTGGTCGAACACGCCGCCATCGCCGAAATGGGCCTTCTGTACCTTGCCCCAACCCCCAAACACTTCATCGATGCCGAACAACTTCACCTGGGCGAACTGCTTGGCATACTTGGCCTGTGCCGCCTTGTCGGTCGGACGATAGTAGTGCTTGCCGGCGATGTCCTGACCTTCAGCGGAGTACAGGTAGTTCAGGTACTCGGTCGCCACCTTGCGGGTGCCACGCTTGTCAACCACCTTGTCGACCACCGCGACCGGCGGCTCGGCCAGAATGGACACCGACGGCGTGATGATCTCGAACTTGTCCGGTCCGAACTCCTTCAGCGCCAGATAAGCTTCGTTCTCCCATGAGATCAGCACGTCGCCGATACCACGCTCGGTAAAGGTGGTCAGCGAGCCACGGGCACCCGAGTCCAGCACCTTCACGTTGGCATACAGCTTCTTGACGAATTCCTTTGCGCTGGCCTCGCTGCCACCCGGTTGCTGCAAGGCATAGCCCCAGGCTGCCAGGTAGTTCCAGCGCGCACCGCCAGAAGTTTTCGGGTTTGGCGTCACCACCTCGACACCCGGCTTGACCAGATCATTCCAGTCCTTGATGCCCTTCGGGTTGCCCTTCTTGACCAGCAGGACGATGGTCGAGGTATAAGGCGACGAGTTCAGCGGCAGCTTTTTCTGCCAGCCGGCGGCGACCGCACCACCGTTCTCGGTGATGGCGTCGATATCGCCAGCAAGTGCCAGTGTCACCACATCCGCCTCGAGGCCATCGATCACCGAACGCGCCTGCTTGCCCGAACCGCCATGCGATTGCTTGATGGTGACATCCTCACCCGCCTTCGCCTTCCAGTACTTGGCAAAAGCGGCGTTGTACTCCTGATAAAGCTCGCGGGTCGGGTCATAGGACACGTTGAGCAGGGTCACTTGGGCAAAAGCCCCCACCGACACCGTTGAGCCAAGGGCAATGGCCAGCAGGTTGCGGCGCAGATTCTTGAGGTTCATGTTTCGTTCCTGTTCGGTCGTCGAAAGATCGGAAAGCTCAATCTACGGACTCCCCATCGCCGAAGGAACGAAGATATTTTCACTTCCTTATTCAACGGTTCGAAGTGACGCTCCACTGACTTGCGGACACGCTGCAACACCCCAAAATACATCCACTCCCCACAAGCAGCTGGCCAAGAGCGGCACCAGACCTCAACCCGAAGTCAGATGGCACGCCGAATCATGCCCCGGCGCCACCTCGCGCAGGGCTGGTGCCTGCTTACTGCATACCGGCATCGCATGCGGGCAGCGCGGATGAAAATGACAACCCGACGGCGGTGCCAGCGGCGATGGAAGCTCGCCCTGGATCGGGATGAACTGCCGCTTGCCGACCTTCAGCGTCGGCGCCTCCGCCAGCAGCGCCTGGGTATACGGATGGGCGGGACGTCCAAACAACTCGCCTACCCTTGCCATCTCGACAACACGGCCGAGATACATCACCGCAACCCGGTCGGCCAGATGCCGCACCACCGCCAGATCGTGGCTGATGAAGAGATAGGTCAGACCAAGCTGTTCGCGAAGATCGGCAAACAGATTCAACACCTGAGCCTGCACCGACACATCGAGGGCCGCCACCGCCTCGTCGCACACCAGAAAGGCGGGCCTGACCGCCAGCGCGCGGGCAATGCCGATGCGGGCCCGCTGACCGCCCGAGAACTGGTGCGGATAACGGCTAGCCATTGTCGCATCCAGGCCGACACCTTGCAGACTGCGCGCAACAAATTCGCCCTGTTCACGACGCCCGATCAGGCCATGAACCCGCGGCGCCTCGGCAATCAACTCACCCACCGTCAGGCGCGGATTGAGCGATGCGTAGGGATCCTGAAAGATCATCTGGATACCCAGTTGCAGGCGTCGACGCTCGCTGGCCGGCAAGCGATCGATCGCCTCGCCGCACCAACGCCGTTCGCCCGCAGAAGGCGGCGTCAGCCCGACCGCGATCCGCCCCAGCGTGGACTTGCCGCAGCCGGATTCGCCCACCAGCCCGACCACCTCGCCCGGCATGATCGCCAGGTCAACTTGGTCGACGGCCTGCACCGAACCTGCCGGCGGGAGCCAACCCAATCGCGCCGCGCCCCGCTCAAGCCAGCCCTGCGCCGACCCAAACTGCTTGCTCACACCCTGCAGGGCCAATAGCGGCATGGTGCCGGTCGTACTGCCCACGCTCATGCCGACACCCGCGCCAAGGGATGAAAACACCGGACCTCGTGCCCCGGTGACACCGCCACCAGCGCCGGCACTTGCAGGCAGGCCGCGCTTGCCCGCGCACAGCGCGGCCGGAACGCACACCCCTCGGGCCGCTCGCCCAGGGCCGGTGGCAGGCCGGGAATCGTGCTCAGCCGTCGCGTCGCACCCGCGTTGTCGGCATGCTGGCTCGGGGCCGCAGCGGGCGTGGAATCCAGCAGGCCGCGGGTGTAGGGGTGGGCAGGCTGCGCCAGCACCTGGTCGACGGGTCCCTGCTCGACGATTCTTCCGGCGTACATCACACAGACCCGGTCGGCCAGCGCAGCCACAACCGCAAGATCATGGGTGATCCACAGCAGTGCAGTACCGGACGCCTGACACAAGGCCTGCATCTCGGCCAGGATCTGCGCCTGGATCGTGACATCGAGCGCGGTGGTCGGCTCATCGGCCACGATCAGGTCAGGCGCGTTGAGCAAGGCAATCGCAATCGCCACACGCTGGCGCATCCCGCCCGACAACTGGTGCGGATAGGCATGCAGACGCGCCGGGGCATCGGCGATGCCCACCCGCTGCAAGGCCGCTGCCGCCATCTCCAGCGCAGCGCCTCGCCCCACCCGGCGATGAGCGTGGATGGCTTCGACCATCTGGGTGTCGATCCGCAACACCGGGTTCAGCGTCATCATCGGATCCTGAAAGATCATCGCGATGCGCCGGCCCCGCAGTTGCCGCCAGGCGCGCTCGTCCGCGGCGCGCATCTCCTTGCCGCATAGACGAAAGGTATCGGCACTCACCTGACCGGGCGGCTCCACCAGACCCAGCAGCGAATACGCGGTCATCGACTTGCCCGACCCCGACTCCCCGACCAGGCCCAGCACCTCACCCGGCGCAATATGCAGGCTGATATCGTCCACCGCGCGCAGGACGGTCCCCCGCTGGGCAAAGCCGACACTCAGCCCGGTCACCTCCAGCACGGCTTGAGCCGCGTTGTGCACCGAGTTCATGACTTTCGCAACCTGGGGTTGAGCACGTCGCGCAACTGGTCGGCCACCAGATTGAGCGCAAGCAGGGTCAGCAGCAAGGCCAGCCCGGGGAACAGGCTGATCCAGTAACGACCGGAGTACAGATACTGAAAGCCGTTGGCGATCAGCAAACCAAGCGACGGCTCGGTCACCGGCAGCCCCAGGCCAAGGAAGGACAGGGTCGCCTCCAGCGCAATCGCTGCCGCCACCTGCAGCGCCGCCACCACCATCAGCGGCGGCAGACAGTTGGGCAACAGATGACGGAACACGATGCGCAGTGTCGACAAGCCCAGCAAGCGCGCCGCCTCGATGTAGGCCTTGTCGGCCTCGACCATGGCCACGCTGCGCGTGGTCCGGGCATAGTAGGCCCACTGCGAAGCCACCAGCGCGATGATGATCTTGTCGATGCCCTGACCAAACAAGGCCAGCAGGATCATCGCCGTCAGGATCGACGGAAAGGCCAGCTGGATATCCACCACCCGCATCAGCAAGGCGTCGAAGCGGCCGCCGAAATACCCGGCCACCAGACCCAGCGTCATGCCCACCAGCAAGGCAAGCAGTGTGGCCGCCACACCGACGACGACGCTGATGCGCAGGCCATACAGAATCGCCGACAACATGTCCCGCCCCTGGGCATCCGTACCCAGCAGATAGCGCAGCTCACCATCGCCACTGACGCTACCTGGAGGCAGGCGGCCATCGAGCATGTCGAGCTGCATCAAGTCGTAAGGATTCTGTGGCGCCAGCCAGGGCGCGGCGATGGCCGCCGCGACAATCAGCACCAGCAAACCCAAGCCCGCCAGGGCCAGCCGGCTGTCGGCATAGGCACGGATCCATCGCCGCAGCGGGTGATCGCGCATGACCGCAGCTTGGTCGGCAGCACTCATCGGCCCGACCCTCCGCGGCCAACGCGTGGATCAAGCAGCGCATAGACCAGATCGACCACCAGATTGATGACGATGTAGAGCAGCACGATCAGCAACAGGTAAGCGAGCACCACCGGGCGGTCGAGCTGGGTGATCGAATCAAGCAGCAACTTGCCCATGCCCGGCCACGCAAAGATGGACTCGGTCACCACCGAAAACGCCACCAGCGACCCAAACTCCATGCCCACCACGGTAACGACCGGAATCAGGATGTTCTTCAGCACATGCACCCCCACCACCCGGCCGGTTGACAAACCCTTGGCACGCGCAAAGCGGACGTAATCCTGCTGCAAGGCCTCGCGTGTGCCACTGCGTGTCAGGCGGATGATCAGCGCAAGCTTGAACAGGGCAAGATTGGTCGCAGGCAGGATCAGATGGCGCCAACCTTCGACAGACAAGACCGACAGCGGCAAACCAAACAGCTCGGTGGTCGGCCCCCGTCCGCCGGCTGGCAACCAGCCCAGTTGCACCGAAAACACCATGATCAGCATCAGCCCGACCCAGAAAGTCGGTAGCGAGAAGCCGACGATGGAGCCCGCCATGATGGTCCGCCCCCCTACCGTATCCGGATGCAGGCCGGCCCACAGCCCAAGCGGAACACCCAGCCCAACTGCAATCAGCATGGCCACCACCGCAAGCTCCAGCGTCGCCGGCAGACGTGCCAGGATCAGCCCGATCGCCGGACTGCCGTGGATGAAGGAATCCCCCAGATCACCACCCAGCGCACGGCTCAGGAAACGCCCGTACTGCACCCATACCGGTTGATCCAGCCCCAGCGCGGCCGCTGCCCGCGCCAGATCCTCGGTCGTGGCCTGGGGGTCGACGAGCAGGTCCAGCGGGCTACCGATCGCATAGACCCCGGCAAACACCAGCAAGGACATGACGACCAGCACATTGACCGCCTGCAGGCAGCGCCTGAGGATGAAAAACGGCATGCAGGAAAGGAGCGGAACAGATGAAAGAAGCCTGGATGCTATCAATGAACGGCCCGCAACGGGCAATCAGGCGCGATATGCCCCCAAGCCCCCTGCGCCTTTTTTTATGCCACCGGGACACGTTCACATCGATTCAGGCCCCTCATTTCACGCTGCGCACCTCGTGCGCATAGGTGAACTCATCCACCCGGCCGTCGTACTTCAAGCCCTTGCGCAAGCCCCAGCTCGCCAACTGGTGGTGGGACGGGATGACCGCCACATCGTCCAGCGCCAGCTTGGCCGCCTGGCGGGCAAAATCCTCGCGCTGTTCGGGTGACACCGACTCGAGCGCGGATTGCACCAGGGCATCCACTGCCGGGTTGCTGTAGCGCCCCCAGTTCCAGGTTCCCCACCCCCGATCGGCATCGGGCGTCCCCACGATGGAACGCAGGGTAAAGTCGCTCGCCAGCGAGCCCCAGCCAAGCAAGGCCATGCTGTACTCGCTTGCCCGTGCCTTGCCGAAGTAGACCGACAGCGGCAAGGTCTCGACCTTCGCCCGGATACCCACCCGGTTAAGCAACTGCGCCACCGTCTGCACCACCTGGGCGTCGTTGATGTAGCGGTTGTTGGGGCCATGCAGGGTCAGCCCGAAACCCTCCGGATAGCCGGCCTCTGCCAGCAGCTTCTTTGCCCCGGCCGGGTCGTAGGCCTCCACCGCAATCTCGCTGTTGTAACCAAAAATGCCGGGGGCGTTGATGTTGGACGCCGCCACCGCCCGCCCCTCGAGCGAGCGCTCGACCAGGGCCTGGCGATTGATCGCCTTCGAAATCGCCCGGCGCACCCTCACATCCTTCAGCGGGTTGCGGTCCAGCGGCTTGCCGGCCAGATCGGTTACGTAAGGCGAGCGGTCGCGAAACTGGTCCAGATGCCAGAACAGCGTGCGCCAGGTGGTACGAGTGGTGACCGAGACGCGCGGATTGGTCTTGAGCCGCGCCAGATCGGCCGTCGGCACGGCCTCGATCAGATCCACATCACCCGCCAGCAAGGCCGACAGCCGCGGCGCATCGCTGGCCAGCACACGGAAATGCACGGTATCCCACTCAGGCCGGACACCCCAGTAGGCCTCATGGCGTGCCAACTCGATGCGCTCGCCCTTGTGAAACGCCACCAGCCTGAACGGCCCCGTTCCAATCGCCGCCGGCCCCGCATTGAACTGCTCGGTCCCGGTCTTCTCTACCGCCTTCTTCGACACGATGAAGATCGAACTGAGATCGAGTGGCAGCGGACCATAAGGCGTTGCCGTACGCAGGCGCACGGTATAGCGGTCCACCGCCTGACTGGCGACGATGGGTTTGGTATAGCTAGTGTAGGAGCCCGGGCTGTTGGTGAGCTGCGCCGGTCGCGCCAGCGAGAACAGCACATCCTCAGCACTCAGCTCGCTGCCATCGTGAAACTTCACCCCCTTGCGCAAGCGGAACTCCCAGGTCGTCGCATCGACCGCCACCCAGGATTCCGCCAGCCCGGATATCAAGCGGCCGTCCGCATCCACGTCAACCAGACTGTCGAACACATGATGCAGAAACGCATTATTGGGTCCGGTATTGAAAAAATGCGGGTCGACCGTCGTGACCTCAGCCGCCAGACCGATCTTCAACGCTGCTGCCTGAGTCGTCCCCACCAGCGTCCACAATCCAAGCACCAACGCCAGCACTCGCACCCAATGCGCACCAAACTGCGTTCCTGAAGCCAGCTGCACCATTAACATCCTCTCTGCTTTTGAGTTCTCGCCCACACCCTTGGTGAATCAACACCCGAGACCGAACCCTGTTGCTGCAGGCCGAAAACTGTATAAAATAACAGCCATCAGCTCCAAGTACTACAGACAAGACACCATCACCCGATCGGCTTTACCTTCGCTCGCATCAAGTCATGGATCAGTTGAATCTATTTCCGGATGTTGTCGCCCCTGCTGCCGTGCTCCACCACGCACCACCAGCAGACGGGCACACGACGCCCCCACTTTCACGCAAAACCGCTTCTTACCCACCACAGCCCATGACCACTTCCTACATGGATACCGACGACCTTACAGAATCAACAGCCATCCGTGAAGACCGCCTCTGGCATGACAACGGCTGGATGGCCCGTGTCATCAAGAACGAAGACGACGACGGCTGGGCCGTCGCCATGTTCAAGGACGGCGAGGCGGAACCGGCGCTGGTGGGCCCGTGGACCATGGGCCGTGACAAGAAGAACCCCAAGCCCCTTGACCAGACCGCCTTCAACACCTTGATCAAGACCGCAAGTGAGGTCCTCCAGCGCCACGCCCAGCAAGCGCATGCTGCACTTCACAAACAGCTGACGGTTTTCGTCAACGATCAACAATGGGACATCAAGCTGGACATCACCCCAGATGAAGACGCCCCCTTTGCCACGCTCTCGGCGATCAACGACGAGGGTAGCCTCGTCGCGCAAGTTCGTGTGCGGCCCGATTTCAAGCTCACATCTGCAACGGCAAGCGCCTGGATCCAAAACGACTTTCCAGCCCCCGAAACAAGAGAGGACTGAACGACAGACGCCATCGTGATGGTGATGCGCGAACCCGACCGCCACCGCTGCATTTCGCACCAGCAGTCGATGGCTTGTGCTGGATCAAGGCGTCCGCGGCACCGCAGCTCGTAGAATGCGTTGCGGATTTGTCATTGCCAAATATGTAAAAATCCGTATCCTGCCCTCACCTTTCGCGCACGACTGCCTTGCATGCCGCCCACCGACCAGACCAGTAGCGACACAACCAGCCCAGCCAACGCGACCAACGCCCCACCTGAACGCAAGACCTATACCTTTGGCGAGATGCAGCTTTCGATCGGCGACCGCCTGCAGGTCGAGTGCCGACGCATCCTGCAGGAGCGCCGCGCCCTGGTCCGGCTGATCGGCTATGTCGACGGCCTCAGCCTGATCGTCAGCACCCCGGTGATTTCCGGCAAGCGGGTCGAACTGGTAGAGGGCGACGACATCATCGTGCGCGCCTTCTCGCGGCAGAATGCATTCGCCTTCCGTTGCACTGCGCTACGTATCTGCCGCCTACCGCTCGACTACGTCCATCTTTCCTTCCCAACCGTCATCCAGGGCAGCGTCATTCGGCAGTCCGCACGCGTCAAGACCGACATCGCGGTAGAGGTGCGTAACGTCAGCCAGCCCGAAACCCCCGTAGCGACGGGGCGCATTGCCAACATCAGCGCCACGGGAGCATTGCTTTGCACCCGTGGCATGCTGGCCCGGCGAGGCGATCAACTCGAAATGCGCTTCATACTGACGCTGCACGAAACCGACATGAGTCTCAAGGTGATGGCTGAAGTGCTATCGGCCCACCCCGCAGCTGAAGGCGAAAACCCTGACCCAGAACTCAGTTTCGGCGTCGGGTTCCGCGAGCCCTCACCAGACGCGCGGGTACAGATCAAGAGCTTTGTGTATCAACAGATCATCGAGCATCCACGCAACATAATCTGACCGCAAGCAGCAGTCCACTCAACAACACGCATCGCGTCGCACAAGATCGAACCTCGATCAAATGGCCTGCTTCGGCTTCAGCCATGCCCGATCAGCCTCGGGCCCCACGCCCTTCTCCTCACTCCACGCCTGTCAGCCCGTAGATCCGGAAACGCATCCGGTCGCCATGTGCGCACTTCACGTCGTCTTTTTGCGCTGAGTTTTCCGCGCGGAACTGGTAGTATACGAAACGACTACAAAACATATACCGAGAAAACCGTGGGTATCGTCAAAATATCAGAACACATCCATGAAAACCTGCGCCTGACCAGTGCCGCCCTCAGTCGCTCCATCAACGCACAAGCCGAACACTGGTTGCGTGTCGGCATGCTTGCGGAGCTGAATCCAGCGCTGTGCTACGGTGAGATCTGCAAACTGTTGATTCAGGCCGAACGAGACAGCCAGGCTGATCTGAACACGCAGGACAACATACAGGGGGCGGCATGAGCAAGAACACACACGTGTCGATCAAGACCGCCACCGAGATCGACATGGCCCGCCGCGCCGGCATGCTCGCAGCCGACGTACTGCGCATGATTGCCGAGCACGTGCGCCCCGGTGTCACCACGGATCAGCTCGACCGTCTGTGTCACGACTACATTGTCAATGTCTTGAAGGCCACGCCGGCCAACATTGGCTATCACGGTTACCCCAAGACCATCTGCGCCTCGGTCAACCACGTCATCTGCCACGGCATTCCGTCCGACAAGAAGCTCAAGAACGGCGACATCGTCAATATCGATGTCGCCTTGATCAAGGACGGCTGGTTTGGCGATACCAGCCGGATGTACTTTGTGGGCGAACCGGGCATCCTGGCGCGGCGGCTGGTACGGACCACCTATGAGGCAATGTGCGCGGGCATACGTCAGGTACGCCCCGGTGCGACGCTGGGCGACGTTGGTCACGCCATCCAGACGGTGGCGCATCGCGAGGGCTTCAGCGTCGTACGCGAATATTGTGGACACGGCATCGGTCAGATCTACCACGATGAACCACAAGTACTGCACTACGGACAGCCAGGGCAAGGTCTGAGGCTCGAGACCGGCATGGTGTTCACCATCGAACCCATGATCAATGCCGGCAAGGCAGACACCAAACACCTGCCCGACGGCTGGACGGTGGTCACCAAAGACAGGTCGCTATCCGCGCAGTGGGAACACATGGTAGCCGTCACCGATACTGGTTTCGAAGTACTCACCCCCTGGCCCGACGGTTACGGGGACTACCCTCCCATCGTTCTCCTGCCAGCGGTCGAGAATACCTGAGCACCCGGATCGGAGAGGCGCGTGCGCACTACGCCCAATCGCAAGCTTCAAACCGGCCACGCTGCGCACAACATCACGCTGACCGTCACGCTCCAGCACAACAGGACCTGACACGCCCACACCAGCATGTCGGCGTTGGAAGCTTAACCACTTGAGCCAAGGTGCCGACGCCCCACCCTGAAATTATGCCTCGTCCGATCCGCGTAGCATTACGGCGCGTCAATGGCCTCCGCACGGTCAATCTGCGACCAGACTCCTCGTCGCTGGGCGCCACGCCCACCTGGCCATTGGCATAGCAGGCAGCCCCTCCGTACCTGAGATACGGTCCGCGATGCACCACTAGCCATGAGGGCTCGACGCAAGCCCTGAGCACAATCGTTGTCACCACTGCCGACACCCGGCAGTCTGCACCGTACGCCCCGCCTACGCTGCCATCAAATTCAGCCAGCACACCGGAAGCCTCAGGGCCGCCCAGCGCAAGATTGAGCGCCAAAATGGGTAACGCAGACTGCGCAACTGAAGTGCAGTCTTTACCCTACCCCGAAATATGCCAAAAAGATCATTCCAATGTCCTTTAATATCTCTTTATACTATACACCTTCTCATGCCATAGCTTTTTCTCCACTGCTACGCGCCACATATGCATGTATTCCTGATCATCTACCTCCTAGCCTTCGCATTCGCTGCTTGGCTGCTGTTCTCCCCTCCTGTCACCTCAAGACCTCACAACGGGGTTACCCTAAAGCACCTGCGTCACCACCTGAAATACCATTTGAATCCGCCGATTCGTACAGCCCGCATCGCAACCAGAAACAGGCACTTGGACCGCACCCCAGACGTTCGCATCGTTATCCCGCCCAGACAGATTGCCATCGGCGAGCCCACACCACAAACAAACTCCACCACCGTTTCTACCTGTCCTAACCCCGCAAAAGAACCATGACGCCGGCGCCCCACACTGGTGCAAACTATTTCGGTAAACTGCCCTCTCGCAACGACTTCGTCCGCGGCGGATCACAATCCAGTCTGATCATGCAGCTCGACAGGTGGGCCTCGGAGAGTATGAATGCATTGGGCGCGAACCCACGCTGGAAGCTGATCTATGACAGCACGGCAGGCTTGGACTTCGCATTCGTCAGTGCGCACGCTCCCCACTCCGTGATCGGCCATATCAGGCCCAGTCGCGACGCCTCCGGACAGCGCTTTCCGCTGATTGCAGCGACAGCGATCACCCGGAGCGATCAGCTTGGCTTTCGCTATGGCCCCATCGGCTTCAGTGGACTTTGGGGCATGTTCCGCAGCAGCATCGAAACGGCTCTTGGTACCGACAACGGAGACTGCTCGCTCAATGCACTGACCCGTATTGATTGCGCCGCAGCCATCGACCTCGCACTGCGCAATAGTCCGCTACTACGCTTTGCGCGCATTACCACATTGGCACAGTTGAGCGCCGATACGGGCTCCAGTATCGCGGCCACCCGGCGACAGATCCTCTCTATCGGCCTGCTGCTGAGCCCTTTGTCAGGCAGGCGCCAATGCCGGATCGAACGCGGGCTATGCCTGCCAGTCCCAGCCTCGACCCGCACGCGCTGCAGCGTCGCAGGCTTCTGGCTGTACCTCATTTCGGCCGTGCTGCGCGACACCGATTGTGAATTGCAGATTCTGCTCGGTAGAATTCACTCTAAGGAACGCATGGTCATTGGATTTAGCGGGGCATCACCACGCACGCTGGCTAGCGTGCTATCACCCGCCAGCCTCGACGATGCCACCCTTTTGCTTGACGACCCATACTGGATCGACGCCCACCCCGCGCAATGTGCAACCCCTGCAATTGCCCGACTTGCCAGTTACCTTGAACATCCATCCCTCAACCTAGAAGCCATACTGAACACGTTCTGCGAAGCATTCACCTAAAAATGACGCTCCACGGCTAGCACTGGCCTCTGCTACCCCCTGAATCTACTGCATCGACGCGTCACCAAACTCATTCCAGCACTCGCGTAATCTCGGTGGCATCTCACACTACCTTCCTCGGCAGCGCACAGCAATCACTCGAAGTCTCCGCCCGCGATACGGTAAAATCCGACGTTTGCCCCGCGCGCACCTGCGCCCCTGACCCGGACACCTGCAGCCTTGACATCCCGGCAAGACCCCAACGCCTCGGCGGACGAATTCCCCGGCCATACACCGATGATGGTCCAATACCTGCGCCTGAAAGCGCAGCACCCGGACACCTTGCTGTTCTATCGCATGGGGGATTTCTACGAACTGTTCTTCGAAGACGCCGAGAAGGCCGCACGCCTGCTCGACATCACCTTGACCACCCGCGGCCAATCCGCCGGGCAGCCGATCAAGATGGCGGGCGTGCCCTTCCATGCGGTCGAGCAGTACCTGACCCGTCTGGTCAAGCTGGGTGAATCGGTCGTCATCGCCGAACAGGTTGGCGAACCGGGCGCCACCAAGGGCCCGATGGAGCGGGCGGTGGCGCGCATCGTCACCCCCGGTACGCTCACCGATGCCGCCTTGCTGGACGACCGCCGCGATGCCCTGCTGCTGGCCGCCAACCTGCACCGCGGCGTGCTCGGGCTGGCCTGGCTCAATCTGGCCAATGGCGACCTGCGGCTGATGGAATGCCCGTCCGAGTCGCTGCAGGCACAGTTCGAGCGTCTGCGCCCGGCTGAAGTCCTGATACCGGACGGTCTGGCGTTGCCGCTGCTCGAACAGCTGGCACCCGCACTGCGCAAGCTGGCCGAATGGCAGTTCGACAGCGAAACCGGCATCCGCCTGCTCACCCAGCACTTCGCCACCCGCGATCTGGCCGGTTTCGGGGTCGAGGGGCAGCCGGTCGCGCTCGGCGCCGCCGCCGCGCTGTACGAATACGCCCGCAGCACCCAACGCCAGAGCTTGAGCCACATCACCGGCCTGACCGTCGAGCGCGAATCCGAGTACCTGCGTCTGGATGCAGCCACCCGGCGCAACCTGGAACTAACTGAAACCCTGCGCGGCGAAGCCTCGCCCACCCTGCTGTCGCTGCTGGACACCTGCGTCACCAGCATGGGGTCGCGCTGGCTGCGTCACGCCCTGCATCATCCGCTGCGCGACCGCGCCATACCAGCCGCCCGCCAGCGTGCCGTGGCCGAACTGGTCGGCGAAGGCGACGGGCGCCTGGCCGGTACGATACGCGCTGCCCTGCGCGGCGTGGCCGACGTAGACCGCATCACCGCCCGCATCGCGCTGCGCAGCGCCCGCCCACGCGACCTCTCGGCCCTGCGCGAGAGCCTGGCCCGGCTGCCGGAACTGGCCACGCAACTGGCCCCGGCACAAAGCGAGTTGCTGCAGGCCATCGCAAACGGTCTGTCGATCTCACCGGAAGCCTGCACCCTGCTGACCCGCGCCATCGCCCCCGAGCCCGCCGCCATGGTGCGCGACGGCGGCGTCATCGCAGCCGGCTACGACGCCGAACTCGACGAACTGCGCAACATCCAGAACAACTGCGGCGAATTCCTGATGGCGCTGGAAGTCCGCGAGCGCGAGCGCAGCGGCATTCCGGGCCTGAAGGTCGAGTTCAACAAGGTGCATGGCTTCTACATCGAGGTCAGCCGGGCCAATGCCGAAAAGGTGCCTGACGACTATCGCCGCCGCCAGACCCTCAAGAACGCCGAACGCTACATCACGCCCGAGCTGAAGACCTTCGAGGACAAGGCGCTTTCCGCCCAGGAGCGCGCGCTGGCGCGAGAGAAAGCCCTGTACGAGGACATCCTCGATACGCTCGCCGTCCACATTCCGCCGCTGCAGTCCATCGCCCGCGCGCTGGCCACGCTCGACGGCCTTGCCGCCTTCGCCGAAGCGGCACTGCGGCATGGTTATGTCGCCCCCACATTCTCAAGTCAGGTCGGCATCGACATTGTCGGTGGGCGCCACCCAGTGGTCGAGCGCCAGGTCGAGGACTTCATCCAGAACGACGCCCGACTGGCACCCACCCGCAGGATGCTGATGATCACCGGCCCGAACATGGGCGGTAAATCCACCTTCATGCGCCAGGTCGCGCTGATCTGCCTGCTGGCCCACATCGGCAGCTTCGTGCCCGCACAATCGGCCACGCTCGGCCCGCTCGATGCCATCTTCACCCGCATCGGCGCCTCGGACGACCTGGCCTCCGGGCGCTCCACCTTCATGGTCGAGATGACCGAAGCCTCGGCCATCCTGCACGGTGCCACCGAACACAGCCTGGTGCTGATGGACGAGATCGGCCGCGGCACCTCCACCTTCGACGGCCTCGCGCTGGCGTTCTCCATTGCCCGCCACCTGATCGAAAAGAACCGCAGCCTGACGCTCTTCGCCACCCACTACTTCGAACTGACCCGGCTCAACGTCGAGTACCCGGAGTGTGCCAACGTGCACCTCGACGCGGTCGAGCACGCCCATCGCATCGTTTTCCTGCACGCCCTGGAAGAAGGCCCGGCCAGCCAGAGCTACGGGATCGAAGTGGCCGCCCTCGCCGGCATTCCGGCCCCCGTGATCCGCGAGGCCAAACGCCGCCTGCGTGCTCTGGAAAACCGCGAGATCGGCAGCAACAGCCAACCCGACCTGTTCGCTTCGCTGCCCGAACCCGACGTGGCCCCCCTGTCGCATCCGGTACTGACCGCGCTTGCCGACATCGACCCCGACAACCTGAGTCCGCGTGAAGCGCTGGAACAACTCTATGCCCTTAAGCGGATGAGCTCATGAGCACCCCGATCGACATTTCCGAAGAAGCCGGCGTGCGCTACCTGCACTTCGGCTCTGAATGGGTACAGGGCGCAATGCGCATCCGCAAGCCCAATGCTCTTGAGCTGGCCTATACCCGCGAGATGATGGCGGGTCTGCTGTTACGCGATGGTCTGGCCGACGACGGCGCACACTGGCCCAAGCGGGTATTGCTGATCGGCCTGGGTGCGGCCTCGCTGACCAAGTTCATTTACCACAACTGTCCGCAAAGCCGGCTACAGGTCGTGGAAATCGCTCCCGGCGTAGTGGCCGCCGCGCGCCAGTTCTTCCGCCTGCCGCCAGAAGACGCCCGGCTGTCCATCCGCATCGGCGACGGTGCCGCCTATATCGTCGAAAAAGAAGCCCGCTTCGACTACATCCTGGTCGACGGCTACGACCGCAATGCACGTGCAGGCGCTCTCGACACGGCCGCCTTCTATCAGGCCGTGCGCAGCCGCCTTTCCGATCAAGGCCTGATGGCGGTCAATCTGTTTGGCCGCTCGAAAGGCTATAAAGCCAGTGTGGAGCGCATCTTTGCCGCCTTCGACGACCGTGCCATCGCCTTTCCGTCCTGCGACAGCGGCAACGTCGTGGCCTTTGGCGCCGCAGGCGAACCGGTCGAACGCAGCATTGCCGAACTGCGGGAGCGGGCTCTGGCACTGAGAACAACCACCGGCCTCGACCTGCTGCCTACCGTCACTCGCCTGGAGCAAGCCGGATCGCTACCGGGTGGCAGCCTGATCCTGTAAAACGCAGCCAGGCAACGCGCGCTATTCAAGAACAAGTCGGTACAAGGTATTGTCTACCCCGCACCACAAGCGGACACTGGAACTGAAATGAGCACCTTTCTTCTTACCCTGATCGTTGTCGGCGTCGTCATTGCAGCCATGGCAATCGGCGTGATGTTCGGCCGCAAGCCGATCGGCGGCAGTTGCGGCGGCCTGGGGGCCGTCGGCCTGGAATGCGAAGGCGGCTGTGAAAAACCCTGCCCGAAACGACTCGCTAAAATGAAGGCGCAGGCCGAACAACAATCCTGAATTCGTCCAGGGAGGACTCATGCTTCAATCGATGCTCGTCAAGGATTACATGGTGGGCGACCACCTTACCTTCAGCCCCGAAGATGAAGTGCTGCACGCCATCCACGCACTGCTGGAGCACGGGCTGAGTGGCGCACCGGTTACCGATCACGACGGACGCCTGATCGGCTTCCTGTCCGAAAAGGACTGCCTCAAGGTCGCGCTCAACGCCTCCTACTTCGAACAACGGGCAGGCCTGGTCAAGGACTACATGAGCCGCGATGTCGTCTCGGTCAAAGGAGATGGCAGCCTGATCGACGCCATCGAGACCTTCGTCAATCGCTCGTTCCGCTGCCTGCCGGTGGTGGAGGGAGAACGCCTGATCGGGCAGATCTCACGTCGGGACATCCTGCGCGGACTGGAAAAACTGCGCGCCAGCCACAAGACCACCCGCACCCGCGGTCACGTCTGAACGCAATCTGCTGCAAAAAATGAGGCAAAAGCCCGACAGTCCTGCTGCCGGGCTTTTGCCTCATCACTGCCTGTGGGCTCAGGCAGCTGCCGGCTCAGGTGGCAACCACATGCACAAGCCCTTGTTTGCCTTCGAGATCTCAGCCAGCACTTTGTCGTGAGCCTCAAGTTCAGTTTCGGATGCGCGCAGCACCAATAGCGGCTTGCGTTCGAAAGCACCACCCGACAGATCCCCTGTCACCGACGGTGGTTCTTCCTCCAGCGTCATGATCAGACTTTCCTGACCGCGCGTCATCGCCAGATAAACTTCGGCCAGCAACTCGGCATCCAGCAAAGCGCCGTGCAGCGTGCGGTGGCCATTGTCGATCTCGTAGCGGTCGCACAGGGCATCGAGCGAAGCCTTCTTGCCCGGATTCTGCTCCTTGGCCATCTTCAGGGTATCAACCACCCCAGCGCACAGCACATCGAGCGTGGGCCGGCCCAGCAGCTTCAACTCGTTGTCGAGAAAGCCCACGTCAAAGCTGGCGTTGTGAATGACCAGTTCCGCATCACGCACAAAATTCTCGAAATCGCCGACGATACCGTCAAAACGAGGCTTGTCGGCCAGAAACTCCTCAGTGATGCCATGCACCGCCACCGCCTCGGCATCGATGCCACGACCGGGGTTGATGAACACATGAAAATGGCGGCCGGTCAGATTGCGATTAAGCAACTCGACGCAACCGATTTCGATCACACGATCACCATTACGCCAGTCCAGGCCCGTGGTTTCCGTATCCAGTACGATCTGTCTCATCTTAAGTGCCCCTTCAGCCCTCAACCACCGTGCCGGCCTTGCGCGACGCTTCCGTCCCACGACGCGCCAGCTCGTCGGCACGCTCGTTCTCGGGGTGACCGGCATGGCCCTTGACCCACAGCCACTTCACCTGATGTTTCGAGGCGGCCTCGTCCAGGGCACGCCACAAGTCGGCGTTCTTAACCGGCTCTTTCGAGGCGGTCTTCCAGCCCCGTGCCTTCCAGCCATGTATCCATTCGGAAATGCCCTTCTGCACATACTGGCTGTCGGTATGCACACGGACCTGCACCGGACGCTTGAGCATGCCCAACGCGCGGATCACCGCCATCATCTCCATGCGGTTGTTGGTCGTCTGCGGATCCCCCCCCCAGATCTCCTTCTCATAGGTACCGCTACGCAGGATTGCGCCCCAGCCCCCCGGCCCCGGGTTGCCGCTGCAGGCACCATCGGTATAAATATCGACTTCTTCCATCATTGCTATTGTGAGTTCCTCGCCTTCCCCGCGTGAATGTCACGCTGGGTTACGGCAGACAATCGTTTGGCGGTCGCCCGCTTTTCCCGCCAGTTGGGCATGATCAGACGCGCCCCCTGTACCCGCTTGATGCCGTGCATCACATAGACCGCTCCGCACACCGGCCACCAGCGCGGACCGGCGCGGTCCATGAAGCGCCAGCGCTCCAGCCATTTTTCAGTGGACGTCGCCGGCGCATAGCAACCGAACTGGGCGCCTGGCGTCTCGAACCCCAGCAGCGTCAGCCAGTCGCGCACCCGTGGCGCGGAGAGATACTGCCCGCGCCACGGCACCGCACCCGTCTTGCGTGCAGCCAGACGGCGCAGCCCCCACAGGCTGAAAGGATTGAGTCCGGCAATCACCACACTCCCCTCCGGCACCAGCACCCGTTCGACCTCACGCAGTACCTGGTGCGGGCGCCGGGCAAATTCCAGCACATGGGGCAGCACCACCAGATCCAGGCTGGCACTGGCAAACGGCAAGGCGTCATCCAGCGCCAGCACCGCCGCCGCGCCGCGATCCGCACACTGAAAGCGGTAGGGCATGCGATTGGCGCGCAACAAGGCATACTCGGGCAGGCCAAGCTGCACCGCGTTATAGCCAAAGACATCGGCCAGCACGCTATCGAGCCGGGCCTGCTCCCACTCGATCAGGTAGCGCCCCGCAGGCGTGTCCAGCCACTCCGACAAACCAGGGATTGACATGGGCGGTCAGCGCTTCAAAATTCGAAAGATGAACATTATCCCCGTTTCGGCGTTTCGCGATAACTACATCTGGCTGCTGCACAATGGCAAGCAGGCTGCGGTGGTCGACCCCGGTGATGCCGCACCGGTTCAACTCTTTCTGAACGCCCATGGTCTCAGCCTGTGCGCGATCCTGATCACCCACCATCATGCCGACCACACCGGCGGCATTCAGGCACTGACCCAAGCCTGTCCGGTGCCCGTATTCGGCCCGGCGGCCGAAGCCATCGCCGGCGTGACCCATCCGCTGACCGAGGGCGATACGGCCTGCGTACCCGAGCTTGCGCTTGAACTACAAGTCATCAGCGTACCCGCCCACACTGCCGGTCACATTGCCTACCATGGCCAAGGCATGCTGTTCTGCGGCGACACGCTGTTTTCCGCAGGCTGTGGGCGATTGTTCGAAGGCACCCCCGAGCAGTTGCAGCAGGCCTTGTCCCGACTCGTCGCCCTGGGCGACGATACCCAGGTGTATTGCACCCATGAATACACCCTGTCCAACCTTGCCTTTGCGCGTGCGGCAGAACCCGACAACCTTGCGCGCGACCAATACGCGAAACACTGCGAAGCCCTACGGGCAGAAAACCTGCCTACCCTGCCCACCTCGATCGGCCTGGAGCGTCAGATCAATCCTTTCCTGCGCACCCGTTGCGGCACCGTCATTGACCAGGTCGCCGCCCATAGCGGAAAGCGGCCACGCAACGACCTGGAATGCCTGACCGCACTACGTGCCTGGAAAGACGTATTCTGATGAGACCCGGCGGAATGTTCCCCCTTCCGCCCTTTACCGTCCTGGAGCACCTGCAGGGGATACACCATGAACCCGGTTTCTACGCCGGACTCTCCAGACCCAGCACCCTGTTCATGGTCTCGATCACGCGGGCTGCATTGAAGGGTTTGAGCACCATACCCGCAGCACCTTGCTGAACAACCTGACTGACGGTCTCACGGTCACTATGCGCTGTGACCATTAACACTTTCACCTTGGGAAAACGATCCCGCAACTCACCCAACACCTCCAGACCGCTCCGCCCTGGCATGCTCACATCCAGGCACACCACATCAGGCCGGACCTTCTCGACCAAGTCGGCCACACCTTCGCCATCACGCGCCTCACCGACGACATCAAAACCAGCCTGGCGCAAAATCGCGCGCAGGGCCATCCTGATCACTTCGTTGTCGTCCACCAGCACGACCTTCCTGCTCTTGCTAGGCATGTTCATTACCCGATCTGTGCGGTCATGCCGCTAAGACTTGCGGCCAGCTTGTTGCGACCGTTCTTCTTGGCCCGGTAGAGCGCCTCGTCAGACGCCTTGAGCAAGCTGACAAAGCCATGCTCATCGCCTCGATCCGGCGTCATCGTCGCGGCACCGATGCTGACCGTCACCACCCCCGCAGTTGACGAAAACCGGTGTGTGATACCCAGCCCCTCAATACCCGCACGCATCGCCTCAGCCACCGCGAGAGCGCCATCCAGTTCCGTCTCCGGCAGGATGGCCGCAAACTCTTCTCCACCGTAACGCGCAACCAGATCAGGGGGGCGCCGCAGCATTTGCTCCAGCGTGCGCGCCACTGCCTTCAAGCATTCGTCACCCACCTGATGTCCGTAGTTATCGTTGAAAAGCTTGAAGTGATCAACGTCGATCACCAGCAGGGACAAGGGTTTTCCGGTGCGTGATGCACGACGCCACTCACGATGCAGGGTCTCGTCGAAACGACGCCGGTTTGCGATGCCGGTCAGGCCATCAACGGATGATAGCCGGGTCAACTCGCGATTGGCGTCATCAAGCTTGCGCGTCAAGACCAACAGCGACGAGCGCATCTGCGCAATGCGCCGCATCGCATTCACCTTGGCCTTCAGCACCACCTCGGACACCGGCTTGACCAGGTAGTCATCGCCACCGACTTCGATGGCACGCTGCAGATCGTTCTCGCTCGCGCGTGCGGTCAGGAAGATGATCGGCGTCCAATCACCGTCCTGCTCAAGCTGACGAATGCGGTGGGCCACCTCAAAACCGTCCATGCCAGGCATGATGATGTCGAGCAGCACCAGATCCGGACGATCGCGTTTGAACATCTCGACGCCACTTTCGCCGTCACGTGCATGCACGGTCAACAGCCCCATCTTGGTGAGCTGATGACAGACCAGCGTAGCGCTGGTGACAGTATCTTCGATGACCAGGACTTTCATAAGACCGCGCAGACCCGAAGGAAATTGAGGGGGTGACATATGCTACCAAGGGATTATGTCCTGTGCCGGGGCTTTGCGCACGGAACGCTCGATTTGACGTCTTCCGGGTGGGTCGCTAGACTCGCCTGCTTTCGTATCGGCGGGCTTCGATGGCGAAGCTTTTCTCGCTCTTCCTCCTGCTTGCGCTGTTCCTGCAGCCGTCCCACGCACTCGAGCCTCAGACCGGGCTGGTCACGCCCATACCGGAAGAGACAGCTGTCCCCCCGCGCGTACTGACGCTGGACCTGACGCGTGACGCCAACGACATCTGGGACCGTATCCGTCGTGGTTTCGGCATGCCCGACCTGGACAGCCCGCTGGTCAGCGATCAACAACTGTTCTACCTCAACCGTCCAAGCTTCCTGAAACAGGTTCTGGGACGTGGCGGTCGCTATCTCTATCACATTGTTGACGAGCTCGAGCGCCGCGGCATGCCGACCGAACTGGCACTGCTGCCCATGGTCGAGAGCAGCTACAACCCACTGGCGTACTCACGGGCACATGCCTCGGGCCTATGGCAGTTCATTCCCTCGACCGGTCGCAACTACAAGCTGACCCAGGATAGCTGGGTGGATGAACGTCGCGACGTGATCGCCTCGACCAATGCCGCGCTGGATTATCTGCAGACCATCTACGAGATGCATGGCGACTGGCACCTTGCGCTGGCCTCATACAACTGGGGGGAAGGCGCAGTGGGACGTGCCCTGCAGCGCAACCGCGACGCAGGACTACCAACTGAATACAGCCATCTGCGCATGCCGGATGAAACCCGCAATTACGTTCCCAAGCTGCAGGCGATCAAGAACATCATTGCCGAACCCGAACTATTCCACCTGGAACTGCCCTACGTCGCCAACGAACAGCACTTCGTGACCGTCGCGGCACCGACCGGCATCGATCTGGCAACCGCTGCGCAATACGCCGGGATGAGCATCGAGGAGTTTCTCGCCCTCAACCCGGGCTTCAATCGCCCGGCGATCACGACCGAAGGGCAATCGCTGGTCGTGCCTGCCGACCGCGCGCGGCGTCTGGAGTCCGGCTTGAGCGAATTCCAGCTATCCGGCAAGGGCTGGCGAACGCATGAGCTCGCACCAGGTGAAACCCTTGCCAGCATTGCGACCCGCCATCAACTTACCCTTGCCCAACTGCTGCAGCTGAACGGTCTGGCGGCCGGCAGCAGGCTGAGTCCGGGTTATACCTTGCTGGTGCCGGATGGTGCGGACCCTCAGGGCGCATTGGCGGTCAGCAAACTGCTGCCCGGCGGCAACCGGCTGATTGGTGCCTCGCCTGCCGTCAAGCTGGCGACCTCCAGCCCTTCATCCGCCAAGACAAGCGCTGCAACCAAAGGCAAAAAAGCCACGCCGCAGAAGCCCTCGCAAGCGCCCCGCAACGCGGCCAAGGCCCCAGCGAAACCTGCTACAAAAAGTACTGCGCCAAAATCGAACTCGAGTGCAAAGCCTGCCGCAAAGCCCAACACGCCAGCCCGGAGCGCGCCTCCGCCCAAGGCCAGTACGCCGGCAAAGCCCGCTGCCACGACAAAGCCTCCCACCAAGCCAGCGAACAGCAAGCCGGCTACGCAGACGACTACGCCCAAGAAACCCTAAGGGGACCGAACAAGACGCCTGGCAGCATGATCGCAACACGGCAAACACCGTGCGCCCCAGGCGGGCCCCTATGGCCACCGTACTTCAATCGGATACGCGCTTTACCGCATTGGTCAGCGGCCAATGACAGCGCACCCAATGACCGCCGACCATGCCCTGTGCAGCGGGGTAGCTGACCCGGCAGATGTCGGTTGCCTTCGCGCAGCGTGGATGAAAATGACATCCCGTCGGTGGCGTCAGGGGGGATGGCAGCTCGGCCGGGCTCATTGCAAGTGCAGCACCGACAGCGATCTCCTCGATGGCATCCACGCGCGGCACGGCCTCGAGCAAGGCCCTCGTATAGGGATGGGCCGGCGCCTTCAGCACGCTTGTTACCGGCCCCTGCTCGACGATACGCCCCAGATACATCACCGCGACCTCGTCAGCCAGATAGTCGACCACCGCCAGATTGTGAGTAATGAACAGATAAGCCAGACCACGCTCGGCCTGGAGCTCACGCATCAGGTTGAGCAATTGCGCCTGCACTGAGACATCCAGCGCACTGGTCGGCTCATCACACACGATGACACGTGGCGACACTGCCAGGGCTCGGGCAATCGCGATACGCTGGCGTTGACCGCCTGAAAACTCATGTGGATAGCGCCAGCGCATCGCGCTCGACAAACCAATGCGTTCGAGCAAGCCATCAACAGTACGACGACGCTCGGCAGGCCCCTCACCGACACCGAGGCTGTGCATGCCTTCCTCGATGATCTCACCGATGCGTAGCCGCGGATTGAGCGACGCGAAGGGATCCTGGAAAACCATCTGCACCGCCCGCCGCATGGCCAGCAGCGCATCCTGTGAAGCACCCGCCTGGTTCTCGCCTTCGAACAGGATCTCGCCTGCCGTCGGAGCGATCAACTGCAGGATGGCCTTACCGACGGTGGTCTTGCCGCAACCCGACTCCCCCACCAACGCAAGCGTACGACCTAGCACCAGCGCCAGACTGACCCCATCGACCGCGCGAACCTCTCCGACCGTACGACGCAACAAACCCTTGCGTACCGGAAAATGCACGGCAAGATCGCGCACTTCGAGCAAAGGCGTCATCTGACGGCCGGAACGGACAAATCCTGAGCCCGTCATGCGCTGCGCCAGCGGGCGCGGAATGCTGACAGTCTCGTACAGATGGCAACGCACGGCCTGTGCGCCAAGCTGATGCCAGGGCGGCACCTCGTCATCGCACCGGTCAAAGGCCTGGGGACAGCGATCGGCAAAACGACATCCCGCAAACACCTGGTCCAGTGTCGGCACGCTGCCCGGCGGCGCATCCAGCGGGCTTCCACGCTGGCTGCCGTCAGGCAAGGCGGCGAACAGCTTGCGTGCATAAGGGTGCAGCGGAGTCTGGAAGAAAGCCTGACGAGGTCCGGTTTCGACCAATTCGCCCGCATACATGACCCCCACCCGGTGAGCCATGCGCGCGACCACGCCCAGATCATGCGTGATCAGCAACATCGCCATGCCACGCTCACGCTGCAGGCGAACAAGCAGATCCAGCACCTGGGCCTGAATGGTGACGTCGAGCGCGGTCGTCGGCTCGTCAGCAATCAACAGCTCGGGGCGCCCGGCCAGCGCGATCGCGATCATCACCCGCTGCTTCATGCCGCCGGAAAACTGGAAGGGGTAATCATCCAGACGACGTGCCGCATCCGGAATACCCACCGCCTGCAACAAGGCCTCGGCCTCGGCGCGCGCCGCCGCACCACGCAGGCCGCGATGCAGGGCCAGCGCCTCGGTGATCTGTGCGGCCACGGTCATGACCGGGTTCAGGCTGGTCGATGGCTCCTGAAAAACCATGCCGATACGCCCGCCGCGAACGCCACGCATGCGCGACTCGGGCAGGCGCAGTACATCTTCGCCGGCCAGACGTACCTCGCCACTTTCGATCGACGCTGCATCGGGCAGCAAGCGATTGAGCGCCAGCGCAGTCATTGACTTGCCACAGCCGGATTCGCCGAGCAATGCCAGCGTCTCGCCGGCCGCAACGTCAAAGCTGACGCCATCGACGGGTCGCAGCACGCCAGAGGCAAGCGCAATCTCCACCCGCAAGCCCTTGACTTCAAGCAAGGGGCGGCTGGCGTCAGGCAATCCTGTGACTCGGGTAAAACCGATCATCCCCAGTCCGTCAGTCAGAAAAAGTGAAAAGGGCCGCAGTTGCGGCCCCTGTTGCGACGATCAGTGGTGATGACCGCCTGCGCCATGTACATGACCATGAGAGATTTCTTCTGCGGTCGCGGCACGCACTTCGGCCACGGTCACGTCGAAGATCAGCGCCACGCCAGCCAGCGGGTGATTGCCGTCGACCACGACCTTGCCTTCGGCGATGTCGGTGACGCGATAGATGATTTCTTCTTCGCCATCCTCGCTGACACGCTCGAAGGACATGCCGACTTCAATGTTCTCGGGGAACAGCTTGGCATCCTCGACCAGTACCAACTCTTCATCGTAGTCACCGAAAGCATCTTCGGGTTGCAGCTTGATCTGAAAGGTTTCGCCCAGCTTCTTGCCGTGCAGCGCTTCTTCGAGCATCGGGAAGATGCCGTCGTAGCCGCCGTGCAGATAGACCAGCGGATGTTGACCATCGTCGATCATCGCGCCATCGGGGTCGGTCACGGTGTACTTCAGGGTGACGACGCTGTTCTTTGCGATTTCGGTTTGCATGCTATGTATCCAGTTCCTTGACCAGTTTGAAAACCGCGGCGGCATGGCCGCGGGGCGTGACATCACGGAGCACGTGACGGATGACACCCTGCTTGTCGATGATGAAGGTTGTCCGCGCCACGCCCATCTTCTTTACCCCGTCAACTTCCTTCTCTTGCCACACATCGTAAAGACGGGCGACCTCGGTCTCGGTGTCGGCCAGCAGGCGGATCGACAATCCGTGCTGATCGCGAAACTCGGCATGGGTCAGGCAGTCGTCGGGACTCACACCCACGATGATGCAATCGCAACGGGTGAAGTCGTCTTCGTGATCGCTGAAGTCGGCCGCCTGAAGCGTGCACCCCGGAGTGTTGTCACGCGGGTAAAAATAGAGAACCACACGCTGCCTGCCGCGCGTGGACAGGAGATCAAACGATTCCATGTCCGCGTCTGGCAGTGAAAAAGCAGGGGCTAGGTCTCCGCTTTGCAACATCGGTTCTCCCTGACGTGCCGAGGATTCTAACGGAGAGGCGGTACGAACTCTACCGGCCTGTGATCGGGGCTGGACGAACATGGTGCCGCTCCTTTCTGGTTTTGGAGGCCTTGCGTCGGCAAAAACTGCGCGCCTTCGACATCAATAGCCCAGACCGGGGCCAGGCTCAAGATGCAGTGCGTCATTCAACATTTGCTGATGCAGCTTGCCTTCGCCGATCAGCTGTTTAAAATTACAGTTCAACAAAGGACACACCTCATGACTGCCCGCTCCGAGAATCTGACCGCACGCCAGCAGGAAATCCTCGACTTCATCCGCCAGACGGTCGAAAGCGAAGGCCGCCCCCCCACGCGTGCCGAAGTCTGCACTGCCTTCGGCTTCCGCTCGCCCAACGCGGCCGAAACCCATCTGCGCGCACTCGCTGCCAAAGGCGCCATCCTGCTTGAAGAAGGCCGTGCGCGTGGCATCCGCCTGGCCGAGGCCCTCGGCCTGCCGCTGATCGGCCGGGTGGCTGCCGGCAGCCCCATCCTGGCCACCGAACACATCGAAAAGCATTTCCAGCTTGACCCTGCGCTGTTTTCACCACGCGCCGATTACCTGCTGCGGGTGCGTGGCCTGAGCATGCGCGACGCCGGCATCCTGGATGGCGACCTGCTCGCGGTGCACCGTACTACCGAAGCCCGCAACGGCCAGATCGTGATCGCCCGGCTCGATGACGAGGTCACCGTCAAGACCCTGCAGCGCAAGGGCAACACGGTTGAGCTACTGCCGGCCAATCCAGACTTTGCCCCCATTGTGGTCGACCTGCGCAGCACCCCACTGAGCATCGAAGGCATCATGGTCGGGCTGATCCGCAAGGATCACTGAAGGGCCGTCACACTGCAGCGGAGCCCGCACAACCGGGGCACGCCCACCAGCGTTACGTTTTTCACCGTTACCCTCCCCCAACCAGGCCCCCTGCACACATCATCATGAGCACGGCCACCGCCCTCGCCACCCTGCCGCCCGGCCTGGTCTGGCAAGCACGCCAGCTGGCGCAGCAGCAGGGTCCGGTGCTGCCCACCGGCCATGCCGCACTGGATGCCGAGTTGCCCGGCGGCGGCTGGCCAGGCGCGGGCATCATCGAGTTGCTGCACGACCACCCCGGCATTGGCGAGCTTTCGCTGCTGCTACCGGTGCTGTGCCAAGGGGCTTCCCGGCGCTGGCAAGCCTGGATCTGCCCCCCCTGGCAGCCTTACGCACCGGCACTGCAGGCGGCCGGCATCGACCTCGACGCGGTGCTGCTGATCACCCCCGACAACCCTGCCGCCGCCCTTTGGGCCTGCCGCCAGACGCTGGCTTCGGGCAACTGCAGTGCAGTGCTGGCCTGGCTGCCCCGCATCGACAATACCGGCCTTCGTCGACTGCAGCTGGCCTCCGAAGATGGGGCGACGCCACTTTTCCTGTTCCGCTCACGCAACAGCGCACGCCAGCCCTCGCCCGCCCCCTTGCGGCTCGCCCTGTCCGGGGCAAACGGTCAGTTGCGCATCGACATCGTCAAGCGCCGGGGCCCGTTAAGCCATCGTCCGGTGTTACTGCCCTATGCATCGCTGATGCACGGCTCGTCATGCGCTGGCTAGCCCTGATCCTGCCCGACCTGGCACTGCAGACCCACCTGCGCGGCATTGCCGAACCCGGAGCGATCGCAATTACCGACCCTGGCCCCCCAGTTCGTGTGCTGGCGGTTTCTCACGCAGCACGGCTGGCCGGCATCCAGCCCGGCCATAGTGTGCCTGCCGCGCTGGCCATGCTGCCCGGGCTTCAGTTACGCCCCCGGGACCGGATGGCAGAACAGGCCCTGCTGCAGGAAGTAGCCTGCTGGGCCAGCGCCTACACGCCCCGCCTCAGCCTGGACCCACCCGATGGCATCGTGCTCGACATTGCCGCCACCCTGAAGCTGTTCGGTGGTGCCGACGCGATCGAGCAAACACTGCATGAGGGCCTGCGCCATCAGGGTTTGCGGATAGCGACCGCTCAGGCGCCCACCCCGCTCGCTGCACGCTGGCTGGCACGCTGCCCGACCCCGCATCGGCCACACGTCCCAGCGGACTGGCAGGCCCGTCTGGATGCACTACCGCTTGATCTGCTTGCCGACGGCAGCGATGTCAGCCCGGCCAGTCTGGCCTTACTGGCGGACATCGGTCTTCGCACAATGGGAGAAGTCCGCACGCTGCCGCGCGCCGGGCTGGCTCGCCGCCAGGCTAGTGCCGTCATCCAGACACAGGCCCGTGCTTATGGCGAGACACCCGACTTGCGCACCGAGTTCGTGCCACCACCCAGCTATCGCAGCCATCTGCCGCTGAGCTGGCCCACCATTCAGATCGACCCCCTGCTGTTTGCCAGCAGGCGCCTGATCGCCGGGCTGTGCAGCTGGCTGACTGCACGCCATGCCGGCATTGACCACTGTCGCCTGACGCTGATCCATGAACGTGGAGGAGAACAGGCCATCGACATCCTGACCGGTACGCCCAGCCGCAACGAAGCCCAGCTCAATCTGCTGGTACGCGAACACCTTGGCAGGATCGAACTCAGCCAGGCAATCGACAGCCTGGCGATCGAGGCGCGTGAACCGCGGCCACTGGTACAGCCGGTCGGCGACCTGTTTGGCGACCCTGCAGGCGGGCGCGAGCACGCCAGCATGCTGGTGGATCGTCTGCGCGCACGGCTTGGGCTGGAAGGTGTCAGGCAATTGCGCAGCCGTAACGACCATCGACCTGAACGCGCTTCACAAGCAATTCCCTTCGATCCGCGTCCAAGCAGATCGCCCCCCATCGCCACACAACGCCCTCGCGGCGACCGTCCCTTATGGTTGCTGCCCCAGGCTCGCCCCATTGCCGACCCCGCCCGCTTGCGCCTGCTACGCGGCCCTGAACGCATCGAAACCGGTTGGTGGGACGGGCAGGACATCCGGCGCGACTACTACCTTGCCGAAACACCCGACGCCGCGCGGTGGTGGATCTTTCAGGAACTCGATCCACCCCAAGCCTGGTTCGTGCACGGCTACTTTGCCTGAGGGCGCAAAACCTGAGGGCAAAACAGGCCGCAGTTCAGGCAGGCGGCAGCAGGCTGTCGATGAAGCGCGCCAGCTCAAGATCGCGTGTGCTGAGCCCGCCAGCGTCATGAGTCGTCAATACGATGCGCACCCGGTTATAGACGTTGGTCCACTCCGGATGATGATCCATCTTCTCCGCCTGCAAGGCCACCCGGCTCATGAAGCCAAAAGCCGCATTGAAGTCTGCAAAACGGAGATCACGCGCAATCGCATCCCGCCCGTCGACCCGTTGCCATGCGGGCAGGCTGTCCAGCGCCGCCTGCCGTTCGCCATCGCTCAGTTTCATCGTCATCCTCCGTCAATCACATTCAAGAACGCTCAGCGGCACAAGCCATTCGACCCTGGAACATCAACCCTATCATCATGCAGGATAGGGAAGTCGTCTATCAATCGAATACCGCGTTTGGAACGGATCGCTCCTTGCTGTTTGTGGAGCAGACTGCTTGCTTCCGGTCTGGAGCAGCATGCACCATTGACCGTAAGGTAATTTTACATTACCGTTTGAAGCAAGCAAGGCGCTCAGGAGACCCACAATGACATCGGTTGCAGTCACAGTAAAAGGACAGGTCACGCTCAAGCGGGAGTTGCTGCAACATCTCGGCATCAAACCGGGGGAACGGATCGACTTTGAAAAGCTGCCTGGCGGCGAGCTACGGGTACGGGCCGCACGGCCAACCGCCACCATCGAAGGCTTTTTTCATGCCCTTGATGGCAAGGTGAAGCTGCATAATCCGCTGACGATTGAAGAGATGAACGATATTGCTGCGGCAGGCTGGGCGGGGCAGCTGGATGACGAATGAAGATCACCGCAGACACCAATGTACTCGCCCGTGCGATCCTGCAAGACGATCCCGCCCAATGCCACACCGCGCGCAAGCTGCTCAAGGACGCAAGCCTGATTGCAGTTTCGTTGCCGTCTCTTTGCGAACTGGTCTGGATACTGCGGCAAGGGGCCAAACTGCCTAAAGAAGACGTCGCTACCGCGATCCGGGCGCTACTCGATACCGCCAATGTCTCCATGAACCGGCCTGCTGTTGAGGCCGGGCTGGCCTTGCTGGAAGCCGGTGGCGATTTCGCCGATGGCATCATGGCGCACGAAGGAAAATGGCTGGGTGGCGAAACCTTTGTTTCGTTCGACAAAAAAGCCGTCACGTTGCTATCAAAGCAAGGCGAGGCCACCCAACTCCTGTCCTGACGGATTCAGCGCAGCGAGAAGTGCACCCGATGCCCCCCATCGGCAAGCTGTTCGCTGTTTGGCGATACAAGAAACACCCGGTCTGCCGCAACCTGCCCCTCCTGCACCAGCCAATCGCGCACCAACTGAGCCCGGCGCAAGGCCAAAGCCTTGAGGTCGGCCTCGCTCACCTTGATGTCCGCCAGCAGCAATGCTTCCATTTCCGCTGCCGGCAGGCGCTTGGCCAAACCAATCAGGTTGCGCGGTTTCTTGATGTCGGCGTCGTCGTAGACACTGGCAAGCAGCACCGGGTACTCCGCCTCGCTGACCTCCACCGCCTCCAGTGAGGGCGCCTCTTCGCCACGCTTGAGCGTTGCCTTCAGCTTTGCCGTACGGAGCTGATCAAGCAGCTTGTTGCGCCGGACGCCCTCAGTATCAAGCGCAGGATCAGCAATACCCGTAACGTCCAGGCGCAAGGCCGGACGATCGACCAGGGCTTGGGCCAGCATGCTCAGCTTATCGACCTGAGCCTCACCAAGGTGCGCCAGACCGGGGTCGAACTCGAGCTGTGACAGCTCCTCACCGCCACCAACCCCCGACGCCAGCAAGGAGAACGGCGATGTGATGGCCTTGCCCACGAGGTTGAACAAAGCCCGCACCACCAAGCCGAACACGCTGAACTCCGGGTCGTCCATGGTACCGCTGACCGGCAGGTTGATGTCAATTTCGCCACGCCCGTTCTTCAGCAGTGAGACTGCCAGTTGCACGGGCAGCTTGAGCGCATCCGGGCTGTCCACCGCGTCGCCAAACGTCAGCTGGTCCAGAAAGATGCGGTTTTTCGCCTCGAGCTTGCGCTCCTCGATACGGTAGTTGAGGTCCGCAGAAAGCTTGCCCTTCTGAATGCCATAGCCGACGTACTTGCCAGAGTAACTCGACAGGCCGGTCAGCTCGAAATCCTTCACAGAAGCATCGATGTTCAGGTATTGATCCTGACGAAAGGGGTTGAGCTCTCCCTCGATCCTGACCGCCGCCGCGTTATCCACCTTGCCGTCCAGCTTGAGTTTGGCGATGGAGCCTGGATCCGAGGACAAGCCGCTCAACTCGCCGGCCAGCCCGGTCAGGTTAGCGTCGTAATTTGGTCGGACGAAGCGGTCGCTGAACGCCACATTGCCGCCCTTGAGCACGATACGACCGATTCTGACGGGCGGCGACTCACTGAGCTGCGCGCCATCGGTCAAGGCCTCGGCAGCACGCTCGGCCTCGGCTTGCGCCGGATCGGCCGGACGGATCTCACGCAGGTTCAGCGCCCCATCCTCACTCAGTATCAGACGGGTGTAGAAATCGGTGAGCGCAACATCGCGCACCCCCAGGGCAAACGGAAGCTGCAGATCGATGCCGCTGATGCTCAGTGCCCGCCAACGGACGAAATCCGTGGCATTGAGACGATCGACGGAAGCGAAGTTCGCAACCCCGAGATCGCCCTTGAACGCCCCAACCGGGCTGCCGTCACGGGCGAGCTGAAGCTCCAGCGCGCCCTTGCTGCTCAGGCTACCTCGCGAGATGGCAATCTTGGTCTGCTCCAGCACATAGGGCTGCAAGGGCAACAGATCGATGTCACTGGCATCCAGCTGCATCGATACCTTGAGCGGATCGAGCACGACCGTGCCCGCAGCACCCAGCTTGCCGCGGCGGTTGATGCGGCTGTCCAGTTCCAGTTTCAGCGCTTCGCCCTTGGTGGTGGAGAAGTTGTCGACCTTGAGCGCGATGCCGTCCACCGCCAGCACGACAGGCTTGCCCGCCGTGCGGTCCTCCAGCCTGACCGAGGTCCCATCGATCGCCAGCGTATCCACCACGACCGACCAATCTGCCTCCTGACCCGTCTGCGCGGCCTTGGCAGGCGTGGATCGGGCAGACTGAGGCCCCATCAGCGACACTAGGTCGAGCTGACCGTTGCGCAGACGTACTGCAGACACGGACGCGCCACTGATGCCAACCTCACCCACCTTGACGCTACGCTCCGACAACACCAATCGAGCATCGGCAATCACGAGTTTGGGCACCTGGATTGCGTTGCTCCTGGCACCCTTGAGCCCCAGAGTAAAGTCGGTCAGATTGAGACTCTCGAGATCGATCTCGACATCCGGCCCAGCCTCGGCCAAGGTCAGTCGGTAACGCAACTGGCCATTGAGCACCCCACCCCGGATCTCGCCACCCGGCAACATGCTGGCCAGATAGGGCGCATACCGCCCTGGCTGGACCTGCTCCAGGCTCAGGTTGCCGGCCAGCTCGAAAGGCTCCAGACGCAAGGCGTCCTGGTGACTAAGCCTCTCCCCGCCGTCAGTCACGTAATCCAGGCGGATTTCGGCCGGCATGTCTCCAGTATTGGTCAGATCGCGAAGATCGAGGTTGATCTCGTTGATGCTGGCACGGAAGGGACCGGGCACCGCCCGGTCTTCCAGGCGGATGACGCCATCCCGGATGCGGGCCGATGCCAGCAGGAAATCGATCGGCGCGCGCGCAGGAGCAGGCGTTGCAGGTTGTGGTGACGCCTTGGCCTGTGCCTTGACAGGTGGCTTGCCCTTGGCCTTTGCCACCGCTGCATCCTGCTTCGTCTGCGGCAGCATCTGCAGCAGGTTGAGCCCCCCATCGGCCAGGCGCACGACATCGATCTCGGGCTGCATCAAGCGCAGACGGGTGAAGTGGTACTTGCCCGCCAGCGGCTGGACATCCACCAGTTCGACCCCGAACTCACCCAGCGCGACCGCTGCCTGCCCAGCCTTGTCCAGCATCACCAACTGCTCGATCTGCGCCTGACCGCGCAAACCCACGCGAGGCGCAGCATCAGCCGGTTGGGAGAAGGACAGCTCGAGTTCCGCTCCCAGACGCCCTGAAGTCAGCTGGAATGCGGGTTCGAAGGGCAGGTAAGCCATCCACGGAGCGAGGTCGAAGTCCTTTACCGCGAACTCGAGCACGGTCTCACGTTCTTCGCCAAAGGGCTTGGTCCGACCCGACAGGCCAAAAGCCTGCCCATTGACCGCGGCCGACAAGGCCGGTTCGACGAACACATCGACCTTGACCGGCAGGTTGGAAACAAAAGGAACACCGATCTCCAGACCGGTCACTTCATGCTTCAGCCCCTCGACCCGATCGTCAATATCGACCCGGCCACCGCTGACACGGATATTGCCGATCGAGAACAGCGCATCACCCTCGCTGTCATTGCCGGGCAGCGCGGCGATGCGCTCGACCACGTCACTCCAGTTGTGTTGCCCCTGCGGCAAGCGAACCAGGTTCAAGACCAAGCCATCGAGCGCCAGTTCATGCAGCACCGGGCCACCACGAACCACAGATTCCAACTCGAGATTGACCTTCAGGCGCGCAAATGACAGTGCAGGTGCGCTGTCATCGGCCTCCATGACCCTAACCCCGCGCAGCTCTGCAGCCAGCGTGAAGGGGTTGAAGGACACCGTATCCACCGTGACACTGCGCCCAAGCAGATCGCTTGCGATCTGCTGCGCATAATGACGCGCAACCGGCGGCACCACACCAAAGCCCAGCACCGCTATTGTCAGCAGGATGCCGCCAGCCCATTTCGCCGGCCGGGCGAAACGCGTCAGCGGGGCTTGATCGCCCGTACCGGGGGAAGAATCAGACATTCAGAAAAGCTCCAGGCGCGTACATTTGTTATTCGACTATCTTCACTAGATCTGCGCAAGCCTGCGGCCTGCACGGATTTGCCGCGGATGAGCACCGGGCGTATTCTGCGCCGCTTTCAGCACTACAGACACCATTGTGAAGCAACAGCATTTCGACCTCGTTGTCATCGGCGCCGGCGCCGCCGGCATGATGTGTGCTGCAACGGCCGGCCAGCGCGGTCGTCGCGTGCTGTTACTGGACCACGCCACCCGCCTGGCAGAAAAGATCCGCATTTCGGGCGGCGGCCGGTGCAACTTCACCAACCGGCGTGTCGGTGCCGAACATTACCTCAGCCGCAACCCCCACTTCGTGCGCTCGGCGCTTTCCCGCTACACGGCGCGCGATTTTATCGAGCTTATCGAGCGCCATGGAATCTCTTATCACGAACGTGACTGGGGACAGCTGTTTTGTGATGATTCCGCACAACAGATCATCGACATGTTACGTGCAGAATGCGAAGACGGCAGCGTGCAATGGCGCATGCCGACGACCGTTCAGTCGATCGAGCGTATCGAGGATGCCGCCGCGCGTTTCGTCGTCCACACCGAACACGGGCCGGTATCCTGTCAAAGTCTGGTGATCGCCACCGGCGGCTTGTCCATCCCCAAGATTGGCGCCAGCCCCTTTGGCTACCGGATTGCAGAACAATTCGGCCTGCCGGTCGTCCCGCCCCGCCCAGCCCTGGTGCCGCTGACCTTGTCGCCCGAGACCCTTGCGCGGCTGGCACCGCTGGCGGGTGCATCGTTTGATGTTGAAGCCAGCTGCCGCGGCCCTGCGTTCCGCGAAGCCGCACTGATCACCCACCGTGGCTTGTCTGGCCCCTCCATCCTTCAGGCGTCCAGCTACTGGCAGGCCCAAGCCTATGAGGCGGACGACTGGGCCCCAGTCAGCCTCAACCTGCTTCCGGGCATCAGCGCCGAAGGCTGGCTGATGGAGCATGCTGGCGAACGTGGTCTGCTCGCCAATCTGTTGTCGCAGCGCCTGCCACGACGCTTCGCCCACGCCTGGTGTGAACTTCACGGTTTCGAAAAACCGGTCAATCAGTTCCGCCATGCTGAACTGCGTCAGATTGCCGCCCTGCTCGAAGCCTGGCCGATCACACCCTCGGGTACGCAGGGATACGCCAAGGCCGAAGTCACCCTCGGTGGAGTGGATACGCATCAACTCTCGTCAAAGACCATGGAGGCCCGCCAGGTGCCCGGTTTGTACTTTGTCGGCGAAGTGATGGATGTCACCGGCCATCTCGGTGGCTACAACTTCCAGTGGGCCTGGTCTTCGGGCTACGCCGCCGGCCTGCACGCCTGAGATCAGACCACCTTCATCACCCTGTCACACCGCGGCCCTACGCTTGTCGGCGATTTTCATCGTCACAGGCCGCACATGCAGGAGCAACAGGTTCGCGCGATCTTTCTGTCCGATATCCACCTGGGCACCCGCGGTTGCCAGGCGGAGCGGCTGCTGGATTTTCTTCGTCACCATGAATCGCAGTATCTGTTCCTGGTGGGCGACATCGTCGACTTCTGGGCGATGAGCCGCGGCATTCACTGGACCAGCACCCAGAACACGGTGGTTCAGAAAGTGCTTCGGCGTGCGCGCAAGGGCACGCAGGTGATCTTTGTGCCCGGCAACCATGACGAGGCCTTGCGCGAATACTGCGGCACCACCTTCGGCGACATCCGGGTGGAATACGACTACATCCACCAGACCGCCGACGGACGCCGCTTCCTGCTGGTGCATGGCGACGAATACGACCAGGTCACCCGCCATCATCGCTGGGTTGCGGTACTGGGCGATGTCGCCTACAACCTGTTGGTGCGCATCAACAATGGCCTGTCGCGAATCCGCCGGCGGCTGGGGGTGTCCGGCTACTGGTCATTGGCGGGTTACGCCAAGCGCAAGGTCAAGACCGCGGTCAATTTCATCTTCGACTTCGAGGACTCGGTGATGCACGGCGCGCGCGAGAAAGGCGTGGATGGCGTGATCTGCGGTCACATCCACTGGGCTACCATCCGCGAAGTCGACGGCCTGACCTATGTCAATTGTGGCGACTGGGTCGACAGCTGCACCGCCATCATCGAGCACTTCGATGGCCGTCTGGAGTTGGTTCAATGGGGCGTTACCGCTGCCGTCCCTGCCAGCGCTACCCAAGCCCCCGAGTCGGTCGGCAGCGAGACACCTGCCCTACATTGACGTGCTGGCGCCACGCGAGCGCCGCCACGGCAGCAGCGGCAGGTAAAACAGCAGCTGCACGACAATCAAGCCACCAAACGATAGCGACAGCGCAGCAGACATGTCGCGCCCACCCGCCTGCAGCGCATCGAGCGCCAGCCCCAGCCCCCACTGCACCACAAACGCGCCGGCAAACGCCATCAGGTTGATCGCGGTGGCAACACGGGCAAAGACTTCGCGCGGAAAATTGGACGCGGTCGCCAGATAGCTTTGCGAATTCACCGAAGACAGCACGCCAAGCAGGAACCACAACACCATCAGCGGCCCCAGATCCAGCAGAATCGCCCCCTGCACCAGCAACATGCCGGCAAAACCGAACTGGATCAAGTTCAGCGGCCGGACCCCGCGACTTGCCAGACGGACACCCAGCACGCCAATGGAAAGCTGACCGGCAAGCATGCCGATGTTGAGCGCCATCAACTGCCCCGCCGCCTGCGCCAGCGTCAGACCATTGACGTTCATCAGCCAGGGCACCGCCCACAGGCTCTGCATCGCCATGAAGCCCCCGGTGAAGAACATCGACGAACCGGCAAAGCGCAGGAAGGCCGGCGCCACAAAGATCTGCCCGACCGAGCGCAAGGCCGCGCCCAGGGTTTCCTTGCCGGCATGGCTGGCCTCGTCGGGCAGCGACAGGAACACCCATACCGCGATGACGAGCGCCAGCCCGGCAATGATCCAGAACACCCCGCGCCAGCCCATGATCGGCAGCAGGGCCTCGACCGGCGCACTGGCAGTCAGCGCGCCCAACGCACCCGCAGCCATGATGAAACCCGTCATCGAGCTTTGCCGCTCGGCGGGATACCACATCGCGAAGCCTTTAAGTGCCGCCATCAGGCAGGCCGAAACGCCCACGCCGATCAGCGCCCGCGCGCTACCGAGCGTGGCCATCGAATCACCCAGCGCAAACGCCACCCCACCCAGCGCGGTCAGCAGCATCAGCGCCCCTTCCACCCGACGCGGGCCAAAGCGGTCCAGCGCAATCCCCACCGGAATCTGCGCCAGCCCGAACGCGAGAAAATAAGTGCTGGTCAGCAGCCCAAGATCGGCTGCCGACAGGCTCAGCTCACGAGTCAGTTCCGGCGAGATCACCGCATTGACGGTGCGCAACAGGTAGGAAAGGTAGTAACCCAATGCGAACGGGAGAAAGATCCGTCCCCAGGCAGAGGGTGCAAGCGTGCCGCTCATTCGACTCGTCCGATCTGCAAAGGCGGCATTCTGCCCGCTTCGCACCGTTTTGGGGCTTGGGGTAAACCAAATTGCGATCTTGACCCGAATCAAGGCCGGGCGCTGCGCCGTGCGGACAATCAGCACCATCCCAACGGAGCTGCCCATGACCCCACTTGCCACCCTGATGACCAATGACCACCGTGCCTGCGACCATGCGCTGGCCAGTGCCGAAAAACACGTGCTGCAGCGCAACTGGCCTGCCGCCCGCCTGGCACTCGGGCGCTTTGCCGACATGCTGAGCGCCCACTTCGACGCCGAGGAGCAGACCCTGTTTCCACGCTTCGAGGCCGCCACCGGCATGACCGGCGGCCCCACCGCGGTGATGCGTGCAGAACATGCCGAGATGCGGATCCTGCTCGACAATCTGCAGGCTGCCATCGACGGCCAGGATGGCGACGAGTTCGCCGGCGAAGCCGAAACCTTGCTGATCATGATCCAGCAGCACAACATGAAGGAAGAAAACATCCTCTACCCCATTTGCGATGCCAGGCTGGCCGAGCAGGCCGGCGAGCTTGTCACCCTGCTGGCCGAACAACTGGGTCAGCGCGCCGCAACGGAAATCACGTCATGAGCCCCCATCACGTCATCGACGCCCGCGGCCTGGAACCCCCCGAGCCGTTCGAGAAGGCGATGGAGGCAGTTGCCGACCTGCTGCCCGGTGAAAGTGTCACGCTGGTACTCGATCGCATGCCGCATCCACTGTTCAGGGTGCTGGAGCGCGATGGCTACCGCTATAGCCCGCTGATCCGCGATGACGGCGCGGTCGAGATCCTGATCGAGCGTCCATGAGCAGCCCGGGTGCCGGGCTCGGCTACGACGCCACCCCGCCTTTCTCCGCGCCGCTGCGCTTCTTCCTGAGCGCACCGCTGTTCAGTGCAGCCGCAGGTGGGCTGCTGCTGGCCGACCCAGGCCTGCTGGCGTCGCGCTGGACACCGGGCGCGCTGGCCATCGTCCATCTGCTGGCCCTTGGCTTCTTGCTGCAGGTCATGCTGGGTGCCCTGCTGCAGATCCTGCCGGTGGTTGCCGGCGCGAGCTTTCGCGCACCGCTGCGCGTTGCCGGGCTGACTCATGCAGGCCTGTGCGCAGGCAGTCTGGCGCTCGTGCTCGGCTTCCTGACCGGCATCCCGGCCTTGCTGCAGGCAGGCGGCGGGCTGCTCGGCATCACGCTGGCCGGCTTTCTGATCGCCGCGGCAAACGCCATCCGGCACGCCCCCGGGACCGCTGCGCCCGGTCAGACCCCCAGAGACCTGCGCCTGGCGCTGGGCGGCTTGCTGGTTGCCGCCATGCTCGGGCTGGCGCTGACACTGGCACTGACGCGCGGCTGGGGCCTGCCCATCGATTTCGTGCAGCAAGTCAATCTGCATGCTGGCTGGGCCATGCTGGGTTGGGCGGGCATCCTGCTAGCAGCCACCAGCTGGGTGGTGGTGCCAATGTTCCATATCACCCCGGCTTATCCGGTGAGGCTGACGCGGTGGTGGGCGCCGCTTGCCCTGGCCTTGCTGATCATCTGGAACGTGGGAACGGTCAGCGGCGCCCCTGCTTTCGCGCTTGTCACCGGCTTGCTGCTGTTGGCACTGGCCGCGGTGTTTCCGCTCGCCACCCTGAGGCAGCAGGCGCGCACCCGACGCAGCCAGCCCGATGCGGCTTTCGGTGCCTTTCGACTGGCGATGATCGCCCTGCTGGCAGGGCTGACGGCACTGATTCCGGCGACACTCACTGACCAGACGCACTGGCACGTGCTCGCCGGCATCCTGCTGCTGCACGGCGGCTTTGGTGGTGCGACCCGCGCCATGCTGTACAAGATCGTACCCTTTCTCGCCTGGTTGCACCTGACGCAAGCCGGCATCAAGGCCCCCAACGTGCGCAAGCTGATGCCAGAGGCGCAGGCCCGCGCACAGCTGCGCCTTCATGCCCTCACCCTGCTGAGCTTGATCGTGGCCATGTTCATCCCCCTTGCCGGACACCTGGCCGGAGCCCTGCTGTTCGTCGAGTCGCTGTGGCTGTGGTGGAATCTCGCCAGCGTCGCCCGGATCTGGCACAAACAGCAAGCGGCGCGGTCCGCACCCGCAGCGGTCTGAACCTGCGCACCTTCGGTCTCTGCGCAACCGTAACCAGCCATGCGCGGGACCGAAGGCGGACCACCCGCCCCTCTGTGGTGTCATCCGGTAACGTCTTCTGCAGTGCAGCACTGGTACCATGTCGGCCTTTCCCCAGCCGCCCGATACCCCATGCCGCCCTCCATCCGGACGCTGCTCCGTGCTCTTTTCGTCCTCGCCCTGATCGGCGTGTTCTGGCTGGCCCTGATGCCCGCACCCGAGGTCGTGAAACTGGTGAGCTGGCAGGACAAGATCGAACATGGCGTGCTGTTTGCCGCGCTGATGGGACTGGGCGCCCTGGCCTGGCCCCGCCACCTGCTCACCCTCGCGGCCATCCTGTTGCTTTACGGGGCGGCGATGGAAGTGGCGCAGTCCTTCACCGGCTATCGCTTCGGCGACATCTGGGACTGGCTGGCCGACACCCTGGGCATCGTCTTCATGATCGGCCTGCTGCGATTGATCCGCAGTGCGCGTCCGCGCAGCACGGACCGTCACTGAAAGCCCCCCCGGCAGCACTCCCTAAGCGCATCCCGTTCCACGCAAACCACCGACCATGGACGAGCTACCTGAAGCGCGCCCCGATAATTCCATATAGATACCCAAACAACATCAAGCACGATAGCGCATCATTCATCGTTCTCGGCCAGCCTCGTGCCAGGCCTTTTTCACGGGGGATAGCAGGTATTCCGCTACCGTACGACCGCCCAGCAGGATTTCAGCCGTGGTCTGCATGCCCACCGACAGCGGGTATCTCAACCCATCCGTCTCCAGCGCACTCGCGTCGAGCGTGACCAGGGCCTTGTAGCGCAGCGGGCGTTGACCGGCACCTTGCAGGCCCTTATCGCGGGCTTCTTCTTCGCTTTGGGCATCGGCACTCACGTGCTCGACGGTGCCTTGCCCCATACCGTACTTCTGGAAGGTGTAGGCGGCAAACTTGAGCTTCACTGTCTGCCCCGGCCGCACGAAGCCGATGTCCTCGTTGGACACCCAGACTTCGGCCTTGAGTTTTTCTTCTTGGGGCACGAGGCTGGCCAAGACGGTGCCGGGTTGCACCACGGTGCCGGACGTATGCGTGGCCAGATCCTTGATCACACCGTCCTGCGGGGCCTTCAATTCCAGCAGTTCCCGCCGGTGCTGCTGCTTCTCTTGTTCCTTGGATAGTTTGTCGATCTGCGCTTGCGCTTCATTGCGCTCCGTGTGCAACTGCCGCACGTAGTCGGCCTCGATCTGCCTCAACTTCTTCTGCGACTGGTCGATGCTGGCATGGGCGGAGGCGATCACGTGCCCTTGCGTGGCCAACTCTTGTTCCTTCTCGATGCGCTCGCGGCGTTTGTCCGAGGCCATCAAGCCACCGGCGAAGCCTTCCTTGACCAGGCGCTCGTAAGCCTTGTCCTGCTCGCGGTAATGCGGTAATACCGCTTCCAGGCGCTCTTTCTGCTGGCGGGCAGCAGCAAGTTCCTGCTGCGCCTTGACCAGACGGCTGCGTTCTTCTGCCAGTGCGGCGGCCAAGGCATCGCGGTTGGCCTGGTACTGCGCACCGGTTTCTCGCAACAGTGCCGCTGGAGCCTGAACTTCCGGCTGGAAAGGTTTGCCGCCGAGTTCGGCGTCAATGCGGGCAAGCGCAAGCCGCTTGCGGGCGTATTCGGCGGTGATGGCGTCCAGGTCGGCGTTAGTGATCAGCGCATCCATGCGCATCAGGGTTTGTCCAGCGCGTACGGTCTCGCCCTCGCGCACCAGGATTTCCTTGACGATGCCCGCTTCAGAAGGTTGTACGATCTTGAGGTAGCTGGCGGGCACCAGCTTGCCATCAGCCACCGCGACGATATCCAGCCGCCCGAGCAACGCCCAGAAGATGAGAAAGGTGACCAGCGCCAGGATGGCCCACAGCACGCGCCGTCCCTGCGGATGCGGTGCGCTGTGCTGCAAACGAATCAGCGGCAGATGGAAATCCAGATGATCGCTGTGAGCGTGCTGTACGAGGGACTTCAATTCAGGCATGCAGGTGGGCTCTCTTGTGGTTCTTGGGGCTTCTGATTACGGTCAGTGTTCCCGCCATTGAGGAAAGTACGCTCAATGAGGAACAGGCTTTGTTCGACAGCTTGGCTAGGCGAGTAATCGGCGTGGCGGCTTTGAAACGCACGAGCCGCTTGCCGATACGATGGGTTGTCGAGCAGTTCCTGCAGTGACGCAGTCACGCTGTCGGCATCGACCCGGCCACCGAGCAACTTGCCCGCGCCCAGAGCCTCCACCCGTTGGACAAAGAGCGCCTGCTCAACATGCCGGGGCCGCATGGCCAAGGGCACACCCGCAAGTAGGGCCTGAGTCGAGAAGCCCCTGTTGCCGTATCCCAAGGCCAGATCAGCAAGTTCAAGCAGGGGGGGCAGATCAAGCGGCGCGAGCGCAATGCGCAAACGCCGTGTCGCGCAATGTCTCGCTGCATCCGGGCTCATCCCAGGCGCGACACACAGCACTTCTGCATCCAGCCTGCCGAGCGCCTGCAAGATTGCCATGAAGCCCGGCACGGCGGGACGCAGGTAGGCCAGCACTTTGGGCTCCGCCCGGCTTTGCCAGGCGGCACGCAGCGCCTGAGGCACCGAGACGATGGGGCCGACATAGCGCCCCTCCGGCCGCGCGCCGTAGTGGTCGAGCTCGGCAAAGGTGTCCAGGATGTCATGCGCTCCAAACAAGTCGCGCACACGCACCATCCTGGTATGCCCCAGCGCTTTCTGCGCCGCGTCCAGTACGTGGTCGAGCCCAATCTCGGCCATAGTGAGCGCCTGATCAGAAACTGTCTCCCAAGGCCTAATCGAGGGCCAGGGAGAAGTAGCCGGAGGAATCGCAAAGCCGCTCCCAATGGACAAATGGGGAATGTCTGCCAGACGCGCGGCCAGCAAGGCTGTCGGCGCATGGTCGGCGACCAGCACATCGGGCCGTGCCAACGAAAACAATCCTTGCCAGGCGTTCAGCCGTGCGGCCACATCTCGCGCATCGGCAAACCCGCTGACACGCAGCACGTCGGCGTAGTTTACCGGCGCTCTGCCGCCAGCCCCCATTTGAGGCGTCAGGGGTGCGGCCAGCACGGTGATGCCGGGCGTCAAGGCCTGCCCAGCGGGTAGCCGAACGTCCTTGAGCGTCAAGGTCACTCCATGCCCGCGGGCCACGAGCCCTTGTGCCAGACGCAGGCACCGGGCGAGGTGGCCGAAGGCCTCGCCCAGTTCCCCAGGGCTATCGCACCTATCTGACATAGCGGAATCCAAAATCACGTTTACGGTCATGCATTTACAAAACCCCTGTTCACAGTCGCTGATTTTGTGTAGTTTCCTCGTCTTTTGGGGCTCCCATGACGACGAGGGAAGTGATGCCGCTCACGCAGGTGTTCGTCTCGATTTCCGACCCACGCAGCACCCGTCAGGTCAGACACGATCTGTCCGAACTGCTCACGGTG
>NZ_QKOE01000078.1 GCF_003226565.1 Parazoarcus communis SWub3 = DSM 12120 | reverse complement strand
ACAGCCGATCCGGTTTCAGGGGCAGTGGATCGATGAGGAGTCCGGGCTTTATTACAATCGCTACCGGTACTACGATCCAACGCAGGGTCGGTATGTGACGCAGGATCCGATTGGGTTGATGGGGGGAGTAAATCTGTTCGCATATCCTTCCGACCCCATTGTCGGAAGAGACCCGCTTGGCCTTCGTCGCTCCCCCATACGTACTGCTGGCACTGCTGGCACCTCGTCGTCAATGGGTCGATCAGGCGGTTGGAGCTACGGACATTTCTATCCTAGCATCGGCCGAACGAGTGCTGAAGCAGTTCCGGTATTGCTCGGAGGCTCGGGAAGGCCTACACCATGGTCCATATCCCAAAATCGTGCATACCGTGAGATCGTTGAGACTTATGGGAATTTTCCTAGTCCTGCCAAGCAACTCCCGGGTGGGTGGGGCGGAATTAACGACCCATGGACCTTACCAGAGCTTCCGACTCCGCCTAAACCAAGCCTCGAATGCACAAAGAAAGAATCTGAGGAGCTCAAAATCGAATGAACTGGAAGTTTATTGTTACTCTTGTAATCGTCATGTCTGCCCTATTAGCCTCGGTACTATCTATGCTTGGCATACGCCCTGAGAATACTTCAGACTATGAGTGCAACAAGCAATGCCGAACCGATGGATATCAACGTGGACATTCTGTCCCATTGCTCCAAATTCGACCATTAAAGCAAAACGCATATAATGGGCCATGGAAATGTGAGTGCATTAAGTAGGTGCCCGCCGTCCACAACCAGGGCAATCGCACCTTCATGTCATCACCCCGAGCAGTTCTGCGCGAAATTTGTCCGACGTAGCGGCCAGCATGCGCTTGGTCTTTATGCTGCCCTTGCGTGATGTGTTCAATCGGAGGAGGTTCA
>NZ_QKOE01000077.1 GCF_003226565.1 Parazoarcus communis SWub3 = DSM 12120 | reverse complement strand
CCCTGGAAGCGGAAGGGCTGCTCGATGGGGGGCGGGGCTGGGGTGTGGCTGGATACCGAGCGCCCGTCGGTGCCGGTCTTGCGCACGGTCGCCTCGCCCCACACCCGATAGTCTGCCGCCCACACGATGCGGCCGTCGGCATCGGTGAGTTCCATCGGTGCGCCGATCTGGTCGCAGTGATACCAGTAGGTCTCGTTGTGCTGGACGGTGGCCAGGGGCACGAAGCTGTCGGGTTCGTAGAGGTAGAGGGCGCTCTTGTTGTTGCGTCGGCTCTCGATCATCAGATCGCCGTCCCACAGGTACTCGGTGGCGCCGAAGGCATCGCGCTTGCGGGTGCGCCGTCCGAGGGCGTCGTACTCGTAGCGGGTGGTCTGGGTGACGCCGTGGCGGGTGACGGTGGACTGGGCGAGTTGGTGTTCGGCGTTCCAGCTCAGCTCGGAGAGTTCGTGGGCGCCTTTGCGCCTGCGGGTGACATTGCCGTGGGTATCGTAGTCGAAACGCAGATCCTCGAAGACGGCGATGCGGTTATCGAGGGCGGGGTAGCCGATGGCGCGGTCGATGGGGTCGAGCAGGTTGCCGGCCGGATCGAAGGCGAAGGACTCGGGGCGGGGGCCGGTGGCCTCGAGGATGCGGCCGGTGGGGTCGTAACGAAAGGCCTGGGTGCCGCGCAGCTGATCGACGCGGGTGATGAGATTGCCCGCGGCATCCCAACCGTAGCGGCGCTCGAGCACGGCGGTGCCGGCGTCCGCCCGCGCCCCCTGTACGCGCCCCGCCTGTGCCTGGGCGAGCGAGCTGCGGTGGCGGGTGAGACGGCCCATGGGGTCGTAATCGAATCGGCTCGCCAGCCGACCCTGGGTGCGGTAGACCTCGCGGTGCAGCGCATCGCGCTCGACATCGCAGA
>NZ_QKOE01000076.1 GCF_003226565.1 Parazoarcus communis SWub3 = DSM 12120 | reverse complement strand
TTCCTCGTCTTTTGGGGCTCCCATGACGACGAGGGAAGTGATGCCGCTCACGCAGGTGTTCGTCTCGATTTCCGACCCACGCAGCACCCGTCAGGTCAGACACGATCTGTCCGAACTGCTCACGGTGGCGGTATGTGCCGTGCTGTGCAGCGCGGACGAGTTCTCGGAGATCGAGGCGTGGGCGAAGGAGCGGCTCGACTGGCTGCGAGGTTTTCTGGTGCTTGAGCACGGCATCCCGTCGCACGACACGTTCGGACGCGTGTTCGCCGCCCTTGATCCGCGCGAATTCGAGGCCGCGTTTCGGCGCTGGGTCAGACAGCTGATTCCTGCTCTGGACAGCGACACCGTGGTTGCGATCGACGGCAAGACCAGCCGGCGCAGCACGACCAAAGCCGAGGCGAGGCCCTTGCATCTGGTCAGCGCATTTGCCGCCGATATGGGGCTGGTGCTCGGGCAGACCGCGACCGCAGAGAAGTCCAACGAGATCACCGCCATCCCGGAGCTGCTGGCCACGCTTGCGCTCGAAGGCTGTGTCGTCACGATCGACGCGATGGGTGCCCAGACCAGCATTGCGCGCACAATCCGCGACCGTGGCGCGGACTACGTGCTGTGCGTCAAGGACAATCACCCCAAGCTCATCGAATCCTTCCTGCTCGCGCAAGCCGGCGTGGGTGGCGAAATCGTCCCGACGTCCACGAACGAAACCTGCGACGATGGCCACGGGCGCAGCGAAATCCGGCGCTGCTGGGCCTTCGATGCCGTCGACCGGCTCTACAAGGCCGATCAGTGGGCAGATCTGAAGAGTTTCGCGATCGTCGAGCGCGAGCGCATCGCCGCGGGCAAGCGTACCCGCGAGCGCCGCTACTACATCAGCTCCCTGCCGGCCGACGCCGCGCGCATCGCGCGCGCCGTTCGCAGTCACTGGGAAGTAGAGAACCG
>NZ_QKOE01000075.1 GCF_003226565.1 Parazoarcus communis SWub3 = DSM 12120 | reverse complement strand
CCTTGAACCTATCGGGTATATCCCGCCCGCAGAAGCTGAGGCAAACTACTACAGGCAGCTCGCCAGTCAGGCCGCGATCGCGACCTGACTTAAACCAACCGGCCTCCACGGAACCCGGGGCGATTCAGTTTCAGGAGTTAACATCCATGATGTTCAATTCTTGAGGGGTGTGTCCCCCAAGGTCCATTCGCAAATCACCACTGAGTGGGCACGGTTTGATAAAGCTGCTGGTGGCAATCCTACTGCGGCTCAAATCGCGGATTTTGCCAAGCAGCTTGACCGGAAATACGAAAGTAGTTTTATGTGGCCAGGATTCTAAGGACTTAAGATGCGCGCAAGAAAGTCGGATTTTCTTGAAGAAATAGCAGTGTCGATTGATTATTGGGTTGATACTGTCGCTGAAGCGATGACAGATCTAAGCGCGGATCTCATTTGGGTTGATGAGCAAGAGCCATACCAGAGGCTTCAGAAGGTATTCGAGAATTCAGAGTTAAATAATGATGATCTAAAGAAAGTTATTGCAGAGTGTCTGCGTGGATTTACAGTTTCTGTTTTGACTGCGATAGATGGTGGAACTGCTCTTGCTGAAAAAGGCAGAGTGTATTTGGTTGACGACGCTGGTAACAACTTGGGTGAAGGCTTGCATGATGATTTTGTAAGCCATTTGCTTGAAACTGGGCGTCTTAGAGAGTAGGCAACCCGAGTTCTGAAGGCCTGGGGGCCCGGCAGTGACCGCCGCGGCCACCACCTGCCCGACAGCCGCCGCCCCGGTCGCGGTCACCGACTACGCCTACGACGACCTCGACCGCCTGATGCGCGTCACCGAGGTGCTCCCCGCGGCGCAGGGTGGCAACCGGGTCACCGAGACGGTGTACAACGCCGACGACAGCGTGCACCAGGTCAAGCGGGCGGTCGGCACGGCGCTGGCACAAACCTACGCCACCACCACCTACAGCGCCAACGGCCTGCCGGTCA
>NZ_QKOE01000074.1 GCF_003226565.1 Parazoarcus communis SWub3 = DSM 12120 | reverse complement strand
GAGGTGAGCGCGTGACTCATTTCGAGGTGCGCGCATGTAAGCGCAGGTGAGCGCAAAAGCCGTTTTATCCTTTGTACTCAATAGCTTCCAAATAGGTGAGCGCAGGTGCGCGCAGGTGAGCGCACCGATATACTGCGCGCACCTATAGACGGAGGTGCGCGCATTCGCACTTTTACCCTTTCCGCTCAATGACTTCCAAGTAGGTGAGCGCAGGTGAGCGCACCTCGAAAACCCGAGGTGAGCGCAGGTGAGCGCACCGCAGAAATAAATCGTGTCAGTCGAAAACACTGGCACCCTGCCTCTGTGTGGGTTGCCCCTTGTCCTGTCCCGCCGCACCGAGTGTATAGGTCGGCACGCGTTTACGATCGCGGCGGGTCTCCCCGACAACTATCAATTTCCGCCGTTGCAGGGCCGCCAGCGCGTCATCTATCTCCGATAGCGACGCTGCGCCCACATGCTCGCCGTAGAGCCGCTTAATCGCCTTTGGCGCCCACGAGTCGCGAGCATAGGAAGAAGGCGACAACGTCACCTCTTCGATTTGCGCGGCCGCAACAGCCGCCAGCACGCCGCGCTCGACAGCACTCTCGACAGTAGGCAGGCCACCGGCCAACGCGTCCGTAGCTTCCTTTAAAGCGTTTAGATCAATGCCGGGGGTGGATGCTGCAACGGCCGTGAATGCGCCAGCCTGCCAGCGTAGCTTGATCTTTGCGCCCTTGGGTCCGTAGTTCGACTTCATCCCCTCGAGTTCGCGATTGTTGCCGGTCTCCTCGCCCTTGGGCCAGCGCAGATAGACGCGCGAGCGTGCTGCGTTTGACCAGGCTGTGGAGCCGCTGCGACCCTCTGCCTTGCCGGCGACGGACGGCTGGCCGAGCACAATCAGCGTCGCGCCTATCGGCCGGACCAAGTTGCCCAGGATGAATTTGACGAAGTAATTGACCTGCGCGCGATCGATCTCGGATCCGCCGAAGATATCGGC
>NZ_QKOE01000073.1 GCF_003226565.1 Parazoarcus communis SWub3 = DSM 12120 | reverse complement strand
TGGGTTAAGTCTGACGATGACCTACTTTCACGAGAGCGGATCTCACTATCATCGGCGCGTACCTGTTTCACGGTCCTGTTCGGGATGGGAAGGGGTGGGACCAGGCAGCTATGGTCGTCAGACTTATGACTTGTTCCCTGAGTGTTGGTCAGGGCAAAGAGGAAGGAAGTGAATGTTGGGTGTTGTGATTGAGTTTGAACATTGAGTTCGAACTGTGTTGTGTAAGGTTATAGGATCAAGCCTCACGGGCAATTAGTATCGGTTAGCTTAACGCATTACTGCGCTTCCACACCCGACCTATCAACGTGGTGGTCTTCCACGACCCTTCAGGGGGATCGAGTCCCCAGGGAAGTCTCATCTTGAGGCGAGTTTCCCGCTTAGATGCTTTCAGCGGTTATCTCTTCCGCACTTAGCTACCCGGCGATGCGACTGGCGTCACAACCGGTACACCAGAGGTGCGTCCACTCCGGTCCTCTCGTACTAGGAGCAGGTCCCCTCAAACTTCCAACGCCCACGGCAGATAGGGACCAAACTGTCTCACGACGTTTTAAACCCAGCTCACGTACCACTTTAAATGGCGAACAGCCATACCCTTGGGACCGGCTACAGCCCCAGGATGTGATGAGCCGACATCGAGGTGCCAAACTCCGCCGTCGATGTGAACTCTTGGGCGGAATCAGCCTGTTATCCCCAGAGTACCTTTTATCCGTTGAGCGATGGCCCTTCCATACAGAACCACCGGATCACTATGTCCTGCTTTCGCACCTGCTCGACTTGTCGGTCTCGCAGTCAAGCCTCCTTTTGCCATTGCACTATCAGTACGATGTCCGACCGTACCTAGGAGACCTTCGAACTCCTCCGTTACCTTTTGGGAGGAGACCGCCCCAGTCAAACTGCCCACCATGCACTGTTCCCGACCCGGATTCACGGGCCTGGGTTAGAACCTCAACGACACCAGGGTGGTATTTCAAGGTTGGCTCCACCGGAACTAGCGTCC
>NZ_QKOE01000072.1 GCF_003226565.1 Parazoarcus communis SWub3 = DSM 12120 | reverse complement strand
TGAATCGCCCCGGGTTCCGTGGAGGCCGGTTGGTTTAAGTCAGGTCGCGATCGCGGCCTGACTGGCGAGCTGCCTGTAGTAGTTTGCCTCAGCTTCTGCGGGCGGGATATACCCGATAGGTTCAAGGAGCCTGTGGTGGTTAAACCAGGACACCCATTCCAGCGTTGCCAGCTCGACGGATTCCTTGGTTTTCCAGGGCGCTCGGCGGTGGATCATCTCCGCCTTGTACAAACCATTGATCGTTTCTGCCAAGGCGTTGTCGTAGCTGTCGCCCTTGCTGCCGACTGACGGCTCGATGCCTGCCTCGGCCAGCCGCTCGCTGTAGCGGATCGAGACGTACTGCGAGCCTCTGTCCGAGTGGTGGATCAAGGCTTCTTCAGGACTTGGCTGGCGGGCGTACAGCGCCTGTTCCAGCGCATCGAGCACGAAGTCCGTGTGCATAGAACTGCTCACACGCCAACCCACGATACGTCGGGCAAAGACGTCAATGACGAAGGCCACATAGAGCCAGCCTTGCCAGGTCGAGACATAGGTGAAGTCCGAGACCCACAACTGGTTGGGTCGCTCGGCCTTGAACTGCCGATTGACCCGATCCAGCGGGCACGCCGCCTTGCTATCGCTGATCGTGGTGCGCACGACCTTGCCTCGCACAACGCCCCGCAGCCCCTGACGACGCATAAGCCGTTCGACCGTGCAGCGGGCCACCGCGACACCTTCCCGGTTCAGCTGCCGCCAGACTTTGTCGGCACCATAGACCTGCAGGTTTACCTGCCAGACCCGTTCGATCTCGGACATCAACGCCTCGTCACGCTGCACTCTCGGGCTGCGTTGTTCAGGATTGCGCTGCAGGGCGACATGGCGCCGGTACCCGGATGGGGCGATCTGCAATTGCTTGCAGATCGGCTCGACCCCGAAGGCATCACGATGCGCGTCGACGAAAGACCTCAGGACTTGAATCGGCGGTCGAGCTCCGCCTGGGCGAAAAACGCGCTGGCAAGCTTGAGGATCTCGTTGGCCTTGCGAAGCTCACGGACCTCGCGTTCCAGCTCTTTGACGCGCTTCTGATCCGCGGTGGTCGGCCCCTCGCGCTGGCCGGAATCTCGCTCATGCTGACGCA
>NZ_QKOE01000071.1 GCF_003226565.1 Parazoarcus communis SWub3 = DSM 12120 | reverse complement strand
AACCTCCTCCGATTGAACACATCACGCAAGGGCAGCATAAAGACCAAGCGCATGCTGGCCGCTACGTCGGACAAATTTCGCGCAGAACTGCTCGGGGTGATGACATGAAGGTGCGATTGCCCTGGGGTGGGAAGGTTCGTGAGTCAGGATCCGATTGGGTTGCGGGGTGGGGTGAATCTGTTCGCCTACGCGCCCAATCCTGCTCGCTGGATTGATCCTCTAGGGTTGGCATATTGCCCGTGTAAATGTGATGAAATTCTTGCGAAAGAAGGTGTAACAATTGGCCGCCATGGCGACCTCAAGAAGATTGGAGGCCTACAGGACTCTCATCACATCTATCAAGATGCCGCAGTCAACGGAATTGCAGGGTACGATTACAATGACGCAACAGCAATCAGTCTTCAAGGTCGCAATTCAAATGGAACGACCCGTGGAACACCACACTACAATGCCAATCAGACCCAAAAAACTGCAACTAATGGGGGCCTCTTAGGAGGAGAAAGTGTAACAGCGTATAAATCGCTCAAAGCCGCTGGACTAAGCCCAGAAGCATCTTTGTGCGCAACGATGAAAGCAAGAGGTTACTTAAAGGGCGTGGGCGCCAATTCTGGAACTTCTACAAAAATCCCTCTTAACAGAAGAAGGTAAGAAATGGACATAGAAAAAATTCACTCTTTAATCAGCGATATGTTCATCCTGATCAATGAAAACAAAAATGAAGAAATAAGAAGAAGATTTCATATATCCAATGAGGTAATTGATGAAATCAGAGAGACAATATCAGATTACTTTGGAGACTGGCGAGAATTAAAACCAATTGATATCAAAAAACATCTCAACTCAAGAGCAAGCAAACCAATGTTCGATGTTTTTTCAATGAATCAACCGGATAGATATGGAGTGGAATGCGTACTAGTTGATGCAGACGATAATGAAACAGAGCTAATATTTCATGCAGAAATTGTTGCTACGGCCGAGGGTTACAAAATGGAATACAAATATATTGGATCATAGAGCTCAAATCTGAGCGGACGGCACCCACCACACGATCTGCGATGTCGAGCGCGATGCGCTGCACCGCGAGGTCTACCGCACCCAGGGTCGGCTGGCGAGCCGATTCGATTACGACCCCATGGGCCGTCTCACCCGCCAC
>NZ_QKOE01000070.1 GCF_003226565.1 Parazoarcus communis SWub3 = DSM 12120 | reverse complement strand
CCTTGGTCTTGTCCGGATGCATCGTGAGCGCACACTGCGCGAACCTCGCATCGAGCGCCGCCCGAAGGGCTTGCGCTTCTTGTTCGGTCCGGCAATGCACCAACCCACCGTCGGCATACCGGCACCAGGGGTTATCCGGATAACGCTTCGTTACCCAGACATCAAACGTGTAGTGTAGAAACAGATTGGCCAGCACGGGACTGACGACACCACCCTGTGGCGTCCCCTTGGTACGTTCCTCCAAGGTTCCATCCGCATGTTGCAGCGGGGCCGTCAGCCAACGCTTGATGTACAGCATGGCCCACTCACATTTGACGTGCTTCTCGAGCGCCCGAAGGAGCAGCGCGTGGTCGATGTTGTCGAACAGGCCCTTGATATCGAACTCCAGCCCCCAAGGATACTGCCAGCAACGCTGACGCGTTACCGCCACGGCTTCCAGCGCCGATCTTCCGGGACGATACCCATAAGAATCCGGCAGAAACCGCGCCTCGAGTTCCGGCTCGATCACCCGCTTGACCACCATCTGTGCCACGCGATCGGCCACCGTCGGAACGCCCAATATGCGCACCCCACCATTCTTCTTCGGAATGGCGACCGCTTTGACCGGCGGTGGGAAGTAGCTGCCCGAGGACATGCGATTCCAGATCTTGTACAGATTGCCCTTCAGATCCTCTTCGAACGCCTCGATCGACTGCCTATCCACACCGGCTGAGCCCGCATTGGCCTTGACCGCTTGATACGCTTCGTACACCTGCCACTTGTCGATGGCAAATGGTTTTGTTGCACTCATCCGTCTCCTCCTGTTGCCAGTTGGACGCCGAATGCAACCGCTTGACTCGACCCCTTCGCTCCAGCCGCATTACCGGCCTTCATCACTACTACGGGTCGATCCGCCCCAGTGCTGCGCATCGGTACTCTCGCCTCGTGGTTTCTGCCACTTGTGCTTCTCCCTTCACATCGCAACGACTGGTTCCCGCAGTTCCGCACAGAAGCCTGGATCAGGTTCACGCCCCCTATACGCCGGCCGCCACTTGCCCAGTAATCAGGTGTCCGGCAAGCTTGTCCCAGGAGATGGAAACGCCCCTGGTTTTGACGACAATTCTCTGGATAACGACGCGTCATCGAGGGTTCACTTTCGTTCGTCTCTCTGATCCTTACCT
>NZ_QKOE01000069.1 GCF_003226565.1 Parazoarcus communis SWub3 = DSM 12120 | reverse complement strand
GCAACTACGGTGCAGCGGCGGTCAATGGCGTAACATACGCAGGCGAGGTTGCATTGTTCGCGCTGACACTGGGCGGTAGCCAGGCGTACATGGCTTCAACGCGGGCGGCGTTGCCGGCGGTTGAGAGCGTTGTCGCAAAGGAAGCACCACTTCTCCTGAAGGGGCCGCCCGTACTGCAGCAGACGCCGGGTGGGCGTGTGCTGACAGAACACGCAGCAGAACGCATGGCTACGCCGCCTGCCGGAAGGGCGCCCATGTCGGCCGCTCAGGTTGACCAGGTACTCGATGGTGCCACGAACATCCGAAAGATGTCGCCTCATCCCTTGGGGGATACGTTGACTATCCAGAACAAAAACATGCCGGGGGCTCCGCAAGTGGTTATCGATGCGGCGACAGGCAATCGTGTGATCACTGTCATCAACCCCAGGCTTCGGAAATGATCATGGGCTCAGAAAACACTTCCCTCGCCGAGCTTCTTGCTAAGTTCATCAACGGCGAAGATGTTTCCATTGCTAGCGCGAATGCAATTGAGGTCGCTCTTGACGAAGCGTTTCCTGATGACGACCTGATGCAGGACACCGTGCTCATGCTCGCATCGTATCGTCCTGGTGGAGGCGATTTCCTGTATGGCGAGCAGCAGGTGAGGCGTCAGCTGGAGAAAGCTCTGAAGCGGCTGTTGTAGTTCGAAAAATAGGAGACGCACCACGGATTGGGGAAGTGACTTGACCGTGGTGCGTCTGACTGCACCACCACCACCTACAGCGCCAACGGCCTGCCGGTCACGCTGACCGACGCCAAGGGCAACCGCACCACCTACGAGTACGACGGCCACGACCGCCGGGTGAAGCTGCGCTACCCGCACCCCACCACGGTTGGCACCTCATCGACCACCGACTACGAGCAGTACGGCTACAACGCCGTCGGCAGCCTCACGAGCCACAGGAAGCGCAGCGGCGAGACGGTCACCTTCGCCTACGACAACCTGCACCGCCTGACCAGCCGCAGCTACCCCACGGCCGCGGACAACGTCGCCTTCGCCTACGACCTGCTGGGCCGTCGTACCCAGGCCAGGTACGCCGACAACAGCCACACCGTGGCCTACGTGTGGGATGCGGCCGGGCGCCTGACCAGCACCACCGCCGGCGGCAAGACGCTCGCCTACCAGTACGACGCAGCGGGCAACCGCACCCGTC
>NZ_QKOE01000006.1 GCF_003226565.1 Parazoarcus communis SWub3 = DSM 12120 | reverse complement strand
ATAAGTCTGACGACCATAGCTGCCTGGTCCCACCCCTTCCCATCCCGAACAGGACCGTGAAACAGGTACGCGCCGATGATAGTGAGATCCGCTCTCGTGAAAGTAGGTCATCGTCAGACTTAACCCAATAAGAAGCCCCAGTACATCTCGATGTACTGGGGCTTCTTCCGTCTACCGCTCTGCCCATCAATAAAGAACACAAAACCTCGTGCTCAACTCGTGACTTTTCTCCGGGACCTGCTTCATCAAGTCCTAGGGACTCGATGAAGATTCAGCTGAGCCCCGAGGGCTTTGCTGCTGCACTACACGGCTGATTTGCAATGCTGGGTGGGCTCTAACGGGTAGTTACTACGAACGAGGCGGAATGAAAATTTCGGCCTCTCCAGTCAGGACGTCCTTTCCCTTTACGGTACACGTCGTCGTAAACAGCGCCCGACGCTTCTCCGGGTTGAGTCCTTTCACCGTTACGCTTGCTACGACAGTGTCGCCTGGCTTGACGGGCGCCTTGAACTTCAATGTTTGTGACAGGTAAATACAGCCGGGGCCAGGGAGCTTGGTGCCGAAAACGGTGGAGATGAACGCAGCAGACAACATGCCGTGTGCGATGCGCCCGGCGAACATCGTGCTGCTGGCAAACTCTTCATCGAGGTGAACGGGATTGGTGTCCCCTGAGACTCCTGCAAACATCAGTATGTCCGCTTCCGTTACGGTACGGGAGAACGAGGCACTCATCCCTTCCGACAAGTCTTCAAAATTGTATCCGTACATCTCTGTAAAGTTTCGGACTGATTCACTCATGGGAAGGCTCCTGTGGTGTTGATGCAAGTGTTTCCTTGGGCAAAAGCATAGCTTAGTTGCTCAATGTCGGGCAGGTATAGCGTTCCATCCGTGCGTAAGGATGTGATGACTGTCATACTTTTGTGCTATCATTCACGCCGCTTTCAATTCTTGAATATGTCTTTTTAAAACAGTTGTTTATGGCTGTGCTTGATGTTCTTCGGATAGGCTGGCGTCGTTCGTGATCAGTTTAACGCTGGTGCTTCGTGAGTTCAGTTATCGTGTCACCAATACGACACGACCGCAGCCTTATGTCGCTGGCAGACCTCCAGTCCGTTATGGCTGATCACAAGGGATCATCATGCTGAAAGTTTTCAGTCACTACTTTCCCTCGCACACATTGCAACAGATACTGTTTGACGCCTTGCTGCTTTTCTTTGCAGTGGTCGTCGCTGTCGTCTTGCAGCTCCATGCGGAGTTCATCGATTGGCCAGTGTTTCTTCCGTCTGCCCTTGCTTTTTCAGTGTTGATGGTAGGTTTGAACTCGGCGATGGGGCTCTATCGCCCGGCATCCCAGGATTCTCACAAGGCGGCGATTGCTCGCGTTCTGTTGTCGGTCGTGGTGAGTCTGCCTGTGGCCTATGCGGTGTTTCAAGTGCTGCCGTGGGCGGACTTTACCTCCAGCGCGACCAAAGCGTCGGTGCTATTGCTTCTGGGGGGCATACTGTCCATGCGCGCGTTGGTGAATCGGCGCCAGACTTCTGCCTTGTTTGCACCGAGGATCCTCATCATCGGAACGGGTGCGGACGCCCTCTCGGTACAGCGCGCACTGAGTCATCCTAGCCAGGGAGGGCAAGAGGTTGTTGGCTTCTTTGCTCCTGGTGTCGATGATCCCGTTCAAGTAGATCCTTCGAAAGTGTTAAGTGGCAAGAATCTTCTTGAGGTTGCAAAGCGTCTCCGGATCAATGAAGTCATCGTCGCAGTCAGGGAGCGTCGGGGGGGGACGGTGCCCCTGCGAGAGTTGCTTGATTGCAAGCTGTCAGGGATGCGGGTGCTGGATCTCTCTTCGTTCTTTGAGCGTGTGCAGGGGCAAGTACGGGTAGATTCATTGCGAGCCAGTTGGCTGATCTACGGTGACGGCTTTCGCCAGAATCTGGGGCGCGCGGTGGTCAAGAGGGTTTTCGACCTTGCGTGTGCCCTTCTCCTGTTGATTGTGGCTGCGCCGGTCATGCTTGTTACGGCCCTGCTGATCTTGTTGGAGGATGGCGGTCCGGTTTTTTATCGGCAGGAGCGGGTCGGCTTGGGTGGGCGGATATTTCGCGTTACCAAGTTTCGTAGCATGCGGACCGACGCAGAGAAGGACGGAAAACCACGTTGGGCGTCATCGAATGATGACCGTGTGACTGCAGTTGGTCGAGTGATTCGTAAGCTGCGTATTGATGAGTTGCCGCAGTTGATCAATGTGCTTGTTGGCGACATGAGTTTGGTCGGGCCTAGGCCGGAGCGCCCCTATTTTGTGGACCAGCTTGCTGCGGAGATCCCGTTTTACGGTGTGCGACACTGCGTCAAGCCGGGTGTGACGGGCTGGGCACAGGTCCGGTATCAGTACGGCTCTTCGGTTGATGATGCTATCCAGAAGCTTCAGTATGATCTCTATTATGTGAAGAACCACACTCTCGTGCTCGATACGCTGGTACTGTTCGAAACGGTTCGGGTGGTGTTGACCGGAGAGGGTGCGCATTAAGCCCCCTTGCGCATGACGGCCTGATTCGGAGTTCCGGCGGGCTTCTCCTGAGAGGTTCGTATTGGCTGAGTTTGCGATTTGGGGCTATGGGCTGGCGGCGATTGCCTACCTGTGTTTTGGGGGGTATTTCTATGCGGCATGGAAAGGGGCGTCGACAGGCGGGGCGCTACTCGTTGCCGTACTGGTGTCCTGTGCATGGGCAGCAGTCTCCTGTTGGGCAGCTTTAGCTCCTGGGGAGCATATCGTCATTGCGGCGCAGGTGCTCGATGCGATTCGCAATGGAGCTTGGTACCTCTTCATCCTGATGCTGCTGCGCCCGCTTACCCGGGGTATGGGAGGATGGGTAACCGGTGCGGCAGTGCTTGTCTGCTCTGCACAACTGGTTTCCATTGGCGTTTTGGCGATTGAAGGGTTTGCAGATGAGCCGACCCAGAAAATCAGTATTGCGGCAACCTTGGTTGCTGCTGTACTTGGATTGGTGTTGGTCGAGCAACTGTACAGGGGGATGCCTGCGGAGTCGCGCTGGGGCTTGAAGCCACTTTGTCTCGGGCTTGCTGCGGTCTACATGTTCGAACTCTATGTCAGTTCGGATGCGTTCCTGTTTGGTCGTACTGATGGTGACATGTGGTCGGTTCGGGGTGTGGCGCATGCTTTGGTGTTGCCGCTGATCGCATTGTCTGGAGCGCGTAATCCCTCGTGGTCGCTCCGCATGTCGCTGTCGCGCGAAGCGGTTTTTCATTCCACGGCACTGGCGGTTGCCGGTTTGTACCTGCTGACTGTGGCAAGTGCAGGTTATTACGTCCGTTACTTTGGCGGTGAGTGGGGGCGTGCGCTTCAGGCAACCTTGTTGTTTGGCGCGCTCGTGCTGTTGGCAGTTTTCTTCTTCTCCGGCTCCCAGCGTGCCCGCTTGAGGGTTTTCCTGAACAAGCATTTGTTTCCGTATCGATATGATTACCGGAACGAATGGTTGAGGTTTACACAAGCCCTGTCGTCCGCAGACGGCAAGCTGGACTTGGGCCAGTCGGTCATTCAGGCCCTTTGTCATCTCGTAGAAAGCCCTGGCGGTTGTTTATGGCTGCGGGCTCAGGATGGTCGGTATGTGCTGCATGCCGTATTGAATCAACGTCTTGAAGGCATCGTCGAGCCTGATGGTTCCAGTCTTGTTCGCTTTCTCGAGAGCAAGGAGTGGGTCATCAATCTCGAGGAGTACCGTATCAGTCCTGGGGTGTATCAGGGGCTGGTCCTGCCCGACTGGCTTGTGCAGTTTCCACAGGCTTGGTTGCTTATTCCCTTGAGGAGCGGGAGTGGCCTGATTGGCTTTGTTGTATTGAGCGCCCCGCGTGCCCGATTCGACATAGATTGGGAAGTGCTGGACCTGTTGAAAACGGCACAGCGTCAGGCGGCGAGTTATCTGGCTCGCATGCAGTCGGCTGAAGCGCTTATCGAGGCGCGCAAGTTCGAATCGTTCAACCGGATGTCGGCCTTTGTCGTTCATGACTTGAAGAATCTCGTTGCGCAATTGTCATTGATGATGAAAAACGCTGAACGTCATCGGCACAATCCAGCGTTCCAGGACGACATGCTCGAGACCGTCGCTCATGTTGAAGCAAGGATGAGAAGTCTGATGGCGCAGCTACAGGAAAAGCGGTCGGTTGATCCGCCGCGTTTCACTGATCTTGTCGCACTTGTTGAGCGTGTATGTCGAATCCGCAGGAGCCACAGGCCTGCGCCGCTGGTTGAGGCGATGCCCGAGCATGAAGTGCTGGTTTCCGGACATCCTGAGCGATTGGAACGAGTGATTGGTCATATCGTGCAAAATGCACTTGAGGCGACTCCTGAGGATGGTAAGGTATCAGTCTGCATGCAGCTTGAATCCCAGCGCTGTGTCCGGTTGCTGATTCGGGATACCGGCAAGGGCATGTCGGATGCGTTTATTCGGGAGCGTCTGGCAAGACCGTTCGAGACAACCAAGGCGAGTGGTATGGGAATCGGGGTGTACGAAACACGCCAATACATCAGGGAGTTAGGAGGGGACGTGGTTTTCGAGAGCGAGGTAGGCGTAGGAACCCTGGTCACGATTGAGCTCCCTCGAGTCCTGCGTACGGATGGTGCAGTCGAGGAACCTGGAGTCGTTGCACAGCATGGCTGACAAGCTGCGTACCTTGTTGATCGTCGAAGATGACCCCGCACTGCAGAAGCAGATGCGATGGGCTTTCGATGGGTTCGAAACGGTCGTGGCAAGCGACCGCGAGAGTGCGATTGCACAGTTGCGTCGCCACGAGCCACCCGTGGTCACCATGGATCTCGGTTTGCCGCCTGCTCCGGATGACGTTACCGAGGGCTTTCAGTTACTGTCAGAGATTCTCGTGCTCGCGCCGAGTACCAAGGTCATCGTGTTGACCGGACAGCATGATCGAGAGAACGCAGTCCGTGCGGTGGGGATGGGGGCGTACGATTTTTTTGGTAAGCCCTTCGAGCCCGAATTGTTGGCCTTGACGATTGATCGTGCCTTCCGGCTCTATGATCTGCAGGCAGAGAACGCTCGTCTGCAAGAAGTGCAGGCGGGAGCGCTCGCCGGCCTGTTGACGCGGGCTCCTGCCATGCAGAAAGTCTGCCGGACGATCGAACGGGTATCGTCGGCATCGGTGACAGTTACCTTGCTCGGTGAGAGTGGTACTGGCAAGGAGGTATTGGCGCGCGGACTGCATTCGATGTCGCCACGTGCGAAGGAGCGGTTTGTTGCGATCAATTGCGCGGCGATTCCGGATAATCTGCTTGAAAGCGAGCTTTTCGGTTACGAGAAAGGCGCGTTTACGGGTGCGGCCAAGCAGACTCCCGGCAAGATCGAAACGGCGCACAAGGGAACCCTGTTTCTGGACGAAATCGGCGACCTCCCAATGCCTCTGCAGGCAAAACTGTTGCGGTTCCTGCAAGAAAGGGTCATTGAGAGAATCGGAGGGCGGCAGGAGATACCCGTTGATGTTCGGGTCGTATGTGCGACTCACAGGGATCTCAAGGCGCAGATTCAAGCGGGATTGTTCCGTGAGGATCTCTATTACCGCCTGGCCGAGATTGTTGTGGAGATTCCGCCGTTACGGGAGCGTCTTGGCGATTCCGTATTGTTGGGGCAGGCCTTTGCACAGCGTTTTTCCAAGGAGCATGGCCGTTCAGCATTGTCCTTGTCTGAGGATGCGCGTGCGGCCATTGAGGCGCATTCATGGCCGGGAAACGTGCGCGAATTGGAGAACTGCCTGAAACGTGCGGTGATCATGGCCGATGGCAATCGAATTACTGCAGAGGATCTTGGTTTGAGCGCGGTCGAGGAGGACGTCGAGCATCTCAATCTCAGGCATGTACGGGATGAGGCGGAGCGTCGGGCCGTCGTTCGGGTGCTGGCCCGCACCGGCGGCAACATTGCCAAGGCCGCTGATATTCTGGGCGTCAGTCGCCCTTCGCTGTATGACTTGATGAGCCGGTTTGGCTTGAAGAAGGAGCTGTGATCTTGGCCGTGAGTAAGAGTTCGACGACCCCGCTGTTGCGTGGCGCCCGTCCCAAGTTGCGTCTGATGAGTGTCCTTGCGACGGCTTTGATCCTTTCTGCATGTGGCGACAGTCCTGATGCCATGGTGGAGTCAGCCAAGCGTTACCTCAGCTCAAACGATGTCAACGCCGCGTCCATTCAGCTCAAGAATGCGCTTCAGGAGAAGAGCGACCTCGCTGAGGCGCGTTATCTTCTGGGACGCGTGAATTTGCTGCAGGGGGACATTCCGGGTGCATTGAAGGAACTGCGGCGTGCCGCCGAGCTGGGCTATCCTGCAGCAACGTTGGCTCCCGTTATGGCGCAGGCACTGGTCCGTTCGGGCGAGTTCGATCAGGTGTTGAAGGATTACGCCGACTTCAAGGTGCCGGAGGTTGATGCTCAGGTTCAGGTCATGGGCGCCGTCGGCGATGCCTACCTGGGTAAGGCGGACCCGGCGGGGGCAGCACGGACGTTCGAAAGTGCTCTCACCTTGATGCCGGAACACGCGCCGTCGCGAGTTGGCCTGGGCCGGGCGAAGATGCTCGCTGGCAATCTTCAGGGGGCATTGGACGAGGCGGAGGCTGTGGTTCAGCAGTCGCCCGCCTTGGGTGAGGGGTACATGCTCCTTGCCGATATCCGCTTGGCACAGGATAAGCCTGATCTCGCGCGGAAGGCACTGGAGGCAGCCGCAACTGCGCAGCCCAGTTCCATCGTCTATCAGTTTGCGCTGGCTTCCTTGTTGCTGCGATTGAACGATTTTGATGCTGCAGCAAAGCAACTTGAGGTCATGAAACGGGTTGCCGGGGGTCATCCTTCAACCAAGTATGTGGACGCGTACCTCCACTTCCGTCATGACCGTATCGCGGAGGCTCGTAGCGGCGCCCTCGATGTCGTCAAGAGTGCGCCCGACTTCATGCCGGGGCAACTCCTGGCTGGGGCGGTATTGATTCGCCAGAATGATCACGCTCTGGCGCGAACTCACTTGAACCGGGTGATTGAAAAAGTACCGGGTCTGGTGCTTGCCCGAAGACTGTTGGCTGCATCCTATCTGTCAACAGGGGAAGCGGCGCGTGCACTGGAGACCATCACGCCAATTCTGGCTGCCGTCGTGCATGACCCTGCCTTGATGTCGCTGGCTGGGCAGGTCTACCTTGCCAATGGAGACTTCGAGAAGGCGGAGTTGATTCTCCGAAAATCTGCGGATATGGCGCCCGACAATGCTCGTGCTCGCACGCGGCTAGGCGTTGCCCGACTGGCGGCTGGAGATACCGCACGTGCGTTTGCAGATCTCGAAGCCGCAGCGGGCATGGATGACACCACTGGACAGGCCGACCTCGCACTGATTCTTGCGTACACGCGGCAAGGGCAGTTCGATAAGGCACTTGATGCCCATGCTGTGCTCGATCGGAAGTTACCGAACAACCCCCAGACCTACAATCTGAAAGGTGGGATTCTGTTGGGGAAACGTGATATTCCCGGTGCGCGACAGGCATTTGAGCGTGCGCTCGCCCTGAAGCCGGATTTCGTTGCGGCGGCGATCAACTTGGCACGTCTTGATCTGACGGATAAGAAGCCTGAGTTGGCGCGCGAGCGTTTTAACAAGATCCTGCAACTGGATGCACGCAATGTCGAAGCACTGCTGGCTTTTGCGGAGCTGCAGCAGACATTGGCTGAGCCACCGGCTTCGGTGTTGAGTACGCTCGAGCGCGCTCAAGAGGCGACCCCAACTGGACTGTTACCCAAGCTGGCGCTTGTACAATTTCACTTACGCAATCGTGAGCCGGCCAAGGCTTTAAATGTCGCTCAGCAGGCTGTTGCGTTGCAACCCAATGATCCCAGGGCTGTGGAGTCACTTGCCCGTGCTCAGCAGGCCTCTAGCGCCAATCAGCAGGCCATTGCCACACTCAACCGACTGGTAGGTCTGCAGCCACAGTCACCGCAACCTCTGATATTGCTTGCGGATGCTCATCTTGCCGCAAAAGAGGAGAGCGTCGCTGAACAGGTGCTCAACCGTGCTCTGGATTTGCAGCCCGATCTTGCCGAGGCGCACCAGCGCCTGATTGCAATTCAGCTGAGTCGTGGCGATCGGGACGCGGCCTTGCGAATCATCAAGACGGTCCAGAAACAGCGGCCCGATTTTGCACAGGGATATATCTTGGAAGGCGATGTGCTTGGTCAGGCAGAACGTTGGGCGGATGCAGCAGGGGCATTTCGTAAGGCGCTGGATCTCGGGAAAACCGCGGAAGTCGTCAGCAAACTGCACGCATCCCTGGTGCGTATCGACCGAGGGGCGGAGGCTGAGCGGGTCATGAACGACTGGCTCAAGGCTGAACCCAAGGATCTGGTTGCTCGTGGCTACATGGCAGAACGTGCGCTGGCGGACAAGCGCTATCCGGATGCGGCGCGCTTGTTCAAGCTCATGCACGAACTGGCTCCCGACAATGCGCTCGTTCTCAATAATCTTGCCTGGAGTGCGGCGCAGGCCAAGGATCCAAAGGCGCTCGAGTACGCTGAGCGAGCATTGGCCCTGGCACCTGACAACCCGGTTGTGCTGGACACGGCTGGCGTTATCCAGGTTGACCAGGGGCAGGCGGCCAAGGGCTTGGCCAATCTGGAGCGTGCGGTGTCGATGTCGCCAGACCTTGTCCCCCTGCAATTGAACCTTGCGAAAGCCTATATCAAGCTTGACCGCAAATCGGATGCCCGCAAGATCCTGGACGTCTTGATGCCGAAACTGAAGGCTGATACGCCGGTGCATGCAGAAGCTGCTCAGCTGCTGAATACATTGTGATCCCGGCTCAAGCTCGGGTTTTGACGAAGGATGGAATGCGATGACGACGATTGCGGTAATTGGTTTGGGCTATGTGGGGCTCCCGTTGGCGGTCGAGTTCGGCAAACGGTTTCGGACGATCGGGTTTGACCTGTCTGCGGCCAAGGTGGCTGCCTATCGTGAGTTTGTGGACCCCACTGGTGAGGTCTCCTCTGAGGACTTGCGGGCAGCAACGCAGCTGACTTGTCATAGCGAGCCGTCGGTCCTTCGCGATGCTGATTTCATCATTGTGGCTGTCCCGACGCCGGTCGACGACGCACATCAGCCGGATTTCACACCCTTGGTCAAGTCTTCGGAAACCGTGGGGCGCAATCTCAAACGCGGTGCAGTCATCGTGTTTGAGTCCACAGTCTATCCTGGTGCAACCGAAGAAGTCTGCATTCCAATCATCGAGCGTGAGTCCGGGCTGAAATGGAAGCAGGATTTTTTTGTGGGCTATTCGCCAGAGCGTATCAATCCCGGCGATAAGGAGCGGACCGTCACCAAGATCGTCAAGGTGGTTTCCGGTGATACCCCTGAAACACTGGAGACGATCAAGCGCATCTATGGTGCAGTGATCACCGCTGGCGTCTATCCAGCCAGCTCGATCAAGGTCGCCGAAGCGGCGAAAGTCATCGAGAATACACAGCGAGATCTCAACATCGCATTGATGAATGAGTTGGCACTCATCTTTCACCGGATCGGGATCGATACGCTGGAAGTGCTGAAGGCTGCAGGCACGAAGTGGAACTTCCTACCCTTCCGCCCGGGCCTGGTGGGTGGGCACTGCATCGGCGTCGACCCCTATTACCTCACGCACAAGGCGGAGATGCTTGGCTATCATCCTCAGGTCATCCTGGCAGGACGTCGCATCAACGATGGTATGGGCAAGTATGTCGCCGAACAGACCGTCAAGCAAATGATCGGCGCAGGGTCAAGCATCAAGGGGGCTGATGTGATTGTGCTTGGCCTCACCTTCAAGGAAAACTGTCCCGATCTTCGCAACAGCAAGGTGATCGACGTTATCCGCGAACTGCAAAGTTACGGCTGCTCGGTTCATGTTCATGACCCGGTGGCTTCATCCGACGAAGCTGTTCATGAATATGGAGTTGCGCTGACCGAATGGGATGCGCTGCCCACTGCCCAAGCCATCGTCGCTGCGGTATCGCATGATCACTATATCAAGATGCCCCTGCCTGCGTTGTTGAGCAAGTTGGCGCCCAAGGGGGTATTTGCCGACGTCAAGTCGTGTTACGACGCCGAAGCGCTGGCAGCTGCGGGTGCAACCGTCTGGCGTCTGTAAAAAGGTGTATTGTGGTGGCGGGGTGAGGTGATGAAACGCTTGCTGGCATGCGCTGTAGTGATGTCAGGGCTACTGCCTGCCCCCTCCGTCGCAGTGGCGTCTGACCTGGTTGCGGCTGCTTTTGCCGACCATGCCCGTTATCTGGCGGTTCAGGCGCTCAGCTATGAACATGGAGAGGGGGTGAGGCGCGACCCCGAGCATGCGGCGGTGCTGTACTGCGAATCCGCCCGCCTGGGGGAGCCTGAAGCCATGTATGCCCTGGGCTGGATGTATGCCAATGCGCGTGGTGTCGCGCGCAATGACGCCTATGCGGGCACCCTGTTCGCAATGGCGGCGTTTCTAGGTAACCCCCATGCTGAGAAGATGTTGCGGTTTACCGGCCCCTATACGGGCGAGGTGCCCGATTGCCTGCATCCCCCGCCTGAAACACTACTTGAAGCCTGGCCCGCCGATGAGTTGATCGCTGCAATGTCGGGCGAGCGGCAACGTATTGCCCGCCTGCTGGTTGATCTGGCACCGCGTTACGGTATACAGCCGCGACTTGCGCTCGGGATCGCCTTGGCGGAGTCCAATCTCAACGCTGAAGCCCTGTCACCCAAGAACGCAATGGGTGTCATGCAATTGATTCCCGAGACTGCGGCGCGCTTCAATGTCCGTCAGCCGCTGGATCCGGAGCAGAACATCAAGGGGGGGCTGGCCTATCTACGTTGGTTACTGGCCTATTTTGAAGGTGATATCGCGTTGGCGGCGGCGGGTTATAACGCCGGAGAAGGGGCGGTCGATCGTTTTCGGGGCGTTCCGCCCTACAAGGAAACACGTCTTTATGTTGAGCGGATTCTCGCTTTTGTACGTAATCAACGACATCCATACGACCCTGATGTCGTATCGCCCAGTTCAGTGATGTCGGCTCAGCGCCTGGTTGCGCAGTGAGGAGGGAGATTCATGTTCCGCTACTGGTCAATTATTGGCGTACTGCGAACGATGATGCTTGCCGTCCTCGTGCAGAGCCTGATGATCATGTCACCCCAGGCGATGGCGGGTGGTTTGGTCGAAGTGCTTCCGCAGATCAAGCCTTCGGTGGTGGCCATCGGTACTTATCAGCGTACGCGTAGTCCGGCTTTCCGCTTTCTTGGTACTGGTTTTGCTGTTGGCAATGGCCGCCTGATCGCCACCAATGCCCATGTGCTTCCTGAGAGTCTCGCTACCGATGGTATGGAGTCGCTGGTTATCGTCCTGCCTGGCGACGAGCAGACGCGTGGTGTTCGTGAGGTGCGGCGGGTGGCTGTCGATCGTAATCGCGACTTGGCAGTTTTGCGGATGGAGCAAGGCGAGCCTTTGCCTGCGTTGTCATTGGCGCGTGGCAGCAAGCCGCAGGAGGGGCAGGCAATCGCGTTCACCGGTTTTCCCATTGGCAACGCGCTCGGCATGACACCAGTGACGCATCGCGGCATCATTGCGGCGATTACGCCGATCGGTATTCCTCAGGGTAACGCGCGCGACCTCAATCCTGCCTTGATCCGGCGTCTGTCAGGAGAGGTGTTTCGGGTGTATCAACTCGACGCGACGGCCTACCCGGGCAACAGCGGAAGTCCGGTGTTCGATCCCGAAACGGGAGAGGTGGTTGGCGTGATCAATATGGTGTTTGTCAAGGGAACCAAGGAGAACATTCTGAGCGATCCTTCCGGTATCAGTTATGCGATACCCGTCGAGCACCTCAGCAACCTATTGAATGGGCTGTAGTGTCACCTTGCTTGTTAGGCTGTGCTGAGCTTGTAAGAATAAAGAACCCGCGTATCCAGTGATATCGTGGGCTTTGGAGTCATCCGGGTGTGTCCCGGTGTTCTAAGTTGGTCTCCTCGGCGGGAATCGAACCCACATTTGCCGCTTAGGAGGCGGCTGTTCTATCCATTGAACTACAAGGAGGCCGGCCGGCATTCTATCCGGTTGCGGCTGCGGCTCAAAGCGATGTCAGTGTGGTGATCCTTCGTGACGCGGACTTTCCGTCGGCGACGAGCCATTTTCTGCGGCTGCGGCGACTGACGGATCTGTTGGGAATGCATCGTTTTTCGGCGGGATGATGAAGTCCTGCGGTCGGGTGCTCAGGCGCTTCAGCAAAGATGCGGATAGCGCCCGGCCTTGTGCAAAGGTGATCCGGCGCGCGCGCATGGCGACGTAAAGCGTGAGCGAGAAGCTGACCGCCAGGTTGACCAATCCGATCAACAGTACTCCACCCAGCGCCAGGCTGAGTGCCTGCAGCGGTATGGTGAACTCGAGTCCGACCGTGGCATAGCCGACGTAGGCCGACGAAAAGGCGATGTGGCGGATGTCCAGCGGCAGTCCAAACAGCACCCCCAGTGCGGTCGCACCGCCAAGCAGGAAGCCGAAGAAGAAGTTGCCAGCCAGCGCGCCGAGGTTGTTCTCGACATAAGCGGCGATTTTCTGCGTGCGGACCTCGCCCAACAGGCGTCGGGGCCAACGCAGTTGCAGCAGACGTTGCGGAACCCTGTTGTAGGCTGACAGATTGTCGTAGTAGGCCGCAATCAGCCCGGACAGAAACAGGCAGACACCGGCCACTGCGGCAAAGAACAGGGCTCCGCCACGTGGGTCAACCTCCTGAAGCAGATGCCCGGCCTTGTCGGCATCGATGAAGGCTGATCCGGTGAGGCTGACAATGATCAGCGACAGCAAGATCGCGACCGGGATGGCGACGCCCACGTTGCCGGCAATGGCGGCAAGCTGGCTGCGGATGGTGCGCACTATAAGGTCCGACAGGCTCTCCATGTCGCGTACCTTGCCCCGACTCTCGCTGATCGACGCGGCAATCGCGTTTGCCGTCATCGCGGGTTGTTTGGTGGCCACCGTACCGCCCAGGATGTGGATCAAGGCAAAGCCCAGGCCGTAATTCAGGCAGAAGCTCAGCAACTCGTTCAAGGGCGCAAAACCCTGTCGGCTCAGGATGATCTTGAATGCTGCCATGAAGGCGATGATCAAGCCGCCCAATGCCGCGGAGCGCAGCATCCCGAAATACTCGTCGCGGGTCGAGGTGATGTAGTGCTCACCGGTTTTGCTTGCGCTCTCGGTCATTCGCAGGGACAGGAGCTCAACATTCTTGCTCCAGTAGTCGGATAGATGGTTGCGGCGGCATTCGGCGTGCACCAACTCCTTGAACAGCTGGATTGCCTGCGGTACCACCCTGCTGACCTGACGGGTGCCATGCATGCTGCGCAGTAATTCGACCAGTGCGTTCGTGCGCACAAGATGCTGACGCAAGCGCTCCAGCTTGAAGGTCAGGGTCAGGCTGGTGCCAAGACGGGTTGCCCGTCTGCGAACGCGTTGCAGCACTTCCTGACATTGGTCCAGCATGACGGTCAGTTGTGCCTCGTCCTCGAGCGGCGTTTCCGGGTTGCACCACCATTCGCGGTAGTGCTTCAGATAGCGCACGACTTCGGCGTTTTGCGCCAGGAATGGGGATTCAAACTCTTCCAGCTGCGGGTCGACCCGGACCAGTTCAGGGTCCAGCCCGATTGCGGCGATGTGGTAGGAGAGCATGCGCAGGGCCTCCAGCATTTCCGCCAGTGCAACAGGCAGTTCGCATGGCGTTTCGCTTTCGGCTGAGCCTGGATGGTCCAGCAGGATTTGCAGCAGATCGCCCCAGACCTCGTCTGCCACCGCACCGACCCATTGCGCATCGTCGCTACGATGAAAGATCACCGACAGCAAGTCCTTCATGTAGCTGGTATCGATTACCTCCGGCAGGATACGGTCGGAGATGCGGCGTGCTGTCTCGGAGAAGAAACCGGTAGACGGCAGGATGCCCGACACAACGTAAAGCGAAACCTGTTTGCGTTCGATGAACAGTTGCAGGAATGCCGCTTGCAGTGCCTTGCGCAGGTCATCCCGCCGCGCCAGGATGTGGGTTAGGGTACGTACCGCTTCAGTCGCTGCAGTCACCTGGCTGGCCCGGTGCGGGCGTATCGCATCGACCAGACTGACCCAGAGCGCGACGGGATCGCCATCCTGATTGGATCTTTCGACAAGTTTTACAAGCGATGCTTCCATTGTTGCCATCCTGTTAGCGCGAGCGCCGGTCGTCAGCGGCATGTTGCATTGCATTGCATTATGCAGGCGGCTGCGCAGAAGTGAGTGGGCCGTTAGAATCCACATCTTTCGGTCATCTTCGAGCGTCACATGTCCATCCTCTCCGTTGATAACGCCTGTCTGGCCTTTGGCCACGTCGATCTGCTCGCCCATGCCGAATTTCAGCTCGATGCCGGCGAGCGGGTGGCGCTGATTGGGCGCAACGGTTCTGGCAAGTCCAGTCTGTTGCGTGCGCTGGCTGGACAGGCCACGCTCGACGACGGCGCCTTGTGGCGCCAGTCCGGTCTGACTACCGCATATGTTCCGCAGGAGGCCGACTTCGATCTCGAGCGCGATGTGTTCGCCTCGGTCGCAGAGGGGCTGGGTGATGCCGCCCAGTTGCTGGTGGATTATCACGCAGCCATGCTCGAGGTGGCCGAAACGGCCGATCCAGCAACGCTGGCCAGACTGGATGCCCTGCAACATGCCGTCGAGGCGGCTGACGGCTGGCGCCTGAACCAGCGTGTCGAGCAGATGCTCGGTCTGCTCGGACTGCCGGGTGAGGCAAAGGTTTCCAGTCTGTCGGGGGGCGGTGTCAAGCGGGTTGCGCTTGCCCGAGCACTGGTTGCCGAGCCAGAGTTGCTGCTGCTGGATGAGCCGACCAATCACCTCGACCTTGATGGCATCCTCTGGCTCGAAGGGCTGATTCGCGACTTCCGTGGCGCGGTGGTGGTGATCACCCACGACCGGGTCTTTCTCGACCAGGTGGCCACTCGGATTGTCGAGCTTGACCGCGGCATCCTGTCGAGCTACCCGGGACGCTTTGCTGATTATCTGCGACGCAAGGCGGACGAGCTCGAGGCTGAAGCCAAGGCCAATGCCCGCTTCGACAAGGTACTGGCGCAGGAGGAGGTGTGGATACGCAAGGGGGTGGAAGCCCGCCGCACGCGCAATGAAGGTCGAGTGCGCCGTCTCGAGGCGCTGCGTCGCGAGCGTGCAGCGCGGCGCGATCGGCTGGGTAACGTCAACCTGGCGGTTGATCGCGGTGAGAAAAGCGGCCAGATGGTGGCGGAGCTGACGAATGTCACCAAGCGCTATGGTGAGCGCACCGTGGTGCGGGACTTCTCCACTCGCATCATGCGTGGAGACCGCATCGGCTTCATTGGTCCCAACGGGGCTGGCAAGACCACCTTGCTCAAGCTCATCCTCGGCGAGATCGAGGCTGATGAGGGCTCGATCCGCCGCGGAACGCGTCAGAGTGTGGCTTATTTCGACCAGTTGCGTGCCCAGCTGGATCCGGAGCTACCGCTGACCGAGGTCATCAGTCCGGGATCGGACTTTGTCGAGATTGCCGGTGAGCGCAAGCATGTGATCGGCTATCTGGGCGACTTTCTGTTTGCGCCGCAGCGTGCGCGTTCGCCGGTCAAGTCACTGTCGGGGGGGGAGCGCAACCGCCTGTTGCTGGCCCGCCTGTTTGCCCGCCCCGCCAATGTGATGGTGCTCGATGAGCCGACCAACGATCTGGACATTGAAACCCTGGATCTGCTGGAGGAGCTGTTGTCCTCGTATGACGGTACCCTGTTTCTGGTCAGCCATGACCGCGCGTTTCTGGACAACGTGGTCACTCAGGTGATTGCCGCCGAGGGCGATGGGCGATGGGCGGAGTACGCAGGGGGGTATGCCGAGTGGCAGCGTGTTCAGGCCGAGCGTGAATCTCAACGCCAGCAGGCACAGCGTATGCAGTCCAGTAGCGCCCGTCCCGTGGCGGAGCGTCCGGTCGCAAAGCGCAGTGACAAGCTGAGTTTCAACGAGAAGCGTGAGCTCGAGTCCTTGCCCGATCGCATTGCTGCTCTCGAGGCCGAACAGGTTTCGATCCAGACGCGTCTTGCCGACCCGGCGCTTTATCAGAATGCGCCAGCCGAGGTCGCCAGCCTGAGCGCCAGGCTCGATGCGCTCGACGGAGAGATCGAAGCTGCAATGTTGCGTTGGGAGTTGCTCGAAACGCGTTCTGCAGGCTGAGTCAAGACACGCCGATCTGTCCAAACCAGGCCAGTGTGGTGGCAGCGCCCAGAAAGATGGCGGCGTGGAAAACCGACCACAAGGTGTAGCGCCGGGCGATCTGGCGCGGATCCAGGTCAGAGATCAGATAGAGCCGGGACGCAGGTTTGCGCATCAGATGCGCTTCGGGTGCGGCGAGTGCCGCGTCGCGCTGTTTGACGACTTCGCGTCGCGCCTGTGCCCGCGCCAGTTCCCATTCCTTGAGGTCTATCGTGCCGTCGCCATCGAGATCGAAGCGCTTTAGCAGCGTTTTCTGATCCTGTTTCCAGTGTGCGAGCAGCTCCCGCACCTGGCGGCTGGTGTCGAGGTCGGGCGAGATGCTGCCCAGTGTGCTGAATTCGCCCAGTACGTAGATGGGGTCATGGCGCAGCAATGACCACTGGATCTGACGTAGCTCACCGCGCTCGACCACATCCTTGCGCCGGATCAGCATTTCGGCTCCATCGGGATCGACCGCGCAGACGCCGCTGCCATCATCCAGCAGGAACGAACTGTCGCTGTCCTCGGTGGAAACATGACGCCACTTGCCGTCGGATGTCTTGCGGAAGGTGCTCAGGCGATACCACAGCAAAGGTAGCCCGTTCAGCGGGGACAGTAGCGGAGTGCCATGCAGTGGCTGGCCGCGCCCTCGCAACTCGGTGTAGCCCTGGGCTGCCGAGGCAATGCGGGAGGTCGGCGTATCGACGATGAGCCGTGCGTGGCGCAGTGATCGAAACCAGCCGAACAGGCCACTGATCAGCAGCAAGGCCAGTGCAAGGGCGCTGCCCATGCTGCGGTCCGCATGAATAGCGAAAGCCACCAAGCCGAGCTGCAGCATGGGCAGGCTGACATTGAGGCCGTCGCGGCTCAGGCGGACGAGCATGTGATGCGGCGCAGTTCAGCGGATGGGGGCTGGACTCGCTCAGGCGTTGAACAGTTTTTTCAGGTCAACATCTGCCTTCTGGGCGCTGGAGAACACCAGCAGCGGCTGTTGATCGAAGCGGAACAGCCGGGCAACGATCAGGTCGGGAAACTGCTCGACGCGAACATTATTGATGTTGACGGATTCGTTGTACCACTCGCGCCGGTCGGCAATCGCATTTTCCAGTGCGGTGATCCGGCTTTGCAACTGCATGAAGTGCTCGTTGGCCCGCAGTTCGGGATATGCTTCGGCGACAGCGAAGATCTGCCCAAGTCCCATGCGCAACATGCCTTCGGCAGCCCCCAGCGCGGGGACGTCGTGATTTTCGCGTGCGCGGGCGACACGGGAGCGGGCTTCGGTGACTCGGGTGAGGGTCTCCTGCTCGAACTGCTTGTACTGGCGACAGACCTCCACCAGCTTGGGTAGTTCGTCATGGCGCTGCTTGAGCAGCACATCGATGTTGGCCCACGCTTTGGCGATGTTGTGCTTGAGCTCGACCAGTCCATTGTAGGTGACGATCGCGTACAGCACTGCGATCACGATCAAGCCCAGCACGACGGCTGTCGAGATGCTCATTCACGCTTTCCTTTTAGATCGGCGCCCTGCCGTTGCCGCATATCGTATACCAAAGAGCTAAGGATGACCTGCGTGATGCCTGTGCGATCAGGCTGTCTGAGGCGGCAGGAAGCGCGGCCACTCTGATTCCGGTGCATTGAGTCGCCGTAGCAGGTTTTCTGTGCGCAGATGCAGCAGGCTGGCGATCTCCCTGACATCATCGGGCAACGCTGCGTCATCCCAGCCGTGTGCGACATGGCGTGCGAAATCAGCGGCAAGGGTAATGGTACGGATGCGAGGATTGTCGGTCTGGCTGTTGTCGAGTAGCTGTACCAGCAAGTCTGGCAGCTTCCAGGCCCGGATCAGTGCGAGCTGTATCTCCCGCGCCGTTGCGCCGAATACTTCTCGCTGTGCGTCGGCGCTGCGCAGGCTGCGGTTGGCCTGCTGCATTGCATAGACGCGCTGGGTCAGCTCCGGGGCGAAAATCCAGCATACGATGTCGGTTGCCTCACGCAGCAGCGCGGCGACGGTGATCTCATCAACATCCAGGTCGTGACGGATCACCGCCCACTCTCGCGCGTAGTGTGCAGCCTTGCGCGCCCGTCCGATCACCTTGAGTACACCAATCAGCGCCCGGGGGTGATGGGCAAGCACATCCTCGACCGTGGTCAATTCCCGGAAGTTGTCGAAGAAGGGCTGGATGCCCATCATGATGATGGCCCGGTCAATTGTGGTGATGTCGTGATTCTGCGAGCTGCGGCGGTGGGTTTCGAGATAGCTCAGCAGCTTCATCGTCATCAACGGGTCGCCCAACACGATGCTGGCGATCTGCTTGCCGCTGACCTGATCGAGGTTTTCGTGCAAGTTTTCGAATGCACGTACCGTATGTCGCAATACAGGTAGTGCCTGATGCGAGAAGAAGTCGACGTATGACTCGACTGAAGGCAGTGGTTTGTGAATCAGGGCCATGATGGTTTCGTCCCCTCTGGGCTTTTTTTGATTATCGGTCGCAATCCTGTCGAATCAAAGTGCGATGATCACTCCATGGGCGTGTTTCCGGGGCTGGGTAGTACTTTTCGCTATAATCGAGCGTATGGTACCCAGATACGTCGGTGGAATCCGCCGGCTAGCCACGTCAGCGAGGAGCGTGCAGCGATGACCCCATTCAAGGCTTTGGTGATAGAGCAGGACGCCGACCGCAAGGTGAAGTCCGCGCTTGCCAGCTTCGACCCCGCCCAACTCGATGCCGGCGAAGTGCTGATCAAGGTCGCCTACTCCAGCATCAACTACAAGGATGCCCTTGCCGCGACTGGCGCCGGCAAGATCATCCGCCGGTTTCCCTGCATTGGGGGCATTGACCTTTGCGGTGAGGTTGTCGAGAGCACGGATCCGCGTTTCAAGGCCGGAGAACGGGTCATTGCCACCAGTTTTGACATCGGTGTTTCCCATCATGGCGGCTATGCTGAATATGCACGGGTGCCCGCCGCGTGGGTTGTGCCACTGCCGGCGGGGCTCGATCTGTTTGAGGCCATGGCACTGGGTACGGCCGGCTTTACTGCTGCCCTCGGTATCGTAAGAATGGAAGACAACGGGCTTGCGCCGGGCAACGGGCCTGTGCTGGTCACTGGCGCTACGGGTGGCGTTGGCGGGTTGGCCATCGACATGTTGGCGGGCCTGGGCTACGAGGTGGTGGCGTTGACCGGCAAGGCGTCCGAGCTTGACTATCTGACCGGGCTGGGTGCGGCTGAGATCCTGCTGCGCAGCGACATCGATTTCGACAAGACCCGCCCGCTTGAGGCTGGGCGCTGGGCGGGAGCGGTCGACAATGTGGGTGGCCAGATCCTGCACTGGGTGCTGGCAACGATGAAGCAGGCCGGTACGGTGGCGAGCATTGGCAATGCGGCCAGCTTCAATATCAACACCACGGTGTTCCCCTTCATTCTGCGGGGGGTCAGCCTGCTCGGCATCGATTCGGGTTATATGGGCTTTCCGACCCGACAGCGTGTCTGGGACCGCCTCGCCAGTGATCTCAAGCCGCGCCGCCTTGCCGAGGTCACGCGGACGATCACGCTGGACGAGTTGCCGGCAGCCTTCCCCGCATTCATCGAAGGGCAGGTCAGAGGGCGGACGGTGGTCCGCATCGGCGCCTGATCTGAAACAGACCACCAGGATCGCATCATGACGCCCGACGACGCGCTGCCCGTCTCCAAGGTGCTTGTCGTCGATGACTCGCGCATGGTGCGTGCGTCCATCATCAAGCACATCCGCTCGCGCTTCGAAGTGCGCGAGGAGTCCGACGGTGAGACTGGCTGGGAGGCCCTGGTGGTCGATCCGTCGATCCAGTTGGTGTTGACCGACATCGGCATGCCGCGCCTCGACGGATTTGGCCTGCTGCAACGTATCCGGGCTTCCAGGGTGCAGCGCATCGCGGATATTCCGGTAGTGATCATCTCGGGTGATGAGGATGATGAGGCTCGTGCCCGTGCCCTCAAGCTGGGCGCAAACGATTTTCTGGCCAAGGGCGCAAGTCCGACAGAGCTCATTGCGCGCCTGGATTCCTTGGTCCGTCTGGCGCACGCGCGCCGTGAACTGGACGAAAGCCGTGCCGCACTCGCAAAGCAGAGTCCGGTGGATCCCGTGTCGGGGCTGGCGACGCCTTCCTACCTGAATCATCACGCCGAGCAGGAGATGGCGCTTGCCCGCCGCCATCAGGGTGATATCTCGGTGATGGTGGTCGATATCGATCACTACGAGCAGCTGGTCGAGTGGCATGGCACGCATGTCGCCGAGTTGATCACACGCAAGCTCTCCAAGATTCTGTCGACCAAGGTGCGGCGCGAGGATACGGTGTCTCAGCTTGGCACCTCTCGCTTTGCGGTGCTCTCACCCAGTACCGACCTGATAGGCTGTTGCGCTTTTGCCCTGCGCCTGCAGCGGGCAATGGAAAAGCTGGTGATGACCTATCGCGAAGAGCGCATTCGCATCAGCGTCACCATTGGTGTGTCGAGTTCTGCAGTCGACGGCATGAGCACCGTCGGCCACCTGATCGAAACCGCATCAAAAAGGGTGGATCAGGGTGCCGCCATGGGCGGCAACCGTGTCATCGCCGATACAGGCGAGGTTGACCAGGCGATGGTCGACCGTTCCTTGAAGCAGGTCACCAGCATCGATCATGCGCTGCTTCAACTCCGGCTCGGCGCCACCGACGAAGTGGCCAGCCGCCTGCCGGACATCATTGCCACACTCTACCCCTTGCTGCAGTTGGTAGAATCCCATCTTCATTGCGGGCTTCCCCTGGTGCAGCTCAAACAATATGAAAAGGGGAGCGGTGCCGACAATGATGACCTGGAGGGTACCCGAACCTCCATCTAGCGACATCCGTGCCGCGCAAGCCCGGCCTGGCCGAGGTGATGCCGGCTGTCATTTGCAGTGATAGGGAAGATAGAAGGGAGAGGATGCTGATGACTGCTTACAAGGAATTTCACCGTCGTTCCATCGAAGATCGTGACGGGTTCTGGGCCGAGCAGGCCCAACTCGTGCACTGGAACAAACCCGCCGAGCAGATCTGCGATTTTTCGCGGCCACCGTTCGTCAAGTGGTTCAAGGGGGGTGAGACCAATCTGTGCTACAACGCCGTCGATCGTCACGCCGCCAGCCGGCCGAACGATCGTGCGCTGGTCTATATCTCGACCGAGACCAATGAGGAGAAGGTGTACTCCTTCGCCGAGTTGCAACGCGAAGTCGAGCGAATGGCCGCCATCTACCTGGAATTGGGCGTCAAGCGCGGCGACCGCGTGCTGATCTACATGCCGATGATTGCCGAGGCGGCGTTTGCGATGCTGGCCTGCGCCCGCATCGGTGCCATCCACTCGGTGGTGTTTGGCGGTTTTGCGGCCGGATCGCTGGCGACCCGCATCGATGATGCGAAGCCGGTGCTGATGGTCAGCTCTGACGCCGGCATGCGCAATGGCAAGCCTGTGCCATACAAGCACCTGGTGGACGAAGCCTGCAGGCTGGCGGAGTTTCCCCCGGCCAAGGTACTGCTGATCGATCGTGGGCTCGACAAGGGCTTCCCGAAGGTCGAAGGGCGCGATGTCGATTATGCCGAGCTGCGCGCCAAGCATATTGACGCTGTCGTTCCGGTCACCTGGCTCGAGTCGTCCGAGCCCAGCTACATCCTGTATACCTCCGGTACCACCGGCAAGCCCAAGGGCGTGCAGCGCGATACCGGTGGCTACACCGTGGCCCTGGCTGCGTCGATGCAGCATATCTTTACCGGCGGTGCGGGCGAGACCATGTTCTCGACTTCGGATATCGGCTGGGTGGTGGGTCACAGCTACATCATCTACGGCCCGTTGATTGCTGGCATGGCCACCATCATGTACGAGGGCACGCCGCTGCGTCCGGATGCCGGCATCTGGTGGCAGATCGTCGAGAAGTACAAGGTGTCGGTGATGTTCTCCGCACCGACAGCAGTACGTGTGCTGAAAAAACAGGACCCGGCTTTCCTGAAGAAGTACGACCTGTCCTCGCTCAAGCACCTGTTCCTGGCCGGCGAACCACTGGACGAGACCTCGCATCAGTGGATCATGGAGGAGCTGGGCATTCCGGTCATCGATAACTACTGGCAAACCGAAACCGGCTGGCCGATGCTTGCCATCTGCCGTGGCGTCGAGGACAGCAAGATCAAGCTCGGCTCGCCGGCCTTCCCGGTGTATGGCTACGACCTGCGCATCTTCCGTGAGGATGGCAGCGAGTGTGGTGCCAACGAGAAAGGCATCGTCGGCATCGTGCCGCCGCTGCCGCCGGGCTGCCTGTCCACTGTATGGGGGCAGGATGAACGTTTCGTCTCGACCTACTTCAGCCTGTTCACCGATCCGGTGGTGTACTCCTCGTCGGACTGGGGCATCAAGGATGAAAACGGCTATCACACCATCCTTGGTCGTATGGATGATGTCATCAACGTCGCCGGTCATCGCCTGGGGACGCGGGAGATCGAGGAAGCCGTGCAGACGCACCCCGCCATTGCCGAAGTGGCGGTGGTCGGAGTTCACGATGAGTTGAAGGGCCAGATGCCGATGGCTTTTGCAGTGGTCAAGAACGCTGCAGATGTGGACACCGCAGAGAAGCGTGCCGCGCTGGAGAAGGAAGTGATGAAGAAGGTCGACGAGAGCCTGGGGGCAATTGCCCGCCCGGGTCGGGTGCACTTCATCAATGGGTTGCCGAAAACACGCTCGGGCAAGATGTTGCGTCGTTCGATCCAGGCGCTGGCTGAAGGGCGTGATGCGGGTGACCTGACCACCATCGATGACCCGAGCACGCTGGAGCAGATCAAGGCTGCACTGGCGCGTTAAGTCTCTTCCTGCTTCATTCCCGCCCGCGGTGCTGTTTGCCGCGGGTTTTTTACGTCTCGGGGGTGCATGTCACGCAACGATCGTTCTGCGATGGCCATCGTTCAATAAAAAAGCCACGCCCGAAGGCGTGGCTTGAGTGACTGCAGCGTGAGTGTAAATCAGGCCGACAGCTTCCGACGCATCGCACCGAGGCCCAGCAGGGCTGCACCGATCAGTGCCAGCGAGCCCGGTTCCGGCACGCGGGTGGTGGTCGTGGTCACCGGTGCGATCCATGCGGTTTCGCCACCGCCGTTGATGTAGGCCATTTCCCACGTGACCTGCATGGCCTGATAGTTGCCGCTCAGCAAGGCTGCATCCAGTTCGGGGCTGTTGATCATGAAGGCTGCTGCGTTCTGGCCCAGGTTGGTCTGGAGCTTGGCGCTGCCGATGGCGCAATTGCCGTTATTGTCGGGGAAGCCAACGAACTCGGGGCCAGAGGGGGTGGTAACTGTGCAGATCCCAGCGTGAACATACACCCACGGCCCGTAATCGTAATTCACCGGATCGGTAAAGTCGGTGTTGGTGCCGGTGGGCGGCGGCAGGGGGTCGCTCAGTGCGGTCTTGCCGGCACCGGGGTCACCCCCCAGGAAGAAGGTCAGGGGATCCACGCCGGGCGTGCTGCTGACCAAGGTCACCTTTCCCCAGATCAGCAGATCGGTGGTCAGCAGGCCGGTGCCTGAGCCGGTTTCGTTGAAGGCGAAGAAAAACACCAGCGGCGTGCCGTTGGTCAGTTCGACAACCTTCGAAACGGTGGCGTCCCAGCTGTCTTCCACATCGCCAAAGAACTCGGGGTTGGTGCCGTTGTTCAGCACGGTCGGGTCGGCAACGCCGCCGGGATTGCTGGTGACGGTCGAGAAGGTGTACTGAGTCGTGCCATTCGGACTGTTGTCCGATGGCGTGTTGTATGCACCATCAATCTGACCGGCAACGTTTCCATCGCCTTCTTGTCCGTTATTGATCCCAATAATGGAGTAAGTCTTGATGCCGCCGTAGGTCGAGGTGACGTAGTAAGGGTCACTGGGGCCAGGAACGGCGCTGCCCGTGGTCTGCAGGTTGAGTAGTGCCAGCGAATAGACGTTGAAGTCTCCCGCGGTCAGGCAGTTTGCGCCGTTGGCATCGACTACGCAGTCTGCCGGCGGCATGTATACCGCAGAGGCTTCACCTGCTGACAGCAGCAGGGTGGAGGCCGTCATGCAGGTGATAGCGGCCGCGAGGGACTTCCTGATTAGTTTGTTCATGATGGCTCCCATCCGACTTTGGTGTTATCTGTTGAAATAACAGCAAATGGTGTGCCATTATTTTTTTATTGTTTAAATACAATGGCTTGAAAGGATACTTGGATGGAGTTCCATGGAGTTTTGTAAATTTTCCCGACAGCGATAAGGACGTGTGCTCAGTCTTTGGTGTTATGTCTTTGGTATGCGATTGGTGTCTCGAAACCGCGCTCGATCTCTTCCTGTACCACGCGCCAGATGGGTTTGACGATGAAGCGCATGTTACGGATGATGCTGGGGACATGCATCATCGAAGGTACCCGGGTGCCACGATGTTCGACGGGGCCGCCAATCTGCTTGATGTCGACCCCGAGCTTGCCGAAATGTGAAGCCAGCCGGGGTTCGGTCAGAACGAACAGTGTTTCAATGCCACTCCTGGCAGCCAGGGCGACGGCGCCGAGGTACAGACCGATGGGGATGTAGGGAAAGCGCGGTCGATCGCCTTCGCCAAAGTCCTCGTTGCTGATCGCGACGGGCGCGCGGTCGTCACCCTTGCGTCGGCGGTAGCTGGCGCGTACCGCCAGTCGTGATACTTCGGCAATGCGGTCGCGTGGCAGCTTGGCGGGGTCGATCAGTTTGCGATCAATGGTGTGCTCGCAAGTGCGCTCGAACGGTAATGGGGCGACGGGGTCGTCCGGATTGGTCAGTACCAGCCGGGTGCAGCCGACGAGAGTGTGGGGGGCTTGCGAGCCGCGGATCAGGCAATGCAGACTGTGCCGGTCGAATTCGTCCGTCTCCATGCGGTTGGGGCGTTCTGGCTCAAACTTCAACTCCTCGCAGTAGACTTCGTGACGGATGCCGTACACCGCATGGCGCAGGGGCTCATCGGTCGCTGGGACGACTTCGAAGTATTTGCGAAAGCCGTGACCGAGGTTGAAACGCTCGAAGAGTTGCATGATGATGACCTGAGGTTTAGTTGCCCTGACGGAGCGCATCCACGATCGGTGTGGTGGAGACACGCCGGGCGGGAAACAGGGCGGCCAGCGCAGTGGCCAGAAGACCGACGACGAAAGCCGAGGCGGCTGTCGGAAAGTCGACTCGGATGAATGCGGTATAGCCCAGGTTGGCGTTGGGCGGTGGCGGCATCGGAATGCCGATTGCGGAAATGATCAACGCGAGGCCGATGCCGACCAGCACGCCGACGCTGGCACCGATTACGCCCAGCAGACAGTTCTCGACCAGGATCAGGCTGAACACCTGGCGGCGACTGTTGCCCAGCGCCTGCATGGTGCCAAACTCGGGCATGCGTTCAAAGGCGCTCATGTTGACGGTATTGGCAACCGACAGCAGCACCATGAACAGGATGATGAGTTGCAGCACGCCAAACTGTCGGTCGTAGAGTGACAAGGTCTTTTCATAAAAATCCGAAAGCTGGCGCCAGTTGCGTACGTCCAGGCCTGTAGGCAGCAGCGCGCGAATGGCCTGATGCGCGGTGTCGGTATCGCGGGTCTGTTTGAGACTGATCACCAGCAGGTTTGCGCCGGCTGTACCCAGGAGTTCCTGAGCCGGACCCAGTGGAATACGCACGGCACGGGCGTCGAAATCCTTGGAAAAGCTCTGAAAAATGCCAACCACCTCGACATCCAGGGTGTTCAATGCGCCATCTGCCGTATTCATCACCAGGGTGACGGGGTCTCCAGGCTTCAGGCCCAGCGCATGGGCCACCCCTTGTCCGACGGTCATGCCGAACTGGTCCGCGTTGGTCAGTTGTCGCCCCTCGGTGATCTTGAGGTAACTGCCGAGTTCCGCTTCTTTGTCGGGCTCCACGCCTTCACCGATGATGGCAAGGTCGCGGCGGCCATTGTTAAGGAGTCCGGCAAAGCCCACGCGTGCGGAGACGTCCTGAACCTCGGGCAGGTTCTTGATCTGGCGGGTGAGCGCTTCCGGTTGCTCGATCAGGAAGCGGTCGGGCTGGCGGGTGCCGCGCTCGAGATAGTCCTGCTTGAAAACCTGGATGTGCCCGGTCTGGGAGTGAATGATGGCTTCGCCCAGTTGGGTGAAGATGTCCTGCACAAAGCCGCCGGCAAGAATCAGTCCGGATACCCCAAAGGCGATGGCGACCAGGGTCATCGCGGTCCGGACCGTCTGGCGAAAGATGTTGCGCAGCGCAAGTTTGAGCAGCATGGGCTTACCGTTGATGGCGCAAGGCGTCGACAATGTTCATGCGTGCGGCTTTCCAGGCCGGCAGGATGCTGGCGATCAGGGTCGTGATGAAGGCCAGCAGGAAAGCGTCGAGGGCAAGTGCAGGTGAAATGGCGATTTCGCCGATGAAGCCGCGTGCCATGCCGGGTGGAGGGGGCATCGGGATGCCGATGGCGGAAATGACTTCGCCCAGCACGACGCCGGCCGCAACGCCAATACAGCCGCCCGCCAGCCCAAGCAGGGCACCTTCGACGATGAACAGCGAAAGAATGCCGCGACGGCGGACGCCGATTGCCAGTGATGTGCCGATTTCGGTCGTGCGTTCGATGACAGCCATCGACAGGGTATTGGAAATGCTCAGGATCACGATCAGGGCAATCAGCAAGCGAACGACACTGACCTGACGGGAGAATAGCTCTACCGTCTTGTTGTAGAAATCCGCCAATTCGGACCAAGGCGTGATCTCGTATGCGGCTGGCGGCAGGCTGGAGCGTAATGCCTGTGTCCGGCTGTCGGTCGCATCGGTGCGGTCGAGCAGCACCACCCAGCTGGTTGCCCCTTCGACCCGCATCAGGCTGCGTGCGATATCGATCGGTACGCGCATGAAAGCGTCGTCGTAGGCTTTGGTCGAGGTGGCGAACAGGCCGGCGATGGTCACTTCCACTGCATTGACGCTGCCTTCGGCGGTGGTGGCCAGCAGGACGACGACATCGCCAGGTGACGCTCCCAGATTGGCTGCCAGGCCTTCACCCAGGATGGCCGATGCAGGGGGGCTTTCGGTCAGGTCCTTGCCGGCGACGATGGTAATGGCCTTCGCAATCGGGGCTTCCAGTGCAGGGTCGACGCCTTCGCCAAGAAAGGACACGGTCGCATCGTTGAGACTGATCAGCCCGTTGAAGGCCAGGCGCGGTGCAACTGCTGTGACGCCGGGCTGCTCGCGGACCGGCAGCATCTCGGTGTCTGGTGGCAGCAGGTACTTGTAGGGGTCGCTGATGCCTTCCTTGAAGTAGCCGGGTCGGGTGATCTGGATGTGGCCGAGTTGCGCGTGGATGGTGGCCTCGCGCATGCTGTGGAAGATCCAGTGAATGAAGCCCCCCGCCAGCAGATAGGCAATCACGCCGCCGCAGATGGTGATCAGCGCGACCAGCACGCGTCTGCGCTGGCGCAACAGGTTGCGCGAAGCGAGACGAAAGGTTTGGGTGACCAGGCTCAAATTTATGCTCACTCGGGGTCAAAGCCTCCTGATCTGGATATGATAGCTGCTCTGACGAGGCGAGTATAAAGGAGTGCGCAGGTGAGCGTTTCTTTTGATTATGACGCTGCATTTTCCCGCAATGTCGGATGGGTGACACAGGGCGAGCAGCAGTCCTTGCGCGGCAAGCGCATTGCCATCGCCGGCATGGGGGGCGTTGGCGGCAGTCACCTGCTGACGCTGGCCCGTTTGGGAATCGGTGCATTCAATATCGCGGATTTCGACACCTTTGATATCGTCAATTTCAACCGCCAGGCCGGCGCCACGATGTCGTCGCTCGGCCAGCCAAAAATGGCCGTGCTGGCGGAGCGTGCGCGGGATATCAATCCGGCGCTCGATATCCGGACCTTTCCAGAAGGCGTGACGCTGGACAATCTCGAGCGCTTTCTCGAGGGTGTCGATCTCTATGTGGATGGTCTGGACTTCTTCGCGTTCGACGCCCGCCGTGCCACCTTCGCGGCATGTCGCCGGTTGGGGATTCCGGCAATCACGGCAGCGCCCTTGGGCATGGGGACGGCTGTGCTGGCATTCCTGCCCGACAGCCTGTCGTTCGAGGATTACTTCTGCCTAGACGGTTGTGACGAGGAGGAGATGGCAATCCGCTTTCTTCTGGGCTTGTCGCCAGCGATGTTGCAGCGAGGCTATCTGGCTGATCCCAGTCGGGTGAATCTGGCTGAACATCGGGGGCCGTCCACGGTGGCCGCATGTGAGTTGTGTGCAGGCGTGACCGCGGTTGAGAGCCTCAAGATTCTGCTGGGGCGTGGTGTCGTCCGTCCTGCGCCACATGGCTTTCAGTTTGACGCATACCGTCAGCGCTTTGTGCGAACCTGGCGTCCTGGGGGGAATCGCAACCCATTGCAGCGCATTGCACTGTGGGTCGCACGGCGGCAGTTGAGGGGGATGAGGGGGGCTCGGGTTTGATCCCTGTCTGATCTTTGAGTCCGGAGGTGGCGCTGCAAACAGGGGATGAGGTGGCGGAGTGTCGGATTTTTTTACGGTGCGCTTGTGTTGGACTTAGTTTTGGTTTTCAAGTTGCTGTTTATTAAGGTGAATATTTTTTGGCATGACTTGTGCTTTAAGTTTGGCGTGAAACCGGACTGCTTAAGCGATAGTGCTGAGTATTCAAACCCAAGGAGATCGAAATGAAAGAAGCTAGTTTGCGCAAGCACCTTGCAACTGTTGTTACTGGTGCTGTTCTCTCGTTTGGTGTGGTGGCTCAAGCCAGTGCCGCGCCCTATTTTTCGTATGACGTCGATGGTCTGGGTGGCGCCGGCAGTGTTGTGACGGCCAACTCTGTAAGTGGTACCAGCTCGGATCATCTTTACATCTCTGGGCCGGATACGTTTACCGGTGGTGGCTGGGTTCAATTTACTTCGTTCGGGTACGACAGTGTTGCTGTGCCGGGGACCGCGTATTCGGACATCGGTCTCTACACTCAGTTTTCCTTGACTGTCAAGTTGACTTCCGGGGTGTTGGGGCAAAGCGGTAGTCTGTATGACATCACTTCCTTTACCTTTGGGGTTTTCCAGGATGTGAATGGAAACAATGCCTTCCAGCAGGCTAACTCGGCAGGTGTTGGCTCTGCTGCGTTGGTTTCGAATACCGCCGATGACGTTGCCTTGGGTTACGGTTCGCTGATCCTTGGGTCTGGTACGGCTGGTTTGTCCACGACTTTCGGGGCATTCATCAACGTCCAGACCGATTTTGCCCTCACTGCACTTGGTGAGTCATATTTCTTCGATCCGAGCCCGTTTTACAACATCGCTCTTGCTGGTTTCAATAGCACGGGTGGTGCGTGGAACTTCAATCCGGTGACTGGTATGCTGGCAATTGGTAATGCAGTTGGCATTGTTGACTTCGAGAATCGCCCGGTTCCGGAGCCTGCGTCCCTCTCCTTGTTGGGTATCGCTCTGGTCGGCATGGGTGTTGCAGCCCGCCGTCGGAAGCTGGCTTAAGTTGCTGGGTTAATCTGGTTTCAGCGCAACCATTCAAACCTCCCGCTTGCAAGGCGGGAGGTTTTTTGTTTTCATGGACTCATGCCGAGACTAAGCCTACTTCCCGTGTTTGCGCGCGAGATATTTGGAGCGCGTCAGTTTCCCCGTGAGCCTGAACCGGATCTTGTAATGAGTGATCCTGAGCAGGTCGCTGCATATTCGCATGCGGGGCGGATTGATGGGGTGATGTCGGCCAGTTATCTGTTCCATTCTGCGCACATCAGTCAGGTCATACAGGGGTGTGCGCGCGTTCTTGATCTCGGGTGCGGACCGGCGACGCAGTTGGGGCAGGTTGCAGGGCTGAATCCTGATACCGAATTCGTGGGTGTCGACCTGTCGGAAACCATGCTGGAGAGCGGGCGTAAGCACGTCGCTAGCCTGGGGTTGCAGAACGTTTCGTTTCGTCAGGGGGACATTACGCGGTTGGCGTGCATCCCGGACCGGAGCGTGGATGCGGTGATGTCTACGGTCGTCCTCCATCATTTGCCTGCCCGTCAGCACTTGGATGACTGTTTTCGCGAGATATCCCGGGTCTTGAAGCCAGGCGGGGCGGTCTATCTGACAGACTTTGGGCGCCTGAAGTCATTGAAGTCAGTGCTTTTCTTTGCGTATATGAATGCAGCGCACCAGCCTCACTTGTTTTCGCTGGATTATGAGCGCTCACTTCGGGCTGCGTTTGAGTACGATGAGTTTCGAGATGCGGCAACGAATTTCCTTCCGTCTGCGGTGAATCTCTTTAGTACCTTCAAAGTCCCCTTCCTGATGATTGCAAAGAGTGCCTCCAAGCCGTTGTCGCAGGATTTGTCCGTAAAGATTCGTCAGATGCGTCAGGCATTGCCCCGCAGGTATCGTAAGGATCTTGATGAGTTGAGGTTATTCTTTCGGCTTGGCGGGCTCGATGCGGATCCGTTTGGTGGAAAATATTGATATGACAATAGGTGCTGCGCTTTGACCTCGCTCCCGGATCACGTGCGGATGCTTGCTGAGGCAGCGCGGGCGGCGCCTTCTGCCGATAATTCCCAGAATTGGCAATTCAAGTGGGATGCAGGGCGGTTTTCCTGTCATTACCGGCAGCCCCCGGTCGAGAATCCATTTGGTGCGGCTGGGCATGCGACCTTGCTCAGTGCGGGGGCGGTTGCGGAGAATCTGTATCAGATCACCGGTGGGCGGTGTGTCCCCCGGATTGAGGATCTGGGAGGTGGTGAGCCCTATTTCTCTATCGCGGTGGATTCATCCATTGGCGATAGCCTGAGCCTGTCGCATCCCTTGTTCTCCCGTCATACAAACCGTTTCCGCTATCGGCGGAATCCGCTGCCGGCTGCCATGGGGGCCGCCGTCAGTGAAATGACGGAAGGTTCTGCACGTTTGGTATTGCTGCAGGACGATGGGGGGCGTACAGCGTTCTCGCGAGTTTCCCTGGTTTGCGGTCAGGCCCGGTTTTGCAGTCGGGAGCTTCATGAGTGGTTGATGGGTAGTCTGCGCTGGGAAGGAGAGGCGATAGACGAGGGGCTGGATATTCGATCGGTGGATCTGCCGCCGGGGGGGCGTTACTTCATGCGCTGGATTCGCCCTTGGGGTCGAATGGAGCGCCTAAACGAATTGCTGGGGCTTTATCGGGTGATGGCCTTGGCTGAGATTCAGCCGCTGCGTGCAGGGCCCATGATTGCGTGCGTCGTGGGAGGGGTGGATTCGCAGGATGCGTTTCATGCAGGACGTTTGATGGAACGACTTTGGATCCATCTGAATAGAGAGGGTTTGGCGGTTCATCCCTATTATGTCGTTTCGGATATGACCTCGCGCCTCGCGCAGGGAAAGCTTGATGCCACCTGGGGCAGTCGGGTCAGTGGTGTGATTCAGTCATTGGCGGGGTTATTGCATCTTGAGCGTTCGGAGCGGTTGCATATCGCGTTCAGGGTGGGGGTGCCGGAGCGACAGGCGGTCCGATCCGGGCGGCTGGCGCTGGATCGGTTGTTGGTAGGGGGCAAATAGCGCTGAGGTCCGCGTTTGATTTTATGGCTCGCCGACGTATAGGGCGTCAGTTTGCGATCATGTTGTCACGATGAATGAGTTCCGGTTCATCGATATATCCAAGTAGCGCTTCGATTTCTGCTGTTGGCTTGCGCGAAATTCGGCGGCATTCAGAGGCTGAGTAGTTGACCAATCCGCGCGCGACTTCTTCACCAGATGTTGTGCGACAGGCAACGGCTGAGCCGCGTTTGAAGTTGCCGCGTACCTCGATCACGCCTACGGATAGCAGGCTCTTGCCGCTTTTCAGTGCGGCTGCTGCACCGTCGTCAATGACTAAGTCTCCTGCCAGCTGTAGGTGGTCCGCAATCCACTGCTTGCGCGCCTGCAGGGGGGTGCTGGTGGCATAGAGCAAGGTGCCTATCGCGCTACCTGCAGCAAGTTGCAGGATCGGATCGGTCTCCCGGCCGCTGGCAATGCAGGTATGTGCTCCGCTGCGAGCCGCACGTTGCGCTGCGCGAATCTTGGTGATCATGCCGCCGCGGCTGATGCCGGTGCCGGCGCCGCCGGCCATGGTTTCGTACTGGCGGTCTTCCGCGCGACCTTCAGAAATCAGCGTGGCCGTTGGGTCCTTGCGCGGATCGGCAGTGTACAGGCCTTGTTGGTCGGTGAGGATGATCAGCGTCTCGGCCTCGATCAGGTTGGCGACCAGCGCACCGAGGGTGTCGTTGTCGCCAAACTTGATTTCGTCGGTGACGACCGTGTCGTTCTCGTTGATGATCGGAATCACGCCAAGCTCAAGCAGGGTGGTCAGGGTCGAGCGTGCGTTCAGGTAACGGGTGCGGTCCGACAAGTCCTCGTGCGTCAACAGGATCTGCGCAGTGTGTAATCCGTGGCGGGAGAAGGCTTTTTCGTAGGCTTCAACCAGTCCCATCTGGCCGACGGCTGCTGCGGCCTGCAGCTTGTGCATTTCGTGCGGGCGCTTGCTCCAGCCCAGGCGCTGCATGCCTGCAGCGATGGCGCCTGAGGATACCAGGGCGATTTCCCGGCCTTCCGCACGTAAGGCGGCAATCTGTCGGGCCCAGTCGTCCAGTGCGGCGTGATCGAGGCCTGCACCGTTATTGGTGACCAGGGCGCTGCCAACCTTGACCACCAGGCGGCGGGCGTTGCGAATCTTGTCTCTCATGGTGCGCGGAGGGCGGAAAGTCAGTTGCGGGAAGAGGTGTCGTCGCTGTCGTCGTGCGCTTCGTCGTCGAGATCTTCGGCGTCGTCCTCGTCGGCGGCGAGTGCTGCTTCCAGGGCGCGAGCCTCTGCTGCGGCGCGGGCGCCGTCGATTTCTGCCAGACGGGCCTGTTCGGCGGCCAGGCGAGCCTGGCGTTCGGCTTCGATGCGCTCGCGTTCGGCATCCAGGAAGTCCTGGATCGCGAAAATCAGCGGCTTGCAGCCTTCGCCCTTGAGGGCGGAGATCTCAAAGTGACGCTCCACCGGGCCATAGGCCTCAAGGAAGGCTGCAACACGTTCTGCGCGTTCTTCTTCTGGAATCAGGTCCAGCTTGTTGAGCGCAAGCCAGCGCGGCTTGTTGTAGAGACCTTCGTCGTATTTGCGCAGTTCTTCGACAATGGCGCGGGCGTCGCGGGCGGGGTCGGCTTCGGGGTCGAACGGGGCCAGGTCAACCAGGTGCAGCAACACGTGGGTGCGCTGCAGATGCCGCAGGAACTGATGGCCCAGGCCGGCGCCTTCCGCTGCGCCCTCGATCAGGCCGGGAATGTCGGCAATCACGAAGCTGCGGTTCTCCGCCGTACGCACCACGCCCAGATTGGGAGCCAGTGTGGTGAAGGGATAGTCGGCTACCTTGGGCTTGGCGGCTGAAACTGCGCGGATGAAAGTAGACTTGCCGGCATTGGGCAGGCCGAGCAGGCCGACGTCGGCCAGCACTTTCAGCTCCAGGTGCAGGGTGCGGTGCTCACCCTCCTGGCCCATGGTGCGTTTGCGCGGTGCGCGATTGGTGCTGGATTTGAAGTGGATGTTGCCCAAGCCGCCGCGGCCGCCGCTGGCCAGCAGGATACGCTTGCCGTCTTCGTCCAGATCGGCGATGACCTCGCCGCTTTCCTGGTCGCTGATGACGGTGCCGACTGGAAAGCGCAGCGTGATGTCCTCGCCGCCCTTGCCGTAACAGTCCCGACTGCCGCCGTTCTCGCCGCGCTCGGCGCGGAAGTGACGGGTGTAGCGATAGTCGATCAGGGTGTTGATGTTGCGGTCCGCAACTGCATACACGCTACCGCCGCGACCCCCGTCGCCGCCATTGGGGCCGCCGCGGGGGATGTATTTCTCGCGACGGAAGGTGGCGACGCCATTGCCGCCGTCGCCGGCGACTACTTCGATTCGGGCTTCGTCAAAAAACTTCATGATGCTTCCAGCTGGCTGGGACGCGGCAAAACGGCAGGGCCGCGAACCGGGTCGCAAGGATTGAGGGGCTTCAGTGCGATTACAAACAAAAAAGCCCTACCGCAAGGATAGGGCTTTTTTTTCGGGGTGGGCAGGTCAGGCTGCAGCAGCCTCGGGAACGATCGTCACGGTACGGCGACGGGCGGCGCCCTTCACCAGGAACTTGACGGTGCCGTTGGTCAGCGCGAACAGGGTGTGATCCTTGCCGATGCCGACGTTGTCGCCCGGGTGGTATTCGGTGCCGCGCTGGCGAACGATGATGTTGCCGGCGAGGACGAACTGACCGCCGTAGCGCTTCACGCCAAGGCGTTTCGATTCCGAGTCGCGGCCGTTACGGGAACTACCGCCAGCTTTTTTGTGTGCCATGTCGAATTACCTCCTGACTCAGGCCGAGATCGCGTCGATGCGGATTTCGGTGTAGTTCTGACGATGCCCCTGGTGCTTCTGGTAGTGCTTGCGGCGGCGCATCTTGAAAATCTTGACTTTGTCGTGACGACCGTGGGAAACCACGGAAGCCGTGACGCTAGCTCCGGCAACCACCGGCGTGCCGATCTTGACCGACTCGCCTTCGCCGACCATGAAGACCTGGTCGATGGTGATTTGGGAACCCACGTCGGCCGGTATCTGTTCTACCTTGATCTTTTCGCCGGCGACGACGCGATACTGCTTGCCACCGGTTTTTATCACCGCGTACATGGTGTTGCTCCAGTTGATGGGTTTGCAAAGAATCGCGCACAATAACTGAGAGATTCTGAAAAGTCAATATTAATCAGGGCGTAAAGTCATGCTGGCGATTCAAGCAAGTGCGTGAGTGCATGCGCTTCGGTGCGATAGGCGGCGTGGCCGTTCAAACGCGGCCACAGCCCGTCGCGCTCCATGGCGTCGATGACCTGTTTCTTCAGGCCGCAAAAAGCAAGTGACTGGCCTTGCGCACGAAAGCGCTCGATCAGGCCGGCAATGACGTGCAGGCCGGTGGCGTCGATGTCATTGATGCCGGCGCCCGACACCAGCACCGTCTTCACTTCTGGCTGGGCGCGCGCGGCACGCAACATGGCGTCTTCGAACGTGGCGGCGGTGACGAAGGTCAGCGGGCTGTCGAAGCGCAGGATCACCAGGTAGGGTGCGGGGTGGGGCAGGCCGAAGCGCTCCAGGTCGCGGTAGGTGCCATCCGGGTGCAGGCCGAGCAGGGCGACCCGGGGGCTCATGCTGCGATACACCATGAGCGCGAGCGACAGCATCAGCCCGGTGAGGATGCCGGTCTGGATGTTGGGGGCAAAGGCCAGGGTGGCGACGAAGGTGAGGGTGGCTGCCAGACCGTCGTCGCGGCTGGCATGCCAGGCCCGGCGAAGGGCCTTGAAGTCGAGCAGGTTCGCCACCGCCTGCAAGATGATTGCGGCCAGCACGGGTTTGGGCAGATGCCACAGCAAAGGGGTGAAGTACAGCAGCGTCAGCAGCACCATGCCAACCGTGACCAGATTGGAAAGCCCGGTGCGTGCGCCACTGGCGTAGTTCAGGGCAGAGCGCGAAAACGAAGCGCTGACTGGCATCGCGCCCGAGAAGGCCGCGGCGAGTTTGGCAAGCCCCTGGCCGATCAGCTCCTGATTCTGGTCCCAGGGCTGACGCGTCTTGCCGGAGATCAGCTTGGCGCTGGATGCGGCCTCCATGAAGCTCACCAAGGCAATGACGAAGGCTGTGGGCAAAAGCATTGCAATATGGTCAACGCTGATTGCGGGTCGCTGCAACTGCGGAAGTCCGTGCGGAATCTCGCCGACCACGGCACCGCCGGCGGCCGCAAAACCCGTCGCGGCAGAGGCGACGGTGGCCAGCGCAACCACGATCAGTACGCCCGGTAGCGCAGGGGTGAAGTGGCGGATCAGGAATAGTGCGGCGAGCGCGGTCAGGCCAAAGGCGGTGGACGCCGGGTCGATGCCGTGACCAAAGGCATGGGCCAGGTCGCTGAGCAGCTGGCCCTCGTTGGGCATGCTGATGCCAAGCAGCGGGGGCAGTTGCGACAGGCAGATCACCAGCGCCGCGGCATTGATGAAGCCCATCAGCACTGGATAGGACATCAGGTTCAGCAGCCAGCCCAGCCGCAGCAGGCCAAGCAGCAGCTGGATGAGCCCGGAAAGCAGCGCCAGCAGTACCGCCAAGGCCAGAAATTCGGGCGTGTCCGGCTTGGCAAGCGGCAGCAGGCTGGCGCCTGAGAGCAGGGCGGTCAGTGCGACCGGGCCGGTCGATAGTTGCCCGCATGAGCCGAACAGGGCGCCGACCAGCGCCGGCAGCAATGCAGCATAGAGCCCGACGTAGGGTGGCAGGGAGCCAAGCTGGGCATAGGCCAGGGATTGGGGGATCAGTACCAGCGCAACCGTCAGGCCGGCCAGCAGGTCGCCTCGGATACCATGCTTTGCCCACTGGCGCGGCCAGGTGAGAAAAGGGAGGAAGCGCTCGGCAGCAGGGGGCGGCATGGCGTGGTCGGGATGAAGCGGGGTCTTATATTAGCAAAGGCCGGGGGTGGGGCGTTGCGCTGGTCTTGATGAGGGCGTTGGGGCGGTCGGTGCAGCGCGGGTGGATGATGCGTTCGGGTGGTGATGCGCGATGGCATGCCGGTTGCCGCGGGAAAACCCCAATCGCAGCCCGGCTGACTTGCGATAATATTGTCTACTTGTCAGACAAGTTTGGTGCCGGGCGCCATCGCCCCCTCATGCCGATGCAAGTGACGCAGATCGATCGACCCGCTCGCCTCAGTGATCGCGTCTCGCGCGAGATGGAAGCGTGGATCCGCGAGCTGGGCCTGGCGCCCGGTGCGCAGTTGCCCACCGAAAAGGAGTTGTGCGAGCGCTTTGGGGTCAGCCGGGCGGTGATACGTGAGGCCATTTCCCGGTTGAAGGCCGAAGGCTGTGTGGAAACCCGTCAGGGGCTTGGCGCATTTGTTGCGGCCTTGCCGGGCGAGGGAAGTTTTCGGCTTGATCTGGACATCGATCCGGACGGGACAGAAGCGGAAGACGTGTTTGAATTGCGCTGCATCGTCGAGAGTGCAGCCGCCGAACTGGCTGCCCGTCGGTGTGGTCCGCAAGGGCTGGCGCGCATTGCTGCTGCGCTGGCGCAGATGGAAGAGGCGCTGCTGACAAACGATGGAGGGGCCGCGGCTGACGACGCCTTTCACCAGGCCATTGCGGCTGCGTCCGGTAATCGTCAGCTGGAGCGCTTTCTGGCTTACATGGGGCGGCAATTTTCGGCGTCCAGACTGCCGACCTGGGACGACGCCGGGCACCGCAGCGGTCGGGCGGCACAATCGCAAGCGGAGCATCGGCAGATTTTCGATGCCATCCGGCGCGGTGATGCGGCGGCGGCAGGCAGGGCGAGCCGGGCGCATCTGGAGGCCGCTTCGCAGCGCCTCGGGATCCGTCCGCGCGCGCGTCAGGATCACGTTATTCAGCCCCTTGCGGGCGAGACCTGGGGAGACAGGGCATGATGGAAATCGAGGCGCAGGCACCGGGTGTCCAGGAGCGCGACTTTAGCGCGCTGGACAAGGCCCGGGTGGTGGAGGCGCTGGCGCGGGTGCTGCCCGTCGGGGTGCTGATGTTCGAGAACGAGGACCTGCGGCCGTACGAGTGTGACGGACTGGCCGCCTACCGCAGTGTGCCGATGGCCGTCGTGCTGCCGACCACCGAGGAGCAGGTGGTGGCAGTGTTGCGCACCTGCTCGGAGCTTGGCGTACCGGTGGTGGCGCGTGGTGCCGGCACCGGTTTGTCGGGCGGGGCGCTGCCCCATCCGCAGGGGGTTTTGCTGTCGCTGGCCCGTTTCAACCGCATCGTGCATCTGGACCCGCATGCGCGTACTGCGGTGGTGCAGCCGGGTGTGCGCAACCTGGCCATTTCCGAGGCAGCGGCGCCGCACGGTCTGTATTACGCCCCCGACCCCTCGTCCCAGATCGCCTGTACCATCGGTGGCAATGTCGCCGAGAACGCCGGCGGCGTGCATTGCCTGAAGTACGGACTGACCGTGCACAACCTGATGCGCGTGCGTGGTGTGACCATAGAAGGTGAAGTGGTCGAGTTCGGCAATCATGCGCTGGACGCCCCCGGTTATGACCTGCTTGCGCTGATGACCGGGTCCGAAGGCATGCTGGCGGTGGTCACTGAAGTCACTGTGCGCCTCACGCCCAAGCCGCAATTGGCGCAGTGCGTGCTGGCTGCGTTTGATGATGTCATCCGAGCGGGTGATGCGGTTGCGGCCATCATTGCTGCGGGCATCATTCCTGCCGGACTGGAGATGATGGATCAGCCGGCGACCGCCGCGGTGGAAGAGTTCGTCCATGCGGGCTACCCGCTGGATGCAAAGGCCATCCTGCTGTGCGAATCGGATGGGACGCCAGAAGAGGTCGCCGAGGAGATCGCACGCGTCCGCGAGGTACTCGAGCGCAGTGGTGCGACCGAAATCCGCGTGTCTCGCGATGAGGCCGAGCGCATGCGCTTCTGGGCGGGGCGCAAGGCGGCGTTTCCTGCGGCCGGCCGGATGTCGCCCGACTACTATTGCATGGACGGCACAATCCCGCGCAAGCGTCTGGGTGAGATGCTCAGCGCGATCCAGCGCATGGAAACCGAGTACGGCCTGCGTTGCATCAATGTCTTTCATGCCGGTGACGGCAACCTGCATCCGCTGATTCTGTTCGACGCCAATCAAGCCGGCGAGATGGAGCGCGCCGAGGCCTTCGGCGCCGAGATCCTCGAGCTGTCTGTCGCGCTGGGGGGCACCATCACCGGCGAGCATGGCGTCGGTATCGAGAAGATCAACCAGATGTGTTCGCAGTTCAGTGTTGCGGAGCGAACCCAGTTCTTCCGCGTGAAGGCGGCGTTCGATCCGGCAGGCCTGCTCAACCCCGGCAAGGCGATTCCGACCTTGCATCGTTGTGCCGAGTACGGGCGCCTGCATGTCAGCGGCGGCGCGGTGCCGCATCCGGACATTCCGCGGTTCTGATGACGGACAAGGGCTGGATCCAGTTTCTGCTGGTCGTGGTGCCGGTGATGTCACTGATCGGTGCCTGGCTGGCGCTGCGCGTCGTCAGCCGGCGTGGCAGGGGACAAGAACGTAAGGACAAGGGGCAAGTGTGATGGAAGACAGCGTGTCGGCATGGGCCGAGCGGATCCGCAATGCGGCAGCGACCGGAACGGCGCTGTGCATTGTCGGTGGAGGCAGCAAGCAGTTTTACGGTCGGGTGCAGCAGGGCGAGATCCTGGATGTCAGCTCGCACCGCGGAGTCGTCAGCTACGAGCCGACTGAACTGGTCGTGACCGTACGGGGCGGCACCCCGCTGGCCGAACTGGAGGCCTTGCTGGCCACGCAGGGGCAGTTCCTGCCCTTCGAGCCACCACACTTTGCACCAGGCGCGACCGTGGCAGGCTGCGTTGCGGCTGGCCTGGCTGGCCCGAGGCGTGCAACGGCGGGTGGTGTGCGCGATTATGTGCTGGGGGTCAAGTTGCTCGACGGTCGTGGACAGGTCCTGACGTTTGGCGGGCAGGTGATGAAGAATGTCGCCGGCTATGACGTGTCCCGCATCATTGCCGGCAGTCTCGGTACGCTGGGCGTGATCCTCGAGGTGTCGCTGAAAGTGTTGCCCCGCCCGGTTGCCGAGGCAACGCTGCGTTTTGCGATGAGCGAGGCCGACGCAATCGAACGCCTGAATCAATGGGGTGGGCAACCGCTGCCCTTGTCCGCTTCGGCCTGGCAGGAGGGGGGATTGACCATACGTCTGTCCGGCGCCGAAGCCGCGGTGAGCACCGCCTGTCAGCGGCTCGGTGGCGAACGTCTCGATGCGGCGGAAAGCGGGGCCTTCTGGCAGGGGCTGCGTGAGCAGACAGCGGCGTATTTCGCGGCGGCTGCAACCCGTCCGCTATGGCGATTGTCGGTGCCCAGCTCGGCGCCGCCGCTGAAGCTGGCCGGCACCCAGTTGATCGAGTGGGGTGGGGCGCAGCGCTGGCTGGTGGGTGAGCTGCCCGGTGAGCAGATCCAGGCCCGTGCCAGCGCACTGGGCGGGCATGCCAGCCTGTTCCGTGGCGGCAACCGGGATGGCGAGGTGTTTGCCCCCCTCGCGCCTGCCCTGCTGGCGCTGCACCGTCGTCTCAAAACGGCTTTCGACCCCGCGGGCATTCTCAACCCCGGCCGTCTTTACCAAGGATTCTGAGCATGCAGACCCAGCTCGCCGACTTCATCCGCGATACCGCTGACGGCCAGGTGGCCGACGATATCCTGCGCAAGTGTGTGCATTGCGGCTTCTGCACCGCAACCTGCCCGACCTATCAGTTGCTGGGTGACGAACTCGACGGCCCGCGCGGACGTATCTACCTGATCAAGCAGGTGCTCGAGGGGCACGAGCCGAGTGAAAAGACCCGGCTGCATCTGGACCGTTGCCTGACCTGCCGCTCCTGCGAATCCACCTGTCCGTCGGGCGTCCAGTATGGGCGTCTGCTCGACATCGGGCGTCATGTGGTCGAGCAGAAAGTGCCCCGACAGGGGGCGGATCGCGTGGTGCGCTGGGCCTTGCGCGAGTTTGTGCCGCGCGCCGGCCTGTTTGGTGCGGCGATGAAGGCCGGGCGCCTGGTTCGCGGCATGCTGCCCGAGGTGCTCAAGGATAAAGTGCCTCTGGCGCGTCCTTCCGGCCCCTGGCCGCGTCCGCGCCATGCCCGCAGGATGCTGGCGCTGGCCGGATGTGTCCAACCCGCCATGGCGCCGTCGATCAATGCGGCGGCGGCGCGGGTGCTCGACACCCTTGGCATCTCCCTGCACGAGGCACCCGGTGGCGGCTGTTGCGGTGCCGTCCGGCACCACCTCAACGATCACGCCGGTGGCAAGGCGGACATGAAGCGCAATATCGACGCCTGGTGGCCTGCGGTGGAGCGTGGCGAAGTCGAGGCCATCGTGATGACCGCCTCCGGTTGCGGGGCACAGATCAAGGATTATGGCCACATCCTGCGCGACGACCCGCTATACGCTGACAAGGCACGTCGCATCAGCGAACTGACGAAGGATGTCAGCGAGATCGTGGTCGCCGAGATCGACACGCTGGCTGGCCGCCTGCGTGCGCGGGGAGGCCAGCCGACGCCGCTGGCGTGGCATGCACCGTGCACCCTGCAGCATGGCTTGAAGCTGCGCGGGGGGGTTGAGCGTCTGCTGGCCGCAGCGGGCTTCGAGCTGACGCCGGTGCGTGATGCGCACCTGTGCTGTGGGTCGGCGGGTACGTACTCGCTGCTGCAGCCGGCGCTGTCTCATACGCTGCGGGATAGCAAGCTGGCTGCGCTTGGAGAGGGCGGTGCGACACTGATTGCTTCGGCCAATATCGGTTGCATCACCCATTTGCAGGCGGGAACCACAACGCCAGTGCGGCACTGGATTGAGCTCATTGATGCGCGGCTGAATGGTTTTCCGATTTGAATCGGGGGGCGAGGTGGTGACGCCCTCCTCCGGCACAGCTTCACAGCGGGGCAAGGGGGGCGGCGGTTCTGCACTGGGGCATGAAGGCTACATGGGCGGATGTGCGTGGTGGTGGGTGTGAAATAAGTCACACTGCATCCTTACCCAGATTGGTGAGGCGGTGGTGAGGTGCACGTGAATCGAGATGCGTTGCTATTATCTACGGCTCAGTCAATTCTTCTGCCTCCATGCCGATCACCGTTGAAACCTGTGTCGCTCGTCATATTGGTGACCGTACCGAGCAACAGGACCGTGTCGCCCTTTTCGGGCATCCCACGCGTCCTGGCATGATGCTGGCGGTGCTGGCCGATGGTATGGGCGGCCACAGCGGAGGGTCGATGGCCGCAGAGCAGGTCGTGCTGAAGGCCCGGCAGAATTTCGAGGCCTTTGCACCCTTGCACGAAACGCCGGAGCATCTGCTCGAGAGCGTGATCAACGAAGCCCACACCGTCATCCGGCTGACCCGCTTTACCAGCGAGAAGGATCCTCACAGTACAGCGGTTGTTTTCCTGCTTAACCAGGGCCGACCGAGTTGGGCGCACTGTGGAGATTCCCGGCTCTATCATTTCCGTGGGCTGGAGACGGTATATCGCAGCCCGGATCACTCCCTGGTGGGCGAGTTGCAACGCAAGGGCAGGCTTGACGAGGCGGGTGCCCTGGTTCATCCGCAGCGCAACGTCCTGTTGTCCTGCCTGGGGAGCGAGCGCGAGCCGCGCATCGATCACGGTCATTGTGAGTCCGTACAGGGTGGGGACAGCTTTCTGTTGTGTTCCGATGGTCTGTGGGCCTATTTCGGCGACGATGAACTCGCGAGCATCATCCATTCCATGAGCGCCAGGGAAGCTGCCCAGCATCTGATCGATCGTGCCCGTGAGCGTGCGGCCGGTTACGGTGACAACATTTCGCTGGCGATCATCAAGTTCATCGACATTCCGTCTGTCGGCACCGCAGGCTGATCCCATCCCGTCTCCTTGGTGCGTGATCGCCTGCACTGATGGCGGAACCACTCCGACGACCGTCCGACCGGTAGGTCAGCAGCATGACGCCGTTGTCCCTCCTCGGTCCTGATCCCTGGGGCCGTCCGCAACATCGGCCTTTATCCCCCTGGTAGCAAGACGGCCCTTTGGGTGATCGTGTTGCGCATACGCGATTTACCGGTAATATCTGGTTCGCGTCGGCTGCGCACCGAAATGGTGTGGGGCAGGGAGAAACAACAATACAAGGCTGTGCCGGCGCGTTTTTTCCAATCTCAATCCCATAGGGAGGAGTCCCCCCATGCCTCTGTCCATCGGAGTGCCAGCGGAGACCATTGCCGGCGAGCGACGAATTTCGGTCGTACCGGACGTGGTCAAGAAGTACCAGGGCCTGGGTGCCCGGGTCGTGATGCAGACGGGTGCCGGCGTGCCGGCGCACTACGTGGATGCCGGCTTTGCCGGTGTTGATTTTGTTGAGGATGCGCAGGTGATCTGCGCCGATGCGGACTTGCTGCTGTGCGTGCAACCGCCGTCGGCGCAGCGCATTGCCGCGATGAAGCCGGGCAGCGTGCTGCTGGGCATGCTGCAACCGTGGTCGGATGTGGAGCGGGTGAAGCTGCTGCAGGCGCGGCAGATCACCGCCTTTGCGCTCGAACTGCTGCCGCGCATCTCGCGCTCGCAAAGCATGGACGCGCTGTCCTCGCAGGCCGCGGTCGCGGGCTACGAGTGCGCGCTGATTGCCGCGGACCACAGCCCCAAGTTCTTCCCCATGCTGACCTATGCGGCGGGCACGATCCGTCCGGCCAAGGTGCTGGTCATTGGTGCCGGGGTGGCGGGCCTGCAGGCCATTGCCACGGCGCGGCGCATCGGCGCCATGGTCGAGGCCTATGACGTGCGTCCGGAAACCCGCGAGCAGATCGAATCGCTGGGCGCCAAGTTCGTCGACACCGGGGTGGCGGCAGCCGGCAGCGGCGGCTACGCCCGCGAACTGACCGACGAAGAGAAGGCGCGGCAGGCCGAACGGCTGGCCAAGGCGGTGGGCCAGTGCGACGCGCTGATCACCACCGCCGCGATTCCGGGCAAGCGCGCCCCGCGCATCATCACCGCCGACATGATCGCGCGGATGAAGCCGGGCGCGGTGGTCGTCGACATGGCGGCCGAGAGTGGCGGCAACGTCGAAGGCACGGTGGCGGGCGAGAAGGTGTGGATCAACGACGTGCTCGTGATCGGGCCGACCCACATCACCAGCCGCATGCCGGTGCATGCCTCGGAGATGTACGCGAAGAACCTCTACAACTTCATTTCGCCCTTCATCAAGGACGGTGCGCTGGCGCTCGACTGGGAAGACGAAGTGGTGGCCGGCTGCTGCCTGACCCACGCGGGCGAGGTGCGCCACGCCGGTGTGGCGCAGGTGCTTGGCCTGCAAGGAGCCTGATCATGGATGGAATTGCTGCACTGTATATCTTCATGCTCGCGGCCTTCACCGGCTACGAGGTGATCTCGCGGGTGCCGGTGATCCTGCACACGCCGCTGATGTCGGGGTCGAACTTCGTCCACGGCGTGGTGCTGGTGGGGGCGATGGTGGTGCTCGGTCATGCCGACCCGGAAGACCCGCTGCAACTGGCGATCGGCTTTGTGGCGGTGTTCCTGGGCGCGGCCAATGCGGCCGGCGGCTACGTGGTGACCGAACGCATGCTGGCGATGTTCAACAAGGGCGACAAGAAGAAGGAGGGCGCGCAATGACCCGGACCTTCACGCTCACTGTGTTTGCGCAAGCTGGGGCCCGTGCTGCCCGTCGCGCTGGAGGCCTGACATGCTGAACGGATTCATCCAACTTTCCTACTTTGCGGTCGCGGTGGTGTTCATCCTCGGCCTGAAGGCGATGAGCTCGCCCGCGACGGCGCGCAAGGGCATCGTCTGGGCGGGCTGGGCGATGATCGCTGCCACCCTGGTCACCTTCCAGACCCCGGGGATGCAGAACTACGGTCTGATGGTGCTGGCCATCGTGCTGGGCGGGGCCATTGCCTGGTGGAGCGGCAAGACGGTGAAGATGACCGACATGCCGCAGATGGTCGCCATCTACAACGGCATGGGCGGCGGTGCGGCGGCGGCGATTGCGGCGCTGGAGTTCGCCCGGGGCGAGATTCATGGGCCGGTGGTGGCCACGCTGGCCGTGCTGGGGGCACTGATCGGTTCGGTCGCGTTCTCGGGGTCGTGCGTGGCCTATGCCAAGCTGCAAGGCATCATGAAGAACGCCTTCCGCCTGCCGCAGCAGAACAAGGTCAACATCGTGCTGGCCGCGCTCACGGCGCTGCTCGGCCTGGTGATCATCGCCTCCGACACCCCGTCGGGCGCGATCATCGTGTTGTTCTTCGTGCTGGCGCTGGCACTGGGTGTGATCCTGACCAGCCCGATCGGCGGAGCCGACATGCCGGTGGTGATCTCGCTGCTCAATGCCTTCACCGGGCTGGCGGTGGGTTTCGAAGGCTATGTGCTGGGCAACCCGGCGCTGATCGTGGCGGGCATCGTGGTGGGGGCGTCGGGGACGCTGCTGACGCAGCTGATGGCCAAGGCGATGAACCGTCCGATCTCCAACGTCATCTTCACCCCGCTGACCGGCGCGGCCGCGGGGGGCGAGGGCGAGGCGATCGAAGGGACGATGAAGGAGTTCTCGGCGCTCGATGCGGCCTCGGTGATGCGTTATGCGAGCAAGGTCATCATCGTGCCTGGCTACGGCATGGCAGTGGCCGGCGCGCAGCACAAGGTGTGGGAGATGGCGCAGTTGCTTGAGGAAGGTGGCGTGGAGGTGGTGTTTGCGATCCACCCGGTGGCCGGGCGGATGCCGGGCCACATGAACGTGCTGCTGGCCGAGGCGGGGGTGCCGTACGACAAGATCTTCGACCTGGAGGAGATCAACGCCGACTTCCCGCAGGCCGATGTGGCGCTGGTGATCGGGGCCAACGACGTGGTGAACCCGGTCGCGCGTACCGACAAGACCAGCCCGATCTACGGCATGCCCATCCTGAATGTGGACATGGCGCAGAACGTCATCGTGGTCAAGCGCGGCAAGGGGGCGGGTTACTCCGGCATCGAGAATGCGCTGTTCTACAAGGACAACTGCCGCATGTTGTACGGTAGTGCGCAGCAGGCGATCGCCGAGGTCATCACGCATGTGAAGGCGCTGGAGGCATGAGCAGGGGCGGGATGACGTCCCGCCCAATGCCGCTCACCGGTTCCTGACCGGTTGCAGCGGAACTCGCGGCGCTGGCCCTCCGGGCTGGCGCCGTTTTTCCAGGTGTGGTCTGTGGCTCAGACTGGAGCCCGGGCTTACTTCGCGGTCAGCGGCCAGAACAGTGGGATCAGGATGCTGGCACTGATCCAGACGATCAGGTTCAGCGGAATGCCCAGGCGGGCAAAGTCGGTAAAGCGATAGTTGCCGGCGTTGTAGACCAGGGTGTTGGTCTGGTAGCCAATCGGTGTTGCAAAGCTTGCGCTGGCGGCAAACATCACGCCGACGACGAAGGGGCGGGGGTCAACCCCCAGATGTTCGGCAATGCCGATGACGATGGGCGTAAACAGCACCGCGACCGCATTGTTGCTGATGAACTCGGTTGCGATCGAGGTGAGCAGGATGATCAGCGACAGCATCATCCAGGGGGTGAGCCCATCTCCAACGCCGACCAGCGTGCTGGCCAGCAGCCTGTCCAGTCCGGAGTCGCGCATCGCAATGCTGATGCCCAGCATGCCGAAGATCAGCATGATGATTGGCCATTCGATTGACTTGTAGGCCTCGTCCGCACGCAGGCAGCCAGTGACGATGACGACGACCGCGCCGATCAGAGCCAGACCTTCGATCGGCATCACGTTGAAAGCTGCCAACCCCATCACGCCAACGATGGTGGCGAGTGCGATCGGTGCTTTGCCCTGGTTGTTAACCGGAGGTTTGCCGTCAGTGATGGCGAACAGGTCACCGTTGTCGCAAAAGCGCTTGATCTGGGCCGGTGTGCCCTCCACCAGCAACACATCGCCGAATTGCAATTGAAAGTCGTCGCCGATATCGGCGATCGAGGCGTTCTTGCGGTGCACGGCGATCAGGTGGATGCCATAGCGTGCGGCCAGGTCGAGATCACGGATCGGGCGCATCACATAGCGTGAGGTCTGGCCGACAATGGCTTCGACCATGACCACGTCACGGCGGCGCAGGGTTTCGAGGTCGTGCGGGTCAGCGGTCTGGGCCTGCATGCTGACCAGATCGGTACTGCTGCGCAGGTCCATCATGCCACTGCTGCGGCTATGGACGATGACGCGGTCGCCAACCTGCAGGAGGGTGTCGGGCGCCGGCGCAGTGATTTCCTCGTCGCCCCGGAACAGATTCAGCACCTTGATCACGCCGTTGGAAAGGCGCGCTTCCTTCAACGTCTTGCCCGCCAGACGTGAGCCTTCGGGCACGAACAGTTCGGTCATGAACAGGCGGTCGCCGCTGCCGGTGAATTGCTGGGTCAGGGTCTCGCGTCGTGGCAGGAAGCGTGGCGCGAGCCACAGCATGAAGGCACAGCCGATCAAGGCCATCACAATGGCCGCGCCACTGATTTCGAACATGTGGAACGGTGCCAGTCCGTGATTTCGTGCCACCCCGTCAACCAGGATATTGGTCGAAGTGCCGACCATGGTGATCATGCCGCCGAGAATGGTCGCGTAGGAGAGTGGGATCAACAGCCGCGACGGTGCCACGTTGTAGCGGCTGGCCATGGCGATGACCGCGGGAATCATCACCATGACCACCGGGGTGTTGTTGATGAAGGGCGATACCAGCAGGCCGACGGCCAGCATGGCCAGCAACAGGCTGCGTTCGCTGTGGCCGGCCATGGCGCCCAGCCACTCGCCGAGTCGGTCTACACACCCGGTCTTGCTCAAAGCGCCACTGATGATGAACAGACAGGCAATGGTGATCGGTGCACTGTTACTGAAGACCCCCAGCATCTTCTGCGGGGTCAGTAGCCCCAGTGCCAGCAGGATGGCCACCGCTGCCATGACTGCGACATCGGGCTTGAGCCATTCGCGAACAAAGGTCGCGAACAGGCCGATCAGCACCAGGCCGACGATCAGGGCGTGTAGGGATTCGGGGACCAGCATCATGCTTCCTGCAGGGCGGTGAGAGACCAGGAAGCACTAAGTTACCGCAGTGCGGAAAGACTTCAAAAGAATAAAAAGTTTAGTTTATATTTCTTTTATGGTCTAAGTGTCGAGCTCATCTGCTGAATGGCCTGAATGTCTCCCGAATGACACGCCATGTTGCTGAGGACGGGTGTCAGCCTTGAAGCAGCTTTCTGGCCATGGCGTTGTGGGTTTCGCACAGGCGCGCAGCATTGACTGTCAGCAGCATGCCATCGCGTACCACCTGGCGACCGTTGATGATGCTGTGACGGACCGTTGCCGGGCCACCGAACAGCAGGGCGGCGACTGGGTCGTGCAGGGCGCCGGCATGGGGCAGGCCCTGAACGTCAAAGATGACAACATCGGCGCACATGCCTGGGGCGAGCTGACCGATGTCGCGACGCCCGAGTGCCGCCGCCCCGCCCCGGGTGGCGATCTCGAGCGCCTGCCGTGCGGACAGTGCGGCGGGGTCCCCGCTACCGTCGCCCGTGTCACGTACGCGGGCCAGCAGCATCGCCATGCGGGCCTCGAGCAGCAGGTGGCCGGCGTCATTGGAGGCCGAGCCATCCACCCCGAGGCCGACCGGTACCCCGGCGTCAATCATCTTGCGAATGGGGGCGATGCCCGAGCCAAGCCGCATGTTTGAGGAGGGGCAATGGGCGACGCCGGTGCGGGTGCGGGCAAAAAGGTCGATGCCGTGATCATCCAGGCAGACGCAGTGCGCGTGCCAGACGCCTTCGCCGGTCCAGCCCAGCTCTTCCGCATATTGCGCCGGCGTGCAGCCGAAGCGCTCGCGGCTGTAGGCGACGTCACCGACGGTCTCGGCCAGATGAGTGTGCAGGCCGACGCCATAGTGACGCGCCATGGCGGCTGACTCACGCATCAGCTCCCGTGACACCGAAAACGGTGAGCACGGTGCCAGTGCGATGCGCAGCATCGAGCCATCGCTGCCGTCGTGCCAGGTTTCGACCAGGCGTTGCGAGTCGCGCAGGATGGTGGCTTCGTCCTCCACGACCCGGTCTGGCGGCAGACCGCCTTGTGACTCGCCGACGCTCATCGAGCCACGGCAGGCATGAAAGCGCATGCCGATCGTGGCTGCCGCCTCGATCGAATCGTCCAGCCGGCAACCGTTGGGGTAGATATAGAGGTGGTCAGACGCCGTGGTGCAGCCGGACAGGATCAACTCGGCCATCGCGGTCTGGGTGGATACCCGGATCATGTCCGGCGTTAGCCGCGCCCAGATCGGGTACAGTCGCTTGAGCCAGCCAAACAGCTCGCAGTCCTGCGCGCCTGGCACGGCGCGGGTCAGCGTCTGATACATGTGGTGGTGGGTGTTGATCAGCCCGGGTACGACAACGCAACCCTGGGCATCGATGATCTCGTCGGCGCTGTCAGGCACGCGTCCGGATGAGCCGACCGCTTCGATCCGATTGCCGCGGATCAGGACCGCGCCATCGGCGAACTCGCGCCTTTCGTCGTCCATCGTTGCAAGCAACAGGGCATTGCGGATCAGCAGGCTGCGGGTCATGGCGGGCTCCGGTTGCTGGACTGCAACCATTGTTACATGGAAGATGCCGACCCGTTGCTTGCTCGTGTGCCGTTTCCGGTCGAGTTGTCCGCGGTGAAGACCTGAGCGCGGTTCTTCCCCGCCTGTTTGGCCTGATACATTGCCTGGTCGGCCTGACGCAGCAGCAGATCGGCATCGTGCTCGTTGCCCGGCAGGTGGTAGGCAACGCCGATGCTGGCGGAGACCTGAAGCGGATGTCCGGCATGATGGACAACTTCGGTGGCTGCCTGCAGCAAGCGTTCGACCAGTGTCATGCCGGTTTCCCGGTCGGGCAGGTCGGCCAGCACCGCGACGAATTCGTCACCGCCAAGGCGGGCGATGGTGTCGCCCTCGCGCAGACTGCGGCGCATTCGCCGTGCCAGCGTGGTCAGTAACTGGTCACCTGCGGCATGGCCATGCGTGTCGTTGACGGCCTTGAAACCGTCCAGGTCGATGTAGGCGACCGCGAGCGGCTGCCCCCTCCGTCTGGCTTGAGTGATCGCCTGGTGCAGGCGGTCGGCCAGCAACATCCGGTTGGGCAGGCCGGTCAGGGCGTCATAGCGGGCAATGTATTCAAGTTGCTGCTGATGGGCTTTCTGCGCACTGATGTCGGTGAACAGCGCGACGAAATGCTGTGTTCTGCCATCGGGCTCGCGTACCGCGCTGATCGTGAGCAGCTCGGCGTAAAGGCTCCCATCCTTGCGCCGGTTCCACACTTCGCCACTCCAGTGTCCGTCCTGGAGCAGCGCATTCCACATTGCCTCATAGAATTCGCGGGGCTGGTGCCCGGACTTGAGCAGGCGGGGCGTGTGGCCCAGGGCTTCATCACGGCTATAGGTGGTGATCCGGGTGAAGGCTTCGTTGACATCGAGGATGGTGCCATCCGGTGCGGTGATCATGACGCCTTCCCGGGCATGGCTGAACACGGTTGCCAGTTGCTCGAGCTTGGCATTGGTGCGGGCCAGTGCCCGGGTTTTCTCCAGCAGTGCGGCTTCGGCCTGCTTGCGCCGGGTGATGTCACGCACCATGGCCACGAAGCGCAGCCCTTGGTCATCTCCGGGCAACACGCTGATCCGGACCTCGATCGGAAACACCGTGCCATCCTTGCGGCGATGGGCGCTCTCCACGGTCATCGGGTAGCGTTCCGGCTCGGTCGCAGCGATGCCCCACAGCGAGCACAGTGAATCGAAATCGCTGTGCGTGTCCAGCAGACGGACCGACGCCGCGAGCAGCTCGGCACGGCTGTATCCGGTTTGCTCGCTGGCGATCTGATTGACGTCGTGAATCCAGCCAAAGCGATCGTGGATGTAGATTGCATCGCCAGCATTCTCGACCACGGAGCGGAAACGGGCTTCGCTGCGATGCAGCGTCGTCTGCAGCTGGTTGAAACCGTGGATCAGGGTCCCGATCTCGTCCTCGCGCTCGACCACCAGCGGTGCCATGGGCTGGCTGCCCTGTGTCATGGCTGCTAGGGCACGCGAGCTACGTACCAGTGGCCCGATGATGTTTCGTGCCAGCAGTGCGGCAAGCACGATCAGCGGCAAGCCGATACCCAGGATCAGCCATAGTTTTCTGGCGATCTGTGCATGGATCAGGGCATCGACATCGTCAAGGTAGCTGCCTGATCCGATCGACCAGCCCCAGGGTTCGAAGGCCTTGACGTAGGACAGCTTGGGATACCGAACCGTGGTCGAAGCGCTGCCGGGAAGGGGTTTTGGCCAGTAATAGGTGATGTATCCGTGGCCGCCCTGCTGTGCCACGTTGGCGAGCGCGACAAAGAGCTTCTGGGGTGGAATCAGGTTGGTTCTTGGGCCATCGGTGCCAAGCTGCAGGCTGCTGGCATAGCCCAGACTATCATCGTCGAGCGGCTGGCCGTCGAGTTCCGGTGCGGTGGGGTGCATGACCATCCGTGGGACCGGCAGCGACAGGTCATTGATCCAGAAGTACGCGTTCTCGTCGTATCGCATGGCCCGGATGGTCTGCTTTGCGGCATCCTGTGCGGCGGCTGTAGACAGGTCTCCGCGCTGTTCCTGTGCTGCGTAGTGGGCGGCAATGCTGTGCGCGACCTCGACCAGACGGCGTACGGTGTGCTTTTTTTCTCCGAGCAGGATTTCGCGCTCTGCCAGGATGGCAATGATGCTTGCACTGCACAGCCCGAGCAGGAACAGGACGACCATCGCCCAGATCTTTTCTCGTACGCTGGGTCGAAGGGCAAAGGTCATACCTGGGATGACGGCATGGGTATGGAAGAGGCTTCGATGATAACCGTCATTGGGGCGCATGCAGGTATCGATTGCAACACGCCGATAACCGTGTCACGCCGTGTCGCAGGGAGGGTGCATCACCCCAGTCATCTTGGCGGCGTGTGATGGGTGATTCATACTGGGGCGGATCTACCACGAGCCCTGTGTCGATGCCGTTCATGCCTGCCTGCTCTTCGTTTCGGGGGGTACTTGGTCTGCTTGCAATGCTGAACCTCTGCGCCGCGGGGGCGCAGACTGTGGCGATCGACATTGGCCACACGCTGGCCGCCCCGGGGGCGATCAGTGCGCGCGGACGGTCCGAGTTCGAGTTCAATCGGGACTTCGCCCGGGTCTTGGTGCCGGCCTTGAATGCCCTGGGTGTCCCGACCGTGTTGATCAATCCGGACGGCGACATCGCCAGCCTGCGGGATCGGCCGCAACAGGCGGCCGCGATGGGGGCCGACCTGCTGATCTCGATCCATCATGATTCGGTTTCGGCTTTCGAACTGACACCATGGATCTGGGCTGGGCAGGTGCTGGACTACAGCGACACCTTTGCCGGCCATTCGATCTTCGTATCGCGCGAGAACCCCCAGTTGCCGGCCAGCCTGCTGTGCGCCCGGGTGATTGGCGCCCGCTTGCAGCGTCTGGGTTTCGAACCCACGCACAAGAATGCCCGCCGTCGTGCCTATGCGGATGAAACGCATGCCGTGCATTACTACGACGGACTGGCCGTGTTGCGGCACGCGCGGATTCCCGCCCTGTTGTTCGAGGCCGGTGTGATCAAGAACCGGGACGAAGAGTTGTTGCTGCGGGATCCCTTGCGTCAGGCCAGGATGGCCGATGGCATTGCTACCGCGATTGCAGCCTGTCTGCGTAACGGGGCGCCGGCGGGGTCTTGAGTGTTTCGATAGGCTAACTTTTGGCTTAGCGGCTGGATGAGTTAGCAACGCCAGGCCGGTCTTTGGGGTAGTATCTCTTCATCATGATCATCCACCAAAGACAGACGTTTTCAGGTCATCTCCGGCGGCTTGCTTAGGGTTTTCATGTTTGTCGTCGGCGTGGTGCGGGTGCATACTGAGCGCCTTGCATCGACGGGCATGAAGTCGTGCATAAACGTTTCTACATCCTCTCTGCTTTGGTCATTGGTAGCGCCGCGCTGATCGCGCAGTGGTTGCCGCAGGGGTTTTCTCAAACCTCTGCCTTGTCGCGGCTGCAGAATGGCGGCCGTTTCGTCGTGGGCTATGCGCTTGAACCGCCGTTTGTGTTCATTGATGCCGAGGGTCGTGTTTCGGGCCAGGCGCCCGCTGTGTTTCGTCACATTGCAGCAGAAATCGGTCCGGCCAGACTGCAGTGGGTGCATGCGGATTTCGGCAGCCTGATCCATGAGCTCGAAGCGGGCCGGATCGATGCGATTGCGGCAGGCATGTTCGTGACACCGGAGCGTGCACAGCGCGTCCTGTTCTCCCGGCCAACTGCGCAGGTCTGTCCCGCCTTGCTGGTTCGTCGGAATGAGGCCGGCGTGTCGTTACGCCTGCAGGACTTCCTTTCATCGCCCGCGCTGAGGCTGGGGGTCATCGCTGGTGCGGTTGAGCGGCAACTGGCTGGGCAGGCGGGGCTGCCTGCTTCGCAAGTGATCGACTTCCCGGATACGACGAGCGCAATGGATGCGTTGATGATGGGCAGGATCGATGCATTCATGCTGTCGGTGGTGTCCTTGCGCGATACGCTGGCACGTGTTTCGCACGACAGCTCCATGCTGGAGGTGGTGGAGCCCGGGGCGACTGTTGCCCTTCCTGCAGGTTTGCCGGCCTTTGTCTTCAGACGCCAGGATCACAAGTTGCGCGACGCGGTTGACCGACGCCTGGGACGTTTTCTGGGCAGCCCGATTCATCTGGAAATGGTGGCGCCCTTTGGCTTCACTCCGGCAGAGATGCCTGGACAAAACGACGTGCCGGAGTGCGGACCATGACTGGAGAGGTGGTCTGGCGCCGCCTGATTGGCCGTGGCCTGCTCCTGGCCGTGGTGGGTCTGGCGGCGTCGGTGTTGCTGTTGATGGCATGGTCGTCGATGCGCTGGGATGCGGCACTACGCGAATCGGTCGTGCCGCTGGACCGTCTGGCGCAGTCGCGTTATCACGCCAGCGAGGCGCAGGTGTTTACCGAACGCTTGTTGCGAGGTGACCGCAGTGTGTCAGTCGAGCTGGTTCTCGCCTCCCTGCAGCGCGCGCGGCATGCCGGTCGCAGCATCATCGAGCCGGAGACGGCCCTTGCCGGCATGAGTCTGGGGCGTACACCTTCGGAGAAGCTGATGCGGTCGGTCGGCGAGTATCTCGCTGCACTCGATCAGGTGACTGCCGAGGTTGAAACACGTGTCAGGCTGACGGCGGCGGAGGGACTCAGCCTGAGGCAGATCCACGCCCCATTGCAGCAGGCCAGCCTGGCCGTTGAGAGAGTACTGCTGGCCGAGCTGGCGCACCGGCGTGCGACCTTGCGCGAGATTGACATGCTCAACACCTTGCTGGTTGCCGCGCTGGCCTTGTTGCTGATCCTGCTGCGTTATCGTGCAGATGTGCTGGAAACGACCGCAAAAAGGGAGCAGGAGCGGTCCGATCAGCGCATTCGCCTGCATGCACGAGCGCTCGAGGGTACGCGCGATGGCGTCATGGTGACGGATGCGGCCGAGCGCATCCTGTCGGTCAATCGTGCCTTCCTGAACATTACGGGTTATACAGAAGATGCATTGATTGGGGCGTCTTCCCACGTGCTGCGTTCGGGGCATCACGATGCGGCCTTCTACCGAGCAATGCGCGCAGCGCTTGTGCGTGACGGCCACTGGCAAGGCGAGGTGTGGTGCCGTTTGCGCAATGGTGAGATGTGTCCGCAGTGGGTGTCGGTCAGCGCAGTTGATGACGATGACGGCAGGACGTCCCATTATGTTGCGGTGTTCACCGATATGTCGCAGGTCCATCAGTTCGAGGCACGGGTGGAGCACCTTGCGCAGTACGACCCTTTGACCGACCTGCCCAACCGCCTGTTGATCGGACATCGGCTGGCGCACTCGATCGAAGCGGCGCGACGTGATGGTACCGGGGTTGCGGTTCTGTTCATCGATCTGGACCGTTTCAAGCACATCAACGATGCCCTCGGACACGATTGTGGCGATCTGCTGCTGACCGAGGTTGCGCGGCGTCTGCAAGGGCGCATCCGTCGCGAGGACACGCTGGGGCGCTATGGCGCGGACGAGTTCGTACTGTTGATTGAACAGGTGCACGACGCGAGCGAGGCGGCGACCGTCGCCCGTGACATCCTTGCCATGTTCAACGAGCCGTTTGCACTGAGCAATGGTGAGGTGTTGTACGCCAAGGCGAGTATCGGCATCAGCGTGTATCCCGGTGACGGTGAGACGGCCGCTGAGTTGCTGCGCGATGCCGACGCTGCGATGGACCGTGCCAAACGCGACGGACGGAGCATCTTCCGCTACTACAGCGAGGACCTGACCCGCGCGGCCAACACCCGCCTGGCACTCGAGTCCCGTTTGCGTCGCGCGCTTGATGAAGGGGGGTTTCGCATGCATTACCAGCCCCTGGTGTGTCTGCGTACAGGCAGGATTCTGGGTGCCGAGGCGCTGGTGCGCCTGGCGGTAACCAATGGGCCACCCGTCGGGCCGGGGGAGTTCATTCCGGTCATGGAGGACAATGGCATGATCGTCGAGCTCGGGCGCTGGGTGCAGCGCGAAGTCTGCCGACAAGGCAAGGCCTGGCTTGACGCGGGTTACCAGTTCGATCTGCTGGCAGTCAATCTGTCACCGGAGGAGGTTCGCCGCGGCGGTGTGGTCGAGCAGTTGCGCGATGTACTGGCAGAGACCGGTTTCCCGCCCGAGCGTTTCGAGATCGAGATTACCGAGTCGGGTCTGATGCAGCGGGGTGAGGATGCGGTCGAGTTCATGCATCAGCTCAAGTCTCTCGGCATCCGTCTGGCGATTGACGACTTCGGCACCGGCTATTCGTCCTTGTCTTACCTGAAGCGCTTTCCGGTCAACAAGCTGAAGATCGACCGCAGCTTCATCATGGCCTTGCCGCAGGACCAGAGTGACGCGCAGCTGACGACCACCATCATCGAGTTGGCGCGCAACCTGGGTTTGCGGGTGCTGGCCGAAGGGGTGGAGACTGCTGAGCAGCAGCGTTTTCTGGCTGCACGTGGCTGCGACGTGTATCAGGGCTATCTATGCAGTCCGCCGGTGCCGCCAGAGCGGTTCGAACAGGCTTTCCTGGCGAGCCCGAGGGCGGCCGCCACGGGCTAGCCAGGGATCGCCTGGTTCAGGCTGCCACGGTCACCGAACCGACAAAGTTGGCCAGCTCCGGTGTCTGCGGGTTCGCGAATACGGTTCGTGGATCACCGCTTTCGTGGATGCGGCCGTGGTGCATGAAGATCAACTTGTTGCCCACATCGCGGGCAAAGCGCATCTCATGTGTCACCATGATCAGCGTCATGCCCTCGGTGGCCAGTTGGCGCACCACAGCCAGTACTTCATTGACCAGTTCGGGGTCGAGCGCCGAGGTGATCTCGTCACATAGCAGCACCTTGGGCTGCATGGCCAGCGCGCGCGCAATGGCGACCCGTTGCTGTTGCCCGCCGGACAGCTGGTCGGGAAAACTGTCGAACTTTTCCGCCAGGCCGACCTTGAGCAACATTTCCTTGGCAATGTCCTCGGCGTCACGCTTGCTCATGCCCTTGACCACGGTGGGGGCCAGCATCACGTTCTGGCCCGCTGTCAGGTGCGGAAACAGGTTGAACTGCTGGAACACCATGCCGACCTTCTGGCGCAGCGCGCGCAGGTCGCCCTTGCCGTCATGCAAGGCCGTACCGTCCACCCTCAGTTCGCCCTTGTCGATGGTTTCCAGACCATTGATGGTGCGCAGCAGCGTGCTCTTGCCCGAGCCGCTACGGCCGATGAGTGCGACCACATCGCCCTGTGCGACGTCGAGGTCGATGCCCTTGAGGACGTGGTTGCTGCCGAAGTGCTTGTGCAGGCCGGCAATCTTAACGAGCGACATGGAATTTTCTCTCCAGACTTTTCGCATATAGCGAAAGGGGATAACACAGGGCGAAGTAGCCGGCCGCAACCAGGCCGAATACCAGGAAAGGCTGAAAGGTCGCATTCGCCAGCATCGAGCCGGTCTTGGTCAGCTCGGCGAAGCCGATGATCGAAGTCACCGCGGTGCCCTTGACCACCTGCACCGAGAAGCCTACCGTGGGGGCGACGGCGATACGCAGGGCTTGCGGCAGGATCACGTGACGCATCTGCTGTGCATAGGACAAGGCAAGGCTGGACGACGCCTCCCATTGGCCTTTGGGCACTGCTTCGACACAGCCGCGCCAGATCTCGGCTAGATAGGCACTGGTGAACAGTGTCAGGCCGAGTGCTGCCGCCAGCCAGGGCGACACATCCACGCCGACCAGTGACAGCCCGAAGAACACGATGAATAGCTGCATCAGCAGCGGCGTCCCTTGAAAGACCTCGATATAGGTCTTGGCGAAAGCCTGCAGCAGCCGGTTGCGGGCAATGCGCGCAAACAGGATGGCAAGGCCGACGCCACCGCCGAGGATGAAGGCGATCAGCGACAAGGCCAGCGTCCACTTGCCGCCCTCGAGCAGGTTGCGGACGATGTCCCAGGTGGAGAACTGGACGAACATCAGCCGGCCCTCCCGACCACGTAACGCTGGCCGATCTGCATCAGCAACTGGCGGATCAGCAAGGCCATGACGAAGTACAACGCCGTGGTGACGAAGTAGGTTTCAAAAGCGCGGAAATTGCGCGACTGGATGAAGTTGGCGGCAAAGGTCAGCTCTTCGGTGGCGATTTGCGAGCACACCGCCGAGCCCAGCATGACGATGATCACCTGGCTGGTCAGTGCTGGCCACACCTTGGCCAGTGCCGGGCGCAGCACCACATGGCGGAAGATCTGGAAGCGGCTCAGCGCCAGTGAGGCGGCGGCTTCCAGCTGGCCGCGCGGGGTTGCCTGGATGCCGGCGCGGATGATCTCGGTCGAGTAGGCGCCGAGATTGATCACCATGGCCAGCACCGCAGCCTGCCACTCGGTCATCTTGATGCCCAGTGCCGGCAGGCCGAAGAAGATGAAGAACAATTGAACCAGGAAGGGGGTGTTGCGGATGATCTCTACATACACCCCGAACACGCTGTCAAAGGGGCGGATTCGCCAGGCGCGACAGATCGCGCCGACAATGCCCAGACCAATGCCGAGCACCGCACCTACCGCCGTCAGTGCCAGGGTGAAGCCGGCGCCAGACAGCAGCAGGTTGGTGTGCTCGAACACCGGAGCGAAATCGAACTGATAGGCCATGGAGCCTCCGTGGAGTCGAAGCGAAGTGCGATCTAAGCTCGTGCGCGGATCTCGGGTACCGATCGACCCGAGTCCGCGCCGGGTGGCTTACAGATCCTTCGGCAGCGGCGCGTTGAGCCAGCGCTGGGCAATGGCGTCGAGGCTGCCGTCCTGCTTGGCCTTGGCGATGATGGCGTTCAGCTTGGCGCCCAGTGCGGCCTCACCCTTGGCATAGCCGACGTAGCAGGGCGAGTTCTTGATCAGGAACTTGGCACCGAGGCGGCGCAGCTTGGTCATGTCGTTGACTGCAGCTGCAACGACGTTGCCGGTGGCGACGAACTGCACCTGGCCGGTCAGGTAGGCGGAGATGGTGGCGTTGTTGTCCTCAAAGCGCTTGATGGTGACCTTGGGCGAGGCGATTTTGGTCAGCTCGAGATCTTCCACCGAGCCGCGGGTCACGCCAACGGTCTTGCCGTCGAGTTCCTCGACCTTGGACAGGGCGACGTCCTCCGGCCCGAACACGCCATTGAAGAAGGGCGCATAGGCGTCGGAGAAGTCGATCACCTTTTCACGGTCGGGGTTCTTGCCCAGGCTGGAGATCACCAGGTCGGCCTTGCCGGTCGTGAGATAGGGAATGCGGTTGGTGCTGGTGACCGGGATCAGCTCGACCTTCACCCCCAACTCCTTGCCGATCAGGTTGGCCATGTCGATATCGTAGCCACGGGGCTTCAGGTCGGTGCCGACGCTGCCGAACGGCGGGAAGTCCTGCGGCACGGCGACGCGCAGGGTGCCGGTCTTCTGGACGTTTGCCAGGACATCGGCGTGGGCATCGGTACTGCCGATCACGCCAGCGACGGCAACGCCGGCAACAAGGCCACACAGGCTGCGGAGGAAGGGGCGGCGGGTCATGGTCATTTGAAGCTCCTGCAAGGTGAGGTCAGAGGGGAGGAAAATCGATGCCGACGCGGTTCGCCGCGGCGGCCAAATGGGAACGCATGGCCCGGTTTGCCGATGAGGCGTCACCGGAGACAATGGCGTCGATGATCAGACGGTGCTCGTCGGCCGGTTCCCAGATGCCGGCCGGATTGGAAAAAGGCAGGCGCAGGCTGTGGCCGATCTGCTCGCTGAACTGGCTGGCGATGCTCATCAGGCCGGGGTTGTCGGAGAGTTCTGCGATCAGCAGGTGAAACTGCAGGTCCCAGTCGGCCGCCATCACCAGGTCGCAGTGTTTGAGCGCGGCCTCCATGCCGTGCTGGATGGCCTCCAGGCGCTGGCGGCCGTCATCGTCGATACGCAGCGCGGCCAGCGCGGCCCAGGCGGGTTCGAGGACGGCGCGGAACTCGATCAGGGCCTGTGGGCTCATCGCCGCTGTGCCGCGCAGGGGGCGTGCAGGGTCGGGGCGCTGACCGGCGGTCACGAACACGCCCTTGCCCGGTTGCGAGCGAACCATGCCCAAGGCCTCCAGCGTCGAGATCGCTTCGCGCAGCGAGGCTCGGCTGATCGACAGTTGTTCGGACAACTCGCGCTGCGAAGGCAGGGCCGAGCCGGCGGGAAACTCCCCCTGGGTGATTCGGCGTTGCAGGGCCTGGGCGGCAATGTTGGCGATGCTGGGCATGACGCGTCCTGGTGGGTAGTGTTCTGACTGGTCAGACCAGTCAGAACACTGTTAGCAGGTGTCGTGCCAGCTCGCCGGGTTTGCCAAAATGGGCTATATCGCCCGGATCTGTGTGGAGGTGACGGGCTGCAGGCGCGTATCCGGAAACAACAACGCCCCGATCAGGGGCGTATGGTGCGGTGCATGAACCAAGCTAGTGCGTCGAGTCTGAGGCTAGTCGATCCGGTGGCCTGCATTGCGCAGGGTTTCCGAGGGGAGCTCGCCGAACATGGATTTGTAGTCCGCGGCAAAGTGGGACAGGTGCCAGAAGCCCCAGCGGGCAGCAATGTCCGCAACCGAGGCCGAGTGATCGGCCGCGCGCTTGAGGTCGCGCCGCACACCGTTCAGACGCAGTGCCCGCAGGAAGCTGACCGGATTCAGGTTGAGCACATCCTGGAAGCTGTACTGTAGCGTCCGGCGTGAGACGCGTAACTCTGCGCACAGGTCCGCCACGGTGATGGGCTCCTCGATATGCGCATTCATGTACTCGCGTGCGCGTTCCACTACCAGACGGCGGGCGTGGCCGGATGGGGTCGGACGATGTTCGGTATCCGGGTTGATCGAGGCGATCAGGCTGCCGTAGATGGCCTGCTCCAGCGCCTTGCGCATTGCAGCGTGGCGCAGCATTTCCGGCGTGGCCCGCAGGCTGGCCATTACCGTACCGAGAAAATCGCGCAGGGTGGCAGCCTGTTCGGCAGAGGCGGGCAGTACCCGCTTGCCGGCCAGTTCGGCCTCGATGTCGCGATGTTCCACCTGCAGTGCGTAGTCGTTGAGTGCCGCCGCATCGGTGGTGACAGCGAGGATCTCCTGCACCTTGGGGGTACGGAAGTCCATTTCCTCGCCACCTTTGAGCGTGATGATCGAGTTCAGGTCGAGAATCTGGCCGCAGTACCAGCCCTTGCCATCGATCTCGACCGGCACACCAAAGGTGCGGGATCCTTCCCAGGATTGCCCTGCCTCATGCACTGACTGATTGGTGCGCTCACGGAATACCTGCAGGTTGTCGAACCAGAACTCCTCGAAGTTTCCCGAGAACAGGCCTGCGGTGAGTTGGTCGTAGCGCTGCTTCCAGTGCTGCAGGCAGGACGCATGGTCGTCGGCGTCATGAGTGGTGCGCCAGCTGGCGCTGAATGCCTGGTCCTCATCTGAAGAGGTAAAGGCGGTCATGTTGGCGATGCTCCGGAAAGAGAGGTTTCCGGAAGAGTGAAGCATTGCGCATGCCAGCATGCCCAGTGAATGTTCGGTGGGGGTGCGGCAGGTGCGTAGGCGTGGGCGCCAGCAGGGGAATTGCCGCTGTTGCGGCAGCATGGCTGTTTGGCCAGGTGTACGGCATACGCCGCGTGCATTGCTGCCGCGTGCAGTGGACCTTTCATTTTCCGTCTGTCTCCCGATCGGAAATGGATTCTTGTCGTTTTGGGTTTATCCCTTTCTTTTCAGACTAATACCAAACCTCTGGTGGTGCCAACTGTTTTTTTAGGGGGGGCGCCTTGGGAGAGGCGTGCGCCGCAATGGTGCGTTGCGGCAATGGTTGAGGCGCGTTCTGCGAACGTTTTAATCGAGTCCGCGGCTTGCCGATTTCGGATAACGCCCGATTGCGCCTCCATCCCAGAATCCGCTCACCCCGTCGTTTGATCTGGATCAATTCCACAGACGACGAGCGCGCATCCCCCGGGCACGAGAGCGGGGGTCATAACAGGAACATCCCACCCATCGCCCCCGGTCCTGCCGGTGGCGGCTGCGGCCGGGGATACAAGGAGGTCAGTCGTGGTTCGACATCGCGCCCTGAAAAACTGTGTGGCTGCGCTGCTGATTGCCCTGGGTGGGGCAACTGCACACGCCGAGCTGCCAGTCGAAATCGTTACCGTGGAGCAGCTTGCTCCGCCCAACCCCTATCGCATTTACCTTTCCGATGTTTCCATCGGCCACATCGTCGATGGTCGGCTGCATGTGCTCGACGGTGAGAACATGAAGTATCTTGGTGTGGTTTCCACTGCCTACGCGGGCCAGGCCACGCTGTCACCCGACCGCAAGCAGATCTACGTTGCCACCACCTACTACTCGCGTCTGTCCTCGGGCGAGCGTACGGACACGGTCGATATCCACGACGCCCAGACCCTGACCAAGACCGGTGAGATCATCATCCCGCCGATTCACGCCCAGGCCCTGCACTACAAGGGCACGATCCGCACGTCGGCCGATGGTCGCTGGCTGTACGTGCTCAATGCCACCCCGGCGATTTCGGTGACGGTGGTCGATCTTCAGGCCAGGGCGGTTGCCTCGCAGATCGATATTCCGGGGTGCTGGATCCTGTTGCCAGCGCAGTCGGTATCGAACCGGTTCTCCACCGTCTGTGGCGACGGCACCATGCTGACCGTGAGCCTGGACGACAAGGGGCAGGTGGTCGATCAGCAGCGCAGCGCCAAATTCTTCGACCCCGACGTCGATCCGATCTTCATTCATGGCGAGCAGGACGGTGACACCTATCGCTTCGTCTCCTACGGGGGAGATCTGTACACCGCTCACCTTGGTGGCGCGGTGGCGAGCTTTGAGCCCAAGTGGTCGCTGCTGACCGACAAGGAACGCAAGGCTGGCTGGCGCCCCGGGGGTTACCAGTTGCTGGCCCAGCACAATGCCAGTGGTCGGGTATTCGTCGCGATGCACGATGGGGCCAAGGACGGTAGTCACAAGTTTCCGGCGAAGGAAATCTGGGGCTTCGATCTGAAGACACAGAAGCGGGTCACCCGCGCACCGGGCAGCAATGCCATTGCGCTGGCGGTCAGCCAGGGCGACAAGCCACGCCTGTTTGCCTATGACGGCATCAAGGGGGGAATTGCCGCCTACGACGCGAGTGCCGCGCTGAAGCTGGTCAGGCGCATGGAGGGGGTTGGCGAAACCCCGTCGCTGATGGAGCTGCACTGATGGACGCCCTGGTCATCGACCCGGTGCTGGCGCGTGCCTGTGGCGCCGCACTGGCGGTCATCCTGATTGTGGGGGCGTGGCAGAAGCTGCGCGATCTGGCGGTGTTCGAGGCTTCGGTCGAGCTCTACCGCTTGTTGCCCGAGGCCCTGGTGCCGTTGTTTGCCCGTCTGTTTCCCGTGCTGGAGGCAATGGCGGGCGTTGCGCTGCTGTTCGATGCCTCCCGTTCCCTTGGTCTGGCACTTGGACTGCTGGTGCTCGGTGCCGCAACCCTTGGCGTGGCGATCAACGTCAGCCGTGGCCATACCGAGATCGATTGCGGATGTGGTGGCGCTGAAGGTCACACCCGGCTGTCATTGGCGCTGGTCGCACGCAATCTGGTGTTGCTGGGGATGCTCGTTGCCGGTGCCCAGTTCGGTAGCGAGCGCGCCTTGGTGTGGATCGACTACCTCTCCGTTGCCGGCGGCACCTTGATGCTGCTCACCCTTTATGCGGCGGCTAACCAGCTGATCGCCAATCACCCCCATCTCGCCCAAATGAGGAGCGGATCATGAACGAAGCCCTGATGATTTCGAATGTGTTGCTATGGATCGCGGTGCTTGCCGCACTGCTTGGCCTGTTCGCTCTGGCGCGTCAGATTGGCGTCCTGTACGAGCGGGTTGCCCCGATGGGGGCGTTGATGCTCGATACCGGACCGCAAGTCGGCGAGGCCGCGCCGGTGTTCGACCTGCCGCACCTGGTCAGCAGTCGTGAGCGCGTGTCGCTGGGTCTGCCGGGCGACAAGAGCACCTTGCTGTTCTTCCTGTCGCCGACCTGCCCGGTGTGCAAGAAGCTGTTGCCCATCCTGCGTTCGGCCAACCAGTCCGAGCGTGGCTGGTTGCGCGTGGTGCTGACCTCCGACGGCGAGCAGCCCGAGCATCTCGCCTTCTATGACAAGGCTGGCCTGCAGGACTTTCCCTATGTGCTGTCGCGTGAGCTTGGTATCGCCTATCGCGTGGCCAAGCTGCCTTATGCCGTGTTGATCAACGAGCATGGTCGTGTTGCCGCCAAGGGGCTGGTGAATTCCCGCGAACAGCTCGAGAGCCTGTTCACTGCCAAGGAGCTGGGCGTGGCTTCGGTACAGGCTTATCTCGATCAGCCCGGCAAGGCCTGATTCCGACCGACAAGGAGATCTCAAGATGAAATGGCTGGATGAATTCTTCGAACGCAAGACGCGCAATGTGGCACAGCGCGCGTCGCGACGTAGTGCGCTGATCGGCATCGGCAAGTTGCTGGTGGGCTCGGCCTTCGTGTTGCCTGTGCTGCCCTTCGACCGTACCGCGCAGGCTGCGGGTGCCGCAGCGGCCAAGAAGGCGTCGGGCAAGGCGCCGACCGACCAGGACTGCGAGTACTGGCGCTACTGCGCGCAGGACGGTTTCCTGTGCAATTGCTGTGGCGGGACAGCGAGCAGCTGCCCACCGGGTACCGAGGCGTCCAAAGTGTCGTGGATCGGAACCTGCCACAACCCGGAAGACGGCAAGGACTATCTCATCAGCTACAACGATTGCTGCGGCAAGACTGCCTGCGGGCGCTGTTTCTGCAACACCAACGAGCGTGAGATGCCGGGTTACCGCATGGGGCTGCACAACGACATCAACTGGTGCATGGCCAATGACTCGACGATGTTCCACTGCACCCTGGCCACCGTCGTCGGCCTGGCCGAAACCAAGCACTGAGGCCGGCGGCGATGAGGAGGCTTGCTTCGGGGCTGGTGGTGGCAGTGTTGATGACGGCAGGCGCGGCAGCCCCCCCCGCGCTGGCGGCAGACGCAGCCTCGGGCAAGGCGCGCTACCAATACATCCTGAACTGTGCCGGCTGCCATCAGCCCGATGGCAGCGGCGCGAAGTCGGGTGGTGTGCCGACGATGCGTGGCCAGCTCGGCCACTTCGTCAGTCTGCCGGAGGGGCGCGAGTTTCTCGTCAAGGTGCCCGGTACCTCCAACTCGCCGCTCAGTGATGCGGATGTCGCACGGATGCTGAACTGGATGCTGCATGCCTTTTCCGCCGAGACCCTGCCGGCGGGTCTCGAGCCCTATTCCGAGGCAGAGGTCAGCCGCTTGCGCAGCCAGCCACTGACCGACGTCACCGCGGCCCGGCGCGCGATTGTCGCCCGTCTGGCCGAGCGTGGGGTGAAGGTCGAGTAGGTGCCTGTCAGCGTCGAATTTTTTCTGTTTCAACTGTTGAGGACACAAGCAAATGGACAAAACGACAAGAAAACTCTTCCGCCCCGCCTTGCTGGTACTGGCCGTGTCTGCCGTGCTCGGCAGTTCGTTTGCGCGCGCGGCGGCCAGTGAGGCCGAGCTTGCCAGCCTGGGCAAGACGCTGACGCCGATCGGCGCCGAAGCGGGAAAGAACGCCGATGGCAGCATCCCGGCGTGGAGCGGGGGGATGACTCAGGCGCCTGCGGGTTGGAAACCGGGCCGGCTTGACCCGTTCAAGGACGACAAGCCCTTGTTCTCGATAGACGCCAGCAATGTCGACCAGCATGCCGACAAGTTGCCGCCTGGGCAGGTCGCCCTGATCAAGGCCTACAAGGGCTACCGTATGGACGTGTATCCGACCCGGCGCAGTTGTCCGGTGCCCGAGGTGGTGGCAGAACAGACGAAAAAGAACGCGACGCTTGCCAAGCTGGGCGCCGACGGCTGGCAACTCGAGCAGGTGCTCGGGGCGGGGATTCCTTTCCCGATACCCAAGAACGGCGCCGAGGCGATGTGGAACTACAAGCTGCGTTATACCGGCATGGGCCGGCGGGCTCAGATCTCGGCGCTGATGCCGGACAAGGACGGTTCCTACACTGAAAACAAGCAGTGGGCCTATGAGATCTATCCGTTCAATGACCCCAAGGTGACCGGGCCCGCGGATGTCGGCGGGGTCGAGTCCAAGTTGCTCTATGACGTGCTGTCGCCGGCTTCGCGCACCGGTGAGGGATACCTGATCCACGCTTACCTCGACAAGCCTCAGGATGCTTGGATCTATTTCCCCGGCCAGCGTCGTGTGCGCCGCTCCCCGACCTTTGCTTATGACAATCCGATTGCCGGCTTCGACAATCTCTATTTCGTCGATCAGATCAATGTGTTTACCGGGGCGCTTGACCGTTATGACTACACGCTGGTCGGCAAGAAGGAGATGGTGGTTCCCTACAACAACTACAAGCTGATCGACAAGAGCAACAAGTTCAAGGACATGGTGGGACCGGAATACGTTAATCGCGATTTCATGCGTTACGAGAAGCACCGGGTATGGGTGGTCGAGGCGACCGTCAAGGCTGACAAGCGCCATTCCTTTGCCAAGCGTGTGTTCCACTTTGACGAGGACTCCTGGGCGCTGCTGCACGTCGACATGTATGACGCCAAGGGCAATCTGTGGCGGGTGCAGGAAGGCAGCCTGTGGGCCGCACCGGATGTCGGTGCCTGCATCACCTATGAAACCCAGATGTACGACCTGGTGGCGCGTCGCTACGTCGTGGATAACTGGACGGCAGAGGGCGAGGTCATCGACCTGAGCGCGGTCAAGGAGGGGCGCGTCAGCAACGCGACCTTCAGCCCTGACGAGATGCGCCGCCGCGGCGAACGCTGATTTCCACCCGAATCCCAGGAGAATTCCATGAATGCAAAGACGATTGCGCATCGTCGGGCGCGTGTCGCCCTGGCGCCGGCGACGCTGGCAGTTGCAGTAGCCGCAACCTTGTGGGCACCCAGCAGTCACGCCTTCCGCTTTGGCTCCGAGGAGGGGCTGTCGGGCAGCTTCGACTCGACCGTATCCTTTGGCATGAGCGCCCGCACCGGTTCGGCGGGGTGTTCGACGATCGGCAATGACAGCGGGGGGTGCAACAACGGTACCGACAATGATCTGTCGCGGGTATACAACCTGGGCAATGGTCTGGGGTATGCCAATGCCGACTTCAACTTCACCAACTTTGATGATGGCAATCTCAACTACAAGAAGGGTGATGTGTTCTCGGCAGCGCTCAAGGGCACGCACGATCTGTCCTTGAAGTATCCGGGTGGCTGGAGTGCGCTGGCCCGCGTCACCTGGTTCAAGGATTTCAAGGCCAAGGATACCCGCCGTACCGATGTGGCAAGCGAGGCCGAGGGCGACGTCACCCTGCTGGACGCCTGGGTCGCGAAGAGTTTCTCCATTGGAGAGCAGTACGGCAAGATCAAGCTCGGTAACCAGGTCATCTCCTGGGGCGAGGACATCTTCATTCTGGGCGGGGTCAATCAGATCAACGCCATCGACTTGCAGAAGTTCCATATCCCCGGCACGCAGTTGAAGGAGATCTTCATTCCCGCGCCGATGTTGTCGGGGTCCTTTGGGCTGACCGAGAAGCTGGGCATGGAGGCTTACTACCAGTTTGCCTGGAACAGCTTCAAGTTCGATCCTTCGGGTACCTTTTTCTCGACGGCGGATGTACTTGGCAAGGGCCGCCGCGTCGCCTACCTGCCGGGATCGATCTGTAACGACTTCGGCTTGTCCGGTCCGTGCGGTGACCAGACCGCGCTGACGGACCCGGAGCGCATCGCGCTGGGGACGGCGGTGCCGTATCTGGGCAGTGAAAAGCCCAAGCGCGGTGGGCAGTATGGGGTGAACTTCCGCTACACCGCAGACGAGATCGATACCGAGTTCGCCTTCACCTACCAGCGCTACCACGACAAGTTGCCCTTCCTGGGTTTCACCGGCAACAGCGCTGGCGCCGTCACCGGCTACTACGTGGCCTACGGCGAGAACAAGGATCTATACGCCATCTCTGCCAATACCAAGCTGTTCAACGTGGCGGTGGGGGCGGAGCTGTCCTACCGGCCGAACGACAGCGTTGGCATCGATCCCACGGTTCCTTTCGGTTCGATCTTCGGTGGGTCCTTCGACAAGAACAGCGTGTATGACGTGGGGCGTCATCCGGGCTATGTCGAGGAGGAGAAGTACCAGTTCCACCTGACCGGTTTTTATACCTTCTCGCACAATGATCCGCTGGGCGGGCTGGCGAAGGCGGTGGGGGCAAGCGATGGCTTCATCCTGACCGAGGCTGCGGTCACGCATTACCCCGGGCTCGATACCAGCGGGCGTACGCCTTACTTCCTGCCGGACTATTCCCTGCCGGACAAGACCTCGTGGGGTTATGTGTTCGAGATGGGCCTGAACTACCCCAATGCCTTCGGCAGCGGCGTCACCCTGACCCCGCAGATCGACTGGTACCACGATGTCTCCGGCACCAGCCCGAATGCGATTCCCTTCGTCCAGGGGCGCAAGGCACTGACCTTGTCACTGTTCGCCAACTATCGCGACAGCTGGAAGGCGGCGATTCAGTGGGTGAACTTCCACGGTGGCGGAGCCAACAACCTGATGCGCGATCGCGACTTCATCGCCGCCAGTGTTTCCTACTCGTTCTGATGCATGACCAGGGGGCCGGGTAGCGCCTGGCCCCCGGCTCCCGAGACTTTCCAACATGATCGAGAAATCGGTGCTCGCCCTGCAGCGTTTCTGCTTCAGGTTCCGCCTGCCCATCCTGCTGGCGCTGCTCGCCTTCACCGCACTGATGGCGGTGTTTGCGGCCCGCCTGCACATGAGTGCTGGCTTCGACAAGCAGTTGCCGCAGGACCACGAATACATCCAGACCTTCAACCAGTACCGCGATGTGCTGTTTGGCGCCAATCGCATCATCGTCACCGTCGAAGCCAGCAAGGGTGATATCTGGAACGAGAAAGCCCTGACCCGGCTGTACGACGTCACCCAGGCCCTGTTCTTCATGAAAGGCGTGGACCGGCGCACGGTGACCTCACTGTGGACGCCGAACACCCGGGCGGTGCAGATCACGGAAGAGGGCATGAAGGCCGAAGACGTGATCGGGGGGGACGTGACCGTCAAGGCACTGACGCCCGACAACATCGCCGCAATCCGCGAACGCACCATCGTCGGCGGCTTCATCGGCAGCCTGGTGGCCAATGACTCCTCATCGGCGATGGTGGTGGCCGAGCTGGCCGACCCCGATCCGCAGACCGGAGAACGCCTCGACTACTTCGAATTCAGCCAGCGCCTGGAAAAAGAGCTGCGTGCAGCATTCTCCGACGAGGACATCCGCATTCGCATCATCGGTTTCGCCAAGCAGATGGGCGACATCTCGGAGGGGGCGACCAGCGTCATCGAGTTCTTTGCGCTGGCCTTCCTGCTGACCACCGCGGCCGTTTATTGGTATACCCGTTCGTGGGTGCTGACCTTCCTGCCGCTGGCCTGTTCATTGGTGTCGGTGGTGTGGCAGTTCGGCACCATCACCCTGCTGGGTTTCGGGCTGGACCCGCTTGCCATCCTGGTGCCATTTCTGGTGTTTGCCATCGGCGTGTCGCATGGCATCCAGCAGGTGAACTACATCGCCAAGGAGGTGATCAACGGTGCCGACGGTTACACCGCGGCCAGCCGCAGCTTCACCGGTCTGCTGGTGCCGGGTACGCTGGCGCTGATCACCGCCTTCGTCGGCTTCGCCACCCTGGTGCTGGTACCAATTCCGATGATCCGCGAGCTGGCGATCACGGCATCGGTCGGTGTGGCCTACAAGATTGTCACCAACCTGATCATGCTGCCGGTACTGGCCAGCTATTTCCGGTTTGACGATGCTTTCGTGTTGCGGGCGAGCAAGGTCGAACATCTGCGTAACCGGATGATGGCGGCCCTTGGTGTGCATATTGCCAGCCCGCGCAATGCGGCCATCGGTACCCTGGTGTGCATTGTGCTGATGGCGGTGGCCGTGTGGCAAAGCCAGGGGCGCCATGTGGGCCATGTGCTGCCGGGTGCGCCCGAACTGCACGACGACTCACGTTACAACCGCGATGTGGAAGCGGTGGTCGAGCACTACAGCCTGGGCCTGGACCTGCTGACGGTGGTGGTGGAAACGCCGGCCGATGGCTGCTACCGACAGGACGTCATGAGCCACGTCGATCGCCTGACCTGGTATCTGGCCAATGTACCCGGGGTGCTTTCGGCACAGTCCTTGCCGACACTGACCAAACTGGCCGCCTCCGGCGTGAACGAGGGCAATCCCAAATGGGCAGCGCTGCCACAGGATGAGCTGACCCTGGGTGAAGCGGTGCGGCAGGTTCCGGAGGGGCTCCGCCTGTTCAATGCCGACTGCACCTTGCTGCCGGTCAACCTGTATCTGTCGGACCACAAGGCCTCGACCATCGAGGGGGTGGTTGCGGCGGTCAAGGAGTTCCGCAGCAAGGAGCCCTTCGACGGCGTCACGATCCGTCTGGCAAGCGGCAATGCCGGGGTGCAAGCGGCCACTAATGAGATCGTCGAGCATTCCGAGCTGCCGATGATGCTGTATGTGTACGCCACCATCCTGGTGCTGGTATTCCTCGTCTATCGCGACTGGCGGGCGATGCTGGCCTGCTGCGTACCGCTGACCCTGGCAACCTTCCTCGGCTATTGGTTCATGAAGGAGCTCGACATCGGCCTGACCGTTGCCACCTTGCCGGTCATGGTACTGGCGGTCGGCATCGGCGTGGATTACGCCTTCTACATCTACAACCGCTTGCAGATGCATATGGCGCACGGCGAGGACATCGTCACCGCGTTCAAGCAGGCCTTGCGCGAGATTGGCGTGGCGACCGTGTTCACCGCGGTGACGCTGTCGATCGGGGTGGCGACCTGGTCATTCTCCGCGCTCAAGTTCCAGGCGGACATGGGCATGCTGCTGACCTTCATGTTCATGATGAACATGATCATGGCCATTACCTTGCTGCCTGCGCTGGCAGTGACCATCGACATGCTGATTCCACGTCGCGGCCCGGTACGGGCGCCGCTGATGGCGCACTGAGGAGAAGCGACATGATGAAACGAAGCCTGGCTGGTGCGTGCTGCACGCTGATTGCAAGTTGTATGGCGGCCACACTGAGCGTGCCGGTCCTTGCCGCAGGCCCGGCCGCAGTGCCGGCAATGAAGGCGCGGCTGGCCGCCAAGGTGCCCATGACCGGTCTGGTCAGGGCGGGAGACGCACTGCTCGCCCTGGGCGACTACGGTACCGTCGTGCGCTCGATCGATCACGGCCGGAGTTGGCAACAGGCTGTGGTGCCGGTGAATACCTTGCTGACGTCCGCACATTTCATTGACAGCCAGCGTGGCTGGGCAGTGGGGCATGGGGGCACCGTGCTGGCAACGACCGATGGGGGGCTGAACTGGGTTCTGCAGCAGATCCTGGAGGACAAGCCTGTGTTGCTGTCGGTGTATTTCGCATCGGCGGATGTCGGTTATGCGGTCGGTGCCTATGGTTCGGCCTGGCGAACCGGCGATGGCGGACGCTCGTGGTCTGCGATGACGGTGGGTGAAGGCGACGACGCTGACATGCACCTGAATCAGCTTTTCGCCACGCGTGATGGAACCTTGTTCATTGCCGCGGAGATGGGGCTGGCCTTCCGCTCGGAAGACGGTGGCACGCGCTGGCAAAGGCTTGAGACCGGCGTATCCGGGTCGCTGTGGAGTGGGCTCGAAGGTGCTGGAGGCGAGGTGGTTCTGCTGGGCATGAGCGGTCGGGTACTGGTCAGTCAGGACCGGGGCGACAGCTGGCAGGTGCATGAGGATGCAAGTGGTCAGTCGCTGACCGGTGCGGTGCAGGCCGCAGATGGCAGTTTGCTGGTTGTGGGCGCGGGTGGGCTGGTGCTTCGGGGGCGTGAGCGCTTTACCGCGGAGATTCGCGCCGATCGCCAGAACCTTGCCGCCGTCCAGCGTACGGCCGACGGTGCGGTGGTGGTGGCGGGGCAGCTCGGCGTCGAGCGTCTTACGACCGATCGATGACTAGGAGAGAGAAAGGATGCTGACCCGACTGATTGCGCTGTTACGCGGAGAGCTTCAAGCCGAAGCCAACGAGACCGGGCCGTTCGAGCGTCGCCATATCGCAGTGGCTGCCTTGCTGCTGGAGGCGATGTACGTCGACCATCAGGCTACGCCCGCCGAGCATGGGGCGGTCATCCGCCTGTTGCGCGACCATTTTCACCTCCCCGAGGAGACAGCCCGCCAACTGGTGCAGGTTGCCGAGGAGCGCTTTGCCGAAGTGCTGGACGACTGGGAGTTCGCCGAGGCGGTACGTGCGGGATTCAATCCGGCCGAGCGTCAGGAGATCCTCACCATGCTGTGGGAGGTGGCCTATGCCGATGGCGCACTCGTACAGATGGAACACCGTCTGCTGAACCGCCTTGCACGTCATCTGGATCTCGACATGGCCGTCATCGAGCAGGCACGTGCAACGGCTGCCGCGCGCAGTGGCCTGATCCGCAAGGCCGCGGACGATAGTTGACTCGCAATCATCATAAAAGAACGACACAGGAGACACCCGCATGACACACCCTTACGACGCTCTGATCAGTACGTCCACCCAGCCGTTGCAGGGTGGCTCCGGCGTTGTTGTCACGCAGGTCTCCAGTTACGTACACGGGGCATCAGCACAGCCCCTGATCGGTGAGACCATCGGTCGCTTTTTCGACGACGCCTGCCGTCGCCATGCTGATCGCGAAGCCCTGGTGGTTCGCCACCAGGGGGTGCGACTGACCTATGCCGCGCTGCGGCAACGGGTCGATGCGCTGGCTTGTGGCCTGAGGCGCCTGGGTCTGGAGAAGGGCGACCGGATCGGAATCTGGTCGCAGAACACGCTTGAATGGGCCTTGACCCAGTTTGCTACCGCCAAGGCCGGCCTGGTGCTGGTGAACATCAACCCGGCCTATCGCCGCGCTGAGCTGGCGTATGCCGTGAACAAGGTAGGCTGCCGGGCGCTGATCCTGTCGCCATCATTCAAGGCCAGCGACTATCTGGCCATGCTGGCCGATCTGGCGCCTGAACTTGCGTCCTGTCGTCCCGGTGCCTTGCAGGCAGCCAGTCTGCCAACCCTGGAGATGGTCATCCGCATGGGCAAGGAGAGGACGCCCGGCATGCTGAACTTTGACGATCTGATGCGAACGCCGGATGCCACGGAGCTTGACCTGCTGGCAGGCCGGGGCGACGTGTTGCAGTTCGATGATCCGATCAACATCCAGTTTACTTCAGGCACGACCGGGCAGCCAAAAGGCGCGACACTGTCGCATCACAACATCCTGAACAACGGATTTTTCGTCGGTGAGGCCATCCGCCTTCAGGCGGGGGACCGTCTGTGCATTCCCGTGCCGCTCTATCACTGCTTCGGCATGGTGATGGGGAATCTGGGCTGTCTCACGCACGGCGCCACCATGGTCTATCCGGCAGAGGCCTTTGACCCGCTCGCGGTGCTCGAGACCATGGCGGCGGAGCGATGCACCGCGCTTTACGGGGTGCCGACGATGTTCATTGCCGTGCTTGATCATCCACGGTTTGCCGAATTCGACCTGTCGTCGCTGCGCACCGGCATCATGGCCGGCAGCCCGTGTCCGATCGAGGTCATGAAGCGGGTCATCGGGCAGATGAACATGCGCGAGGTAACGATTGCCTATGGCATGACGGAGACTTCGCCAGTCAGCTTCCAGAGTGCCACGGACGATCCGGTGGAGCGTCGCGTGTCCACGGTGGGTCGGGTGCAGCCTCATTGCGAGGTGAAGATCATCGACGGTGAAGGGCGCATCGTGCCGCGCGGCACGCCCGGCGAATTGTGCACCCGGGGTTACTCGGTGATGCTCGGTTACTGGGGCGATGAGGCTCGAACCCGGGAGGCCATTGACCCTGCAGGCTGGATGCGGACCGGTGATCTCGCCACGCTCGATGAGGAAGGGTTCTGCAGGATCGTCGGCCGGATCAAGGACATGGTGATCCGCGGTGGTGAGAATATCTATCCGCGTGAGATCGAGGAGTTCCTCTACCGTCATCCACAAGTACTGGATGTGCAGGTCGTCGGGGTACCCGATCCAAAGTACGGGGAGGAGTTGTGCGCCTGGATCATTGCACGGAGCGATGATCTGACCGAGACGGAGATCCGGGCCTTCTGCCACGGGCAGATTGCACACTACAAGATTCCCCGCTACATCCGCTTTGTCGAGGTCTTTCCGATGACCGTGACCGGCAAGATCCAGAAGTACCTGATCCGGGAGCAGATGAAGCGGGAACTTGAGGGGGACACGGACCTGCCCGGTTGATCATCGTGTCAGGTTGCACGTGGGGGATGCGGTCGCCGGTTCCAAACCGGTACGGGTGGCTGTTATCCTCAACAACACAACCAATCAGGTGCGACACGATTCGATGGACAAGAACCCGCCAGCCTGCAACCGGTGCAGAGACAATGCACCACTCGATTTTTCCTTTTCGATGGCATTCCAGCCCATTGTCGATATCGCTGCGGGCGAGGTCTGGGGCTGGGAGGCGCTGGTGCGGGGAGAGCATGGCGAAGGGGCGCATTCGGTGCTGTCGCGGATCACCGACGACAACCGTTATGCCTTCGACCAGCAATGCCGGATACGGGCGATCGAGCTGGCTCATCGGCTCGGCATGCCGGGGCGTCTGAGCATCAATTTTCTGCCCAATGCAGTCTACGAGCCCAAGGCCTGCATCCGTGCGACGGTGGAGGCGGCAAGCCGGGTGGGCTTTCCGCTCGAGCGCATCCAGTTCGAGATTACCGAGGTTGAGGAAGTCGGCACCGACGGTCATCTACGACGTATTGTCGATGAGTACCGTGCAATGGGGCTGGGTACCGCAATCGATGATTTCGGCGCAGGCTATGCCGGACTGAACCTGCTGGTGCGTATCCAGCCCGATGTGCTCAAGCTCGACATGGACCTGATCCGCAACATCGATCAGGACAGGGTGCGTCGCCTGATTGTCGGCCAGATGGCTGCGCTTGCACGCGAGCTGCCCTGCCTGCTGATTGCCGAGGGGATCGAAACGCTGGAGGAGGCGCATTGCCTGCGTGAGCTCGGCATCACCCTGCATCAGGGCTATCTGTACGCCAGACCCGCATTCGAGGCGCTGCCGCAGCCTGCGGCCGAGGTGATGACCGCGTTGCGTGCGGCGTGAGTTGGATGCCGGCGTAGTCGATTGTCGATGATCCGACGCCCGGATGAAAACTCGGGCGCGTCCCGTGTCCGTCTCGATTGAATCGACCGCCGGTCCGAACGTGATTCAGCCCTGAAGCAAGGTTGGGGCGAAGCCGACGCGGAAGATGCCCCACTGCTTGCCGTTGACCTGGATCGGCATCGACAGGTCGCACAGCACCTCTCCGGTATCGCGGACGTAGGTCTGCAGCAGCGCATGACCACGGTTCTTGAGTGCCCGGCGGCAGGTGGGATCGTCGTAAATCCGTTTCTGGCGGCTGAACGCCAGATCGTGCTGAGGGTCGCCGTTGGGCTCGGCAGAAAATCGCTTGTTATGCACCGGCATGTAGCAATTGACGTCGAAGCCGCCGCAGAAGGCGACGCCGGGCACTTCGGTCAGCATACCTTCGTAAATGTCCTGCAGATCCTTTTCCACTGCCTTGTCGTAGCTGGTGCTGTATTTCTGTGGCACGGTGCCCGGAATCGGCTGGTAGCGGGTATCGAACACATTGAGCGCACCGGCACGGCTTTCCAGGTAGCGTGCAGTCTGGTCACGGTATTTCTCGGCAAAACCGATCAGCCGGTCGTAGGCGGATTCGCCGATGCGGAAGCGCGAGGACAGGGCGTGCAATGATTCGGTGTGGTCACGAAGCGCCTCGGACATCCGCCCGGATTCCACCATCTGTGACGAGACCTGCTCCGACAGGCTGGTGATCTCGCCCACCAGCCCATGCACTTCCACATTGCTGTCGTGGATGTGATGGATGGAGTCGGTGATGTCGATCAACTGTGCGCTCATCTGCTGCAACTCGCCGACCATCTTGGCGAAGTTCGAGGATGAGCGCTGCACCACCTCCCGGGCCAGCGAGGCGTCTTCGGTCACCCGCCGGGTTTCGCTCTCGGTGGTGGCGACCAGGGCGAGCATCTTGTCCGAGTTGCGGGTGATCACGCCGGTGGCGGTCTTGACCTTTTCAGCCAGTTTGCGCACCTCGTCGGCGACCACGGCGAAGCCGCGCCCGGCTTCGCCCGCACGGGCGGCCTCGATGGCGGCATTGAGGGCGAGCAGGTTGGTCTGGTCCGAGATGTCATTGATCAGCAGCCCGATGTCGCGAATCTGCACCGAGTTCTCGCTCAGTTCCGCAACTGTGCCGGCAAAGGCCTGTACCTTGTCGCTGACGTTGCGGATACGCTCGGTGACGTCCATCAACTCCTGCTGACTGGTACTCACGGCGGCCAGGTTGCTGGTGGTTGCGCTGCGCACGCCATCGGCATTGACCATGACCCGGTCGACCGCCGCGCTGGCGGTCTGACTGGCACTGAAGATGGAGGCGGCGAGTTCGCGCTGGCGGCTCGCACTGGTCGCGGTCTGCTGGATGCGCTGATTAAGCCGGGCGGCGTTGACTGCGATGCCGGTTCCGGTGCTGCGCAGTTCGGTCACGACTTGACGGACGCGACCGGCGAAGCGCTGACGGCCCAGTTCGGTCTGGGTGCCGATGTCCGGACGATCCGCGTCTGTATCAGGCTCGCCCGTCTGTGGTGGTGGTGCCGTCTTGTCGCCAAAACCGGTCAGCGTGGCCAGCGCGGCCAGCACGAGACCACTTGCGGCGAGCGTGATCGCGACCCCACCCTGCATGTTGCCCGAGGCCGCCTGCCAGGCGAGCACCCCGTTGATCGGCACGATGGCAGCAGGCAGCCACCTCCGTGCGCTGCCCTTGCGAACCGCGTCAGTCATCCTCTTCTCTCCTTTCTTGTGCGCGATGTGGCAGCTCTCTGGGGCCGCCTGATCGCGTTTGTTGCAGCTACCGGATCATATCGGCAGCGTCGGCTGATTCTTCAACTTTTTTCAACGCCGTCCGTGATGCAGGTGTTTGAGTGGTAACTGGGTGGTGTGCTTGACACCTGACAGCACGATGTTCGATTTGACGTTGCGCACGCCCGGCAGGCGCATCAACTGGTGCAGCAAGAAGTCCGACAGGGCGGGCAGGCTGGGGGTGAGCACGCGCAGCAGGTAGTCTGCATCGCCACTGACTGCAAAGCATTCGAGCACTTCGTCCATGGTGCCGACCTGCTCATCGAAAGTGCCGGTTTGCTGTTCGCCGTGACGCTCGAGGGACACGCTGACGAATGCGGTGACGCCCAGTCCCAGTGCTTCTGCCCGTAGCAGGGCGACATAGCGTTCGATCAGGCCTTCCTGTTCAAGGCGCTGGATGCGGCGGCTGACCTGGGAGGCAGACAGGTGGATGCGCTCTGCAAGCTGCGCGTTGGAGGCCCGCCCATTGGCCTGGAGTTCAGCCAGCAGCTGGAGGTCGAAACGGTCGAGTTCGATCATGAGGTTCAGGTGTGCGTGGTTGGTCTGAATCATGCACGATATGTGCATTTTATGGTGGATTTGTGCTGAATTTTGCACGCATCGTGGGGTCTGGGAGGCATAGCATGTGCGTTTGTTTGTGCGTCCCGGGAGCCTTTCCTGACGCCGACGATCGAAAGCACAAGGCCGGTCGCTGTGGGCAGCGTGCCGGACTAAAACAGGAGACATGCCCATGACTGCGCTCGCCTCGACCAAGGCTGCCGTGCCTGCCATCCGTAGTGACTATCGCCTGACCGACAACTATGCCGCGACCACGGGCCAGGTGTTCCTGACCGGTACCCAGGCCTTGGTCCGGTTGCCGCTGATGCAGGCGGCGCGGGATGCAGCAGCTGGATTGAATACAGGGGGCTTCATCAGTGGCTACCGCGGGTCGCCGCTGGGGGCTTACGATCAGCAGTTGTGGAAAGCCAAGGGCTTGCTCGATGCGCACCGCATTCGCTTTCTGCCCGCAGTCAACGAAGAGCTTGGCGCGACCGCGGTCCTCGGGTCGCAGCAGGTCGAGGGCGATGCCGAACGGACTGTCGATGGCGTATTCGCGATCTGGTATGGCAAGGGGCCGGGTGTCGACCGGGCGGGCGATGCGCTGCGTCACGGTAATGCCTACGGCGCTTCGCCTCATGGCGGTGTGCTGGCAGTGATCGGTGACGATCACGGTTGTGTGTCGTCGTCGATGCCGCACCAGAGCGATTTCACGCTGCAGGCCTGGGGCTTGCCGGTGCTCAATCCTGCCAATGTCGCAGAGTTGCTCGAGTTCGGCTTGTATGGTTGGGCGCTGTCCCGCTTCTCCGGGTGTTGGGTGGGCTTGAAGGCCATTTCCGAGACGGTCGAGAGTGGTTCGACCGTTGATCTGGATCGACTGCACGGCCGTTTCGAGGCCCCGGTCGACTTTGTTCCACCTCAAGGGGGGCTGCACTACCGCTGGCCCGATCTGCCCAGCCTGGTGATCGAGCAACGGCTGGCGGCGAAGCTGGATGCCGTGCGCGCTTTTGCGCGGGTGAACGCCATTGACCGCCTTGTATGTCCCGCGCCCTCAGCGGACATCGGCATCGTCACCTGCGGCAAGGCGCATCTGGACATGCTCGAGGCCCTGCGCCGCCTGGGTTTGGGCGTGGCCGATCTGGAGGCCAGCGGTATCCGGGTCTACAAGGTTGGCCTGAGCTTCCCGCTCGAATCCAGCCGGATGCAGGCGTTTGCCCAGGGTCTGCGCGAGGTTCTGGTGATCGAGGAGAAGGGGCCGGTGGTCGAACAGCAGATCAAGACGCTGTTCTACAACGTGGCCGATACCGTGCGTCCGCGGGTGATCGGCAAACAGGATGCCGATGGGGCTCCGCTGCTGTCGGCGCTGGGCGAGTTGCGGCCATCGCGGGTGATGCCGATGCTCGCCGACTGGTTGGCGCGTCACCGGCCGCAGCTTGATCGACGGGCGCAGGTAGTGGACTTCACCGCGCCTCAGTTGCTCTCCAATGCGGCTGACGGGGTGCGGCGGATTCCCTACTTCTGTTCCGGTTGTCCTCACAATACCTCGACGCGGGTGCCCGAGGGGTCGCACGCACAAGCCGGCATCGGCTGTCATTTCATGGCGTCCTGGATGCCTGACCGCGAGACCACGGGGCTGATCCAGATGGGGGGCGAGGGTGTGGATTGGGTGGCGCATTCGGCCTTCACCCGCACCCCACACGTGTTTCAGAATCTGGGTGATGGCACCTATTTCCACTCGGGTTTTTTGGCCATCCGCCAGGCGATTGCCGCGCGCGCCAATGTGACCTACAAGGTGCTGTACAACGATGCGGTGGCGATGACTGGCGGGCAACCGGTCGACGGGACGGTCACCGTGGATGCGATCGCCCGCCAGGTCGAGGCGGAGGGCGCGCGCAGGGTCGTGGTGGTCAGCGATGAACCGGAGAAGTATGCCGGTCACGAGGGGCGGTTTCCGCGCGGGACGAGCTTCCATGCGCGCAGCGAGCTCGATGCGGTTCAGCGTCAGTTGCGTGAGGTGAAGGGCGTGACCGTGCTGATCTATGACCAGACTTGCGCGGCCGAGAAACGCAGACGTCGGAAGAAGAAGGCATACCCCGATCCGGACCGCCGCCTGTTCATCAACAGTGCGGTGTGCGAGGGCTGCGGTGACTGTGGCAAGCAGTCGAATTGTCTGTCCATCGTGCCGCTCGATACCCCTTTCGGGCGCAAGCGCATGATCGACCAGACCTCGTGCAACAAGGACTATTCCTGTGTCGAGGGCTTCTGCCCCAGCTTCGTGTCTGTGGAGGGGGGGCGTTTGCGCAAGGCGGTGGGCGCGACTTTCGATGCAGCCGCGCTGGCGGCGCGTGTAGCCGCCCTGCCCGAGCCGGAAAACCATGACTGGACCGGCCCCTACGACTTGCTGGTGACCGGCGTGGGCGGGACCGGCGTGGTGACGCTGGGGGCCTTGGTGACGATGGCGGCGCATCTGGAAGGCAAGTCCGCCTCGGTGCTCGACTTCATGGGTTTTGCCCAGAAAGGGGGGCAGGTGCTGTCCTTCGTGCGCCTGGCACAGGATCCGGGGGCCCTCAACCAGGTACGCATCGATACCCAGCAGGCGGATGCGCTGATTGCTTGCGACCTGGTCGTCGGGGCCAGCAACGATGCCCTGCAGACGGTGAAGCAGGGGCGTACCCGAGTGGTGGCCAACCTGCACGAGATCCAGACCGCCCGCTTTGTGCTCGACCCGGAGGCGGATCTGCATGTCGATGCCTTGCTCGAAAAGATTCGCCATGCCGCCGGTCCCGAGCAGGTGCGGACTTGCGATGCGCAGGCGCTGTCGGAGCGCTTGCTGGGCGATACCGTGGGGGCAAACATGCTCCTGCTTGGTCATGCCTGGCAGTTGGGGCTGGTGCCGGTCTCGCAGGCCGCCTTGAGGCGCGCGATCGAGCTCAACGGGGTGGCTGTCGAGACCAATCTGCTCGCTTTCGGCATCGGACGCCTCGTCGCGGTCGATCCGCATGCGCTCGACCGTCTGGTGGGTGCCTCGTTGATGGGCGAGGCGGTGCTCGGTCACGAGGACGAGCCACTGGCGGCCGTGGTCGAACGTCAGGTCGCGCATCTGACCGCCTATCAAGGAAAGACGCTGGCGCAGCGCTACCTGAAGCTGGTCGAGACCGTCGAACAGGCCGAACGTGCGATCGTCGGGCCGACTGCGCCCTTGCGGCTGACGGTCGCGGTGGCGCAGGTGCATGCACGTCTGCTGGCGGTGAAGGATGAGTACGAGGTTGCCCGGCTGTACACCGACGGTGCTTTCGAGCAGTCACTGGCGCAGCAGTTCGAGGGCGACTTTCGGCTGCGCTTCCATCTTGCGCCGCCTTTGCTGGCCCGTCCGGGGGCGAACGGCCGGCCGCGCAAGCTGAGCTTCGGTCCGCGGCTGATGCCGGTACTGCGTTGGCTGGCAAAGGCGCGCGGCTTGCGGGGGACGGTGTTCGACCCCTTCGGGCGTACCGAGGAGCGCCGTATGGAGCGCGAGCTGGCGCAGGATCATGCAGCATTGGTGAGCGCCATCCTGTCGCGTCTGTCCACCAGCACGCTGGATGCGGCGGTTGAGCTGGCGGCATTGGCGGGGGAGATTCGTGGCTTTGGTCCGGTCAAACTCGCCAGCCTGCGCAGGATCAAGGCGCGTGAGCGTGATCTTGCCCACCGGCTGGGAATCGATCTGCCGGTGGGGGAGGTGACAGCGGGTTTGCTGGCGGCGGCGCGTGGGCGTGCTGCCTTGCAACAAATTCCGGTTGTCCGTGCCCACTGATCTACCGGATCGGGGCGACTCCGTTTATCCTGTCGGGCTGCGATTGCAGTAAAGATCCGACGCCTCACAAGCGTCCTTTCGCCATGGCGGCATCTGTTGCACTGCGGGCATTCCCTGCCGGCAGTGTGCAGCTGCCCTGCCACATACGAGACCCATGGCCTTGCCCGAACTTGTTGTCCACAAGACAGCTTCAGGGCTTGGCCTGTAAGGCCCAAGCGGCCTTGCAGGCGCGCCGATGCGATGGGGTGGTCCAGGTAGATGACGCGCAGGCCCAGTTGATTAACGACAACGAGAGACCTAAGACATGACCGAACTAGTGAACTGCGGGCGCCTCAAGGTGGCAGCCGAACTGAAGCAATTCATCGAAACCGAAGCCCTGCCGGGCACCGGTGTCGATGTCGCCGCCTTCTGGGCGGGGTTCGATGCGCTGGTGCACGACCTGGCCCCCAAGAATCGCGCCCTGCTGGCCGAGCGCGATCGCCTGCAGACCGAGCTCGATACCTGGCACCGGAACAATCCGGGCCCGATTACCGACATGGGCGGCTACCGTGCCTTCCTGACCGCGATCGGCTACCTGCAGCCGGTGCCGGCTGATGTGGCGGTCGATACGTCCAACGTCGATAGCGAGATCACCTCGCAGGCCGGCCCCCAGCTCGTGGTGCCGGTGATGAATGCACGCTACGCGCTCAATGCCGCCAATGCGCGCTGGGGGTCGCTGTATGACGCGCTGTACGGCACTGACGCGATTCCCCAGACCGATGGTGCAGAGATCACCAAGGGTTATAACCCGGTACGCGGCGCAAAAGTGATTGCCTTCGCCCGCGGCGTGCTGGATCAGGCCGCGCCGCTGGCCGGCGCGTCGCACGCGGATTCGACCGCCTATGCGGTGGTGGGTGGCAAGCTGGCAGTGGCCCTGAACAACGGCAGTACCGTCGGTCTGCAACAGCCGGAAAAGTTCGTTGGCTTCCAGGGTGACGCGGCGGCACCGAAGGCGGTGCTGCTGAAGAACAATGGTCTGCATATCGAAGTGCAGATCGATCGCAGCGGAGCCATCGGTTCAACCGATGCCGCAGGCGTGAACGATCTGCTGATGGAAGCTGCCCTGTCGACGATCATGGACTGCGAGGACTCGATCGCCGCGGTGGATGCAGCGGACAAGGTGGTGGTGTATCGCAACTGGCTGGGCCTGATGCAGGGTACGCTGACCGAAACGCTGGAGAAGGGGGGCAAGACGCTGGTCCGCCGGCTCAATGCCGATCGCGAATATACCGCGGCGGACGGTTCCGCATTGCGTCTGCATGGCCGCGCGCTGTTGTTCATTCGTAATGTCGGCCACCTGATGACCAATCCGGCAATCATCGATGGCGAAGGTCACGAGATTCCCGAGGGCATTCTCGATGGCGTGGTCACGACCCTGATTTCATTGCATGACCGCGCACGCAAGGGCAACTCGCGTACCGGCAGCATGTACATCGTGAAGCCCAAGATGCATGGCCCGGCCGAAGTTGCGTTTGCCGACGAACTGTTTGGCCGTGTCGAAGACCTGCTCGGTCTGCCGCGTTTCACCATGAAGATGGGCATCATGGACGAGGAGCGCCGTACCAGCGTCAACCTGAAGGCCTGCATCGCCGCGGCGAAGAACCGGGTGGCCTTCATCAACACCGGCTTCCTCGACCGTACCGGCGACGAAATGCACACCGCCATGGAGGCCGGCCCGATGATGCGCAAGGGCGACATGAAGAGCAGCGCCTGGATCCAGGCCTATGAGCGCAGCAATGTGCTGGTCGGCCTGGCCTGCGGCCTGCGCGGCAAGGCCCAGATCGGCAAGGGCATGTGGGCAATGCCCGATCTGATGGCAGCGATGCTGGAGCAGAAGATCGGTCATCCCAAGGCGGGTGCGAATACCGCCTGGGTGCCCTCGCCGACCGCAGCCGTGCTGCATGCGCTGCATTATCACCAGGTCGATGTCCAGGCCGTGCAGCAAGAACTGGAAAAGATCGATCTGGCTGCGGAGCAGGGCGATCTGCTCGATCGTCTGCTGACCGTGCCGGTGGTCGCCAAGGCCGAGTGGACCGAGACCGAGCGCCAGCAGGAACTCGACAACAACTGCCAGGGTATCCTGGGGTATGTGGTGCGTTGGGTGGAACAAGGCGTGGGCTGCTCCAAGGTGCCGGACATCAACAATGTCGGTCTGATGGAAGACCGTGCCACTTTGCGCATTTCCAGCCAGCACATTGCCAACTGGCTGCGTCATGGCGTGGTGACGCCGGCTCAGGTCGAGGAGACCCTGCGGCGCATGGCTGCCGTGGTCGATGGTCAGAATGCCGGTGATCCCGCCTACCGGCCGATGGCCCCCAACGTCGAGACGTCGACGGCCTTCCGTGCGGCCCGCGACCTGATCTTCGAGGGTTGCGTGCAGCCCAGCGGCTATACCGAACCGCTGCTGCATCGCTATCGTCAGTTGTTCAAGGCCAAGGGCTGACCGCCCCGGGGTCTTGATCGACACGCCGGCTCCTTCGGGGGCCGGTTTTTTTTCGTCTGCTGGCGGCGTGCAGCTTTCGGGGTATCCTCTGGCCAGTCTGTCGTCCGACCTTTTCCTATCCGTGAGTCTGCCTGCCGATATCCGTTTTCCTTCGATCGATGGCTTGCGTGCATTCGAGGCAGCCGCGCGGTTGGGGTCCTTCGAGCGTGCGGCGCTCGAGCTGAGTGTGACGGCCAGTGCCGTCAGCAAGCGGCTGGCGACGGTCGAGGAATTGCTTGGCACCCAACTGCTGACGCGTAATGGGAAGACACTGGCGTTGACGCCGACCGGCAAGGAGTATCTCGAGCAGGTCCGTTCCGCACTCGGCCTGCTCGCGGCCATGCCGCTGCATCGTCGCGCGGCGCAGCGCATCGAGCGGCTGCGGGTGGTAGCGCCGCCGACTTTTGCCCGGCAGATCATCGTGCCGGCACTGGAGGGGTTCACCCGGGCGCATCCGCGCATCGAGCTTGAGCTGGTGCTCAGCGTTCCCTATGTCGACCAAGGCTCGGGAGGCGATGCCCAGCTGGAGGTGCGGCATGGTGATCGTGCTGCGCATGGTGGAGACTGTCTGATGCGGGATGTCCTGGTGCCATTGGCGTCGCCCGCACTGTTGGCGCGCGTCGGGCCGGTGGGCAAGGCTGCGGATCTCGCCCGCCTGCCCTTGTTGCGTACACCGCTGGAGCCCTGGGCGCCATTGTTCGAGGCGGCGGGGCTTGCTGCACTGGAGGAGCCGGCCCAGGGGCCCCGGCTGGTTGATCTGGGGCTGGTGCTCGAGGCAGCTGCCTGTGCTCAGGGGGTGGCGCCCGGGCGGCCGACGCTGGCACGTGCCTGGTTGAGGTCGGAAGGTCTGGTGCCGTTGTTCGGGCTGAGGGTCGTTGCCCGCACTCAGTACTACATTGCCACCGCGTCGCCGCAGGGGGCCGCGGCAGCGTTCGCCGCATGGTTGCGCCAGGTTTGTCGTGAAGCGGAGTATGAGGCCGCGGAACTAATTTCGCGCACCGGCTGAAAAATCTTCCGGCTGCCGGGCGGCCGATTGTCCGATGATGTCTTCCATGCGGGGAAATCGTCCCGGCATCGTATTCATGATTCGACACGGAGACATCAGATGAGCAGCCCCATCACCTGCATCGAGGATTTGCGCCGGCTGGCCCAGAAGCGGGTACCCCGCATGTTCTACGATTACGCCGACTCCGGCTCGTGGACCGAGACGACCTATCGTGCCAACGAATCCGACTTTCAGCCGATCAAGTTGCGTCAGCGGGTGGCGGTGAATATGGAAGGACGCAGCCTGCGTACGACGATGGTGGGGCAGGATGTGGCGATGCCGGTCGCGATTGCGCCGACCGGGCTGACCGGGATGCAGCATGCCGATGGCGAGATCCTTGCCGCGCGTGCGGCGCACCGCTTTGGCGTCCCCTTTACGCTGTCGACGATGAGCATCTGCTCGATCGAGGATATCGCTGCACATACCCAGGCGCCGTTCTGGTTTCAGGTGTACATGATGCGCGACCGCGATTTTGTCGAGCGGCTGATCGACCGGGCCAAGGCGGTCAATTGTTCGGCGTTGATGCTGACGCTGGATCTGCAGATTCTCGGGCAACGCCACAAGGACATCAAGAACGGGCTTTCCGCACCCCCGAAGCCCACGCTGGCCAATCTCGTCAATCTGGCGACCAAGCCGCGCTGGTGTCTGGGCATGCTGGGCACGCCACGGCGGACGTTCGGCAATATCGTCGGCCATGCGAAGGGGGTGGGCGACATGTCCTCGCTGGCGAGCTGGACGGCAGAGCAGTTTGATCCGGCACTGAGCTGGGCGGATGTGGAGTGGGTCAAGAAGCGCTGGGGTGGCAAGTTGATCCTGAAAGGCATCATGGACGCCGAAGATGCGCGGTTGGCCGTGGATAGTGGCGCGGATGCGCTGGTGGTGTCCAACCACGGCGGTCGTCAGCTCGACGGCGCGCCGTCGTCGATCCATGCCTTGCCCGCCATCGTCGAGGCGGTGGGCGGTGCCATGGAGGTGTGGATGGATGGTGGCATCCGCAGCGGACAGGATGTGATCAAGGCGCTTGCGCTGGGGGCCCGCGGTACGCTGATCGGACGCCCCTTCCTCTACGGGCTCGGGGCGATGGGCGAAGCCGGGGTCACCAAGTGCCTGGAGCTTATTGCGCGGGAGCTGGACATCACGATGGCGTTCTGCGGACGCACGGACATCAACACCGTCGGACGGGATATCCTCGTGCCGGGCAGCTTTCCACTGGCGAGCTGACGCGGATGGGCGCTTGGCGCAAGGCCGGGTGTGCACTTCGGGATCGAAACAGTGCAGAATTCTGACTCCCCGCCTGCAAGGATGCAGTTAGCCGGGTGAGTGGCTGGCCCGCCGGGTCGGGGAGACCGGACGTATCCCTCCTTCCTGATCCGGTGTGGTGATGCCCTGGCTGCAACGGCGCGGCCTTCCGCCCCGTTTCCTTGTCAGCCAGGTTCCTTGCGTGAAGCTTTCTGCTGTTCTGTCCGCTTTAATGGGCGCGTTGGCGCCAAATCAACAACGAGTCAATGGTGCAGAGCGTCTGCGGGGTGCGTTTGGCGCCTTGATCGGCATCCTGGCGACTGCGCTGCTCGGGCGATGGCTGGTCGGATCAGAGGCCTTGCTGCCCTGGGTCATCGCGCCGATGGGGGCTTCTGCCGTACTTCTGTTTGCCGTACCTTCCAGCCCGCTTGCCCAGCCGTGGGCCATGCTGGGCGGAAACATGGTTGCGGGACTGGTCGGTGTCAGTTGCGCCCAGGGCCTGCTGCGGGATCCCGCCCTGGCTGCTGCGCTGGCCGTGTCGCTTTCCATCGGTTTGATGTTTGCCCTGCGTTGCATTCATCCACCGGCTGGCGCGGTTGCCCTGACTGCGGTAGTCGGCGGGCCGGTCATCCATGACCTGGGATATGGGTTCGTCTTGTATCCGGTGTTGTTCAACTCGATGTGCCTGTTGCTGCTGGCCGTGACATACAACCGGGCGACCGGGCGTACCTATCCGCAGGCCGGTACGAGTGCGGCAGCGGTGCCTGCTGCGCACCAGGTGGCATCGCGCGTGAGGGTGTCGGACGCTGACATCGATACGGTGCTTGACGAATACAATCAGGTCCTGGATGTGAGTCGCGATGACTTGCTTGGCTTGTTCGCCCGTTTGGAGGAGCAGGCTTATCGACGCCGTCTCGCCTCGGTAAGGTGCGAGGACATCATGACCCGTGAGGTTGTCACCGTTGAGTACGGCACCTTGCTTGAAGATGCCTGGGCGTTGATGCAGGCACAGGGAGTGAAGGCCTTGCCAGTGGTGGACCGGGCCAGGAGGGTGCAGGGCATCCTGACTCTGGCAGACTTCCTTCGTCTTGCCGGCCTCGGTCCCCATCGTGGCATGCACGAGCGCTTGCGAAGGGTGGTCAGGCGCAGCGGCCGGACGCATTCGGATAGGGTGGAGTTTGTCGGCCAGGTGATGACGGCTGCGGTTCAAACTGCGGGTGAGCGAACGTCCGTGGCCGAGATCGTCGGGCTGCTTGGCCGCGAAGGCCATAGCCATGTACCGATTGTGGATCCCGAGGGGCGACTGGCCGGTATCGTTGCCCCCCGCGACCTGATTGGCGCCTTGTATCAGGGGCCGTTGGCGGGGCTGGAGGCTGGAGGCGTGTGACGGTCATCAAGCTTCGACAGGCATGAGGCCCACGCCTGTCACCGACCCCGGGCCGTCAGGCCCCGGGGTGGCGTGGAGGGCAGATTACCAGAGCTGCCACCAGGGGCGATTGTCCTGCGGTCCGCCGGCAAAGTAGACGCTGTCGGGGAAGTTCTTGCGCATGATCCGGTCGGTGTCGTCACGCAGGTCGTTCATGCCCAATGCGTCGTAACTCTTGAGCAGCAGGAACAGGGCTTCTTCGATCGCCGGCGCCTGGGGGTAGTTGGTGATGGCCGCCTTGGCGCGGTTGACTGCGGCAATGTAGGCGCCGCGGCGGTAGTAGTAACGCGCGACATGCACCTCGTGCTGGGCCAGCGAGTTGACCAGATACTGCATGCGTTGGCGGGAGTCTTCGGCGTAGCGGCTTTCCGGGAAGCGGGTGGTGAGCTCGCGGAAGGTGTCGAAGGCTTCACGTGCGCCGCGCGGGTCGCGCTCGGACAGGTCCTGGTTGGACAGGCCGGCGAGCAGGCCAAGGTCCTCGTTGAAGTTCACCAGGCCCTTCAGGTAGTAGGCGTAGTCGACGTGAGGATGATTGGGGTGCAGCTTGATGAAACGGTCTGCTGCAGCGAGCGCGAGCGCGGGCTCCGACGACTTGTAGTAGGCGTAGGCAACCTCGATCTGCGCCTGCTGGGCAAAGCGACCATAGGGGTAGCGTGCCTCCAGCTTTTCGAACAGCTTGATTGCCTGGTCGTAGCCGCCTTCGGACATCGAGGCCTTGGCTTCCGAATAGAGCTTTTGCGCGTTCCAGCCGGCGGTTTCGTCGATCTGGTCGGGCAAGCCGCTGCAGCCTGCAAGGGCCAGGGCGCCGATGAGCGTGAGTTTTGCCGCTAAACTTCCGAAGGTGAACCTGACCATCGATAACACTCGCGTGAATGAACTAGAAGATTATAGCCCAGCGGATGCCGAGGACTCGTGCGACACGTTGATGATTCCGCACGATATGGCCGGATTGCGTCTTGATCAAGCGCTGGCGCGCCTGTTTCCCGAACATTCCCGTAGCCGGCTGCAGGCCTGGCTGAAGGATGGCCGGATCCTGCTCGAGGGTGGGGGCGCCGACGCCAAGCAGAAAGTGTGGGGCGGGGAGCGGCTGCAGGTCGAGACCTTGTCGACGCCCGACGCGGTTGCAGGGCAGGCGGAGGATATTCCGCTGAATATCGTGTACGAGGATGAGCATCTGCTTGTGATCGACAAACCGGTCGGCCTGGTGGTGCATCCCGGTAGCGGAAACTGGAGCGGAACCTTGCTCAATGCCTTGCTGCACCATGCGCCGGCCCTGTCCGGTGTGCCGCGCGCGGGCATTGTTCACCGTCTGGACAAGGACACCAGTGGTTTGCTGGTTGTGGCCAAGACGCTGGAGGCCCAGACCGACCTGATCCGGCAACTGCAGGCGCGATCGGTCAAACGGCAGTATCTGGCCTTGGTCCAGGGCTGTGTTGATCGAGGGGGCAAGGTCGATGCACCGATCGGGCGCCATCCGGTGCAGCGGATCAAGATGGCGGTGGTCGGCAATGGTCGTCCGGCGCTGACGCATTACCGGGTGTGTGAGCACCTGGGGCGGTCGACCCTGATCGAGTGCCAGTTGGAGACGGGACGGACACATCAGATCCGCGTTCATATGGCGCATATCGGTCACCCACTGGTCGGTGATCCGGTCTATGGCGCGCGGCGGACGGGAGACCCCGTACTCGACGCGTTTCCCCGGCAGGCGCTGCACGCCTTTCGTCTGGGGCTGGTGCATCCCGCGAAGGGACAGCTCATGGAGTGGTCGGCGCCGCTGCCGGATGATTTCTCGATATTGCTGGATTCCCTGGGAGGGCGCTACCGTCCATGAGTATCGATCAACCGCTTTTGCCCGTCATCGTGCCGGATTGGCCGGCACCACGACAGGTGCGTGCGCTTGTGACCACCCGTCGGGGTGGCGTGAGTGTGGCGCCCTATGACAGTCTGAATCTTGGTCTGCACGTGGGGGATTGTGCGCAGTCCGTCGCCGAGAACCGTCGGCGCCTCAGAGGGCTGCTGCCTGCCGAGCCGGTGTGGCTGGATCAGGTGCACGGTCGAACGGTCGTGGATGCCGATCATGCACTTGGCGTCCATCAGGCAGATGCCGCGGTGGCACGCCGCAGCGGCGTAGTCTGCGCGGTGATGACGGCCGACTGCCTGCCGGTGTTGTTCTGTGACGATGCCGGCTCTGTGGTGGGGGCGGCTCATGCCGGCTGGCGTGGTCTGGCGGCGGGCGTACTGGAGGCGACGGTTGCGGGCATGGCGGTCCCCTCCTCCTGCGTGCTGGCCTGGCTGGGTCCGGCGATTGGTCCGGCCGCTTTCGAGGTGGGAGACGATGTGCGCGATACCTTCATCGCGGACGATCCGGGGGCAGCCGAGGCCTTCGTCGGGCTGGCGCAGCCGGGAAAATGGCTGGCGGACATCTACGCGCTTGCGCGTAGACGCCTGTTGCGGGCGGGTGTAGTCAGGGTGTACGGGGGTGGAGCCTGCACCGTGGGCGAGCCCGACCGGTACTATTCCTTTCGCCGTGATCAGAGAACAGGACGTTTCGCGTCAATGGTTTGGCTGGACTGAGGTGGCCGCTGCGGACGATGATGTCGAAGTACGGTGTTCTGGCTATTGATTGCCACTGGAATCGGCACTATCGTTGAGGCCTTCGCTTGCTTCCCGCGCCTTCTGGCGCCGGCGCCGGGCGGAGGTGCCGAAGAGCCAGATGAATAACGCCATGGGTGCGATTCCGTAAAATATGAACGTCAGCACGCCGCCCACTACGGTGTCGTCGGACACTGCAGCGAGCGCTGCGACATAAAGCCAGGCGATTGCAATCAGGTACATGGCTCGATTCTAACCGCAGCCATCCTGAACTCGCGCCAGATACGGATTTTTGGGTGTGGCACGTTCGTGCCGCGCCGGCCTTAGGAGGGGCTGATGTCCGATTCGAAAGACCCATTGCCGCCGGCTGCGTTGCAAGCGATGTTGCTTGCCGGGCAGACGATGGCGCAGAACTTCTTCGACGCCGTGGCCAAACAGCATGCGGCCATGCAGGACTCCTCCGGGATTGCCGCGGCCCGTTTGCCGCTGCCCGAGACTGAGGCGTTCTCGCGCATGCAGCAGGATTTCGCTGCGCGACACGTGACCTTGTGGTCTTCGTTGCTGGGCCGGCCGTCGGGAGCGCCTGCGGAGCCGGTGGTGCAGCCCGAGGCGGGTGATCGTCGCTTCAATGCGCCGGAGTGGTCGGAAAGTCCGGTATTCGATTACCTGCGTCAGGCTTACCTGATCAATGCCGGCTTCCTCAAGCAGGTGGCCGATGAGATGCCGATTGCCGACGGCCGGGCCAAGAGCCGGATCCAGTTCCTGACCCGGCAGTACATCGATGCGCTGGCGCCGACCAATTTTGCCGCAACCAATCCCGAATTCATCAAGAAGGCGATTGATACCCAGGGTGAGAGCATCACTCAGGGCATCAAGAACCTGATGGCTGATCTGGAGAAGGGACGCATCTCGATGACCGATGATGCGGCCTTCGAGGTCGGGCGCAATCTGGGCGTGTCGCCCGGTGCGGTCATCTATGAAAACGAGTTGATGCAGCTGATCCAGTACGCGCCACTGACCGACAAGGTCGCGCAGGTGCCGTTGCTGATCGTGCCGCCGTGCATCAACAAGTTCTACATCATGGACTTGCAGCCGGAAAATTCGTTGGTCCGCTTCGTCGTCGAGCAGGGTTTCACCGTGTTCCTGGTGTCCTGGAAGAACGCGGGGCCGGCCGAGTCGCAGATGACCTGGGACGACTATCTCGAAAAAGGGCCGCTCGCCGCGCTGGATGTGGTGCGTTCGGTGACCCGGGTGAAGAAGCCCAATGTGCTGGGCTTCTGCGTTGGCGGCACCATCCTGACCTCTGCGCTGGCCGTCGCCAAGGCACGAGGAGAGGACCCCGTCGCAAGCCTGACCCTGATGACCACGCTGCTCGACTTTGCCGATGCAGGAGAGTTGGGTTGCCTGGTGGACGAAGCCGGCGTGACGGCACGCGAGGCGGCCATCGGCAAGGGGGGGCTGCTGAAGGGGCAGGAACTGGCCAATGTATTCTCCTTCCTGCGCGCCAACGATCTGGTATGGCAGTACGTCGTGGGCAACTACCTCAAGGGGCAGAAGCCGCAGGCGTTCGACCTGCTTTACTGGAATTCGGATTCGACCAACCTGCCTGGCCCATTCCTGACCTGGTATCTGCGCAACATGTACCTGGAGAACAATCTGCGAGTGCCGGGCAAGCTGCGGATGTTGGGGCAGAAGGTCGATCTCGGCAAGGTGGACATGCCGGCCTATCTGCTGGCTGCGCGCGAGGATCACATCGTGCCGTGGGCCAGTGCCTATCTGGCGCGCAATCTGCTGGGCGGCGAAACCACCTTCGTGCTGGGCGCCAGCGGCCATATCGCCGGGGCGATCAATCCGGCTTCGAAGAACCGTCGCAGCTACTGGACCAATGCGGCGAAGGTGGCCGACCCCGAGGAGTGGCTGGGGCAGGCGGTCGAACAGAAGGGCAGCTGGTGGTTGCACTGGGCCGAGTGGCTGAAGGCCTTCGGCGGCAAGCAGGTGGCTGCTCGAGGTCGGCTTGGCAGCACGAAGTACGAGCCGATCGAACCGGCTCCGGGGCGTTACGTAAAAGAAAAAGCATGACCGCGGCGCGCTTCGGCGCGCCTTGAAGTCGAATCTGGCGACGGGTCGGGTGGGGCCGGCGTCAGAGCACGCGAAGCCCCCCCGAACATCCGATTGGGAGGAGGAAATACTATGTCGAGAGTTGCACTGGTGACCGGTGGTATGGGTGGGCTGGGCGAGGCGATCTGCATCAAGCTGGCCGCGCTGGGCTACAAGGTGGTGACGACGCATTCGCCGGGCAATGCCAAGGCGGCCGAGTGGCTGCAGGCGATGAACAACATGGGCTACGGCTTCAAGGGCTATCCGTGCGATGTGTCGGATTTCGACTCGTGCAAGGCGTGCGTGGAGCAGGTGACCAAGGATGTCGGTCCGGTGGATGTGCTCGTGAACAACGCGGGCATCACCCGTGACATGACCTTCAAGAAGATGACCAAGGCCGACTGGGATGCGGTGATCAGCACCAACCTGGATTCGGTGTTCAACATGACCAAGCAGGTCATGGATGGCATGGTCGAACGCAAGTGGGGCCGGGTGATCAACGTGTCCTCGGTCAATGGTCAGAAGGGGGCTTTCGGGCAGACCAACTATTCGGCGGCCAAGGCCGGCATGCATGGCTTTACCAAGGCGCTGGCGCTTGAGGTGGCGCGCAGTGGAGTGACCGTGAATACGATCTCGCCGGGGTATATCGGTACCAAGATGGTGATGGCGATCCCGCAGGAAATCCTCGACTCCAAGATCCTGCCGCAGATTCCGGTATCGCGTCTCGGCAAGCCGGAAGAGATCGCCGGTCTGGTGGCTTATCTGTCGTCGGAGGAGGCCGCGTTTGTGACCGGCGCCAATATTTCGATCAACGGCGGGCAGCACATGTTCTGATCGTCCCGTGCTTCGCAAGCGAGCCTGTCCCGGTGGGGCAGGCTTTTTTTTTGCTCATTTTGCGACGCAGCACTCGTAAGAAACTGTGACTATAATGCGGCTGTTGCGTGGCTGATGCGCTGCCGCAAGACAGGTGCGGACAAGGGTGGCTTACGGGCTGCAATGTCCGAAAACGATAAACGCTGCAGAAGGATTCGATGATGTCTCAGAAAGTCGCACTCGTTACCGGCGCCATGGGCGGCCTCGGCACTGCAATCTGCCAATCCCTCGCCAAGGAAGGCATGAAGGTCGTCGCCAACTGTCTGCCCGCGTTCCCGCAAAAGGACGAGTGGCTGGCACAGCAGAAGGCCCTCGGCTTTGACTTCGTTGCTGCCGAAGGTGACGTGTCGGACTACGAATCGTGCAAGGCCATGGTCGAGAAGATCGAAGCCGAAGTCGGTCCGATCGATGTGCTGATCAACAATGCCGGTATCACCCGCGACAAGTTCTTCCCCAAGATGGAGAAGGGCCAGTGGGATGCGGTGATCAACACCAACCTGAACAGCCTGTTCAACGTGACTCACCATATCTCGCCGAAGATGGCTGAGCGCGGCTGGGGTCGCATCGTCAATATCTCGTCAGTCAATGGCGTCAAGGGTCAGGCTGGCCAGACCAACTATTCCACCGCCAAGGCTGGCGTGCTGGGCTTCACCAAGGCACTGGCAGCCGAGCTGGCCACCAAGGGTGTAACCGTCAACGCGATCGCGCCAGGCTACATCGGCACCGACATGGTGATGGCGATCCGCGACGACATCCGTCAGGGCATCATCGACACCGTGCCAATGAAGCGTCTGGGCAAGCCGGAGGAGATCGGCGGTCTGTGCGCCTACCTGTCGTCCGAGCTGGCTGGTTACATTACCGGTGCCACGATCAACATCAATGGTGGCCTGCATATGTGCTGATGCGGCATCCGCAAGGACCGCGTCTCAGCGCAACCCCGTCGCAAGGCGGGGTTTTTCTTTTCGCAGCGCGGTATAATTTTTATACAAGCGAGAGCGGAATCCACCGCCGCCGAGGAGGAAGTCACCATGGCCGATCAATCGCGCCTGATCAAGAAATACCCGAACCGCCGTCTTTACGACACCCGTACCAGTTCTTACATCACCTTGTCTGACGTGAAGGAGCTCGTGTTGGGCAATGAAGACTTCCAGGTGGTGGATGCCAAGACCGGCGAAGACCTGACCCGCAGCATCCTGCTGCAGATCATTCTCGAAGAGGAGGCCGGTGGTGCACCCATGTTCACCAGCGACCTGCTGTCGCACATGATCCGTTTCTACGGCAATGCGATGCAGGGCATGATGGGCAAGTACCTTGAGAACAATATCAAGGCCTTTACCGACATGCAGGGCAAGCTGCAGGAGCAGGCACGCAGCATCTACGGTGAAAACAGCCCGGTCAGCCAGGACTTGTGGGCCCAGTTCCTGAATTTCCAGGGTCCGGCGCTGCAAAGCATGATGGGCACCTACGTCGAGCAATCGAAGAAAATGTTCCAGCAGATGCAGGAGCAGGTCGAGAGCCAGACCCGTAACATGTTCACCGGCTTCCAGTTTCCGGCCTATGGTCAGCCGACCGGCGCCGAAGACAAGGCGGATGCCACCGCCTCGGCCGCCAAGAGCCGTACCGACAAGTAAATCCCTTGCGCACCTTCCGATCCGGAAGGTGCGCCGACCCGACAGGCAGCACGCCCATGACTTCTCCCAAACTCCCGGACGTGCCGCGTGTCGGTTTCGTCAGCCTTGGCTGCCCCAAGGCAACCGTTGACTCCGAGCACATCCTGACCCGCCTGCGGGCCGAGGGCTACCAGATCTCTGGCAGCTATGATGAGGCTGACATTGTCGTCGTCAATACCTGTGGTTTCATCGACGCAGCAGTGGAGGAATCGCTCGACGCCATTGGCGAGGCCCTGGCCGAGAATGGCAAGGTGATCGTGACCGGCTGTCTGGGTGCCAAGGACGATGTGGTGCTGGCGGCGCATCCGCAGGTGCTGGCCGTAACGGGCCCGCATGCCACCGAAGAGGTGATGCATGCCGTTCACAAGCATCTACCCAAGCCGCACGACCCCTTTGTTGATCTGGTGCCGCCGCAGGGTATCCGGCTGACACCGCAGCACTATGCCTACCTGAAGATCTCCGAGGGCTGCAATCACCGCTGCACCTTCTGCATCATTCCGTCGATGCGTGGCGATCTGGTGAGCCGGCCGATCCATGAAGTGATGCGTGAAGCCGAGGCGCTGGCCGAATCCGGCGTCAAGGAGATTCTGGTGATCTCGCAGGACACGTCGGCTTATGGGGTGGATGTGAAATACCGTACGGGCTTCTGGAACGGCAAACCGCTGAAGACCCGCTTGGTGGATCTGGCCAACGCCTTGGGTGAGCTCGGCATCTGGATCCGGATGCACTACGTCTATCCTTACCCCAGTGTCGACGACCTCATTCCGCTGATGGCGGAGGGCAAGATCCTGCCCTATCTGGATGTGCCCTTCCAGCACGCCAGTCCGCGCATCCTGAAGGCGATGAAACGGCCCGCCAATGCCGAGAATGTGCTCGAGCGGGTACGCAAGTGGCGCAGCATCTGTCCGGAGCTGACCATCCGTTCGACCTTCATTACCGGCTTCCCCGGTGAGACCGAGGAGGATTTCGAGCAGTTGCTCAACTTCCTGGAGGAGGCGCAACTGGATCGCGTCGGTGCGTTCGCATACTCACCGGTAGAGGGTGCCACCGCCAATGAGTTGGCCGATCCCGTGCCGGACGAGGTGCGCGAGGAGCGGCGTGCGCGCTTGATGGATTTCCAGGAGGATATCTCCACGCAGCGTCTCGAGGCCAAGATTGGCCGTGAGATGACCGTGCTGGTTGATGACGTGGATGAGGATGGTGCCCTGGCGCGCTCGCCGGGCGACGCGCCGGAGATCGATGGCCTGGTGATCATTCCGGATGGTGATGACCTCGCGCCGGGGGATTTCGTGCGGGTCCGGATCACCGACTGCGATATTCACGACCTCTACGCCGAGCGTATCGGCGACTGACCCAGGGTCGGGTAATGGGGCCGCCGATGGATCTTGCAGTCGCTCCGCCCCAGGTGTCCGGCAGTCCGGTCATCGGGCTGGCGCTGGGTAGCGGTGCCGCACGCGGTTGGGCGCATCTTGGCGTATTGCGGGCGCTGGCCGCCGAGGGGGTTGAGCCGCAGATCATTTGCGGTTGCTCGATTGGTGCCTTCGTTGGCGCCGCGGCTGCGACCGGTGACCTGGCCAAGCTGGTGGATTGGGCAGAGTCGCTGAAATGGCCCGATGTGGTCGCTTTGCTCGATGTCAGTCTGCGCAGTGGCTTGATCAAGGGTGAGCGGCTGATCCAGTTTTTCGAACGTAAGTTCACTGACCGCGATTTCGCCAGTTTGCCCATTCGTTTTGCCTGCGTCGCTACCGAGTTGCAGTCGGGTCGTGAGATCTGGCTCCACCAGGGTAGCGTCGCAGAGGCGGTGCGGGCGTCGATTGCGCTGCCAGGGCTGATGACGCCAGTCATGCGCGAAGGTCGTTTGCTTGTCGATGGCGGGCTGGTGAATCCAGTGCCTGTGTCCTTGTGTCGGGCGATGGGGGCAGACATCGTGATCGCGGTGGACCTTGGCTCAGACATGGTTGGCAAGGCCTGGAGACGTCGTGGTTCGGAGCCGCCCTTGCCTCCAGAGGAAACCGAGGCGGGGTGGGGCGATCGATTGCTTGCCCGCTTCGGCTTGGGCGGGAGTGCAGAGCCGGCAGCGCCTGCTGATGCCTTGCCTTCACTGGTCAGCGTGCTCAGTTCGAGCATCAACATCATGCAGGTGCGCATTGCACGGAGCCGGCTCGCGGGTGAGCCAGCCGATGTGCTGATTTCCCCAAGGGTCGGGCAGTTGGGGCTGATGGACTACCATCGTGCTGCCGAGGCGATCGCCGAGGGTGAGGCGGCAGTCGGGCGCATACGCCCACTGCTCAGATATGTACTGGGGCGGGCCGATGAGACGGACGCCTGATCGGGAGGCGTCGATGGAGGCTCTGCAAGCGGCCTTGGTGGAGATCGTTGGCTCGGATCACGTACTGTGTGGCGAGCAGGAAATGGCGCCGTACCTGACTGACTGGCGTGGGCGCTACCATGGGCATGCATTGGCAGTGGTGCGCCCGGCTACCGTAGAGGCCGTTGCTGCGGTGGTGCGGATCTGCGTTCAGGCAGGGGTGGCCGTGGTGCCCCAGGGTGGGAACACCGGCTTGTGCGGGGGGGCGACGCCCTTGGAAACGGGGCGCTCTGTCGTGCTCTGTCTGGGGCGGATGCGGCAGGTTCGTGCGCTGGATGCTGACAACAACACACTGTGCGTCGAGGCGGGCGTCACGCTGGCCGAGGTGCAGATGATGGCGCAGGCCGCGGACAGGTTCTTTCCGCTGGCGCTGGCCTCCGAGGGCAGCTGTCAGATCGGTGGCAACCTGTCGACCAATGCGGGTGGGGTGCAGGTGCTACGTTACGGCAATATGCGTGACCTGGTGCTGGGGCTTGAGGTTGTACTGCCCGATGGACGTATCTGGGACGGGCTGCGTGGTCTGCGCAAGGACAACACCGGTTATGACCTCAAGCACCTGTTCGTCGGTGCCGAGGGTACGCTGGGTATCATTACTGCAGCGGTGCTCAAGCTCTTTCCGCCCTTGCGTCGTCGTGCGACGGCGTGGCTGGCGGTACCCGACCCCGCAGCGGCCGTCGCCGTGCTGTCCCGGCTGAGGGGGGGCTGTGGCGACCGGGTCAGTGCTTTCGAACTGGTTGGTCGGCCGGCGCTCGAGTTGGTGCTGGAGCACATCGAGGGGGCGCGCGATCCGATGTCTGGTCCGCAGCCTTGGTATGTGCTGGTCGAGCTCTCGGATACGCACGAGCAGGCCCCGCTGGAGGCCTTGCTGGAGCAGACGCTGGAAGTTGCGATGGAGCAGGGAGAGGTCCTTGATGCAGCGATCGCCACAAGTCTGGCGCAGGCTGAGGCGCTTTGGGCGTTGAGGGAGAATATCTCCGAGGCGCAGCGCCTGGAGGGGATCAGCATCAAGCACGATGTTGCTGTGCCGGTCAGTCGGATCGCCGAGTTCCTGGCGTGCGCTGGAGAGCGTTTGCGCCGGGCGTGGCCGGAGGTCCGTATTGTTGCGTTCGGGCATATCGGCGACGGTAATCTGCATTACAACCTCTCCAAACCAGAGTCGTCGGCAAATGAGGCCTTCATTGCGCGAACCGCAGAGGTCAATGCCGTCGTGCATGATCTGGTGCATGCCCTGGGAGGTTCGATCTCCGCGGAGCACGGTCTCGGGCAGCTCAAGCGTGAGGAGATACGCCGCTACAAGAGTGAGGTGGAACTGGACTTGATGCGGTCAATAAAGCAAGCGCTCGATCCGGCAGGCTTGATGAATCCGGGCAAGGTTCTGTAAGTCAGTGGTATGCGATCAGGATGTGTGGTTGGGGAAAGTTCAAATTTTGATTGCAGAGGCTTTACAAGCGATAAACCGCCCCCTATAATGCGCGCTCTTTCGACGGGGGTATAGCTCAGCTGGGAGAGCGCTTGCATGGCATGCAAGAGGTCAGCGGTTCGATCCCGCTTACCTCCACCACCGAAAGTTGCTGTTTGTAGTACCAGGTCCCCATCGTCTAGAGGCCTAGGACACCGCCCTTTCACGGCGATAACCGGGGTTCGAATCCCCGTGGGGACGCCAGATTTCAGCGTGGCTGCGGATGCAGGCATGCAAACCGGCAGAGATGTCGGGCAGGTTTGCGCGGAGTGGTAGTTCAGTTGGTTAGAATACCGGCCTGTCACGCCGGGGGTCGCGGGTTCGAGCCCCGTCCACTCCGCCAATTACACCGTAGGGCTTCGGCTCTGCAGGTTTCGAAAAAAATGTTCGAAACCATTGCGGTGAGCTTGAAACAGAGGCTATAATCGCCGGCTTGTTGTGGGGGTATAGCTCAGCTGGGAGAGCGCTTGCATGGCATGCAAGAGGTCAGCGGTTCGATCCCGCTTACCTCCACCAAAAGGTTCAGGTCCCCATCGTCTAGAGGCCTAGGACACCGCCCTTTCACGGCGATAACCGGGGTTCGAATCCCCGTGGGGACGCCAACAAGGCGAGATCGGCGCAGCGCAAGCCGGTCTGCCGCGACAAGCGAAAATGTCGCAACCGTTCAGCGCGGAGTGGTAGTTCAGTTGGTTAGAATACCGGCCTGTCACGCCGGGGGTCGCGGGTTCGAGCCCCGTCCACTCCGCCACCTATCAAGCACAAAGGGAATCTCCGGATTCCCTTTGTGCTTTTTGTCGTTCTGGTTTTTATCATCGTTGGCGGTGCTCGGGGTTGGGGTTTCGGGTGCCGTGCGGGGTGCGGGGGTTGCCTATGTCGCGTGAGCTTGTGACGCGCAACTAAGGGTGGTCTGTCTTGTTTGGGCGTCGTGTCTCTGATCCTGTCCTGGGCTGGAAAAGATCTCCGGAATCGTTTACATTTCTTCCATACGCTACAGTATGGATCCAGATGGATCGCGTTCGTTAACAAGGAGACATGCAGGCATGACTATCAGCAAGATTGGCGTCGTTGGCGCAGGGACCATGGGCAACGGCATCGTGCAGGCCTTTGCGGTAGCAGGCTATCCGGTAGTGATGACCGATATCGCCGATGCTGCCTTGCAGCGTGGTGTGGCGACGATCGGCGCGAGTCTGGACCGTCTGATCAAGAAGGAAAAGATGACGGCTGCGCAAAAGGATGAGGCCATGCAGCGGATCTCGGTATCGACCGAGATGGTGGCCTTGGCGGATTGCGATCTGATCATTGAGGCGGCAACCGAGAATCTCGAGCTCAAGCTCAAGATCTTTGCTCAGCTTGATGCTGCGGCCAAGGCAGATGCCATCATCGCCAGCAACACTTCGTCGATCTCGATCACCAAGCTTGCGGCGTCGACCCGGCGTGCTGATCGGGTCATCGGCATGCACTTCTTCAACCCGGTACCGATGATGGCGCTGGTCGAGTTGATTCGAGGCCTGCAAACCACCGATGAGACCTATGCAAGGGTCGAAGCCGTTGCCAAGGCCGTTGGCAAGACGCCGGTTCAGGTGCGCAACAGTCCGGGTTTTGTCGTCAATCGCATGCTGTGTCCGATGATCAACGAAGCTATCTTCGCGCTGGGCGAAGGGCTGGCAACGGCGGCCGAAATCGATGAGGCGATGAAGCTGGGCTGCAATCACCCGATCGGCCCGCTGGCGCTGTGTGACCTGATCGGGCTAGATGTTGAGCTGGCGGTCATGCAGGTGCTGTTCGAGGGCTTCAAGGACCCCAAATACCGTCCTGCGCCCTTGTTGGTGGAGATGGTCGAGGCGGGCTATCTGGGGCGCAAGACTGGCAAGGGCTTCTTTGACTACAGCAAGTAAGTCTTACGGTAGCAAACAAAACGGCCACCCGAGGGTGGCCGTTTGACTGTGCGTCGGAGGCTGTTCAGCGACCGGAGCGCATGGCGTCGAAGAACTCTGCATTGCCTTTGGTCGCCTTGACCTTGTCCAGCAGGAATTCCATCGCATCAATGTCATCCATGCCGTAGAGCAGTTTGCGCAGGATCCATACTTTTTGCAGGATGTCCGGCTTCATCAGCAACTCTTCGCGTCGAGTGCCCGAGCGATTGACATTGATTGCTGGATAGACACGTTTCTCTGCCATGCGGCGATCGAGGTGGAGCTCCATGTTGCCGGTGCCCTTGAACTCCTCGTAGATCACGTCGTCCATGCGGCTGCCGGTGTCGATCAGCGTCGTGGCCAGGATGGTCAGCGAGCCACCTTCCTCGATGTTGCGCGCAGCGCCAAAGAAGCGCTTGGGCTTTTGCAGGGCATTGGCGTCGACACCGCCGGTCAGTACCTTGCCGGAGGCGGGTACCACCGTGTTGTAGGCACGTGCCAGGCGGGTCAGGGAATCGAGCAGGATGACGACATCCTTCTTGTGCTCGGTCAGGCGCTTGGCCTTCTCGATCACCATCTCGGCAACCTGCACATGACGCGATGCGGGCTCGTCGAAGGTCGAGGCGACAACCTCTCCCTTGACCGAGCGCTGCATCTCGGTGACTTCTTCCGGGCGCTCGTCGATCAGCAGCACGATGAGGTCGACATCAGGATGATTGGCGGTGATCGCATGGGCGATATGCTGCAGCATCACCGTTTTGCCGCTCTTGGGCGGGGCAACGATGAGGCCGCGTTGCCCCTTGCCGATCGGCGCAATCATGTCGATGATGCGGCTGGTGGTGTTCTCTTCGCCGCGCATGTCGCGCTCGAGCTTCAGGCACTCGTTGGGGTGCAGCGGCGTGAGGTTCTCGAACAGGATCTTGTGCTTGCACTCCTCGGGAGGGCGGCCGTTGATCTTGTCGAGCTTGGTCAGTGCAAAATAGCGCTCGCCGTCCTTCGGGGTGCGGATCTCGCCCTCGATGGTGTCGCCTGTGTGCAGGTTGAAGCGACGGATCTGCGACGGCGACACGTAGATGTCGTCGGTGCCAGCCAGATACGAGGTATCGGGCGAGCGCAGAAAGCCGAAGCCGTCGGGCAGCACTTCAAGCGCGCCGTCACCGCAGATCGGTTCGCCCTTGCGGGCCCGGTTCTTCAATAGCGCGAAGACGAGTTCCTGCTTGCGAAGCCGGTTTGCACCTTCGATTTCATTTGCGACCGCCATCTCGAGCAGTTCACTGACATGCAGTGCCTTGAGCTCGGAGAGATGAAGCGCCGGAACGGTCGATTCGGTGGACGAACCCGTCTCGCCGGACGATTCTGCATCAAACAGATCGTCGTCGGACGGAGTGGCAGTGGGGGGATTACCGTCGCGGTGCCGGGGACCCCGGCGGCGGGCGCGTGAGGCACCGCGAGAACGGGCCGGAGCGGATTCCGGCTTAGATGTTGCTGTCAATGAAGGCGGTCAGTTGAGATTTGGACAGGGCGCCAACTTTGGTCGCCTCGATGTTGCCGCCTTTGAACAGCATCAGCGTGGGGATGCCACGGATGCCGTACTTGGCGGGGGTTTCCTGGTTTTCGTCGATGTTCAGCTTGGCGACCTTGAGTTTCCCGGCGTAGTCCTTGGCGACTTCGTCCAGGATGGGGGCGATCATCTTGCAGGGACCGCACCACTCGGCCCAATAGTCGACGAGTACCGGCGTCTGGGACTGCAGCACCTCGGATTCGAAGTTGCCATCAGTCACGTAATGGATATGCTCGCTCATGATTCCTCGCATCAGGGGGAGAGGTTTTGCGTATTGCTTGGGGAGATGAAGGGTTGCTGGGAACCCGTTCGGCCGGGTGCTGGAGTCGCGCCCGGAAGAAAGTTTTCAGAAAGTTATGCGATGACGCGGGTCACGTCAAGCAATTCAGCAAGTCCGCCCGGCAGAATGTGGCGCAGGCGTGGCGAAAATGTGAATCCCTGGACTATATTGTCGGCTGTGTGGATCTTCCGGCCTTTTGCCGGGAGATCTGGCCGACCCGTCGAGAGTGATCTAGCAATGACCTATGTTGTAACCGAAGCGTGCGTGCGCTGCAAATACACGGATTGTGTCGATGTATGCCCGGTGGACTGTTTTCGCGAAGGGCCGAACTTTCTCGTCATCGATCCAGATGAGTGCATTGACTGTACTTTGTGCGTTGCCGAGTGTCCGGTCGAGGCAATCTATGCCGAGGATGATGTGCCGGCGGGGCAGGAGGCATACATCGCCCTGAACGCAGAGCTTGCGCGGCAGTGGAAGCCCATTGTCGAGCGCAAGGCCCCCCTGCCCGATGCCGACGAGTGGGCCAAGGTCAAGGGCAAGCTTGATCAGTTGCAACGTTGAGTTTCCATTGCCGTCGAGTACGGGGCTTCCCGGGTTCCGGTGGCGCATAACTTGCACTAAGATGCTGGCAGCACATACACCAAGATAATCTTCACCGGGAGCAGACATGCTGGTAAGCGAGATTCTGGCCATCAAGGGCAAGGTGCTTTATACCATTGCGCCCAATCGCAGCCTGTCCGAAGCGGTCACGATCATGACTGAACAGGACGTCGGGTCGCTGGTCGTATTTGACAAGGGGCAGATGGCCGGCATGCTGACCTTCCGCGAAGTGCTGCAGGCCGTACACCGCGGCGGCGCTGACTGGGCGGCCTTGACCGTCGAGCAGGCGATGCTGGCGGGGCCGATGGTGGCCGCGCCCAATATGGAAATGGACGAGTTGCGCCGGCTCATGGTTGATCATCACCAGCGCTACCTTCCGGTCATGGACGGTACGACCCTGCTGGGGGTGGTCAGCTTCCACGACGTTGCCAAGGCAGTGCTCGAAGAGCAGAGCTTCGAAAACCGGATGCTGAAGAACTACATCCGCAACTGGCCCGCCGAGGAGGCGGGGCGCTGACACCGGTTACTGAAGCCCGGTAGCGGGCTTCGCTGAGGACTGCCGGGGGTGATGTTGCCCCCGGGGCGACATTCGCCACAGACGAATGCGCCAAGGGTTGGAAACAGGATGGCCTGTGGCCATGCCTGCGCCTGGGGAGGGCGGGTCGATGCAGACGTTTCTGTGTCGATCTTTTTTCCAACAGCAGGAGGAGGCAAAATGGATAAGATCTGGCTCAAGCAGTACCCCGAGGGGGTGCCGGCAGAGGTCGACCTGAATCAGTTCGGTTCGCTTGGCGACCTTTTCGAGCAGAGTGTCTCGAAATTCGCGGCACGTACGGCCTTTGTCTGTATGGGCAAAGGCATCAGTTACGCCGAGCTTGATCGTCTGTCGGCGCAGTTTGCGGGCTTCCTGCAAGGCGAGCTGGGCCTTGAGCCGGGTGCACGGGTGGCGCTGATGATGCCCAATCTGTTGCAGTACCCGGTTGCAATGTTCGGGGCCTTGCGGGCCGGATACACCGTCGTCAACGTCAATCCGCTCTACACTGCGCGCGAACTGGAGCATCAGTTGCGCGACGCCGGCGCTGACGTCATCGTCATCCTGGAAAACTTTGCGAACACGCTGCAGCAGGTGCGCGAGCGTCTGCCCTTGCGACACGTCGTCGTCACCAGTGTGGGCGAGATGCTGGGCTTCCCGAAATCGCTGATCGTGGATTTTGTTGTCCGCAGGGTCAAGAAAGGGGTGCCGCCATGGTCCTTGCCCGGCTGCATCCGCTTTTCCGGGGCGCTGTCGAGTGGTGGGCGGCATGCGCTCAGGCGCGTGGCTGTGGGGCATGATGACATTGCCTTCCTGCAGTACACCGGAGGGACTACCGGGGTTGCCAAGGGCGCCATTCTGAGCCACGGCAACATCGTTGCCAACCTGCAGCAGGCGCATGCCTGGATCAAGCCTTTCCTGCATGAAGGGGAAGAGGTGATCATCACGGCCTTGCCGCTGTATCACATCTTCTCGCTGACCGCGAACTGTCTGACTTTCCTGAAGATCGGTGCGACCAATGTGCTGATCACCAATCCGCGCGATATTCCCGGCTTCGTCAAGGAGTTGGCCAAGTATCGATTCACCGCCATCACCGGGGTCAATACGCTGTTCAATGCCTTGCTGAACAATCCGGATTTTGCGCGGCTGGATTTCTCTGCCTTGCGGATCTCGCTGGGTGGCGGGATGTCGGTGCAGCAGGCAGTGGCCGAGAAATGGAAGCAGGTGACCGGCTTGCCCTTGATCGAGGCGTACGGGCTGACCGAGACCTCTCCAGCAGTCACCATCAACCCGCTCAACCTGCCTGCCTTCAATCACTCGATCGGCTTGCCGATTTCGTCGACCGAGGTCAGCCTGCGTGATGACGATGACGTCGAACAGCCCATCGGTCAGCGTGGGGAACTCTGCGTGCGTGGGCCACAGGTGACGCGGGGTTACTGGAATCGGCCGGAGGATACCGCACGTGCGTTCACGCCGGACGGATTCTTCCGTACCGGGGACATTGCAGTCATGGATCAGGACGGTTTCGTGACCATCGTCGATCGCAAGAAGGACATGATCCTGGTGTCCGGATTCAATGTCTATCCCAACGAGGTGGAGGATGTTGTTGCCAGTCACCCGGGTGTGATGGAGGTGGCGGCCATTGGTGTGCCCAGTGAACACTCGGGTGAGGCGGTCAAGGTGTTTGTGGTGCGCAAGGATCCGGCGCTGACGGAGGCGGATCTGATCGCGCACTGCCGGAAGAACCTGACCGGATACAAGGTGCCGCACCTGATCGAGTTCAGGGACGAGCTGCCCAAGACCAATGTTGGCAAGATTCTGCGACGCATGCTGAGGGACGAGCATCAGCAGAACGGCGGCGCATGAGGGGCAGCATGCGAGAAAATGCTTGTGTTGTTCTCTGTTTCGTGATTTTATGTCGCCTGTAAACTTTATGGCCCGACCATGACTCGTCGTTTCCTGTCCCTCGATGTAATCGTCGTACGCGTAGTAGTAGGCGTAGGCGTGCGCGCGTCGTAGCGGGTCAGGACAGAACGAACCAAATCCAGAACCCCCGCCGGCGCGCAAGGCCGGCGGGGGTTTGTTTTTTGTGCCGCCGGTCGATACGCCGCAAAACGTCCTTGAAAGGAGAAGCAGATGAATCAGATGACCGGCGCCCAGTTGATTGTGCGCCTGCTCGAGCGCCAGGGTGTGCGTACCATTGCCGGGATTCCCGGTGGTGCCATCCTGCCCTTGTATGACGCGCTTTCGGGCAGTGACATCATCCATCACGTACTGGCACGCCACGAGCAGGGGGCGGGCTTCATGGCGCAGGGCATGGCGCGTGTGTCCGGCAAGCCCGAGGTGTGTTTTGCCTCCAGCGGTCCGGGGGCAACCAATCTGGTGACGGCGATTGCCGACGCCATGCTCGATTCCATCCCGTTGGTGGCGATCACCGGGCAGGTGCCGCTGCCGATGATCGGTACCGATGCTTTTCAGGAAGTCGACATCTACGGCATGACGGTGCCGATCACCAAACACAACTTTTTGGTCCGTTCCGCGCGGGAGTTGCTCGAGGTGATTCCAGAAGCCTTCCGGATCGCGATGTCGGGCCGGCCTGGCCCGGTGCTGGTTGATGTGCCCAAGGATGTGCAGAACCAGATCATCGAGTTCGCGCAGTTTCCGCCAGTGGCAGTGCGAAGCCCTTCGCCGGTGGTGCAGGTTGAGCAGATCGAAGCCGCGGCCAGGATGATCAACGAGGCTGAGCGTCCGGTGTTGTATCTCGGTGGTGGCGTGATCCACTCCGGTGCAGCACAGCAGGCGGTGAATCTGGCCGAGCAGGCGGGCTTGCCGACCACGATGACGCTGATGGCGCTGGGTTCGATGCCGGTTGATCACCCCTTGTCGATCGGCATGCTGGGCATGCACGGCGCGCGCTATACCAATTTCGTGCTGGAAGAGTCCGATCTGCTGATCTGCGTTGGTGCGCGCTTCGATGATCGCGCCATTGGCAAAGCGGCACAGTTCTGTCCGAACGCGAAGATCGTGCACGTCGACGTTGATCCGTCAGAACTGCACAAGATCAAGAATGCTCATGTGGCGATCAATGGCGATGTGGCGGAAGTGCTTGATGCCTTGTTGCCGCGGGTCAAGGTGCAGCTGCGCGAAGGCTGGCTGGCTCGCGTGGCAGCGCTGCGCACCGCTTTTCCAATGCAGTTCCCCGAGCAGGACAATCCGCGCAGTCACTATGGTCTGATCCATGCAGTGGCGGAAGCGCTGGACGACGAGGCGGTCATCACTACCGATGTCGGTCAGCATCAGATGTGGGTGGCGCAGGCCTACCCCTTCCGTCGTCCGCGGCAGTGGCTGACTTCGGGTGGCCTGGGGACCATGGGCTTTGGTATGCCGGCAGCGTTGGGCGCGGCGATGGCAGCGCCGGAGCGTACCGTGGTGTGCTTCTCCGGTGACGGCAGCTTCATGATGAATATCCAGGAGTTGGCGACGCTCGCCGAGCAGCAGCTTAACGTCAAGATCGTGCTGATGAACAACAATGCGCTGGGTCTGGTGTACCAGCAGCAGAATCTGTTCTATGGCAAGCGCGTGTTCGCTTCACGCTACAAGGGAGAGCCTGACTTCCTGCGTATTGCAGAAGGGTTCGGCATTCCCGCGATCGACCTCGATGCTGCGGCCAATCCGCAAGCGACCCTGGCGCAGGCCTTGCAGACGCCTGGGCCGTGTCTGATCCACGCGTCGATCGACCGTGAACAGTTTGTCTACCCCATGGTGCCGCCGGGTGCGGCCAACACCGAGATGATCGGAGGCTGATGATGATCGAACAGGTTGCCGAACCCCTGCAGCAGGCCAGCTTTGCCAAGGTGGTGCTGGAGCTCGATGTGAATAACCATCCCGGTGTGATGAGTCACATCTGCAATCTCTTTGCCCGCCGTGCGTTCAATATGGAAGGGATCCTGTGCATGCCGCTGAGCAGCGGCGACAGAAGCCGGATCTGGTTGCTGGTGTTCGAAGATCAGCGGCTGGAGCAGATGATTCGTCAGCTCGAGAAGCTGGAGGATGTCCTCCATGTCCGTCGTCATGGCGCAGAGCACGAGGTCTTCGAGCGTCTGGAGGACTTCTTCCACTGATCTCCTCGCCGGATGCACCTACTGAGAATCCGGTTGCGCCCCTTCGGCCATCGTCGAAGGGGCGTTTTTCGCTGTGTTAAACTCGCCAGCCTTTCACGCCTGATCGCAAAGAGTGCCTCATGTCCGGCAATACCTTCGGTAAGTTGTTCTGCGTCACGTCCTTTGGTGAATCCCACGGCCCCGCCATCGGCTGCGTGGTTGACGGCTGCCCGCCGGGACTGCCGATCACTGCGGAGGAGATCCAGCTGGAGCTGGATCGCCGAAAGCCAGGGACGTCGAGGCACGTCACCCAGCGCCGTGAGCCTGACGAGGTGGAGATCCTCTCAGGTGTGTTCGAGGGTGTCACCACGGGCACGCCGATCGCCTTGTTGATCCGCAACCAGGATCAGCGCAGCAAGGACTACGGCAACATCGCCGAGACCTTCCGCCCTGGCCACGCCGATTATCCCTACTGGCAAAAATACGGTGTCCGCGATTTTCGTGGGGGCGGGCGCTCGTCGGCGCGTGAGACAGCCGTGCGCGTGGCGGCCGGCGCGATTGCCAAGAAGTGGCTGGCCGAGCGTTTTGGTGTGGTGGTGCGTGGCTACATGGCGCAGCTCGGTCCGATCGAGATTCCGTTCGAGTCGTGGGACGAGGTCGGGTGCAATCCGTTCTTTGCGCCGGGGGCGAGCAAGATCGAGGCGCTCGAGCAGTACATGGATGATCTGCGCAAATCGGGCGATTCGGTTGGTGCGCGCATCAACGTCGTTGCCAGCGGTGTGCCGGTGGGCTGGGGCGAACCGGTGTTCGACCGTCTCGACGCCGACATCGCCTATGCGATGATGAGCATCAATGCGGTCAAGGGGGTCGAGATCGGCGCGGGTTTCGAGTCCGTTTCCCAGCTTGGGACGCAGCATGGTGATGAGATCACCCCCGAAGGCTTTCTGTCGAACAATGCCGGTGGTGTGCTGGGTGGTTTGTCCACCGGGCAGGATATTCTTGTCAGCATGGCAATCAAGCCGACTTCGAGCATTCGTCTTGACCGCCGTTCGATCGACCGTCAGGGTGGGCCGGTGATCGTCAATACCCATGGCCGTCACGACCCGTGTGTGGGTATCCGGGCCACGCCGATCGCCGAGGCGATGCTCGCACTGGTTCTGATCGACCATGCCTTGCGTCACCGGGCCCAATGTGGCGATGTGCTGACCGCAACTCCCCGTGTGGCGGGGCTGGCACCCAATGGCGTTCAGCCGGTGCCATCTCCCGGGCAGCCTGCGCGCGGCTGATGCGCGCAGGCGGTCGGTGTGCCGGTTTGCATTCGGCGGGTCACGTCTGCCCGGCACCGAGTGTGGACAGCATGCCGTGGCCGCAGGATGACGTGCGTCGGGTGGGGTGAGCCTTCATGCTGCCTTACCGACGCCTGTCCGCTTACTACTTTTTCTACTTCGCCTTTGTCGGCGCGTTCTCTCCCTACTTCACGTTGTACCTGCAGGATCTGAGCTTCTCTGCGACCGACATCGCCATCCTGATGTCGCTGATGCAGGTCATGCGGGTGCTGGCGCCCAATCTATGGAGCTGGCTGGCAGAACATACCGGGCTGCGGCTGCCCATTGTCCGGCTGTCCGCACTGATGAGTGTGGCGGGTTTCGCGATCTTCTTCTTTACTGAAAGCTTCACCGGCATTTTTGTCGGCATGGCCCTGATGGCATTCTTCTGGAGTGCATCCTTGCCGCTGGTGGAGACCTTGACCTTTGCCCATCTGGGGCGGGAAGGTCATCGCTATGGCAGCATCCGTGTCTGGGGGTCCGTGGGCTTCATCGTGGCGGTGCTGGCACTTGGGTATGTGCTGGATCATGTGCCGATTCGCGGGGTCCTGTGGGCGATCGTGATGATACTGGTGGGGATTCTGGTGTGTGCGGTGCTCATGCCGGACGCCCGGGTGGCGGCACCGGGCAGGGCGGTGATCAGCCTGGGCGCCACGCTGCGCAATCCTGCCGTGCAGGCCTTGCTGTGGGCGTGCTTCCTGATGTCTGCAGCGCATGGCGTGCTCTATGTGTTCTATTCCATCCTGCTGGCTGACGAGGGTTACGGCAAGGCGGTGATCGGTTGGTTGTGGTCTCTGGGGGTGATTGCCGAGATCGTCGTGTTCATGTTCATGCCGCGCCTGATGCAGCACTTCAGTCTGCGTCAGTTGCTGCTGTTTGCTTTTGCATGTGCCGTCCTGAGATTTGCCGCGATTGGCTGGGGGGCGGGAAACCTTGTTGTGTTGCTGCTTGCCCAAGTGCTGCATGGTGCGACCTTTGGCATGTACCACGCGGCAGCCATCGCAGCGATCAACCACTGGTTTCCCGGCAAGCTCCAGTCGCGTGGGCAGGCGCTGTACGGGTCGATCTCGTTTGGTGCCGGGGGCATGCTGGGCGGCTTGATCAGTGGCTACTGCTGGGACTGGGTTGGTGCGGCGTGGTCATTTACCCTTGGTTCGGTATTTGCACTGATCGGTTTGCTGTGCTTGCTTTTCGGTTGGCGGGTCGAGGCTGACTTGCGCCCCGATCGGCATTGAGCATTCCAGGATCGAATCGAAAGGAGTCCGATGTGAATTTGAAGCCGAAGCGCGTTTTCTCGAATCTGCTGCCTGCGGTGCTGGCGGCGACGGTCGCGGTAGCTTGCCAGACGGTACAGACCACCGGTGGTGGGGCGGTTGGCGTCGAACGCGAGCAGATGATGATGATCCCGGCACGCGACATCGAGCAGGCCTCCGCGCAGCAGTATCAGGAGGTGCTGGCCGAGGCGCGGCGCAAGAATGCGCTCAATCGTGATGCCGCCCAGGTGCAGCGGGTGCGTCAGATTGCAAACCGTTTGATCCCGCAGACGGCGAATTTTCGTCCGGATGCGCCCGCCTGGAAGTGGGAAGTCAACGTCATCAGCTCGAACGAGCTCAACGCCTGGTGCATGGCCGGCGGCAAGATCGCGTTCTACTCCGGGCTGATCGAGCGGCTGGCACTGACTGACGACGAGATTGCTGCCGTGATGGGCCACGAGATTGCGCATGCCTTGCGTGAGCATGCGCGTGAGCGGGTGTCCAAGGCGATGGCCACAGGCCTGGGGATTTCGGTTGCGGGCGCCTTGCTCGGGGTTGGACAGGCAGGGCAGGACTTGATGGGTTCGCTGGCTAAAGTGACGTTTGAACTGCCCAATTCCCGGCTGCACGAAACCGAGGCCGATCGAGTGGGGGTTGAACTCGCTGCCCGTGCGGGCTATGACCCCCGCGCTGCGGTCCGGTTGTGGGACAAGATGGCGACGCAGTCCGCCGGGGCGCCGCCGCAGTGGCTGTCCACGCACCCGTCGCACGCCTCTCGGCAGAAAGATCTGGCTGACTATGCCGCACGTGTCATGCCGCTGTACGAGCAGGCGCGCCGGCGTTGAGGTCGCTGGCCCCTGCTACCCATGCGGGCGGCCGTGTGAAATAATCAAAACCTTTTCTTTCAAGCGGAATTCCTTGGATGCAAGCGCAAACGCTCTACGAAAAGCTCTGGTCCAGCCATGTCGTTCATCAAGAAGCTGACGGCACGGCGCTGATCTATATCGATCGCCATCTGGTGCATGAAGTGACCAGTCCGCAGGCCTTCGAGGGGCTGAAGTTGGCGGGTCGCAAACCGTGGCGCATCAGTTCGATCGTGGCGACTGCGGATCACAACACGCCGACCGACCATTGGGACATGGGGATTCAGGATCCAGTGTCGCGTCAGCAGGTCGAGACCCTCGACGCCAATATCCGCGAAGTCGGCTCGCTGGCTTATTTCCCGTTCAAGGATGCGCGTCAGGGTATTGTTCACGTCATTGGCCCAGAGAACGGCGCCACGCTGCCGGGCATGACCGTGGTTTGTGGCGACTCGCATACGTCCACGCATGGCGCATTCGCCTGTCTGGCGCACGGCATTGGCACGTCCGAGGTCGAGCACGTGATGGCGACCCAGTGCCTGCTGCAGAAGAAGTCCAGGACGCTGCTGATTCGGGTCGATGGTCAGCTGGGTGCAGGCGTCACCGCCAAGGATGTCGTGCTCGCCATCATCGGCAAGATTGGTACTGCCGGTGGTACAGGCTACGCCATGGAGTTCGGTGGCAGTGCGATCCGCAGTCTGTCGATGGAAGGTCGGATGACGATCTGCAACATGGCGATCGAGGCGGGCGCGCGTGCTGGTCTGGTGGGCGTTGACGAGACCACCATCGCCTATCTGAAGGATCGTCCGTTCTCGCCCAAGGGCGAGGATTGGGCGCGTGCCGTTGAATATTGGCGCACCCTTGTCAGCGACGAGGGTGCGGTGTTCGACAAGGTGGTCGAGCTCAAGGCCGAGGACATCCTGCCGCAGGTGACCTGGGGGACTTCGCCGGAGATGGTCACCACCATTGACGGTCGCGTGCCGGACCCCGCACAGATTACCGATCCGGTGCGGCGTGAAGGGGTTGAGCGCGCCCTCAAGTACATGGGGCTCAGCGCCAATACGCCGATCAGCGAGATCGCCGTGGACCAGGTCTTCATCGGTTCGTGTACCAATTCGCGCATTGAAGATCTGCGCGAGGCCGCTGTTGTGGCCAGGGGGCGCAGCAAGGCCGCCAACGTGCGCCGTGTGCTGGTGGTGCCGGGCTCTGGCCTGGTCAAGCGTCAGGCTGAGGCTGAGGGGCTGGACAAGATCTTCATCGATGCAGGTTTCGAGTGGCGTGAACCAGGCTGTTCGATGTGTCTGGCGATGAATGCCGACCGCCTGGAGCCGGGTGAGCGCTGTGCCTCGACCTCGAATCGCAACTTTGAGGGGCGTCAGGGTGCAGGCGGGCGAACCCACCTGGTCAGCCCGGCGATGGCTGCTGCGGCTGCGGTGACCGGACATTTCGTCGACGTCCGCACGCTGGCCTGAGCGCTGCATATGCCCGGCGCCGTCCGGCCTGCGTGACCGCGTTGACGGATCACGTAGTGCCGGGGCGGTGATCTCGAATCGAACAGGATGGCCAGGCCATCCGGAGGCAGTGAAACGATGAATCCCTTTACTCAACTTGATGGGCTGGTCGCCCCGCTTGATCGCGCCAATGTCGATACCGATGCGATCATCCCCAAGCAGTTCCTGAAGTCGATCAAGCGCAGTGGCTTCGGTCCCAATGCTTTTGACGAGTGGCGTTATCTGGACGTCGGGCAGCCGGGTCAGGATTGCAGTGCCCGCCCGCTGAACCCGGACTTCGTGCTCAATCAGCCCCGTTATCAGGGGGCGCAGATCCTGCTGACCCGCGACAATTTCGGTTGTGGCAGTTCGCGCGAGCATGCGCCCTGGGCGTTGGAGGATTATGGTTTCCGAGTGCTGATCGGCCCGAGTTTTGCCGACATCTTCTTCAACAACAGCTTCAAGAATGGCCTGCTGCCGATCAAGCTCGATGCAGCTGAAGTCGATGTGCTGTTTGCTCAGTGCGAGGCAAGTCCGGGTTACCGACTGGCCGTTGATCTGGCGGCACAGACCATTACCCGGCCGGATGGCAAGGTCATCACCTTTGATATCGATCCTTTCCGCAAGGAATGCCTGCTCAACGGTTGGGACGATATTGGCCTGACCCTGCGCCATGCCGAAAAGATCCGCGCTTTCGAAGCGAAGCGTCGGACAGAACATCCCTATTACTTTGCCTGAGCCGCGTTGGCTCGACGAACCAAGGAAGACGAACCGATGAAGATTTGCGTATTGCCGGGTGATGGTATCGGTCCCGAGATCATGGCTGAAGCCGTTCGCGTGCTCGGTGCGCTTGATCTGAAATTCGAGCTTGAGCATGCCCTGCTCGGCGGTGGGGCGGTGGATGCCACGGGGAGTCCCTATCCAGAAGCCACGCAGAAGCTGGCACGTGAAGCCGACGCGGTGTTGCTCGGCGCGGTGGGCGGGCCCAAGTGGGACACGTTGCCGCGCGAACAGCGCCCGGAACGTGGTTTGCTTGGTATCCGCAAGGATCTCAATCTGTTCGCCAACCTGCGCCCGGCGATCCTGTACCCCGAGCTGGCCAATGCGTCCACGCTGAAGCCTGAGGTGGTGGCGGGTCTGGACATCCTGATCGTGCGCGAGCTGACCGGTGACATCTACTTCGGCCAGCCTCGTGGCATCGAGATGCGCGACGTCAACGGCACTGCGCAGCGCGTCGGCTGGAACACCATGATCTATGCCGAGTACGAGATCCGCCGCATTCTCAAGGTGGCTTTCGAGGCGGCGCAGAAGCGTGGCAAGAAGCTGTGCTCGGTGGACAAGATGAACGTGCTCGAAACCACCCAGTTGTGGCGCGACATCGCCGAGGAAATGGCAAAGGACTTCCCGGATGTGGAGCTCTCGCACATGCTGGTAGACAACGCTGCGATGCAGCTGGTGCGTAATCCCAAGCAGTTCGATGTGATGGTGACGGGCAACATGTTTGGCGACATTCTGTCGGATGAGGCCTCGATGCTGACGGGTTCGATCGGGATGCTGCCGTCGGCCTCGCTGGACGCCAACAACAAGGGCTTGTACGAGCCTTCGCATGGTTCGGCGCCTGATATCGCCGGCAAGGGCGTGGCCAATCCGCTGGCGACCATTCTTTCTGCTGCGATGATGCTGCGCTACACCTTTAACGAGGAAGTCGCGGCGACGCGTATCGAAACCGCAGTCAAGAAGGTTCTCGCGCAGGGCTACCGTACCGGTGACATCTATGAGCCGGGGACCAAGCGGGTAGGGACGAAGGAGATGGGCGACGCGGTACTTGCGGCGCTGTAAGGTTCATTGATTCGAGGTGACATGATGAAGCGAGTGGGTCTGGTTGGCTGGCGTGGGATGGTAGGCTCGGTGCTGATGCAACGCATGGTGGATGAAGGTGACTTCGCCCATATCGAGCCGGTGTATTTCTCGACCTCTGCCGCAGGGGGCAAGGCACCGGTGTTCGGTGGCAAGGAAGCTGCATTGCCCTTGCAGGATGCAATGAGCATTGATGCGCTCAAGGCTTGCGAGATCATCATTACCTGCCAGGGCGGTGATTACACCAAGGAGGTGTACCCGAAGCTGCGTGCAGCCGGCTGGAATGGCCACTGGATCGATGCGGCGTCGGCGCTGCGCATGGCTGATGATGCGGTGATCATTCTTGACCCGGTCAACATGCATGTGATCAAGGATGCGCTTGCCAAGGGCGGCAAGGACTGGATCGGCGGCAATTGCACGGTGTCCTTGATGCTGATGGGCCTGGGTGGCCTGTTCAAGCACGACCTGGTCGAGTGGGTGTCGGCAATGACCTACCAGGCGGCTTCGGGCGCTGGCGCACAGAACATGCGTGAGCTGATTTCGCAAATGGGCACCATTCACGCCTCGGTCGCCGATCTGCTGGCTGATCCGGCATCGGCCATCCTCGATATCGATCGCAAGGTGGCCGAAACCATCCGCTCTGATGCCTTTCCGAAGAAGAACTTCCGCAATACGCCCTTGGCTGGCAGCCTGATTCCCTGGATCGATGTGCCGGTGGACAACGGTCAGTCCAAGGAGGAGTGGAAGGGCGGCGCGGAGTGCAACAAGATCCTGGGCAAGCCGGCTTTCCGCAGCGCGGGCAGCATCCCGATCGACGGTCTGTGCGTCCGTATTGGTGCCATGCGCTGTCACTCGCAGGGGCTGACCATCAAGTTGAAGAAGGATGTGCCACTCGACGAAGTCACCGCCATCATCGCTTCGGCCAACGACTGGGTGAAGGTTGTGCCCAATGATCGTGAGATTTCCGAGCGCGAGCTGACGCCAGCGGCGGTTACCGGCACGCTGACGGTGCCTGTCGGACGTCTGCACAAGCTCGCGATGGGCAACGATTACCTGGGCGCATTTACCGTAGGTGATCAGTTGCTGTGGGGGGCTGCAGAGCCGCTGCGCCGCATGCTGCGCATCCTCATCGAGGACTGATAAGCCATCAGCGTGCCGCGGCAGGTGTGTTGTGGCACGCTGCAGGGTTGGCGCTCCGGGGAAGGGCCGATCCTTCATGTTTTCAGTGTCTTACCAGCCATCCTGCGAATCATGGTCTATGACTTAGGGTGCGTTTATGGCTTGTGTGTGCTTGTGCTGGCACAGGCCTGAGTGTCGTTTCGGATGCGCTGTCAAGGGCGTTCGTGAGTGGAGCCTTTCCTCTTTAGTATTAAAGAGTTGGTGCAGCTAGTTAAAAATAATGCTAGATTGCTAAACCAAGTCCATGATGTAGCGTCCTTTGCTGGACGGGTAAAGGGGAGCGTGGTTTGAGGATAACTATGAAAACGTCGCTAAGGGCATCCCTGATCGCAGCTGCGATCGCCTCCTATCCGCTCGGAGGTTTCGCGGCCGGGCTTGGGCAGATCAATGTTTTCAGTGGCTTGGGGCAGCCGCTGCGCGCCGAGATACAACTGAGCGCGACGCCGCAGGAGTTGCAGTCGATCACGGCGCGGATTGCGCCGCCGGACGCGTTCCGTCAGGCCAATATTCCTTACCCCGGTTTCATGACAGGCATCCGGGTATCCGTCGACCAACAAGGCTCGCGCCCGGTGGTGAGGCTCACCAGTGACCGGCCGATCAGCGAGCCGTTCGTGGGCTTGCTCATCGAGTTGAACTGGGAGTCGGGCCGTCTGTCTCGCGAATACACCTTCCTGCTTGATCCGGTTGATATTGCGCCGCCCAAGCCGGTTGCCGCTCCGGTTTCTCCTTCGCCTGCAATCGCGCGTCCACCGTCAGCACCGGCCGTTGCGACCGCGCCACGCCCGGTTGCCGACCGGTACACCGTTCAGCGGGGTGACACGCTACGCCGTATTGCCGAGCAGAACCGGCACGAAGGCACGAGTCTCGATCAGATGCTGGTTGCGCTGTTCCGGGCCAACCCGTCGGCGTTTGACGGAGAGAACATCAATCGTCTGCGCGCAGGGGCTGTGTTGTCGGTGCCCTCCGCGGAGGTCGCCCGTCAGACTTCGCCGGCCGAAGCGCGCAAGGAGATCCTGGCTCAGGCGGCAGATTTCGAAGCCTATCGCCAGCGCCTTGCGGGGGCCGTCAGCACGCGTGCCGCTGAACCGGCGCCGGCTGCCCAGGCAAGCGCCGGGACGATCGTGCCGCGGGTGGATGACGCCGCCGAGCGTGCTGAGACCAGCGATCGTCTGCAGGTCTCCAAAACCCAGCCGACGCCCGATGCATCGGGTGACGTGGGTGCCACGGGTCGTTTGCAGGCGCTTGAGGAGGAGTTGATTGCGCGTGAGAAAGGGTTGGAAGAAGCCAACGCCCGTCTTGCGCAGCTTGAGACCAGTATTCGTGAGTTGCAGAAGCTGCTCGAGTTGCGTAATCAGTCCTTGGCTCAGCTGCAGCAGCAAGGCGCGCCCGTAACGCTTGAGCCCCCGGCAGTGCAGGCTCCGCCTCCCGCCGCGCCGCTTGCTGCCGAGGTGCCGCCTGCGGCGGTTCCCACTCCGCCTGCAGCCGAGTCCACACCGCCTGCGGCGGATGCAACCCCACCCGTCGTGGTTGAGCCTGCGCCAGCGCAGCCTGCTGCTCCGGTGGCTGAGCCGCCGAAACCACAGCCGCGGCCTCAAGTCGCTCCGCAGCCGGAACCGGAACCTGATCCGGACTTCCTTTCGTCCTTGTCGGCGGATCCTGCGATGCTGGGCGCTGGTGGAGGTGTGCTGGCCTTGTTGATTGCGTTTGCGCTGTATCGCGCACGCCAACGCAAGCAGGCTGCGCAGCAGTTGGATAGCTCGGCCCTGATGAGCGAGTTCCCGCCTGATACAAGTGCCGTTTTCGGCGCAACGGGTGGGCAGAGCGTCGATACCGGCAACAGCAGCATCCTTCAGACAGATTTCAGCCAGTCCGGACTGTCGGCGATCGATGCCGATGAAGGGGTTGATCCGGTGGCGGAAGCGGACGTCTACATGGCTTACGGCCGTGACGCCCAGGCCGAGGAGATTCTCGAGGATGCCTTGAAGGCCGATCCGAACCGGGCTGCGATCTATTTGAAGTTGCTGGAAATCCACGCCCAGCGTCAGCATCTGAAGCCATTCGAGACGACCGCTACCGAACTCTATGCCAGAACAGGCGGGCAGGGCAGCGATTGGGACAAGGCGGCCGCAATGGGACGCAAGCTTGACCCTGACAATCCGCTTTATAGCGCAGCACCGGTCGAGGCCGAGCGTTCGGTGGCGCCGAAGACCGAGTTGCCGCCGGGTGGAGTGCCGCTTGCGGCCGTTGCAGCGACGGTGGTTTCCGCTGCAGGGGCGGCGTCGGCAGCGACATTGGTCGAGGACGAGGCTGGCGAGGAGTCTGGGCCGGCGCTGTCCAGTCTTGACTTCACCACGACGGGTGGAATCGAGCCAAGTCCTTCGCAGTTCAAGGATACCTGGACCATGCCCGGTGAGTTGGGACAGGCAGCGGCCGAGGTCGAGCAGATCGAGGCTCAGCTCGATGCAGGGCGTGATCCTTCACAAGCCTTCGATCTGGCAACTGAGGATCATTCGCTGGAGCAGACCGGAACGATTGATTTCGATCTTGGACTGGACGAATCGCCGGTCGAGGTCTCACCTGAGCCGGCTTCCGATGTGGCAGGTGGCGAACTGGCGCAGGAGGTGGCTGCCGCCAAGGACGTGATGTCGGACTCGGGGCTGGATTTTGATCTTGGCGGAGACGAGGTCACGCTGGATGAGGCACCCGCGGTCCAGGAGCTTGATACGACCGCGAGCTTCGCAGTTGCATCTGCTCCGACGCCCACTGAGGTGCCGGCACTTGAGTTCGATCTGCCGTCCCTCGGCGGAGACGATGACAAGCCGGCCTTCGACATGAGTGCAACAGTCATTCAGGCTGAAGATCTGGCTGCAGAGGATGATGCTGTCGTGGATCTGGAGAAGACCAGCTTTGATAACAGTCTGCTCGATTTCGATTTTGATCTCGAATCGCCAACGGTCGACGCGCCTGCGGCAGCGCAGCCGGCAGGGCTGGATCTGACCAGTTTCGATCTTGACCTCGAGCCATCCGAGGACGTTGCAGAGTCTGGCACAACTCCCGTTTCCGAGCCTGCCCTGACTACGGCAAACGATGCGCCGCTCGACAGTGAAGTCGAGACCAAGCTTGAGTTGGCGAGGGCCTATGACGAGATGGGGGACAAGGAAGGGGCACTGGAACTGTTGCAGGAAGTGCTCGCCGAAGGTGCGCCTGCGCAACAGGAGGCAGCGCGCGCATTGATCGAAAAACTGGGTTGAGGTTTCGTTCAGACGCCATCGCCGGACTGTTGTCCGGCGATGGCGTTTTACTTTTTTCATGCATGCGGGCCTGATTCTGTTCTTGTGGGGGTGCGGGGTTGCCTCGGTCCAGCTTCTGGATGGGCGTGCGCTGCTTTTGCTGACAGTTGCGGCGCTGCTGCTCGCCCTCGTGGCGGCCCGGGTCCGGATCGGCAGGTTGATACGACGAGTTCGGGTACTTTTTCTGGCGATCATCCTGCTGTTTGCCTGGTTTACGCCGGGAGAGGCCTTGCTTGCCGCTTGGCCCTCGCTCAGCCCGACTCGCGAAGGGGTGGGCCTGGCCCTGACGCACAGTGCGCGCTTGCTGGTGGTGATGTGCTGCGTGGCGATGTTGCTGCAGCACTTGCCGACAGACCGTCTGGTGAGCGGGTTGCATGCGCTTTTCCGTCCCCTGCGGTTTTCCGGTTTGCCGACCGAGAGACTGGCGCTGCGCCTGATGCTGGTATTGCGCTATGTGGATGATGCACGTGGCGGGCGGCATGACTGGCGTACCTGGTTGATGGAGGAGGGGGAGTTGCAGGCGCCGGTGCATCTGTCGCACGAATACATGGGGTGGCGTGATGGTTTGGTGTTGGCAGGGCTTATAGCCGTGATAGGGTGGTGGGCGTGGTAAGGATTGTGCTGGGTGTCGAGTATGCTGGAGATATGTTCGAGGGCTGGCAGGCGCAGCGCCATGGCCGGACCGTACAGGACGTGCTTGAGCGCGCTGTCTCGTCGATTGCAGGCGAGCGGGTCAAGACGCAGGTTGCCGGGCGGACGGATACCGGTGTACATGCCACCGCGCAGGTGACCCATTTCGATACCACAGCAGTGCGCCCCATGTCTGCCTGGGTGCGTGGTGTCAATACCCATTTGCCGCCCTCGGTTGTGGTGCGTTGGGCGCGCGAGGTGGATGAGACGTTTCATGCCCGTTTTCTTGCTTATGAGCGGACATATCGCTACATCCTGTTCAATTCGCCCACTCGCCCTGCGATACTGGCGGGTAAAGTCGGCTGGTTTCACGTTCCGCTCGATGAAACCTTGATGGCGGATGCCGCCACGCGCTTGATCGGCACGCATGACTTTTCTGCCTTCCGTGCAGCTGCCTGCCAGGCCAAGTCGCCCATCAAGGTGATGCGCGATGCCAGGGTGACACGTGTGGGGCAGTACATCGCCTTCGATTTCCGGGCTAGCGCCTTCCTCCACCATATGGTGCGCAATCTGGTTGGTGCCCTGGTGTATGTGGGTAAGGGACATTACCCGCCGGCGTGGATAGAGGCGTTGCTGCAGACGCGTGACCGGGTGCGGGCGGCGCCAACCTTCGAGCCTGCCGGGCTGTATCTCTGCGGTGTCAGCTATCCACCAAACTGGTCGCTGCCCGGCGATGGGCGTATCATCGCGCTGCCTCAGCTTCCACTACTCTGAATGTCACGTACCCGAATCAAGATCTGTGGCCTGACCCGGCCGCAGGATGTCCGCGCGGCGGTCATGGCCGGTGCCGATGCGATCGGTTTCGTGTTCTATCCGCCCAGTCCGCGTAATGTCGGGTTCGATCAGGCGGCTGCGCTGGCGGCCGAACTTCCGCCTTTTGTTTCGGCCGTCGGCTTGTTCGTGAATCCGGCACCCGCCTTCGTTCAGCAAGCCTTGCAGCAGGTGCCGTTGCAGCTACTGCAGTTTCATGGGGATGAGTCCGAGGTAGAGTGTGCACAGTATGGTCGCCCCTGGATCAAGGCTGCACGAGTGCGTCCCGGGATCGATCTGGTAGAATTCGCGTTTCGCCATCCCGGTGCGCGGGGTATCTTGCTCGATGCCTTTGTGGACGGATACGGTGGGGGTGGCAAGACTTTCGATTGGTCCCTGATTCCTGATGGATTGTCGCGGCCCCTGGTGCTGTCCGGGGGGCTCGACCCCGATAATGTGGGCGAAGCCGTTAGACGGATTCGCCCTTTTGCGGTTGATGTCTCCAGCGGCGTGGAGTCGGCCAAGGGAATCAAGGATGCGGCCAAGGTGGCTGCGTTTATTGCCGGAGTTCGAGATGCAGATGGCTGACATGCAGTACCAGTTTCCGGATGATCGTGGGCATTTCGGCCCGTACGGCGGGATTTTCGTCGCTGAAACGCTGATTCCGGCGCTTGATGAGTTGCGTACGGCCTACGCCGAGTGTATGGCGGATCCCGCCTTCGTGGCCGAGTTCGAGTACGAACTCAAGCATTATGTCGGTCGCCCCAGCCCGATCTATCATGCCAAACGGTGGTCGAACCTGCTGGGTGGTGCGCAGATCTATCTGAAGCGAGAGGATCTGAACCACACTGGTGCGCACAAGGTTAACAACTGCATCGGTCAGGCGCTGGTAGCTCGGCGGATGGGCAAGCCGCGGGTGATCGCCGAGACCGGTGCCGGGCAGCACGGGGTGGCGACTGCGACCGTGGCTGCGCGCTACGGGATGGAATGCGTGGTGTACATGGGCGCAGAGGACGTCAAGCGCCAGGCAGCCAACGTCTACCGCATGAAGTTGCTGGGGGCGACGGTGGTGCCGGTTGAGTCTGGCTCCAAGACCTTGAAGGATGCCCTCAATGAAGCCATGCGTGACTGGGTGACCAATGTTGGCAACACTTTTTATATCATTGGCACGGTTGCCGGACCACACCCGTATCCGATGATGGTGCGCGATTTTCAGACCGTGATCGGCAAGGAGTGCCTGGTACAGATGCCGGAAATGGCTGGGCGTCAGCCAGACTACGTGATTGCCTGCGTGGGAGGCGGTTCGAACGCGATCGGAATCTTCCATCCTTATATCGGCGTCGACGGTGTCCAGTTGATCGGTGTGGAGGCCGCAGGCGATGGTATCGAGACCGGCCGCCATGCTGCTTCGCTCAGTGCGGGTGTTCCGGGTGTGCTCCACGGTAATCGCACGTATCTGCTGCAGAACGAGGACGGCCAGATCACCGAAACGCATTCGATCTCGGCTGGCCTGGATTACCCCGGAGTCGGTCCGGAGCATGCGCTGCTCAAGGATTCCGGGCGTGCCGAATATGTCGGCATTACTGACGAAGAGGCGCTCAAGGCCTTTCATGACCTGTGTCGTTTCGAAGGCATCATTCCGGCGCTCGAGTCATCGCATGCGCTGGCCTACGCAGCCAAGCTGGCACCGACTCTGCCCAAGGATCGTGTCCTGCTGGTGAATCTGTCCGGTCGGGGCGACAAGGACATGCATACTGTCGCCGAGCGTTCGGGCATCCAGTTCTAAGCTGCAGCGGGTCGTCGCCGACGGCCCGCATCGCGGGATTCCACTATGTCGAAAATCCAGAGTACTTTTGCGCGTCTGCAGGCCGATGGCCGCAAGGCGCTGATCCCTTTCATTACCGCGGGCGACCCCGATGGCGAGCTGACCGTGCCCTTGATGCACGCACTGGTCGCCGGTGGCGCGGACATCATCGAGCTGGGCGTGCCCTTTTCCGACCCGATGGCGGACGGACCGACGATTCAGCGTGCCTCGGAGCGAGCCCTCGCGGGCGGTATGAGCCTGCGCAAGGTGCTGGCGATCGTACGCACTTTCCGCGAGACTGACGTGACCACCCCGGTCGTGCTCATGGGCTATGCCAATCCGATCGAAGCCATGGGCGTGCAAGCCTTTGCGGCGGTGGCCAGCGAGGCCGGGGTTGATGGAGTGCTGGTGGTGGACTATCCGCCCGAAGAGTGCGCAAACTTCGCCTCGGTCGTGAAGTCGGTCGGGCTTGATCCTATTTTCCTGCTGGCGCCGACATCCTCCGAACAGCGTTTCCGCGATGTCGCCGAGGCGGGTAGTGGCTATATCTACTACGTTTCGCTAAAGGGTGTGACCGGGGCGGGGCATCTCGATTTCGACGAGGTTGCGAGGCGTATTCCCGTCATCCGCAAGGCGGTCGGCATGCCGGTCGGGGTCGGATTCGGGATCCGTGACGCCGAAAGCGCGCGTCGTATCGGTGCGGTCGCCGATGCCGTCGTGATCGGCAGTCGAATCATCGAGGAAATCGAGCGTAGCCCGCGAGAGGCGGTCGTCGCCAATGTCGAGGGCTTCATTCGTGGTATCCGCGCCGCGCTCGATCAGCCCGCAGGAGGCGCACAATGAGCTGGCTTCAGAAACTCCTGCCGCCCAAGATCAAGCGTAACGACGCTGCGGCGCGCAACAAGTCGATTCCAGAAGGCTTGTGGAGTAAGTGTACGGCTTGCGAAGCGGTGCTCTATCGCTCCGATCTCGAGAGCAACATGAGCGTGTGCCCCAAGTGCGGGCATCATCAGCGCATCAAGGCGCGTACCCGGCTGGATCTGCTGCTCGATCCTGAAGGGCGCTTCGAGATCGGTGCAGAGGTGTTGCCGGTCGATGCGCTCAAGTTCAAGGACTCGCGCAAGTATCCCGAGCGCCTCTCGGCGGCGACATCCGACACCGGCGAGTCGGATGCGATGGTGGTCATGCAGGGTGCGATCCTGACGGTGCCAGTGGTCGTTGCCTGCTTTGAGTTCGAGTTCCTGGGTGGGTCCATGGGGTCGGTGGTGGGCGAGCGTTTCGTTCGCGGCGCGCGTGCTGCTTATGAGCAGCGTCTGCCCTTCATCTGCATCACGGCTACAGGTGGTGCCCGGATGCAGGAAGGCCTGTTCTCCTTGATGCAGATGGCCAAGACCACTGCAGCCATCACCCAGCTTGCCGAGCGCAAACTGCCTTTCCTGACCATTCTGACCGACCCGACCATGGGTGGGGTCTCGGCGAGCTTTGCGTTCATGGGCGATGTGGTCATCGCGGAGCCTGGCGCCCTGATCGGTTTTGCCGGGCCGCGCGTTATCGAGCAGACGGTTCGCGAGAAGTTGCCTGAAGGTTTCCAGCGTTCCGAGTTTCTGCTTGAGAAAGGCGCCATCGACATGATCGTCGATCGCCGCGAGATGCGTGAACGGGTTGCCGAGGTGCTGGCATTGCTCGGTCGGCAACCGTCGGTCAAGGCTTGAGTCGATGAAGTGTGAGACTGCGCAGCCAGCGAGCCTTCAAGGCTGGCTGGATTTGCTGGAAGCGCGCCATGGACAAAAGGTCGAGCTCGGACTTGAGCGTGTGGCTGAGGTCGCGGCACGTTGCGGGTTTTCCACCGACGCCGTCGTGATCACCGTTGGCGGAACCAATGGCAAGGGTTCGACTTGTGCCATGCTCGAGGCCATCCTGCTGGCAGAAGGCTACCGAGTCGGCTGCTACACCTCGCCGCACCTGCTGCGCTATAACGAGCGCGTTCGGCTCGGCGGCAAGGAGGCGGACGATGAGGTACTGGCCGATGGATTTGCCGCGGTGGAGGGTGCCAGGGGAGAGACCCCGCTGACTTATTTCGAGCACGGTACGCTGGCGGCCTGGGCGGTGTTCTGCCGGGCGGGGTTGGACGTCATCATCCTTGAGGTCGGCCTCGGTGGAAGGCTCGACGCGGTCAATGTGTTTGACTCCGACTGTGCCATCGTCACCGGGGTGGCGATGGACCACATGGATTACCTTGGTGACACCCGGGAGGCCATTGGCTTCGAGAAAGCCGGTATTTTCCGTTCCGGACGCCCGGCGGTTTGCGGTGATCCCCAGCCGCCAGCGTCCTTGCTGGATCATGCTGCCGCGATTGGCGCGCAATTGTGGGTCAGTGGTCGTGACTTTGGTTTTGGCGGTGATCGGCAGCAATGGGGTTACTGGCGTTATGCGGCAACGCCTGCCAGCGGCAGTCTGGTCAAACGCGGTGGTCTGGCTTATCCGGCACTGCGCGGTGCCAATCAGTTGTTGAACGCGGCAGCGGTCATGACTGCACTGGATGCACTCAGGGATCGAATCCCGGTGTCGATGCAGTCGATCCGGCAGGGTTTGATGCTGGTCGATGTGCCGGGGCGTTTTCAGGTGCTGCCTGGCAAACCGGCGGTGGTGCTCGATGTTGCACACAATCCACAGGCGGCGGGGGTGCTGTCGGAGAATCTCTCCGGCATGGGCTTCTATCCTGAAACCTGGGCTGTGCTCGGTATGTTGGGCGACAAGGATGTCGAAGGCGTGGTCATGCGGCTGGATGAGCGCGTCGATCACTGGTTGCTTGCCACGCTGCCAGGGCCGCGTGGGCTCATCGCTGAAGAGCTTGCGCTGCGTCTGCGGACTGCGGGTGTCAAGGGCGACATAAGCTGTTTCGAATCACCTGCCAAGGCATTTGATGCAGCGCGGAATCGTGCCGCCGAGGGTGATAGAATTCTGGCCTTTGGTTCATTTCTGACCGTGGCCGAAGTGCTGTCAACGCTACGCGCCGAACGTCACTGAAGAGGCTCCCGGTGAGCGACGCTGACAATCTCGAAATCAAGAAGCGCGCCCGCCGACGCTTGGTGGGTGCGGCCGCGCTTGCTTTGCTCGCAGCCATCATCCTGCCGATGGCCATGGATCAGGAGCCGCAGGTCTCGACGCAGGATATCCAGATTTCCATCCCCGAGCGTGACGCGATGGTCAACCAGGCGCGTCCGATTGCCGCACGTCCGGCTGAACCCGAGGTGGCGCCCGCTCCAGTTGAACAGGCACCCCAGGCTTCGGTGCAGACAAGTCCTCCCCCTTCGCCGCCGGTCGCAGAGGCCAGGACGGCTACTGTGGCACCAGCTGCGCCTGCAAACCCCACTGTTGCGGCAAATCCGGCCCAGAAGCCCGAGCTTGCATCTTCTCCCGCGACCGCGGCGCCTCCTCCCCCTAAGCCGGCCGATGCCGAAGCCGAGCGCGTCAAGGCCTTGCTGGCTGGTGGCGCCGTGCCCAAGACGCCGGCTCAGGCCGAGTCCCTGGTCATCCAGGTTGCCGCCGTGAGCGATGCAGCCAAGGCGGCGGCACTGGCGACCGAACTGAAAAAGCAGGGATACAACGCCTACACTGAAAAGGCTGGTGCAATGACGCGGGTGCGGGTAGGGCCGGTCGCAACCCGCGCAGAAGCGGATTCGATGGCGTCCCGGCTGAAGGCGATGGGACACAACGCGGTCGTTGCAGTACGCTGATTTTCTGCGATGACGGTTTTCGATTATGTATTCCTGGCGGTGCTGGGCTTGTCCGCCGCCGTGGGCTTGTGGCGTGGGCTGGTCAGCGAGATCATGGCACTTGTAGCCTGGATCGCTGCACTTGTCGCTGCATGGCAGTATGGCGACGTGGCAGCGACCGTGGCGCTTGAAGGCCTGATTGCCGAGCCCGCGTGGCGGCAGATTGGTGGCTTTGCCTTGGTGTTCGTACTGGTCCTGCTGCTTGCGGCATTCTTGCGCTTCCTGTTGCGTGAGTTGCTCAAGGCCGCAGGTCTGGGGGCGACCGACCGGTTCTTCGGTGCACTTTTCGGTGTGGCGCGGGGCTTGGTGATTGCCTGGGTGGTAGTGCTGGTGGGAGGTATGCTGGGTCTGTCGCGCGAGCCTTGGTGGGCAAATGCGATGTTCTCGCCTCCACTGGAGACGGCAGTGATTGCTGCCAAACCGTGGTTGCCGGATGCGGTGGCCGACAGAGTTCGTTTCAGATAGGCAGGGTTTCCATGTGCGGAATTCTTGGGGTGGTTGCGACCTCCCCGGTTAATCAGTTGCTTTACGACGGTTTGCAGGTGCTGCAGCATCGCGGTCAGGATGCTGCGGGGATTGCAACCGCCGAAGGCGGGCGTTTTCACATGCACAAGGGCTCTGGCCTGGTGCGCGACGTGTTTCGTACGCGCAACATGCGCAACCTTGCGGGCAACTGGGGGATCGGCCATGTTCGCTACCCGACCGCCGGGTCTGCATACAATGCCGCCGAGGCCCAGCCGTTCTACGTCAACTCGCCGTTTGGCTTGCTGCTGGCACATAACGGCAATCTGACCAATTCCGAAGAGCTCAAGCGCGAGATGTTTCTCGCCGACCTGCGTCATATCAACACCAATTCGGATTCCGAGGTGTTGCTCAACGTGCTGGCGCACGAACTGCAGGCGGCAGCCAACGGCCTCAAACTGGACGAAGAAGCGGTGTTCCGCGCCGTGGCCGGTGTGCATCGGCGCTGTCGAGGCGCATACGCCGCAGTGGTGATGATCGCCGGCTATGGTCTTCTCGCCTTCCGTGACCCCTATGGCATCCGTCCGCTGGTAATCGGTCGCAATGATGTCGAAGGCAGCACTGAATGGCTGGTTGCATCCGAGTCGGTGGCGGTTGATGTGCTCGGTTTCAAGCTGTTGCGCGATGTGGCGCCGGGCGAGGCCGTGCTGATTGACGTTGAAGGTAATTTCCGCAGTCGCCAATGTGCCGAGAAGACGGTTGAAGCGCCGTGCATGTTCGAGTTTGTCTACCTTGCACGACCGGATTCGATCATCGACGGTGTGTCGGTCTACGAGTCGCGGGTCAAGATGGGCGAGTATCTTGCTGCCAAGATGAAGCGCACCATGCCGCATGTGCATATCGATGTGGTCATTCCGATTCCGGATTCCAGCAGGCCGTCGGCGATGGAGATGGCGCACCATCTCAATCTGCCCTATCGCGAAGGCTTTGTGAAGAACCGCTACATCGGCCGTACCTTCATCATGCCGGGACAGGCGACACGACGTAAGTCGGTGCGTCAGAAGCTCAACACCATACACCAGGAATTCAAGGGCAAGAGTGTGCTGCTGGTTGATGATTCCATTGTCCGCGGTACGACCAGCAAGGAAATCGTCAACATGGCGCGCGAAGCAGGTGCGACCAAGGTCTACATGGCTTCGGCCGCGCCCCCTGTACGCTACGCCAATGTCTATGGCATCGACATGCCGACCCGTGGCGAGCTGATCGCCAGTGATCGCGACGAGGCCGAGATCTGCCGCCAGATTGGCGCCGATGGCCTGATTTATCAGGATCTCGAGGATCTCAAGGCCTCGGTCAGTGCGCTCAATCCGTCGATCCGCTTCTTTGAGACCTCCTGTTTCGACGGCTGCTACGTGACCGGTGACATCACCACCGAGTACCTGAACGGGGTGGAGAACCAGCGTGGTGAGGAAAAGCCAGCATCACGCGACGACAGCGAGGACGGGCAGCTCGACCTCAACCTGATCAGCCGCGACCAATGAGTACCTTGCCCGACATGGATGACTGGCATCCCGATACCCTGGCGATCCGCGCCGGCACGCACCGCAGCCAGTTTGGCGAGCACGGCGAGGCAATGTATCTGACCTCCAGCTTCGTGTTCGAGAGTGCAGCACAGGCTGCTGCACGTTTTTCGGGCACGGAGGAGGGGAACGTCTACGCCCGTTTCTCCAACCCCACCGTGACCGCGATGCAGGAGAGGCTGGCCGCTCTGGAGGGGGCCGAGGCTTGCGTGGCGACCGCCTCGGGTATGTCGGCGATCCTGTCGCTGGCGATGGGCACGATGCAGGCGGGTGATCATGTCGTGGCGTCCAATGGGCTGTTTGGCGCGACCCAGCAGCTGTTCACAAACATCCTGGGCAAGTTTGGCATCGAGACCAGCTTTGTGCCGGCAACCGATCTTGCGGCATACCGTGCTGCGGTGCGCCCGAGCACGCGTCTGTTCTTCATCGAGACGCCATCGAATCCGCTGACCGAGGTGGTCGATATCGCGGGCGTTGCAGCGATTGCCCACGAAGCAGGCGCGATCCTGGCGGTGGATAACTGTTTCTGCAGTCCGGCCTTGCAGCGGCCGCTGGATCTGGGCGCGGATGTGGTGGTGCATTCCGCCACCAAGTATCTCGATGGCCAGGGCCGGGTGCTCGGTGGTGCTGTTGCGGGGGCAAAGGTCGTGACCGACAAGGTGTTCCAGTTCCTGCGGACGGCGGGCCCGACCCTATCGCCGTTCAACGCCTGGGTGATCCTGAAGGGCCTCGAGACGTTGCGGATCCGCATGGAAGCACAGTCGGCCAACGCGCTTGCGCTGGCAAGCTGGCTGGAGACGCAGCCGGGTGTGGCGCGGGTGTTCTACCCCGGTTTGCCTTCACATCCGCAGCACGAACTGGCGATGCGCCAGCAAAAGACCGGTGGCGCCATCGTCAGTTTTGAGGTCGAAGGCGGGCGTGATGCAGCGTGGCGGGTGGTCGATGCCACCCGGGTCATCTCGATCACGGCCAACCTGGGTGATACGAAGACCACCATCACTCATCCGGCAACCACGACCCATGGACGTATCTCGCCCGAGGCCCGTGCCGCCTCCGGGATCAGCGATGGACTGCTGCGTATTGCTGTGGGTCTGGAGTCGGTGGACGATCTGAAAGCCGATCTCGCGCGCGGCCTGGTACGCTGAAATCAGGTGCCGGCAGCCGTTTCCTGCTGCCGGCCTTCGATGCCCCTCAGGCCCTGGACTGGCCGCCGACGCTGAAGTGCTTGCCGTCGAACGCCAGCCAGCTGGCTTCGCCGTGCCAGTCGGCAAGCACCCAGCGCTCGCAGATCCGTCCATCCACCAGAATTTCGTGGTGGGCTGGGCGGTGGGTATGGCCATGGATCAGACAGGTGCTCTGGCTGTGTTGTCGCAGCAACTCGGCAACGGCGTCCGCATTCACATCCATGATGGTCATGGCCTTTTCGCGTTTCGCCGCTTCACTTTGCTTGCGCAGACTCTCGATGAAGGCCTTGCGTGCAGACAGCGGTTGAGCGAGGAAGCCCGCCTGCCATGCGGGGTCGCGCACTTGCTGGCGATAACGCTGATAGGGTACGTCGTCGGTGCATAACGCATCGCCGTGGCTGATCAGCAGCACCTGGTCGCCGATACGCACGCAACTTGGGTCGGGCAGCAGGGCGACCTTGGCACGGGTTGCGAATCCGCTGCCTGCAAGCAGGTCGCGGTTGCCGGTCATGTAGTGGATGTGCATGCCACGTGTCGCCAATGTCGCCAGCGCGTCACAGATGCGGCGACTCAGGACGCTGTCGATATCATCGTCCCCGGCCCAGTATTCGAACAGGTCACCGAGGATGAACAGACTGCCCGCCTCGCGTGCCGGACCGTTCAGGAAGTCGATGAAGGCGTCGACGGTGGCGGGTTCGTCCTCGCTGAGGTGGAGGTCGGAAATGAACAATGCCGGGGATGCCGCCTGCAGCACGCCCGGCATTGTGGTGCACCCGCGCTCGGCGGGTGCGTCGCTTGCGCGATCAGACAATCTCGGCACGCTCGATGATCACGTCTTCCTTCGGTACGTCCTGATGGAAGCCACTGGAGCCGGTCTTGACCTTGCGGATCTGGTCGACGACATCGAAACCGTCGCTGACCTTGCCAAACACGCAGTAGCCCCAGCCTTGCAGGTCGGGGGAGCGATGGTTGAGGAAGTCGTTGTCGGCGACGTTGATGAAGAACTGTGCCGAAGCCGAGTGCGGCGCCTGGGTACGGGCCATGGCGATGGTGCCGCGTTCGTTCTTGAGGCCATTGTTGGCTTCGTTCTGGATCGGGTCGCGGGTGGGCTTCTGCTTCATGCCGGGCTCGAAACCGCCGCCCTGGATCATGAATCCGTCGATCACGCGATGGAACACGGTATTGTCGTAATGCCCTGCGCTGACGTAAGCGAGGAAGTTCTCGACCGTGATGGGCGCCTTCTCTGCGTCCAGTTCGAGGGTGATCACGCCGTGGTTGGTGTGCAGTTTGACTGCCATGTGCTTCTCCTGTGGGCTTACTTGCTGGAAGTCGGCGCTGCTTCGAGGATGCGCGCCGATTCGATGATGATGGGTTCGACCGGCACGTTCTGGTGGAAGCCGGCGTTGCCGGTCCGGACCTTGGCGATCTTCTCGACCACGTCCATGCCGCTGACAACCTTGCCGAACACCGCGTAGCCCCAGCCGTCGCGCGACGGGTAGTCGAGGAAGGTGTTTGGTGCAAGGTTGATGAAGAACTGGGATGAGGCCGAGTGTGGGTCCGACGTGCGGGCCATGGCCAGCGTGCCGGGCACGTTCTTGAGACCGTTCTTGGCTTCGTTCTCGATTGGCGGGCGGGTGGACTTCTGCTGCATCTGGGCGTCGAAGCCGCCGCCCTGGATCATGAATCCATCGATCACGCGGTGGAACACGGTGCCGGTGTAATGGCCGTCCTTGATGTACTGGGTGAAATTCGCCACCGACTTGGGTGCCTTGTCGGCATAGAGCTCGACCTTGATGTCGCCCTGGTTGGTGCGCAACTCGACCATCGGATTGGCGGCAAAGGCGGATGCGGCGAAGCCGGCGAGCGCGAACAGGGTGAGGACGGACTTTTTCATGCGGTCTCCATGTGGGACGTATCGAACCGGTGCAGCCGGGCACTGATCGCTGGGGGCCGCGCCAAGGGGCGGCAAAAGGGTGAATGATACGCCGTGCTATACTTTTGCGGCTTTCCAGCCTGCAACTCAGCCCTTGATTCTAGCAACAAGGGCGGGTGCTGGAAACGCTGCCCGGGGTCACCTTGTGTAACCGGGCATGCCCTGTTTCGGTTGCTTGTCCAAAAGGGAACCGGCCGGGCTTGCCGACTATCTTCGCGCAGCAGGTGCTGTGCATTCCATTGGTTGATTTCATGCTGACGATCTACAACTCACTGACTCGCGGGAAGGAAGTATTCAAACCGATTGATGCCGGCAAGGTACGGATGTACGTCTGCGGCATGACGGTGTACGACTACTGCCACCTCGGTCATGCGCGAGTGATGGTCGTGTTCGATATGGTGGCCCGCTGGCTGCGGGCAAGCGGGTTGGACGTGACCTACGTACGCAACATCACCGATATCGACGACAAGATCATCCGACGTGCCCAGGAAAACGGCGAGAGCATCCGTGCGCTGACCGACCGTTTCATTGCCGCCATGCACGAAGACGCCGACGCGCTTGGCGTATTGCGCCCTGACCATGAGCCGCGGGCGATGGACTATGTCGCAAAGATGCAGAGCCTGATCGGGCGGCTGCAGGAAAAAGGCCTGGCGTATGTCGCGGCCAATCGCGATGTCTGCTACGCAGTACGCAAGTTCGATGGCTACGGCAAGTTGTCTGGCAAGTCCGTGGATGAGCTGCGTGCCGGTGAGCGCGTCGACGTGGTGGGTGATAAGAACGACCCCCTCGACTTCGTGCTGTGGAAGCATGCCAAGGCTGAGGAGCCGTCCGAGGCCAAGTGGGATTCGCCCTGGGGCAGCGGCCGTCCGGGCTGGCATATTGAATGTTCGGCGATGAGCTCCGACCTGCTCGGCGACCACTTCGACATCCACGGCGGTGGGCAGGATCTGCAGTTTCCTCACCATGAAAATGAGATCGCCCAGTCCGAAGGTGCGCACGGCCACACCTTCGTCAATTACTGGATGCACAACGGCTTTGTGCGGGTGGACAACGAAAAGATGTCCAAGTCGCTGGGCAATTTCTTCACCATCCGCGACGTGTTGCGCCAGTATGACCCAGAGGTCGTGCGCTTCTTCATTCTGCGTGCCCACTACCGCAGCCCGCTGAACTACTCCGATGCGCATCTGGATGATGCCCGTCAGGCGTTGACCCGGCTGTACACCGCGCTCAAGTCGGCACCCTCGGAGGCGGTGGTGGTGGACTGGAACACCGAGCATGCGCGTCGGTTCAAGGCCGCAATGGACGATGACTTCAACACGGCCGAGGCGCTGGCTGTGTTGTTTGAGTTGGCCAACGAGGTCAATCGCGAACATTCGCCTGCTCAGGCTGCGCAGTTGCGCGCCCTTGGCGGGGTGCTGGGCTTGCTTGAACGGGACGCCACCACGTTCCTGCAGGCGGGCGTCGCGACCGGTGACGGGCTCGATGCAGCCGACGTCGAGCGCATGATCGAAGCGCGCGCTGCCGCCAAGAAGGCGCGGGACTTTGCCGAAGCGGACCGTCTGCGGGCCGCCTTGATGGAAGCAGGTATCGTCCTGGAGGATGGCCCGCAGGGTACGACCTGGCGTCGGGCATGACGCGAGCGCTTGCTTGCGCGTAAGCAGAAACGACAAGGGCAGCGCCTCGACGCTGCCCTTGTCGTTTCCGAGTGGGTGTCCAGGGGGTCAGCGATTGAACTTGCCGCGACTGATGATTGCGAGATCGACGTAATCCAGGCCATTTCGGCGGCGGGCCGAGTACCCTAGCTTCATGCCGCCAGCATCCCAGTCGCCGAGGCTTTCCAATGCAATAACGAGCTTCTCGCGGTTGATGTCGCGACCTGCTCGACGCAGCGCTTCGGCAAAGCTCCTTGCGGCCATATAGCCTTCCAGTGCGGTGTGGGAATAGGTCTGCCCTGCCTTGTCGGCAGCCTGGCGGTACTCGCGTACGAAGGGATAATCGACCCTGAAAGGTGAGGGCATGACCTGGGCAATGACCAGGCCGTGAGCCTCGTCGCCGAGTTCGCGGATCAACTGTTTGGCGCTGATCACCGACAGCCCGTAAAGCATGGGGCGGTAGTCGGTCTTGAGCAGGGCCTTCATGAAGGCGGGTGAGCTGTTGCCGGCGGTGATCAGCAGCACGGCAGCGGCATTGCCCGCCATGACCTGGGTGACCGCGCTGTCGGCATTGCTGCCGTCCGAGGCAATCGGGGCGACGATGGGGGCGGGCAGCCCGCGGCGGGTGAGGGCGGCAGCTGCCGCATCCAGGCCGGCTTGACCGAAGGCGTCGGTGTGGTGGACCACGCCAATCGAGCGGACGCCGATATTGCTCAGGTGATCGACCATCTTCTCGATCTCCTGTGAATAGGACGCGCGGACGTGGAAAACCATCGGATTGGCCGGCGTGCGGACAGCATCGGCGCCGGTATAGGGGGCGAAGAACGGTACTTTGGCCGCGCTGGCAACGGGAATCGCCTTCAGGCTGGGGCCTGTGCCAAAACAGGCGAAGAGGGCCAGCACGTCATTCTTCTCGATCAGCTGGCGGACGTTGTCGGCTGCACGGTCGGGGTCGTAGGCGTCATCCAGTGTGATCAATTCGATCTTTCGGCCGTTGATGCCACCGCGTGCATTGATCTGGTCGAAGAACAGGGTGGCGCCGGAGAGATATTCCTTGTTCAGTTCGGACAACGGGCCGCTGAGCGCGCCGGAGTGGCCCAGGGTCAGTGTGTCATTCGAGACGCCCTGCTGCGCGACTGCAGCAAGAGGGGCGACAAACGGTGTCAGCGCGAGCAAGGCGGCCGCGAGCCATGGGCGAAACGCTTTCATGATGTCTCCTGCAGGGCCGCTATGCTGGCCCGTGGATTCTTCTAGGGGCTGATCGGCCTGGTCGGCCTCACGCGGAACCGCCTTTTGGCCGGCTGAAAGGCCCGGCTGAAAGGCGATTTGCGAAAGAGACCAAGGATCTCACTGCAGGCGCATGCGCGCAATGCTCGAACGACGAAATGGCGCGCCTTCGGTCATGGTGAGTGACCACGGCGCGCATCCGGGTCAGGTGCCGAAGAAGTCCCGGACCTTGTCCATCCACGACTGCGCCTTGGGATTGTGGCGGTCGGCGTTGCCGCTGGAGATGGCCTCGAACTCCTGGAGCAGTTCGCGTTGGCGCTCGGTGAGTTTTACCGGCGTTTCGACCACCACGTGGCAGAGCAGGTCGCCGTGTGCATGCGAGCGTACATTCTTGATGCCCTTGCCACGCAGGCGGAAGACCTTGCCGCTCTGGGTTTCCGCCGGAATCTTCAAGCGTGCCATGCCCTCGAGCGTGGGAATCTCGATCTCGCCACCCAGCGCGGCAACGGTGAAGCTGATCGGCATCTCGCAGTGCAGGTCGTCGTGGTCGCGCTCGAACACCGCATGTTTGCGGATGTGGATCTCGACATAGAGATCACCCGGAGGGCCACCATTGACGCCCGGCTCGCCATGGCCGCCGTGACGCAGACGCATGCCCTCGTCAATGCCGGCGGGAATCTTGACCTCAAGCGTCTTCTGCTTCTTCACCCGGCCTGCACCATTGCAGCTGGTGCAGGGGTCAGGAATGATGCGGCCGCTGCCGTGACACTTGGGGCAGGTCTGCTGAATAGAGAAGAAGCCCTGCTGGATGCGTACCTGGCCGGCTCCGCCGCAGGTGGGGCAGGTCTTGGGCTGGGTACCGGGCTTGGCGCCGCTGCCGTGGCAGGTTTCACATTCCTCGACGGTCGGAATGCGGATGGTCTTTTCTGCGCCACGGGCGGCTTCCTCGAGCGTGATCTCGAGGTTGTAGCGCAGGTCGGCGCCCCGGTAGACGTTGGATCGGCTCCCGCCACGACCACCGCCAAAGATGTCGCCGAAAATGTCGGAAAAAGCGTCGCCAAAGCCTTCGAAGCCCTGGCCGCCACCGCCGCCGCCCATCGAGGGGTCGACACCGGCATGGCCGTAGCGATCGTAGGCGGCCTTCTTGTTGGCGTCGGAGAGGATCTCGTAGGCTTCCTTGGCCTCCTTGAATTTCTCTTCCGCTTCCTTGTTGTCCGGGTTGCGGTCCGGATGGAACTTCATGGCCAGCTTGCGGTAGGCCTTCTTGATTTCATCGTCGCCAGCGTCGCGATTGACGCCGAGGACTTCGTAATAATCCCGTTTGGACATGGTGGTTCGCTCTAGCTCAGTTCATGCAAAGGCCGAGCCGGCCGGAACATGCGCTCCGGCAGGGGCTCGGCCACAAGGTTTGCCGTCCGGCGAGACGCTTACTTCTTGTCCTTCACTTCAGTGAATTCGGCGTCCACCACGTCGGCGTCGTCAGCCTTGCCACCGCCGGCTGCACCGCCCGCCTGTTGCGCGCCGGCTTCGCCCTGCTGCTGGGCGTACATGGCTTCGCCCAGTTTCTGGCTGGCCATGGCCAGGGCCTGGCTCTTGGCTTCGATGCTGTCCTTGTCGCCACTCTTGATGGCTTCTTCCGCATCCTTGATGGCAGCTTCGATCTTGGCCTTGTCGTCAGCGCCGATCTTGTCGCCGTGCTCGCTCAGCGCCTTGCGGGTCGAGTGAATCAGGGCGTCGCACTGGTTGCGGGCGTCGACCAGTTCGTGGGCCTTCTTGTCCTCTTCCGCATGTGCTTCGGCGTCGCGCACCATGCGCTCGACTTCCTCGTCGGACAGACCGGAGTTGGCCTGGATCTTGATCTTGTTTTCCTTGCCAGTGGCCTTGTCCTTGGCCGATACGTGCAGGATGCCGTTGGCGTCGATGTCGAAGGTGACCTCGATCTGCGGCATGCCGCGCGGTGCCGGCGGGATGTCGGACAGGTTGAACTGGCCCAGGCTCTTGTTGCCCGAAGCCATTTCGCGCTCACCCTGAAGCACATGGATGGTCACGGCCGACTGGTTGTCGTCGGCGGTGGAGAACACCTGGCTGGCCTTGGTCGGGATCGTGGTGTTCTTCTGGATCAGCTTGGTCATCACGCCGCCCAGCGTCTCGATACCGAGCGACAGCGGGGTGACGTCGAGCAGCAGCACGTCCTTGACTTCACCTTGCAGCACGCCGCCCTGGATGGAGGCGCCAACCGCCACTGCTTCATCCGGGTTCACGTCCTTGCGCGGTTCCTTGCCGAAGAACTCCTTGACCTTGTCCTGCACCTTGGGCATCCGGGTCTGGCCGCCGACCAGGATGACGTCATCGATGTCGGTAATCTTCAGACCGGCATCCTTCAGCGCGACCCGGCAGGGCTCGATCGAGCGCTCGATCAGGTCTTCTACCAGCGACTCGAACTTGGCGCGGGTAATCTTGACTGCGAGGTGCTTCGGGCCGGTGGCGTCAGCGGTGATGTAGGGCAGGTTGACTTCGGTCTGCTGGCCGGACGACAGCTCGATCTTGGCCTTCTCGGCCGCTTCTTTCAGGCGCTGCAGGGCCAGCACGTCGTTCTTCAGGTCGACGCCCTGTTCCTTCTTGAACTCGGTGACGATGTAATCGATGATGCGCTGGTCGAAGTCCTCACCACCCAGGAAGGTGTCGCCGTTGGTGGCCAGCACTTCGAACTGGTGCTCGCCGTCGATGTCTGCGATCTCGATGATGGAGATGTCGAAGGTGCCGCCGCCGAGGTCATACACCGCGATCTTGGAGTCGCCCGGCTTCTTGTCCATGCCGAAGGCGAGGGCTGCGGCGGTCGGCTCGTTGATGATGCGCTTCACTTCCAGGCCGGCGATGCGGCCGGCGTCCTTGGTGGCCTGGCGCTGGCTGTCGTTGAAGTAGGCCGGCACGGTGATGACGGCTTCGGTGACTTCCTCGCCGAGGTAGTCCTCGGCGGTCTTCTTCATCTTGCGCAGTACTTCGGCAGAGACCTGCGGCGGGGCGATCTTCTTGCCGCGCACTTCCACCCAGGCGTCGCCGTTGTCGGCCTTGGCAATGGTGTAGGGCATCAGATCGATGTCCTTCTGTACTTCCTTCTCTTCGAAGCGGCGGCCGATCAGGCGCTTGATCGCGAACAGGGTGTTCTTGGCGTTGGTTACCGCCTGGCGCTTGGCTGGCGCGCCGCACAGGATCTCGCCGTCTTCAGCGTAGGCCACCACCGACGGGGTGGTACGTGCGCCTTCCGAGTTTTCGATGACTTTCGGCTTGCCGCCTTCCATGACGGAAACACAGCTGTTGGTGGTGCCGAGGTCGATACCGATGATCTTGCCCATTTTGTATCCTTGAATAGATTGAATTTGTTTGCTGGCGTCGTCGCTGCGACGCCGTCCTGAATCGAATATGGGGCAGGGTGCCGGGCTTTCAAGTCCGGCTTGGTGCGATTACTGGGCCTTGGCCTTGGCCACCATGACCAGGGCCGGACGCACCACGCGATCGTGCAGCAGATAGCCCTTCTGCAGCACATTGATCACGGTATTGGGTTCGGCGTCGGATTCCAGCGCGCCGATGGCTTGATGCTTGTTGGGATCGAACTTCTGGTTCAGCGGGTTTTCCTCGACGAGATTGGCGCCGTCAAAGGCGGACACCAGCTGCTTCAGGGTCAACTCGACGCCTTCGCGAAGCTTTTCCAGCGTCTGGTTCTCGGTGCCGAGCGCGGCCTCCAGGCTGTCCTTGACCGGCAGCATCGCGCTGGCGAACTTTTCGGCAGCAAATTTGGAGGCCTTGGCGATGTCGTCCTGTGCGCGGCGACGGATGTTCTCGCCCTCAGCCTTGGCGCGCAGCCACGCATCGTGATGTTCTGCCGCCTTCAGCTCCGCCAGGCGCAGCGCTTCTTCCAGGCTGGGCATGACATCCGGTGCGGTAGCGGCGTCGGCGTTGTCGGGGGTGGCATCCACGGCGGCGTGTTGTTCCAGCTCGGGGTTGGTGCTCGGGTTCGGTTCCTGCATGGGTGCTTGCTCCCTGTTTCCATGGTCTGCCCGGCAGTTTGGGGCTGCTGGTGGGATTTCAAGAGGGAATCCAAATATTTTTGCGGCTGATGCTGCTGGTTGCCGACGGGGTGGTGATCGGCGCGTCTGTGCTGCGTCGATGGGGCAGGCGTGGGGTGCGCGTGTTAAGATTGCACGCTTTTGGTTTACGCGGGTTTTACCGCCTCAGAGCATGACACAGTTCGCCAAGGAAACACTGCCGATCAGCCTCGAGGAGGAGATGCGCCACTCCTATCTCGACTACGCCATGAGCGTGATCGTGGGGCGGGCGCTGCCGGATGCGCGCGATGGTCTCAAACCGGTGCATCGGCGCGTGCTGTACGCCATGCATGAGTTGTCCAACGACTGGAATCGCGCCTACAAGAAGTCGGCGCGTATCGTCGGTGACGTGATCGGTAAGTACCATCCGCACGGTGATACCGCGGTGTACGACACCATTGTCCGCATGGCGCAGAATTTTTCGCTGCGCTACATGCTGGTCGATGGTCAGGGCAACTTCGGTTCGGTGGATGGCGATAACGCCGCGGCCATGCGGTATACGGAAATCCGCATGGCGCGTATCGGTCACGAACTGCTGGCCGACATCGACAAGGAAACCGTGGATTTCGGGCCGAACTATGACGGTTCGGAAAAAGAACCGCTGGTCATGCCCGCGCGTATCCCCAACCTGCTGATCAATGGCTCGTCCGGTATCGCGGTCGGCATGGCGACCAATATCCCGCCGCACAACCTTGGCGAGATCATCGATGCCTGCCTGAAGCTGCTCGAAGACCCCGAGACGGATATCGAGGCCTTGATCGACATCGTCAAGGCGCCGGATTTTCCGACTGCGGGTCTGATCTACGGCCTGTCCGGCGTGCATGAAGGTTACCGCACTGGCCGCGGTCGAGTGATCATGCGCGCACGCACTCACTTCGAACCGATTGGCAAGACCGATCGTCAGGCCATCGTCGTCGACGAGTTGCCCTACCAGGTCAACAAGCGCACCCTGCAGGAGCGCATGGCTGAGCTGGTAAACGAGAAGAAGGTCGAAGGCATCAGCGAGATCCGAGACGAATCCGACAAGTCCGGCATGCGTCTGGTCATCGAGCTCAAGCGTGGCGAGATGCCCGAGGTCGTGCTCAACAAGCTGTTCAAGCACACCCAGCTGCAGGATAGCTTCGGCATGAACATGGTGGCGCTGGTCGATGGTCGGCCGCGCCTGCTCAATCTGAAGCAGATGCTGGTCTGCTTCCTTGAGCACCGCCGCGAGGTCATTACCCGTCGCACTGTGTTCGAATTGCGCAAGGCGCGTGATCGGGGGCATATCCTCGAAGGTCTGGCGGTGGCGCTGTCCAATGTGGACGAGATCATTGCGCTGATCAAGGCGGCGCCCACCCCAGCCGATGCCAAGCGTGGGCTGATGGAGCGCACCTGGCGCTCGCCGCTGGTCGAGGAGATGTTGTCGCGCGCGCTGGCAGACAGCTATCGGCCGGAAGGGCTCGATCCGTCCTTCGGTCTTTCGGCGCAGGGCTATCGCTTGTCCGAGGTTCAGGCGCAGGCCATCCTCGAACTGCGGCTGCAGCGCCTGACCGGGCTGGAGCAGGACAAGATCGTCAACGAGTACCGCGAGGTGATGGACCTGATCACCGACCTGCTTGACATCCTTGCCCGGCCTGAACGCATCACCCAGATCATCGTCACCGAGCTGGGTGCGGTTCGTGCCCAGTTTGGCGATCCGCGCCGCTCGGAAATCGTGCTCAGCACTGCGGACATCAATATTGAAGATTTGATCACGCCGGAAGACATGGTCGTCACCTTGTCGCATACCGGCTACTTCAAGCGTCAGCCGCTGGCGGACTACCGCGCCCAGCGTCGTGGCGGTCGTGGCAAGCAGGCGACGTCGATGAAGGATGAGGATTTCATCGATCGCCTGTTCGTTGCCAACACCCACGATACCGTGCTGTGCTTCTCCAATCGAGGGCGTGCCTACTGGCTGAAGGTCTATGAGGTGCCCGAAGGAACGCGTAATTCGCGCGGCAAGCCCATCGTCAATCTGTTCCCGATGGTCGAGGGTGAGAAGATCACTGCGGTGCTGCCGGTGCAGGCCTTCGACGATGACCACTTCGTGTTCATGGCGACTTCCGAGGGAACGGTCAAGAAGACGACGCTGACGGCATTCTCCAATCCGCGCAAGGCCGGCATCATCGCCGTCAATCTTGATGATGGCGACCACCTGATTGGCGTCGCAATCACCAACGGCGCCTGCGACGTGATGCTGTTCTCCGATGCAGGCAAGGCGGTGCGTTTTGCCGAGACCGACGTACGGCCGATGGGGCGCGATGCGCGCGGCGTGCGCGGCATGATGCTGGAAGATGGCCAGCGTGTGATCGCGATGCTGGTAGCGGAAGGTGAAACCCAGTCGGTGCTGACGGCGACTGAGAACGGCTATGGCAAGCGCACCCCCGTGGCCGAGTACACCCGGCATGGTCGTGGCACCAAGGGCATGATCGCGATCCAGACCTCGGATCGCAATGGCAAGCTGGTCGGTGCAGTGCTGGTCGATCCCACCGACGAGGTGATGCTGATCTCGACTGGCGCGGTGCTGATCCGGACCAAGGTGCAGGATATCCGTGAGTTGGGGCGTGCCACCCAGGGCGTGACCCTGATCAACCTTGATGAAGGCACGTATCTGGCCGGGATCGAAAAAGTTGCGGAATCCGAGGCCGACGAACTTGATGTCGAGCTGGCGGCTGACGGCGATGCTGCGCCCGCCGAAGGTGGAAACATCACACCGGATGCTGAGGCGGGTGAGCAGGGAGGTGAGGCGTGAGTCGGGTATGGAATTTCAGTGCCGGGCCCGCGGCCTTGCCTGAAGAGGTGCTGAAGCAGGCTGCCGAAGAAATGCTGGACTGGCAGGGGGCCGGCATGGGCGTGATGGAGATGAGCCATCGCGGCAAGGAGTTCACTTCCATCGCCGAGGCGGCAGAGGCCGATCTGCGTGAGTTGATGGCGGTGCCGGACAACTATCGCATCCTGTTCATGCAGGGCGGCGCGATTGCCGAGAATGCGATCATTCCGATGAACCTGCTCGGGCAGCATGACAGCGCTGATTACGTCGTCACCGGGGCCTGGTCGGCCAAGTCATTGAAGGAAGCGCGTCGCTATTGCAAGGCACATGTTGCCGCGAGCGCCGAGGCCGGTGGTTTCACTTCCGTGCCGGCGATGACCGAGTGGTCTTTGTCGGACGACCCCGCCTACCTGTTTACCTGCACCAATGAGACCATTGGCGGCGTTGAATATCCCTTCGAGCCCGATCTTGCGGCCATTGGTCGTGCCGAGGTGCCGGTTGTTGCTGATGTGTCCTCTCACATCCTGTCGCGGGCCATGGATGTGTCGAAGTACGGGCTGCTGTTTGGTGGGGCGCAGAAGAACATCGGCCCTGCGGGGCTGACCATCGTCATCGTGCGTGAAGATCTGCTCGGACGCTCTGTGCCGGCCTGCCCGACGGCTTTTGACTACAAGACCGTCGCCGACAACGGTTCGATGTACAACACCCCGCCGACCTATGGGATCTACATCGCAGGGCTGGTGTTTCAGTGGCTCAAGCGTCAGGGTGGGGTGGCGGCTATCGAAGCGCAGAACATCGCCAAGGCGAAGCTGCTGTATGACTACCTTGATGCCAGCGATTTCTATGCGTCCAAGGTGGATCCGGCGTGTCGCTCGCGCATGAATGTGCCTTTCTTCCTGGCGGACGAGTCGCTCAATGAGGTCTTCCTTGCTGAATCGAAGGCGGCGGGCCTGGTGCAGTTGAAAGGGCATAAGTCGGTTGGCGGCATGCGGGCGTCGATCTACAACGCGATGCCGCTGGCAGGTGTGCAGGCGCTGGTGGATTTCATGCGCGATTTCGCTGCGCGCAAGGGCTGATTTCAGGCTGATCCGACGGTACGTAAAGAGAACTGAGCATGAGTGACGAACTGCTGAACCTGCGCAATCGCATCGATCACCTCGACGAGGAAATCCTGGCCCGACTGTCCGAGCGTGCGCGGTGCGCGCAGCGTGTGGGCGAGATCAAGCAGGGCAACATCTACCGCCCGGAGCGCGAGGCCCAGGTGCTGCGCCGCCTGGCCGATATCAACCCCGGGCCGCTGCCGGCGGCGGCGGTGCAGCGCATCTTCCGTGAGGTGATGTCGGCTTGCCTGGCGCTGGAGCAGCCCCTGAAGGTGGCCTATCTCGGGCCCGCCGGCACCTTTTCGGAGAGTGCCAGCCGCAAGCACTTTGGCTCTGCTCCCAACTTCCTGCCGATGCCGTCGATTGACGACGTGTTTCGTGCGGTCGAGTCGGGCAATGCCGATTATGGTGTGGTGCCGGTGGAGAACTCCACCGAGGGTGCCGTCGGCGGTACGCTTGATCTGCTGCTGGCCAATCCGTTGAAGGTGTGTGGCGAAGTCAAGCTGCGCATCCATCAGCACCTGCTGTCGCGTGCGGAAGGAATCGGTGGCGCCAAGCGGCTTTACTCGCATGCGCAGTCCCTGGCGCAATGCCACGAGTGGCTCAACCGCAATCTGGCCAGCCTGCCTCGTGTGCCGGTGGCGAGCAATGCGGAGGCTGCGCGTCTGGCGGCAGAGGATCCGGAGTCCTGCGCGATTGCGGGTGAGGCGGCGGCTGAGTTGTATGGACTGAACAAGCTTGCATCGAACATTGAGGACGATCCCAACAACTCCACCCGCTTCCTGGTCATCGCCGGCCATGAGTCCGGGCCGTCAGGCAAGGACAAGACCTCGCTGGTATGCTCGGCATCGAACCGTCCAGGCGCGATGCACGCGCTGCTGGAACCGCTTGCCCGTCACGGCGTCGATATGACCAAGCTGCAGTCGCGCCCGGCACGTGGCGGTCTGTGGGAGTACGTGTTCTACGTCGATATCGAGGGGCATCAGAGCGATGCGCCGGTGGCGGCTGCGCTCAAGGAACTGTCCGATCGCGCGGCCTTCGTCAAGGTGCTCGGTTCCTACCCGGTCGCAGCAATCTGACAAAAAACGGAAAATCTGGAGTCAGCCATGAGTGTTGCAAGTCTCGCCCCCGAGTACATCCGTTCCATCATGCCTTACCAGCCGGGCAAGCCGATCTCCGAGCTTGCGCGTGAGATGGGCATTGCCGAGGCCAGCATCGTCAAGCTGGCTTCCAACGAGAATCCTCTGGGAATGAGTGCCCGTGCTCGTGAGGCGGCAGTCGCCACCTTGTCCGATACGGCCCGTTATCCCGATGGCGGTGCATTTGCGCTGAAGGCCGCCATTGCGCGCAAGTTTGATGTCAGGTCCGAGCAGATCGTCATTGGCAATGGCTCCAATGACATTCTCGAACTGGCTGCCGGGGCTTTTCTGGCGCCCGGGCGGTCGGCGGTTTTCTCCCAGCATGCATTTGCTGTGTATCCGCTTGCCAGCAACGCAGTGGGGGCGACCTGCATTGAGGTGCCGGCCAAGGATTTCGGTCACGATCTTGAGGCGATGGCGGCCGCGATTCGTCCGGATACCCGGGTGGTATTCATCGCGAATCCGAACAACCCGACCGGCACCCTGCTGGCTGGGGCAGAGATCGAATTCTTTCTCGAGCGTGTTTCCAGCGATGTGCTGGTGGTGCTCGATGAGGCCTATACCGAATATCTGGCGCCAGGGCAGCGTTACGATGCAATCGGCTGGCTGAAGCGTTTCCCCAACCTGCTGGTGTCGCGCACCTTCTCGAAAGCTTACGGACTTGCCGGGCTGCGGGTTGGCTACTGCATTGCCCACCCTGAAGTCGCGGATCTGATGAACCGGGTGCGGCAGCCGTTCAATGTGTCGAGCATCGCGCTGGCCGCAGCCGAGGCTGCGTTGGCCGACGATGAGTTTCTGGCGCAGAGCGCCGAGATCAACCGGCGCGGCATGGTCCAGATCACGGCCGCGTTTGCCGACCTTGGCCTGACGTGGATTCCGTCCGCAGGCAACTTCGTGACCTTCCGTGTCGGCGACGCTGCCGGCGTCAATCAGGCGCTGCTCCGGCAGGGCGTGATCGTGCGCCCGATAGCCGGCTACGGCATGCCGGAATGGCTGCGGGTGTCGATCGGCCTGCCCGAGGAGAACGCCCGCTTCATCGAGGCGCTTCGCCAGATCCTGGCCAATTAAGGACGCTGCCATGGCCTTGATCGGCAAGCTGGTGATCTGCGGTGTCGGCCTGATCGGCGGTTCGCTGGCTCAGGCGCTCAAGCGCGCCGGCGCGGTCGAGCAGGTGGTTGGTATCGGCCGGCGGCCAGAATCTCTGCTGCGTGCGCTTGAGTTGGGCGTGATCGATGCCATGGCCACGACATGGGCCGAGGCGCTCGACGGTGCCGATGTCGTTGTGCTTGCGACACCAGTCGGGCAGATCGAGGCGCAGATGGTGGCCTTGGCGCCGCATCTGGCGTCGGGGACGATCGTCACCGATGTTGGCAGTACCAAGCGCGATGTCATCGAGGCAGCCTATCGTCACCTTGATGCCAGTCTGGCTCATGTGGTTCCCGCACACCCCATTGCCGGGGCAGAGAAGAGTGGCGTCGAGGCGGCCTTTGCGGAGCTCTATCGTGGCCGCAAGGTGGTGGTGACGCCGCTGCCGGAGAACGAGCCTGCAGCCGTCGACAAGATTCGTGCGATGTGGAGCCTGTGTGGCGCAAGTGTCGTCGACATGGCGCCGCAGGATCATGACCGGGTGTTTGCTGCGGTCAGTCATCTGCCGCATCTGCTGGCTTTCGGGCTGGTGCATGATCTGGCCGGACGGGCGAATGCCGAGTTGCTGTTCTCACATGCGGCCAGTGGTTTTCGCGATTTCACCCGCATCGCCGGCAGTCATCCGGAGATGTGGCGTGATATCTGTATCGCCAATCGTCAGGCCTTGCTTGGCGAGCTTGATCAATATCTGGCCGAGCTGGCCTATCTGAGAGCCTTGTTGCTGTCGAGCGACGGCGAGCGGCTGGAACAATTGTTCGACGAGGCGCGTCGGGCCCGCAATGCGTGGGCAGAACAGTTCGTGCCGACCACTACTGCAGAGTAAGTCATGGAATTCCTCGATCTGCCGCCGATGCTCGGCGCGCGTGGCACAGTACGTCTTCCGGGCTCGAAGAGCATCTCCAACCGGGTGTTGCTGCTGGCAGCGCTGGCCGAAGGCGAGACTGACATTCGCGACCTTCTTGCCTCTGATGACGTCGAGCGCATGCTCGACGCATTGCGCGCGCTTGGGGTTGCGTGGGAGCGTACCCCGGGTCGCGACGACTACCGGGTAACCGGCGTGGGTGGCCCGTTTCCGGTCAAGTCGGGTGAGTTGTTTCTGGGGAATGCAGGGACGGCGTTCCGTCCCTTGACCGCTGCGCTCGCCCTGTCGGGTGGTCACTACCGGCTGGCCGGGGTGGCGCGCATGCATGAGCGGCCAATCGGTGATCTCGTAGATGCACTCAGGCAGATCGGCGCGGATATCCGCTGCACTGCCAACGAGGGCTACCCGCCGCTGGAGATCCGGCCAGCGGACATCCGACCCGGTGGCGTGGTCAGGGTGCGGGGCGATGTGTCGAGCCAGTTTCTGACCGCCCTGCTGATGGCCTTGCCGCTGACCGGTGAAGAAACCGTCATCGAGGTGGTGGGGGAGTTGATCTCCAAGCCCTATATCGCGATCACGCTGGATCTGATGGCACGATTCGGTGTGCGTGTCGCGCCTGATGCGACCTGGTCGCGTTTCGTGGTGCCTGCGGGGGCTCGGTATGTATCGCCGGGTACGGTGTTTGTTGAGGGTGATGCGTCATCGGCATCGTACTTCCTTGCCGCTGGCGTCATCGGCGGTGGTCCGGTACGGGTCGAAGGTGTGGGGCGTTCGAGCATTCAGGGCGATGTCCGTTTCGCCGAGGCGCTGGAGCAACTGGGTGCCCGTATCGTCATGGGGGACAACTGGATCGAGGCGTCCGCACCCGCCGGCGGCGTATTGCGTGCCTTTGACCTCGACCTCAATCACATCCCGGACGCGGCAATGACGCTGGCCGTAGCGGCCCTGTTTGCCGACGGACCGTGCCGTCTGCGCAACATTGCCAGTTGGCGGGTCAAGGAGACCGATCGCATCGCCGCGATGGCAACCGAGTTACGCAAGGTGGGAGCAGTGGTCGAGGAGGGGGCGGATTATCTCTGCGTCACCGCGCCGGCGCGTCTGTTGCCGGCAGAGATCGACACCTACGACGATCATCGCATGGCGATGTGCTTCTCGCTGGTAGCACTGGGCGAATGCAGGGTCCGGATCAACGATCCAAAATGCGTGAACAAGACCTTTCCTGGCTACTTCCCGGCGTTCGCGGCTGTCGCGCGCGCCGTGCCGGTGGTGGCGATCGATGGTCCTTCGGCATCCGGCAAGGGAACGGTCGGTTCGATGGTGGCCAAGGCGCTGGGCTGGCACCATCTCGACAGCGGTTCGCTTTACCGGTTGACGGCGTTGACGGCCTTGCGTGACGGCGTCGATCTGGACGACGAGATTGGCGTGGCGGCGCTGGCCGCGGCGCTGCCGGCACGTTTCGATGGCGACCGGGTGCTGCTCGGCGACGAGGATGTCAGCGACGAGATCCGCGACGAGGCCGTGTCGGTTGGCGCGTCGCGGGTAGCGGTGCTGCCGGCGGTGCGGGCTGCGCTGTTCGGTCGCCAGCGCGACTATCGTTGCGGCCCCGGGCTGGTGGCCGAGGGGCGGGATATCGGCTCAACGATCTTCCCCGATGCGCCGGTCAAGGTGTTCCTGACGGCCTCGCCAGAGGCTCGCGCACAGCGTCGATATAAGCAGTTGAAGGAAAAGGGTTTGCCTGCTAACATGGAAAGCTTGATGCAGGATTTGCGTGAACGGGATGCGCGGGATGCCGCCCGTGCCGTTGCGCCCCTGCAGCAGCAACCGGATGCCGTGCTGCTCGACACCACTTCGATGGACGTTGATGCAGCCGTTGCCTTTGTGCTCGATCTCGTGCGGGATCGCGGCCTGGCCGCCGGCTGAGTTCCACCGCGTCCGGGCAGGGTTGCCCGGTTCGTGTCCCTTAACCTTTTTGCTTGCCGTCGCACGCCGGTCCCGGATTTTTCCCCTTTATGTCCACTGCCACCCCCTCCTTCGAAGAAAGCTTTGCCGCGCTGTTCGAAGAAAGCCTTGCCCTTCAGGAAATGCGCACCGGTGAAGTCATCACCGCTGAAGTCGTGCGCATCGATCAGAACTTCGTCGTCGTCAACGCCGGTCTGAAGTCCGAGAGCTATGTTCCCGTCGAGGAATTCCGTAACGACCGCGGCGAACTGGAAGTCGAAGTCGGTGATTTCGTGCACGTTGCCATCGATGCACTGGAAGATGGCTTCGGCGAAACCCGCCTGTCGCGTGACAAGGCCAAGCGTATCTCGGCCTGGAACGATCTCGAGAAGGCACTGAACGAAGGCACGCTGGTCAAGGGTGTGGTTTCGGGTCGCGTCAAGGGTGGTCTGACCGTCATGACCAACAGCATCCGTGCCTTCCTGCCGGGTTCGCTGGTCGACATGCGTCCGGTCAAGGACACCACGCCGTACGAAGGCAAGGAATTCGAATTCAAGGTCATCAAGCTCGACCGCAAGCGCAACAACGTGGTGGTTTCGCGTCGTGCCGTGCTGGAAGAGTCGATGGGTGAAGAGCGCGAAAAGCTGCTCTCCAACCTCAAGGAAGGCACGGTCATCAAGGGTATCGTCAAGAACATCACCGACTACGGTGCGTTTGTTGACCTGGGTGGTATCGATGGCCTGCTGCACATCACCGATCTGGCCTGGCGTCGCGTCCGTCACCCGAGCGAAGTGCTCAACGTCGGTGACGAGATCGAAGCCAAGGTGCTCAAGTTCGACCAGGAAAAGAACCGTGTCTCGCTCGGCCTCAAGCAACTGGGCGAAGATCCGTGGGTGGGCATTGCCCGTCGTTACCCGCAGGGTACCCGCCTGTTCGGCAAGGTGACCAACATCACCGACTACGGCGCATTCGTTGAAGTCGAGCAAGGTATCGAAGGTCTGGTGCACGTCTCCGAAATGGACTGGACCAACAAGAACATCCACCCGACCAAGGTTGTCCAGCTGGGCGACGAAGTCGAAGTGATGATCCTCGAAATCGACGAAGATCGTCGCCGTATCTCGCTGGGCATGAAGCAGTGCGCCTCGAACCCGTGGGACGATTTCGCCCTGAACCACAAGAAGGGTGACAAGGTCCGCGGTCAGATCAAGTCGATCACCGACTTCGGCGTGTTCATCGGTCTGGATGGTGGCATCGATGGTCTGGTGCACCTGTCCGACCTGTCGTGGAGCGAGTCCGGCGAGGAAGCCGTGCGCCGCTTCAAGAAGGGTGATGAGGTCGAGGCCATCGTGCTGGCGATCGATGTCGAGCGCGAGCGCATCTCGCTGGGTATCAAGCAGATGGAAGGTGATCCGTACACCAACTTCATCGCAACTCACGAGAAGAACAGCCTTGTGAAGGGCGTGGTCAAGTCGGTCGAAGCGCGCGGCGCGGTGATCAATCTGGGTGACGAAGTTGAAGGCTATCTGCGCGCTTCTGAAGCGGCCGCACATCGCATTGACGACCTCACCACCGTGCTGAAGGAAGGTGACGAAGTCGAAGCGGTCATCATCAACGTCGACCGTAAGACCCGTTCGATCAGCCTGTCGGTTCGTGCCAAGGATCAGGTCGAGCAGTCTGAAGTCATGAACAAGCTCGCCTCGGAAAGCGCTGCCTCGTCCGGCACGACCAACCTGGGTGCGCTGCTCAAGGCCAAGCTGAACGAGCAGAAGCAGTAACCTGACCGATCATGACCAAGTCGGAGCTGATTGCCCAGCTGGCGGCGCGTTTTCCGCAGCTGGTTGCAAAGGACGCCGATTTCGCGGTCAAGATGATTCTCGATGCGATGACCGACGCGCTGGCGCGCGGTGATCGCATCGAGATCCGCGGGTTTGGAAGTTTTGCGCTGAATTACCGTCCGCCTCGTGTCGGGCGCAATCCGAAGTCAGGCGACAAGGTGCACGTGCCCGAAAAGTACGTTCCGCACTTCAAGGCCGGCAAGGAGTTGCGCGAACGGGTGGATATCGGCGGATGACCGCGCGGCGATCGGTACAATGAATCACGGAAGGCGGCCTCGGCCGCCTTCTTTTTTGTCATGTGCTCGGAGATAATGCAGCCATGCGCGCCTTGATGTGGTTACTTCGTCTCCTGTTGTTTTTTCTCCTGTTCGGCTTTGCGGTCAAGAACGACCATCTGGCAAAGCTGTATTTCTTCTTTGGCTCCGAGTGGCAGCTGCCGCTGGTGTTCATCATCCTGATCGCGTTCGCCGCGGGTGCATTGCTCGGGGTGACGGCAACCTTCGCCTCCTTGTTGCGCCAGCGCCGGGAAATTTCCCGTCTGCGCAAGCAGCTGGATCGTGCCGCTCGCCCTCGTGATGAAGTTCATCCGGCGGCAACGGTCGCTCAGGCGCCGGAGACTCTCTGACATCCATGGAAATTGAATTCTGGTGGTTGCTTGCGCTGCCGCTCTTCTTTGCGCTGGGCTGGCTCGCAGCCCGTATCGACATCCGGCAGGTCGTTCACGAATCGCGAGCCTTGCCCCGGTCCTATCTGAATGGTCTCAACTTCCTGCTGAACGAGCAGCCCGACAAGGCTATCGACGAGTTCGTCGAGGCGGTGCGTATCGATCCTCAGACGGTCGAGTTGCATTTCGCGCTTGGCAGCCTGTTTCGCCGACGTGGTGAAACAGACCGCGCCATCCGCATGCATCAACTGCTCGTTGACCGCGAGGACATCACCGAAGAACAACGACTGCAGGCGCTTGGCGAGCTTGGGCAGGATTACCTGAAGGCCGGCCTGCTCGATCGTGCCGAGGCCGTCTTCCTGCGTCTGCGAGGTACCCGTGCCAATGATGTCGCGTTGAGGTACCTTCTTGAGATCTATCAGCAGGAGAAGGACTGGGGCAAGGCGATTGACGTTGCTGCGGCACTGCCTGATCACGAGAGTCTGCACTGGCGGACCGAGGTGGCGAACTTCCATTGTGAACTTGCCGCTCAGGCACTGGCCAATTCGCGGTTTGATGAGGTTGGCAAGCATGTTGATGCGGCTCTGGCGACCAATCGTCGATGTGTACGGGCAAGTCTGATACAGGGCGATGTTCTGGTTGCGCAGGGTAAGGATGAGGCCGCACTCGAGGTCTGGAAGCGCATCGAAAGTCAGGATCCGGTCTATCTCGCCTTGGTTGCCGAGCGTGTCATGAATGCGTACGGTCGTCTCGGGCTGATAGAGCAGGGGCATCAGTTGCTGCATGCATGGCTGGAGCAGCATCCCTCGCTTGATCTGCTGGATGAATTGTTCCACTGGGAAATCGACAAGCTGGGACCGAAGGCCGCCTACGACCTGGTGCGCGAGGAGTTGCGCCGCAACCCGACCTTGCTCGGGTTGGATAAGCTGCTGGAGGCGGCCCTGTTGACAGCCTCACCGGAGCAGCGTGGCGACATCGAGTTGATCAAGCAGTTGATTCATGGTCATACCCGTAAGGTTGCTCGCTATCGTTGTGATGCCTGTGGCTTCAAGGCGCGACAGTTCCATTGGCGTTGCCCTGCCTGCGGGGGTTGGGAAACCTATCCGCCACGCAGGACCGAGGAGTTCGATCTGACGCCTTGAGCAGACCTGCCTGTTGACGTTCTGGTAGCAGGGGGCTGTATTGTCGTTAAAGTCACACGACCACAGACTTTGCGCGAATCGCGGCGCTGCACGATTCTTCATCAGGGCGGGTTGATGGCGTGGTTGTACGGATTTTGCGGAGATTGCGCGGTGTGCGCCGGTGCGTGGCTTGGGGCATCATGGCATGAACACTGCTAGATGCTGATAGCGTGCTGGAAGTTGCCTGGACAGGCAGCCGCAATGGATGGGTGTGCTTTGTCACGAGCGGTTGGAGCGGGTTCCGGTCCACGCCGATCTCTGAACCGATGAGGGTGAAAAATGGAATTCAAGACGCTAGAGGATTATGTCGGGCAGACGCCCCTGGTGCGTCTCAAGCGCATCAATGCCGGCCGCAACAATGTCATTCTGGCCAAACTGGAAGGGAATAATCCTGCGGGTTCGGTGAAGGATCGGCCGGCCTTGTCGATGGTGGTCAGGGCCGAGGCCCGGGGTGATATCCGCCCGGGCGATTGCCTGATCGAGGCCACCAGCGGTAATACCGGCATCGCGCTCGCCATGGCCGCGGCAATGCGGGGTTACCGGATGATTCTGGTGATGCCCGAGAATCAGAGCATCGAGCGCCGCCAGACCATGCGAGCCTTTGGTGCCGAGCTTGTGCTGACGCCCAAGGAAGGCGGCATGGAGATGGCCCGTGATGTTGCCGAGCGTTTGCGCGACGAGGGCAAGGGGGTGATCCTTGATCAGTTCGCCAATGCAGACAACCCGCTCGCACACTACGAAGGCACCGGGCCGGAGTTGTGGGACCAGACCGGTGGTTTGATTACCCATTTTGTCAGCTCGATGGGGACCACTGGCACCATCATGGGCACTTCGCGTTATCTCAAGGAGCGTAATCCAGCGATTCAGATCGTGGGCTGCCAGCCTGAGGACGGGTCGCAGATTCCTGGTATCCGGAAGTGGCCTGAGGCGTATCTGCCCAAGATCTATGAAAAACCACGTGTCGACAGGTTGGAATATGTCGGTCAGGCTGACGCCGAGGAGATGACGCGTCGTCTGGCGCGTGAAGAAGGCATCTTTGCCGGCATCTCCTCTGGAGGCGCAATGCATGTTGCGTTGCGCTTGGCAGAGGAGCTTGAGAACGCGGTCATCGTCTCAATCGTGTGCGACCGTGGCGACCGATATCTGTCGACGGGTGTCTTCCCGGCCTGAGCGTTCTGGCAGGGGGCGCGTATGGCTGAGGTCTTGCGCGCTGCTCCTGTTGCTGTTGCTACCAGGCTTCGGTACGGGTGGTCTGGTGCTGACTGTCGATCGGCTCGAACACCCCGCACTGTCTTTTGAGGGGCTGAGCGCGGATTTTTCCTCGGAGTCTCGGCCCTCCATCCGGTTTGAGCGCTTGCGTGTCGGTGAGCAGCGTTGGCGTCGAGTTGAGTTGCATTGCGATGCCGGCGGTCTGTCGGGTGCCCGCCTGTGGTGTCGTGACGGCCGCCTGACGGCTGGCGCGCGTGTCCTGTTGCCTGGACGTATTGACCTGCAAGCCGACTTGCTGGGGCAGCATGTGGCATTGGCGATACGCCTGCCAGATGGCGGGCGTATCGAGCTCGGCCTGAATGATGCGCGCCTTGAAGCTCAGGTCGAGGCGCTTGCGCTCGGCCACCTGGCCGCCCTTCTTCCCGGGCTTCAGGGCTGGTCACCTGCAGGCTCGCTCGGCGGACGCCTGTCCTGGCCTTTGGGGGAAGAGGCCGTTTTTACTGGCCAGCTTGTGGATGGCGCTTTTACCAGCGCTGACGGACTGCAGGCGGGAGAAGCGCTGGCCGTGGATCTTAGTCTGAGCCTGAACGAGCGGGCCGGTGGCTGGCATTGGCGTGCCGAACTGGATTGGCATAATGGTGCGGTGTACGTTGATCCGGTGTATGTCGAAGCCAGGCTTGGCGTGAGCGCTGAAGGGACATTGTCGGCAGACCGGCTTGATGTCGTTCAGGCAGTGCTTGCCCTGGAGGGGGTGGAGCAGCTTGCCCTGTCGGCCTCGATTGACCTGGCAGAAGGGCGTCTGGATCGTGCAGCAGTGTCTTTGGTGCGGGCTGATCTGGCGACCATAGGGCCGCGTTGGCTGACCCCCCTGCTGGCGCCTGCAGCAGGGGAGCGACTTTGGTACGCAGGGTGGGTGAGTGGAGGGTTGCGTTTCGAGCACGGAGGCGTGCAGGCGCTGGATGCAGTCTTCGATCAGGCGGGCTTCAGCTTGCAGGGGGCGGATGGTGGGTCCGGACTGGCATTCGGGCCGGTTAGCGGTCATCTGCCCTGGCGTCAGGATGCAACGGTCCATGCGGCGCTCGAGATCGAGGGTGGGCGCTGGCAAAAGCTTGCCTTGGGGCGCTTTGCGCTCAATGCCGAAATCCGGCCGCAGTCTCTGGCGATCGATCGGCTGCGTATCCCCTTGCTTGACGGCGCGCTGGTGCTCGATCGCCTGACGCTGCAGCGTGATGACCGAGGCTGGCGCGGGCGTGGCGAGGCGGTGATCGAGCCGGTGTCGATGCCGCTGCTGACCGAGGCGCTCGACCTGCCGATGATGTCTGGCGTGCTGGCGGCGTCGATGCCGGGTCTCACGGTGTCGCCGGGAGCCTTGGAGCTGGACGGTGCGCTGGTGATCTCGGTGTTCGATGGCTACCTGCAGCTGACGGGGCTGCGCGTCCTTGAGCCTTTTGGCGTGGCTTCTCATCTGCATGCCGAGATCGAGGGGCGTCATCTCGATCTTGCTCAGCTGACCGAGACCTTCAGTTTCGGCAGTATCACTGGCTTCATCGATATCGATGTGCAGGGGCTTGAACTGGTGCGCTGGCGGCCGGTGGCCTTTGACGCCCGGGTAGCCAGTAGTCCAGGCAACTACCGCCGCCGAATCAGCCAGCGCGCCGTACAGAACATCGGTTCCTTGGGCGGGGTGGGGGCAGTGGCTGCAATCCAGCGCAGTCTGCTGGGCTTTTTTGAGACCTTCGGCTACCGAGAGATCTCATTTTCCTGTGTGTTGCGAGCCGATGTCTGCACGATGAGTGGAATCGGGGCTGAACGTCCCGGTGGTGGGTTCGAGATCGTGCGCGGCGGCGGCGTCCCGGCGCTCAATGTCATCGGCTACAATTCCCGCGTGGATTGGCGTGAGCTGCTGGCGCGCTTGCAGCGTGTCATCGAAGACAACGCAAGCCCGGAAGTGCGCTGATCGGATCCCTTTCTGAGCCCCACCTGAAGGAGCCGGCATGTCGCTGCGCATCTTGCTGGTGGCGCTGTCGCTTTCACTGAGCGCCTGCGTCACGATCAACATCTATTTTCCTGCGGCGGCGGCCGAAAAGGCCGCTGATCGCATCATCGACGAGGTCTGGCAGTTGCGCGAGGCGCAACCCGCGGCTGAGTCCCCGTCCGGGAGCAAGCCATGAAATTTCGTTCTCTGCTCGGTGCAGCCCTGCTCAGTCTGTCGCTGAGTGCCGCAGCTCAAGGCAATCTCGAGGTCGACTCTCCTGCCATTGCGGCGCTCAAACGTTCGATGCAGCAGCGTCATGCGCAATTGGCGCCGCTTTATGCTTCTGGCGCAGTGGGTTTGGCTGCCGATGGCTCGGTGGCCCTGCGCGATGCATCGGCGGTACCCCTGGCTCAGCGTGCCCAGGCCAGTTCGCTGGTTGCGGCAGAAAACGCTGACCGCAGTGCGCTCTATCGTGAGATTGCCCGGGCCAACGGGCGGCCGGAGTGGGAATCGGAAGTGCGTGGCACTTTCGCCCAACGTTGGGCGCAACGGGCGCAGCCAGGCTGGTGGGTGCAGCAGGGCAGCAGCTGGGTGCAGAAGTGATGCCGATTCTTGTCTTTGACATCGAGACCATTCCGGATATTGCCGGTATTCGAGTGCTGCACGAGTTGCCGGCGTCACTCTCCGACTACGAGGTGGGCGAGTTCGCCTTTCAGCAGCGGCGTGCCAGTCATGGCTCGGATTTTCTGCCGCACCACCTGCAGCGGGTGGTGACGATTTCCTGTGTGCTGCGTGATGCCAATCAGTTCCGGGTGTTCTCCCTGTCCGAGCCTGACGCGGGTGAAGGGCAGATCATCCAGCGCTTCTTTGACGGTATCGAGCGCTATTCGCCGCAGATCGTGTCGTGGAATGGTGGTGGATTTGATCTGCCGGTGCTGCATTACCGTGGCCTGCTGCATGGTGTCAGTGCGCCGCGCTACTGGGATCTGGGTGATGGCGACTTTGCCGACTCGCGTGATTTCAAGTGGAACAATTACATCAGCCGCTATCACATGCGGCATCTCGACCTGATGGACACGCTGGCGATGTACCAGCCGCGTGCCAACGCACCGCTGGATGATCTGGCCAAGTTGATGGGGTATCCCGGCAAGCTTGGCATGGATGGTTCGGCGGTTTGGGACGCCTGGCAGGCGGGGCAGATTGCCGATATTCGTGACTATTGCGAAACCGACGTCGTGAACACCTATCTCGTGTACCTCCGTTTCCAGCGCATGCGCGGTCATCTGGATCAGGCGGCTTGGGCGCAGGAGGTCGCATTTGTGCGCGAAAAGCTCGCCGCAATTGGGGCGCCTCATTGGGAGGCTTTTCTGGCGGAGTGGCCGGAAGCGGTGGCGTAAGGTGAATTTTTGAGGTTTTTTCAAAAAGTGTTTGACACCTTCTGAAAAGTGCCTATAATTCGCGGCTCTTAGCAGGCGCGTAGCTCAGCTGGTTAGAGCACCACCTTGACATGGTGGGGGTCGTTGGTTCGAGTCCAATCGCGCCTACCAACACTTGGAGTCGATTCATCATGTTCCGAACTACTTTCGAGGCCGGAAACTGAACAGGTCGGGTCCGCTTGTCTGCTTGAGGAAAAAGTGCGGTTCGACCGCACTTTTTTTTCGTCCACGTTTTGTGCAGTGCAGCTATCAGAATCATGTGTCGTTTGTATTGCGCTGTCCGCGCATCCTAGTCCGAGGCCAGAGATCATGCCGAACATTACGCTTCCTGATGGTTCCGTCCGTAGTTTCGATCAGCCGGTGACCGTTGGTGAGGTTGCGGCGTCGATTGGCGCAGGTCTGGCAAAGGCTGCGCTGGCTGGGCGTATTGGCGACAGGCAGGTGGATCTCTCGCATCGCATCGATACTGATGCTGCGCTGGCGATCATCACCGACAAGAGTCCGGAAGGTGTCGATATCATCCGTCACTCCACTGCGCACTTGCTGGCGCATGCGGTCAAGGAGCTGTTTCCTGACGCGCAGGTGACGATCGGGCCGGTGATCGACAACGGTTTTTACTACGACTTCTCCTACAAGCGTCCGTTCACGCCGGAAGATCTCGAGGCGATCGAGCGCCGTATGAGCGAGATTGCCAAGCGCGAAATCGGTGTTGCACGCGAAGTCTGGTCGCGCGAGAAGGCGGTCGAGTTCTTCAAGGGGATTGGCGAGCACTACAAGGCCGAGATCATTGCGTCGATTCCGTCCGATCAGGATGTTTCCCTGTATCGCCAGGGGGATTTCATTGATCTCTGCCGCGGTCCGCACGTGCCGTCCACCGGCAAGCTCAAGGTGTTCAAGCTGACCAAGCTTGCGGGTGCGTACTGGCGTGGTGACTCGAAGAACGAGATGTTGCAGCGGGTTTATGGCACCGCGTGGGCCAAGAAGGAAGATCTCGAGTCCTATCTTCACATGCTCGAAGAGGCCGAGAAGCGCGATCACCGGAAGCTGGGCCGGCAGCTTGATCTTTTTCATATCCAGGAAGAAGCGCCGGGTATGGTGTTCTGGCACGCCAAGGGCTGGACGCTGTGGCAGCAGGTCGAGCAGTACATGCGCCGAACGATCGCCGAGCATGGCTATCAGGAGGTCAAGACGCCGCAGATTGTCGATCGTTCGTTGTGGGAAAAGTCCGGGCACTGGGGGATGTATTCCGACCTGATGTTCACCACGCAGTCGGAGAAGCGCGACTACGCGGTCAAGCCTATGAACTGCCCCTGTCATATCCAGATCTTCAATCAGGGCTTGAAGAGCTATCGCGATCTGCCGCTGCGCATGGCGGAGTTCGGCTCCTGTCACCGGAATGAGCCTTCGGGGTCGTTGCACGGCATCATGCGGGTCCGTAATTTCGTGCAGGATGACGCGCATATCTTCTGCGCCGAAGATCAGGTGCAGGTGGAGTCGGCCGAGTTCATCCGCTTGCTGCAGCAGGTCTATCGAGATTTTGGTTTTACCGATGTCCAGGTCAAGCTGTCGACCCGGCCCGAGAAGCGGGTGGGGACTGACGAGCAGTGGGATGCGGCAGAGGCGGCGCTTGCGGCAGCGCTTGATGCGCAAGGGCTGGCTTACGATCTGCAGCCAGGTGAGGGGGCGTTTTACGGTCCGAAGATCGAGTTTTCGCTCAAGGATTGCCTGAATCGCGTCTGGCAGTGCGGCACGCTGCAGCTCGATTTCAATCTGCCAGTGCGCCTGGGGGCCGAGTATGTAGCCGAGGACAACACCAAGAAGGTGCCGGTCATGTTGCACCGTGCCATCCTGGGCTCGCTTGAGCGTTTCATCGGCATCCTGATCGAACATCACGCCGGCGCCTTGCCGTTGTGGCTGGCGCCTGTTCATGCGGTGGTGATGAACATCTCCGAAGGGCAGGCCGAGTATGCGAAGGAAGTCGCACTCCGCCTGAAGAAAGCGGGTTTCCGAGTCGAAGCGGATTTGCGCAACGAGAAGATTAACTATAAAATCCGCGAACATAGCGTGCACAAGCTGCCTTACCAGATCGTCGTAGGCGAAAAAGAAAAGGCGGGCGGCGTCGTTGCAGTGCGCGTTCGGGGCGGCCAGGATCTTGGCCAGATGCCCATCGATACGTTGATCGAGCGCTGGCTTCGCGAAGTTGAGGCGAAGGCCGGGTCGGTCTGACTTTGATTTTTATGGAGATTTGAACCATCGCTCAAGAGAAGAAGCAGCGCGTCAACGGGGAAATCACCGCGCCTGAGGTTCGTCTGGTTGGTGAAGACGGTGAGCCGCTTGGTATTGTTTCCCTGAGGGCCGCCCTCGAGGCCGCTGATGAAGCGGGTATGGATCTGGTTGAAATCGCGCCGATGGCGCAACCCCCGGTCTGCCGGGTGATGGATTTCGGCAAGTTCAAGTACCAGGAGCAGAAGAAAGCGCATGAAGCGCGTCTGAAGCAGAAGCAGGTGCAGGTCAAGGAAGTCAAGCTGCGTCCGGGTACGGACGAAAACGACTACCAGATCAAGCTGCGTAACCTGAAACGCTTCCTGGAAGAGGGTGACAAGTGCAAGGTGACCTTGCGCTTTCGCGGACGTGAAATGGCGCACCAGGAATTCGGTTTGCGTCAGCTTGAGCGGGTAAAGGCGGATCTGGAAGAAATCGGCCAGGTCGAGCAGATGCCGAAGATGGAAGGGCGGCAGATGATCATGGTGATCGCGCCCAAGAAAAACCGCTGATCAAGCGGTATGCAGGATTTGCCCCGGTAGTCGGGGCTGATACCCTGTCTGGTCGTTGTGGCTGGGCAGGAAAACAAGTGGTGTCGGGTGTCAAACGTACCTGAACCGGTACTACCTGACGGCATTCTATAAACCGGAGTCTCAGCAATGCCCAAGATGAAGACCAAGAGCGGCGCCAAGAAGCGCTTCAAGGTTCGCTCCAGCGGTGGGATCAAGCGGTCCCAGGCGTTCAAGCGCCACATCCTTACCAAGAAGACCACCAAGAGCAAGCGTCAGCTGCGCGGCATGACTGAAGTTCATGCCAGCGATGAAAAGCTGATCCGTGCCATGTTGCCTTACGCTTGATAGGAGACCGCCATGCCCAGAGTTAAACGTGGTGTAACCGCCCGCGCACGTCACAAGAAAGTTCTCGACCAGGCCAAGGGGTACCGCGGCCGTCGTAAAAACGTATATCGCATCGCCAAGCAGGCGGTGATGAAGGCCGGTCAGTACGCTTACCGCGACCGTCGTCAGCGCAAGCGTCAGTTCCGCGCCCTGTGGATCGTCCGTATCAACGCCGCTGCGCGTGAACTCGGTCTGACCTACAGCACCTTCATGAATGGCCTGAAGAAGGCTGCCGTCGAAGTGGACCGCAAGGTTCTGGCCGATCTGGCCGTGTTTGACAAGCCCGCGTTTGCTGCGCTCGCCGCGCAAGCCAAGGCCCAAATCGCTGCGTAAGTTTCCGCAGCCCGAAAAAAGGAGGCCTGGCCTCCTTTTTTTTTCTGATCTTCCCGGAATGGCAGGGACATGGATAACCTCGATCAACTGGTTCAACAGGCCGAAGCCGCATTTTCTGCTGCAGCCGATAGCGCCCAGCTCGAGCAGGCAAAGGCGCGTTTTCTGGGTAAAAGCGGCTCGCTCACCGAGCTTCTGAAAGGGCTGGGCAAGCTGCCCGCCGAGGAAAAGCGCGAAGCCGGTGCAGCAATCAATCGCGTCAAGCTGGCCATCGAGACGGCGCTTGAGGCGCGTCGTGAAGCCCTGCGCGAGGCCGCGCTGATGGCACAACTGGCATCTGAGGCGCTGGACGTCACCCTGCCGGGACGAGGTGCGACCATAGGCGGGCTGCATCCGGTCAGCCGTTCGCTCGAGCGGGTTGAGGCGCTGTTTCGTTCCATCGGGTTTGTCGTGGCCGACGGACCCGAGATCGAGACCGACTGGCACAACTTCACCGCGCTGAACACGCCGGAGAACCATCCTGCACGTTCCATGCACGACACCTTCTATCTCGAAGGTCGCGACGATGTGTTGCTGCGCACCCATACCAGTCCGGTACAGATCCGCGCCATGCTTGAGCATGTGGAGCGACACAAGCATCTCGAGGTCATGCCGGACATCCGCGTCATTGCGCCAGGTCGGGTTTATCGTGTTGACTCGGATGCAACCCATTCGCCCATGTTCCATCAGGTCGAGGGGTTATGGGTCGGCGAGCACGTCAGCTTCGTCGATCTGAAGGGTGTGATTGCCGACTTTTTGCGCAAGTTCTTTGAAACCGAAGATCTCCAGGTCCGCTTCCGCCCGTCGTTCTTTCCCTTTACCGAGCCCTCTGCCGAGATCGATGTCGCCTTCATGAGTGGCGCGCTCGAAGGGCGTTGGCTGGAGATCGCAGGTTGCGGCATGGTGCATCCGAACGTGCTGCGTTTCGGTGGCATCGATCCCGAGCGCTACACCGGTTTTGCGTTCGGCATGGGCCCGGATCGGCTGACCATGCTGCGCTACGGTGTCAATGATCTGCGCCTCTTCTTCGAGGGCGATCTGCGTTTCTTGAGCCAATTCAGGTAAGCGAATCATGCAATTTTCAGAACAGTGGTTGCGGACCTTCGTCAATCCGTCGCTCGATAGCGCCGCGTTGGGTCACCTGATGACCATGGCCGGTCTGGAGGTCGAAGAGGCGGATCCGGTTGCGCCCGCCTTTACCGGCATCGTCGTGGCGCAGATCGTCGAAGCCGAGAAACATCCCAATGCGGACAAGCTGCGTGTTTGCAAGGTTGATGCTGGCACGGGCGAGTTGCTGCAGATCGTCTGTGGTGCGCCAAACGCGGCTGCAGGCCTCAAGGTGCCGTGCGCCAAGGTGGGGGCCGTGCTGCCGGGCGATTTTGCAATCAAGGCGGCCAAGTTGCGCGGGGTCGAGTCGTTTGGCATGCTGTGCTCGGCGCGTGAGTTGGGTCTGTCCGAGGATCATGCCGGGTTGCATGTGCTGCCGGAAGATGCGCCGGTAGGCTCCGACATCCGTGATTATCTTGGGCTCGATGACACGCTGTTCACCATCAAGCTGACGCCGAATCGGGCTGACTGTCTGAGCCTGAGTGGTGTGGCGCGCGAGGTGGCTGCGCTGACTGACTCGATGCTGACGCTGCCGGCTGTTCAGCCTGTCCTGCCGGGCATTGATGATCGACGGTCCATCGTGCTCGATGCGCCGGCAGCTTGCCCGCGCTATTGCGGCCGCATCCTGCGGGGGGTCGATGCCAAGGCGCCGACACCGGAGTGGATGAAGCAGCGATTGCAGCGCAGCGGCATCCGCGCGATCAGCGCATTGGTGGATATCACCAACTACGTGATGCTTGAACTGGGGCAGCCCTTGCATGCCTTCGATAACGCCCGTCTGGATGGGGCCATTCATGTCCGCATGCCGCGTGCTGGTGAGCAACTCAAGCTGCTCAATGAGCAGATTGTGACGCCTGCCGTCGATACCCTGCTGATTGCAGATGATGCGCGCGCGCTGGCCATGGCCGGTGTGATGGGCGGAGAGGAGAGCGGTATCACGCTCGATACGACAGATGTCTTTCTGGAAAGCGCTTTCTTTGCTCCAGCGGCGATTGCCGGTCGGGCGCGAGCCCACGGCTTTGTCTCCGATGCCTCGCATCGTTTCGAGCGTGGGGTGGACTTCGAACTTGCACGGCCGGCGATCGAGCGGGCGACCCGCCTGATCCTGGATATCTGCGGTGGTGTGGCAGGTCCGGTGGAAGAAGCTGTGGCGGTCGAAGCGCTGCCTCAGCGTCCTGCCGTGCGTCTGCGTCCTGCGCGTGCGCGCCGCGTGCTGGGTATTGATCTGAACAACGCCGAGATCGAGTCCCTGCTGCGGCGTGTGCACCTTGCGCCGGTGCAGTCGGGTGACGATTTTCTGGTCACTCCGCCGTCGTTCCGTTTCGATATCGAAATTGAAGAAGATCTGATCGAAGAGTTGGTGCGTCTCTACGGCTATGACAATATCCCGGCCCGGGTACCGCAGGGCGGGTTGATGATGCTGGAGCGCAGCGAATCGTCGCGCACGGTGTGGGATGTGCGTCACCTGCTGGCGGCGCGGGGCTTTCAGGAGGTGGTCAACTTCGCCTTTGTCGAAGACGCGTGGGAGCGGGATTTCTGCGCCAATGACGATCCTATCCGTCTGGCCAATCCGATCGCCAGTCAGATGAGTGTGATGCGCTCCAGTCTGATTCCGGGGCTGGTGGCCAATCTGGCGACCAATCGGAAGCGTCAGCAAGCCCGGGTACGGGTGTTCGAGATTGGTCGTTGTTTCGAGCGCAAGGCCGATGGCGAGCCTGTGGCTGGCTTCCATCAGCCGATGCGGATTGCCGCCCTGGTTTCAGGTACGGCCTTGCAGGAGCAATGGGGTGAGCGTGCTCGGCCGGTGGATTTTTACGATCTCAAGGGTGATCTCGAGGCTTTGTTTGCGCCGCGCGAGCTGTGCTTCGAGCGTGTGTCTGACCCCGCCCTGCATCCGGGGCGTGCGGCTGCGGTGATGCTGGACGGGCGCCATATTGGTGTGGTCGGCGAGTTGCATCCGGTGTGGGTGCAACGTTACGAGCTCGGTACCGCGCCGATCGTGTTCGAGATCGAGCTTGGGGATGCGCTGCAGGCGGAAATGCCGGTTTTCGCAACGGTTTCGAAGATGCCTGCAGTGGCCCGTGACCTGGCGCTGGTGCTGGGTCAGGAGGTGCCGGTTGCCCGTGTGCTGGAAGTGCTCGAAGCGGCGGCGTCAGGTATTGTCAGCGCAATTGAGTTGTTCGATGTCTATCATGGCAAGGGCATTGATCCCGACAAGAAGAGCCTTGCTTTCAGGGTGTTGATGCAAGATACTCAGCGCACACTTGAAGATTCGGAAGTGGATGCGGCAATGAATGCGCTGATCCGTCATGCTGAGCTCACTCTGGGCGCTCGACTGCGTGGATCAGGAGAATGAACGTGACCTTGACGAAGGCCGAGCTGGCAGACCTGTTGTTTGAGCAGGTCGGGCTGAACAAGCGTGAAGCCAAGGATATGGTGGAAGGCTTCTTTGAAGAAATCCGGACAGCGCTGGAGCGTGGCGATAGCGTCAAGCTTTCCGGCTTCGGTAATTTCCAGTTGCGTGACAAGCCACAGCGGCCTGGCCGGAACCCCAAGACCGGCGAGGAGATTCCGATCACCGCTCGTCGGGTGGTGACCTTTCATGCCAGTCAGAAGCTGAAGGCGGCGGTGGAGGAACTCAGTGATGCAAGCAAGCAACCCTGAAATTTCGAGTGCCGACCTGCCGCCCATTCCGGCAAAGCGCTATTTCACCATCGGAGAAGTCAGCGAACTTTGCGGTGTCAAGGCGCACGTGCTGCGTTACTGGGAGCAGGAGTTCACCCAGCTGAAGCCTGTCAAGCGGGGGGGGAACCGTCGCTACTATCAGCATCATGAGGTTCTGCTGGTGCGTCGTATCAGGCATTTGCTGTATGACGAAGGCTTTACCATTTCCGGTGCGCGAAATCGCCTCGGTGAAGCGGCCATCCATCAGGTCGAGGAGGCCGAGGTCGCCGAGCGATACAAGGCGGTGATCCGCGAAGTGCGCGCGGAACTGGAGGCTACGCTTGCTGCGTTGAAAGCTTGATTTTGCACTGGCGGTTTTTAAAAAGCTTGCTATAATGGCGGCTTGTGTCGGGGCGTAGCGCAGCCTGGTAGCGCACTTGCATGGGGTGCAAGGGGTCGCGAGTTCGAATCCCGCCGCCCCGACCAAAACAACAGCAACCGGCTTTAGCCGGTTTTTGTTTTTCTGCGGTCCGAACGTGATTTCCATGCTGTGCTAACATCGCCGACGCCCTGTCGGTGAGACTCCAACGGATTCAAGATGCGTATTCTGGTCAGTAATGACGATGGCTATTTCGCGCCCGGCATCGCTGCGCTGGCTCAGGCCTTGTCGGAAATCGGCGAGGTGACCGTTGTGGCGCCGGAGCGTGACCGCAGTGGGGCAAGCAACTCGCTGACACTCGACCGTCCGCTCTCCCTGCGCCGCGCCGCCAACGGCTTTCATTTCGTCAATGGCACCCCCACTGATTGTGTGCATCTGGCCGTGACCGGCATGCTGGATCATTTGCCCGACATGGTGGTTTCGGGGGTGAATCATGGCGCCAACATGGGGGACGATACGCTCTACTCCGGTACCGTGGCAGCGGCTACCGAAGGCTATTTGCTGGGGGTGCCGTCGATAGCGGTGTCGCTGGTGAGCAAGGGGGCTTCCGATTTCTCCACCGCTGCACGGGTGGCGCGCGATCTGGCCGTTCGTTTCATGAATCAGCCGTTGCGCCAGCCGATGCTGTTGAACGTCAATGTGCCTGACCTGCCATACGAGGCGCTGCGGGGTACGCGGGTCACCCGCCTGGGCAAGCGTCATAAGGCCGAGCCGGTGATCAAGAGCGTGACGCCCCGCAATGAGACCGTGTATTGGGTGGGGGCCGCCGGTGCCGCGGCTGATGCGGGCGAGGGTACTGACTTTCATGCGGTATCCGAAGGGCTGGTGTCCATTACGCCGCTGCAGATCGATCTGACCCATACCGGACAGATCGGCATGGTGAACGATTGGCTGGTGCGATGAATCCTCGTCAAACGGATGCGGTGCGCACGCGTGCGCGCATGGTGGAGCGCCTGCGCAGTCAAGGTATCCGGGACGAAAAGGTGCTGGCTGCGATGGGGCAGATTCCACGCCACCAGTTCGTCGAAGAAGGGCTCGCTTACGGCGCGTATGACGACACCGCGTTGCCGATCGGTTTTCAGCAGACCATCTCGCAGCCCTTCGTGGTAGCTCGCATGATCGAGTTATTGCGCTCGGGACGGGAACTTGGCAAGACGCTGGAGATCGGAGCAGGCTGTGGCTATCAGGCTGCGGTGCTGTCGAAGGTGGCGGTCGACGTCTATGCAGTGGAGCGGATTCGTCCCTTACTCGATCGGGCACGGGACAATCTGCGCCCGTTGCGGCTGCCCAATGTACGCCTGAAATATGCTGATGGCTCAATGGGCTTGCCCGAGGCAGCCCCTTTCGACAGTATCATCGTGGCTGCGGGTGCGCTGGGGGTACCGCAGGCATTGAAAGACCAACTCGCGCCTGGCGGGCGCCTGATCATTCCGGTAGGTGGTGGCGAACAACGCCTGCTGATGATTGAGCGCCAGGGCAACATGTTCAAGGAAAGCTGGCATGAGGCCGTGCGCTTCGTGCCGCTACTGACTGGTACGGAATGAACAAGGAAATCCTGACTTCTCGTGGTGCACTGGCCGGGCTGGCCGTTCTGCTTGTCCTGACTGCAGGGTGTGCAGGCAAGGTGACGGCGCCGGTGCGGGATGCTGGTTCCATGCCTCAGGCCGCTCCGACGGCTGAGCGCAAGGGTGTGCACGTTGTACAGACTGGAGATACCCTCAACGCCCTGGCGCGACAGTATGGTGTCAGTGTTGCGGATCTGGTGGCCTGGAACGGCTTGTCCAATCCGAACCAGATTCATGTCGGTCAAAGTCTGCGTGTGGCGCCTGAAGGTGGTGGTGAGGTGGCGCAAGCCATCCCGATCGTCTCCGAGCCTGCCGTGACTGTGCCGATTCCGCCGATGAGTACCGAGGTGCCGACGGCCACCGCGACCGCAGGTGTGCCCATCAAGCAAACGCCACTGGGCGGTAAGCAGCCATACTCTGACGAAGCTTGGGCGCGTTTGCAGAAACCCGCTGAAGGGGTCGTGGAGACAAAACCTGCCACACCGTCCGTGGCGGACGCACCACGTCTTCCTGGGCCCGATGGTGAGTGGCTGTGGCCGGTCAAAGGCAAGGTCCTGCTGGGCTTCGACGAACCGGTTGGCGGGGACGCCAAGCTGCGCAACAAGGGGATCGACATTGCCGGTACGCCGGGTACGCCCGTGCTGGCGTCGGCTGGTGGCAAGGTCGTCTATGCCGGCAGCGGCTTGCGCGGGCTCGGAAAACTGGTCATCATCAAACATGACGACAATTACCTGACTGCCTATGCTCATAACCAGCAACTGCTGGTCAAGGAGGCAGATGCCGTCACCAAGGGGCAGCAGATCGCTGAGTTGGGTAGTACCGATGCCGATCGCCCCAAGCTTCATTTCGAGATTCGCAAACAGGGGCAGCCGGTTGATCCGATGAAGTACCTGCCCGCGCGCTGACGAGGAGGCCCATGGAAGAGCCGGACATCCCTGACGACGTCGAGAGTCATGATCCGGACCTTCCCCTCGAGGTGGAAGTGTTCGCCGACCGACAGGCGCCTGTCATCGAGAACGAGTTCCTCAGCGATGTCACGCAGATTTATCTGAACGAGATCGGGGCCAATCCGTTGCTGACTGCGGATGAGGAGGCCGCGCTGGCACGGCGTGTCCGTCAGGGCGATTTCCAGGCCCGACAGACCATGATCGAGCGCAACCTGCGCCTTGTGGTCAATATTGCCAAGCACTATCTGAATCGGGGCATCCCTCTGCTGGATCTTGTCGAGGAGGGTAATCTCGGCCTGATTCACGCACTGGAAAAGTTCGACCCCGAGCGTGGCTTCCGTTTTTCCACCTATGCGACCTGGTGGATCCGCCAGAACATCGAGCGTGCGATCATGAACCAGTCGCGCACGATCCGTCTCCCGGTGCATGTGGTCAAGGAACTCAATCAGGTATTGCGCACCCAGCGCAATATCGAGGCGGCCGCCAACGGTGAGTCCAGTATCGAAGAGATCGCCATGCGCCTCGACAAGCCAGTCGAGACGGTGCGGGCAATCCTGGCACTGAGCGAGCATACTGCCTCGCTCGACGCACCACTGGATATCGATCCCAGCCTGTCGATCGGTGAGTCACTTGCGGATGAGCACGCCGAGGCTCCTGATATCCTGATTCATGCGGCGGAGATCGAGCATTTGCTGCGCGCCTGGATCGACATGCTCAATGACAAGCAGCGTCTGGTCATCCGTCACCGTTATGGATTGGATGAATGCGAGATGTTGACCCTCGAAGAGTTGGCACTACAGCTTGATCTGACGCGCGAGCGGGTGCGGCAGATTCAGCTGGAGGCGCTCGGGCAGTTGCGGCGAACGCTCAAGCGGAGAGGTATTTCGCGCGACGCCTTGCTTTGAGCGCATCCTGCGTTGCCCCCGCCGCGTCGGGTCAGCGCTTTGCCAGTTCCTCGTTCCGGCGCTGACGCAGTGTCTCGGCCAGTTCGAAAACCGACATCGCGTAGAAGCTGCTCTTGTTGTAGCGGGTGATGACGTAGAAGTTTCGATAGCCAAGCCAGTACTCGGTTGCCGCACCCGGCGTCACAAGATCCACCAGGGTCGCGTTTGCATCAATCATGTTGCCGTTGGCGCTGCCAATGCCCGCTGCCGACAATACCGCCGGGGACAGGCTGGGTTCGATACCTGCTGCAACCAGGGGGGCGGGGTCGGTCTCCGGTCCGAGCCTTGCCATGACAGCCACTGGTGCGCCGGTTTGCCAGCCATGAACATGCAGATAATTGGCGACGCTTCCGATGGCATCCAGCGGCGAACTGTCAAAATCGATCTTGCCGTCGGCGTCAAAATCCACTGCGTAGTGCCGCACGCTGCTGGGCAGGAACTGCGGAAAACCCAGTGCGCCCGCGTAAGAGCCCAGGTAGCTCTCGGGGGGGCGGTTCTGTTCGCGTGCGAGCAGGAACAAATTTTCCAGTTCGCGTCGGAACAGTTCGGCGCGCGGCGGATAGTCGAAGGCGAGAGTGGTCAGTGCCGAGAGCGTTTCGAAGTTGCCGGTATGGCGGCCATATACGGTTTCGACGCCAATGATGGCCACGATCACTTCGGCGGGTACGCCGTAACGCTCTTCGGCCATCTTCAGGATAGGGGCATACTCCGACCAGAAAGCCAGGCCGCCCTCAATGCGTGTCTTGTCCAGGAAGCGCGCCCGGTACCGTTGCCAGGAGCGCACGCCTGGCGTGCTGGGCGGGCGGATCAGACTGATGACGCGCGGTTCGTGGCGAGCACGGCTGAGGCTGTCGAGTAGCAGGGCGTGATCAAGGTTGTGGCGTGTCGCAATGTCCTCGACGAAAGTCCGCACCTCCTCGCGGTCGACGAAGCTGGCCGATGCGCTGGGTATGGTGGCCAGCGCAAACAGGGCGATGGAGGTGAGGGTCAGGATCTGGCGGGTCGGCAAAGTCATCGAAGGTTCAGCTTCCGGATACGTCGTTTCAGTTCAAGCACCTCATGTACGGGTGCAGGTGGTCGGTAGCGCAATGCGGCATAGCGGCTGGTGATTTCCTGCAATGCGCTGGCATCAAGCGGACGGGCACGGGCCAGGCGAGCACCGTAATCCAGCGGCCCCTCTGCAGGATGGCGCTCCAGGCCCACGTGCGCAAGTTTGCGTGAAAAGGCGGCCCAGGCTTTGTCCAGTGCATCCGCAGGGTTGCGGTAATGCATGGCCCAGGCGAGCAGCGCTGCCATCACCACCAGGACGGCCAGCATCATGCCACCGATCAAGACCTGCCAGTGGGGGGTGTCGAGGCCGAGTTCGGACAGCAACTCGAGCTGACGTGCCTGATTGTAGCCAAGAACCCACTGATTCCAGTGATTCGATGCCGCGTCCCATTGATGGCGAAGCGTACGCAACCAGGCCATTTCCGGGCGCATCAGCAGTGGCAGTGCCTCACCCGCGGGCAGGGCGGCGGACAGCCCGGATTCGATACGCTGGGGGGCGGCGAGCGCGGTCGGGTCGACCCGGACCCAGCCTCGACCGTCCAGCCAGACCTCGGCCCAGGCGTGGGCATCGGACTGGCGGACCACCAGACTGCCATCAACCGGGTTGATCTCGCCGCCCTGGTAGCCGGTGACCACGCGCGCCGGAACACCTGCTGCACGCATCAGGAAGACGAAGGCCGACGAGAAGTGTTCGCAGAATCCCCGTTGGGCCACGAACAGGAAGGTATCTACGCTATCCTCGCGCATCAATGGCGGACGCAGGGTGTAACGCAACTCGCTCTGACGCAGGTAATCGATGACGCGTTCGAGCAAGATTGCCGGTGTCGGCGTGTCGGCACTCAATTCGGCAACCAGTTGTCTGCTCCGCGGGTTGCCATCCGCCGGCAGGCGCCGGGCGCTATCGAGCACCCGGGATGATTCGTCGACACCGACCGGGGTTTCGGGGTAGGCGTTGAGTTCGAACCGGCTGCGGGTGCGCACGGGTTGTACGCTCAGCGCCTGATAGTCACTACCAAAGCGTATGCCATCGACTGGTCCGCCTGCGAAATCCATTGCCAGCAGCCAGTGCTGGTTATGCGCTTCCAGCGTCAACTGGTAGCGCAACTGGGGCCCCGCAGGGGTGTAGTAGGGGTGCTCAGCCCGCTCGTGACGGCTGGCGCGCCAGGTGCTGCCGTCGAAATGTGTCAGTACCGGCCCCCGCCAGTAGCGCAGGTGGGGGGGCGGTGGAGCCTCTTCGAATGCTGCCCGAAAGGCGATCTCGCTTGATTGGCTGAGCTCGGCAATGGAACCGGGGCTCATGCTGTCGGATAGGCCGGTGACTGCACGGTGTGCATCGGCGGGCAGGCCCCACAACGGACCCTGTACTCTTGGAAACAGCACGAACAGGGTCAGCATGAAAGGCAGGCCCTGCACGAGCAGCAGAGCGCTGGTGCGCAGGCGTTCGCGCTGGCTGGCATGCGGATCGGTGAGTGCGAGCAGGCTGCCGATGGACAGCAGGCAGGCGCCAAGCGCAAGTAGTGCAAATAGGGGGGATTGATTCTCCAGGAACACCGCGAGCTGGAGGAAGAAGCACAGCAGGACGGCAGCGTGGATATCGCGCATGGTGCGCGTTTCCAGCAATTTCAGGCCAAGCAGGATGGCGAGCAGGGCGACGCCCGGATCCTTGCCAAAAAAATGACCAAACTCGAATCGGACGGCGATGCCCGCGGCGAGCGCAAGCATCAGCACAAGCCACTTGCTGGTGGCCATGCGTCCTCGCCATAGCAGCGATGCGCGCCAGCCGAGCAGGCCGAATGCCAGCACCGCAACCCAAGTGGGGAGCGTGTCGACATGGGGGGCCAGGGTCAGCGCTGCTGCACCGAGCAACCAGCTGCCTTGATCCCTGCGCAGGCTGTCTGTCGCTGTGTCAGGGTGCATGGCGTGCGCCTTCAGCAGGGGAGGCGAACAGGGCCAGTGCGCGCAGGCAGCGATGCAGGTGCGTCGTGCCGTGTGCAGCCGGGATGTTCTGCATCGGCAGGCGCAAGGCGTAGCGTGCGCCGGACTGCTCGGCGGCCAGCAGCCACGCGCTCAGTCGTGACAAACGGGCTTCATCGTCCAGGTGGTCCGGTGTGGCCTGCCAGTCGAGCTCGACCTCACCACCCTCGACGGCGGCGAACTGCTTGGTCATCAGTGGCCCACCACGGGCATAGGCCTTCCACGCCAGATGGCGGGGAGAGTCTGATTGCTGATGACTGCGCAGTCCGGTGAAATCGTCATCACCCCCACCCGTGCTGCGCATTCCAGTGCTGCTGTTGCCCGCTGGGCGCGCAGGGAGAGGAGGCGGTGTCGGCTCTGGAGCAGGATAGACGATGGTTTCGATGGCAGGGATGAAGACACTCCATGCCCGGATCAATCCGAGGGGCCAGGTGGTTTCGATCCGGGTGCGGCCGAGCGGCAGGACGCCGCGTTGGTGGGTGGGCAGTGTCAAGCTGACTTCGGAGCTCTCATCTGCGGCAAGGTCGAACAGCGTGGCGCCGTCGCGGGTGCTCAGGCGCAGCGCTGGGCGGCGGCGGTGACGTGGATTATCGACCCTTAGGTGGAATATGGCGTTCTCTCCTGCGAAAGCCGGTTCCCCACGACCTGCGCGAAGGCTGATGCCAAGCAGGTTGCGGAAGGCGTGGATGATGCTGGCGATAGCCATGCCGCCCAGCAGGAAGGTGAGTGCATAGCCCAGGCTGAGGTTGTAATTGAGTGATGCGATCAGCATCACCAGCAGGGCGAGGGCGAAGCCGTAGCCGGCACGGGTCGGTAGTACGTAAATTCGGCGCTGGCGCAGTACGATGGGCTCCGTTTCCGGGGCCCCAAGGCGGAACAGCCAGCGATCGACAGCCTGGTTCATGCGGTGGCGCAAGGTGGGACGCGGCACCATCAGCGCAAGGGTACGGACTGCAGCAGGCGCGCCAACTCGGCTGGGCCAGGGTGGCGGCCGTCCCCCGCGCGCTGTAGCCGATGAGCTGCGATGTGGGGGAATACACGCTGGATGTCCTCCGGCAGCACGTGGTCGCGCCCTTCGATCAAGGCCCAGGCACGTGCGGCGGCGAGCAGGCCAAGTCCGGCGCGTGGGCTCAGGCCGCCGAGGTATTCCCCTGCCTGGCGTGTCGCTGCGAGCAGATCCTGTACATAGTCAATCAGGCGTTCAGCGATCAGCAGGGATTGTGCCTCTTCCTGAAGGGCAAGCAGGTCATCCGGGGTGATCACCGGTGGTTGATGTTCGATGATTTCCCGTCGGGCCTTACCCATCAGTAACGCGCGCTCGGCGCTGCGGTCGGGGTAGCCGAGCTGGATGCGCATCAGGAAGCGGTCGAGCTGGCTTTCGGGTAACGGAAAGGTGCCGATCTGCGACGACGGGTTCTGCGTTGCCATGACGAAGAAAGGTTCGGGCAGGGGCATGGTGCTGCCGTCGGCGGTGATCTGCCGCTCCTCCATGGCTTCAAGCAGCGCGCTCTGGGTCTTGGGTGTGGCACGATTGACTTCGTCAGCCAGAATCAGTTGCGCGAACACCGGTCCGGGGTGGAAACGAAAGTGACTGGTATCCCGATCGAAGATCGACACGCCGACGATGTCGGCGGGCAGCAGGTCGCTGGTGAACTGGATGCGCTGGAAGTGCAGGCCGATCAGGCGCGCCAGGGCGTGGGCCAGGGTGGTCTTGCCGACACCGGGAACGTCCTCTATCAGCAGATGACCGCGCGCGATCAGACAGGAGAGTGCGAGTTGAAGTTCGTGGGTCTTCCCCAGAATGATCTGGCTGGCGGCCTCTAGAAGCCGGTTTGCAGGGCGCTGGGGCATGTTGGCTCGTACTGTGAAATTGGACGGGAAGCGGTGATAATAGACGACAAAGATCGCGAGCCCGTACCATGGGCCATCACCGCAGGGCTGTTTGAAACAGTCCGCAACAGAAAGTTCGCCCTTATCGGGAGAGGAGGGGTATGACGACAACGGCATTCATCACGCACCGCGATTGCTGGTTGCACGACATGGGAGCACACCATCCGGAGTGTCCCGACCGGCTGGCTGCGATCAACGATCGCCTGATTGCGGCAGGGCTGGACCTGTATCTGTCTTTCTACGACGCGCCGCTGGCGACTGCCGAGCAGGTGGTGCGTGCACATGCCCAGAGCTACTTTGACGAGTTGCAGGCCAGTGTGCCCGAGCACGGCATCCGTCACCTCGACCCTGACACCGCGATGAGCCCCAATACCATGAAGGCGGCCTTGCGCTCGGCTGGTGCCGGGGTGCTGGCTACCGATCTGGTGCTCAAGGGCGAGGTCGAGAACGCTTTCTGTGCCGTCCGCCCGCCCGGTCATCATGCCGAGCATGGCAAGGCCATGGGGTTCTGCTTCATCAACAACGTTGCGGTTGCGGCCCGCCATGCCACTGAAGTGCACGGTCTGGAGCGGGTGGCGATCATTGATTTCGATGTCCATCACGGCAACGGTACCGAGGACATCTTCCGCAATGATCCGCGGGTGATGATGGCCAGCATCTTCCAGCATCCCTTCTATCCCTATAGTGGTGCAGACAACCCGCCTGCGCACATGTGCAATGTGCCGGTGCCCGCCGGCACCCGGGGCGATGCGTTCCGCCAGGTGGTCAGCGATATCTGGATTCCGAACCTGCGTAATCACAATCCGCAGGCCATCTTCATTTCGGCCGGGTTCGATGCCCACTACGAGGATGACATGGGCTCACTGGGTCTGGTCGAGTCCGACTACATCTGGGTGACCCAGCAGATCAAGGCGCTGGCCGAAGACTGCGGTCACAAGCGGATTGTCTCGATCCTCGAGGGGGGGTACTCGCTCAGTTCGCTGGCGCGGTCGGTGGTTTCGCACATCAAGGCGCTGGCTGACCTTTGAGCCTGCGCAGTTCTGTCCCGCCGATCTGCGCGCGGGACTAGCCGACTGGCGACGATCGGTTAGAATCGTGTTTTTATCGTTTTGGCCATAGCCATGATTACCGGATCGATTGTCGCCATCGTCACGCCGATGCATGAAGACGGCAGCCTTGATTTTGAACGCCTGCGCAGCCTGGTGGACTGGCATGTCGCCGAAGGCACTGACGGCATCGTCGTGGTGGGTACCACCGGTGAGTCGCCTACCGTCAATGTCGATGAACACTGCGAACTGATCCGGGTGTGTGTCGAGCACGCTGCCGGACGCATCCCGGTCATCGCCGGCACCGGGGCAAACTCGACTGCCGAGGCGGTGGCCTTGGCTCGTTTTGCGCAGAAGGCAGGGGCCACTGCCCATCTGTCGGTGGTGCCGTATTACAACCGGCCCACTCAGGAAGGGCTGTACCAGCACTTCCGCACCATCGCCGAGGCGGTGGAGTTGCCGCTGATCCTGTACAACGTGCCGGGGCGTACGGTGGCAGACCTGTCCAACGACACCACCCTGCGGCTGGCTCAGATCCCCAACATCATCGGTGTCAAGGATGCGACCGGCAGCATTGATCGTGCCTGCGACCTGATCGAGCGCGCACCGAAGGACTTTGCCCTGTATAGCGGTGATGACATGACGGTGGCTGCTTTCCTGCTACTTGGCGGGCACGGCACGATCTCAGTCACTGCCAACGTTGCGCCGCGTGCCATGCACGACATGTGCGCTGCCGCACTGTCGGGGGATGCCCGCACGGCACGTGAGATCAACGCGCGTCTGGTTGGTCTGCACCGGCAGTTGTTCTGCGAAGCCAACCCGATTCCGGTGAAGTGGGCAGTGGCGCAGATGGGGCTGATTGGCGGTGCGCTCCGGTTGCCGCTGACGCCCTTGGCCGAGGCCTGTCACGAACGTGTTCGTCTCGCCATGCGTCAGGCTGGCATCAATATCTGATCCGTTTTTCCCCTCAGGAACCTCATGAATCGCTCCCTGCGCACTTCCGCTTCCCTGCTTGCCGTGTCGCTGACGTTGGCCGGCTGCTCGGGTTCATTGCTTGAATCAAAGCGTATCGACTACAAGAGTGCCCGTCAGGTCGCTCCGCTGGAAATCCCGCCTGATCTCACCGCTCCGACGCGTGACGATCGCTTTGCCGTGCCGGACGTGTCGCCGCGTGGCGTGGCGACCTATTCGGCCTATAACGCCGATCGCGCGGGACAGCCGGCGGCAGGCGCTGCCAACACGGTGATGCCACAACCCGAGAACATGCGTATCGAGCGTGCAGGCACCCAGCGCTGGCTGGTGGTGCCGGGTAATGTGGAAACCCTGTGGCCGCAGGTCAAGGATTTCTGGTTGGAGCTTGGCTTCATCCTCAATATCGACAGCCCCGAGATCGGTGTGCTGGAAACCGACTGGGCTGAGGATAGAGCCAAGATCCAGCAGGATTTCGTGCGTTCGGCACTGGGTCGGGTGTTCGATGGTCTGTTTTCCACGCCGGAGCGCGACAAGTTCCGCACCCGACTGGAAGTGGGGCGTGACGGCACGGTCGAGATCTACATCAGCCATCGCGGCATGATGGAGATCTACCCCACCGAGGCCAAGGATTCCACCATCTGGCAACCGCGTCCGGCTGATCCCGAACTCGAGGCCGAGATGCTGCGTCGGCTGATGATTCGCCTTGGGGCTGACGAAGCGCGCGCGCAGGCTGCACTGGTCAGTGCTCCGCCTGCTGGCGAGCGCGCCAAGGTCACTGCCACCGAGGGGGGCGAGGTGGCGCTGCAGGTTGACGAAGCCTTTGATCGCGCCTGGCGGCGTGTCGGTCTGGCGCTCGATCGTATCGGCTTCACCGTTGAGGATCGTGATCGCACTCAGGGACTTTACTTCGTTCGCTATGTTGATCCGGATGTCGACAACAACAGCAAGAAGAGTGAAGGCTTTTTGTCCAAGCTGGCCTTCTGGCGCAGCAGTGACAAGCCTGCCGAGTCCGGCGGCGAGTATCGTCTGAGCCTGAAGGGGCAGGGCAATGCGACCACAGTAACCGTGTTGACGCGCGAAGGCGGTGTGGACAAATCCGAGACTGCACGCCGCATGCTGGGTCTGCTGCAGCAGGAATTGCGCTGAACCACAGGTTCCCGTCTGTCGTGGATGGGCGGGACTAAACAACAACGCCGGCCCCTGGAGGCCGGCGTTGTTGTTTGAAACGTGGTACTGCGTGTTTCAGCTTACTTCTGGACGGCGTCCTTGGCGGCTTCTGCGCCTTCCTTGACAGCGTCAGCAGCGGCAGCAGCACCTTCCTTGGCAGCTTCGACGGTTGCATCCGCAGCTTGCTTGGCGGCGTCAACCGCTGCATCAGCGGCTTGCTTGGCTGCATCGACAGCGTCAGCAGCGCCTTCCTTGGCAGCATCGACCGCAGCGGCGGCTTCTTCCTTGGCGGCTTCGGCAGGCGTGGGCTCTGCCGGGGTTGCGGCCGGTGCCGCTTGTTGTTCGACAGGGGCAGGTGCCTGGGCCGGAGCAGCAACTTCTTCCTTTTTGCCGCAAGCGGACACGGCGACGGCGAGCAGGGCAGCAACGAGGATGGAATGCTTCATTTCCAGAGTTCCTTTATTTATTGGAGTGAGGACAGCACTTGACCGGCATGATGCTATGAAGGATCACTACCGGAGGCAGCCGAATGCTACCACGCCAGCGCCGGACGGGTTCGCCAAAATGGTGCATGGCAAAAACTGCTCACAATTCGGATGGAGGCTTCAGCCGGGGCGCTCCGAGTGCGGGATAGGCGCAAACGCCAGCTGACGTCACGCTGCCGAATGGGTATTCGAAGTCGATGAAGCAAGCGCTTGGCGCATGGTTGAGCGGCTGGATGCGTTACGCGCTCGGTGGCAGCATGTGGGCGCGTCGTTCAGAGTCCCAGTGGTGCTCCCGTCGGGCCGGGCATTGCGCCTGGCCAGAGTGTCTCGAATTGTGCTTCGCACACTGCGCCTGCCTGTCCGCCGGGGGCCAGACGCTTGCCGCGCGGGCGCTCGTGATGAAAGCGGATCAGCAACTGTGAGTCGGCGATGCAGAATGAGGTGTCGGGGGGGGTCTGGCCTTCGGCAACACATTTGATGTCGATCCGGTGGCCGAAGCGGGAGAGCAGAGTCATGAGTCGTGGACTATGGTGTGCCAACCGGTCACCGTCGCGCAGCAGGACCCGGATGGCGTCCGGGCGGGCAGCGCGCTGCAGGAAGGCTGTCAGGCAGTCGATGCCTTGCGGGCTTTCCAGCCCGGATTCGGCAAGGTCGGTATCCAGAATCAGCAACCTTGATTGCGCGGCGTCGATCAGTTCCAGCACGGCGGCTTGCCAGTCCGCCCGGCTGTCGATCGCGCGCTCCATACTGTCTTCCATTTCGTCTGCTCACTCCTGCAGGTGGATGAAGCCATCCTCGTACCACTGATAGAACTGCTCAACCAAGGCTGGCGACAGGACGGCGTTTGCATCCAGGCGGCGTTGATGTGCCAATGCTGACAGGGTTGGGATGTCTGCCTCGTCGGGGCAGAGAGGCTCGCCATTAAGATGAAAGCCCGCTTCAGACCAGAGGAGCAAGGTGCGTGCATCCAGCGTACAGCCCTTGTTGCCCAGTGCGCGGGTAAAAGCCTTCTGCGTCAGCGGCGCTTCAGGTGACTCAAAAAAGACATGCGCCTTGGGCTCGGTCAGGTAGGTGCCAAGAAAATCGGCGATGTCACGCCGGGTCCAGCGGATGCCGGCCAGCATGCGTTCGACCTGGTCGATCATCGCGGGGCCGATCTCCGCCGAGTTGTCCTGCAGCGCGAGCTCAGGGTCGGCGTACATGCCCTCGAGCTGGATGCGCTCCTGCAACCATTCCAGAAAGCTGACACCAAGCTCCTGGGCGGTGGGCGAACGGAAGCCGATGGAATATGTTGTACATTCGCCGATCGCGATGCCGTTGTGCGCCCAGTGAGGGGGCAGGTACAGCATGTCACCCGGCTCCAGCACCCAATCATGGGTCGGGGTAAAGTGCTTCAGAATGCGCAACGGGGCATCCTCGACCAGGCTGCGGTCGGTCTGGTCGGCGATCTGCCAGCGGCGCTGGCCGATGCCCTGCAGCAGGAATACATCGTAGTTGTCGAAATGCGGCCCAACGCCGCCACCATCGACCGCATAGCTGACCATCAGGTCGTCCAGGCGCGCTTGCGGGATGAAGTCAAACTGATGCAGCAGGGCGTCGCCTGCCGGCACCCACAGGTTCAGCCCCTGCACCAGCACCGTCCAAGGCTGGCGTTTGCCGCGCAGCCGGCCGCGCGTCTGCGGGCCGCGTTCCAGCGTCCAGCTGCTGCCGGGCGTGTCGGCCTGGTAGCGTATGTGGCGTGACTCCACATCCGGATCGCAGGCAAGGTCGAACAGCTCGTCACGCGACACCACACCGGTAAAGCCCGGTACAGCCTGGCGGACAAGCAGGGGTTTTTTCTGCCAGTACTCTTCGAGAAACTGGCGGGGGCTCATGCCCCCAAGCAGGGTCGTCATCATGAGGCGCATTATAGATGGGCTGAGCACGGGCGCAGCAGTGCTTGTCGCGTCGTCATCCTGGTTGCGATGGAGGCGCATCGAACGGTGTCAAGTTTGCGGGTACGACCGGTGGCAGGGCAGAACCGCACGGCCTTTCGGTTAGAATCGCGGCTCTTTTAGCCCCGCTTCCGTATCATGCCCATCGCAGTCATCGAGTCGCTTGACCATGAAGGTCGCGGCGTCGCCCGGGTCGACGGCAAGGCCGTCTTCATCGAAGGCGGTTTGCCGGGCGAGACCGTCGAATACACCGTCTATCGCCAGCGGCCCACCTATGAGCAGGCAGAGGCAGTGCGTGTCCTGCGACCGAGCGCACAGCGAGTCAACCCGCGGTGTTCGTCGTTCGGGACCTGTGGCGGCTGTTCCATGCAGCATCTCGATGCCGATGCTCAGGCGGCGGCCAAGCAGCGCGTGCTGGAAGAGGCGCTCAAGCGCGTCGGTAAGGTCCGGCCCGAGATGATCTACCCCGCGATCCACGGCCCGGCATGGGGTTATCGCTATCGTGCGCGCATCGGCGTGCGCATGGTGCCGAGCAAAGGGGGCGTATTGATCGGCTTTCACGAGCGGCGCTCGAGTTATATTGCAGACATCCAGTCCTGCTCAGTGTTGCCACCGCATGTCTCCGCCATGCTGCCACGCCTGCACGAGCTGATCGGTGCCCTGTCGATCCCCGATCGCCTGCCGCAGATCGAGATTGCGGTCAGCGAGCACACCACGGTGCTGGTGTTCCGCAACCTGTTGGCCTTCAGCAAGGCCGATGCTGCCCTGCTGGAGAGCTTTGCCGAAGCCGAGTCGGTACAGGTATGGCAGCAACAAGGTGGGCCGGAGACTGCGCGCCTGATGTTTCCGCGCAAGGCCCCGGGCCTGGCATACACGCTGCCCGAGTTCGGCGTCAGCCTCGACTTCCTGCCGACCGATTTCACCCAGGTCAACGTACACATCAACCGCTTGTTGATCCGGCGTTCGATGCAATTGCTCGATCCACAACCGGGTGAGCGCATCGCAGACCTGTTCTGCGGTCTGGGCAACTTCAGCTTGCCGATTGCCCGCCGCGGCGCCCAGGTGATTGGTGTCGAAGGTAGCGACACGCTGGTCGCCCGCGCGCTCGACAACGCCCGTCGTAACGGGTTGGCGCAGCTGACTGCGTTTCACGCTGCCAATCTGTTCGACACTACGGAAGACAGCCTGGCCGCGCTCGGCCCTCTGGACAAGTTGCTGATCGACCCGCCGCGTGAGGGCGCCATCGCGGTGGTCAAGGCCATCAGCGAGCAACAGCGCCCGCGGCGCATTGTTTACGTGTCCTGCAATCCAGCGACACTGGCGCGGGACGCAGCCGTGCTGGTTCACGACAAAGGCTACGTGCTGCGCGGCGCCGGCATCGCCAACATGTTCCCGCAGACCTCGCATGTCGAATCCATTGCGCTGTTCGAGCAAGCGTGAAGCAAGCATGCTGAGAAGACAGCACATCCGGTGATATACTGCGCGCCTTCCGTAACGTGACCAAGAGGGTTTGCGTTGCGGCAGTCGTGGTAAGTGCAGGAGGTGTGGCAGAGTGGTCGATTGCACCGGTCTTGAAAACCGGCAACGGGCAACCGTTCGTGAGTTCGAATCTCACCGCCTCCGCCAATGGCTACTAGGTGGCTGATGTCGTAAGAAGAACCGGCCAAAGGCCGGTTTTTTTGTGCGTGGGTTCTTCTGATTACCGCTCTTTTCTGCGGGCTGAGTCTGGTATCGTCAGGTGATTCTGAAAATCTTTGAGTACCAGTAACAGGTTGAACGGGGATCAGGATTTCGGTCGGGACGCGCGCAACGACTTCTAGTCGAATGACGGCTTTGCCTTCTGCCCGGATGCCCATGCAGGCTTGTTCGAGGTAGGGGCACGCGTTGACGACGTGCTCTTTCTGGTGCCGGCGCAGGTATGCTTTCCGACGTTCGCCCAGTTGCTGTGTGGGCTAATTGGTGCGCAGGTACAGTTCCCTTGCTTCCATGTTCAACCGTCTCCCGGCCTCCAAGACGCTGATCTGCGTCGACAGCAAAAGAAATTCTCGAAGTCTGCTTTGAGTTTCATTCCCGTCCAACTCGCGCTGAGCGGCTCGGGGTTGGGGGTGGGGAAGTTTGGGCACAAGCTGCTGTTCGGGTTGAGGACACACCCCGTCGGACAAAACCCCGGTCAGGGGCTGCGTCAAGCTTGCTCTGCTCTGAACTGCGGTTTTCAGACTGGCTTCCAGGGTTGGCGTTAGTTCGGACCGTTTAAGGCTCTCTATCAAAGCTAAATGGCAACTCGGGATGATTGTGAAATCCGGCTCCATCATCTCCTGCCCTCTGCAACCTGAACGGCATACGGGATTCACCTCGATGTGCTTCGTTTCCAACGATGACCTCCTTGCTAACGAGGGGGGGTAGTTCCTCGTGTCGCCAGGGGGAAATTTACGGTGTCGCCTGACACACGTCCTTGAACGCCAGGCTTGTCGTCTTGATTCCTTCGTGGCTTCCTGGCCCGTAACGGGCCTGATCGCGCAGCGGTCGATGTAATAGAGGGTGCGGGCCAATACCCCTCCGGGGCCGCGCAATGGGGCTTGATCGTGTCTCGGGGCGTGCACCAAGAGGCGTCAGTAGAATTCGCCTCGATGCTGCCCGCGCAAAGTGCATGTTGGGCGTTCTGGCCGTCCGGTCAAGCTTTGACGGGCACGTGGCCAGCGATCGTAGGGAGGCAGCGCACGGTCCATCAGTCCTGCTTCGTGACTTCCAGCTTTTTCAGGTCAAATCCTTTCTGCCGTAACCTGGTCAAGAGTGTGTTGTAGCTGACGGGATCGACTTCGGGTGTCCGGGAGAGAATCCAGAGGTAGTCCCGGTCGGGTTCGCTCACTGCGACCAACTGGTAGTCGTCATCGAGTTCAACGACCCAGTAGTCACCCCACACGAATGGCAGGAACGACAGCCATGCGGGGGCGAATCGGACCTCCAGCTTGGGTGAGGTACTGGCGCCGATCTGTCTGGCTTCCCCAATCGCTTCACTCAGCGTGCTCTCCGTGGTCTGACAGCGGTTGACGACCCTCACACGTCCATCGTTCATCAGGCTGTAGTCCGCCTTGACGTTTCCGGAGCATTTCTTTTGAAACCAGTTGGGATACTTTGCGATTTCGTACCAGGTGCCCATGTAGCGGGCGACATCCAGGGCAGGAATCGTTTCCAAGGGGCGAGTCGAGGCGTCGCGCTGCGCGGTGCTGTCGCTGGCGAAGGCGGTCAGGGCGCTGATGCAGAACAGGGTTGCAAGCAGATTATTCCGTATCACTGGGTTTCTCGATAGAAGCGTGATCGTGCTGGGGCAGCAAGGTACGGCGTATTGTCGTCAATAATCGAGAACGTGAGTAGTCTGGAACAGAATGGGATCAACGTCGGAGATCACGTGGAGCTTGAGGTTCTTGGCAAGCGGGTAAGCGCCAGGATTGCGGCTGGACCTCGATACAAGCTTACTGACTTGCTGGCCGGAGTGCCGGATGGGCTGCCCCATTTAGAGGGGTGGGAGGAGATGCGGTGCGTCGGGTTGGAAAGAAATAGAATTGTCGTTCAGCAGGCAGGGGGGCGGAAATGTCTTTCTTGGCAGGCGGCTTGGACGGTTCGAACTCAGGCCGGCCCCGTCGGTATCGACGGGGTTTGGTTTGGCCGCGACAAGGCAGGGGCCGGCTTCGATGAGCGTAAGGTAGTGGTAGAAAGTCGGTTTTCCTGAATATTCATGAAGTGCTAAAAAGGTGCTGGAGCAATCGCCGGTGCCGGTGCTGCTCGTGCCATGATCTGGTCGTGGCAGTGGTGCTTGCCAGCGAGTGTGAGTGTCGCCGGCTGCATCGCTTTATGGCGCACGCAGTGGTGTGCGGTCTTTGTTCTTCCGGAGAATTGTGATGGCGGGTGCTAGTCTGCTGACCTTGCTCGACGATATTGCCACCGTTCTTGACGATGTGGCGCTGATGACCAAGGTGGCTGCCAAGAAAAGTGCTGCGGTGGCCGATGACGTCGCCGCCATGACCAAGCTGGCAACAAAAAAGACGGCCGGTGTCCTCGGCGACGATCTGGCACTGAATGCCCAGCAGGTCACTGGTGTGCAGGCAGACCGCGAATTGCCGGTGGTGTGGGCGGTGGCCAAGGGCTCCTTGATAAACAAGATGATTCTGGTGCCTGCCGCGCTGGCCATCAGCTTCTTCCTGCCCTGGCTGATTACGCCGCTATTGATGTTGGGCGGTGCCTTTCTGTGTTACGAAGGCGTGGAGAAGCTGGCCCACAAATTTCTGCACAGTGCCAGTGACGATGCTGCCGTCCACGCGGCGCATACCACGGCGAATGCCGATGCGACGCGTGACATGGTGACGTTCGAGCAGGACAAGATCAAGGGCGCGATCCGTACCGATTTCATCCTGTCGGCGGAAATCATCGTCATCGCTCTGGGAACGGTCGCCAGCGCGCCCTTACTGCAGCAGGTCGCCGTGCTGGTGGGTATTGCCTTGCTGATGACCGTGGGGGTGTATGGTCTGGTTGCCGGTATCGTCAAGCTCGATGATCTAGGCCTGTGGCTCAACGGTAAGCGCAGTGCAGTGGCGCAGGCCTGCGGGCGAGGTCTGCTGGTGGCCACACCGTGGCTGATGCGCTTTCTCTCGGTGGCCGGTACTGCAGCCATGTTCTTGGTTGGTGGTGGCATTCTGGTGCATGGGGTGCCGTTCCTGCATCACGCCGTTGAAGCTGTCGGGGCTGCGGCAGCAGTGGGTTCCTTTGCCGGACTGTGGTCGGCGGTGACCACCAATGGTCTCAACGGGCTGGCGGGCATTGTCACCGGCGCAGTGCTGCTGGCGGTAGTGACGCCGCTGCTCAAATGGCGTGCCGGTAAGGCGTGACGAGTTGTTCTTCGTATTGCTGTGGCATGTGGGGGAGGGCTAGGCAGACTGCTCGCCTGTGCAGTGCTGCTTCCACTCCGCCACACCCAATGCCATCCTGTCGCCGACCAGGTAGAAGTCACCGACGGGAACGATGTTGATGAGCGGCCCGGTGTGGATGCCGGCAAGGATGCACGGTACGTAGATGCCGCCTGCGAAACAGAGCATACGAGGGTAAACAGACCGCCTGCCAGATTCAGCCAACCGGATGGCGCTTGACGTGACCAGAGGGCGACGCCGAACAGGGCCAGGGGGTAAGGTAGAAGGCGCAGGTTGGCAGCGCGGGCGCATTCGGCGGCCACCGTCGGTTGCTCGGCAGGAATGAAACTTATCAGACCATGCGTACCCCAAGCGGCGAGAGCAACACCGATGGCGCCGAACAGACTGACCGGTTTGATCCAGGTACGGAACAGGGCATGTCCGAAATTTTGTGTAAAGCAGCCATTGATCAACATGCTGCCGATAGTTAGCTTTGGCCGAGCAGCCGCCATACGCTGCAGGCACCAAGTAGTATCTTGGTGCTTCTGAGGTGCTCCGCATGGTTTGGCAATGCCGTCGGCCAGTGGTCCAGTAAAGGCCCGCCAGTCTTGGTGATCAGGCCTTGAGTCGGTGTTTGATGCGTCGGCAGGTTCCCCCGTCAGGTGTCGAAGCCCCTTAGCAGTTGTGCCGGAGACACGCGCAACTGGCGGATCAGATGCCGGGCCCCGAGGCTCAGGGCAGTAGTACTCACCATGATCGCCACCAGGCCGCCACTCCACCAGGCGTGACCAAGATCCAGCTCGAGGCGGTACTGCAGCAGCAGGCTTGCCAGGGCACTGCCGATAGTGGCTGCGAACACGGCTGTGACCCCTGCCAGAAGCAGGTGCTCGATATACAAGGCGCGTTGGATTGCAGCAACGCGCGCCCCTAGCGTATGCAGGACGGTGGCCAGATAGATTTGCCGTACCCGACTCGCTGCAATGACGCTGACCAGCACCAACAGACTGGCCAGCAGCGTGATGGCGCCTACTGCCGTCAGTGCGGCTGCCGCACGGGTCAGGATGGCCCGTGCCTCGTCAAGAATTGTGGAGGTTCGCACGGTCACCACGTTGGGCTGGACGGCGGCAATCCGGTTTTGTGTGGTGGCGGCGTCGGAGCCATCCATATAGGCCATGCCGACGTAGCGACTGATGAAGGGGTCGAGCACGCCGTCCGAGAAAATCGCCTCAAGCCACAGACGGGACTGGAGGCGTTTCTGTGCATAGATTGCTGCCAATTCGGCGGTGACGCTGTGGCCCAGTATTTCGAACGTCAGCGTATCTCCAATCTGCAGCCCCAACTGGTCTGCCTCACGATCCTCCATCGCGACCCGCGCAGGTCCCTGATAGTCTGCTGGCCACCACGTGCCACGCGTCACGACGACCTGGTCAAAGTTGTTCTGCAGGGTGCTCATCTTGTGCTCGTCACGCGCTTCGATCTGGCGCTCGAGATCGGCACTGTCACGAAGCGATTCGTTGCCGACTTCGACGAGCCTGCCGAGCACCAGCGGCGCGAGATCCAGCTGGGTGAGACTGGGTGCCCCCCCGACCACCGCCTCGAAGTCTGCTTTCTGTGTGGCGCCGATGTCGTAAAAAACCAGTGCCGGGGCACGCTGGGGTACGGTTTCCTCAATGGTCAGCAGCAGTGTGTGGACGACCAGGGTCGAGGCAACCAGCAAGGTGAGCGCTGAACCGAGCGACAGCAGGGTGGGGCGCAGTGCGGAGTCGGGGCGATAGAGGCCCGACAAGGCGATACGCAACGCAAACTGGCCGGCGATGCGGGGGTGTTCGGCGACACGGCGGGCGATTGTGCGTAAGGTGCGTACCAGCACTTCCAGGCTGCCCATGACCAGTAGCAGCGCCAGGATGAAAGCCAGCCCGAAGACCCGGTCCGGCATCACTGCCAGCAACAGGGCCGCGACGATGAGCGCACAGAAGAAGGTCACCCAGCGGGCCTTGGCGGGCACATGGGTCGCCGCACCCATCGCGCCCCGGAACAGCGTGGCCGGATTGACCGTCAGCGCGCGCCCGAGTGCGGGCAGGGCAAACAGCAGCGCGATGGCGACGCCACAGACCCAAGCCAGCGCGAGTGGCGCGACCAGCAGTGCCCCGTCGGAGGCGACGGGCAGCCGGTCACTGACCAATGCGGTCCCGACCAGCGCAAATCCGCCGCCCAGTACGGCGCCTGCCAGCGACGAAGCGCCCGCCAGGATCAAGATCTGCAGTAGATAGACGCTTGCGAGCCGGCCATCGCGCAGTCCGATGGCACGCAGGGTGGCCAGCGTACCGAGTTTGCCTTGCAGATAGGCCTGAACACTGTTGAACACGCCCATGCCACCAATGAAGAGCGCGCTGAAGCCGATCAGCAGCACACCCGAGCCAATCTGCCCCAAAACCTCACCCAGTCGCGCATTGCGCTCAATGAAGGTACGCAGTTCGGCCTCGTGGTCTGGATACGCTGCCATGAACGCCTCACGCCATGCCTGAGGTTCGAGGTCGGTGCGCACACGATATCGATACACCGGCCGGCTACCCGGTTGCAGCAGGGCGGTCTCGCTCAGCGCCGCGGCAGAAATGAGCACCGGCGGCCCACTCCAGTCGGCACGCAGACTACGGTCTGGCTGGCGCACGGTGAGGGCGCGCACGTCGAGTTCGATCTCGCCCAGTGTGATCCGGTCACCGACCGTCAGGCTCAGGCGCTCGGACAACACCGGATCCAGCACGATACCGTGCCGACCATTGAGGACCGAGGTGGCCTGGGCGAGCGGCTGCGGAGGATCGAGCGTCAGCGTACCGTAGAGTGGATAGCGCTCGTCGACGCTCTGGAGCTCGACCAGATGGGTGTCACCAGCGGCGGTCATCAACATCGTGCGAAACTCGATCAGTCTCGAGACCGTGCCGTTGGCCGCGATCCAGGCTTGCACCTCATCGGTCAGTGGTGCCCGCGTGCGAACTTCCAGGTCGCCTCCGAACAGCGTACGTGTATCGGCCAGCAGGCTGGCGCTGACCTGGCGGTACAGGCCACCGCTTGCCGCAATCAGGGCTACCCCCAGCATCAGACAGACGCAGAACACCCAGAGTGTTCGTCCGCTGCCACGCAGATCCCGCCAGGCAAGCCTAAGCAGGCTGCGCATGCGTATCGTCCGATTCAAACTGCATTTCGGTGAGCGCTCCACCGGAAAGGCGCAAGACCCGGTCACAACGTCGAGCAAAAGCCATGTCGTGCGTCACCAGAATGAGCGTGGTACCGGTCTGGGCGTTCAGGTCCAGAAGCAGTTCGCCAATGGCTGCACCGGTGCGATCGTCCAGGTTGCCCGTGGGCTCATCGGCCAGCACCAGCTTGGGCTCGTGCACCAGTGCGCGGGCAATCGCCACGCGTTGTTGCTCACCGCCGGACAACTGCCCTGGATAATGATCCAGCCGGGCGCCGAGTCCCACCTTGTCGAGCAGCACCCGTGCCCGCGCACGCGCATCACGGCATCCGGCGATCTCCAGCGGAAGTGCGGCATTGTCGAGTGCGGTCAGGCTGGGCACCAGGTGGAACGACTGGAAGACAATACCCATGCAGTCACGGCGCAGATCTGCAAGCTGGTCGCGATCGAGTTCGCCAAGTGATCGATCGTCGAAGCGTACGGAACCCGCGGCCGGCCGTTCGAGCCCCGCCAGCAGTAACAGCAGCGAGGTCTTGCCGGTCCCGGATGGGCCGGCAATCGCCACCCGTTCGCCGGCCGTGATCTCCAGGTTGACCTCGTGCAGGATATCAATACGGCTCTCACCCAGCATGTAGTGCATGCTGAGTTGATTCAAACGGATCATGGCTGAACGTGTGTCGTGGCGGAGTGGAGAAGACTGCTGGATCCGGTTGAAGTTCTGATTGTCCGGGGTGAGCGATCACGGATACGGTAATAGATTTCTATGCAGGCCCCACGTTGTGTGGGCTCGGCGCTGGATGTCTCGGTCCGGCCAGTGGCGGCCGGGTCGGTTCCTATCTGCAAATTCCGTACAGGCTCCGGCGCCACCCTCATCGCCGATGATCTGTTCATCAACTGTGACGACCGTCGCACGGCTGCTGGCCTGAATGTGCTGGGGCGGCAGTGCTCCACACCCCCCATCCTATTGTCCCAGCGCTGGAGAAGCATCACTTCGTCTCTGCCCATGGGGCCAAACAGATCAGTGTTGTCTGGGTAAGGTCAGGCGGACGTGCAGCCCACCGCTTGGTGCACTTTGGAGTTCGAGGCGGCCTTGGTACAGCCCGGCGAGTTCGTCAACAATGGCGAGTCCGAGGCCGGAGCCGGTGATTCTCTCGTCGCCGCGCTGACCTCGCTGCAGCAGAAGGTCGCGCTGACCGGCCGGAATGCCGGGGCCGTCGTCGGCGATGTCCAGGAACACATGCTCCGCGTCTGCGCAAATCGCGACACGTATTTCGGCTCTGGCCCATTTACCGGCATTGTCGAGCAGATTGCCGAGCATTTCCTGAAGATCCTGGGCTTCCCCCCGGAAAAGCAGTTCACGGTCTTCGTCGCTGGGTGCAAAACCGAAGCGACGTTCGGGGTGGATACGTTGCATGACGCGGATCAGCCCTTCGACCACCGGGGCAACCTGACAGCGTAGCCCCTTATCCTGGGCAGCGGCGGCGACTCGGGCCAGCGCCAGGTGACGGTCTATCTGCTGGCGGGCGCTGACGACCTGGGTACGCACCAGTTCGGCGAACGGGCCTTGCTCTTCGGCGGCTGCGTTGGCCATGACCGCCAGCGGAGTCTTGACCGCATGGGCAAGGTTGCCGGCCTGGTGACGGGCACGGGCAACGAAATCCGCCTTGCGAGTCAGGACGGCATTCAATTCGTCGACCACCGGCTGGATTTCACTTGGGTGATCCTGGCCCAGCGTCGCCCGCCGGCCGTCGCGCAGTCGCGATAACTCGTTGCGCAGGCGCTTGAGCGGACGCAGGCCGGCCACAACCTGGAATCCGGCCGCGCTCATCAGGCCGGTTGCAAGCAGGGTCAGTGTGCCGATCAGCAAGGTGCGGAAGCGATCCACGGGCTCGGAAAGCAGGCGTTCATCCACCGCGACGATCAGACGCCAGGCCTGCTCCGGATGTTCTGCTGGCCGCATGGCCTGTTCGAGCATGCGCAATGCTTCCCCGTCCGGGCCGGTGACGCGATGGGTGTGGCGCTCGCCATCGGCCAGCCTGTCGCCGGGTACTTTTAGTTGGGCATCCCATAGAGAACGGGAACGCAGGATGATCACGCCACGGCTGTCGGAAGTCATGCGCTCGACTTGCCAGTAGAGGCCCGAGTAGGGGCGCTCAAGGCGGGGGTCGCTGAGTGGTCGGGCAAGTACGGGATTGCCGCCGGTATCGGTTTCGAGGTTGGCGGCCAGTTGGGCAAGATGCATGCTCAACTCGTTGTCGAACTGATGTGACAGGTGTTGTTCGAACATGCTTTGCAACATCCAGCCGGCAATGCCGACGGTGGCCGCCACCCAGATCAGCGTGCCAGCCAGCAGGCGCAAACGCAGCGATGTGCTGCCTGCCTTCATGAGGGCTGACCCAGGCGATAACCGAATCCGCGCACCGTTTCGATCATCCCGGCTGGCAGTTTCTTGCGTAGCCGGCCAACGAAGACTTCGATGGTGTTGGAGTCGCGGTCACTATCGTGTGGGTAGATGTGCTCGGACAGTTCGCTGCGCGAGACCACCTCGCCGCGTCGCTGCATGAGGTAGGCCAGCACCTTGAATTCGTGGCTGGTCAGCGACAGGCTCTGGCCATCGATAGCCGCTTCTGCCCGCCGGATATCCAGGCGCAAGGCGCCGCAAACCAGTTCATTGGAAGCCTGACCGGCGCTGCGCCGGATGAGCGCGCGCAACCTGGCCAGCAGTTCTTCCATGTGGAAAGGTTTGACCAGGTAATCGTCGGCACCGGCGTCGATACCGGCTACCCGCTCATGCCAGTCGCCGCGCGCGGTCAGGATCAGTACCGGCATGTTGCGCCTGCTCGCCCGCCAGCGGCCCAGAACCGAAAGCCCGTCGAGTTGCGGGAGTCCAAGGTCGAGGATCACCGCATCAAAATCATTTTCCATCCCCAGATGCAGGGCGTCGATGCCGTTGACCGCGATGTCGACGATATAGCCTTCGGACTTCAGCTTGCGGGTGATCTGGAGATTCAGCGTTGGCTCGTCCTCGACCAGCAGGATACGCATCAATTGTCCCTCCCAAGCTGCCTGCCATGCCGCCCCTTGATTTCCAGCACCCGGCCGTCGCGCGCGTCGATGATCAGTTTGTTGATGCCGCCATCGCGGCGCAGCATCTTCACTTCGTAGATCCAGCGCTGGTCTTCCTGCTCCAGTTCGACTTCAAGCACCTGGCCGTGATGTTCGCGTTCGATGCGCTCCAGCACCTGGCGCAGCGACAGGATCTCGCCGGCCTCCAACGCCCGCCGGGCGATCTCGTGATCCTGACGGCTGTCGGCCTGAACCGGCGCAATGCCGATGCAGGCCGACAGCAGGATCACGCGGAGCAGTCGCAACAACATCATCGATCTATTGACGACCGCGGCCGGGACCCATGCCCTGGCCACCGCCATTCGTTCCTGGCCCCATACCGCCACGCGGGCCGGCAGAGGGCCTTTGTTCGGGCGGTGTCGCCGGCAGGGTGACGCCCCGCTCCTGCGCGCGTTGCACCATCTGTTCATGATGTCTGGCGCGTACGGCGGCGCGTTCCTCTTCGGTGCGGGCGGCACGCATGGCGTTGCGGTGCTCGATACGCTCCTGCTCGGTCATCAACTGGCTGCCAAAGATCGGTTCGCCGACGGGGTCGGCCGCAAACGTCCCGCCTGAGCCCAGGAGCAGGCCAGCGGCGACGAGACTGATCAGCAATTTTCTTCGGGACATGATGGACTCCTTCATGAATTGAATGATGTCACAGGCTTGTTCCCTCCCTGGTTTCTGTTTTACGCCGGTTGACCTGAACAGGAGATGAATCCGGGCTTCAGGTTCTGTTCAGGCGTGCGGCGGCATAGTTCGCTTCATCGCTGATCTGGAAACCATCCGCCATGAAACTCCGTCTCGCCCTTTCCTGTATTGCGCTCTCGTCGTACTCACTGCTGACCAGTGCCGGCCCGCTCGAGCAACAACTGGCCGCCTACGCCACTGAAGCCAAAACGGCCAATCCGGCGTTTGCCGGCTTTTCTGCAGCCCGCGGTGAACAGTTGCATATCACCCGCTTTGGCCTGGGAAAGCCGGAGACGCCTGCCTGCACCACCTGTCACGGCAACGATCCCCGAACATCGGGCAAGACGCTGACCGGCAAGCACATCGACCCGGTGGCGCTGTCGGTTTCTCCCGGGCGTTATGCCGATCCGGCCAAGGTCGAGAAGTGGTTCAGGCGCAACTGCAACGAGGTGCTCGGCCGCGAATGCACCCCGCTCGAGAAGGGCGACTGGCTGGCATTTGTCGGCAGTCGCTGAAACTGACCGGAGGAAACGAACATGAAATTCCCGACCCGACCCGTGGTCCTCGGCTTGCTCGCCCTCGGCTTCTCGGCCCTGATCCTTAGCCGGGCCCAGGCCGGCGGCGGTCACTACTATCCGCCGGTCGCCGATTCGGTGGTCAAGGAAGAATGCGGTAGCTGCCACCTGGCTTTCCCCCCATCGATGCTGCCGGCTTCTTCATGGAAACGCATGATGGGCGAGCTCGACAAGCATTTTGGTGACGACGCATCTGTCGATCCCGAAGCCGCCCGCAAGATCACCGCCTACCTCGTGGCCAATGCCGGTGATACCGGCGGTCAGCGCTACGGCGGCAAGTTGCTGCGTGGCGTTGATCCGGCCACTGCGCCGCAGCGCATCACGACCTTGCCCAAATGGGTGCGCGAGCATCGCGAAGTGCAGGATTGGGAATGGCGGCACAAGGATGTCCGCAGCAAGGCCAACTGCACCGCCTGCCACGCTGACGCCGAGCTTGGCTACTACGAGGATTGAACATATTTTCACGGAGTTGGCACCATGACTTACTTGCGCCGGATGTCTTTCTTTGCCGTGGTCGTTGGCGTGCTGGCCCTGGCCTGGGGCTGGAGTGTGCAGCAGATGCCGGCCTCGCTGGCACATCCGCTGTGGATCGCGCGGCAGGAGGCGATGTATCTGAGTGGCCTGATGTCGATCGGCCTGATGTCGCTGGCGATGTATCTGGCGACCCGGCCGCTCTGGCTGGAGGGGGCGTTCGGCGGCATGGACCGCATCTATCGCGCCCACAAGTGGGCGGGCATCCTCGGTGGCAGTTTTGCGATCCTGCACTGGCTGGTCGAGATGTCCGACGACATTCTCAAATCGACCATCGGTCGCGCCGGTCGGGTGCCGAAGGAAGAAGCTGCTGGCCTGCTTGGTAGCATGCGGGGTCTGGCCGAGGACATGGGGGAGTGGGGCTACTACCTTCTACTGGCGCTGCTGGCGATTACCCTGTGGCGGCGCTTTCCGTATCGCCCCTGGCGTTTCCTGCACCGGGCAATGCCGGTGATCTACCTGGTGCTGGCGTTTCATTCCGTTCTTCTGGCGCCGCGTGACTACTGGACGCAGCCGGTGGGTTGGGTGCTCGCTGGGCTGATCGTGGCCGGTGTCCATGGTGCAATGCGGGCCTTGCGCGGCACGATCGGGCAGGCCCGACGGGGGCGCGGCGAAATCCTGGCAGTGGCGCAGCCGGCCCCCGATATCGTCGCGGTTTCCTGCCGTGTGCCGGCTGGTTGGATGGGCCATCAGCCCGGGCAGTTCGCACTGGTGACCTTCGATCCGGCCGAGGGCGCACATCCTTTCACCATCGCCAGCGCAGACCATGGCGACCAGACCATCGAGTTCCGCATCAAGGCGCTTGGCGACCATACCCGGCAACTTCCCGTGCTGCTGCGACCCGGTCAACAAGTCGATATCGAGGGGCCGTATGGGCGCTTCGAACTTGGTCGCATCAATCGTCGGGTGCGCCAATTCTGGGTGGCAGGCGGCATCGGGGTGACACCTTTCCTGGCCTGGCTGAACGCCTTGCAGGGTCATCCGGACGAGACGCCGGAGGCGGACTTGCATTACTGCACAAGGGATCGAGAGAGAGATCCTTTCGTGACCGAACTGAGGCTGTTGTGTGAGCCACTGCCCAAAGTCCGCCTGCATGTGCACGGCGCATTACAGGGTGAGAAACTCGATGCAGCTACCGTGCTTCAGTGTGCGTCAGCGGCGCAAGCGGGCGAGGTGTGGTTCTGTGGTCCTCGTGGATTGGCCCAGACCTTGCAGCAGGGTTTGAAGAATATGGGACGACGACGGATGGGGTTTCATCAGGAGGCGTTCGAGATGCGCTGAATGCAAACCTGAAGATGTCTGATCGCGGCTTCAGTCCCCGGACACCGGCACGGGCTCACACCCTCAGCATCACCATCTTCAGCGGCGGCTTCCCATCCGGGCTGGGGAAGTCCGCCTCAGGTGCAATCCACTCCACGTCCTGCACCGTACGTCCCGCCTTGCTGGCACTGCGCTGCAGTTGTGCGAGCCAGGCTTCACGGTCCACCTGAGCGACGTTGTTGCAGCACACCAGGGTGCCGCCCTCAGCGGTGGCGAGCAGGGCGGGTTTGAACAGGGCGGGGTAGTCGTTGATCAGGTCGACCACGCCGAAGGGGCTGCGGGCGTAGCGTGGCGGATCGAGGAAGACCATGTCGAACTGCTGCGGCGCCAGTTCGGGAAACGGGGGCATGCGTTTGCCGCGCACGACCTTGGGCTGACCGATGCCCGCGTATTGACGCAGGGCGGCGAAGGCGTCGGATTTGATGAAGCGTACCCGGATGGGCAGCGCATTGAGTTTGGCATTGTCCTTGCCGACCGCGAGGCTGGATTCGGCAAAATCGACGTTGACCACGTGGCGGGCACCGGCCGCTGCGGCAGCGATGCCGACGCCGCAGGTGTAGGCGAAAACATTGAGCAAGGATTTGCCGGCGATCTCCTGCATGACCCGGCGGCGGCCGGCGCGCAGGTCGAGGAACAGCCATGGGTCCTGGCCGGCGTGTCGGGCCTGGAACTGGTAGCGCACACCCAGCTCAGAAAACTCGCGTGGGGTTTCTGCAATGATCTGCTGTTCGCTGGTGAGCGGGTTGAGCACGCGTGAGTTCGATTTGCTGCGATCGTTCCAGATCAGTGGCAGGCCGGGCAGGGCCTCGGCGTAGAAGGCTTCGAGCGCGGACAGCTCGTCGGTCTCAAGTGGCCGATGAAAGGTCTGCACCAACAGCAGGTCGCCATAGCGATCCACCGTCAGCCCGGGCAAGCCCTCCACACTGCCGTGAAACAGCCGGTAGGCATCGGTCTGTTCGGCCGCCAGTCGTGCGATCAGGGGGGCTCGGGCTTCGAAGCTGGCACGCAGGGCGTCGGACAGGGGCATGGTCATGTTCGGGTCGTTGTGGCGCGCGGCCGTTGGGCGGCGAGCCGGGGGCAGGGGGCAGGGGGCAGGGGGCGCAAGTATGCACCACTGTGCGTCTGGCTGCGTTGTTCATGTGCCGAGGTGGGCGCCGCCCTGGCGGACCTCGGCGATGGTTGAAGCCGGCGAGGGGTCAGCTGCGTACCATGCCGATGACCTGATTCATGTCCAGCGTGGCGGCTTTCTGCTGGATCTCGGGCAGGTAGCGGCCCTGCATCTCCTTGGCCGGGCCGAGCAGGCCGTTGAAGGTGTCCTTGAGCAGGGCGGTGCTCATCTGGCGGCCGCCAGCGTAGTAACGCCGCGCGAGCTGGCCAAGCGCATAGGTGGTGGCAAACGAGAACGCCATGCTGGTGGCGGAGCGCCCCACGGCCTTGCCCAGACCGCCGCCAATGCTGCCAAGCAGGCCACCCAGCAGTTTGCGTCCGAACTGTTCCAGATACTGCGAGGTCATGCCGACGCCAACCGTGGCGAGCAACTCGCGGATGTGCCCCTGGTCCAGTTCATAGCCCTGGGTCTTGCCGATGCCGTAAACCATCTTGATCTGCAGCGGAATGATGGCCATGGATGCCCAGGACTGCGGCAACAGTTCCAGCGCACCGCACAGGATGGCGTAGTTGAGGATGCTGCGATCCGCGGCCTTGTCGTCCGTGACCGGGGAGGATCCGCTTGCGGGCGCTGCGGGCGCTGCGGGCGCTGCGGGCGGAACCGGGACCGCGAGCGTCGGCGCCGTGTTTGCGGCGGCGGCCGGTGCGGCGATGTCTGTGAGTTCCGCGATCTGGCCCGCCTCGCGTTCGACTGTGGCAGTGTCCTGGCGGGTGAGCCCCAGGGTGGCTGAGAGTGTGTCGAGGAAGCGACGCTCGGGTTCGCTCAGGGTGCCATCAGCGTCGCACACGCAGACGGCCATTTCGTAAGCGAGTTGGCGATGAGCCGCGTCGCTCAGTGCGGCGCTTGCCGAGGCGAGGTCGACGCGCTTGAGCAGCACCTGTTGGTACAGCCCCGGCAGGCTGGACAAGCCGGATTCGCCGCCAAGCGACTCCGCAATCTGGCGCAGGTGTTCGCGCTCGCGTTCGTCGTTGGCGCCGTCGGCGAAGGCCGCGAGCAGGCCAATGGTCAGGATGGCTTGTTGTTGTTGAGGTGTCATGCTGAGTGGCTCCCTGTATGCCGTGTTGAGGTGTTTCGTCTGAGTTCAGCGCAATAGACCCTCACACCGCACCAAAGGTTTGCATTGTTTCAGCACTTCGGATCGCAAGTTGTAACAAGACCGATGGGCGGTGCCTGCTGCGAACGCTTGCGCAGAAAGCGCTGGCTCTCCTCGACAACCGCGTCGATCGTGCCCTGGTAGCGCGCGACCACCGTTCTGGCGTCCTCCCGTCCCAGTGCTTGATCCTGCGCATTGTTGCTCAGGTAGCGGAAATAGTCGGAGCCGGTGAAGGGAAAGGTGATCTTGTAGTGTTCGTCGAAGACGGCCATGTAGTCATAGCCGCCGGTAACGAAATAGGGCATGGGGGTGAACAGGTCGGTGGCCGAACTATAGCTCAGGGGGGGCTGCGTCACCCCGAGCCGGGTCAGCAGGGTGGGAGAAATCTGCAGGTGCGAAGTCCGATGCTGAACGACTTTTGCCGCCTGACCAGGCATCCATAACACCAGGGGGACACGGATCTGCTCCTCGGGAAATACCTTGTCGCGGCCGTGCCCCCAGTGCCCCTTCTCCATGAATTCCTCCCCGTGATCGCCCGTAAACAGCACGATGGTGTTGTCCAGCATGTTGTGCTGTTTCAGATAGTCGAGCAGGCGACCGACTTCGTTGTCGACGTGGTGTGCGGCGTTGATGTAACGGGCATGAATGCGGTCGATATTGGTCTGAAGGTTCATCCGCAGGTAATCGAGTTCGGGTTCGAAGTCCGGCCGGATCACGGCTTCGGGCGGAAAGGTGTAGGGCGCATGGGTGGACTCGAAGAACATGAAGCCGTAGAAGGGGCGTTGCGGATCACGCTGGTCGAGTTTGTCGATCAGGTCGCTGATGTTCTGGCGATCGCGTCGCCAGGGCTCTCCTTGCTGCAGTTCCTGCATGTATTGTTCGGGCACATCGGTGAACACGGTGTGGCGCAGTTCCGGATAGTCGAAGCTCTGGCTGGTATGCAGGGCCAGTTGATAGTCCCTGTCGCGCAGGAAGTTCATCAGCGCGGGGGCCACCCGCTGGCGCTCGAAGCTGTACCAGTAGGGCGCGTACAGGCCGTAGAACATCGAGAACAGGCCCATGCGGGTGCGGTTGCCGCCACTGTAGTGCTGGTCGAAGCGAAGCGCCTGTTGAGAGAAGGCCCACAGATTGGGCGTGATTTCGGGATTCAGCAGATCCCAGCGAAAGGATTCGCCCACCAGCATGATCACGTTCGGATAGTGGTCCAGGGCTTTCGCTTCGAGGTGCCGGCCCGGGTAAGCGATTTCACCGCTGGCAATGCGTCGCTCGGTCAGTGCGGTGCGTTCGATGCCCAGTCGGTTGAAGGTGCCGCTGGCCGTGGTGTTGAAGCGGAAAGGGATGACATCGGAAGCCTGCAGGTAGCCTTCCTGCCCGGTATGGACGCTATAGGCGTGACCGATCTCTCCGACGCACAGGCCAATGATCAGCGTGATGGCAGCGTAGCGCACCGAGCGAGCGGAGACTGCCGATCGTCCGGTGGCGTGGTGAAGGTAGTGCAGCCCCCACAGCGTCAGCGCATTGGCCACGAGGAAGGCCCCCACCTGCAGGGCGACGGTCAGCATGGTCGAATGGGTGGCGCCAAGTGCATCGATGCCGCCACGGGTGCTCACCAGGTTCCATACGAAGCCGTTCAGGTGGTAGTCGTACAGCGTATAGACACGGTAGTCCGCATAGAGCGCAATCAGGACGAGCGAACCGCCCAGATAGGCAAGGGGATACAGGATTCGAGCCTCCGGATACCGAAGGCCGGGGACCAGCGTGTTGATCCGCTGTACCGCCCAGGTCAGCCCGACGGGAATCAGCGTGTAGAGCGCGGCATGGCTTGCCGAGGCGGCAATGAGCAGTAGTTTGAGGATGGCCGAGTCGGTATCGGCAAACCCCCAGAACAGGCTGATCATTGCAAAGACCGCCAGGTAGAGCACGACGAAGTAACTGCGCAGTACCGTTGCGGTCATGGTGTCGGGGCGGTGGTGTTGGGCGGGCATGTGATGTCCTGTGTTCGGTCGGCGGTGTTGACGCGGGTGTCCTGAAGGTGGCTCGCGATGGCGTCGCGTGGCCGTCCTACCGTGGGTCGTGCATTGCGTGATGGTGTGCCTGGGTCAGCACGCGCCAGGCAGCGTCGTCAAAGACTTGCTGGTGACGCTGTAGCTGTGTGAGGTCGCGTCGGGCCGCCGCGCTGCGCGTCAGGCGGCGGCGCATCTTCTCGAGGTCGAGCAGGGCGACGTCGGGTTGGGTGCCGGTCCAGCGCACCATGATGTGCTTGTCGTACAGGCAGCCATGCTGCAGGCGGGCGCGGTGCAGGGCGCCTAATGCCTGGCCGACTGCCTGCGCCAGCATGAGCGCGTTCTCCTGCTCCAGCCGGGTCTGGGCCGACAAGGGTTCGTATCCGTCCAGCGCCCGGGTGACGAGGATGGCTTCGTGCTCGTTACCTGAAACACGGTGGCCCAGAAACAGGACTTCCGGAACGTGCACACCGAGTTTGCGCACGACACGCAGGAAATGGCCTTCACGGCAGGCGGTGGGCCAGCCAAAGGGGTGAGTGAGGCTGTGGCACAGGTGATTGTGCTGGCGCTTGACGTAGCACGTGATGTTGCCGGATCGAGCACGGAACACACCGCTCCATCCCTGGCGCCGGATATTGGGCGGTTCGACCCAGTCTCCGGTCACTGACCACCAGTGCGGGAGGAGGGCGGCGTGCCGTGTGGCATCTAGGGATAGGTAGCCGCTTGCATCGCTCATCGGTCACCCCTGCGCAACACATATACCCGCCACATCGCATAAAGGGGCAGGAAGTCGAAGTGACCCAGGATGGTGAAGCCGGCGCCGGCAAATTCGCTTTCGATCTGATGGGCTGGAATGACGAAGCGGTTCTGTAGTCCGCGGCCCAGATGGCGATCGCGTTCGGCCTCCAGGCGGCGGCGCTTCCAGGCCTTGTAATTGCCATCGACCCACAGCGACAGGATCACGGTGTCGCGGGTGACGCGGTGGAATTCCCGTAACATCGGCATGCGGTGTGCGGACTCTCCAATGTGATGCATCAAGCGCATGCAGAAGATGCTGTCTACCGAACGGTCGGGAAGGTCGATGGCAAAGGCCGAGGTCTGGAAGGTCCTGACTCTGGCGACAATGTCGGACGGTTGGGAGGCGCGAGCCGTGGCCAACATGTCCGCCGAGTTGTCTGCTGCCAGAATCACCCGGTTGGGTTGCTCCGCCAGCAAGGGCCAGAAGCGTCCCGCGCCGCAGGGCAGATCGAGTACCAGCGTCGGCTCCCCTGCCAGCCGCAGGGCCTTGCGTGCCAGCTGCAGATCGCGCTGGTGTGACAGGCGGCGGGCGAGCCCGTCGCGGTGCTTGTCCAAATAGGCCTGGGCGTGCGTCTGGGTGTACTTGTCCGAGAACGGCAGCTGGATCGGGGGTTGCGACACGGTCTGACTCCGAAGGGTTTCGAAGCCTTGAGTCTGAGCCGGTCGGCGTGATCCCGATGTTGGCGATTTGTCAAAATTGCGTCAAATCGAGGAGACCCGCAGACGTCAGTGCAGGAAGATGCGGAAGTTGCATCCGCCGCCGTCGGCCTCGGTCAGCTGAATCTGCCAGCCTTGTTGTGCGCAGATGCGTTGGACCAATGACAGACCGATACCGATTCCATCGCCCCGGGTCTGGTCGCCGCGGACAAAGGGGCTGAAGACACTCAGGCGTTGGGCTTCGGGGATCCCCGCGCCGGTGTCGATGACGCGAAAGCCGTCGTGTAACAGCTCCAGTCGAACCGAGCCACTGTCGGTGTAGTGCAGCGCATTGCGCAACAGATTGGAGAGCACCGCGCGCAACATGGGGGTCGGGTAGCGTCGGGCATCGTCGTCGATTGGGGTGAAATCAAGCTGCAGCCCGCGCTTGATGGCTTCCGGACGCCAGCGTCGGAGCTGCTCTTCGGCTATCTCGATCAGGCTGCTTGACGATGCCTGATGACCTGCACTACCGGTGCCGCGGGTAAGCCACAGAAAGGTTTCAACCAACTCGCGCATTTCATCTGCTGCATGCTGGATACGCTCGAGTTGCACGCGCTCGCGGGCGGTCGGGGGCAGGGTTTCGAGCAGCAGCTCGCATGTGCTGGCGATGACCATCAAGGGGGTGCGCAACTCGTGGCTAACATCGCTGGTGAACAGGCGCTCCCGGTCGAGTGCCTGGCGTAACTGGTTCAGCGTATTGTCGAACGCCAGCGCAAGCTGGCCGACCTCGTTGGCGGGATAGTCTGCGGCAAGCGGTGGCGCCAGCGGTAGCAGCTGGTCCCGGTGCTGGACCTGGCCTGCCAGCCGGATGACTGGCGCAATGACCCGGTGTGCGGTGCCGGTGCCGATCAGGAAGGCCGCCAGTACGCTCAGCACGAAACCGGTACTTGCAGCGATATAGAGCATGTCTTCACGCTGCTCGAACTCGATCTGGTCCAGCACCAGGATGTAGCGTTGATCGTCGACGTCGCGGACCAGGACATGCCAGTCGACGCCATCGAACTCGATCTCGCGAAAACCCGGGGCCAGCCCCCGCAGCCAGGTGGGCAGCATGCTGTCGTCGCCGCCCGTACTGCGGAACAGGCTCAGCTCAGGCCCCAGGTAGGGCGGCGTATCGAGCAGTGCCGTCGAGACGATCACGTCGAGCTGGCGGTTCATTCCCTCGGCGACCAGCTGGATTTCCGATTGGTTGATGAATACCACGATCGCCACTGCAAACAGCCCGGCGACGACCGCCGTCAGCAGGGTGAAGGCAGCGACGATGCGATGTGACAGGCTGTTAGTGCTCACTGGCGCTTGCGGAAAGGCGGAAACCGACACCGTGAACGGTGTGCAGCAAAGGGGTGGAGAAAGGTTTGTCGAGTTGCTGGCGCAGCGCATGGATGTGGCTGCGTAGGCTGTCGCTATCGGGCGGGGCATCGCCCCACAGTGCCGACTCGAGGACTTCACGACGGACGACTGCCGGGCTTTTCTGCATCAGTACGGCCAGCAGTTTGAGCGCAATCGGCCCAAGATGCAGCAGGCGCCCCTCGCGGGTGACCTCGAGCGTGTCGAGGTCGTAGCTCAGGTCTGCCACCTGCAGCAGGCGGCGGCCACCACCGCGACTGCGCTTGAGCACGGCCTCGATCCGCGCAGCGAGTTCGGACAAGGCAAAAGGTTTGGTCAGATAGTCGTCGGCACCGGCGCGAAAGCCGGTGAGGCGGTCGTCGAGCGCATCGCGTGCGGTCAGCATGATGACCGGCGTGTCGCTGCGCTCGCTTTCGCGAAGGCGTTGGCACAGGCTGAACCCATCCATGCCGGGCAGCATGACGTCGAGCACGATGAGGTCGTAATGATTGACGGCGGCAAGATGCAGGCCACTGAGGCCGTCTTCGGCACAGTCGGTCTGATAGCCCTTGAGTTCCAGGTAATCGGCCAGATTGGCGAGGATGTCGCGATTGTCCTCGATCAGCAGCAGGCGCATCGATTGATCCGGTAGGTTTGCAAGAGGTCCTTCAATGGCGGCAGGCCGATGATCATCCCGGATGGCCGTACGCCTGTGCGCATGAGAATAGGCGGTGTGCTGTGAAGCCGATGTGAAAACGGCCCGAAGCGGGCCGTGTGAAACGTCTATTCCTGCCCGGGTGGGGCGCCGGGCGGGGTGTCGGTGCTTGAGCGGGCCTCGACCCGGCGTCGGCGTTCCAGCCAGCGCATCACATAGATGACGTAGCCCGACAGCGCATACACCACGAACAGCGCAAACAGCACGCCGGGCGGGTAGCTGGATACCAGTGCAAAGGCCAGCACCAGGGCGATGACGACGATGAAGGGTACGCTCTTGCGCAGGTTGATGCTCTTGCCGCTCCAGAACAGCACATTGCTGACCATGGAAATACCGGCAAAGATGGTCAGGATGCAGGCATACCAGGCGACATCCTCACCGGCGATGCCGTTGTCGATGACGACCCACACCAGGCCAGCGATCAGTGCCGCGGCCGCTGGGCTGGGCAAGCCCTGGAAGTAGCGTTTGTCCACGACTTCGATATTGGTGTTGAAGCGCGCCAGTCGCAGCGCCGCGCCCGCGCAGTAGATGAAGGCGGCAATCCAGCCGAGTTTGCCCATGTCCTTGAGCGCCCATTCATACACCACCAGCGCTGGGGCGGCACCAAAGGAGACCATGTCGGACAGGGAGTCGTATTCGGCACCGAACTCGCTCTGGGTGTGGGTCAGACGGGCAATGCGGCCGTCCAGTCCGTCCAGCACCATGGCAACGAAGATGGCCACGGCGGCCACTTCAAAGCGCTGGTTCATTGCCTGCACGATGGCATAGAAGCCGGCAAACAGCGCCGCAGTGGTAAACAGGTTGGGCAGGATGTAGATGCCGCGGCGACGCTTTTCAGGAGTAATCAGGGGCATGCGTTCGGGTTGGTCCACGATGTAGGGGGCAACGGAGCAATGGCAGGATTCTAGCAGTCCGTCGCGGACTCGATACTGGCGATTGTCACAAGTGGAAAGGAGGATGTCGGCGATACGGTGCTCAGAAACGACAAAGGCCAGGACGTGTGTTCAACGTCCTGGCCTTTCAGATTGCCGAGTCGAGACTTAGTTCTTCGACTTGTCGACCAGTGCCTTGGCCTTGATCCACGGCATCATGTCGCGCAGCTGACCACCGACCTGCTCGATCGGGTGTTCGGCGTTCAGGCGACGACGCGCGGTCATGCTCGGGTAGTTGGTCTTGCCTTCCTGGATGAACATCTTGGCGTATTCACCGGTCTGGATGCGCTTCAGGGCGTTGCGCATGGCCACACGGGACTGCTCGTTGATGACTTCGGGGCCGGTCACGTACTCGCCATACTCCGCGTTGTTGGAGATGGAGTAGTTCATGTTGGCGATGCCGCCTTCGTACATCAGGTCGACGATCAGCTTGAGTTCGTGCAGGCACTCGAAGTAGGCCATCTCGGGCGCGTAGCCGGCTTCGGTCAGGGTTTCGAAACCCATCTTGACCAGTTCGACGGCGCCGCCGCACAGCACGGCCTGTTCGCCGAAGAGATCGGTCTCGGTCTCTTCCTTGAAGTTGGTCTCGATCACGCCGCCCTTGGTGCCGCCGTTGGCAGCTGCGTACGACAGGGCGATGTCCTTGGCCTTGCCGGACTTGTCCTGGTACACCGCGATCAGGGAGGGCACGCCGCCGCCACGCAGGTATTCGGAACGCACGGTGTGGCCGGGGCCCTTGGGGGCGACCATGATCACGTCCAGATCTTCACGCGGCACGACCTGGTTGTAGTGCACGTTGAAGCCGTGGGCGAAAGCCAGGGTTGCGCCCTTCTTGATGTTGGGCTCGACGTTTTCCTTGTACACCTGCGGGATGTTTTCGTCCGGCAGCAGGATCATGACGAGGTCTGCAGCCTTGACCGCCTTGTCGATTTCCTCGACCTTCAGGCCGGCAGCCTTGGCCTTGTCCCACGACGGGCCACCCTTGCGCACGGCGACGGTGACCTTGACGCCGGAATCGTTCAGGTTCTGGGCGTGGGCGTGGCCCTGCGAGCCATAGCCGACGATGGTGACCTTCTTGCCCTTGATCAGGGAGAGGTCGGCGTCCTTGTCGTAATAAACTTTCATGTTTTTCCTTTCAGATATCAAGGGCAGTCAATGCGGGCGGCCGACATGATAAACGTGGGTCGGCCGACTGCAAAACGGGGGAGGGTTCAGAGCTTGAGCACGCGGTCGCCACGGCCGATGCCGCAGACGCCGGATCGTACGGTCTCGAGGATCAGTCCGGTATCGATGGCGCCGATGAAGGCGTCGAGCTTGGATTGGTTCCCGGTCAGTTCGATGACGTAGGAGGTGTCGGTGACGTCGATGATGCGGGCACGGAAGATGTCGGCGGTACGCTTGATTTCCTCGCGGTCCTTGCCGGTGGCGCGCAGCTTGATCAGCATCAGCTCACGCTCGATGTGTGCGGCTTCGGAGATGTCGACCACCTTGACCACTTCGACCAGCTTGTTCAGCTGTTTGGTGATCTGCTCGATGATTTCGTCCGAGCCGGTGGTGACGATGGTCATGCGCGACATCGACGCGTCTTCGGTGGGGGCGACGGTCAGCGACTCGATGTTGTAGCCGCGGGCGGAGAACAGGCCGGAGACGCGTGACAGGGCGCCGGCTTCGTTTTCGATCAGCAGGGAAATGACGTGACGCATGATGAGTTCGGTCCTGGAGTCAGATGAGGGACAAGGCGGCGCCGATCACAGGTCTTCGGCAGACAGGATCATCTCGGTGAGACCCTTGCCGCCCTGGACCATGGGATACACGTTTTCCGTCTGGTCGACCTGGAAGTCGAGGAACACGAGATCGTTCTTGTGCGTGGTGAAGGCTTCGCGCAGTGCGCCTTCGACGTCTGCCGGCTTGTCCACGCGGATGCCCACATGGCCGTAGGACTCTGCCAGCTTGGCGAAGTCGGGCAGCGAGTCCATGTAGGATTCCGAGTAACGCTGACCGTGGAACAGTTGCTGCCACTGGCGCACCATGCCGAGGTAGCGGTTGTTGAGGTTGCAGATCTTGATCGGCAGACGGAACTGCTTGCAGGTGGAGAGTTCCTGGATGTTCATCTGGATCGAGGCTTCCCCGGTAACGCAGGCAACCTGCTTGCCCGGATGTGCCAGCTGGGCGCCCATGGCGTAGGGCATGCCCACGCCCATGGTGCCAAGGCCACCGGAGTTGAGCCAGCGCCGCGGCTTGTCGAAGCGGTAGTACTGTGCGGCCCACATCTGGTGCTGGCCGACGTCTGAGGTCACGATGGCGTCGCCGCCGGTGACTTCCCACAGCTTCTGGATGACGAATTGCGGCTTGATGATGGTGTCGGAGTTCCTGTACTCCATGCACTTGCGGCTGCGCCAGTCCTCGATCTGCTTCCACCAGGCCGCAAGCGCGTCCGGGTTGGGGCGGGCTTCGCCGGCTTCGAGCTGGCGGATCATCTCGTCGAGCACGTCCTTGACGTCTCCGACGATGGGTACATCCACCTTGACGCGCTTGGAGATCGACGACGGGTCAATGTCCACATGGATGATCTTGCGCGGCTCTTCGGCAAAATTGGCCGGGTCGCCGATGACGCGGTCGTCAAAACGGGCGCCAACGGCCAGCAACACGTCGGAATAGTGCATCGACATGTTGGCTTCGTAGGTGCCGTGCATGCCGGGCATGCCGAGGTACTGGCGATCGCTCGCCGGATAGGCGCCAAGGCCCATCAGCGTGTTGGTGATCGGGTAGCCGAGCAGGCGGGTCAGCTTGGTCAGGCGGTCGGCCGCGTCGGCCAGAATCACGCCGCCGCCGGTGTAGATCATCGGCCGCTTGGCTTCGAGCAGCAACTGCACGGCCTTCTTGATCTGCCCCTGGTGACCCTTGACCACCGGGTTGTAGGAACGCATCGAGATGTCCTGCGGGTACTCGAATTCGCACTTGGCGAAGGTGATGTCCTTGGGGATATCGACCAGCACCGGGCCGGGGCGACCGGTCTGCGCCAGGTAGAAGGCCTTCTTGATGGTCGTGGCAATGTCGCGAACATCGCGCACCAGGAAGTTGTGCTTCACACAGGGGCGGGTGATGCCGACGGTGTCGACCTCCTGGAAGGCGTCCTGGCCGATGGCGGCGGTAGGTACCTGGCCGGAAATGATGACCATCGGGATCGAGTCACAGAAGGCGGTGGCAATGCCGGTGACTGCGTTGGTGGCGCCGGGGCCCGACGTGACAAGCGCGACGCCGACCTTTTGCGTGCTGCGGGCAAAGCCATCTGCCGCGTGTACCGCGGCCTGTTCGTGACGGACGAGGATGTGGCGGACCTGTTCCTGCTGGAACAGTGCGTCATAGATGTACAGCACGGCACCGCCAGGATAGCCGAACACATATTCGACCTTTTCTTCCTGCAGGCACCTGATTACAATTTCCGCACCGGTCAGCACCATCGCAAACTCGCCCTGTATGTCGTTCGAAGAAACGGAGAACAGTACATTTTGGGTGGCGTTTGGTCAAGGCTGCCAGAAATATCAGGGCCTTGCCGGTTGGTGGGCCAGGCCGCCGGCAACAGATGAATGCATCGTCTGTCTGCCGGTTTGCCGTCCTTTTTCGATGCGGTTTCCGGCATCAACCGTTTCTTCCGCAGTCGCCTCCAGATCGCGCCAGAGGGCTTGCAGCAAGCCTTTGGTGTGGAGGGCACGCGGGTCATTTGGGTAAAGCGCAACTCGATGAGTCGATCAAGAAAGCGTCCGGTCGCTGACGCCGGCACGGCTAGCGCCGAAGCCGGTCGCAGCCGGACTGTGGTGGAGCTGGCCGGTTTGCGTCGGCGACTGGCCAGCATGTTGTATGAGTCCATGCTGCTGATGGGGGTGCTGGCGCTGACCTTTCTGGTGCCTTACCTGATGCTTGGTGTCGGGCTGGGCATTGCGCCGCCCGGCTGGTTGGCCTGGCTGCACATCTTTCTGGTGCTGGGTTTCTATTTTGTCTGGTACTGGCGGCGCAATGGCCAGACGCTAGCCATGCAGACCTGGCGACTCAAGGTGGTCGATGCGGGGACCGGACTCAACCCCGATGCGAAGCGGGCATGGTTGCGTTACGTCTTCTGCTGGCCTTCGTTGCTGTGCTTTGGTGCCGGTCTGATCTGGGCTGTGTTCGATCGCGATCGCCAGTTCCTGCACGATCGTCTGGCCGGCACCCGGGTGGTGCTGTTACCAGGTCAACCGAACAAATAAGGGAACAGGCGCCGGCGTTCGTCGGCGTTCAGTGATTCCATGCGTGCGATGTTGCGTGCCGGGATGCCGTCCGGGTCGGGGTAGTGCGCCAGCGCCTGCTCCAGGCTGTCTTCGCGGATCAGGTGCAGCAGTGGCCAAGGCGAGCGGTTGGTGAGATTGCCGGCGTCGTCGGGATCGGTGTCGGCAAATTGATAATGAGGGTGGAAGCTCGCAACCTGGAATTCGCCCTCCCAGCCGAACTGTTGCAACCACAGGTCCACCAGATCAAAGAACTGGTTGTAGTCGTCGAAATCCTCGAGCATGTCGGGAATGGCGATGACGGTGGTTTCCAGTTCGCTGACCGGGGTGTCGGACAGGCGCTCGAGTTCGGTCTGCATGTCTTCCAGCAAACCTTCTTCGGTGGTGGCATGGCTGATGGTGAGGCGGATGCGCCGCTCGGCACGCGGGCGTGAGGCGAACGGACACAGGTTGAGGCCGATGACGACATCGTCCAGCCACTGGCCGACGCTGGCCAGGATTTCTTCGTCCATCTTGATGAGCTCCGCAAAGGTTTGAACAGGTGGGTCAGTAGTGAAGCAGGCGCAGTGCGTGGTCGCGCACTGCGTCATTCAGGTCGGGGCGCAGACAGTCGAATTCGATCAGCCCGGGCCAGTGTTCGCGAAACTGGCGCTGCCAGGTCAGCTGGCGCTTGGCAAGCTGGCGGGTGGCGGCAACCCCCTTGAAGCGCAGGGTGTCCAGGTTGCCATCCCCCTCCAGGTACTCCCAGGCCTGGCGGTAGCCGACGCAACGCATCGACGGCATATCCGGGTGCAGCGCGTAGCGTCGGCGCAGGCCGGCGACCTCATCGACCAGGCCGGCGGCCAGCATGGCGTCGAAGCGGTCGGCGATCCGCGCATGCAGCACGCTGCGATCACTGGGCGCAAGCGCAATCGGATGCAGGGTGAAGGGGGGGGGCGCCATCTCCCGTCGGGCATAGCTCTCGGCCAGCGGCCGGCCGGTGATCAACACGATCTCCAGCGCTCGCTGGATGCGTTGGGCGTCGCCGGGCTCGAGGCGTGCCGCCGCATCGGGGTCAAGCTGTGCAAGCCGCGCATGGACTGCTGGCCAGCCTTCGGTAAGTGCTTGCCGGTCAATGTCGCGGCGGATGTCGGTGTCCGCCAGCGGCAGGTCGGACAGCCCATCGCGTAACGCCTTGAAATACAACATGGTGCCGCCCGCCAGTAACGGCAGATGACCACGCTGGTGGATCTCGTTCATCAGACGCAGCGCATCTTCGCGGAAACGTGCGGCCGAGTAGTTCTCCTCCGGGCTGATGATGTCGATCAGGTGATGCGGGCAGCTTGCCAGTTCGTCCGCGCTGGGCTTGGCGGTGCCAATGTTCATGTCGCGATAGACCAGTGCCGAGTCGACACTGATGATCTCGATCGGTAGCGCCTGCGCCAGTGCCAGCGCACAGGCTGTCTTGCCGCTGGCGGTGGGGCCGAGCAGCAGCAGGGCGGGGGGCATCGAAGCAGTCATTCTGTCCATGCAGGCTCTCTTGGGGTCGGCATTATCCCTGCGCGGGCGTCTTGATGGAACAGTGACGTAGCGCCCGGCAAATGTTGATGTCATCATTCGTGCTTTGCCGACAGGTGTCCGGATGAGACGTTTGCCCCTTTGGGTTTCCCGCCTGTGCTTGATCGTCCTTGTCGCTTTCGGTGCGTTCGATGGGCTTGTACAGGCTTCACCGCCGCTGGCCGTCATGCTTGCCGGGCGTTATCACGAGGGCGTCGATCCACGGGCCTACTGGGTCAGCGAGAAGCTGGATGGCGTGAGAGCGTTGTGGGACGGTAGCCGCCTGCGGTTTCGCAGTGGTCAGGAGATTGCCGCGCCCGAATGGTTCGTCGCAGGTTTACCCGCGGAGGCGCTCGATGGCGAGTTGTGGCTGGGGCGGAAGCGTTTCGAAGAGCTGGTTGGCATCGTCCGGACCCGTATCCCGGATGATGCCGCGTGGCGGGAGGTGCGCTACATGGTGTTCGATCTGCCGGACCACCCGGGAACATTCGACGAGCGCGTCGCGGCGATGCGCCTGAAGGTGCCGCAACTCGCCTCGCCCTGGGTGCAGACCGTGGTGCAGTACCGGGTTAAGGACGCGGCCGCCTTGCACCAGCGACTTGATGCGGTACTGGCCGAGGGGGGCGAAGGTCTGATGCTGCACAGGGGCGACGCCCGCCGCATCGCCGGCCGCAGTGATGCGCTGCTGAAGTACGTGCCCTGGCTGGATGACGAGGCGCGGGTGGTGCGCTGGATCGAAGGCAAGGGCAAGTATGCGGGCATGCTCGGCGCGCTCGAGGTCGAGTCTGCCGATGGCCGGCGCTTTCGCATCGGTACCGGCTTTACCGATGCGCAGCGTCGCCAGCCTCCGCCCTTGGATAGCCTGGTGACCTATCGCTACCGCGAACTGACGCGCAGGGGATTGCCTCGCTTTCCGACTTTCGTCCGCGAGCGGCTGTTGCCCTAGGAGACTGTCAGGCTTGAGGCCGATCTGCTGCGCCAGTGGGAGAAACGGTCCATATCCGCCCGTTTTTTCGTTGCATAGAATGACTATGCGCCTCAAAAACGGCCGAATCTGTCCTCGTTTTCCCCCTCGGCTCGCTACGATCGCTCAAGCCTGACAGCCTCCTAGGAGCCTGTCAGGCTTGACTTGCGACCGGCAAACTTGTGTTCGTACATCGCGCGGTCTGCGGCTTTGAGCAAGTCGTTGGCGTTGTCGCCATCTTCCGGAAAAATGGCCTGGCCGATGGCGCCGCCGGTGCCGACCCCTTCTTGTCCCTCCGGGGTGATTACCTGTAGCGGCTGGCACAGGACCTCCTCGATCTGACGACGGATGTGTACCACCGCCTCGCGGCTGGCAACCTGATCGAGCAGGATGACGAATTCGTCGCCGGCATAGCGGGCCACCAGGTCACCGCCGCGCACATTGATGCGCAGGCGCTCGGCGACTTCCTGCAGCGCAAGGTCGCCGGCATCGTGACCATAGGTGTCGTTGATGGCCTTGAACCGATTGAGGTCGATGAAGAGGACGGCAAGCCGGGCGTTGCGTCGATCCTTGCGTGCCAGATCGATACGCTTGTTCAGTTGCTGCAGGAACGCCTCGCGATTGGCCAGACCGGTGAGCTTGTCGGTACGCAGTTGGGTCTGCATCGCTTCGAAACTGCGCGCGAGTTGTCCGATCTCATCGCTGCGATCTACGCCGACTGGGACGTCAAAGTCGCCTGCGCCAACGCGACGCACGGCTTCCGAGATACGTCGCAGATCGCCCGCCACCCAGCCCAGGATGCGCAGACCGATGACGATCGCCAGCGCGACCGCCACGGCGGCAAGCATGACTGTACGGGTAACGTTTTCGGTTACGCCGGCCATGAAGTCGCTGGTGGGCATGGCCACCACGGTGATCCAGTCGATGCCTGCAGTGTCGCGGATGCGGTCGAAGGCGACGTGAATCTCCTGTCCTGCCTCGTCAGAGAAGGTCATGACCCGGGGGAGTGCAGTGGCCTCGGGTGCGCCCAGACGGTCCTGAACCAGGCGGTAGGCGGCACGCAGCAAGGTGTGATCGCTGTCGGCAGCCTTGAGGCGCGCACTGCCACCATCGGGCAGACTGGCCATGTTGGGGCTGGCCGAGGAGGCAATCAGGTTGCCGTCCTGCTCGATGATGAAGGCGATGCCATTGGGCGAGACTTCGAGCCGCCCGACGAAGTCGTTGAGCGCGCGTAGCGAGACGTCGGTCGCGACCACTCCTTCAAACGCGCCAGAGGCGGCAAGCACACGGCGGGCCCGGGTGGCGACCAGTTCGCGGGTGCCGAAGTCGATATACACCGAGGTCCAGGTGTGGCCGGTCACACGCTTGCCGTCCTGATACCAGGGGCGGGTACGCGGGTCGAACAGCTTGGTTTCGCGGCGTTCGAACTGGAGTGGGCCGTCGATACCGCTGAATCGGTAGATGGCGCGGTGCTCGTCGGATTTCAGCTTCATCCGGAGCTCGGCGTCTTGTAACGAGTGGCGGTAAAGCCCCAGGCCCTGGCCCGCTTCGTTGCCGTAGTACACATAGTTGTTCGGATCGATGTGCAGCGAGGTGGCGATCCAGAATCGGGTGCGAAGGTCATGAAACTCGGACTCGATGGCGGTTGGTGCGGGCATGCCGTCAGGAAAGGCGGATTCGAGCACCGCGCCGGAGCCGATGATGTGCCGGTCTACGGCCTGGGCGATACGGCCCACTGTCTCCAGCAGCAGGTGTTCCGACACCGTATACACCGCACGACTGCCTGCCGAGTACGACAGCGTACCGACTGCCACTGCCAGCGCGATCACCAGAATGACATAAGGAACGATCAGCACAAGCTTGAGTGACAGCGGGTGGGATGCGCGCGCAGCGGGGATTGCGGGGTCTGTGCTCATGCCGGGCTTTCCGCAGAGGTCGATGAAGCGGCGATTTTGCGTGCCCGGGCATGCCGGCGCAATGGTTTCATGCGACTTGGTGGTGTTGCAGTGATACTTGCCAGGGAGATGGCGATCGATCTATCCCCCACTTTCTGCAACATGACGACGCTGCGTATCCAGCAACTGGATTGTCGGTGCGATGTCACGTTCAGACGGTATCATGTCGGCCGTCAGGTCGATCTGCATCCAACTCTCGTCAAGGATTGTTTTTGTGAAGATTTTTTCGCCGCTGTACGCACGTGCCATGCTGTGGGCGCGTCATCGCCATGCGCCCTGGTATCTGGGAGGATTGAGTTTTGCCGAGTCCTCGTTCTTTCCGATTCCGCCCGATGTGATGCTGGCGCCGATGAGCCTGGCCAACCCCCGCCGTGCCATGTGGTTTGCCTTGCTGACGACGCTGACCTCGGTGGCAGGCGGCTTGTTCGGCTATCTGATCGGTGCCTATGCCTTCGATGCGATCGAACCCTGGTTGCGTGAGAGCCGCTATTGGGGTGCCTACGAGCAGGCTGTGGCGTGGTTTGGTGAATGGGGTTTCTGGGCGGTGTTCGTGGCCGGGTTCTCGCCCATTCCGTACAAGGTGTTCACCATCGCTGCTGGCGCATTGTCGATGGCCTTGCTGCCGTTTACGTTGGCTTCGCTGGTTGGACGTGGGGCACGGTTCTTTCTGGTTGCCGGCCTGATGGCCTGGGGGGGGGCCCGGATGGAAGCGGTGCTGCATCGTTATATCGATCGCCTGGGGTGGGCAACGGTGGCAGCGGTCGTGCTGGGTGTGCTGGTCTATCGCGCCTGAGCGAGCAGCCGTATCTTGACGATTGGGCGCCGTGCGTCGGCGGCGCCCAGGCGATCTGCGCTTGCTTCACTGGCCGCGCATGAAGAAGCGATCGAGTTCGTTCAGGCTCAGCTGTGTCCACGTCGGCCGGCCGTGGTTGCATTGGTCGGAGCGTTCGGTCGCCTCCATGTCGCGCAGCAGCGCGTTCATTTCCGGTAGGGTCAGTTGGCGGTTGGCCCGCACCGCGCCGTGGCAGGCCATGGTGGCGAGCAGTTCGTTGCGGCGGGCGGTGACCACCTCAGAGGCGGGAAATTCGCGCAACTCGCCAAGCAGTTGCCGGATCAGTTCGGCGACCGGCGCATTGGCCAGCAGCGCCGGCACACTGCGCACGGCCAGCTCCTGCGGGCCGGCCGCCGACACCTCGAAGCCCATCGCGGTGAGGATGTCCTGACACTCGTCGGCAACGGCCATGTCCTTGGCGCTGACCGAAAACACCGCAGGAATCAGCAGGCGTTGCACCGCAGGTCGACCGTCGAGTACGGTCTTGAGCTTCTCGTAAAGGATGCGTTCATGCGCAGCATGCATGTCGACCAGTACCAGGCCTCTGGCATTCTGGGCCAGGATGTAGATGCCGTGCAGTTGTCCCAGCGCGTAGCCCAGCGGAGCACCGCCCTCGGCTTGGGTGAGCGACGCAGGCATTGCGTCAGGCGGGTTGTGTGCGGGCTCGACGGGCTGCGGGGTGTTGAATGCGGCCGGGCTGGGCGTGGGGCGGGCGCTGGCCGCGAAATCGAGATAGTGCCGGCTGGCGGACTCCATCGCCAGGGTGCCCTGCCGTGGTGATGACAAAGCCGATTCTGCTGGCCGTGAGTAGTGAGCAGCGCGTATCGCCAAGGGGTCGGCCTGTGGTGTGGCAGGCTGGGCAGGCGCAGGGTGGGTGCTTTCCGTGTCGGCAGATCGGGTTGCGCCGGATTCGGCCAGTGCACGACTGACTGCGTGAAAGACAAACTGGTGTACCGCCCGTGCGTCGCGAAAACGGACTTCGATCTTGGCGGGGTGGACGTTGACGTCTACGCCGGCGGGGTCGAGTTGCAGGAACAGCACGTAGGCGGGGTGTCGGCTGCCATGCAGGATGTCGGTGTAGGCCTGGCGCACCGCGTGGGTCAGCAACTTGTCCCGCACGTAGCGGCCATTGACGAAAAAGTACTGTGCGTCCCGGCTGCTGCGCGAGTAGGCCGGCATCGAAGCGAAACCAGCCAGCGCCAGGATGCCACCGTCGGCCCGCACCTCGCGCGCATGCTCAAGAAAATCGTCCCCCATCAGGGCACCGACACGACGGATGGGCTCGGATGGGGGCAGGCGATGGGACACCCGGCCGTTGTGCGACAGCTGAAGGCCGATCTCGGGGTGGGCCAGTGCAATGCGGCGGAACATCTCGTCGCAATGGGCGTATTCGGTCGCCTCCGACTTCAGGAACTTGCGTCGCGCCGGGGTGTTGTAATACAGGTCGGCAACGTCGATGACGGTGCCTTGGTTCAAGGCCGCAGGACTGAGTTCCCCCGTGTCGCCATCGATCCGCCAGGCGTGGCCTGCGCCCTCGGCCCGGCTGGTGATGGTGGTACGCGTCACCGCCGCAATGGCGGCCAGCGCCTCGCCACGAAAACCCATGGTGCCGACGCGCTCGAGGTCGTCCAGGCTGGCGATCTTGCTGGTGGCATGACGCTCCAGCGCAAGGGCCAGCTCTTCACGGGCAATACCGCAACCATCGTCGGTGACGCGGATGCGGCGTACCCCGCCTTGTTCGAGTTGCACTTCGATGGCGCGTGAGCCCGCATCCACGGCGTTTTCGAGGACCTCCTTCAGCACCGATGCCGGGCGTTCCACCACTTCGCCGGCAGCGATCTGATTGACAAGGAGGTCCGACAAGCGATGGATGGAGGCCATGGTGGAGGGTGTGGGATTGAAGCGGCGGATTATACGGTGCGGTGGCGAGATATCCGACCGGAGGGCACGGTTTGCGCCCGATGGCTTCCGATCCGGTATGATGACGGCGGCGATCGGGCAGAGCATGCTGCGGCCTGCCCATGAACGTGACCGGAGGTGCGATGGCTGTTACGTGGCGTCATGTGCGGCTGGGCGTCCTGGCGGGGCTGATTGCTTCGCTGCTGGCGTGCTCTTCGCCTGGAACCGGGCCCAAGGCGGGTCGCCTTGCGGGATTCATTCCCCAGCATCTGGTCAAGTCCGACCTGAACCGGTTTGCCGAGCTTCATCAGCAGCGGATTTTCGTCAGCTTGCGACGGCTTGCCGAGAAGCTTTACAAGCGCAACCCTGCAGAATTGCGTAAATCAGGGGCGGGCGGGGTGGAGCAGGCGGTCGCGGAGATCTTCGACACTCATCATGGATGGCGCCTTGAAGCCCTGGGATACAGGCGTGACCTGGATGCCCTGGTGATTGCCTTGCATCCCGAGTATCGCGGTGACCGGGTCAGGGCATACGTCGTGGGGCTGGCCAGCATGGTGCAGACCGCGCTGGGCGATCGTGAGGAGTTCTTTCTGCTGGATGATCTGGACGCACAGCACATCTACAATGCGGCCCGCAATGTCGAGATTGCGGCGTGGAAGCTGGGTAGTGCGCGGGATGCTGCCGGAAACCTGCTGCTGCTGTCCAACGAGATGGGCGCAGTCAATAATCTCAGTTTCGAGCGCGAGTTCGGGCGCGTGATCGGTTTGCTCGAGACGCTGTCCGATGTGGTTGAGGAAAAAACCGAACGCTCGGTTACGCGTGTGGTCCAGAACCTGGCGACTGCGGTCTTTTTGCCGGTCTATTGACCGATCCGCATTGCGGAGTGGGTCAGTCATTCAAATTCAGGAATCATGAAGTCTATTGTTCTACTCGTTTCCGGTCGTGGCAGTAACATGGAAGCCATTGTCCGGGCGGCGATTCCCTCGGTCAGGGTTGCGGCAGTCATCAGCAACCGTCCCGACGCAAGCGGGCTTGTCTTCGCGCGTGCCCATGGCATCGCGACCGAGGTTGTCGATCACAAGGCGTTTGCCGACCGTGCCACCTTCGACGCCGAGCTGGCGCGCGTGATCGACGCCCATGCGCCGGATCTGGTCGTGCTGGCGGGTTTCATGCGCGTGCTGACCGATGCGTTCGTACGACGTTACGAGGGGCGTCTGCTCAATATCCATCCGTCCTTGCTGCCGGCCTTTCCCGGCCTGCATACCCACCGGCGTGCGCTGGAGGCGGGTGTCAAGGTGCATGGTGCGACGGTGCATTTCGTGACCCCCGAACTGGATTGCGGGCCCATCGTCATCCAGGCGGTGGTGCCGGTGCAGGCCGAAGACGATGAGGCAAGCCTGGCCGCACGGGTGCTGGCACAGGAACATCGCATCTATCCCCAGGCCGTACAGTGGTTTGTCGAGGGGCGTATTGCCGTCGGCGACGATGGTCGGGTACGCATTGCCGATACGATTGCGCCGGACAAGGGGATCACCGTGCCACCACTCGAAAGCGCGGTAGCTTGAGGCCGGTACGGTGATCGAGCGCGGTGCCATCGCAGCCCTGGGCCTGTCGATACTGGCCCACGTTGCATTGCTTGGTGCTGATCCGTTCGAGGTGCGCGCTGTCGGCCCGGCGGTTGCAGCCGAGCGCGCGCCGCCGATGGTGTTGGTCGATATCTCCGCGTTCCGGCCGCCGCCGCTCGAGCCGCAAGCTGTCCCCGCTGTTGCCGAGGCGCCGGAGCCTGTGGCACCAGTGCCAGTCGTCAAGCCGAAGCCTGTGCCGCAGCCCAGGCCGGCACCCCTGGCTGCGCTCAGCGCCGAACGCCTGCCTGTGGTCGAGGAGACCGTCGTCGATGCGCTTGCTGCCGACGCCGTGCCGGATGACGAGGTGCGGACGCACGCGGACCCGCTGCCGGAGATGCTTGCGGCGGCAGGTGCCGGTCTCCTGCCGCAGCCCCAGGGCGAGGTGTTCTCCATCGATGGCTGGCCGACGCATGGGGCGATCGTGTTCCGGGTGTTTCTCGGTGACAAGGGCTTGCAGGTCGGCGAGGCACGGCACGAGTGGTCGCACGATGGCAGCCGTTACAGCATGCAGGTGGTGCTGGAAACGACGGGTGTTGCTGCCTTGCTCAAGGGCTTTCACTACGTCCAGCGCAGCGAGGGGCAGATCATGCCCGAAGGTCTGAGGCCGGATCTGTTTTCCGTCACTCAGCGCGGCAAGGCGCAGGAAGTTGCCGATTTTGACTGGGTTGCCAACCGGGTCAGCATTCGTCGCGGAGATCGGGAGCGTCGTGCAGCAGCGTTGCAGGCCGGCGACCAGGATGTGCTCAGCCTGTGGCATCAGATCGGCATCGTGGGTACCGCAGGTTTGCCGCGTACCCTGCTGGTGGTCAGCAACAAGGATGCCGAGTCTGCTCTGCTTGAAGCGGTGGGAGAGGAGGGACTGCGTCTGCCGATTGGTCGCCTTGAAACACTGAGGCTTCGGGCTCAGGCAGAAGATGGCAAGCTGACCATCGATATCTGGCTCGCGCGCAACTACGGCATGTTGCCAGTGCGTATCCGAATGGTCGATGACAAGGGTGAAGTCCTCGACCAGCAAGCGGTGCAACTGCGACTGGCGCCACCCGACACGACCCCGGGCGAGCCGGCGCCGCGTGCGGAAATGATTGAACTCAAGGAGGAAGTGCCAGCGTTTCCGGTGGCCGACCTCTATATCAACTGAACGGACATCATGCAGAAAACAGTCAAGACTGCCGAGGGTAACTCTCGTGCACTTTTCATTCAGACCACCCAGGTACTGGGCAATGTACTGACGTTCGACCACCCGGCCGATGCGGTGTTGTCCCGGCACTTTCGTGACAACCGCGAACTCGGGCAGCGTGATCGCGCTTTCATTGCCGAGACGGTCTACGGCATCGTCCGGCGCTTGCGCTGGCTGCGTCGTCTGGCCGGTGCCGGCGCAACGCCACGGCAATTGCTGCTGGCCTGGCTGGCTCGCGGTGAAGGTTGGCCGATGCGCCAGTTCGAAGGGCTCGCATCGGCCACCGAACGTGACTGGATCGAGACGATCAAGTCTGCAACGCTGGACGAAGGCAGTGTGGCCGAACGCGCCGATATGCCCGACTGGTTGGTTGAGCGGCTGTTGGCCCAGCATGACGAGTCCTCGCTGATCAAGCTCGCACAGAGCCTGAACCGGCCGGCGCCGCTCGATCTGCGGGTCAACCTTTTGAAGGCTGATCGAGATGTGGTGCTGGCGCGCCTGCGTGAGGAAGGGTTGGCTGCCGAGTCCTGCAGGTTGTCACCGCAGGGCATTCGACTGGGCGGCAAGCCGGCGCTGCAAAAGCACCCTTTGTTCCTGGATGGCAGCTTCGAGGTACAGGACGAAGGCAGTCAGTTGCTGGGACTGCTGGTTCAGCCCAAGCGGGGCGAGTTGGTTGTGGATTTCTGCGCTGGCGCAGGTGGCAAGACCTTGCAGCTGGGGGCGATGATGCGTTCCACCGGGCGCCTCTACGCATTCGATGTGTCGGAAAAACGCTTGGCCAAACTCAAGCCGAGGATGGCGCGGGCTGGGTTGTCCAACGTGCATCCGGTGCTGATCGCGCATGAGAACGATGCCAAGGTGAAGCGCCTTGCAGGCAAGGCGGACCGTGTGCTGGTGGATGCGCCCTGCAGTGGGTTGGGCACCTTGCGCCGCAACCCCGACCTCAAGTGGCGGCAGAGCGATGCCGCGGTTGATGAGATGGTGGTCAAGCAAGGCGCTATCCTTGCTGCGGCCGCGCGACTGGTCAGGCCAGGTGGCCGTCTGGTGTATGCGACCTGCAGCCTGCTGGCGGAAGAGAACGATGCGGTGGTGGATGCCTTTCTTGCGGCCCAACCCGGGTTCCGTGCGGTTTCGGCCGAGTCGGTGCTTGAAGCGCAAGGGGTGACGCTGACAACGGGTGAACGGCTGCGCCTGTCGCCGGATGCGCATGATACCGATGGCTTCTTTGCCGCCGTGCTGGAGCGGGTTGCCAGTGCCTGACGGCCTGCGCACGGCGCTGGCGTCGGTCATGCTGTGTTTGGCTGCTGCACCGGCGCTGGCGGGCCAGCGTTTTACCGCGCAAGGCGAGGTCGAACTGGCGTTCTCGCCATGGGACAAGCCGGAAGCCCTGTTGCTGGGCGTGGTGGCCGGCGCGCGCAAGACATTGCATGTGCAGGCTTATGCGTTTACCAGCCGGCGTTTTGCCGATGCCCTGATTGCGGCGCATCGGCGCGGCGTCAAGGTGGAAGTGCTGGCCGATGCGCAGATGAACCGCCGCGAAAAGGGTAATGCCGTGCCGCAGTTGTTGGCCGCTGGTGTGCCGGTGGCATTTGAGACACGCTATCGTGCGGCGCATAACAAGGTGGTGGTGGCGGATGCGGAGGGGCCCGGTTGTGCGGTGGTGACCGGCTCGTACAACTTCACCTGGTCTGCCGAGAACCGCAATGCCGAGAACCTGCTGGTGTTAAGGGATCACTGCCCGCTGGCCCGCAGTTACCGGGATAACTGGAAACGTCATCGGGCACAGGCGACCCCAGTGACCCGGCTGCCGTGGAAGCCTTGATCCAAACCTATTGCGGACGGCAATGTCTGAAGGCGGAAGCGTGCTTCTTGCGCAAGCGTGCCTAGCGTACAATCGTCACGTAGCAAGTCTCTCTTGTAGAAGGATTTTTTAGAATGTATTCCGGTTTGTTCGAGCTCCCTTGGTGGGGCTATGTTGTGGTCGCGCTGGTGCTGACGCATATCACCATCGCCTCGGTCACCATCTTCCTGCATCGTCATCAGGCGCACCGTGCGCTTGAGCTCCATGCGATTCCGAGCCATTTCTTCCGTTTCTGGTTGTGGCTGACCACCGGCATGGTCACCCGCGAATGGGCTGCCATTCATCGCAAGCATCACGCCAAGTGCGAGACCGAGGAGGATCCGCACAGCCCGCAGACGCGTGGCATCCGCAAGGTCTTGTTCGAGGGGGCGGAGCTCTACCGTGCCGAGGCGAACAACCCGGAAACCATCCAGCGCTACGGCCATGGCACGCCGGATGACTGGCTTGAGCGTCACGTGTATCGGCGTTCAGTGTGGGGTGTGTCCTTGATGCTGATCATCAACATCGTTGCGTTTGGGCCGATCGGGCTGACGATCTGGGCTGTTCAAATGATGTGGATTCCGATCTGGGCCGCCGGTGTTGTGAATGGCCTGGGACATTACGTCGGCTACCGGAACTTTGACTGCACCGATGCATCGACCAACCTGTTCCCCTGGGGGATCCTGATTGGCGGTGAGGAGTTGCACAATAACCATCACAGTTTTGCGACCTCGGCCAAACTGTCGGCCAAGTGGTACGAATTCGACATCGGCTGGATGTATATCCGCATGCTCGAGATCATGGGTCTGGCCAAGGCCAAGAAGGTGATTCCGATGCCGAAATTTGGCGAGGCCAAGCGCGAGGCGGATCTCGATACGTTGCAGGCTGTCATCACGCATCGCTATGATGTGATGACGCACTACATGCGCTCGCTCAAGCAGACCTGCAGCGAGGAGATCGAGCGCCTGCGTGCACAGCATTCGGCGCGTTTTGACAGCAGTGCCTTGCGACGTTGGGTGCTGTCGGGCGAGGAGCGCCATCTGTGTGCCGAGCAGAAACTGCAGCTTGAACAAATCGTCCGTGACAGCAAGGCGCTGGCAACCGTCATGGCGATGCGCGAAGAGTTGACCGCGCTCTGGGCGCGCTCCACGGCAAGCAAGGAACAACTGCTCAAGCAACTGCACGACTGGATCGAGCGTGCCGAGCAGAGCGGCATCCAGCAGTTGCAGGAGTTTTCGCTGCGCTTGCGCCGTTACGCCGTCTGAGTCGTGAATACCGGGCCGGTTCGATTAGCCGGCCCGGTATTCACGCGGTCGGGCGTTCGGCGTCAGCCCAGCAATTGGGGGTTTCGTACAGGCGGACCCGTTCCAGCCGAAGCTGGTTATGGTAGATGTCCTGGTAGGCTGCATCGAGGATCCGGAAGGCGGCTTCGGCGAGATTCTCTGCCGTGGGTACAACATCAATCACCACCGTCTTGTGGCCAGGTAGCGTAGCCAGGAAGTTCACGATGGCCGTATCACCGCGATACACCAGAAATGCGTGATCCCATGGGTCGACCACCTTCTCCTTGGCAATACGCTTGACGTCGGCAAAGTCCATCACCATACCATTGACCGCCTGACCGTCGGCCTTGATGATTTCTCCGGACAGGGTGACCTCCAGAACATAGCGATGGCCGTGCAGGTGTCTGCACTGGCTGGCATGATCGGGGATGCGGTGACCGGCATCGAATTCCAGGCGTCGCGTGATGCGCATGGCTAACCTCGGTTTCAGGGCGGCGGATTATAGCACTGGCGGCCGGGTTGAACGTGTAGCGCCCGCGTCCAAGCTACTGAGTGGACAATGATTTCGACAATTCCCTTGCTGACGATCAGCAATCACGATCGCGACCTTGCAGGCTTGACCTACGTCTATCCGGTACTGTCCAGACGGGCGGGCGGTGTATCGGTAGGTATCAACCTGAATCCAAACAATGCCTGCAACTGGCATTGTGCGTATTGCCAGGTGCCTGGGTTGGTACGTGGCAAGGCGCCAGTGATCGATCTCGCCGTGCTCGAGGCTGAGCTGAGCGGGTTTCTGTCGGCCCTGGTAAGGGGTGACTGGTTGGCGGTCAATGCGCCCGAAGGCATGCGTCAGATCCGTGACATCGCCTTCTCTGGCAATGGTGAGCCGACCAGTGCAGAGGCCTTCACTGCTGCCATTGACGTGGTGGTGCGCCTGCGTGCGGCTTTCGGACTCGACGATGTTCCTCTGCGCTTGATCACCAATGGCAGCCTGATGGCCCAGGCCCGAGTGCAGGCGGGGCTCGACCGCCTCGCGGCGGCAGGTGGCGAAGTGTGGTTCAAGGTTGATGCCGGTGAGGCAGCGGCGATCGAGCGGATCAATGGCGTCAGCCTCGATCCCCAGGCGTTGTCGCGGCATCTGTCGATATGTGCCGCACATTGTCCGACCTGGGTGCAGACCTGCATGTTCCGTTGGGATGGCGAGGTGCCAAGTGCCGCCTTTATTGACGCCTACCTCGAGGTGTTGCTCGGTGCAGGTCCTGAGAGGCTGCAGGGTGTGCTCCTGTATGGCATCGCGCGACCTTCGATGCAGGTCGGAGCCTCTCATCTCAGTCCCTTGTCTGCGGTGGAGCTTGAGCAGATTGCGGACCGCATCAAGCAAAAAGGGCTGACGGTTCGCGTCAGCCCTTGATCTCGAGTTGCGCCCGGCGCGCGGGCGCGAGACTCAGGCCCCTTTCTTCTTGGCCTTGGCTTCTTTCTTGAGCGTCTTGTACAGCTCAGGATTGGTGGACTTCAGGTATTCGGCCACATCCACGTCGTCCTTGCGCACCTTGTTGATGTCGATCTGTTCGACGTGAACCAGGCGGAGCAGGGCCTGCACCGGACGGGGGATGTTGCGACCGCTTTCGTAGCGGGAGCCGCCACTCTGGGTTACGCCGATCTTGGACCAGAACTGGGACTGGTTCATCCCCAGCTTGCGGCGGATCTCGCGTACATCGAGGCTATCGGAGTTCTTCATGATCGTGTCCTGTGTCGAGTTGTCAGACGATTATTGAGACTGACTTTAAGTGTAGTTGGTTCCTACAACTTAAGTTGTAGGGTGACTTAAGTATAGATCACTATTTAATGAATATACAACGGTGATAAATCACGAATCGGGGTTAACCACAACAACTAGGTCATCTTCACAACGAAATTGTTGTAGTCCTGCAATTTCTCCCCACTTTCTATAGAATCTCGCGCTTTATCCACAAGTACTTGGATACGACGATGGCACTGATAGTTCAGAAGTATGGCGGCACCTCGATGGGCAGCCCTGAGCGCATCAAGAATGTCGCCAGAAGGGTGGCGAGATTCCGGGCGGAGGGGCATCAGGTCGTGGTGGTGGTGTCGGCCATGAGCGGTGAGACCAACCGTCTCATCGCTCTGGCCAAGGAAGTGGCGTCCAGCCCCGATCCGCGGGAGCTCGATGTGGTCATTTCCACTGGCGAACAGGTGACGATCGGCCTGCTGTCGATGGCGCTGCAGGATGAGGGGCTGAAGGCTCGCTCCTACACGGGGGCGCAGGTGCGCATCCTGACTGATGATGCGCACACCAAGGCGCGCATCCTGAATATCGACGAAGCACCGATCCGCAAGGATCTGGACGAGGGAAAAGTCGTCGTTGTCGCCGGTTTCCAGGGCGTAGACGAGCACGGCAACATCACCACGCTGGGGCGTGGCGGTTCGGACACCACGGGCGTGGCGCTGGCCGCTGCCTTGAAGGCGGACGAGTGCCAGATCTACACCGATGTGGATGGCGTCTATACCACCGATCCGCGCATCGTCCCTGAGGCCCGCAAGCTGGACACCATCACCTTCGAGGAAATGCTCGAGATGGCCAGCCTCGGCTCCAAGGTGCTGCAGATTCGTTCGGTCGAGTTTGCCGGCAAGTACAAGGTCAAGCTGCGCGTCCTCTCGAGCTTCCAGGATGGAGGCGAGGGCACGCTCATCACCGTTGAGGAAGACAACAACATGGAACAACCCGTCATCTCCGGCATCGCCTTCAACCGCGACGAAGCCAAGCTCACCGTGCTCGGCGTGCCCGACAAGCCCGGTATCGCCTATCAGATCCTCGGTCCGGTTGCAGATGCCAACATCGACGTGGACATGATCATCCAGAATGTAGGTCACGACGGCACGACCGATTTTTCCTTCACGGTCAGCCGTGGCGACCTCGACAAGGCGACCAAGGTGCTCGAAGGCGTGCAGGCGCATATCGGGGCACGCTCCGTTGCAGCGGACAAGACCATGTGCAAGGTCTCGATCGTCGGTGTCGGCATGCGCTCGCATCCGGGGGTTGCATCCAAGATGTTCCGTACGCTGGCTGAAGAAGGCATCAACATTCAGATGATCTCCACCTCGGAGATCAAGATCTCGGTAGCAATCGACGAAAAGTACCTCGAACTCGCCGTGCGTGTGCTGCACAAGGCCTTTGGCCTGGAACAGGCGGCCTGAGCGATAAAATCGTTCGATTGAGTTTGACCACGGGGCGCGGAGTCGATATAGTGCCGCCTTCGTGACGGAGACGTGGCCGAGAGGTCGAAGGCACTCCCCTGCTAAGGGAGCAGACGGGCAAAACCTGTCTCAAGGGTTCGAATCCCTTCGTCTCCGCCAATAGCTTCAGCAAAAAGCGCCTCCAGGGGCGCTTTTTTGTTGCCCGTACTACTCAGGCATGCCGGTGAGTTGCTGACAGCCCCTGAATCAAGAGTCGAAATCTGCCATGCCGCTACCCAGCTACAACCCTGCAGACTACGAAGCCCAGCTTGAGGCCAAACTTTTGCGTTACCGCGACGATTTTGCCGGGTTTGGCCTGCCCGAGGTCGAGGTGTTCCGCTCCGAGCCCTTGCATTATCGTTTGCGTGCCGAGTTCCGGATGTGGCACGAGGGGACGCGGGTGGATTATGCGATGTTCGACTCGGACGACCCCAAGGTGCCGGTGATCATTGATGATTTTCCGCCCGCTGCCGATCCAATCCGCCTGCTGATGCCGCGCCTGCGCGAGGCCTTGATGGGCTGCGAGGTGCTCAAGCGCAAGATCTTCCAGGTTGAGTTTCTGGCCACGCTCAGTGGTGACTGTCTGGTGAGTCTGGTGTATCACCGGCCGCTCGATGCCGACTGGGAGGTGGCGGCGCGTGCGCTGGGGCAGGCGCTTCGGGTGAGGGTGATCGGACGCAGCCGCAAGCAGAAGATCGTGCTCGAGCGCGACTGGGTGCAGGAGTCATTCGAGCTGGATGGCCGTACCTTGCAGTACAAGCAGGTCGAGGGCAGCTTTACCCAGCCCAACGGCGGCGTCAATCGGCAGATGCTGGGGTGGGCGCGTGCGCGCGCTGCGGTGCTGGGTGGTGGGCGTCCGGCGGGGCAGCGTGGGGATCTGCTCGAACTGTACTGTGGCAATGGCAACTTTACCGTCGCGCTGGCACCTCAGTTCGACCGCGTGCTGGCCACCGAGATGAGCAAGACCTCGGTTTACGCCGCGCATGACAATCTGGCTGCCAATGGTATCGACAATGTCACCATGGTGCGGATGGCGAGTGAGGAGATCAGCGATGCCCTGGCCGGCGGACGTGAGTACCGGCGGATGAAGGGGGTGGAGTTGGCCAGCTACCGCTTTGGCACCTTGTTCGTCGACCCGCCGCGCAGCGGGTTGGACGACGCGACGCTGGCGCTGGCCAGGGGCTTCGACCATATCCTTTATATCTCCTGCAACCCGCAGACCCTGCGCGACAACGTGGCCGCCTTGTCCGCCACCCATGCCATTTCTGCAGCGGCGGCATTTGACCAGTTTCCCTACACCCATCATTTGGAGTGCGGGCTGGTGCTGACGCGGCGTTGAGAGGCCGGTGATGAGTGCGCTGGTCCAGTTGCATCGCGATATCGACGACCGTGTGGCCTCCATCCGCGATGGACATCCCGACTGGCCCTGTGCCAAGGGCTGTGCCAGCTGCTGCCATCAGCTGGCCAATGTGCCGCAACTGAGCGAGGCGGAGTGGGCTTTGCTGCGCGAAGGGTTGGCGGCGCTGCCGGCTGTTCAGTTGCAGCAGATCCGCGCCGGGGTGGCGGCGCTGGCCTTGCAGACGGAAAAGCCTTATCGCTGCCCGATGCTCGATGTGCCCAGCGGGGCATGCAGGGTGTATCTGCAACGGCCGGTGGCGTGCCGCAGCTATGGTTTTTATGTACAGCGCGCGCTGGGGCTGTATTGTGATGAAATCCGGCAGGGCGTCGACCAGGGCGGGCTGGATGATGTGGTCTGGGGCAACCATGACGCGGTCGATCAGCAAGTGCGCGCGCTGGGCGTATGCCGCCCGCTGACCGACTGGTTCGAGCGCTGGCCCGGGTAGGGGCTGATCAGGGTGAGGTGATTGGGCTGGCGCGGTTGTGCGTGCGTCGCCGTGCGTTTCCAGCCTTGCCAGGGGTTTGTGGTCCTTGCTCACACCCGCTCGAACTGCGTCAGCCGGACATCCACCGTGACGGTCAGTGCCGTCAGGGCTGCTGCCCGGGCGCGACCCTCGGCCGTGGCGCGGTGAAGGTGTGGCGTCATGGCCAGCAGGTCGGCGATCTGCTCGGTGCTGTGCAGCGCCAGTTCGAAACGGACCGTGTCCGTCGCGTGGTGTGCGAAGCCGTCGGGCAAGGCTGATTCCTTTGTGCGCTCGGGCTTCAGGCTGGGGTAGATCAGTGCGCGCAGTTCGCGCAGGTGGTCGGGGCCGGCATCCACCTGCAGCAGCCGGCCACCTCGCTTCAGCACACGTGCGAACTCGCTGTAGACGGGGAAGCCGAACAGACACAGAACCCGGTCCAGCGTTGCCGACACGACCGGAAGATTGGCATTGCTGCCGACCACCCAGCCGGGGCGGCGGTCCTGCCGGGCAGCGGCGATCACCGCCCATTTCGAGATGTCCAGGCCCAGGATCTCCAGGGTTTGTGTCGCGCCTGCGGCCTCGGCAAGCTGACGCAGGTAGTAGCCTTCTCCGCAGCCGGCATCCAGGCAACTCAGCACGCCATCGTCGGGCAGCCCCTTCAGGCTGGCATGCGCGAGCGCGGTGGCAATTGGCGCGTATGCGCCTCCGTTCAGGAAACGTCGCCGTGCGGCAACCATGTCCTTGCTGTCGCCGGGGTCGCGCGAGCGCTTTTGTTGAACGGGCAGCAGGTGGACATAACCCTGGCTGGCAAGATCGAAACTATGGCCGACCGGACAGCACAGGCTGCTGCCCTTGGGCTGGAGGCGGCCGCCGTCGAGCGGGCAGCGCAGGTGCTGGAAGGGGAGGATGGGCATCAGTCTATCCGCTTAGAACGGCAGGCCAAGGAAGTGATAGTCGCCGCCATGCTGGCGGTTGTCGATGCGGCGCAGGACGTCCGGGTCGATCGAGGTGTCTTCGGGTGACAGCAAGCCGCACTGGCGAAGTGCGCCGCGAACGTCGATGCTGTGCCCAAGGTACTGCATGACGACCCGCGCGCAGGCCGGTTCGCGTCGGTCGGAGGCCGATACGCCGATCTTGAGACCGGTCAGGTTGTTGACCCGGCTTTTGTAGGTCGGATACAGGATGGTCTGGGTGAGCTCATTGCCGGTCAGCGACTCGTAGTCGAGCAGGAAGATGCGTTCATTCAGGTGCAGCGCCATTCCCAGGTAGCGGCAGCGAAAGCCACTGGTGCGCTGCCCGAGATGCGACAGGCGCTCGATACGTCGGTAACGCACGCCGTCGTCCCGCTGCTGCAGATAGAACAGGCTGCGCAGCACGCTGCCGGGAAAGGCCATCGAGTAGTAGTACTCGAAGTAGAAGCCCAGGTATTTGTCCAGGCTGCTGCGCGTCTGCTGCTGCAGGCGTTCGAGGTGGGCGATGTAGCCTTTGCCGTCGGCGGCCGGTGCCGGTGCACGCGTAGCGGGGCGCACACTGAGGATCTGCGTGAAGCGGGTGTGCGGCAGCACGATTTCGTGCGGCTCGACGCCGAAGAAGTCGCAGATGCGCTGCAGGGTATGGGCCGACGGGCGGGTGGCGCCACTGAGATACTTGTTGAACTGCGGACGGTTGATGCCCAGCTTGCGGCAGACCTGCGCAATCGAGGGGTGATAACTGCACGCCAGGCGCAGGTTGCGGCACAGATCGTCCAGCCTCGTGTCGTCTCCGTCGAAGGCTGATTCCATGGTCTGTGGTCCTGGGTGTCCCAGCTGTGCCGGGGTTGCAAGAATGAGAAGTGGCGCAGGGCGTGATGCATGAAGATGGCGCTTGATGGCGCAAGTGTAGCATCAGTATGCGCCACTCTGGTTCTGCCTGCGTAATTGCTCGATTCCGGTTTGGCGTCTTTAATATTTACAAGACATGACAAACCCGGGAGCGGCGGCAGGCGGCTCCCCTGCGGCCAGCTGTCGGCCGCCGACAACATAGGGACAGACTATGCGCGTTCGCCCGCACTACGCCTCTCGCAGCCGTATCGGCATCATCACCGGATCCGGACCCGAGGCCGGCGTCGATCTGTGGAGCAAGATACTGCGGGCCAACCGCCAGTGGTTTGGTGAAGACTACCGGGGCGATCTCGATGCGCCCGAGGTGGTGATTTTTTCGGTGCCCGAACTCGGCTTGTCGATGGAGCTGGCAGCCAACGATGCCCAGGTATGGCAAGCCATGCAGCGCACCGCGACGGCGCTCGCCGAACAGGTGGATTACTACGGCATTGCCTGCAACACGCTCAATCATTACGCCGACCGGCTCGCCGCGCTGGGGCTGCCGGCGCAACTGGTGTCGGTGGCCGACGTCGTGCGCGATTTTCTGGCCGATCAGGGGATTGCACGGGTGGCCCTGCTGGGCGCCCGCCCGGTGATGGACATGGGGCCGTGGTCGGCCTACCGCAGTCTGCCCCAGTATGCGGATATCGAGTTACCGGCAGATCTCGATGCCCTGCATCAGGTGATTTATGACGTGAAGCAACGCGGTGGCGATGCGCCCGACGTTGTCGCCCGTTTCGATGCGGTGTTGGGTAGCCTGCGTGCCGATGTGGCGCTGCTGGCCTGTACCGAGTTGCCCTTGATCCCCTGTCGCCGCGACATCCCGCGTGCGATCGACGTCACTGATCTGCTGGCCTCGGCGCTGGCTCGGCTGTCGCTGACGCCGCGGCCGTCCCGTGCAGGAGCGGGCGCATGACGCCGCGCATCTGCATCCTGTACACCGGCGGCACTTTTGGCATGAAGCCGTCGGCTGCAGGCTATGCGCCGGACGGCGGGCTGGAAGCGGCCCTGGCCACGACCTTGCCGGCGGCTGGCAAGGACGGCATGCCGGCCTGGGATCTGGTGGAGTATGACCGTCTGATCGACAGTGCTGAGGCCCAGCCCGCTGATTGGCACACGATTGCGGCGGATATTGCCGCACGTTATGCCGACTACGATGGGTTTGTCGTCATCCACGGTACCGACACCATGGCTTACACCGCGTCGGCGCTGTCGTTTGCATTGCAGGGACTGCGCAAGCCGGTGATCGTCACCGGTTCGCAGATCCCCTTGTGCGAGCCGCGTAACGATGCGCGCAACAACCTGACCAGCGCCTTATTGATCGCTGCGCGTTACCCGGTGCCCGAGGTCGGCTTGTTCTTCCACGACCGCTTGCTGCGCGGCAACCGCGCGACCAAGGTCGCCAGCGCCGATTTCGCAGCCTTTGATTCGCCCAACCATGCTGCGCTGGCCCGCGTCGGCATCAATATCGATATCAACGCTGCGGCCGTGCTGCCAATGCCTCGCGCAGAGCATTTCCAGGTGGTCGAGCCGGGCATGCAGGAGGTTGCGGTGCTGCGTCTCTACCCCGGGCTGTCGTCCGCGCGTCTGCAACACCTGTTGGCGCCACCGTTGGCAGGGCTGGTGCTGCAAACCTATGGCGCAGGTAACGGGCCGGTGGCCATGCCGGGTTTTCTGGATGCGCTTGCCGCGGCCAGTGCGCGCGGCACCGTCATCGTCAACCTGACCCAATGTCAGCGCGGTGGTGTGGATCAGGCCAAGTACGCGACCGGGTCGGCGCTGGCCGGCGCCGGGGTTGTGGGTGGTGGCGATCTGACCGTGGAAGCCGCAGTGACCAAGCTGCATCACCTGATTTCCTGTGGGCTGGAGCCGGATGCGGTGCGCCGCCAGATGCCCCTGCCCCTGTGTGGAGAGTGCTCGGAGCCTGCCTGAGCCCGCTGCCGCAGCCCAGCGTTGCGGCAGTGGCCCGTCAAGGGTGCAGGTTGTTCAACCCCGGTGGCGGGGCTGGCTTGATGCCGGTGCTGCCGTGACAGACCCTCATCGCATGAACAGCCTGGACACAAGGGTTGGCGGCGGTGCAGGACAGACAAAACAGCAAAATGGAGTGGCAGATGGAGTACATCACCAAGTTCTTTACCGTGCTCGAAGACCTGACCTGGGGGTGGTCATTGATCCCCATCCTGGTCATCTTCGGGGTGTTCATGACCATCGTTACCGGCTTTGTCCAGTTCCAGTTCTTTGGCCGCATGTTCCGCGTGCTGTTGCCCAAGTACCAGCATGCCGACCCCAACCAGATCAGCGCGCGTCAGGCCCTGCTGATCTCGGTTGGCGGGCGTGTTGGCGGTGGCAATATTGCCGGTGTGGCCGTAGCGATCACGCTGGGCGGGCCAGGGGCGGTGTTCTGGATGTGGGCGATTGCGCTGGTCGGCATGGCAACCAGTCTGGTGGAGTGTACGCTGGCCCAGGTGTACAAACGCAGGGCGGCGGACGGCACCTTCCGCGGCGGGCCGGCAAGTTATATCCGCCATGGCCTGGGTGATCAGTACCGCTGGCTGGGGGTGGTCTACGCGGTGTGCCTCATTGGTTCCTTTGCCTTTGGCTTCAATGCCTTCCAGGGCAACACCATTGCCGGGGCGGTCAATGACAGCCTGGGGGTCGATCGCCTGATTACCGGTGTCCTGCTGGCAGTCATCACGGGTTTCATCATCTACGGAGGGATCAAGCGCATCGCCAAGGCGGCCGATGTGGTGGTTCCGGTGATGGCGCTGACCTACATCGGCATTGCCCTGCTGATCATCGTCATGAACATCGGCGAGTTGCCGCGCGTGCTGGGTTCGATCTTTGCCAATGCCTTCGGGCTGGAAGAGGCGGTCGGTGGCGGCATGGGTGCGGCGCTGGCGCAAGGACTGCGACGCGGACTGTTCTCGAACGAGGCTGGCCTGGGGTCGGCACCGAACGTTGCAGCGACGGCCGACGTGCATCACCCGGTCAGCCAGGGTATCACGCAGGCTTTGTCCGTGTTCATCGACACCATGCTGGTATGTTCGGCAACCGCCTTCGTGATCCTGCTCGGCGGGGTGTATGTGCCGGGTGCCGAAGGGGTCAGTGGCGTGGTGCTGACCCAGCAGTCCCTGGTCTATCACCTTGGTAGCTGGACGCAGTACTACCTGACCTTTGCCGTGTTCCTGTTCGCGTTCAGCTCGATCATGTACAACTACTACCTGGGTGAGACTGCACTGGTCGAACTGGTGGAGAGCCCTGCCGCGGTGCACATCCTGCGTTGGTTGGTGATTGGCGTGGTGCTGTTGGGGGCGAGTGCGCCGGGCGCAACTTCGGTGTTCTTCTTCTCCGATCCGTTGATGGGCTTGTTGGCCCTGGTCAACCTGCTGGCCATCCTGATGTTGTTTCCGGTGGCGATGCGGGTGCTGAACGACTATCGCAGCCAGTTGAAGGCGGGCAATGAGCGGCCGGAGTTCGAGGCCTCGCGGTTTGCCGATCTGGATCTGGATCGCAAGGCCTGGAAGTGAACTGCTGAAATCCGCAGCTGACTGAGGTCAATACGCGATAACAGGGCCTGTCGTCGGGTGTTGAGCTGACGACAGGCCCGATTTTTTATATCGGGCGCTTCCGGACCAGGCGGGGCTCACCATATGGGATCGATGGCGACCAGTACGCGGGGCAGGCTGCCCGCCTCGGGCAAGGGCGAACGGTGGATGACGCCCCTCCCGGCATTACCTTGCCAGGCGCTGCCCTTGAGCAGGGCGACATCGAACGGCGCAACGCGTTCGACCGTGGTCGAAGCGCCATACAAACCGGAAATCGCATCGGGTAGCCCGTTGGCGCCCGGACCGAGTTTGCTGCGGTCCACCTTATCGTCGTCGATCCATTCCGTTCCCGGACCGCGGTAGGTACAGAGCAGGCGGATACCAACGCGGTCGACATGCAGGCGGGGGCACATGGCGCCGCGGATGACCTCCAGTCGAACGCCAAGTTGATCGCAGCCGAGCAGGTCCCCCAGCAACTCGCTCAGTATGCCAATGTCGGCAGCCAGGGCTTCCCGTCCGGCACCGGCGGGAAGGGAAGACAGATCGAGATGCTCACCTGGCGTACAGCTCCGGCGCAAGCCGCTACCCAGATTGTCGTGCTCGGCGTCAAGGTATTGTTCGATGGCGGGGTTGCCGGGGCGGTGCCATAACGCGAGCTGGACCGATGGGTCGAAGATGCGAAGCAAGGTCGCTACCTGGTCACTGCGGTGGGTGTGGGCTCCGCTCTGTGTGAGGGCGATCGGGCGGTATCGTGTTGTTGAATCAAGGGGCATCAGATCTTCCTCCGGCGCGGGGAAACCGACATGAGGGAAACGGTCGGGTCATGGGAGGTAGATTTTATTTGCAGTTCTGTTGCAATAGCAATGATGTTGCGAAATGATGTTGTCGGAGGCTCGGCCTGTTTTTGCGATGGCGTCCTTTCATTTCATGGCCGACTGCGCCTGCAGTATCTGCGCCAGGTTCAACTCGATCCAGTCGGCGAGTCCGATCACACGTTGGGCCACTTCCTGTCCCATCGGGGTCAGCGAATACTCGACATGGGGCGGTACCACCGGGTAGGACACCCGCAGCACGAAGCCGTCTCCCTCCAGCCACTGCAGCGTCTGCGCAAGCATCTTTTCGCTGACGCCGCCGATCTTGCGTCGCAGATCGCTGAAGCGCTGAGTCCCGTCCCGCAGCGCCAGCAGCACCAGCACGCCCCAGCGGCTGGTGACGTGCTTCAGGACTTCGCGTGAGGGGCAGCGCTCGGCGAACAGGTCACCGCGGCCGGTCTGTGCCATCACCTGAGTGAGCGTGGTGGCGGAGCGAGTGAAATAGGGGGACATAAGCTAACCTTTTGGTGCGTACTTACAAAAAGTTAGTATAGGCGATAGGCTGTGATCTCTCCATCGCAACCTTCCAACTTAAAGGGAGTTCACATCATGATCGTCGTTACCGGCGCTTCCGGCCAGCTTGGCCGCCTTGTCATCCAGTCCTTGTTGAGCCGGATGCCTGCCACACAGATCGTCGCTGCTGTGCGTCGACCCGAGAGCGTGGCCGATCTGGCTGCGTTGGGGGTCGTCGTCCGTCAGGCCGACTACACCCAACCGGCTTCGCTCGATGCCGCTTTCAAGGGCGCGGAGAAAATCCTGCTGGTGTCTTCCAGCGAAGTCGGTCAGCGCTCGGTTCAGCACCGCAATGTCATTGATGCGGCCCGACGCGCGGGGGTTGCGCTGCTGGCCTACACCAGCCTGCTGCATGCCGACACCTCGCCCTTGGCCTTGCGTGAGGAACACCTTGAGACCGAAGCCTGGTTGCAGTCGTCCGGTGTGCCCGCCGTCGTGCTGCGCAACGGCTGGTATACCGAAAACTACCTGGCCAGTGTGCCGCCAGCGCTGGCTCACGGTGCATTCATTGGTTGTGCCGGGGACGGGCGAATTGCGTCTGCCGCGCGTGCCGACTATGCCGAAGCTGCCGCAGTGGTACTGACTACGCCGGGGCAGGCCGGCAAGGTGTATGAACTGGCGGGCGATGAGGCCTATACGTTGAGCGAGTTTGCCGCCGAGTTGAGTCGGCAGTCGGGCAAGGCGATTCCCTACGTGGATCTGGACGAGGCCGGGTTCAAGGCGGCATTGCTGGATGCAGGCCTGCCGGCGCCGCTGGCCGAATTGCTGGCCAACTCGGACCGTGGTGCATCGCAGGGCGGCTTGTTTGATGATCAGTGTCAGCTGAGCCAGTTGATCGGTCGTCCGACGACCGGCCTGGCGGCACTGATGGCCGCTGCGCTGGAGTAGTACGGTAGTGACTCCACCCGGCCTGCCAGATTGAAGATGACCCTTGTCAGGGCGTGATGGTGATTGCCGGGCCGGTCAGGCCAGGGGGCCGGGTTGCAGCAGGCCAGGGCTCAGGCCTCGTCGGGGCTGTCCAGCATGGCGAACTGCGCCCGCAGGTCGTCCACCACAGCGGGCTCGCCCCGTAGTTTGAAGTAGGCGCCGGCTTCGTCGGCGCGCTCGTCGATGACCTCGCAACTGGCGTAGATGTCCTTGCGCCGTTGCTGGGCCGACCACGGCAGGAACAGCTCGGCTTCGATCAGATCGCGCTGGAAGAAAGTGACGATGGTCTGGCGCAGACGGGCGACTTCGTCCGGGCGGCGGGCGCTCATGACGACACAGTCGGGGTATTGCGCCTTCAGCATGGCTTCGCACTCGGCCTGGGCGGCTTCGTCCCCGACATGGTCGATCTTGTTGAATACGCGGATGCGCGGGATGTCGTCGGCGCCGATCTCGGCCAGCACCTCGTCGGTGACCTTGAGCTGACGCTCGAAACCAGGGTCGCTGGCATCGATGACATGCAGCAGCAGGGCGGCGTCCAGGGCTTCGTCCAGGGTGGATTTGAACGAGGCGACCAGGCCGTGGGGCAGGTTCTTGATGAAGCCCACCGTGTCGCTGACCAGTACGCGCGGCACGCTTTCCGGATACAGGGTGCGTACCGTGGTGTCCAGGGTGGCGAACAACTTGTTGGCCACCAGGACCTCGCTACCGGTCAGCGCGCGCATCAGTGTGGATTTGCCGGCATTGGTGTAGCCGACCAGGGCCACACTGGCCTGACTCTGACGCGACTGGCGGCGTGCACGCTGGGTCTTGCGCTCGGCTTCCATGGCAAGGATTTCCAGCTGCAGTTCGGCGATGCGGTCGCGGATCTTGCGGCGGTCGAGTTCGGTGTGTGATTCACCTGAACCGCGTCCGCCCACGCCACTGCGCTGCCGTCCCTGTGGGCCAGCCAGCTTGGCCGCTTCGCGCAGGCGTGGCGCCATGTAGCCAAGGCGGGCGATCTCGACCTGGGCCTTGGCCGCGCGCGAGCGCGCGTTGCGGTGGAAGATCTCGAGGATGACCATGGTGCGGTCCATGACCTCGCAGCCGGTTTCCTTCTCCAGATTGCGCGCCTGGGATGGCGAGATCTCGTGATCGACGAGAAGGAAGTCGATCGGTCCGGGCAGATGCGACACCCTGCGGGCAGCAGGGTCCTCGCCGTCAAAAGCGGTTTCGTGATCGACGAAAAGACGGATCTCCTCGCGCTTGCCCACACCCAGATAGGCGGTGGTGTCGAAACCGCTGCGCTTCTGCACGAAGGTGTGTACCACGGTGATGCCCAGGGTCTTGGCCAGCTCGCGCAGTTCGGTCAGTGAGGCGTCGAACTCAAGGTCGCTGACATTGGGCAGTTGAACTGCCGCGACTACGGCGTACTGGGGTTTTTCCTGCAGATATCTGGGCATGCGTGGGTGTGCTGTGTGGGGCGAAGCCCGCGAGTGTACCTGTCCGCGCGAATGTTGCAGCAGTATTTGTCACCGCACCCGCTCCTTGTCCGGAGCGAAGCATCCGGCGTGGGGTCAGCATGTGCCTTGCACGGAAAAAGTGCGGTGACGATGACGGTGCTCAGCCCAGTTGCAACCACACCCGGCCGTCGTCGATGCGGACCGGATAGCGGCGGATGTCCTCGGTCAGCGGGGCGCACAGGGCCTTGCCGGTGCACACGTCGAACTTGCCCTGGTGCAGCGGGCATTCGATCTCGCGGCCGTCGAGAAAGCCGTCGCTCATCCGTGCCTTGCCGTGGGTACAGAGGTTGTCGGTGGCAAAGATGTCGCCCTCCACCTCATAGAGTGCAATGTCGCGGCCCGCCACCACCAGGCCGATCACATCACCCTCAGGCACTTCGCTGCGGTCGATCACCGCAATCCACGATTCGGTCATGTCATGTTCCTCAGATCGGGTAAATGATGGAGTTGGCGATCATCTCGGTGTCGTAGACGCACAGCCGCGAGCGCAGCTTGAGACCCTCGGGCGTGCGCACGATCTCGTCATGGTAGTAGCCGGCGTTGTACACCGTTGATTCGCCATCGAGCTTGGTGCGGATGACCACATAGTTGGCCTCGGAGACGATGCGCTCGCCGTAGAGGTCGCGCGCGACCGAGATCACCCGCGGGGTTCCCACCACATGGCGCTGGTAGTAGGGGTCGTGATACATGGTTTCCTTCACCCCATAGACGCGGTCGCGGATCATGGCCTTGCTTTCCAGCGCGAGCAGGCACAGTGGCAGGCCGCTGTCGTGGTTCTCGCGCGGCTGCAGGCGGTAACAGCCGTCTTCGATGAAAAACTCGGGCCATTTTTCCCATTCTGCCGAGTCGCACACCATGGCGTAGTCGCTGTACAGGTTCAGCAGCTCGAAATAGGTCTTGAAGTCGATCATGTTCATTCCCCCATCACTTTGCGCCAATAGGCATACATGCCGCGGATCAGCGTTTCGGTCACCATGTGGTCGGTGTCGCCGATGTCGTGTCCGCCCATCTCGATCACCGAACGGTGGGCGGGCTTCTGTTCGAAGCCTTCCTGCGACCATTCGATGACTTCGCCATCGTCGGCGGACACGAAGCCTGCCGGACCGAACAGATTGGCCTGGATCAGGCGGCGCTGCTCCATCTCGGGACTGTCGTCCTCGAAACCAAAATGGGTCCACACAAAGTCGAAGGAGCCATGGCCATTGGGCTGGATGTGCCGGGTCGACACGCTGTTGACCTGCTGCTGGATGATCACGCTGGGAAAGATCGTCGTCATGACCGCAGTGGGCCCCCCCCACCAGGGTTCGGGCACGATGTCGAGCAGGCGCGGGTCATTGACCTGCATGGCCTCCTTGAAACTATCGACGCCGCCGACAACGTCCTCGTTCTTGCCGCCCTGGCCGCGGGTGGAGATCATCGCTGCGTGGCGGAAATGCGCATCCATCTTCAGTTCTGACTTGTTGTCCGCCCGCCATAGGCCGAAGGTGGAGAACCAGGTGTGAAGCAGGCCAGGGTGGTAGGGATCCTTGATGTTCTCCTGCATCAGCTTCCAGTTTCCCGGAATGCGCTGGCGCCGATAGCCCAGCACCTTGAGCTTGCGACCGTTGAACACGCGGTCGAAATAGAACAGGATGGTCGGGCCGAGAAAGTCCTCCAGCGACTCGACCTCATGATCGAAGGACGCGAATACCACACCCCCGCGGGTGGCGACCTTGAGCCGGGTCAGGCCGTGATCCTCAAGTTTGAAATCCTTGGGCATGCCGCCGTTGTCCTTGCCGTCCTGCTTGACCCCGCGGCGGAAGGGCACCCCTTGCAGATCGCCCTTCAGGCTGTAGTTCCACTGATGGTAGGGGCAGAAGAAATCCTTGCGCTTGCCGTGGCGTTCACGGCAGAAGCGCAGGCCGCGATGCGCACAGAGGTTCTCCACCACATTGATGCTGCCATCGGTGTCGCGCACCATGATGACCGAGCGCTCGCCGATCACGGTGCGACGGAAATCGCCTGGCTGCGGAATCTCCGCCTCAAGACCGACGTAGCACCAGTGGCCGTTGTAGAACAGCCGGTCCAGCTCCTTGCGGTGCAGATCATCACGGGTGTAGGCCCAGAAGGGGATGCGGCTATTGCCTTCCGCGGGCCACTCGGGGGGCTGCGGAAACACGGTGTGGGTGGTGTTCATGGGCGGGTCTCCTCGTTATGGGGTGCGGCTGGGTCGTGCAGGCAGGCTGTTCAGTTGGCACTTGGGTAAAAGGCGTCGGCGTGGATGTGGCTGGAGTCGATGCCGAGGCGGGCCACCAGCAGGTTCAGGGCTTCCACCATGACCGGTGCGCCGCACAGGTAGGCTCGCCAGCCCGCCAAGCCGCGGATGTCGTGTTCGATCGCGTCGGTCACCAGGCCGCGGCGCAGGCCGGGCGCGACCTCGCCGTTGGCAACCACGATGTGGACGTGCAGGTTGGCATGCGCGTCCGCCAGCGCACGGAGGCGGTCGGTGTCGTACAGATCGGCCATGCTGCGCACGCCGAAGTACAGTTCGATGGGGTTGCGCATGCCGGCCTCAAGCGCGCCGCGAACAATGGAGAGCACTGGCGCGATGCCCGTGCCACCGCCCACGCAGAGTATCGACCCCGCGTGTTTCTGGCGCAGATAGGCGGTGCCGAGCGGACCGCTGATGCGCAGACTGGCGCCAGGCTGCAGGTCGCGGAATACATGTCCGCTGACCCGGCCACCGGCAACCAGGCGGATCTGGAACTCCATCTCTTCGTCCTGCGGCAGTCCGGCCATTGAGTATGGGCGGACAAGGTCCGGCGCGAACTGCACCATCGCGTACTGCCCGGGCGAAAAGGCCAGTGGCTTGGCCAACTGAACCCGCAAGCGGCGGATGTCGTGGGTGGGCGATTCGATCGCGGTGACCGTGCCTTTGATGATGCGCGCCGGATGCACCACGATTTCATCCGCTTCCGGAATCTCGATCGTGCAGCTGTCATCGAGCACCGCCTGACAGGCGAGCACGTAGCGCTCACCGTGGTTCAGCGGCCGGCCGGATTCCGGTCCGTGATCAATCACGCTGCCGGCAATCACCCGGCAGCGGCAGGTGCCGCAGCGTCCGGACAGGCAGCTGTAGGACACCGGTACGGCGTGCTCGCGCAGGATGTCGAGCAGGTTCTGTCCGCTCTGAAAGGGCAGGCGAAGCTTGTTGGGGTGTACGACCAGTTCCATGATGATCCCGTGCTGCGGTGCTTATCGAACAGGGGCAAATCATGGGCAAGAAACTTTTATCAATCCATAAAGCAAATCTAATCAGTAAAATCATGGCTGTGAATATCAGGAGTGCCCGATGGACTTGCGACAGATCGATCTCAACCTGCTGGTGATCTTCAATCAGTTGCTGATCGATCACCGGGTCTCCGCCGTCGCCGAGCACCTGAACCTGACCCAGCCGGCAGTCAGCAATGCGCTCAAGCGTTTGCGCGTGGTGCTTGACGACGAGTTGTTCCTGCGCACTGCGCGTGGCATGGAGCCCACCCCCTACGCACAGCAACTGGCCGAACCGGTGGCCTACGCGCTGAGCACGCTGCACAGCGCCTTGAATCAGCGCGTCACATTCGATCCGTCGACCAGCCAGCGCACTTTCAGCATCGCGATGACCGACATCGGTGAAATCTACTTCATGCCGACGCTGATGGATGCGTTGGTCGAGCGCGCGCCCGGGGTCAAGATCAGCACCGTCCGCAATACCGCAGGCAGCCTGCGTGAGGACATGGAGTCGGGGGGCGTCGATCTGGCGATCGGGCTGTTGCCGAACCTGCAGGCGGGCTTCTTCCAGCGCCGCCTGTTCGAGCAGCGCTACGTCTGCCTTTACCGCAAGGGGCACCCCCGCGCGGGCAGTCCGGTCAGCCTGGAAACCTTCTGCGCGCTGGAACACCTGGTGGTAGTGGCGACCCACACCGGCCACGGCGAGGTCGATGCCATCCTCGAGCGTGCCGGCATCGTGCGTAACGTCCGCCTCAAGGTGCCGCATTTCACCGCGGTTGGCCACATCCTCGCCAATACCGACCTGATCGCCACTGTGCCCGAGCGCCTCGCTCGTCGTTGTGTCGCCCCCTTCGGGCTGGAGATCTCGCCTCACCCCGCAACATTGCCATCCATCGCCATTCACCTGTTCTGGCACGGCAAGGCCCACCGCGATCCGGCCAATCGCTGGCTGCGTCAGCAGGTGGTCGAGCTGTTTGCCGAGTAGCCGTGGCGAGCGGTGCGTCCGTGTGGGTCATGCGGTATGGCGCGGAGAATGGTCGGACGGTGCCTCCCGCAGCAAACGCAGACCGTTCGCGACCACGATCAGGCTGGCGCCGACGTCGGCGAACACGGCCATCCACATGGTGCCGAGGCCAGCCAGTGTCAGTGCGAGGAAGATGGCCTTGATGCCGAGCGCGAGGGCGATGTTCTGCACCAGCAACTGGTGGGTGCGGCGCGACAGACGGACGAACTGCGGCAGCTTGCGCAGGTCGTCGTCCATCAGCGCAACGTCGGCGGTCTCGATTGCGGTGCCGGTGCCGGCTGCGCCCATGGCAAAACCGATGTCGGCGCGGGCGAGCGCGGGGGCGTCGTTGATGCCGTCGCCAACCATGCCGACCACTGCGCCACTGGCGTTGAGGGCGTCCACCCGGGCCAGCTTGTGTTCCGGCAACAGGTCGCCATGGGCTTCGTCCATGCCGACTTCGGAGGCGATTGCGCGGACGGTCTGGGGGTTGTCGCCGGACAGCATCACGGTACGGATACCGAGGGCGTGCAGTTCGGCGATGGCAGCCCGGCTGCTGTCCTTCAAGGTGTCGGCAACCGCAAATACCGCGTGTGCGCCGTCTTCACCGGCCAGCACCACCACGGTCTTGCCCTGCGTCTCGAGCGCGGCCAGACGGGCTTCCAGGGTGTCGCTGCACAAACCGCGCTCATGAATGAGGCGATGGTTGCCAAGCAGCCAGCTTGCTCCGTCGATCACGCCGCTTACCCCGCGCCCAGGCAGGGCTTCGAATTGGCTGGCGGGCAAGGGGGCCAGGCCGTCGGTGTTTGCGGCCGAGGCGATGGCACGCGACACCGGGTGGTCCGAGTGGCTGGCCAGCGTGGCGGCCAGGCTGCGGGCGCGGGTATCGTCGAGCCCGGACAGCATGATGAAGTCCGTCTGCACCGGTTGGCCCCGGGTCAGCGTGCCGGTCTTGTCCAGTGCGATCCAGTTCAGTTCGCGGCCACGCTCGAGGTGGATGCCGCCCTTTACCAGAATGCCACGGCGGGCAGCAGCGGCCAGGCCGCTGACGATGGTGACCGGGGTCGAGATGACCAGCGCACAGGGGCAGGCAATCACCAGCAAGACCAGGGCCTTGTAGATCCACGCCAGCCATTCACCGCCCAGCGTCAATGGAGGCAGTACCGCGACCGCGAGCGCGATGGCCAGCACCACCGGGGTATAAATGCGGGCGAAGGCATCGACAAAACGCTGGGTGGGCGCGCGCGCGCCCTGGGCCGCCTCGATGGCGTGGATGATGCGGGCCAGCGTACTGTGATCGGCACGGGCGGTCACCAGGTACTCGAACGCGCCGGTTTCGTTGATGGTGCCGGCAAACACCGGATCGCCTGGCACCTTGTCCACCGGTAGGCTCTCACCGGTGATGGGGGCCTGGTTGAGGGTCGAACGTCCGCTCACTATCTCGCCATCGAGTGCGATGCGTTCGCCCGGACGGACCCGTACGCGCGCGCCGATATCAATCTCGCGGGCCGCCAACACCTGCCAACGGCCATCCGGCATCCGCACCGTTGCCTGTTCCGGCGCAAGTTGCATCAGCCCGCTGATCGCCTTGCGTGCGCGATCCAGCGAGCGTGCCTCGATCCGCTCGGCGAGGGTGAACAGCACCATCACCATGGCCGCTTCCGGCCATTGGCCAATGAACAGGGCGCCGGTCACCGCGATGCTCATCAGGGCGTTGATGTTGAAGTTGCGATGGCGTATCGCGATCCAGCCCTTGCGGAAGGTCGATGTGCCGCAGATCAGTATCGCCAGCAGGGCGAGTGCTGCTGCCAGCCAGGCTGGCGCGGCCAGCCAGTGTGCCGCCTCGGACGCGAGTGCGGCGACGCCGGCGAGTGCCAGCGGCCACCACGACTGGGACTGTGTTGCGACAGGGGCTCCGGTGGTGTCGGCGCCGATGGGTTCTGCGCTCAGGTCGAGTCCGCGAATGGCGTCGAGTATTGCGGCCAGGCGAGCGGGCTGATGATTGACGATGAGGATGCGTTGCATCAGGTTGAAGTCCAGATGGCCGACGCCGTCCATCCCGGTCAGCCGGCTGCGCAACAGGTTCTCCTCGGTCGGGCAGTCCATCTGCAGGATGCGGATGTGGCTTTGCACTTCGCCGTTGGCTGGCGGAACGGTGGCCTCGCGTCCTGGCGTGGTGGTCTCTGCGGGTCCGCAACACGTGTTGCCGCCGCAGCAGGAGGCTGGTTCGGGTCCGCTCATGGGCACGGGTGGAAGGTGTCTGGTGGTGCGGGCTTGTGCGGTGCCGTCAGGGCCGCCATGGTCATGTGCGGCGTGTTCGTGTTCGGTCTGTCCGCAGCAGGCGGACGCGTGGTGATGGCCTTGCACTGGGCGATAGTGAGGCGATGCAGGGGGCGGGCTGGCGGCGCGCATGACAGGCTCCTGTAGTTCCTGTGGCTATTCGACGCCCTGTAGCTACTATAGAGTCAACCCCCTTGATGGAAGGAGCGTGATGATGAAGATCGGTGATCTGGCACGTGCTGCGCGATGCACGGTGGAGACCGTGCGCTACTACGAACGTGAGGGCCTGCTGGCCGCGCCGATGCGTACATCGGGCAACTTCCGCGACTACGGAGAGGCGCACCTCGAGCGCCTGCGCCTGATCCGTAACTGCCGAGCGCTTGACATGAGCCACGACGAGATTCGCAGCCTGCTGGCCCTGGCCGATCAGCCCGCGGCGGGGTGTGGTGCGGTCAATGCGGTGTTCGATGCGCACATTGCCCATGTCGATGAGCGTATCCGTGAGCTTGAGCAACTTCGCGCCACACTGACGGGTTTGCGCGAGCGTTGCCAGCGCGAGCAGGCGGTGGGCGACTGCGGCATCCTGCAGGGCATTGCTGAAATGGAGAATCTGCCGCGGGCGGAGCGGCACACCCACCTGGGGTGAGCGCGCCGCACGCGGTGTCACGTCGTGATCAGAACGTCACCTTGATCCCCGCAGTCAGGTTGCGTCCCGCCAGTGGGGCGGCATGCTTGATGAACGAGGTGTGGGCGTAGGCAAGCTCGTCACCCAGGTTGGTTGCCTTCACGTAGAACTGCCAGGGCAGGCCGCCAAGGCGGGTGTCGTAGACCGCGCTGAGGTTTACCATGTTGTAGCCCGGGGTGCTGGTTTCGAACTCGGCGACCTGATCCTGCCGGCCAACGCGATACCACTCCAGCTCGCCACGCCAGCCCTGCCACTTGGCGTCCACCCGCAGGCCGAAGCGATGTGCCGGAATACGGGGCAGGTCGCGGTCGCCGTCACCGTTGCGCAGACGTGCCTGCACGTAGTCACCGAACAGCGTCAGGCCGAAGATCGGGCTGAGCTGTTGGCGGATCTGCCCTTCGATGCCGGTGAAGCGTGCGTCGCGCTGGGCGTATTCGATGAGCTGGAAATCGTCCACCGCGTCCAGGGTGTGGGCGTAGATGTAGTCCGATACCTGGTTGTGGAACACGCCGACACTGAAGGTGGTGGCGCCGCGAAGCTTCTTGAGGCTGACATCGATGTTGTGCGAGGTTTCGGGATCGAGTGCGGCATTGCCACGTTCGATGGTACGAGTGGCCGCATGCAGGCCGTCGGCGTAGAGCTCTTCGGCGGTGGGCAGGCGTTGGGCGCGTGACAGGGACAGTCCCAGTGCGTAGTCGGGGGCAAAGTTCCACACTGCCCCAGCAGACACCGAGTTGCCGCGATGGCTGCGGTCGGGCAGGTCGGCAGCATCGACCGAGATCCGTTGCCATTCGTGACGCAGGCCGGCTTCGAAACGCCAGTCGCCATGCCGGTACTCCTCGATCAGGAATACCGCATGCTTGCGGGTGAGGGTGGGTTGGACATAGGCCTCTTCACCGAGGGCGCTGAAGTCGCGTCGGTTGGTCTGCAGTCCCACCACACCGCGCCAGCCGGCCAGTGGGTGGTGCTCGGCCTCGATCCGGGCGTCGTGAGCCTTGTTGCGGAAGCGGGTGGCAACCTCGCCGCCCTCGATTTCGTCGTGCTTGTAGTCGGTATGGCTGGCACGCAGGCGCAGGCTGGCGATGCCGGCTACCGGCTCGAACAATTCGCCGCGCAGGTCCCAGCGTTCGCTATCCATCTTCACATAAGGTACGGACGCCTCCTCGTGATCATGATCATGGTCGTCATCGTCGCCATGCGTGCCGCAGTGGATGTGATCGCCATGGGTATGGCATTCGCCCAGCTCATGGCTGTGTCCGGGCAAGCCATATTCGTTTTGCTGGCGGGTGTAGGCGAGACCAAGGTAGCCACGCTCGCCCACCCAGGACACGCCCAGGCTGCCGGTTTCGGTTTCGTTGTAGCTGCCGTCCACCCGGCGCCCATCGTCCCAGCCGCGACCGACACGGTAGTCGCGCGCATCGCGCTTCAGCCCTTCGGCATGCAAGGCAAAGTTGCCTGCGCCTGCGGTCAGCTCGAAGGCTGCAGCCCCTTCCTTTGCCGCGGTATTGCCGCGCAACTCGATGCTGCCTTCGACGCCGCGGCTGGGCACGGCGGTGGGAATCTTGCGGTCGAGCAGATTGACCACGCCACCGATGGAACCACCGCCATAGGCCAGCGCGGAGGGGCCGCGCAATACCTCGATCTGGGTGGCCAGCATCGGCTCGATCGCCACTGCATGGTCAGGGCTGAGGGTGGAGGCGTCCGAGATCTCCGACCCATCGCTCAGCAGCTTGACCCGAGGGCCATCCATGCCGCGGATGATCGGTCGGCTGGCGCCGGCACCAAAGTGAGAGGTGCTGATGCCCGGCTCGCGGGCGAGGGTTTCGCCTAGCGTCGCATCGCGCTGCAGCAGCAGGGTGTCGCCGGTCAGCACGCTGGCGGGCGTACTCATGGCACTACCGCTCAGGGACAAGGCGCTGGCGGAAACGGTAACGGCGCCAAGCTCGGCTTCGGAAGCCTGGCTGGCAGGCGCATCGGCGGCCATTAGCGGCGCGCTGCTGCCGAAGGCGAGGAGAAGGTAGAGCGAGACGGGCGTAAGTCGATGAAGCATGTCGAATCCAGAAAACAGGTAAGGCCGGAATGCACCGGGACGTCGTGCCCTGAACGTTTCGGGCACGAAAGACTTGCCATCAGCCGTGCTGCGGAGGGCACGGTCTGTAGCAACGCAGAAACAGCAGGAGGTGCGTTGTCAGGCGACGGGCGGCGCGCGGCAGCGCGGGCGGGCGCAGTGGTGGGCAAGTGAGGCCGTCGCAGTGGCGTACGGTGCCGCGATGCGGGATGCTGGCTGCGTAGGGGTCGGTGATTGAAGCCAGAGGGAAACGTCAACCAGTTGCAGGGCCAGGCAGTGCAGGCAAGGGGCGTGGTGGTCGTCAGTCGGAACCTTGTCAGGGTGAGTGGATCCGGATGGCAGGTGAGGATGTGCGGAAGGGAGATGGGAGAGCGGATGCAGTGTGCTTGTGAGTTGGGCACAGAGCGCCGCGACAATGATCAGCACCATCCGTATGGTGGATAGTGCGTGATGCCTGCGGGGTGTTGCGAGCGGCGAACTGATGCCCGCGGCTTGCCGCGTGCTGGAAGGCGCTCTCGAGTTGGAATGAATGCTGATCACAGCGCCATTCTAGAGTGATGGCGGATCTATTGCAATAAAGTTGCGTTAAATGATGAAAATTATCCCCAAAAGCAGGAAAACCCGCGTCGTTCTGGCGTACTGCAACGATGTCGGAATAATTTACATTCTTGGGTTAATTGATAGTCATTAATATATTGCATTGTATTGAATAGTAAAGCTTAAATGAATATGGCAAGGTAATTGCTATATGCTTGCTCACATGGATACAAACATGTGTTTTCAATGTGGAGAGCAATATGACTGTGGTAACAAAAGGCGTGAAGGCCCTGGTGTGTGCAGGATTGGTGTGCGCGATGTCAAGCCCGTTGATGGCGTCTGCAGCATTGGTGGTTACGACCACCAATGATGTAAGTCAGCTGTCGGGTGCGCTGTTTGCTGCAAATTCGGGCGTCAACCTGATCTCCTCGCAGCTGACCTTGGGTGCGCCCAATCAGCAGGGCACCTATTCCGGCTTCAGCCTTGCGCCCAGCTCCGGCTCTACGCCGACTTTGCAGTTGCAGGACGGCGTGGTGCTGACGACGGGGGGGAACGCGGCGGTTCCCCTGACCAACACCACCAACAGCTATTCGACGACGGTGAACGGTGCCGGCTTTGCGCCGCTGTCGACGCTGTCGGGCCAGAATACCAATGACGCAAACGTGCTGAGCTTCACCTTCACGCTGGAGGCCGGACTCAATGCGGTGTCCATGCAGTTCGTTTTTGCGACCGATGAGTTTCCGACCCAAACGGTGACCGACATCTTCGGTTTCTTCGTTGATGGTGTGAACTACGCCCAGTTTCCCAGCGGCGAACTGATCAGCAACACCCCGGGCAATCCGACCAACTTCATCCCGAACCCGGTCGGCGAGGGACTTTACGACATCGAGTGGAACGGCTTGACCCAGGTGTTCACCGTTACCGGCCTGGTGGATCCCTCACGCTCTGAACATACCTTGCAGATCGCGATTGCCGACACCTCCGATCGCATCTACGACAGTGCGGTGTATATCGCCGGCCTCAAGGGTGTGGCCTCCACGGGTGGTGGTATTGGCGACCCGATCGACGTCCCCGAGCCGGGTTCCATGGCACTGCTCGGGCTTGGCCTGCTCGGTCTGATGGCAAGTCGCTATCGCCGCGCAGCATAATTGCTGCTGTACGCCGTCAGCCCCGCGCGCTTCTCACTCGTGTGGGGAGGTTGCGCAGGCGCTGACGGTGTGGTGAAGGTCTGATCGGTGCCCTTCCTGATCCTCCTGCAGGCGCAGGTATCTGGGGTGTTCGCCGAGATTGCGGCTGACGGGGATTGACAAGCTGGCGGCGGGTCACGACGATAGTCGCACTCCGACTTCGCGCATCCGCTCCTTTCCAATGACCGGGCCACGTCTTCTTCTCGTGCTGTGGCTGACCATCTTGCTGCCTGGGTTTGCGGTCGCAAACGAGTTGCTGTCGGGCACCTTGCGCAAGCATCAGAGCATCATGCTGCTGATCGAGCCCGCCAGTGGCCGCATCGTCGACGCCAACGAAGCGGCTGCGCGGTTTTACGGGCAACCGATCGAATCCCTGCGCGGGATGGTGATCCAGGATCTCAATGTGCTAGGTCCGGCAGAAATCGCTGCCGAACGCGCTTTGGCCGCAGCCGAGCAACGCAACTTTTTCGTGTTCCCCCATCGGGTGGCGGACGGGTCGATCCGCACTGTCGAAGTGTTCTCCTCGCCAATCCAGCTTGACGGGCGTGGTCCCATGCTGCTTTCGGTTATTCGCGACGTGACCGGCAAGGAAATGGCGCAAGGGGACATGCTGGCCTATCAGCAGCGACTTGAAGATCTGGTTGCCCAGCGCACGGCGGACATCAGTCGCATCAACGAGCAGCGCAATCGGCAACTCGTCTATGGTTTGCTGGCGCAGGGCGCGGTGATCGTGCTGCTGCTGGTGGTGATGGTCAGCCGTCGCCGTCTGTTGCTGAGGAATCGTGAGGCGCTTGAGCAGCTTGGTGCCGTGTCGCGTTACTCGCGGGCCTTGATCGAGGCAAGCCTCGACCCGCTGGTGACGATCTCGCCGGACGGGCGTATCACCGATGTGAATCTGGCGACCGAGACTGCCACCGGAATGCCGCGCGACAAGCTCATTGGCAGCGATTTCTCCGATTATTTCACCGATCCGGACAAGGCGCGTGAAGGTTATCGGGCGGTGTTTGCCAAGGGGCAGGTCATCGATTATCCGCTGGAGATCCGCCATGTTTCCGGCCAGGGGATGAACGTGCTGTACAACGCCAGCCTGTATCGCGACGACGACGGCAGGGTGGTCGGCGTGTTTGCCGCGGCGCGCGATGTGACTGCCCGCAAGCAAGCCGAGGAGGCTCTGGCGGCCTACCAGGCGCAACTGGAGGATCTGGTCGATCAGCGTACCACGCAGCTGACACGGGTGCGTGAGCAGTTGCTGCAATCCGAAAAGCTGGCCTCCATCGGCCAGCTTGCGGCCGGTGTAGCGCACGAGATCAACAATCCGGTGGGTTACGTCAGTTCCAACCTGAACACGCTCAAGGGCTATGTGGATGAGCTGGTCCGGCTGCTGGGCGATTACCGGTCGCTGGTCGCGGCAGCCGATGGTCCGGCCGCTGCACAAATCGAGCAGCGCTGGCGCCAGCTCGATGTCGATTTCCTGCAGCGCGATCTGGTCGAGTTGTTACATGAGTCGTCCGAGGGGCTTGCCCGTATTCGCAAGATCGTGCAGGACCTGAAAGACTTTTCACGCGTGGATCGTGAGCCTGTTTTTGCCATGGCCGATCTTCACGACTGCATCGAATCCAGCCTCAACGTTGCGGCCAACGAGATCAAGTACAAGGCCGACGTGGTGCGTGAATACGGCGACTTGCCGCAGATCGAGTGTGTGGCTTCGCAACTGGCACAGGTGTGCCTGAATCTGGTGGTGAATGCCGCCCAGGCCATGGGGGAACAGCGTGGGCAGATTACCGTGCGTACAGGGTGTGCCGATGACAAAGTGTGGCTGAGTATCTCCGACACCGGCTGCGGCATGTCGGACGCGGTGATTGCCCGCGTGTTCGACCCCTTTTTTACGACCAAGGAGGTGGGCAAGGGGACCGGGCTGGGTTTGTCGATTTCCTTTGGCATCATCGAGCAGCATCACGGCAGCATCGAGGTTGATAGTCGGGAAGGGGTGGGCACCACCTTCCGTATCACCCTGCCGATGCATCAGCCTGCCCACGTCAAGCGTGTGGCGTCCGCTCCATCAGTGCCCGCTCGATGAAGTTTCTGGGTACGCGCGGGCGCGGTACCTTGCCTGCAAACCAGCTGCGTACGTCCTGATCCAGGCCGATACCGTGCATGTAGTTGTACAGTGCCTTGGTCAGTGCCTTGCCCAGCGCATCGTGATCCACCCCGGTGGGGTCGATGAAGCCGATGTCGTTGCGTGCAAAACCACCTGGCGGCAGCGGCACCAGGCGAACGCCATATTCCTGCGGATTGAGCCCCACCGGAGAATGTACGGTACAGGCAAAACGATGGAAGAAGCCCGACTGGATGCAGCCGGCTTCAAACAGCTGACGCACGTACTCCAGCGCATCTACCGTGTCGTGCACCGTCTGGGTGGGAAAACCGTACATCAGGTAGGCATGCACCAGTACGCCGGCCTCGGCAAATGCATGGGTGACGCGGGCGACCTGATCGACGGATACCCCTTTTTTCATCAACTTGAGCAGGCGGTCGGAGGCGACTTCCAGGCCGCCCGAGATCGCGATGCAGCCGCTGTCCGCCAACAGTTGGCACAGTTCGGGGGTAAAGGACTTCTCGAAGCGGATGTTGCCCCACCAGGATATCGACACCCCGCGACGCAACAGCTCTTCGGCCAGGGCCCGCAGTGCCTTGGGCGGTGCCGCTTCGTCGACAAAGTGGAAGCCGGTTTGCCCCGTTTCGGCAATGATGGCCTCGATCCGGTCCACCAGCAGACTGGCCGGGGCACCGTCGTAGCGGCCGATGTAATCCAGGCTGACGTCGCAGAAGCTGCACTTCTTCCAGTAGCAGCCATGGGCAATGGTGAGCTTGTTCCAGCGTCCGTCGGACCATAGCCGGTGCATCGGGTTGAGCATGTCGAGCAAGGAAAGGTAGCGATCGATCGGCAAGCCGTCCCAGGTGGGGGTCCCCACCTCGGCAAAGGGGATGTCGGGCTCCACCAGATTCACATAACGCACCGTGCCGCTGTCGGCCTCGCGCATGAAGGTGCGGACCAACCGCTTGTATGAGCGCTTGCCTTGCAAGTGCTCGAGCAGGGCCAGTAAGGGGCGCTCGCCATCGTCCAGGGTGACGAAGTCGAAGTAGTCGAACACCCTGGCTTCGCTCAACTCGCGCAGTTCGGTGTTTACATAGCCGCCGCCCAGAACAGTGATGATGCGGGGGGCGTGCGCCTTGATCGTCTGTGCGATGCGGAAGGCCGCATACACCGCGCCGGGAAAGGGAACCGATAGCAGCACAACCATTCGCGACTGCCCGTCTTGAGTTTGATCGGTCATGGTGGAGATGGCGGGCTCCTCCCCCGTTTGCCGACCCGGCTCGAGACGATCGTTCAAGTCCGCCAACATCCCGGGCATGTGTTGTGCCAGGGTCTGCAGCGTCAGCCGGTGTAGCGTGGCATCCACCAGATTGTGTGGCGTGGCCAGTGCCTGGGCGAGCGGTTCGAAGGTCGGTTGGCTGAGTGCCAGCGATTCGGCATATCGTACAAATTCGAAGCGTGGGTCGATGGCCTCACGCAGTACGTCGGCCAGGTCGTCCAGGTAAAGAGTCGCCAGGTGGCGGGCCTTGTCCTGGGCTCCGAGCGCACCAAAGGCCCAGGCCAGGGGGTCGCCGCCATCCGGGTCGTAGTAGACCTCCAGACTGTCGAAGCGTGGCCCCTCTGGAAGGAAGGTCCGGCTGCAGATGCGATGCGCCAGCGTGGGGTCGCGCCCCTGCAGGAAGCTGATGGTCGGACCGATGGTGTGCAGATAGCGATCGAAGTGGGTCAGGAAACCGTCCACCATCGGCGTGCGTGCGCGTGCAGGCAATCGTGCAGCCTGGTCGCGGATGGCGCACAGCCCTTCGCGCGAGAACAGCGCGAGTACCAGCGCCAGCGCCAGGTCTGCCTGTACCGCATCGACGCCGCGGCTGCGCAGGAAGCCTGTGAGGTAGGCGGTGGAGGGGTATGGCGTATTGAGCTGGGTCATCGGCGGGATGATCGACAGCACGCGCAAGGTAGGTGAGGACATCGGCGGGGGAGCAGCCTGGGAAGCGGCGAGTAAAGCCCGCTTTCTACCATGAAACCCGGTATCTGCGCGCCGCTATGCCGGCAGGCAATAGCAGCCATTCGAAATAGTGCCTTTCGGCGGTGCGGGGGCGGCGGCAGAATGCCATGTTTGCGTCATTGCGTTCGCGCCCCGCTACCCATGTCCTCTCCGCTGGTGGTTCTTTTCCTGTCCCTGCTGCTTGGCGTCCAGCCAATCACCACCGACCTCTACCTGCCGGCCCTGCCGGCGATTACTGAAGGCTTTGGTGCATCCATGGCGCAGGCGCAGCTGACCTTGTCCGGTTTGCTGCTGGCCTTCGGCATCTCTCAACTGGTGTGGGGGCCGATATCGGACCGTTTCGGCCGCCGGCCGGTCTTGCTGGTCGGGTTGGGCGCGTATGTGCTGTCAGCGATTGGCAGTGCCTTCGCGTCATCGATGGAGTTGCTCATCCTGTGGCGCATCGTGCAGGGAACAGCAATGGGGGCGGCGGTGATGTGCGCGCGTGCCCTGGTTCGTGACCTGTACGCGCCAGAGGCCGGTGCGCGGGCCATGAGCAAGGGCCTGTCGGGTCTCGGGGTGATTGCCTGCCTGAGCACGCCGCTGGGCGGACTGGTATCCGACCTGTTTGGCTGGCGCATGGCCTTGCTGCTGCTGGCGTTGTTCGGCGCAGTCACGCTCGGCCTGGTAGTAATGCGCTTTGAGGAGACCGTGCGCCAGCCTAATCCACGCGCTCTGGCTCCCGCCATCCTGCTGCGGACCTGGGGGGGCATTCTGCGTCATCCGACTTTCTGGGCCTTCGCCTTGCTGGCGACGATGACCTATGGTGGGTTGTTTACCTTCCTTGCGGCATCGTCCTTTGTCTTCATCAAGCTGATGGGCTTGTCCAAGACGGTCTATGGGGCACTGATGTTCTCGATGTCAGGCGCCTATCTGATTGGCACCGTGCTGTGTCGTCGCCTGCTCAAGCGCTACGGCGTTCATCGTACGGTGGCCATTGGCGGTGCGTTCTCACTGGTAGGCGGTACCGTGCTGGGCGTGCTTGCGCTGGCGGGGGTGTTCAGTGTGTGGGCCATCATGGTGCCGGTGTATCTGTTCATGCTGGGTCATGGGATTCATCAGCCGTGTGGTCAGAGCGGTGCGGTGGGGCCGTTTCCGCAGGCCGCCGGTGCAGCGTCGGCGCTGTCCGGCTTCTTGATGATGTTGTCGGCATTCGGTATGGGACACTGGCTGGGCATCAGCATGGATGGCAGCGTGTTTCCGCTGACCAACGGCATCTGGTTCTGGGGCGTGATGACCGCCGCCGTGGCCTGGGGGCTGGTGTGGCGGGTGCGGCCGAGCCAGACCGCCTCCTAAGCAATGCCGTACCGCCGCAGGCGGTTGGCGATGGCCGTGTGCGATGTGCCCAGCCGTTTCGCCAGGCGACGACTTGATGGATATTCGCGGTAAAGGCGTTGCAGAAGATTGCGTTCGAAGTCGGCGACGGCCTGGTCCAGGCTGACGATGTCGCCAGCTTCGGCGGGGTGGGTGGGGGTGGCCTCCTGGGCCAGCTCCAGGTCTTCGACATGAATGATGTTGCGTTCGGTCATCGTCACTGCGCGGAAGATCACGTTCTGCAGCTGGCGGATGTTGCCCACCCAGGGGTTGCCCAGCATGGCCGCGCTGGCTGCCGGTGAAAGCCGCATGGGCGCGCGCGAGGCCTGGGTGCAGGCGCGGCTGAGAAAGAATTGGGCCAGCGGCAGGATGTCACCCGGGCGTTCGCGCAAGGGCGGTACCTGCAGGTTCAGCACATTCAGGCGAAACAGCAGGTCCTGCCGGAAGTGGCCGCTGCTGACCATGTCTTCAAGCGCGCGGTGGGTTGCGCTGATGATGCGCACATTCACTTTCAGTTCGCGGTCTCCGCCCACCCGGCGGAAGCTGCCATCGTTGAGGAAGCGCAGCAACTTGGCCTGAAGATAGGGTGACATCTCGCCAATTTCGTCCAGAAACACGGTGCCGCCGTCGGCCAGCTCCAGCAGGCCGGGCTTGCCGCCACGCAAGGCGCCGGTAAAGGCCCCCGCGGCATAGCCGAAGAGTTCGCTTTCGGCCAGGTTTTCCGGCAGCGCGGCGCAGTTCAGCGCAAAGAAGGGTTGCCCCCGACGGTTGCTGCCGGCGTGGCAGGCATGGGCGAGCAGTTCCTTGCCGGTACCGGTTTCGCCTGTGATCAGCAGCGGGGCATCCACCATCGCCATGCGCGCCGCACGCTGCTTGAGCTGCACGATCTCGGGTGAGCTGCCCAATATGGTGTCGAAGCCGCCGGCGTCGTAGTTCTGCAGCGCGCTCATGCGCTCGCCGATGCGGCTGGGGGTGTGCAGGGTCATGACCGCACCGGCAACGCGACCGCCGATCTCGTGCAGCGGGATGGTTTCCAGCAGGTAAGGCTCACGCTGGATGGTGACTTCGCAGACTGGCAGGTGATAGCCGCTGTCGATCAACTGGCGCAGCAGTTCGGGCTTGCCGGTCAGGTTCTGTATCGAACTGCCGATCAGGTTGCTCTCGCTCAGGCCGCTGGCAGCGACGGTTGCACTGTTGGCAACGACAATGGTGCCGGCCTCATCGATGGCAAAGATCGGATCGGGTTGGGAGGCGAGCAGGGCATCCAGGTAAAGGCGGCGTTGAGCGCCCGGCAGCATGCCGACGGGTTCGACCGTCAGCACACCATCCACCTGCATCAACTGGGCTCGCAACGCATCCAGGCCGCCCTGATCCAGAGCCGGCGCCTCGATGAAGATATGCGGCGGGTCTACCTCGACCGCGGTCACGTTGAGACTGCGCCGGGCTAGCTCCGCCAGCACCTCCTGTGCAATGCCGACCCGGTCGGCAAAAAACACGTCGATACGCATGTCTTAAGCCTGTATTGAAAACGTTACGCTGTATTGAAATCGATACGGTACTAATAAGCAACTGAAAAATAATATTTATTTGATTAATCAAAAGTTTGTTCCGGATGCGGTGTATCGAATTCGTTACGGTTGCATCTGTCGTGGCTCAAGGGTGTAATGTAAGCATCTGTTTTTAAATGATTATAAGGCCTGGCATGGGAATCGCTATGACGCTCTCCAGTACCGCATCCATCCGCGTCATCCAGGAGATTTCACATGCATGTCCTCGTTCTCGGCAGTGGCGTCATTGGCACCACCATCGCCTACTACCTTGCCAGGGCAGGGCACCAGGTCACGGTCGTCGATCGTCAACCCGGCCCGGCGCTGGAAACCAGCTTCGCCAATGCCGGCGAGGTGTCGCCCGGGTATTCTGCACCCTGGGCAGGGCCCGGTGTGCCGCTCAAGGCGATCAAGTGGATGCTGATGCATCACAGCCCGCTGGTGATCAAGCCCATGCTGGATCCGGCCATGTGGCGCTGGGGGCTGGCGATGCTGCGCAACTGCACCGAATCCGCCTATCAGATCAACAAGAGCCGCATGGTCCGCTTGGCCGAGTACAGCCGCGACTGCCTGAAGCAGCTGCGGGCCGAAACCGGCATTGACTACGACGAGCGCAGCCAGGGCACCTTGCAGCTGTTCCGTACCCAGCAACAGCTCGACGGCGTCGGCAAGGATGTCGAGATCCTCAAGTCGTCCGGCGTGCCCTTCCAGGTGCTCGATCGGGCCGGCTACCTGGAATACGAACCTGCGCTGGCCGCGGTGAAAGACAAGTTTGTCGGCGGCCTGCGCCTGCCTGGCGACGAGACCGGCGACTGCTTCAAGTTCACCCAGAACCTGGCGCGCATGGCCGAGGCGCTGGGGGTCGAGTTCCGCTTCGGCACCGCCATCAGCGGCATCGAGCAGCAGGGCGGACGTATCACGGGGGTCCGCACCCAGGCCGGCACTCTGACCGCCGATCACTATGTGCTTGCGCTGGGCAGCTACTCCACGCAGTTGCTCAAGCCGCTGGGAATTGATGTGCCGGTGTACCCGGTCAAGGGCTATTCGATCACCGTGCCGATCACCGATCCGGCGATGGCGCCTGAGTCCACCATCATGGACGAGACCCACAAGGTGGCCGTTACCCGCCTCGGTGACCGTATCCGGGTCGGCGGTACCGCGCAGCTGTCGGGCTTTGACCTGAATCTGGACGAGAATCGGCGCAAGACGCTGGAGTTTGTGGTCGGCGACCTCTTTCCGCAGGGGGGCGACCTTGCCCGGGCCGAGTTCTGGACCGGCCTGCGACCGATGACACCGGATGGCACACCCATCATCGGCGGCACCCGCTATGCCAATCTGACCCTGAGCACCGGCCACGGCACCCTGGGTTGGACGATGGCCGCCGGCACCGGACGAGTTGTGGCCGACATGCTGTCCGGAAAGACGCCGGAGATCCGCATCGACGACCTCAGTGTTGCCCGCTACGGCTGACCCCGGCTTCGACATACATCCCCTAAAGAAACACCCATCCATCACCAAGGAGACACCCCCATGCACGTCATCAGCACCCCCAACGCCCCCGCAGCCATCGGACCCTATGCCCAGGCCATCGTGACCGATGGCTGGGTGTTCACCTCTGGTCAGATTCCGCTGACTGCCGAAGGGATGCTGGCTGGTACCGACATCGAGACCCAGACCGAACAGGTGTTCGACAATCTGGCTGCCGTGCTCTCGGCGGCGGGCGCCTCGCTGGATCAGGTCGTCAAGAGCACGGTGTTCGTGCAGGATCTGAACGACTTCGCCCGCCTGAATGCGGTGTATGCACGTCGCTTCGGCAGCCACACGCCGGCACGTTCCACGGTGCAAGTCGCGCGTCTGCCGCGTGATGTGCTGGTCGAGATCGAATTCGTCGCTCGTCGCGCGGCCTGAGCATCCATCGGGGAGACGGGATCATGGAAGCACTGACGCAGATCATCACCGCGATCAACGACATTGTGTGGGGGCCGCCAATGCTGGTGGCCATTCTGGGAACCGGCCTGTTCCTGCAGTTGCGCCTGAGGCTCATGCCGATCACCCGGATCGTGGCCGGTTTTGTCATGGTCTGGCGTGGCCGCAAGGCGGCACCGGACGCACCGGGCGAGATCACGCCCTATGCCGCACTGATGACGGCGCTGGCCGCTACCGTAGGCACCGGCAATATTGCCGGCGTGGCAACCGCCATCGCCATTGGTGGTCCGGGGGCCATGTTCTGGATGTGGATGACCGCGCTGGTCGGCATGGCCACCAAGTACGCCGAGGTGCTGCTGGCGGTGCATTTCCGCGAGACCGATGACCGCGGCGAACAGGTTGGTGGGCCGATGTATGCGATCAAGAATGGTCTGGGTCGCAACTGGCGCTGGCTGGGCGCTGCCTTTGCCATTTTCGGCGGTCTGGCCGGCTTTGGCATTGGCAACATGGTGCAGTCCAACAGCATTGCCGGGGCGCTGGATGCCGCCTTTGGCGTCAATCCCTGGGTGTCCGGAGTGGTCATGGCGGTGTGCACCGGCTTCGTGCTGCTGGGGGGTGTCAAGCGCATTGGCGCGGTGGCAGAAAAACTGGTGCCTTTCATGTGCGTCGGCTACATCGTGGCCTCGCTGATCGTGCTCGGTATTTACGCCGACCAGGTTCCCGCTGCCTTTGCACTGATCATCGAAAGTGCATTCAGCCCGGTCGCAGCCACAGGGGGCTTCGCCGGCGCGGCGGTGATGATGGCGATCCGCTACGGTGTGGCCCGTGGCATCTTCTCCAACGAGGCGGGCCTGGGTACTGCAGGTATCGCCCAGGCGGCCGGTCAGTCCAGGAATCCGGTTGAGTCCGGCCTGGTCGGAATGATGGGCACCTTCATCGACACCATCGTCGTGTGCACCATGACGGGCCTGGTGCTGATCGTCACCGGCGTCTGGAACAACGGCCTGAAGGGGGCGGCGCTCAGCGCTGCCGGCTTCGATGCGGCCTTTCAGGGCTTTGGCGGGCAGTTTCTGGCAGTCGCGATCACCGTGTTCGCCTTCACCACCATATTGGGCTGGGCGTACTACGGCGAAAAGTGCTGGGCCTATCTGCTGGGGACGTCGGTGGAAGTCCCCTATCGTGCAGTGTGGACGGTGTTCGTACTGGTCGGTGCGGTGACTCACCTTGACTTCGTCTGGCTGGTGGCCGACACGCTCAATGCCTTCATGGCCCTGCCCAACCTGATTTCGCTCATCCTGCTGTCGCCAGTCGTCGTCCGTCTGACCCAGGCGTACTGGGATCAGCACGAGCACAAGCGCAGCAGGGGTTGAAGGACGCCGGCGCGGGGACCCGCGCCGGCATGGATCACCATAGAGAATCAGTGATGGATCAGAATACGTTTTCGACTTTCGGTGCCCGGCTCACCATTGATCTTGATGCCTTGTGCGACAACTGGCGCAGCCTGCGCGCCAGACTGTCCCGCGGGCAGTGTGCGGCCGTGGTCAAGGCCGATGCCTATGGCCTGGGGGCGGCTCAGGTTGCCCCTGCGTTGTATCGCGCGGGCTGCCGCCATTTCTTTGTCGCACATCTCAACGAAGGCATTGCGCTGCGTCCGGTACTGCCGGTCGATGCCACCCTCTACATCCTGCATGGCATTCATCCCGGGGCCGAGGCCGAGTGCCTTCACCACCGGCTGGTGCCGGTACTCAACAGTGTGCCGCAGATCGAGGCCTGGCAGGCGCTGGCGCTTGCCGGTAACCAGCCACTGCCTGCCGTGCTGCAGGTGGATACCGGCATGGCGCGGCTGGGGCTGGATGCCGAAGATTTCGCGCGATGGGTGCCGGCCGGACTCATCGGGCTTGACCTGCACTTCGTGATGAGCCATCTGGTCAGTGCCGAAGCCCTGCATAGCCCGTTCAACCGCTTGCAGCTTGATCGCTTCCGCGCCATGTTGACGCATCTGCCGGGTGTCCGTGCCAGCCTGGCCAATTCGTCCGGCATCTTTCTGGGCGCTGACTATCACTTCGACCTGGTCCGCCCGGGGGCCGCGCTCTACGGCGTTGCACCGGTTGCCGGTCAGACCAACCCCATGCGGCAGGTCATCCATCTGCAGGCCAAGGTCCTGCAGACCCGCAGCATTGCGGCAGGAACACCGGTTGGCTATTCGCACACCTGGACCGCCTCGCGTCCCTCACGCATTGCGACTGTCGCGGTGGGCTATGCCGACGGCTATCTGCGCAGCCTGAGCAACCGCGGTGCCGCGCGTGTAGACGGCGTCAGCCTGCCGGTCATCGGCAATGTATCGATGGATACGCTCATCATCGACATCACCGCGCTGCCCGAAGGACGCATCCGCGAGGGCGACCTGCTCGACCTGGCAGACCCCACTCATGGTGTTGATGCGGTGGCCGCGCATGCCGGCACGATTGCATATGAAATCCTCACCAGTCTGGGGCAGCGTTATGCGCGGCACTATGTGGGTGGAGAGGCCGGCTGAGCGGGCATCCATGTTTCCGGGCTGCTATCGGGGCCAGGGTCATGATGTTGACGATGCGGGTGTCGCTGCGCTGCCCGCCAGAATGCCTCCGTCGATGTTCAGTTCCGCGCCGGTCATGTAGCCAGTTTCGTCCGAGGCCAGCAGCACGGCAAGCGCGGCGACTTCCTCCGGGCGGCCGAAACGGCGCAAAGGGCAATCCTGCACGAATTCGCGCATCCTCAGTTCGCGTTCAGGCCCGTCGCCCAGCAGGGGTTCCCACATCGGGGTCAGGATGGCGGCGGGATGAATCGAGTTGCAGCGAATCGGCAAGTGCTGCTCCGCGCAATACAGTGCAACAGTCTTGGTATGGTTGCGCACTGCGGCCTTCGATGAGGCATAGGCCGCTGCGCCCGGAATACCGACGAGGCCAGAGCGTGACGACATATTGATGATTGAACCGACGCATCCGGCCTTGCGCATCGCCTGGATAGCATGCTTGCAGCCAAGAAAGACACCGTCCAGATTCGTCCGATGCACCGCATGCCAGTCATCCAGCGAGACATGTTCCGGGTCATGCACAAGCTGGCCATGCTCGAAACCGGTGATTCCCGCATTGTTGACGAGCACATTCAGGCCACCTCGTTCATCCAGCACGCGCGCCATGGCAGCTTGCCAATCCGCCTCCTCGCGCACATCAAGGTGGATGTAAGGCGCCCGTCCACCCAAAGCCCCTGCCGTCACTTGCCCTGTTGTATCGTCGATATCGGTCAGATAGACAAAGGCGCCGTTGTCGACAAATGCGGCAGCGATCGCCGCCCCGATACCACGCGCAGCACCCGTCACCAGTGCCGTCTTGCCTTCAAGTCGTTTCATCCTGATGCTCCATTCATGAATCGCTTGCCGGTGTGTGGGCAGCGACATCGTCATGTCCCATGTCGAACATCTGCGCGCACACAAGCCATCTTGCCCAAGGCTCGCCGCGCAGCGCTATACTATGCATCTCGTCTGCGTGATGAAGCCGCTTACGCTGACTGAAACCCCCTGACTGAAACCCCATTTCAAAGGCTCAGTATGTTGGAGAGTGTAGCAATCCGATAACGCAGTCCTGACGTTCCGGACTGTTTGTTATCGCCATGCAAAAAGCGTTGCGGCCCCCTTGCAGGGCGGTCGCTGTCTTGCATTTGATTGCTTTCAGACGCTCCAACATGAACCTTTCAAGGCCAGAGCAGAGGACCTTGCACGTCCTCGCAAAAGGCGGTCGCATCGTGCACCAGCGCGATGACAAGGGCCGCATCTCCTCCGTCGATTGTTACACCCGCGAAGGCTTCGTACTGTCGGACTGCACGTTTGCCGTGTTCCGGAAACTGCGTGGCAAGCGCCTTATCCGCTCAGTAAACGGCCAGCCTTACCAGATCAGCGCCACCGGCCTTCGCGCGGTTCGTCCGCAACTCGACAACCAATAAACCCACGCGACGGACGCCACCACCCGCTGGCCGTCCGTCCTCACGCTTTTGGACAGACACATGAACAACACAAGCGAAACCATGGCAGACCGCAATGCCACCTTTTATCAGGGGATCGACGGCTTGAAGGTCAAGGTCCGGCCTGAAACCCAAGGTGACTACCGAACCGTCGAAGTGCTCACCCGCGACGCCTTCTGGAACCTGTACCGGCCGGGCTGCGACGAGCACTACACCACGCACCTGATCCGCAACCATGAAGACTTTCTGCCAGACCTGACCTTCGTGGCCGAGGTGGACGGGCAGATTGTCGGCAGCATCATGTACGCCCGCTCATGGGTGATCAGCGAGCACGGCGACCGGGTCGAGACCGCCACCTTCGGGCCGTTGTGCGTTCACCCGGCCTGGCAGCGACGGGGCATCGGTACTGCGTTGATCAATCACACCCGGGCGCTGGCGACACAAAAGGGGTACCCGGCCATCCTCATCATGGGAGACCCGCACAACTACTGCAAACACGGCTTCAAGACGGGTAGGGACGTGGGCGTCAGCGCCATGAACGGCAGCTATCCCCTCGGCTTGCTGGTGCTGGCCTTGCGCCCGGGCTTTTTCGCCATGTGCCCGTGCTGGACCTTCCAGACCAGCAAGGTGTATGAATTTGACGCCGCCGAGGTGGAGGCCTACGACGCGAACTTCCCACCCAAAGAGAAGAAGCATCACTACTCGCAGGATCTGTTTTCGATGTTGGTGCGGGCAGTGGTGACGTGAGCATCACGGCGGATACGGCCGTGACTGCGTCGCTCTGAAACCTCACGAGCGACCTGCCGGCGCCTACGGGCGAGGGTAGGTCGTTAGTGAGGATGTGCCTGTACAGCAAAGTGAGCCCCGTGCCTGACATCCTGGGAGGAAAGCCGTGACATCAGGTGATGACCGGGCTTGCCCGCCAGTTGCTCGATGTGCTGCCTTTTCGTTCGTCCAGCGGCATCGAAAGCACACAGGGCGGGTTACAGGCCTTGAGTCTGTGATGGTGCGTCTGACATGCCCAAAGAGTTCAGAACCGAAGCGGTCAAGCAGGTGATCGAATGAGGCATGGAGTCACCGAAGTGACGGTCTTCCTGCCGTTTCAAACGTCCCGGCCTCCCCCAATCCCACCCTCCCAGGCAATCACCCCCGATACCGCCAGCTCCACCTCATCGCAGTTCGCCCCCGGTCCGCTGCGGTCGATGACGACGAAGTCGCTGATTGCCTCCAGCGCCAGCAGCGGATGGTGCCAGGTGCCGGTGGCGTAGTTGACGCCTTGGCCGGGCTGAGCAAGGAAGACTTTGATGTCCTTGACTGTGGGAGGCTTGCCGGCGGGGGCGACGACGACCAGGTAGGGGTGCCCCGACATGGGGATGAAGGCCTGAGAGCCTTTGGGGTGGCGCTCCATCATCTGCACTGAAAACGGCAGGGTACGTGGCTGGCCGCGGAAGATCGACACGATGGCGCGGCCGTCGGCGCCGGGGTCGATATAGGCGAGGTCGTGGAAGCGCTCGGTGTTGCCACCGTTGATGGTGAAGTGGTGGGCGCTGTCGCTGGCCTCGATGACGTCGCCGTAGGGGGCAAAGGCCTCGCGGGTGAGGGCCTGGATCTTCAGCGGTACGGCAGTGTGCGTGGTCATGAGAGGTGTCGTGGAGGGCAGCGTGGGTTCCCACCGGGACGGGGTGGGAACCGCGGGTTGTTTTATCAGGCTCTGGCCTTGCCCCACAGACGCAGGCGCGACACGCCGCCGTCCGGGAAGATGTTGAAGCGGACGTGGGTGATGGGGCCGAGTTGGGCCAGTTGGTCGGTGAAGGTGTGGATGGCGTCCATCTGCAGGTTCTGTTCGGGCAGGAGGGTTTGCCAGAACATCGACTCGGTGGTGATGGATCGGTCGGTGCCGCCGTTGACGAATGCCGCCTGTACCGAGCAGCGGTCGGGGAAGTTGCCCTTGAAGTAGGCGGTGTCCACTTCGATCTTTTCAACCGTGCCGGGCACGCCAAGCTCAATCACGCACCAGTCGTTGCCAGGTTCACGGCGGCGGCGGGTTTCCCAGCCGTCGCCCATGTTCATGCCGCGACCGGGCAACAGCAGGGCGGAGACCGATGATCCAAAGCTGGCGTCGTTCCACGATACGGCGCGGCCGCCGTTTTCCATGGCGATCAGGTCGATCAGTTGGTCGGTGCTGGAGCGGGTGGCTGCGTTGCCAACTGGGCGGCCATAGACGCGCAGGCGGGCGATGCCTCCATCCGGAAACATGTTGACGCGCAGATGCGTCCAGGCGTTGGTGCTGGCGCACGTTACCAGGTGATGGCTGTTGGGGCCCATTGGGGTGGCGGGCAGGATTTCAGTCCAGCTGGCGGCCAGCAGGGCGCCGACGTCGTCGGTGTCCGATACGCAGGCTTCGATCGAGACGGCCGGTGGATAGTTGCCGGTGAAGTGCGAGGTGTCGATGTCGAAGCCGCGGATCTGACCGCGGGCGCCCAGCTTGACCAGTGCCCAGTCATGACCCGCGACCCGTTTGCGGCGCGACTCCCAGCCATCCATCCATTTTCCATTGGTGTCGAACTTCCCTGGCACGAACTGGGCGGGTTCGGGGTTGAGCATGCGCCCGACTTCTGCAAAGAAGTCGTCGGATGCGGCCAGTGCCCGGGCGCCCAGGCGTGGATTGGCCAGATCGACTGAACGCAGTGCCCATTCGGGCAGGTCTGCAGGGGGGGCAAAGACGGGGGCGCCGGGGGTGTGACTGGCCATGGGATCTCCTGGAGAGCGTGTGTTGGTTTCAAAAGTGTAATCGATATCCTTAAATATCGTATACAAAGAAAGAGGGGGTTGTCGGGGGGGTCATGTGAGCCCCCTCATGCCAAGCCGGCTTGAAGGTTAGGGTTACTTCAAGGTGGGAATGGAATGCACTTAAGCGGTGCGCTTGATGTCTTTTTGGTGCATGGATAGGGTCTTATCAAGTACAAAATATTTTCATATTGTGTACAAAAATATGTTTAATATTGCGAAAAAGCGGATTGCCGAGGTGTGCGGAGCACGCCGACCGATTGGGGGGAGGAAATGACTCGAAAGCGTTCGTCGATCGATCTGGGGCCGATGCAGGCCGAAGAGGGGATGTCGGGTTCCGGCCGGGATGAGGCGATCTACCGCAATCTGTACCTGGCGATTGTCGAGAACCACCTCGAGCCGGGTACCAAACTGCCCGAAGACACGCTGGCCGAGGCCTTTGCCGTCAGCCGCACGAGCATCCGCAAGGTTCTGCAGCGCCTGGCCTATGAGCGTCTGGTGGATATCCGCCTAAACCGCGGTGCCACGGTGGCCCAGCCCACGGTGAAGGAGGCGCGCGACATCTTTGCGGCGCGGCGCATCGTCGAGTGTGGCGTGATCCCCCAGGTGGTGGCCAAGGCCACGCCGGCGCGGCTCGATGCACTACGCGACATCGTGCGGCGCGAGCACGAGGCCGAGGCCCGCAGAGATCGGCGTGAAGCCATCTTTCTGTCCGGCGAGTTTCATGTCGAACTGGCGCGCATTGCCGACAACGAAACGATAGCCGAGTTGCTCACTGGTCTGGTATCGCGCTCTTCACTGGTGATTGCGACCTACGGGGCGCCGATGGCTGGCAGTTGCCGTCATTCCGAACATCACGATGTGATTGACCTGATCGCCAGTGGCGATGTCGAGGGTGCGCGCGCGTGGATGGAGCGCCATCTGAAGGATGTCGAGCGCAGCGTGGTGCTGGTCGAGGAAACACCTTCGGCGCCCGATCTGCGCAAGATTCTCGATGAGGTTGCGCGTCGTCACCGCAGCGACCGCTAGGCCCAACAACCCACCCGCCGCGGCCAGTGATGTTGCGGCTATCCGGAGAGATGCATGCATATTCGTCTGATCAACCCCAATACCACGGCGTCGATGACCGAAAAGATCGGTGCGGCCGGGCTCAAGGTGGCCGCGGCCGGCACGGTGGTGTCGGCGACCAATCCCGATGCAGGGCCGGTGTCGATCGAGAGCCATTTCGACGAGGCGATCAGCGCTGTCGGCGTGCTGGAGGAAATCCGCCGGGGTGAGCAGGAAGGCGTCGATGCCTATGTGATTGCCTGCTTTGGCGATCCGGGCCTGCTCGCTGCGCGCGAACTGACCGCGGCACCGGTCATCGGTATTGCCGAGGCAGCGTTTCATCTTGCCACCCTGATCAGTACCCGCTTTTCGGTGGTGACCACGCTGGGACGGACCTGCATCATTGCCGAACACCTGCTGCAGAGCTACGGCTTTGCCCATCATTGCCGCAAGGTTCGCGCGGCCGAGATTCCGGTGCTGGATCTTGAAGACGACGGTGCCTGCGCGCTGGGCCGCATTGTCGATGAGTGCCGTCGTGCCCGAGACGAGGACGGCGTGGGTTCGATCGTGCTGGGTTGCGGCGGTATGGCCGATCTGACCGACGAGATCCGTGAGGCGGTGGGCCTGCCCATCATCGAAGGAGTGACCGCGGCGGTCAAGCTGGCTGAATCGCTGGTCAGCCTGCGCCTGGGCACCAGCAAGCACGGCGATCTGGCTTTCCCGCGACCCAAGCCTTTTACCGGACGCTTTGCGTATCTCGGCAACTGATTTTCTTCAACCCTGAGTCCAAGCCCAAGCGTTTTACCCCCAATCCCATTCACCCTTGGCGCGCCGGGATTCGCTGTACCCGGCAATCTACATGAGCGGCCGTTGAGTCGCCTGTCCAGCATATCTGGAGGAGTACATAAAATGACAAGCAAGACAGCAACGCTGGCGCCTGCCGGCCTTAACGCATCGAGTGTCGCAGGTGCCGATGGCCATTCCAAGGCGATCGGTGAGGAGTCCCTGACCCCGCAGCAGACGCGGATCATGGGCAGGTGGTCATATCTGCTGGCCTGGTTTGGCGGATGCGTGTCGATCGGCACCTTTGCAATGGGGTCGAGCATTGTCGGTACGCTGAACCTGCTGCAGGCCACGGTGGCGATTGCCATCGGCTGCTTCGTGATCGGCGTTGCGCTGACCTTGAACGGTGCGGCCGGCTACAAGTACGGCATCCCCTTCGTGGTGCAGGCACGCGGGGCCTTCGGCTTTGCGGGCACCAAGTTTCCCGGCTTGGTGCGGGCGGTGCCGGCCATTGTCTGGTATGGCTTCCAGAGCTGGGTGGGGGCTGGGGCGCTGAACATGGTGTCGGTGTCGCTGTTCGGATTCGACAACCTGGTGTTCTGGTTCATCGTGTTTCAGTTGCTGCAGATCGGCCTGTCCGTGCTGGGGTTCCAGGGTATCAAATGGCTGGAGAACATCGGCAGCGGTTTCATCCTGGTGTCGCTGACCTATATGTTCTTCAGCGTCATCGACAAATACGGCGATGTGATCAGCGAGCGCCTGGTCAATATCGAGGGTACCTGGGGCATGCCGTTCTGGGGGGCGACCATGCTCTTCCTCGGCATCTACAGCACCATGATGCTCAATGTCAGCGACTACTCGCGCGAACTGGAGCGCGGCGTCAAGCGTGGTCCGCTGACCACGATCTACGCGATGTCCATCCTGCCTTGCACGCTGTTCATGGGTCTGATCGGGCTGATGGTGTCGGGTGCGACCGGCATCGCCGATCCGGTGCAGGTGTTCTCCAGTGCAGTGGATAACAAGCCGTTGCTGATTGCCACCTTGCTCTTCATCACCTTTGCCCAGGTCACCACCAATGTGCTCAACAACGTGGTGCCCCCAACCTACGTGCTGATGGATGTGTTCAAGCTGTCTTTTCGCAGTGCGGCGATCATCGTTGGCCTGCTGGCGTTCGGCACCTTCCCGTGGGAACTGATCAAGGACGAATCCGCCGCCGGCCTGCAGATCTTCGTGCAGACCTACTCGGCCTTTCTTGGTCCGATCTTCGCAGTGCTGGTGGTGGATTACTACTTCATTCGCGGTCGCAACCTGGATCTTGGCAAGCTTTATGACGAAAACGGCCCCTATCGCGGCGTCAATTGGGCGGGCATTGTGGCCTCGCTGGTGGGTGCGGCAGTTGCGCTCAGCTTCTCTGCGGTATCGTGGTATGCCAGCTTGATCCCCGCCGGACTCACCTACTGGCTGCTGATGAAGAACTGGGGTGCCTGCCGGCGCTTCCTCGATAAGTAATGGTCTCCAGCGGCGGGGCGCATGCGCACTCGCCGCAGGCACGGGTGCAATACCGAATTCACTGTCGCAATCAACATGTCTTCCATCTATCCGCGTGACCTGATCGGCTACGGCCGCAATCCGCCGCAAGCCAACTGGCCCGGTCGTGCCCGCATTGCGGTGCAGTTCGTACTCAACTATGAAGAAGGGGGCGAGAACTGCGTACTGCATGGCGACGCCGGCAGCGAGCAGTTCCTGTCCGAGTTGTTCAACCCGCCCAGCTTCCCGGACCGCCATCTGTCGATGGAAGGCGTCTACGAGTACGGTTCGCGCGTGGCCGTGTGGCGCTTCCTGCGCGAGTTCGAACGTCGCGGCCTGCCGATGACGATCTTCGGCATCTCGATGGCGCTCGAACGCCACCCCGAAGTCACCGCCGCCTTCCGCGAACTGGGGCACGAGATTGCCTGCCACGGCTGGCGCTGGATTCACTACCAGGGCATGGACGAAGCGACCGAGCGCGAACACATGCGCATCGGCATGGAGATCATCGAGCGCCTGACCGGCGAGCGCCCGCTGGGCTGGTACACCGGCCGCGACTCGCCCAACACCCGCCGTCTGGTCGCCGACTACGGGGGCTTTTTGTACGACTCGGACTACTACGGCGACGACCTGCCATTCTGGACCGAGGTGCAGAAGACCGATGGCCAGCGCGTGCCGCACCTGATCGTGCCGTACACGCTGGACACCAACGACATGCGCTTTGCCCTGCCACAGGGCTTCTCGCACGGCGACGAGTTCTTCGAGTATCTGCGCGATGCGTTCGATGTGATGTATGCCGAGGGTGAGGATCGCCCGGCAATGATGAGCATCGGCATGCACTGCCGCCTGCTCGGACGTCCTGGCCGCTTCCGCGCACTTCAACGTTTTCTCGACCATATCGAGAAGCATGACCGGGTGTGGGTGTGCCGCAGGGTGGATATTGCCCGCCACTGGATCGCGCATCACCCCTATCAGGCCGCCCAGGTTTAGCCACATACGCGGGGTTCGCCCACCGGCAAGGCCGGTCCGGCGGACCTGCGTTGAGCGGTTTGCTTACCGTCTCGTGCCATGGTGACATCGAATGCCTGCCACATTGCTGGTATGCTTAAGCCCATTCGAATATTTTTGCATCGATACGCTTGGGCTGATCCATGATGAAAACCACCGCTGCCTGGCAGGCGCTGACTGAATACCGCCTATCGTTTGGCGACACCCGGATGTGTGAGCTGTTCGCCACCGAGCCGGACCGGTTCGAGCGCCTGTCGCTACGTGCAGCGGGGCTGTTTCTTGATTACTCCAAAAACCGCATCGACGACCGCGGCCTCGGCTTGCTGGGCAATCTTGCACGTGAGCGGGGGGTGGAGCAGGCGCGTGCGGCCATGTTTGGCGGCCAGCGCATCAACACCACCGAAAATCGTGCGGTGCTGCATGTGGCGCTGCGTAATCGTGGTGAGCAGGCGATGGAGGTCGACGGCCAGGACGTGATGCCGGCGGTACGTGAGGTGCTGGCCCGTATGGGCAGTTTTGTCGAGGCGGTGCGCGAAGGGGCGTGGCGCGGGTATGCCGGCGAGACCATCACCGACGTGGTCAACATCGGCATCGGTGGCTCCGACCTGGGGCCGGCAATGGTGTGTCAGGCGCTGCAGGGATGCGCCCATCCGCGGCTGACGATGCACTTTGTCTCCAATATCGATGGCGATCACCTGGCGGGGGTGCTGGGCAGGGTCGATCCGGCACGTACCTTGTTCGTGATTGCCTCGAAAACCTTCACCACCATCGAAACCATGACCAATGCGGCCAGTGCGCGCAGCTGGTTTCTGGCCAATGGCGGCAGCGAAGCGGCCATTGCCCGGCATTTCGTTGCGGTGTCGACCAATGCCGAACGTGTGGCCGATTTTGGGATCGATCTGGCGAACATGTTCGGCTTCTGGGACTGGGTAGGGGGGCGTTACTCCTTGTGGTCGGCAGTGGGGTTGCCGATTGCGCTGCAGGTGGGTTTTGCTGGCTTCGAGGCCTTGCTGCAGGGCGCGCACGACATGGACCGCCACTTCGTCGACGCACCGCTCGAAGCCAACATGCCGGTCATCCTGGCCATGCTGGGGGTGTGGTATCGCGGCTTCTGCGGTGCGGGCAGCCTGTCGGTGGCGCCCTACGCGCAGGCACTGGCACGCTTGCCGGCCTATCTGCAGCAACTTGAAATGGAGAGCAACGGCAAGTCGGTGACGTGCTCGGGTGCGCCGGTCACCACCCCGACCTGCCCGGTGATCTGGGGCGAGCCCGGTACCAATGGGCAGCATGCCTTCTTCCAGTTGCTTCACCAGGGCACTGACCTGATTCCCGTCGATTTCATCGTGCCCTTGCGTGCCGGTCATGGTTTGCCGGGACATCACCGTCTGTTGCTGGCCAATTGCATTGCGCAGAGCAAGGCGCTGATGGTGGGCAAGTGCGCGGATGAGGTGCGTGCCGAACTCGGTGCGAGCGGCCTGTCGGGCGAGGCGCTGGAGGCGCTGGTGCCACACCGGGTGTTTCCCGGCAACCGCCCGAGCAACACCCTGCTGTTGCCGGATCTGTCGCCGCGCTCCATTGGTGCGCTGATCGCGCTGTACGAGCATAAGGTGTTCGTGCAAAGCGTGATCTGGGACATCAACGCCTTTGACCAGTGGGGTGTGGAACTCGGCAAGCAGATTGCCAGCCGCATCGGTGCCGAACTTGCAGGTGAGGCGGAGGGTCAGCACGACGCCTCGTCGCAAGGCCTGATCGCGCTTGCGCGACAGGCCCTCAACGGTCAGGACTGACTCGCGCGTGCCCGATCAGCGTCCGGCGGCAAGGTCGCGCGCCAGGATGCGCGCGGCGCCCGTCAGAGCGGGGTAGGGGGCGTTGATCACATAGGTGGGAATCGCGGCCAGATAGGCTGAAAACCGGCCCTTGCGTTCGAAACGCGCGCGAAATGGCGACTGTGCAAAGAATCCGCCCAGCTGCGGCACGATTCCGCCGCCGATGTAGATCCCGCCACGTGCCCCCAGCGTTAGCGCCAGATCTGCGGCCACCGTGCCCAGAAAGGCGCAAAAATGCTCCAGCGCGGCCCGGCATAACGCAGATGTGCCGTTCAGGCCCAGGTGACTGATTTCGGTTGCCGTGATGGCGTCGCTGTACTCGCCACGCAGCGTGCCCAACGCCTGATACAAGCTGATCAGCCCCGGGCCGGACACTACCCGTTCGGCCGAAACATGCGGATGAGTGCGCGCCAGCAGGGCGAGTAGCGCGGCCTCCTCGGCATTCGATGCCGCGAGCGTGACGTGGCCACCTTCGCCCTCGATCACCGCGTGGTCTGTCCCGCAAGGTATCAGTCCGGACACCCCCAGGCCGGTGCCGGCACCAACCAGGCCGATGGCTCGGCCGGGTTCAGGCTTTCCGCCGCCGATCTGCTGCAGGTTGCTGGGGGGTAATGCTGGCAGGGCCATTGCCAGCGCAGCGAAATCGTTGACCACACGTAGGTGATCGAAATCCAGTGCTTCACGCAACTGGGCAATGGAAAACGCCCAAGCATGGTTGGTCATGCGTACCGCATCACCATCGACCGGATTGGCAATGCCCAGCGCACCCCAGCGCGGACGGGGGGCGCCCGTCTGGTCGAGATAGTGTCCAATGGCCGCATCCAGGCCCGGGAAGCGCGCACAAGGGTAGGCGGCAATGGCCTCGGGTGTGCCGCCCGGAGCGCGGATCAGGGCAAAACGCGCGTTGGTGCCGCCGATGTCGCCAACCAACTGTGGATAGGCGTTGGCCGGCGGCACCGAGGGTGGAAGGGGCAGGGTGGGGGGGGGGATGGTGGGCATGGCAGTGGGCAAGGTTTTGTGCCGGACGCTGGTTCGATGTGGGGGCGGGGGGCGTCCCCTTGCCGTATGACGGCAACTCAAGTTCTTGGCGCAAGCAGCCGTAATCAAGACCACAATATAGCCAAATTGTGTCTTGTCCGGTCCAATGCGTGTCCTGATCCTCGTCATCCTGTCGCTGTTCGCCACCTTGCCCGCACAGGCGCAGGACGCGCCCGCCGCGGCGCCTGCTGCTGAGGCTGGGGCGGACCGCGCCTGGCGGGACACCACCGGCTACCGCTTTCCGGCGATTGCCAAAACCGTCGCCGACATGCAGAACCTGGCCTATGCGATGACCCTGCGTGACTACTGCGCGGATGCACGCGTTCCCGACGACTTCGTGCGCGAGCGCCTGGCGCGATTCAGCCGGATGACCGGGCGCGAAGAAAGCTGCCAGACCCTGCTCGATTATTGACCCTCAAAGCGGCTCACGCCGGTTTCTCCTCCGGCCGCATTCGGCGTGATTTCCAGTTGCCGAGGGGGTGTCCGCATGTTGCGCCAACGCGGCATTTTGTACGCTGGCGTATCCAGCACCGTCCGTGAGACATGGCGATGCAACTCTCCGTGCCTGCGGATAAATCCGGCTTACATCGCCTTGTTTCAATCCTCTCCATGCCCCCTGGCGTGGGGCGCTTGCTCAAGGAGTACCGAAATGAAGATCTGGATGAAAGCCGCTGTTGCCACCCTCGTTCTTGCCATGCATGCCTGGGGAGCCACTGCCGTGCTGGCCGGTCCTTGCCAGCCGTCGGTGGCAGAGGTCCGTGTCGGGCCTTTGCAGACGCTGTGGCCTGATGTTGAACGTATTATGGAAATCCAGGCTATTCTCCATACCCTTTGACTTGGTCGCTGTCGTCCGGGGGATACCGGGGCATGCCGTTGCACGGTTTTGACAGGTCAGGGCGTCGTGGCCCTGAGCGGCTCAGCTGCGGAAGATGAAATACACCGCCCCCACCATGCACAAGCCCGCCCACAGGTAGTCCAGCTTCAGCGGTTGTTTCATGTAGAGCACGACGAAGGGGATGAATACCAGCAGGGTGATCACCTCCTGCATGATCTTCAACTGGGCCAGGTTCAGCTCGGTGGCGCCGATGCGGTTGGCAGGCACCTGCAGCAGGTACTCGAACAGGGCAATCCCCCAACTGACCAGCGCAGCCACATACCATGCCTTTGACTGCATGTTCTTCAGGTGGCCGTACCAGGCGAAGGTCATGAAGATGTTGGAGGCGGTCAGCAATACCGCAGTTTGCAGCCAGATCGGGATGCTCTGGAAGGTGGCGATCGGGGCGCTGAGCCAGGCGGGCATGAAGGGCTCCTGAAAGGTCAGGAAGGAAGGCGTCGGTGAATGGAATCAGAAGACCGGGTCAGAGGCGTGCGATGGCTTGGTCGGTCATGGCTGGCAGCAAGGCATGGGCGGGCCCGATGCCGGGAATCGTCAGCTCGGGGGCAAGCTCCAGCAGCGGGTGCAGCACGAAGGCGCGCAGGTGCATCCGCGGATGGGGGACGATGAGTCCGGGCGTATCGATACAGGCATCACCGTAAAGCAACAGGTCCAGATCCATGGTGCGCGGTGCCTGATGGTAGTCGCGCGTGCGGCCACCCGCATGCTCGATGGCCAGCAGGGCTGCAAGCAGGTCCTGAGGCGGCAGCGCGGTGTCGATGGCGATGACGGCGTTGATGTAATCGGGTTGATCGTCGCCGACGCCGACGGGGGCGGTACGATAGCAGGACGAACAACCGGCCACCTGGGTGGCGGGCAGGGCGTCGAGTGCTGCGCGTGCCTGGGCGAATGCCGTCAGCGGCTCACCCAGATTGGCCCCGAAGGCGACATAGGCGCGTACTGCGGCGCTCATTCTGCGTTGGCGTCAGAGGTGGCGATGCTGGCCTCGGTATTGGTGCCTGCCGGCTTGCGGCGCTTGCGCCTGCGCTTCTTGGCGGCGGGCGCTGCCTCGCTGCTGGTCGGGGCGTCGCGCAGCAGGGCATCGCGTTGTTCGTGGCCAGCGTGGGCGAAACGGTCCCACCAGTCGGGAATGTCCATCGAAATCTCGCCCGACTGCGCCCGCAGGCGCAGGAAGTCCCAGCCCGCACGGTAGCGGGGCTGTTCGATCAGGCGATACGGGGTCTTGCCGACCCGCTTGTCGAAGCGCGGCTGCAGTGCCCAGATGTCCTTGATGTCGCCGGCAATGCGGCGGGTGATGGCAAGCTTGCGCGCCTGGCTGTCGAGCACTTCGTCCATGGCTTCGAACAGCGCGGGTTGCGGGTACTCGCCCTTGGCCTTGCGTGCTTCCCAGTTTTTCAGCACTTCGTGCCACAGCAGGGTGGCAAACAGGAAACCGGGCGAGACCGACTTGTCCTGACGCACGCGCTCGTCGGTGTTCTCCAGCGACAACCAGACGAAGCGCTCGCCCATCGGTTGCTCCAGGATCACGTCCAGCAACGGCAGCAAGCCGTGATGCAGGCCTTCTTCGCGCAACTGGGTGAGGCATTTGACTGCGTAGCCGGAGAACAGCAGCTTGAGCATCTCGTCAAACAGGCGTGCGGCGGGTACGTTTTCCAGCAGCACTGCCATCTCGCGGATGGGCGTACGTGCCGCGGGGTCGATCGACAGGCCCAGCTTTGCACCCAGGCGCACTGCACGCAGCATGCGTACCGGATCTTCGCGGTAGCGGGTGCGCGGGTCGCCGATCATGCGCAGGGTTTTCTGCTTCAGGTCGGCGACACCGTGGTGGTAGTCGACGATGACTTCCTGAGTCGGGTCGTAGTACAGCGCGTTGACGGTAAAGTCGCGACGGGTGGCGTCTTCGGCCTGCGAGCCGTAGACGTTGTCGTGCAGCACCCGGCCGTGCTCGTCGGTTTCGGCGTCCTGGCTGGCGCGGAAGGTGGAGACCTCGATCGTCTCCGGGCCGCTCATCACATGGACGATCTTGAACCGGCGGCCGATGATGCGCGAGCGGCGGAACAGTGCGCGTACCTGCTCTGGCGTGGCACTGGTGGCGACGTCGTAGTCCTTGGGGGGGTGACCGATCAGCAGGTCGCGTACTGCGCCACCGACGACGTAAGCCTTGTGGCCGCCTTCCTGAAGGACGGCACAGACCTTGCGTGCTGCAGGTGAGAGTTGTTCGCGGCGAATGCCGTGCTGCTCGACCGGAATCAGGGCGGGTTCGGTTTGGACGGGGGTGGCAGCGCGGGTGAAAACCTTGCGCAGCAGCTTTCGGATCATCGAATCTTCAGTTTTTCGTATCAGTCAAGCCCGCAATCATAACCGATGCGCGGAGTTGCCATTCGTCTGCATCGATATAAGCCAACAGGAGACACAACATGAACCACAAGAGATCACGATTTTCGTTGCGCAGATGGCACCTTGCGCTGGCTTTGTGTGCGGCTTTGCCAGGTGCAGCCAGTGCGCTCGATGACAACGAACTGACCGACCTTGTCAATCAGCCCAGTATTGCGCTGTACAAGGCCTATGCCGAGTTCAAGATGGCCAATTACGACGACGCGCGCCGCATCTGGCAGGCGCTGGCGGCACAGGGGGTGGCCGAGTCCTGGTTCAATCTGGGCATCCTGGCCGAGGACGGGCTGGGCGAGGCACAGGACATCGGCGAGGCACTGCAGCGTTATGAGCGCGGTGCCCGCGGCGGGTCTTCGAAGGCACAGTACCGGCTGGGTCTGCTTTATCTGGAGGGCAGGGTGGTTGCGGCTGATCGTACTCGGGCGGCGCAGTGGTTCGAAGCCGCAGCGGCCGCGGGCGACCACGATGCCGCGCGGCAGTTGCAGGCGTTGGCGAGCGGGGCCGACGCCGATCCCTATCTGCGGGCGCGAGCCGATGAATCCGCTGGCCGCTCGGCCGAGGCAGTGGAGGCTTACCGGCGCTTGTCGGATGCGGGCAACCTGCGCGCCCGTACCCGGCTGGCGTGGATGCTGGAAGCAGGCCGTGGCGTGAGGCGCGATCTGGCTCAGGCCGCCGATCTGTTCGAGTCCGCCGCACAAGGCGGCGATGCCGAGGCACAGTATGCCTTGTCGGTCATGCTGCGTACGGGTGCGGGCCGGCCCATGGATGAGGCTGCCGCCCAGCGCTGGCTGATGCGTGCGGCCGAGGGCGGCTATCCAGAGGCGGTCGCGGTGCTGCGTGACCGCATGCCACGCTGAAGGCCGGCCGCCCGGTGCCGCGCTCAGCGTAGTGAGATGACCGGCCAGCCGCGCTTTACGGCGTGTGCGCGCAAGGTATCGTCGGGATCGACCGCGACGGGCTTATCGACCTTCTGCATCAGCGGCAGGTCGTTATGCGAGTCGCTATAGAACCAGCTCTGTTCGAAACTGCCGAAATACAACCCGAGTGATTCCAGCCAGGCTTCCACACGCTCGATCTTGCCGCCCTTGAACGCCGGTGTGCCGCGTGGCTTTCCGGTAAAGGCGCCATCCTGCTGCGCGGGGATGGTGGCGATCAGGTGCGGAATGCCGAATTCGCGCACGATCGGGCCGGTCACGAAACTGTTGGTGGCGGTGACGACTGCGACGATGGCGCCGCGCTCGAGATGCTGATTGACCAGTGCCCGGGCCTGGGCAGTGATCATTGGCCGGATGCTGTCCTGCAGGAATTCACGATGCCAGGCGTCGAGTTCGGCACGGCTGTGACGGGCCAGCGGGGCAAGCTGGAAATCGAGGAATTCGAAGATATCCAGGGTGCCTGCCTTGTACTGCTCGTAGAAGGCAATGTTCTTCGCTTCCTGCACTTCGCGGTCGAGCACGCCTTTGCTGATCAGGAACTGGGCCCAGGCAAAGTCGGAGTCGCCGGCCAGCAGCGTGTTGTCGAGGTCAAAAAGGACGAGATCCATGCGGGTTCGGTCTATCCAGGCAGTAAGGGTTGAGTGGTGGGGAGGGGCGATGTTCAGATCGCCAGTCCGCGCTGCATCATCTCGCGCAGCAGCGGCAGGGTGATGGGCCGCTTCTGTTCGAGCGACGCGGCATCGAGTGCGTCGAACGCGGCCAGCAGGCTGGGCAGGTCTCGGCGGCCGTGGCGCAACAGAAAGTCGCGTACCTCGTCGGCCAGACGCAGGCCGCGGCGCTCGGCCAGGGTGGCGAGGATGGCCGCGCGCGAATCGTCGTCCAGGGCCTGCACTTCGTAGATCAGGCACTGGCCGATGCGGGTACGCAGATCCTCGCGCAAGCTCAGCCCCAGGGGTGCGACCGGGCCCGCGAGCAGCAGTGACTGGCCGTTGAGGCGAGCGCGGTTGAAGGCATTGAACACGGCGATCTGGGCGGCCGGCGACAGCTGATCGGCATCGTCTATGGCCAGCAGTGCTGCTTCGGTTTCGGGCAGCGTGTCCTGAATCGACGCAGCGTTCAGATAGTGCGCAGGGCGCCCACCGGCTTCGGCCCGGGCCGTGGTGGCTTGCAGCAGGTGGCTGCGGCCATTGCCACTCTCGCCCCACAGGTAAAGATGAGGGGCGGGCAGGGCGCGACGGTCGGTCGCAAGCAGCGACAGGCTGGCGACCAGTTCGGCATTGCCGCCAGCGACAAAGTTGTCCAGCGTGGGCGGCGCGTCGGCGCGGATGTCCAGGGTCAGTTGTTTCATCATTTCGACGACCCTTGTTCGCCCAGGTAAAGTTTGCTGGAAAACCAGGCGCTACTGACCTGGCGCAGGCCGACCAGCAGGGCGGCACTGACCGGCAGTGCCACCAGCACGCCGACAAAACCGAAGAGTTGGCCGAAGGCCATCAGTGCAAAGATGACTGCCAGCGGGTGCAGGCCGATGCGCTCGCCCACCAGGTACGGCGTCAGCAGGAAGCTCTCGATCAACTGACCCAGCCCATAGACCACTGCCACGCCGATCAGCGGCGTCATGCCGTCACCCTGCAGCAACGCAGCCAGAACGGCCAGCAGCAGGCCGCCGCCGAAGCCAACGTAGGGGATGAACACCAGCAGACCGGTGATGACCCCGACCGGCAGGGCGAAATTGAGTCCTGCAATCGACAGGCCGATTGCGTAGAACACCGCCAGCAGCAGCATGACCGACAATTGTCCGCGCAGGAACTCGGACAGGACCTGATCGACTTCGCCCAGCGTCTTTGTCGTGCGTTCCAGCCATGGCCGGGGTACGGCCATCTGCAAGCTCTTGATCAGGCGCGGCCATTCCTGCAGCAGGTAGAACATCACCACCGGAATCAGGAACAAATTGGCCAGAAAACCCATGAAGGCGAGCCCACCGGTCTTGAGATGGCCGAGCAGGATGGGAACCACGTCCTGGGCGCTGTCCCAGTGTTGGCTCATCCAGTCGCGGAACTGGCTGGCCTCGAGCTGGAACTCGACACCCAGCCGGGCAGCCAGCAGGGGGCTGACGCTATGGTTGAACAGTTCGACCAGGTCGGGCAGGCGGCGCGCCAGCGTCATGGCCTCGCGGTACAGCATGGGCAGCAGCACCAGAATGAGGGTGATCAGGATCAGACCCATGCTCGAGATCACCAGCAGCACCGCTGCTGCGCGCGGCAGGCGGCGCGCCACCAGCCAATTGACGGCCGGGTCGCAGATATAGGCGAACACCGCAGCGACCACAAAAGGCGTCAGGATGGGCGAAAGCAGCCAGAACAGGCCGATCAGCGCCAATGCGACACCGGCCCAGGCAGCTGTTTGCAGACGGTCGGCGCGGGAAGCGTTCATTTCAAGTAAAATCGCGAGCCTGTTGCGGACAAACGTTGTCCGTGAAACCCGTAAATGTAGCCACTTGGTGTTGCCGCCTCAAGCGCAATGCAATGCCAGGCGGCTGGAAACCGCATTCAGTACTGCCAGAGGAACGACCTTGAGCGCCCAGAAACCCTCCCTTTCCTATCGTGACGCCGGTGTCGACATCGAGGCCGGCGACGCCCTGGTCGACCGCATCAAACCCTTCGCCAAGCGCACCATGCGCCCCGAAGTGCTGGGTGGCATCGGCGGTTTCGGCGCCCTGTTCGAGCTGTCGAAAAAGTTCAAGGAGCCGGTGCTGGTGTCCGGCACCGATGGCGTCGGTACCAAGCTCAAGCTGGCCTTCCACCTGAACAAGCATGACACGGTTGGGCAGGATCTGGTGGCAATGAGCGTCAACGACATTCTGGTGCAGGGTGCCGAGCCACTGTTTTTCCTCGATTACTTTGCCTGCGGCAAGCTTGATGTCGATACCGCCGCTGATGTGGTCAAGGGGATTGCGCAAGGCTGCGAGCTTGCGGGTTGTGCGCTGATCGGTGGCGAAACTGCCGAAATGCCCAGCATGTACCCCGACGGTGAGTACGATCTGGCCGGTTTTGCCGTGGGTGCGGTGGAAAAGGCCGACATCATCGACGGCAGCAAGATCGTGCCGGGCGACGTCGTGCTGGGGCTGGCTTCCAGCGGTGCGCATTCCAATGGCTATTCGCTGGTGCGCAAGATCATTGAGCTTGCCCAGCCCGACCTTGACGCCGATTTCCACGGCCGTCCGCTGCGCGACGTCGTCATGGAGCCGACCCGTATCTATGTCAAGCCGCTGCTTGCGCTGATGCAGTCCATGCCGGGCGTGGTCAAGGGTATGGCTCACATCACCGGTGGCGGCATCACCGAAAACGTGCCGCGCATCCTGCGCGACGAGCTGACTGCCCGCATCGAGGCCAGCAGCTGGACCTTGCCGCCCTTGTTCCAGTGGCTGCAGCAGGCTGGCAATGTCGATGCACAGGAAATGTACCGAGTGTTCAACTGCGGCATCGGCATGGTCGTGGTGGTTGCCGCCGACGTCGCTGACGCGGTTGCGGCCCAGCTGAGCGCCGCGGGTGAGACGGTGTATCGCATCGGCACCATCGACAGTCGCAAGGACGGTGAGGCGCAGACCATCGTCGCCTGACCCCGGCCAGGGTGACGGCTCCGGCTGGTCGCTGTGCAGAACCCGGTTACGTGCCGGGTTTTGCGTTTCTGGAGGGCCTGCATGACCTATCGCCTTGCCGCCGATGCGGTGCTGGTGCTTCACCTTGCCTTCATCCTGTTCGTACTGGCAGGTGGCTTGCCGGTCTTGCGCTGGCCGCGCGTGGCCTTCGCCCACCTGCCAGCCGCGGCCTGGGGCATCCACATCGAGCTCAGCGGCGGCTTGTGTCCGCTGACGCCGCTGGAAAACACGCTACGTGCTCGGGCCGGTCAGGCGGGCTACGAGGGCAGTTTCATCGAGCACTATCTACTACCCGTCATCTATCCCGACGGATTGACACGTGAGCTGCAGCTTGCATTGGCGGGTACCGTCGTGGTGGTCAATGTGGCGGTCTACTCCTGGGTGTTGTGGCGTCGAGGCAAGGCACCCTCCCGCTGAATCACCGGTTCGGCATGCCGTGCCATCGTCATGTATCATGCCCTTCTGGATGCAGCACGTTGGCGTCGGTCACCGCAGGAGTCCCCCATGCCATTTCCGATCGAAGAGCGCATGGCGCTGATGCGCCTCAAGGGCGTCGGCCCCACCGTGATTGCCCGGCTGGAGCAGATGGGCTACGAGTCGATCGTCCATCTTCGAGGGGCCAGCACGATGGACATCGTGACCCGGGCATCCGAGCTGGTCGGCTCCAGTTGCTGGAAGAACAGCCCGCAGGCGCGTGCCGCGATCCGTGCGGTGATCGATCTGGCAGATCAATGGGAGGCAGGGCAGGACTGATCCCTCGCATGTTGCATGGTGTCGTGCCGCCAGCTTCAGAGGGCGGAGCCGGTCCCAAAAAATGCCAATGCTGCAGTGCCTGCGGGGTATCATCAGCACCATTGCCGGTCGCGCACTGCGCCGGCCATCGAGAGAGGGCGTTCCGGTATGCCGTTTCCACTCGAGATGTGTTTTCCTCGCAGGCAGGGTGTGTGGCCTGTACTGCTGTTCTCCGGCCTGAGTGTGCTGCCGCTTGAGTCGCAGGCGTGTGACGGGCCTCGGGATGTGCGTGAGGCCGATCTGGCGACCATCCAGGCTTTCGTCCGCGACAGCGGGCGCTCCGTGCTGACTTTTGTCGGTTATTCCGGCGCGGGTTACGAAGACGCTGCTGCCATGCTGCAACAGGCCGAGGTCATCCTTGCGGCAGAAGCCCCCGAAGCAACGCTGATCAACATCGGCGCTACTGCGGAGGGCATTGGTGCGGTCTATCAGCTTGCCAAACGCCGCGGCTTCTCCACCTTGGGCATCGTGTCTACGCTGGCCCGTGACGAGCGCGTCGCCTTGTCGCCCTGCGTTGACCATGTGTTTTACGTGCCGGATGGAAGCTGGGGTGGCCGATTGGCCGACACTGGTGTGCTGTCACCCACGTCTGCTGCGATTGTGGCGGTCAGCCGGGCGATGGTCGGTATTGGTGGGGGAGACATTGCCCGTGACGAGATGCTGGCGGCACGTGCGTTGGGCAAGCCGGTACGGTTTTTTGCCGCGGACCTGAACCATGCTCAGGCGCGGGCCAGGGCCCGGGCGGGGGGGATGGCAGAGCCGCTGGATTTTCGTGGATCGGCCGAGCCGGCAATATTGTTTTCCAGAGAGTAGTGTCTTGCGCAAGCGTACCGGAATCCCGTTGAACCTGTTCATTGCCCTGTTGTGCGGGCTGGGTGTGGCCGGACTCTGGTTGGTGACGCTGCAACGCGTCGTGTTCGAGCGTGAGCAGTCCATCGCTGCGGCGATGAAGTCCAACACCCACCTGGCGATTGCCTACGAGCAACAGGTATTCCGCACGCTGAAGGCTGCCGAGCAGGTTGCTGCCTTCGTCCGTGAGCAGTATCTGCAGAAAGGGCCGGACATTGATCTGTGGCGCTGGGTCGAACGACAGACGATCCGCGAATCGATGTTCACCATCGTCAGTGTGGTGGATGAAACCGGCCAGATCGTCAGCAGCAGTCAGCCGACGGGCCGGGTGAATTACACCGATCGCGAGTTCTTCCAGGCGCACCGGACGGCCGGGGAGGATGTCCTGTTCGTCAGCCGCCCGGTACTGGGCCGTGTTTCCGGACGCTGGCAGATCCCGATGTCGTTGCGCATATCGCGCCCGGACGGCGGTTTTGGCGGCGTGGTGGTGATGTCGGTGGATCCGGCCAACTTCACCGCGTTTGACCGCCATGCCGACCTCGGTGGGCAGGGCTTGCTGGAGCTCACCGGGCTCGATGGTGCGGTGCGCGCACGCAAGCTTGGTGGCGCAGACAGCTTTGGCATGGACGCGCGCAGTCTGGCGTGGTTCCGGCTGCAACCGACATCGCCGGAAGGAGAGCTCATCGACCATCGCAGTCTGGAGGACGGCGTCGAGCGCATCATCAGCTATCGCCGGATGGCAGGCTATCCGTTGATGGTGGTTGTCGGTACGGCGTATGCCGAAGAACTGGCGCTGGTCTCCCAACGGCGCGGATCCTACCTGGTGATGGCGGGTAGCGCGACCGCCGTCCTGGTGTTGTTTGCCAGTCTGCTGATGCTGGTACTGGCCCGTCAGCGTACGGCCGCAGATGCCTTGCGCGCCAGCGAGGCAGTGTTCCGTGCAACCTTTCACCAGGCCGCGATGGGGATTGCCCATATCGCACCGGATGGACGCATCCTGGGGGCGAATGAAAAGTACTGCCAGATGCTGGGTTATGACGGCGACGAATTGCGCGAGCGTAGCGTATTTGAACTGAGCGATGCGGACAGCCAGGACGAGATCCGGCAGTTTCTCGCCAGCCGCCTGGCGGAACACTCGCCACTGGCCGCGCCGGAGATCGAAAAAACCTACCGGCGCAAGGACGGCAGTACGCTATGGGTCTGCGAGGCACTCAGTGTGGTGACGGATGCGGATGGCAAGGCGGAGTTCCTGGTGGCGGTGGCGCAGGACATTACCGCGCGCAAGGCGCTGGAGGCACGGCTGTCGCACGCCGCCCTGCATGACGGACTGACCGGTCTGCCCAATCGCGTGATGTTTCTCGACCGTCTTGACCGGGTGCTGGAATCCGCCCGCCGGCACGGTGACCTGGCCGCAGTGTTGTATATCGACCTGGATGGCTTCAAGGCGGTCAACGACAGCCGTGGCCACGCCGCGGGCGATGCCCTGTTGCAGCAGGTGGCCCGTCGGCTGGAGGGCTGCGTTCGGGCGGAGGACACCGTGGCTCGACTGGGGGGCGACGAGTTTGGCATCGTGCTCGCGGCGCTGGCCAGAACCCAGGATTGCGAGGCCGTCGGTCGCAAGATCATCCAGGCGCTGGCGCGGCCTTTCCTGCTGGATGAAAGCGAAGTCTGCATCTCGGCCAGTGTTGGCGCAGTGGCGTATCCCGCCCATGGCGAAGATACCCGTTCATTGCTGGTGAACGCAGATACCGCCATGTACGTTGCCAAGCATGCCGGGAAGAACAGGTTCAGCTGGGGTGGAAGACCGGCAGCATAGCGTGCATCCGCCCCAGACCAAGGTGCAGAACGTGCCCAGTCAGGGCGAGTACAGGCCGGGCGGGCTTGTCCTGCCTGGCCGCCCCGCGTACCCTCGGCGGGTCATTCGACCGGCGCAAAACCATAGTAGGAACCGTAGGCCGAGGGTGCCGGTTCGTAGGCAGCGACCTTGATCGCATCGGTGACGCTGACCATGTCGGTAAAGCCGTCGATGCCCCGTTCATCCCCAAGCCACTTTGCCTCGATCTCCCGCTCAGACAGTCCGGTGAGCTTCAGGTTGTGGTCAAGGCGCGCCGAGCGGTATTCGAAAGCGGTATCGTGGGCGATGAACAGCGTGTGCGGGCAGGCGGTGATGCGGGTTTCGTCGTCGGGGTCGGCACCCATGACGCGCACGCCGCAGAATGGACAATGGACCGGAGTGTAGTAGAAGGTCTTGAGTTCAGTTCGCTGGATGAGCTGGGACACGGGGTTTTCCTTGGTCGACAGGGATGATCGGGCGTGCACGGACGGCACGCGGGAAAAGTGCGGGCGGTGCGTCGTGCTTTCTGAAGCTTCTCAGTGAGGACGAATGCTGCCACGCGGCTTTTGAGCGCAAGGCGGGCGCTTGCGAAGCCCAAAAGCAAAAGGCCCGACAGGGGTCGGGCCTTGAGATGACCTGCGCCGGAGGCGCGAGGTCGAACTACAACTTACTCGGCGCGAATGTTCGACGCTTGCAGGCCCTTGGGGCCATTGGTCACGTCAAAGCTGACGCGCTGGCCTTCGGCGAGGCTCTTGAAGCCCTGGCCCTGGATTGCGGAAAAGTGCGCGAAAAGGTCATCGCCACCTGCTTCCGGGGTGATGAAGCCGAAGCCCTTGGCGTCGTTGAACCATTTAACTGTACCTGCTGCCATGTCTTGAATCTCCTGAAAATGGGGAAAGCCCCCTGAATGGGGCGAGTATCAAGACGGCGAGGTATGACTTGGGGGAATACGACCGAAAAATCGGATACGCCTACAAACAAACTACACGACTTGAATATCGCTGACGTGCAGTATGGGGGAAGCCCGGCAATAACGATAGCTTTATTTTTGATTATTTTACGCAGCACGATTTGTCAGTCGGCTTTGCCCGTGGTGCGCGCCTCCAGTTCCCGCGCCAGAATCCAGCCCGCAGCCTCCAGCATCACGACCGAAAGCCCCGGTGCAACCAACAGCCCCAGCCCCGGCACGAACTTCGACAGCTCCTTGGCGACGGTCTTGACCGGTTGTTGCAGCATGCTGTTCTTCATCGAGGCGATCGCCATCGCTTTTGCCGCTTCCTGGGTAATGCTGCCGCCGAACACGCCACACAGGCTCATCGCCATCGAGCTCATCGTCACCATGTCGGTGGCGAAGCCCAGGCCCGGCACCGGTACCGCATTGCCGGCAGCGGCTGCGGCTGCGTGGCTGTGGATGATGTTGCGGCACTTTTTCAACTGGTCTTCTGTCATCGGGACTCCGGGCGCTTACCGTTTCAATGAGCAGGACTTGCACAGCTGGCTGCATGCAGGGGCCTGTACGGTTGGGAGCACGTCGCTTCGTGAAGGTTCTTCGGCGCCCGGAATGTTGGCACGTTCGCGAGCTTCAGGGCAACCGGAGCCTGTGTTGGCGGGGTTGTCACCCCGCCCTTGGCCCGGCATGCCGGTAGCCCGCATTGACAAGGTAGATCAGCGGAGGACTTCACATGCATACGTTTCATCTGGGCATCGATGTGGCCAAGGCCAAGCTCGACTGCGCCTTGCGTACGCCCGCAGG
>NZ_QKOE01000068.1 GCF_003226565.1 Parazoarcus communis SWub3 = DSM 12120 | reverse complement strand
CTCACCACCGCCACCGACCTGCCCGGCTACCTGTCGTGGCTGGCCGGTTCGCCCTGGCTCGCGCTGGTCGTCGGGCTGGTATTTACCGCCGTCGTCGCCATCGTGCTCGGCTCGCTCACGCTCAAGCTGTCGGGCCACTTCCTGCCGCTGGGCACCATCGCCTGGGGCATCAGCCTGTACTTCCTGTTCGGCACCATGGAGAGCCTGGGCGGCCACACCGGGCTGACCGGCATCCCGCCGATCGAACTGTTTGGCTGGACGCTCGACCAGGGCCAGGAGATCTACTACCTGATCTGGCTGTTCCTGATGTCGGCCGTGTTCACCACCCAGAACCTGCTCGACTCGCGCGAAGGCCGCGCCATCCGGGCGCTCAAGGGCGGCATGGTGATGGCCGAAGCGATGGGGGTGAACACCTCGCGCTCGCGCATGATCATCTTCGTCATCGCCGCACTGCACGCCTGCGCCTCGGGCTGGCTCTACGCCCACATGCAGCGCTTCGTGAATCCGACCCCGTTCGGCCTGCACATCGGCATCGAGTATCTGTTCATGGCCGTGGTCGGCGGCGCCGGCCACGTCTGGGGCGCGCTGGTGGGGGCGGGCGTGATCACCGTGCTCAAGCAGTGGCTGCAGGACATCCTGCCCAAGGTGTTCGGCCAGAGCGGCAACTTCGAAGTGATCTTCTTCGGCCTGATGATGGTGCTGGTGCTGCACCGCGCCCGCGAAGGCCTGTGGCCCATCCTCACCCGCTTCGTCCCGGTCAAGGCCCGGCGCAAGGTCATCGACGCCAACGCCACCCCGCTGGCGCGGCGCGCGCTGCCGCAAAAAGGCGAACGAATCCTCGAAGCGAAGAACGTCACCCGCAAGTTCGGCGGGCTGGTGGCCAACAACAACATGAGCCTGGAAGTGAAGGCGGGCGAGATCCTCGCGCTGATCGGCCCCAACGGCGCGGGCAAGAGCACCATGTTCAACCAGATCTCGGGCGTCGACACCCCGACCTCGGGCGAGGTGCTGTTCCGCGGCCAGCCGGTGGCCGGCCACGACTCGCGCGAGATCGCCCGCATGGGCATGAGCCGCACCTTCCAGCATGTGAAGCTGCTGCCGACGATGAGCGTGCTCGAGAACGTGGCCATCGGGGGTCACCTGCGCGGTGACAAGGGCGTGTTGAGCGCGGCCTGGCGCCTGGACCGGGCCGAAGAGGCGCGGCTGCTGGCCGAAGC
>NZ_QKOE01000067.1 GCF_003226565.1 Parazoarcus communis SWub3 = DSM 12120 | reverse complement strand
TTACGCGGGGATGCATCATCACGTGTCCAGTGGGTTGTGGCTGACACGGTATCGGGCGTACGATTCCCAGACAGCGCGCTGGCTCTCGAGGGATCCTATTGAGGAGGAGGGGGGCGTCAATCTATACAGCTATGTGGGGGGGAACCCGATTTCGAGGATTGACCCCACCGGAAAAGTCTTCTTCATTCCCGCGCTGAATGGCGCAGCGATGACTGGTGAAGGAGCCGCGATACTTGGCGGAAGCGCCGTACTCGTCGGTGCTGGTATCTGGATGGCGAACAACCTTCCGCCGGGATTCTGGCCTGGAGACAAGGGAGCGGAAGAGTGGGGGCGAAGAAATGACGTTGGCGCCAAAGGTGGTCGCGACATATTCCATGACATCAAGAGAGGCAATCGCAGGAAGCCAGGCTCTCGGGCCGCAGACAATTGCGGCGTAAACCCCGACACAGGGGAAGTTATCGACGGAAATGGTGAGCACATCGGCGACCTTGGCGATGGTCACTAAATCTATGGGGAATAGTTGATGTTGATATCCGTGCGCATCTATTTCCAAGGGAATGATCTTGAGCCTTCTGTGTTGACGGCCATGCTTGGTGTCGAGCCAAGCAGATCGCATAAATTTGGTGAAGAGCGCACTAACCGTCAAGGGAAGGTGCTCGTGGCAAAAGTTGGCCTTTGGACATGGCAAAGCACTGACCGGACCGAGGCTATGACTTTAAGTGACCACGTTCAGAAGCTATGGGCTACATTCGAAAGGTATGTGGGTAGCATTTCCACGTTGCCAAATGTAGAGCGCGCTTGGATTGATGTCCATGTTCTTCATGAAGTGCCTGCTACAGATTCCAACGAGGCATGCTTTGACCTGGACGCCAAGGCGTTGCTAGCGCTTAGCCAGTTCGGATTGCCTGTTGAATTCACAGTCGGCTTTGTGGAACCGGAGCATGGGTAAGTGATACGTGAAATCCCGAAAGTCGGCGCTGGCGGGACGGCGCCAGTGTGTAGGGTGAAGTAAAAAACACCCATCCACCCGCTACGCGGGTAGTTGCTAAAGAGAAGGGCCGCTGTCGCGGCCCTTCGTGTCTCTATCGGCTGGGCTGTGCGAGTACTGAATCGCCCCGGGTTCCGTGGAGGCCGGTTGGTTTAAGTCAGGTCGCGATCGCGGCCTGACTGGCGAGCTGCCTGTAGTAGTTTGCCTCAGCTTCTGCGGGCGGGATATACCCGATAGGTTCAA
>NZ_QKOE01000066.1 GCF_003226565.1 Parazoarcus communis SWub3 = DSM 12120 | reverse complement strand
CAGGCGACACCGTAAATTGACCCCCTGGCGACACGAGGAATGAACCCCCTCGTTCGCAAGGAGGCCATCGTTGGAAACGAAGCACATCGAGGTAGATCCTGTACGCCGTGTAGGTTGCGGAGGGCAGGAGATGTTGGAGCCGGAAGCGGTCACGACGATCGTTCGGTTGGGGCAGTCAGGTTGGGGAGCGAAGCGAATCTCCAGGGCGCTGGGCATCGCGCGCAACACGGTGCGGCGGTACCTGAGCGCGGGCGGGCCGGTGCCGTATAGGCAGCCACAGCGTGCCAGCGTGCTGGGCGGTCATGAGGCGTGGCTGCGGGAGCGTTTCCTTCAGCACCGGGGCAACTGCGACGTGGTGCGCCAGCAGCTGAGCAAGGAGCTCGGGATCGACACGAGCCTGCGCACGGTCGAGCGCGCGTGCCAAGGGTTCCGCCAGGAGCTCGAAGCCAGCCGGCGTGCGACGATCCGTTTCGAGACCGCGCCGGGCGAGCAGATGCAGATCGACTTCGGCCAGACCCGCGTGCTGATCGGAGGTGAATCGGTGCGGGTGTTCCTGTTCGTGGCGACGCTGGGCTATTCACGGCGGGGGTTTGCTTGTGCGTTCCGGCACGAGCGCCAGAGCGCGTGGTTCGCCGGGATCGAGGCGGCGTTTGCCCATTTCGGCGGACGGCCGCAGACCCTGCTCATCGACAACGCCAAAGCGCTGGTCGACAAGCACGACAGCCAGACGCGCCAGGTTCGGCTCAACAGCCGCTTCGAGGCGTTCTGCCGGCACTGGGACATCGCGGCCCGGGCGTGCGCCCCGTTTCGGGCCCGCACCAAGGGCAAGACCGAGAACGGCGTAGGCTACGTGAAGAAGAACGCCATCGCTGGTCACCCCTTCGAGAGTTGGGCGGCGATGGAGGCGCATCTGGCGCGCTGGCAGCGCGAGGTGGCCGATGTGCGCATCCACGGCACGACGGGCGTCTCGCCCGTTGAGCGCTTCGAGCTGGAGCGCGGGCATCTGCACCCGATCGCCGGGGTCGCCCCCTTCCTGCAGATGCGCGAACTTGTGCGTCGGGTCAATGCCGAGGGCTGCATCGAGCTGGACACCAACGCCTACAGCGTGCCGTGGCGGCTGATCGGTGAGACGGTTACGGTCATCGTCAGCGCCGACACGGTGGTGGTGGAGTATGCCGGCGAGGAAGTGGCCCGCCATGCGCAGCTCTCTGGCAGTCGCGGGCGCAGTATCGAGCGCAGCCACCTGCTGGGCGGGTCGCCACCTCCGGCCGAGATCGAAGCGCCGCCGCCCACCGATGCGCTGTTGCGTCCGCTGGCCGAGTACGAAGCCATTGCGGGAGGGGCTTGGTAAT
>NZ_QKOE01000065.1 GCF_003226565.1 Parazoarcus communis SWub3 = DSM 12120 | reverse complement strand
GCCCGCTCTCTTCAGCATGGCGCGCAACTACAACCTGAAACTCCACACCNCCTACGGCCCTGTCTGGTCGTCGGCCAGTGAGGAGCGGCGCGAACGGGCCTGCAAGCGGTACGAGAAGTGCCTGAGGCGCAACGAGGCGAAGACCGACGTCCTGTCCCGCGAAGGATGGATCGCCGGCGAATTGATCAAGATCGGGTATCGGGAGACCCACCCCAACATTCGCGACGGATGGGGCATCCTGCGCAACGCCATCCGGGAAGCGGTGTTGAATCCCGGCACGGAGATTCGAGCGCTCAATTGCACCTATCTCGTTGCGCAAGGCTTCTTGTGGTGTCGTCTGCCTTCCGGTCGCTGCCTGGCCTACGCATCACCACGGCTGAAGCAACAGGTTTGGTTCTACGACTTCACGACGGAAGAAGCCGAGGTCGTGGCGGCCGAACAAGGCTACGCTCGGGAGCGCGCTGGCGAAGGCCGGGTGAAGAGCGAGGCGACGCCGGCGGTGACGGCGCTCGGCGTCAACAGTGTGACGCTCGCTTTCGAGCGCTTCGGCCTTTACGGCGGTTTAGCATTCGAGAACATCGTACAGGCCATCGCCCTGGACCTTCTCAATAACGGCCTGCTGCTGGCGGAAGCGGCGGGCTATCCCGTCATCGGCCACATCCACGACGAAATTATCACAGAAGTGATGCGCGGGTTTGACCCGGATGCCAAGCGCTTCGAAAAGCTGATTTGCCAATTACCGGTATGGGCGGCCGGTCTGCCGCTGGGCAGCAGCGGCTACAGCGGGAGCCGCCTGAAAAAAGTTTGATCGCCGCTGTATGACGTGTATTGACTTAACAATACATCCGACATACAGTCACGACAGCTCAATCACCACGGAGTCCAGCCCGTGCCGGCTAAGAAATCCAAGACTGCAGCTGTCCCGCCCACGACGATGCGCATTCCCGAAGCCCTTCTGAAGGGATGCGGCCGTGTCGCCAAGCGCAAAGAGCGCAGCCGCAGCTGGATCATCAACGACTATATCCGCCAAGGCCTGACGCGCGACGGTGAACCCGTCCCGCAGCCCGCAGCCGGCGCGCTGGACTGACCATGGGCCTGTCGACGCTCTTCTACGCGCTTCTGTCGCTGGGCGTCGACATTCTCAGCAACGGCTTTCAGTGGCTGTTGCTCTTGGCCTACGGCCTCGGAATGACGATGGGTTCTGTCCTCGGTGCGGTCTGGACGCACCAACTTCTAGGGAGACGCAAATGATCGGCAACAAGCCCTCGCTGCACGCTTTCACGACCACAGTCTATTCGAAGGACAAGCGGCCGCAGACGATCCACCACGACACGCTGCACAGCGTCCACCACGGCTACGTCTTTCAGCGCGCCGACGGC
>NZ_QKOE01000064.1 GCF_003226565.1 Parazoarcus communis SWub3 = DSM 12120 | reverse complement strand
CGTCATGGGAGCCCCAAAAGACGAGGAAGCTACACAAAATCAGCGACTGTGAACAGGGGTTTTGTAAATGCATGACCGTAAACGTGATTTTGGATTCCGCTATGTCAGATAGGTGCGATAGCCCTGGTACTACGATCCAACGCAGGGGCGGTATGTGACGCAGGATCCGATTGGGTTGTGGGGTGGCTTAAACGGATATGCTTACCCAATAAACCCACTGAGGCGAGTTGACCCCTTAGGCCTCGACGGAGTTTCACCTCAACTCGCGAATGCGCGCGATACCGCTATAAACGCGGCGATCACAGCGGGAACGAATGGGATGTCAAACTCACCAGGTGGTCTGATATCGGCGGGAACTGCAGCCAGTCAGGGCGCCACGGCAATTGGTAGCGTTCTAGAATCTGCCGCACGCAATGACCACCGTATATTCATGGCTCTTGGCGACCATACAATGAATACCAACACCTGCATTGGAGAAGAAGTAAACAAGATCGACTGGAATGAATTCAATACCTTTGAAGAAGGATACAGCCATGTTGTCAGCATATGTCTAAAAAAATAAAATCGGGGTTTTACAATGCAATTCTAGCGGTGTTTTTTGTTTTCGGATGTCAGTCACAAAGAACAACACTGGATGTTCATACAGGCACACTCACGGAGATCACGACCCTTAATGAGATTCCAGAAGACGAGTTGAACTTTGCTATAAAAATGAATAGAACAGGGCGTAGCGACGACTACTTCTCTGCAAAACTAAATTTTGTCGATATGAATGGATATCGAATAATATATATCGATGGACAGGACGGAATTCTTATTGCGAGAAATAGACAAGTAATTGCAAAAATTGAAAAAACAAAATCAACAATCTATAAAAACCTCCTTGGAGCACCGTCTCTTGGATTCGAAGCCGCAACCGTGGGGCCTAACTATATAACATACAAAGGGGATAAACTTACAGTTGAAGATTTTGGGTACGATGGTCCCGATGTAATCTATGAAACAGGGGAGGCGTTGAATGCAAAATCGTTCATTAATAATAACAGCTGTAAGAAATTGCTAACGGCAGCAGCCGGCGTCGCATGCTGCGTAGACGTGAACGGCACCCTTGTAGGCTACAAGTTCTCAATTGAGACAGGCTGGATAACGTCCCTTTCACCGACCCATAGGAATGCTTGCAATCGCCTCATCAAGAGTGTTTCTCATCAATAAATGGAATCAAAAGGGTCAGAGTCGTTTGAAGCCGCACCTACAACGCCGTGGGCCGTCTCATCGCCCGTCACCTGCCGGCCACCGCATGTGCGCCCGCGATCACCGAGCATTTCGCCTGGCGCGCCGATGGCCAGCTGGCCTCCTTTACCAGCCCCACGGCCGAGGTACGCTTCGCCTTCGATGCGGCCGGACGGGTGGTGCGCGAGTCGCAGTCGCATACGA
>NZ_QKOE01000063.1 GCF_003226565.1 Parazoarcus communis SWub3 = DSM 12120 | reverse complement strand
GAGGTGCTTCATGCATTAGGAATCGAAAAACCAGCGGCGCCGGAGCAGTTGGCGCTGTTGTAGTGGCATTTTTGAAAGTACGCTATATAAAAAACAAGGACTTGCGAGCGTGACTGTCGAACTCCGGCGCGCAGAACGTGATTCAGCGCTACAAATCGCTCGCCGATATCGAGCGCGGTTTCAAGGTGCTCAAGTCCGAGATCGAGATCGGTCCGGTATATCACCGTCTGCCCGAGCGGATCCGCGCGCACGCGTCGATCTGCTTCATGGCGCTGATCCTGCATCGGGTGATGCGTAGCCGTCTCAAGGCGGCTGATGTGGGCTACACGCCCGAGCGGGCGCTTGAGCAACTGCAGCGCATCCAGCATCACCGCGTGCGTCTGAACGGCGGGGAGCCGGTGACAGGGGTGTCGACGCTCAGCACGGAACAGCATGAGGTGCTTCATGCATTAGGAATCGAAAAACCAGCGGCGCCGGAGCAGTTGGCGCTGTTGTAGTGGCATTTTTGAAAGTACGCTATATAAAAAAACAAGGACTTGCGAGCGTAACTGTCGAACTCCGGCGAGAAGCGTGGCAATTGCGCAAAGGGAGAATGCTGTGGAAGCCGCGGGACGGGTTAGGAGCACATCGCCTGCTCGAAGTCCAGTTGAGGCCTCAATTGCCTCCGCTCGAAATAGCTTTGGAACAATCATGTCGACATTGAGGTCATGCTTGGTCAGAGGAATCTATACGAGTACAGATATAGCGTGCACTTCTGTCCCAATTTTTCTTAAAGTCACGGTGGATACGGTCGACATCAAGGTCGTCGTGATCGGTAGAGACTGCATGCTCCTTGTAATCCGCCATCAAGGCGAAGAGATAGAGATTTTGGTTCAATTCAAATGAGAACCATGACTCAAATTCCACACCCTCCCTGCGAATTGATTCTTGAGCTTCTTGGGACCTTTTGTTTAACTCGTTGCTCCAATGGACTAGTTGTCGTTGCCGACCAGGCAACATGCGAATCACCGCTCCCGTGACAGGACCTCGTTCGAGATGCGCGAAGTCTTGGACTGACACGTCGAACAGCAAGGAGGCCTCAACTTGGCCAATAGTTGTAGACGTGGCGTCTCTCCAATATCCCGCGGCCAATTGCATCCCATCTATGGAGAAGAGGAATTGCGCATCAGGGCTGTCGTTCATGCCAGCGGCTAAGCCCCTCAAGTCACCAGCTCTTACGATTCGGAGGAACGTCTTCATCTCTGTTAAAGCATGGGAATGATGAGGTTGGATGAGCAGGGCTACCGCAGCTACCCGCTTGTCGTTGACCACTCCAGAATGATGTTCACGATCAAGCACTTGCAACACCCCTGTTCACAGGCCCTTGTTTTGTGTAGCGTCCTGTCTTTTTGGGCGACCGATGGACATAGGGAAGCTGGCCGACATGGTGGAGGTTTTCGAGGGGCTCGAG
>NZ_QKOE01000062.1 GCF_003226565.1 Parazoarcus communis SWub3 = DSM 12120 | reverse complement strand
CCAAGGCCGTGTGCGACAACCTCGCCGCGCTGGCCGCGTGGTGCGCCGCCCAGCGCCATCTGGTGCCCGACACCGCATGGCGCATCAACCGAACACTGGCCTTCAACGTCCTGCGCCGCATCCTGCCACGCGCACTCGTCACCGCCACCCTAGGCGCACGCATCGTGGCCGAGGCCCTCACCCAAATCGCACTCAACGTCCAGAAATTCGTTCCCGAACGCCATCGACCTCGAACCCCACGCAACAAGCCTCACAAGTTCCATGCTTACAAGCCTGCTTTATGATAAATGCCTAAGTTGAGAGGATTGCAGTACATCCTACCAAATTCGGGTATTGCACTTCAGGTTAGAGCGCGCCGTGTGAATGCTCAGAAAGTCAATTGATCAGGGATTCCCTAGCTGACTTTATGAGGGGTGAAAAGAAACGGAGAAATTCACCAACACTCATCTTCGTAATGAGATCCAGCAAGTCATCTTCATTGCGAGGCAATTCTGGGTTATCCCTCCATTTTTGGTCCCAGAGCCTCTTGTCACTAAGCGCGACCACCTTCTCCAGAAGTTCGCTTGAGAATGGGTCAATTGTTTTCGACTGGTTGTTTCCGTCCGAGTCAATCGAAATGACCAAAAGATCACGCATTGGATAGTCACGAGCCAATTTTTCAGGCTCAACTTCTAACACGCCAGCTAAAACACCGAGAAGTGCATGTGCGCGATGGTCGTCATCGGCAATACCTGCATCTTTCAAAAAATCGCTGACGGAATAGGGCCGCAATGCTGACGCCTGCTTTCTAAGCTCATTTCTTGCCCTAGAAATTTTATCTACAGTTTTACGATTAAGGCTCGAAAAAAGAACAACACTAATAACCGCCACAATAACCAGTAGTAGCAATGCATTCATCGTGCTCGCCTCAGTTGCACTCGACCCAACAACGTCCAGTTGCTCCAACGGTATAACCTGCGGTGAATGCGGCCATAGCTGCCGCAGCAGTACCCCATCGGCCAAGACACTTGACCCTCTGGATTTTCCCTGCCTTCCGCACTACCGGCCCTCCATTTGGGTCTGCAAATGGCAACCAAGGGAATCGTCTATCAACACTGCCCCAAATCGAAGCACCAGGCCTGATTTGGCCGGGGGTCTTTAAGCCTGCTAGTGGAGCCCCCATTCCAGGAAGCAGTTCTGGCAGAAGCGGATCGTCTTGCATGCATGTCAACCAACACCGGCATCTTTCACCGCACATAGACTCTTCTGAATTGCCTGCCTTCTCTGCGAAAGCATTTCCACCAGCTTGCACATCCTCATAGTTTGTCCCGGATACACTGGGTGTTAAACCCTTGGGGTCGGTATAGCTCAGCGGATTCCCCCCCACATAGGCATATAGATTGACGCCCCCCTCCTCCTCAATAGGATCCCTCGAGAGCCAGCGCGCTGTCTGGGAATCGTACGCCCGATACCGTGTCAGCCACAACCCACTGGACACGTGATGATGCATCCC
>NZ_QKOE01000061.1 GCF_003226565.1 Parazoarcus communis SWub3 = DSM 12120 | reverse complement strand
GGGTTCCTGCATGACTTGAGCTTCTCAAGCGACATGCCCTTTCCTCCGTTGTGGAGTGCTTTCGATGGTTCGACGAGCGTTATTTTCCAAGTGGCTGGGTAAGGGTGTGCTGTATGTTCTGATTGGCCTGAATGGGGTGACGGGGGCACTGGCGCGGGTGCCCGATTCGGCCAACCCGCTGGGCGTTGCGGCAGTGGAGCGTCCGCGGGTGGCATCCGAGGATCTGAGGCGTTGGCTTGTGTCGGGCTTCGAAGAGCCGTTGATTGCGGCTTCCATGTCCTCTCGTACCGAAGACGAGGACTTGACTCGCGCGATTGCGCAGTACGAGCGCGAGGCCCCTGGGGGGCGTCTGGGCGCCTTCGACGAATTCCTGCTGCGTTACCCGGAGTCCGCCTGGCGGGTGTCGTTGTACACAAACCTGGGGCTTGCCAACTACGCAAACGGCTACTTTTCCCGTGCAATCGACGCATGGCATCAGGCCTGGCTGGCCGGTCGCGATGATGCGCGGATTCCGGTCCGCTCCCTGGCTGATCGTGCGGTTGGCGAGCTGATCCGGATGCATGCGCGGGTCGGTCATGCGGAGCGCGTTGCCGGGTTGCTCGCCGAAGTCGGTGACCGGCCACTGTTGGGCTCAGCCTCGGAGGCGGTTGCGGGCGCCCGGCAGGGGCTCTGGATGATGCGCAACGACCCTGGCGTCTCCTACCTGTGTGGTCCGATGGCGCTACGCACCCTTGCGCAGCATGCAGATGCGCCGCAGGCGAGCGTTTTGCGCCTGGAAGCCTACCGCTCCGGTGAGCAAGGCGTATCGTTGAACCAAGTCTCGGAACTGGCGGCCGAAGCCGGCATGGCGTACGCACCGATCTTCCGCGAAAAAGGGGGCGCGATCCCGGTTCCCTCGGTCATTCACTGGAAGGTCAGTCATTACGCGGCCATCGTGGGCGAGCGGGACGGACGTTATCACATTCAGGATCCGACCTTCGGCGCCGATCTCTGGGTGAGCCGCGATGCCATCGAACACGAATCGAGTGGCTATTTCCTGGTCCCTGCCACGCAAAAGAAGGACGGCTGGCGCACCGTCTCCCTTGAAGAAGGCGCCAAAGTCTATGGCATGGGCTTCACTGCGGCCAATGACCCCAGGGCGACCACGCCCGAAGACGACAAGGAGAAGGACTGCGAAGACAGCAGGGGCATGTGCACGTACAACGTCCACGGCATGCTTGTTAGCTTGAACCTGACCGATACGCCGGTTGGTTATCGGCCGGCGGTCGGGCCGGCCGTATTCGTCACGTTGACCTACAATCAGCGTGAAGCCTATCAGCCTGCGCTACCCACGTTTGGTCATGTCGGGCCAAAGTGGAGCACCAACTGGCTAAGCTACGTGACTGACGATCCTGCCTCAGCCGGCACCCGGGTGCAACGTAACGTTGCGGGTGGAGGGGCACGTACCTACGCGGGCTACAGTAGCGCAACCGGAGCGTTTACCGCAGAAAGTCGCGACGGGGCCATCCTTGTCAGGGTGGCGGCTGACCCTATCCGCTACGAACGCCGCCTGGCCGACGGCAGC
>NZ_QKOE01000060.1 GCF_003226565.1 Parazoarcus communis SWub3 = DSM 12120 | reverse complement strand
CCCTCTGGGTCAAGATGGTTGTCGCCTCGATAGAATCTGAAACTCGAGGGCGATAACGGAAGAACGAAGTGGCCAGATACGGACAAGCATTCAAGGACAAGGCGGTAGCACGGTTGTTGCCCCCGGAGAGCGCATCGGTGGAGATGGTTTCCCGCGAACTAAGCATTTCAACGGCGACGCTGGAGCGGTGGCGCGCAGATGCGCTGTCCAAGCCCGCTCGCGAGCGGGCTTGGACAGCGCCGGCCCGATTCGAGGCGGTGCTGGTCACCGCCGCGATGGACGAGGCCAGCAAGAGCGCCTGGTGCCGCGAGAACGGCGTGTATCCGCAGGAGCTCGAGCAATGGCGGGCAGCGGCCACACAGGCGCTGGCCGACCCCGAGGACGCCGCGCGAATCAGCCACCGGGAGAAGAAGGCCGACCGGCGCCGCATCAAGGAGCTCGAGCGCGACCTGCGCCGCAAGGAGAAGGCTCTGGCCGAGGCCGCCGCGCTTCTGGTGCTGTCAAAAAAGCTCGAGGCGATCTTTCCGAAGGACAAGGACGAGGACGCATGATCGGCCTGGAAGATCGCCAAACGATGGTCCGCCACATCGACACCGCCCACGCAACCGGTGCGCGCTTGCGTCCGGCGTGCGAGGTCGCCGGCATCACCGTGCGCACCCTGCAGCGCTGGAAGGCCGAGGACGGCCTGCACGTCGGCGACCGCCGGCCCTTGGCCGAGCGCCCGACGCCCGCGCATGCGCTCACCGACGAGGAGCGCGCCCGCGTCCTGGCGGTGGCTAATGAGCCGCGTTTCGCCGATCAGCCGCCAGCGCGCATCGTGCCGACGCTCGCCGACGAAGGCGTCTACATCGCCAGCGAATCGAGCTTCCAGCGCGTGCTGCGCGCCCACGGGCAGACCCGTCACCGGGGCCGCGCCCGTGCCCCTCAGCGTTCGCGCACGCCGACCACGCATGTGGCCACCGCGCCGGGCCATGTCTGGTGTTGGGACATGACCTATCTGCCCACGCAGGTGCAGGGGCGCTGGTTCTACCTCTACCTGATCCAGGACCTCTACAGCCGCAAGATCGTCGGGTGGGAGATCCATGAGGCCGACCATGCCGACCACGCGGTGGGCCTGCTCAAGCGCACCGCGCTGGCCGAAGGCGTCCACGCGATGACCGACAAACCCGTGCTCCACGGCGACAACGGCAGTACCCTCAAGGCCACCACGGTGCTCGCCATGCTGCACTGGTTGGGCGTCAAACCGTCTTACTCGCGCCCGCGCGTCTCCGACGACAACGCCTTTGTCGAATCGCTCTTCAAAACGGCAAAGTACCGCCCCGAATTCCCGGCGCATGGCTTCGCCACCCTTGAAGACGCCCGCCTCTGGGGACGCGACTTCGTGCGTTGGTACAACTTCGAGCACCGCCACAGTGGCATCCGCTACGTCACCCCGGCGCAACGACATGCACTGGAGGATCGGGCGATTCTGGCGGCACGCCATCAGACGTATCTCCAGGCCCGCGAGCGCCATCCCGCGCGCTGGTCCCGTGAGACACGCGACTGGACGCCGGTCGGCGCGGTCACGCTCAATCCGGAGCGCGACGCAGTCGTGCGCGAGCAGGTGAATGCTGAAGATATAGCGCAGTTGGTTGCATGAATCAGGCGACAACTATCTTGACTTGTTCCG
>NZ_QKOE01000059.1 GCF_003226565.1 Parazoarcus communis SWub3 = DSM 12120 | reverse complement strand
GGCACGGTTCTACTCGCCGGCACTCGGGCGCTTCCTGCAGACGGACCCGATCGGTACGGCCGATGATCTGAACCTGTATGCGTATGTGGGGAACAACCCGGTCAACTTCAGTGATCCGACGGGGTTGGCCGCGGCCGAGGCCCAGATGCTGATCGGCAAGTTGGGGGCCACGAGCGAGGGCCAGTTCGCCCTGGGTTTCGTCCCCGGTTATGATCTGTACTCGGCCTATCAGAATCCGAACGCATCGATGCTCGACTACGGCATCGGGGTGCTGGGCATCCTTCCTGGCATGGGCAAGGGCGCAGGGCTGGCGCTCAAGGCCGGGGATAATCTGGTTGGGGCTGCTGCAAGGGGCGCAGGCACCGCGTTTAAGGACTTCAATCAGGCGAGAAATGGGGCGGTTCAGTGGCTTGAAGGGCGTGGATTCAAGGCTGAACAAGCGACTCTCGGGAAGTTCGGTGACAACGCTGGCAAGCCGATTGGCATGAAGTCCGCAGACGGTAAGTCTGGCTTCCGTGTTGAATTTGATGAGCGGCATGGCGCTCACATTAACGTCTGGTCCGGGAAGCAGAAGGACACCTTCACTTTTGAAGGTAACCAGTCCATGGTCGATCAGATCGTGAAGCAGTTCGTCAAGGAAAAACCGTGAGCACGTATGAGGATGATCTCCGATTGGCATTGAAAGCTGAATTCGATGCCGGTCAGATTCGCGAGGTCGGCGGCGCTGCCAACGTCTTCTGCCAACTCTCGAAGGCATACCCTGCGAGCGGTTCGAAGATTGATTGGAAGCGCGTCCCTGGCGCTATTGAGTGCGCGGAGGAAGACGAGTCCCTGCAACTTGAGCGGTTTGTGGAGTTCTTCGACGAGATGCGTTCGAGGTTTGAGTTGACTGGCGCTGTGCTTTATGCAGGTGACAGTGCGACAGACTTCGCACTCGAAGGCACTGTCGACGCGTTCAGGCGAGCGCTTCCTGAACTCATTGAGATTCCCCAACACCATTACTTCATCGGGCCGAACTGCTCATGGTGCATGTGCCTGACGATGGAAGGTGACATGGGGTTCGGGTGCGTCACGACGCCCTCCTGCCACTGATTGATGCTTCTTCACAGAGAAGACGCCCGCCTTGCGCGGGCGTTGCTACTTCTACGCGCTACAGCGCCGCCTCAATGAGTTCGATGTCCTTCTTGAGCAGCTCATTGACGAGCTGGCCGACCTCGACAACGCGAGCTTTGGCGTGCGCTGAGAGATAGGCCTGAACTTCGGCATCGAGGTAAACCGGCAAATTGACTGCTTACACTGCCACCGGCAAGCTTCTGAAGGCCTTGGGCCCGGCGGTAACGGCCGCGGCCACCACTTGCCCGACGGCCGCCGCCCCGGTGGCGGTCACCGACTACGAGCAGTACGGCTACAACGCCGTCGGCAGTCTCATCAGCCACAGGAAGCGCAGTGGCGAGACGGTCACCTTCGCCTACGACAACCTGCACCGCCTGACCAGCCGCAGCTACCCCACGGCCGCGGACAACGTCGCCTTCGCCTACGACCTGCTGGGCCGTCGTACCCAAGCCAGGTACGCCGACAACAGCCACACCGTGGCCTACGTGTGGGATGCGGCCGGGCGCCTGACCAGCACCACCGCCGGCGGCAAGACGCTCGCCTACCAGTACGACGCAGCGGGCAACCGCACCCGTCTGACCTGGCCCGAGACCAGCTTCTACGTCACCACCACCTACGACGCGCTCA
>NZ_QKOE01000005.1 GCF_003226565.1 Parazoarcus communis SWub3 = DSM 12120 | reverse complement strand
AGCCGCCCATGGTCATGATCGGCGCCATGATGCGAAAGCTCATCCATGTGGCCTTCGGGGTGCTCAAGTCCGGCAAACCATTCAATCCGCAGCTTCATAACGCTTGACCTGAATAACAGTATCTACGAAAACCGTCGCCACGAGCGAGGCGTGTCAGGTCGGATTGGTCGATCATCCGTCCGTGGGGGCTGATCCCTGCCCAGGAGATCGTCGCCACCGACGAGGGGTGAATGGCCGGCGAGGCCGACCTGCCGTCCCCGCGGCAACCATACCCCGCCATCGCTCCGACACACCGACGCCCACGCCAGCACGACTGACGCGCCGACGCTCACGACCCTGTCAAGCTTCTTTTACCGGATGAACATGCCGGGCAAAAGCCTGTACAGCCCGCCACCCGGCATCTATCAAATGGCCTTGAACAGCGGACTCCTCACCTGCTGCGCGTCTGCGGCCGAGATGAATTTCTCGGTGTAGATGTCGCGCTCGAACAGGCGGCCCTGCATCAGGGTGGAGATGCAAGCCTCGATCATCAGCGGCGGCCCGCACAGGTAGGCCTTGTTGCCGCGAAAGTCGTTGTCGAAGGCGGCCTTTGCCGCCTCGTGGACGAAGCCGCGGAAACCCTGCCAGCCGCTGCCTTCGGGCTCGTGCGAGAGCGCCGGGACATAACGGAAGTTGGGGTGCTGCTCCGCCAGCGCGAGAAACGCGTCGTGATAGTAAAGTTCGTCGCGGTTGCGCTGGCCGTAGACCAGCGTGATGGGCTGATCGAAGCCCCCTTCCAGCAGATCGAGGATCATCGAGCGCGGGCTCGACAAACCGGAGCCGCCCGCCATGAAGACCACCGGCACATTGGCGGATTTCTTGACGAAGAAGCGCCCGTAGGGGCCGGCGACGCGGATGCGGTCGCCGGCGCGCAGCTTTTCATGCACATAGGTCGTGCCCTCGCCGCCCGGCACGATGCGGACGTTGAGTTCGATTTCGCCCGCCACGGAAGGCGCACTGGCAATCGAGAACGCACGACTGCCGATGCCGCCGGGCAAGGCCAGGTTGACATACTGGCCCGCCTGGAAGCGCATGCCCTCGGGCTGGTCGAGCTTGATCCAGACGCCCTTGATGGTGGGCGTCAAGCTCTCGATGCGGCTCACGGTGCCATCGAAATCCCGCACCGGCAGATTTTCGGCATCGGGGTCCTCGTCGATCTCGGCTTCGATCACGAGGTCGCTCTCGGCCCGCGCACAGCAGGCCAGGCATTTGCCCTCGTCGCGCTCGAAATCCATCAGCGCGAAGCTCGAGGCTTCGCCGTGCTCGACTTCGCCGTCGGTGACCTGCACCTTGCAGGTTGCACACAGACCGTGACAGCAGGCATGGGGCAGATAGATGCCGGCACGCAAGGCGGCGTCGAGAATGGTCTGCCCCTCCTCGATCTCGATGGTCTGGCCCAGGGGCTCGATGGTCAGCTCGTAGCTCATGGCCCTGCCCTTAGGCTGCGTTCAGCAGCGCGTTCAGACCCGGCGTGCGAAAGCGGATCTGGTCCTTGTGGCCGATGCCGTTGGCGGCCAGGCTGCGGGAGAAGTCGGGGGTAAAGGGCGCGTTGTCCTTCAGCCATTCCACCGTGCGCCAGTCCACCGCAGCGGCGTCCGGGTCGGGCTGCACCAATGCGGTCAGCGGTCCGCTTACCATCGCTGCGAAGGGCGTCTCGGGCGGCAGGCACAGCAGAAACGGCGAGGCGAACAGCAGGTGATGGTCCCAGCTCACATACACCAGTTGCTTGCCATTGAAGTTCTCGACGCGATCGCGCGATACGCCGACATAGTCTTTGATTGATTTGACGGTCATCTCGAAGATCCTTTTGTCGCGGCAGCGGCGTCCCGTCGCCGGGGCCGCCCGCTGCCGCCGGTTTCACATCAGAGGTTGGAGGTCGCGAGGCCGCGCCATTCGTTGAAGTGCTGCTGGTCGGTCGATCCGTCGTAGTCGCCGTTGTCCACGCCATCACGCAGGCTGACCCAGTTCATCCACGCACCGACATCGCCACCGAGTTCGCTGAACAGGGCCGGCATCGGCAGCCAGGACTGGATGTACTTCTCCGGTTCATTGTTGAAGATGTCCATGCAGCCGTCCGAGCAGAACTGGTACTTCTCGCCCTTGTAGACCGTCTCGCGATGGCAGGTCAGGGTCGGGTCGTCCGGCTCGGTGAACACGCTCGGCAGCTGGCAGCACTGACACAGCCTGGCCAGGCCATAGTTCTTGAACGGCGTGCCGGCCGCCTTGAGCTTCCTGATGTGTGCCCAGCGCGGGCGGTAGTACTTGTCGAAGGTGTCGGGGTACTTTGCCGACAGCCAGTCCATATCCTCGTCGGACGGAATCCAGCTGTGGAAGGACGTGCCGAAGCTCCACTGGTACAGCCCCAGCATGAACTGGTGCGACATGTGGTCGATGGCTTTCTCGGCGTCGTCCCAGCCCTTGGGCGGACGGATGCCGTAGCGCGCCAGATCCTTGAACAGCGCGCCGCCGTTCTCGACACCGTAGATATCCCACGCCTCGCGCCACGACATGACGCGCTTGGGCAGCATGTAATCCATCATCGTGCTGACCAGGCCGAGCACGCGAAAGCCGCGCCAGAACCACTTGTCGATCCAGGCCTGCACGATGGGCAGGTTGTCCGGGTCCTGCTCGAGCATGAACTTGATGCATTCCAGTCCGAGCGTCATGTGGCGCGCCTCGTCCGACTGGGCCGAGAAACCGAAGGTGACGGTGGCCATGTCGCCGTTGTAGGCCGCACCCGACATGAAGGGCACGAACAGCAGGTTGGTGAGCACGTACTCGAACGAGAAGCCGATCGCGATCATGAATTCGAAGGGGCCGGCCGACATTGCATCGTCGAAGAAGGAGCGCGCCACCGAGGTGTACCAGATGCGGTCGCGCGCATCGGCGAAGGCATGAAAGCCGTCGTAGTAGCGGTTGTAGTTCGACATTGCATGGATCTGGGTCTGGGCGTGGCGCAGCTCGTCGATCGCCTGCATCTGGCAGGCGACCTGGGTGCCGACGCCCGGAAACTCGCGCCCGGCGCGGGCAAAGCCTTTGTGTGCGGCGTACTCGCCGGGGCTGATGGCCTGCAGGAAGATCTTCAGCGCCGACAGATAGCGCGCATCGGTGATGTTCAGGTGGCCGTTGTTCTGCGCATGGGCGTCGATGATGGCGTAGAACTTGCGCTCCTTCTCGGCCTGGTATTTCCAGTAGGCATCCATGGTCAGGCGGAAGGGGTCTTCCCACTTGTCCCAGTCGTGCACCTTGATGCCCTCGTAACTCGCGTAGGGAAAGATCGCGTCCTTGTCCTGGTAGCTGGGCTCCCAGCCAAGGTCGCGGGTCAGCGCGCGATAGCGCTCCTTCATGCCAAGCTTTTTCTTGGTGGCTTTCATGTCCATGGCGGGCTCCTCAGCTATTCCAGGTCAGGGTCAGCGTGTCATCGTCTTCGTCCACGTTGCCCGAGAGGGTGATCAGGTTGATTTGCAGCTCTTGCAGGTCGTAGGCGCGGCCAAGTTGATCTTCAATGGTTTCGCGCCGGATCACGAGATGGTCCGGCGCGTCGATCTTGACCATCGCCGGCTGGCGATTGATGACCGCAGCCGGGTTGTCGAGCGCGATCGCGTCGATGATCGGACGGGTGTCTTCGTTGGCTTGCAGGGCAATGAATACGGTGGACATGGGGGCCTCTCAGAGATCGATGCCGGTTTTGCGGATGCGCGCCTTGAAGGCTTCGACCTGTTCGGCCACGGCCTCGTCGGCCTCTACGCCCAGTGCAATCTCGATGACCGGGACCATGGCTGCCGCAGCACGACAGTTCCAGTCGGCGATCCATTGCCTGAGCTGGGTACGGTTGTCGTCGGATTCGGCTGCAACCACCTTGAGCACCGCATCGACCCATTTGCGGGTCTCGTCGAACCAGTCGGTCATGAACTGGGTGAGCATGGCCACGGCGCTGCCGCCCTTGACCGAGAAGTCGTCATCCACCACCCGGCCATAGACCAGCGGATACAGCAGACCGTCCAGCGCCACGTTCTGCGCCACGAACAGTTCGAACGGATCGCGCACCACCATGCAGTCCTCGACGTAGCGGCGCAGCGGCTGCCAGGCTGCATCGTTCAGCCAGGCACGCTTGCCCTCCTCCAGCGCTTCGGTGTCGCCCAGCAGCAGGCCAAGGCGCGACAGGTACTGGGCGATGCCCAGGTTGTCCATCGCGTGGTACATGCAGGGTTGGGTGAACACCGTGGCGTAGCCGTAGCCACAGATGAAGGTGTTGTTCTGGTTGGCACCCCAGGCGGCATGACGCAGCGGCATCAGCACCTTGAGCGCGGTGGCAGCCAGATCGGGCACCATCATTGCGGCCAGCCCGCGCGACTCGACAAAGGCGAAGTTGGCTTCGGTGGTGTCCTGCTGGCGGGCGCGCGTCAGGGTGTAGGTGCTGTAGTAGAACTGGCGCGGGTCCTTCAGTGCGTACCAGTCCTTCATGACGATCCGGGTGATGCGCTCGTCGTAGAGCGCCTGATCCGGATCCCAGGTGGGACGGTAGTGAAGATTCTCTGCCGCCTGGATGTCGTAGCTGCCCTCCTGGTAGCGCGAGGCCGGCTTGTCGCCGAAACGGCGGACGAGGTGGTCGAAGGCATTGCGCTGTGGCTCGATGGCCACCGTGCGAAGGTCGATCTGCATGGGGGGTGTCTCCTGCTACTGTGCTTGTCTGAAACGGGTGTGGGTGGCGTCGGCAAGGCGCCAGTCCCAGTCGCCCTGGGGGGTATCGGGATCGCGGGGCGGCAACATCTCGACCCGGTTGGCGGCGCAGAACTCGGTGAGGGCCTCGCGGGTGAGGATCATCTCGACAAAGACCTCCGGCTCGCCGATGGCAAACTCGAATTCGATGAACCCATTGCCGCGCTCGCCGCAGATGCGGACAAAGCGCCGGGTGGTGTCCATGCGGGCGGATTCGACGCGCATCGGACGCTCAGCTGACCACGGTCAGGAAGGTCTCGTGCAGCTTGCGCTGCGGGTAGTCGAGACCCTGGCCGAAGTTGTCGAAGGTCCACGTCAGCGGGCCGTAGTCGGGATACGGCTGGTAGCCGCCCATGAAGGTCTCGAAGCGGTTGCCCGAGGGATCCCAGGCGTAGATCGTGCAGCCGCGGGTCACGCCATGGCGGGTCGGGCCGATGTCCACCGGCACCAGGTTCATCGACATGATGTCGCCGGCGCGCAGTACCTGCTCCCAGCTTTCCATCAGGAAGGAGCAGTGGTGCAGCTTGCCCGGCTCCGGGTACTCGGCGAAGGCAATGTCGTGGACCTTGTGCGAGCACGACAGCCAGATCGCCACATTGCCCTCACCGTCGGGGGTCAGCACGCGCTCGACAAGGTAGAACCCAAGCACCTCGGTGAAGATCTTCTGCACCTCGGCGACGTTCGGGCCGTAGAGCAGTGCATGGTCCAGCCGCACCGGCGCAATGCCGTGCTCACGCTGCGGCCCCCACGGCGCCGGATTCACTTCTGCAAGACCGTTGCCGATCGAGGTCTTGTCGGCATACAACTCCATCACATGACCCGAGGGCAGGGTGAAGCGCACGCGCTCGCCGGTCTCCAGCATCTCGCCCGCGGGGATGCGTTCGGTGGCAAGACCATAGGCCTGCAGATCGGCGTCAAGCTGGTCGAGGGTGGCCTTGTCGAGCACCTTGAAACCGAAGAAATCAATGCCGGCGCGGTCGGCCTGACGGATCACATAGCTGTTGTGATCGCGTTCGTCCCAGCACTTGAAATAGACCCGCCCCTCGGCATCGCGCCCGGTTTCGACCAGACCGAGCACGTCGCGATAGAAGCGCACGCTCTCTTCCAGATCAAGCACGCGAACCTGGGCATGGCCCGGACGAAGAACACCAGTTAGCGCCATCTCTCATCTCCTCTTTCTTGTGGATGCATCGAACGGAAAATCAGCGAACGGAAGCGGGATTGCAGACCTTGCGCTGCAGTTTTCCGATCACCTTCAGGGAAAGGTCGCTGGCGGGGTACACCCGGCAGGCCAGCAGCCTGTGATGCGCAACATCGTCGTCACTGACGTGATCCCGACTCATTACGCGGGTTTGAAATTGGCCGGCGAGCACTTCGATCTTGCACACGCCACAGCCACCGCCCCGGCACCCCGTGGGAATCCCGCGCAGCCCAAGGCGATTCAGGCCTTCCAACAAGGACTCGCGCGGCGCGCAGGCATAGCTGAGGCCCGTATCCTCGATCCTGACCGTGTGTGACATGGCTCCTCCTTGTGTGTATCGACGCTTTGGTCAATCGGCGGCTTGAATCAATCCTGTTAATACCGCACTAAGCATTACTAATGCAGAGCCCGTGCCAATTTTATAAAATACTGATTTATATGAGAAAATATAAATCCACAGAGATTCATTCCGCTGCAGGCATGACGCTTTTGTCCAAGCCCTCCTTTCGCCTGACAAAAGCGTCAAGCTGCGATGCAACAATCAAGGGCAGGAATGGAAACGCCCGCGTCGCCATCGAACAATGGCAAGGCGGGCGTGCAGACTGGACAGGGTGGTTGGCGGGCCGTACGCCTTGCCGGCCGGAAGGTCAGCCCGTCATCGCGACCTCAGCCCGGGCCTGTCGGCCCAAAGCACAGCCGAGGGTGAATCCATCCACCGCAAGGCTGAATGAATCAGGCGGAGGGGATGGCGCTCTGGCGCAAGCGGTAGGCAAGCTGGCGACGGGTGATCCCGAGCAGGCGGGCGGCATGCGTGAGATTGCCATTGGCGCGCCGGACGGCCAGTTCCAGCAGCTGGGCCTCGTGCTGCTGGAGCTGGAAGCCGTCATGCAGAATCGCTTCGCACAGACGGCTGCGGCTTGCCTCGTCCTCATTGCCGACGACGCCCGCGTGATCGACGCCAGCACCGCCGGCAATGACTGGCGCACCACCCGCAAACAGGTGGTCGATCTCGATCAGGCCCCCGTTGGGGGCCAGCAACACGCCGCGTTCGATCAGGTTCTCCAGTTCGCGCACATTGCCGGGCCACTGGTAGGCCATCAGCGCCTGCATCGCCCCGTCACTGATGCCCTGTAGCTTCTTGTGGTACGACGCCTGGTATTTTTCGAGGAGGGACGCCGCCAGCAGCGAAATGTCGCTGCGGCGCTCGCGCAGCGGCGGAATCACCACCGGATAAGTGGCCAGCCGGTAATACAGGTCGGCGCGGAAACGGCCGTCCGCAATCGCCTGCTGCAGATCCACATTGGTCGCCGCCACCAGGCGGACATCAATCTTGCGCGTCTGCTCGTCGCCGAGGCGCTCCACCTCGCCGGTCTGCAACACCCGCAGCAGCTTGACCTGCGCGGCGGGCGACAGGTCGCCCACTTCGTCCAGGAACAGCGTGCCCCCGTGGGCCCGCTCGAAGCGCCCCGGGCGCGAGGACTGGGCACCGGTGTAGGCGCCCTTCTGCACGCCGAACAGCTCGGACTCGATCAGGTCGTGGGGAATCGCGGCACAGTTGACGGCCACGAAGGGCTGTGCGGAACGGCTGCCATGCTCATGGATCCAGCGTGCAAACATCTCCTTGCCGACCCCGGTTTCACCCAGCAGGAGCACCGTGATCGGACTGCTGGCGGCCTTGCTGACCAGGTCGAAGGCGGCGCGAAAGCCGCACGAAGCACCAATCAGGTTGCCGGCCGGCTCGACCGCGCACTGGCGCAGGCGTGAAAGCTCTTCGCGCATCTCGTCGAGCTGGCCCTGGAGATTGTCCGGCTTGAAATAGTCCAGATACGCGTCATCGCCCCAGGCCTCGGCGGGTTTGCCGACGATATGGCATTGGTGGTCGCCCTTGGCGATACAGGTGGTCTCGCGAAAGACAATGAAGCGGTTGAAGAACTGGGTGACGTAGCCCGAGGCGTAACCGACCAGGCTCCAGCACGCCGGATCGTCACCAATACCGAATTGCTGCAGGTGGGAGTCGGCCTCCCAGGCGTTCTCCCAATCCACCTCGCCGATGAAACTGCCCCGCTCCCAGTCGAGCTCGGCCTGCGTAATGGTGGCTTTGACCAGACCTTCGAAGGCATGCAGTTCGGGGCCGATGCGAAACACGTCATAGGGCTCACCCGCACCGTAGAGCTTTTTGGCCAGTTCGGCATCCTGTTGGCCCGATGCGAAGCCCATGCGAATCAGCAGTCCACGGGCGCGCTCCACGCCCAGAGAATCAAACAGCTCCCGGCGCAACGCGCCCATCGCGCGCGCGTGGAGCAGCAGCATGCGATTCTCGTCCAGCCAGATCTCGCCCCGATCGATATTGAAGCGCAGCCTGGCGCGCAGATTGAACTGTTCGATGAGCCGCTGTTGCACCATTCCGTCTCCACCTCGGCCTCGACGGGCCGTTGTTGTCTTGTCACTGGCCGTACTTTAACCCCCAACGCCGCGCGCCCCAATGCGACCGTGGCCGGCGTGGTGTCCCGTTCCGGCCCATCGAGTGCCACCCGCACGTGACGCGACAGGTTTCGCAGCGCGTGTTCAGGCCACGGCGCCTGCGTTCGGTCGCAGCAGGAAATGACTCAATGCAGGCAACAGGATCAGCGCGCCGAGCATGTTCCAGATGAACATGAATGCCAGCAGGATGCCCATGTCGGCCTGGAACTTGATCGGCGACCACGCCCAGGTGGCCACCGCCAATCCCAGCGTGATCCCGGTGAGCACCACCACCTTGCCGGTAAACAGCAGCGCCTTATAGTAGGCCTCTGACAGGCTCATGCCCTCCTTCATCCGCGCCAGCACCACCGTCATCACATACAAGGCGTAATCGACGCCGATTCCCACCCCAAGCGCAATCACCGGCAAGGTGGCCACCTTCACCCCGATGTTCAGCCACACCATCAACGCCTGGCACAGCACCGAAGTAATCATCAGGGGCAGCACTGCACACACCACCGCACGCCACGAGCGAAAGGTGACGAAGGTGAGCACGATCACCGCGCAGTACACCAGGATCAGCATCTGCGTGTTGGCCTTCCCCACCACGATATTGGTTGCCGCCTCGATACCGGCGTTACCCGCCGCATTGAGGAAGCGCAACTCGTCCGTACCGTATTGCGCGGCAAACGCCTCCACGGTCCCGACCACACTGTTGAGCGTGTCGGCCTTGTGATCCTTCAGATAGACATACACCGTGAGCAGATCGCAGTTCTGATTGAACATTTCACGCGGTGCGCGGGTGATGATGGCGTTGAGCATGTCCTGCGAGCGCGGGATCTCGAACCACTTCAGACTGCCTTCGTTCATGCCGGCGTTGGCGACCTTGGCCAGCCCCGCGAGCGAACTGGTGCCCTCGACGCCGGGCAGCTGCTGCAGCTCACGTTCGAGCGCATCGACGGCCATCAGCGTGTCGTACTGCCCGCAGGCGTATTGCGGGGTCTTCACCATCACGATGTAGACATCGCTGCTGGCTGCGTAATTGGCGCCCATGAAGGCGTTGTCGCGGTTGTAGCGCGAATCCGGGTGTAACTCGGGGGCCCCGGGGTCGGTGTCACCGATCTTGAGCTGGGCGCCGCCCAGCAGGCCGACCGCCCCCATTGCAAGGCCCGCCAGCACGCCGATGGTGGCCCATTTGCGCTGGGTGAACAGATCCAGGAAAGACCAGAATGGGTGGCGCCGGTGTTCAAGATCGCTGGCTTCGAGGCGCTCCGCCAGGTTGCTGCGCTGTGCGGCGGCCGCACTGACACCGGTGTAGGACAGCAGGATCGGCAGCACCGCCAGGTTGGTGAAGATCAGTACCGCCACGCCCAGGCTGGCGGTGACCGCCAGATCCTGAATCACCGGAATGTCGATCACCATCAGCACCGCAAAGCCGATTGCGTCGGTGATGAGCGCAATCATCCCGGTCAGGAACAGGCGCCGGAAGGTGTAGCGGGCGGCCACCAGCTTGTGCGTGCCGCGACCGATGTCCTGCATGATGCCGTTCATCTTCTGTGCGCCATGGCTCATGCCGATGGCAAATACGACGAAGGGCACCAGGATCGAATAGGGGTCGAGCTCGTACCCGAGCGTTGGCAACAGACCGAACAGCCACACCACCGCGGTCAAGGAGCACAGCATGACCAGCAAGGTACTGCGCAGGCAGCGCGTGTACCAGTACAGCACCGAGGTGCAGATGGCGATCGCAGCGGCGAAGAACAGCATCACCTGCTGCAATCCATCAATCAGATCGCCCACCACCTTGGCGAAGCCGGTGATGTGGATGCGGATACGCTCAGACTCGTATTGGGTTCGCAATGCCTCCAGGCGCTGCGACAGCGCATGGTAGTCGATACGTTCGCCGGTCTCGGCCAAGCGATCCTGCAGCGGCACCATCACGATGCTCGACCGGTAGTTGGCCGCCACCAGCTGTCCGATCTCGCCCGAGCGTTCGACGTTGACGCGTACCTGTTCGAGGCTGTCTGGCGAGCCATCATAGTCGTCCGGAATCACCGGCCCGCCATCCAGACCGTCCTCGGTCACGCCGGTCCAGCGCACTGCTGGCGCCCACAGCGACTTCATGAAGGGCCGATCGACACCCGGCATCAGGAACAGCTCGTCGCTGAGCCTGCGTACCGTGTCGAGATACCCGGCATCAAAAATATCGCCCTCCCTGGCCTCGACCGCGATGCGCAGGCTGTTACCCATGCCCGCGAGCTGGCTGCGGTTGTCGAGATAGTTGACGATGTACGGGTGCCCGGTCGGAATCATCTTCTCGAACGCAGCGTTGAGCGACAGCCCCAACGCCTTGTAGCCAAAGAAGACCGTGGCAATCAGGCAAAACGCCAGTACCAGCGCACGGTTGTTGAACAGCATGCGCTCGAGCAGCAAGCCCGAGCGATGGTCGAAGTCATGGAATCCGTCCGCGAGGCCCGACCCAGGCAATGTGTTTGCGATACTCATCACTTTGCTTCCGCTACAAGTTTGCGATGTTCCACCCGGGCAAGACCGCGTGCGCCCGAAAGAACCAGATCCCCCGCCGAGGTCTCGACCATGCCGGTCAGCCCGCTGCCGGTGTGCTCAGGTAACGCGACAAAACTGCGCGCACCGTCGGTGCTGCGCAGCACACGTCCGCTCTCGTCGGCCAGCACGACCGACCCATCCGACAACAGGCGTCCGGCAGCAATCGTGATCTCCTGATCGATCGGAACCTGCACCCAGCTTTGCCCACCGTCATGGGTGCGCCAGGCATTGCCGCGCAGCCCATAGGCGAGCATCGTGTCCGTATCGATCACGACGACGCCAAAATAGGTACCGGCGTAAGGGGTCGGTATGGCGGCAAAGGTGTCGCCGCCATCCTGCGAGCGGAACAGCACACCTTGCTCGCCCGCAATCAGGATGTCCCGCCCACGAACCCGCACCTGATAGAGATGATTGCCACGCGCATTGGGAATGCGCCCTGCCAGTGAGTGCCAGGTCGCGCCGCCGTCTTCGGTCACGAGCGCCAGGCCATAGGCACCGACCGCATAGCCGCGTTGATCGTCGGCGAAGTACACCCCAAGCAAGGGCTTGTCCGGTCCTTCTTCGACCATCCTCTGGGCATCCCGCACGGCGCGAGCGGCACCGGGATCACCCGCAGCCAGCCGAGCATTCGCCTCATCAAGCACGATGGCGGCCGCCTGACGGCCATCGAGTTGACGCCTCCAGCTGTCACCCCCGTCTGCGCTGTGCAGGATCACACCACTGTGTCCCACCGCCCAGCCCCGATCCGGGCTGGCAAAGTGCACATCGGTCAACGCCACGCTGACCGGTACCGTGCGGGCCTGCCGCCAACTGCGGCCGTGATCATCGGACAGCAAGACGTTGCCACGCACCCCCACCGCCACCACCCGTTCGGCGGCGCGGGCAAGCGCCAGTTGAGTGGAGGCCTGTGCCCGGACATCGGTCCGCGCCGAGAGCTCGAGCAGGTCGGGAACCTTGTGCGGCTCGGCCGCCACGGGGGATCCGCACAACAAGCAGCAAAAAGAGAACAGGATGGCAACGCAGGGCACGCGCCGCCCGAATGGAGTCTTGAAAACCATGGTACGTACTCGCTAGCAGCACCCAGACGCCATGCATACCGTTTGAAACCAGTGCAGACGAATGGGCGCATCAGGCGTGGAAGGCCGTTGCCGGCCCGAAGCGTGCCGGCAGGTCGTGGAGGTGGAGCCTTGATCAGCGCGAGGCTTCGGCTGCCACGGCGTCACCGGTGAAGTAGGTTTCCGGCTTGCGCGGAACAACCTTGAAGTCTTCATCATTGAGCGCCTGAATCACGCTCATGGTGCCCGCCTGCAGGTTGAACACGGTTGCGGTCTTCATCAGCGTCGCCGGGATGGACGGCACCACGAAAGGGGTGACCTGGGTCGTGCGCCACAGCTTGTCTTCGGCGTCGTAGCCGTCGACCAGCGCGATCAGCCAGGTATCCTCGTCAAGGTAGTAACGCCGCTTCGGCACCGCGTGGCGCTTGCCGCTGGCGACGGTGGCCTCGACCACCCACACCCGATGCTTCTCCCAGCGCACATGGTCGGGGTTGAGGTGGTGCCTGGCGATGGCATCGCCAAGCTTCGCACCGATCAATCCGTTGTTGTTGTACGGAATCAGCATCTCCTGCTTGCCGATCAGCTTCCACTCGAAGCGGTCGAGCGAGCCGAAAAAGCCCTGCACCTCGTCAAAGTAGTTGGCCCCCGAGGCGACAAAGTCCGGCGTGTCGTAGGATACCGTCGGCGCACGGCGCACACGGCGCTGACCGACCAGATATTGCCAGGCCTGGCGTGCATTCTTCTGATCGATGCTGTCTCGGATCACCAGGGACTCACCGGCCTTGAACGGCGGCTCGAGGGTGTTGAAGCGGAACATCGCATACTCGCCGGACCAGTTCTCCGGCGTTGCATCCTCGTAATACTGCGGATACTGGAAGGCAATCTCGTTGCGCGTCGCCAGCGTATGCGAGCCGTCGGCATTGCCGACGATGTTCTTGAAGCGATACTCGATCGACGGCGCCTCGACCCGCATCAGGAAGTTCCACATCACCTCGACCCCATCCTTCGGAATCGGGAACGGCGTACCGCCGATGCAGCCGGAGATGGAGTAGCCACCGTCGCGGGTCTCACACCGCGTCGCGTTCTTCGCGACGTTGTCGTACACGCGCTGGGGTGCGGCCGCGGTACGGTGGGTGGGATAGACGTCGAGGCGGAAGCTGTCCGGATACTTCTGCAACAGCGCCTTGGTGCCGTCGGACAACAAGGCGGCATGTTCAGTCATGTTCTTCGCGGTGACCTGAAACCTCGGCTTCTCGGCAGTGAAGATCTCGGTCGGAATGTCACCCATTTGCTTGCCCGGCAAGGGCTTGGTGATGCCTCCTTCCCACGGCGGAATGCTGCCATCCTTGTTTCCGGCTTTTTCCGCGCCCAGCGGTGTCAGCGTGCTCTTGAGCTTGGCCGCCTCGTCTGCGCTCACGGCAGCGTGCGTACCCTGCGCACCCATCAGGACGGTTACCAGCGCCGCCCACAGAAGCTTGTGCTTGATCATCGTTTGTCTCCTCGATTGCCTCATGGCTTGAATCAGAACGTGCGCTGAATGGACAGCGAGATGAAGTCGCGGTCGCCATGGAAGTTGTTGTATGAAAGCTCGGGCACGGCCGTGTTGTATTTGATGACGGAACCTGCACGCCCGAAGTAGTGGGTGAAATTCAGGCTGGCCTGCCAGGTCCTCTGGTAGTCGGCCTTGATCCCGAGGCTCAGGTTGCCGCCATGCTCAGCTGGGAACAGCGCGCCATTGACCGACGATCGGCCGCCCAGCCCATAGCTCAACCCGATCGGCACTTGCAGATCGAGGCCGGGCGTGACCTGGAAATACTCGGGGGTGAACACGAACTGGATCGCGCTTGCATCGCGGGTCGCCAGCGGATCGAGTTGATCGGCGTTGTCGGTGATCTTGAGCCGACGGTTGTAGGCGAACTCGCCGATGAAGGACGCCCCGTCCCACAGCGCACTGGCCCCCATGACGCTGATCGCCGACAGGTTCAGGTGCATCGTGCGGCCCTTCGGGAATGCGGCCTTGCTGTCCCCGTCGGACAGCGGCCCGGTGATCACCGTATTGCCGGTCGCCACCAGCGGCATGTTGTCGCGGAACGACATCTCGCCGGCAATGTTCGTCTCGCCCAACAAGGTGCTGAAGCTGGCGCCCACGGTGCGGATGTTCTCGCCAAACACCTGGACGTAGTCGCCAACGCTGCCTGGCTGAACGTTCACACCCGGCCGCAGATAAAACTGCGGCATCTTGTCGTGAAACTGCGCCGCATAGAATCCGTACTCCGCATTTCCGCTCTTCAGGCGCAACTGCACACCCCCCTGCCCGGAATCCTTCGCTTCGATGTCCTTGCCGCGGAACACCGCTGCGCCGGGTCCGAGTATCACAGTCTCGCCGCCCTCATCCACGAAGTCCGCAAAACTGAAGTAGCTTCCCGCGGCCGGCAGGCGCGACTTGCGCCATTCCGCCTGGTAATAGACGCCGATGGTCACGTCCGCATTGACCTGGAGTTGCGCCGACACCTGCCCTACCGGACGAGCCACCTCCTTGAACTGCGAGTTCGGGACCGCCAGCGCGCGTGCAAGGTCAAGCGGCGTCTGCGCGCCCGCAATACCGTTTGAACCGAAGAACAGACTTTCACCGTAGAGCTGGGTGAAACGCCCGCCCTTCAGGTTCAGGTTCATGCCGGCGGGCGCCAGGTTTCCATAGACGAAGGCATCGAGAAACTCGGCATTGCGCCCGTGCAGACGCTTGGTGTCGTCGGTGAACTTGTTGTACGCAGCGGATCGCGAATTGACCAGGGCGCCGCCCAGGGCGCCCGGGTTGTCGTTGGATACGTTGTATACCTGGTCATACCAGGCGGCACCGCTCACCCGAAAGCCGAAAGTGCGCTTGTAACGGAAGTCGAATTCGGACAGTACATCCAGACGGTTCGAGATCAGGCCCCGACCAAAATTCAGGTCGCCGTCATTGGTGTTTGCCTGCGGACCAATCGAATTGTCCGCCACCTTCGAGTCAGCACCACGCACCCGCCACCCGGCGCTGTACTTGACCGTGTTGTCCCACGAAACCCGGATATCGGGATCGCCGGTATCGATCTGAACCGCGGCTGCGCCACCACTTGCCAGCACGGCCGCAGCGGCAGCGATCGCTGTGCTCAGGCGGCTTGCGTGCGGCCGTGATCGAGCCTGTGCACCCCGTGTACCAAGACGCTTGTTCATCTCTTCCTCCTCCTGATTGGTGTCTTTCGTCTTGTCGTCCCGCTGGCGACGAAGGTCTTGGGCCTGTAACGCAGCGGGTCAGGGCGAAAGTTATCGGCGGGGAGGATTACCGTCCAATACCATTATTCTCCCTTCTCGATACTCCTTAGGTATGATCTCAAGCCGGGCAACTCGTCGTCGCCTGACAGGGGGAGAACAAGCGGTGGATCTACGTCACTTGCGTTATTTCGTTGCGGTCGCGGAGGAAGAGAACATCGGGCGCGCAGCAACGCGTCTGCATATATCCCAGCCCCCTCTGACGCGGCAGATCCAGCAGCTTGAGGAGGAGCTCGGCGTCGCCCTGTTCATCCGCACCCCGCGAGGCATGGAGCTGACCCAGGCCGGCGAACTTTTCCTGGAAGAGGCGCGCAATATCCGGGCACTGGTGGAGCAGGCCACCGAGCGGACTCAAAGGGCCGGCCAGGGAAAACTGGGGCGTCTCGATATCGCTATCTTCGGGTCCGCGATCCTGGACCTGATTCCCAAACTGCTGCTGAACTTTCGGAACCGCCATCCGGACGTCAAGGTTGTCCTGCACACGATGACGAAAGCGGAGCAGATCGAAGCGGTCCGGCAGCGGCGTATCTCGGTGGGCTTCAACCGCATGCTGGAGCCGCTGGACGATATCGTGATCAAGCAGGTCGCCACCGAGGGGCTGCTGGTCGCGTTACACGACGACCATCCGCTGGCCAGGCAATCCGTCATACGCTTCGCCGAGTTAAAGGATCATCCGATGATCCTTTTTCCGACCGGCGCCCGTCCAAGCTTCATCGATAAAGTCATCGGTCTTTGCATCGAGAACGGCTTCCAGCCGCAGATTTCGCAGGAAGTCGGCGATGCGGTGACGGGCGTTGCCCTGGTCGCCAGTGGATTCGGCATCTGTCTGGTGCCCGAATCGGCAACCACACTTCAGTTTCCCGGGGTGACTTACCGACGGCTTACGGACCCTCCTCCAAACCTGCTCGTGGATCTGAGCTGCATCTACCGTAAGGGCGACCAATCCCCGATCCTCGCCGCCTTCCTGAGGACCGTCGATGACTATCAATCAGCTCAACCCGGCGCACCGAAAACGTAACGCCATTAGCGTTACGCAAATGCTAGACTGACAGTACCCCACACAGGAGTCCTCATCATGAGAGCCGCCCCCCCCTCCACCGAGGCCCCACGCCGCGACACGCTCAACCTGCGTATCCCGCCCGAGGAACGCAACCTCATCGACCGCGCTGCCGAAGCTGCCGGCAAAACGCGCACCGACTTCATCCTCAGCGCCGCCCGCCGCGCCGCGGAAGACACCCTGCTGGATCGCGCCATCCTCTCCGTGAGCCCCGAGGCTTACGCCGAGTTTCTTGCCCGGCTCGATGCACCGGCCCAGCCCAACGAGCGCCTGCGCAAAACCATGCAGACCCCCGCTCCCTGGACCAGGGCCTGATGCTCAGCGCCCCCTGCCTGCTCAGTGCCGAACACGATCTCTCCGCCTTCGACTGCGGCGAACCCACGCTCAACGAATGGCTGCGCCGCCGCGCCCCGCAGAACCAGGCCAGTGGCGCATCGCGCACCTTCGTCTGCTGCGAGGGGAATGCCGTGGTCGGCTACTACGCACTTGCCGCCAGCGCAGTCGCCCCGGCTGCCGCACCGGGCCGCTTCCGCCGCAACATGCCGGACCCCATCCCCGTCGTCGTACTCGCCCGCCTCGCCGTGGCCGCCAGTCATCATGGCCAGGGGCTGGGCCGCGCCCTGTTTCAGGATGCCGCCCGCCGCGCCCTGTATGCGGCAGACGTCATCGGCGTGCGCGGCCTCATCGTGCATGCCTTGAGCGATGCCGCCCGCGCCTTCTACCTGCAACTCGGGCTTGAGCCTTCACCGCTCGACTCCATGACCCTGATGACCCCCTTCACCGACCTGCGCGCCGCCCTCGGCGACGCCTGACTCATGGCCCCGCAGCCCACCGACCGCATCTGCGACCCCGCCTGCGCCGCCGCACATCAGTCGGCAACCACTCCCGAAGGTCAGCCGACGAGCAGTGTTCCCGATTCTCGGCACGCCAGAGGCTAGGCTCCGAGGCTAGCGGAACGCTGCCGCTCGCCTCTCAGCTCACCAAGGGCGGGCTAAACGGATTGATGCTTCGCACCCCGATCGACTTGAAGTCTTCCGTGTTGCGCGTAACGACGGTCAGGTCGTAGATGAGGGCGATGGCGGCAATCTGCTTGTCGATGGGATGCTGGGGACTCGGTGACATCAGTCGGCCCCAGAGCTGAGCACAGTCGAGGTCAAAGCCCAGAATACGGTCTGCATGGTCAGCGACCACCATATCCAGCCAGGCTTCGAGTCGCGCAGCCTGCTCGCGGTCACCGCGGTTACGGATGTTCCCCAGGGCCCGGCGAATCTCACCGATTGTCTGCACCGACAGATAGATGTCCTCCGCGGCCAGGGTGGCGAAAAAGGCGGTGACGCCCGGATTGGCACGCCCGTCTTTTCGCAGCTCGCCGATGATATTGGTGTCGAGCAGGTACATCAGCCCTGCCTGAGGTTGAAGTCTTCATCGGCACCCACGTCCGGCATGCTGGCCAGAACGTCTTTGAAGGTCCGCCGCGCAGGTCGCGCAAGCGCTGCCCGCAGGATTTCCCGATGCTCCGCCTCAGCGCTTCAACCGTGCCGCGCCACCGCCTCTTTCAAAGCCTGCGCGATCGATGGGTCGATGTTACGAACGACAAGATTGGTCGCCATCACGCGCTCCTGACGATTGCAATGCTTGGCTTGCATTGTAGCGAACGCCGCAATCATTGCAGTCATGCAAACCCCGTGTCGAGACGGCAAACGATTCGTCCCCGCTTTGTGCGAAGCTCAGTTCATCCTCAGAGGCTTCGAGAGAGAGATGTAGGTGCTAAATCTTGATGTCAGTCATCGGCATGGGGCAACGCCTTCGCCTGAAGTCGAAGCTGCCCTCAATGTTGCCCCCAGATGCCAGGGGACAACGTGAGACAAATAAAAAGCCGCAAACCCTTTCAGGTTGCGGCTTTTGTTTCATCACAAGACATTCGTGATAAATGTGTTCTGGTGGACCGAATGAGGATCGAACTCACGACCTCCGCATTGCGAACGCGGCGCTCTCCCAGCTGAGCTATCGGCCCAAGAGGCCGCATTATAGTAAAGCCCCCTGAAAATTGGAATAGCGTGTTCAGGTCTCGTCCTGGTCGGCGCCGGAGCCAACGGCGGCGCGGCCGAGTCGGTCGGCGATGGCGCGCCAGGCGGGTATCCCGGGCAGGTCCTCGATCAGGATGAAATCGGCTCCGAGGGCATCGAGTGCGCGCAGATTGGCGTACAGGTCGTGCGCGTAGGCGACCGGGTCGGCCGGCGCCTGGCGCCAGATCAGCCGAGCATCGTCCGGGCTAGCGACGCTATGAGCGAGCACCGCAACGCGACTGCCCTCACCTGCCAGAACAGCAGCCTGCTCCACCAGTTGGGTGGCTGCAAACAGTTGCAGCGGTGTGCTCGGCGCATAGTGCGCAGCCAACGCACCGGACACCCTTGGGGCATCGCCGGACGGGTGCGCATCATGCTGTACAGGCGAAGCCTGGTCTTCGCCGCGTACCCGCGGGCGACGGCCAATGACGCGGGCAATGTCATCTGCGGTGATTGCGCCGGGACGCAGGATCTCGGGCTGGTTGCGGGAGAAGTCCAGGATTGTGGACTCGATGCCCACCTCGCAGGCACCGCCATCGAGTATCACTGCCACGCGTTCGCCGAGCTCCTCCTGCACATGTGCGGCCGTGGTCGGACTGATGCGCCCGAAACGGTTGGCACTGGGCGCAGCGATGCCCGAACCAAACTGACGCAGAAGCTGTAGCGCGACCGGATGGGCAGGCACACGGACCCCGACCGTATCCTGCCCGCCAGTGACCTCGTCCGGCACACCCGCCTCGCGCTTCAGGATCAGCGTCAACGGCCCGGGCCAGAACGCGTTGGCAAGCGCGATGACATCCTTCGGGATTGCTGCTGCCCATTGCGGCAGGTGGCTGACGTCCGGCAGATGCACGATCAGGGGATGATCGGCCGGGCGCCCCTTGGCGGCGAAGATCTTGCGAACGGCAAGCGGATTGAGCGCATCGGCAGCCAGGCCATACACGGTTTCAGTCGGCATGCCGACGATGTCTCCGGCCCGCAGCAGGTCAGCCGCCCGCTCGATTGCGACGGGCGTTGCCGAATCGACATGGCCTCTTGCCGGATGCGTGGCGGAACTCATTCGTCGCGGATGCCGATGGCCGCGCGCGCCTGCAGCGCACGCTCTAGCACCTGAGCCGCATCGTCGCCGGTCACGACAAAGTGCCCCATCTTGCGGCCGGGGCGGGCGTGATGCTTGGCGTAGAGGTGCAGGCGCAGGCCAGGCACCGCATGCAGCAGCGACCAGTCGGGCTCGCGATAGGTGCCGTGGCCCTTGCCATCCTCATACCAGAGTTCGCCAAGCAGATTGACCATGACCGCGACAGAGTGCTGACGTGGCCGCGCCAGCGGCAGGCCGCACAACGCGCGGACCTGCTGCTCGTACTGGCTGACATCGCAGGCATCGATGGTGTGGTGACCACTGTTGTGCGGGCGGGGCGCCATTTCGTTGACGAACAACTCGCCACGACAGACAAAGAACTCCACCCCCAGCGTACCGACATAAGCAAGCTTGCTGGCGATACGCTCTGCCACTTCCTGCGCGTTGTCACGCAGGCAGGCCGATGCCTGTGCGGGCGCGATGGTGACATCCAGGATGCCATTGCGGTGACGGTTCTCGCTGACGGGAAAGCACTGCACCTTCCCGGCCTCGTCACGCGCAAGCACCACCGATACCTCAAAGTCCAGCGTCAGCATCTTTTCCAGCACACAGGGCTCACCCTTGAATTGCTGAAAGGCAGCCAATGCTTCATCACGATCGGCAACCCGCGCCTGACCCTTGCCGTCGTAGCCGAAACGCGCCACCTTGAGCACCGCCGGAAACAGGCCGGCATTGGCACTGCGGATGTCGTCCTCGTTGCGAATGGCAGCGAAGGGGCCGTGTGGCAAACCGTTGTCGGCCAGGAAGGACTTCTCGGCAATGCGGTTCTGGCATACGGCCACCGCACTGGCGGCGGGATGCACTGGCAGGAATTTGGCGAGATAGTCCAGGGTATCGGCCGGCACGTTCTCGAACTCGGTCGTCACGGCTGCGCAGCCAGCGGCAAACTCGTCCAGCGCCTGATAGTCGTCATAGGCTGCAATCAGGTGACGATCGGCCAGCAAGCCGGCAGGGCTGTGCGGGTCCGGATCCAGGACCCAGACCTTGTAACCCATTTCGTGAGCAGCAGAAACGAAAAAGCGGCCAAGCTGGCCGCCGCCGAGCATGCCGAGGGTGGCGGGCGGGAGAATCATGATGATCGAGCCCCGTCAGTCCAGCTTCATGTCCAGCACCGCCTGTGTCTGGCGGGCACGGAAGGCAAGCAGTTTGTCTGCCAGCGCTGCATCGTCGTTGGCCAACAGTGCCACCGCGAACAAGCCGGCATTGGCAGCCCCGGCCTCGCCGATGGCAAAGGTGGCCACCGGAATTCCCTTGGGCATCTGCACGATGGACAGCAAGGAGTCCTGCCCGGACAGGGCCCGCGACTGCACCGGTACGCCCAGCACCGGCAGCGTGGTCTTGGCGGCCACCATGCCCGGTAGATGCGCCGCGCCACCCGCACCGGCAATGATGGCTTTCAGACCACGCTCGCGCGCCTGTTCGGCATATTCGAACATCAGGTCCGGGGTACGGTGAGCCGACACCACCCGGGCCTCGTAGGGCACGCCAAAATCATCGAGCATGGCTGCTGCGGCCTTCATCGTCGGCCAGTCGGAATTGGAACCCATGATGATGCCGACAACGGGTTTCTGTTCGCTCATCGCGCTTCCTTGCTTGGTGCGGCGCTGCCGCTTGAATATCGGAAAGGCTTACTTGCCGGCCGCGCGGGCGGCGCGGTCAGCAGAAATGACGGTGTTTTCCAGCAGCATGGTGATGGTCATCGGACCGACACCACCGGGTACCGGCGTGATCAGACCGGCGACGGTCTTTGCCGATTCGAAATCGACATCGCCACACAGCTTGCCATCGGGCAAGCGGTTGATCCCCACGTCGATCACCGTCGCACCCGGCTTGACCATGTCACCCGTGACAAAACGCGGTTTGCCGATCGCAGCCACCAGGATGTCGGCACGACGCGTATGAAAATTGAGGTCGCGGGTCTTCGAATGGCAGACCGTGACGGTGGCACCCGCGTTGGTCAACAGCATGGCCATCGGCTTGCCGACGATATTGGAACGCCCGATGACCACGGCCTCGACACCGGCGAGATCGACGCCTTCGGCTTCGAACATCTTCATGACACCGTGCGGCGTGCAAGGCAGGAAGGCCTCCTGGTTCTGCGACAGGCGGCCGACATTCTCGGCATGGAAACCGTCGACGTCCTTGGTGACGCTGATGGCCTCCAGCACTGCGGCCTCGTCGAACTGCTTCGGCAGCGGCAACTGCACCAGAATGCCATGCACCGACGGGTCGGCGTTGAGCTCGGCAAGCCTGGCCATGACCACCTCAGGCGAGACATCGGCCGGATAGTCGAGGCGCAATGAACGGATGCCAGCCTTCTCGCAGGCGCTGACCTTATTGCGCACATAAACGGCCGAGGCGGGATTCTCGCCCACCAGGATGACCGCCAGACAGGGTTGCACACCCCGCGCCGTCAGCGCGGTAGCCCGTTCGGCGATTTCGCCGCGCACGCGCGCAGAAAGCGCATTGCCATCGATAATGCGAGCGGTCATCTTGCTGCCTCGGAAAAAGCCCGGGATTTTACCAGTTTCAACCAGGACTGCGCGGATTCGATGTGCGGCAAAACCCGTCAGACACGCACGAAAACCGGCCTCAAGGCAACAGACTCGGACACTTCAGGCCAACCTGGGTGATCACCCCGCGGGCATCCATCTCACGCACGGTCAACACAAAAGCGCCGATCTTGAGCCGGTCGCCGACGACTGCACGCCGCCCCAGCCGGGCCCGCATCATGTCGCGCAGCGATAGCGCGGACTCGTGATCCTCCAGCACAAAGCCGTAGGCCTGGGCCAGCTCACCCGCCAGACATTCGGGATCGACGATGAACTCGCCAAAAAACGAGGCGTGTGCAGACAATTCGTTGGCCGCATTGGCAGTAAACGCATGCGCCAGCGACTCGGCATATTCGTCAGCAGCGGCAAACCAGACGGAATCCCCTTCCTGCAGCCGGGTATCAATCTGCAGCGGCAGCAGCTTGCCGCGCCTGACAACCGACACACAGCGCACGGCCAGGCCGCCCCGGGCGGCAGCAATATCGTCCGGATGCCGGCCTTCTGCGGCCGAACCTGACACCACCTTGTACTCCAGCAGGTCCAGTGCCGCCTTGTCACCGACCCAGACCTCACGCCGATCAACCGGCTCGTCCTGCGGCGGCACCTCGACCTTCAACCAGCGCGCCGCCACCGGCACTGTGGCCCCCTGCACCAGCAAGGACACCAGCACGACCGCAAAGGCGACATCGAACAACAAGCGCGAATCCGGCACGCCCATCATCACTGGCACGATCGCCAGCACGATGGGCACTGCCCCGCGCAACCCCACCCAGGACACATAAGCCAGTTCGCGTGGCTGGTACTTGAACGGCCACAAGCCAATCACCACCGCGATCGGGCGGGCGACCAGCATCAGGAATACCGCCATCGCCAGCGCCTCTGCCGCATGATCCAGCAGCAGCGACGGCGTGACCAGCAGGCCCAGCACCAGAAACATGCCCGCCTGCGCCAGCCAGGCCAGGCCGTCCATGACCCTGAGCACGTGCTCGGTCGCATGGCAGCGACGGTTGCCCACGACCAGCCCTGCCAGGTAAACCGCAAGAAACCCACTGCCCCCGGCGAGATTGGTTGCCGCAAAAACCATCAGCCCGCCGGAGACGATCAGCAGGGCATAGAGCCCCTCGGCCAGCTTGAGCTTGATCAGCAAACGCGCCAGGATCAAGCCGCCGATGCCGCCCATCAATGCACCCAACGTCAGCTGCTCGAAAAGCATGGTGAAGAAACGCCACCAGCCGGCCTGCTCCGGCATCAACAGCATCTCGACCAGAATGGTGACCAGAAGGATGGCCATCGGGTCGTTGGCGCCAGACTCGATCTCAAGTGTGGCCTTGACCCGCTCGTTGAGCCGGACCCCGCTATTGCGCAATAGCGCAAACACCGCCGCCGCATCGGTTGAGCCAACGATCGCAGCAAGCAGCATGCCCATCCGCCAATCGACATCGAGCAACCAGGTCGCGAAGACCCCCAACAACCCCGCGGTACCAATCACCCCCCAGCTCGCCAGCACCGTTGCCGGCCACAGGGCAACCCGGAAGCTGGCAATTCGCGTCCGCAGGCCACCGTCCAGCAGGATGACGGCAAGGGCCAGGTGGCCTACCAACGTTGCTGAAGCAAAATCATTGAACCGAACACCGCCGGGCCCTTCCTCGCCGGCAAGCATGCCGACGATCAGAAACAGCAACAACAGAGGTAAGCCAAGGCGCGCCGAAACCGTGCTTGCCAGCACGCTGATGAAGAGCAACACCCCGGCCAGCAGGAAAAGTCCATTCAATGCGGTCATGGATGAAACATATCATGCCGTCTGGCGGAAACCCATCCGGAAACACCACAGCATCGTCCATCACCGGCGAAAAACAACCCAACGGCAGCCAGCCGCGCCCAGGCCACTACTGCAAGCCGAATCAGCGCCCCAAGGCTGCAGGCTCCACGGTAACCACATGCTGGACAAGCTCGGCAAGCGAGTGGGCACCCATCTTTTCCATGACCCTGGCGCGGTGGACTTCGACCGTCTTGATCGAGATGCCAAGCACGTCGGCGATCTGCTTGTTGAGCTTGCCGGCGATGATCAGGTCCAGCACCTCACGCTCGCGCTGGGTCAGGTGCTCGAGCCGGCGGGCGGTATCAGCCTCAAGCTTGCGCTTGGAGCGGCTGGCACGCTCCTGCTCCAGGCATTGGGCGATCAAACGCAACATTTCCTGATCGCCGAAGGGCTTCTCGATGAAGTCGACCGCGCCTTTCTTCAGCGCAGAAACGGCCATCGGCACATCCCCATGACCGGTTATGAAGATCACCGGCAAGGTGCAGCGCCGGCGCCCCAACTCTTCGAAGAGCTCCAGCCCACTCATGCCAGGCATGCGTACATCCAGCACCAGGCAGCCGGAAAAAGTTTCGCGATAGGCTGCCAGAAAAGCCTCGGCGGAGTCGAATGCCGAGACCGTGTAACCGCTTGACTCCAGCATCCAGACCAGGGAATCGCGCAGGGCCTCGTCATCATCGACGATGTAGATCTGCTGGTCAGGCACGACGTGCGACTCGCTCACTGGCGGCCTCCGTGGGAAGGGTAAAGGAGAATATGGTACCGCCTTCCGGGTTGGCGTCGACAATCAGCCGACCATCGTGGAATTCGATGATCGAACGGCAGATGTTCAAACCCATGCCCATGCCTTCCGACTTGGTGGTGTAGAACGGTGTAAATAGCCGCGCCCGGTCATCCTCGCTGATGCCGTGCCCACGATCGACCACCGCCACCTCCACGGCATGCGGACCACAGGGACGGGCCCGCACCACCAGCGTGCGCTCCTCGGGCAACACGTCGTTCATCGCGTCCAGACCATTACGCACCAGGTTGAGCACGACCTGCTCGATCATGATGCGATCAGCAAACACCAGGGGCAACTCGGCGGACACATCGGCCACCAGTTTGATGCCCAGGCGACGCGCGTCGATCTCGGCAAAGCCCAGCGCATCCTCCAGGATATCGGCGACCTTTACCGCACTACGCCGGGGTTCGCTCTTCTTCACGAACTCGCGGATGCGGCGGATGATCTTGCCCGCACGCTCGGCCTGGAAACTGGCCTTCTGCATCGCGGCCAGCAGGTCTTCCGGCTTGCTGTTGCCGGACTGCATCCGGGTGACACACCCGGCGCAGTAATTGGCGATGGCCGACAGGGGCTGGTTTAGCTCGTGCGCCAGCGTGGAGGCCATTTCCCCCATGGTGATCAGGCGTGAGGTGCGCTCCAGCCGCTCCTCCTGCTGGCGCGAGATTTCTGCGGTCTGCTTGCGGTCGGTGATATCGGTGGCAATGCCCATGCGTACCACCCGCCCATCCACCCAGCGGGTGGCGTGCTCGCGTACGTGGTACCAGCGTCCGGACAAGGGGTGCTGCAGCTCACCGTCAAACAGCTCACGCGGCAGCTCGGCCACGCTCAGGCCACGAGGATCGACCCGGTAGTCACCCCGCTCCGGCTGCGGCACGGCAACCCCACGCACCGTGCGGCCAACCGAATCAAAGCCGTGAATGGCCTTGAACGCCCGGTTGGCAAACAGGATTTCGTCGGTACGTGCGTCCGACACGAACACCGCCGCATCCAGACCATCGAGCACGGCCTCGAAACGCTCATGCGCCGCCTCAAGCGCCGCCCGCACCCGCTTCGGCTCGGTGATGTCGGTCACCGATGCCATCCAGCCGGTCTGGCGACCTGTCAGGTCGATCAGCGGCGACAGATAGAAACGGGCATCCAGGCGCTCGCCGTTCTTGCGCTGGATGCGCATCTCGAAACCGCTGGCCGGCGCCCGGCCCGCCAGCGTCAGCTGCAGGTTGCGGGTGCAGGTCTCGATCTCCTCAACCGGCCAGTACGGGAAAGGCGCTTGCACCCCGACCAGTTCCTCCTCCTCCAGCCCGACCATGCGGCAGAAGGCCGAGTTGACGTAGATGATGCGTCCGGTCAGGTCGATCGCGCGCAGGCCGGTGATCACCGACTCCTCCATTGCCTTGCGGAAGGCTGACTCCGCCCTCAGGGCTTCTTCGGCTGCCTTGCGCCCGGTGATGTCGTGCGCGACGGCATACACCAGCTTTTCGGCACGTACCGGGTTGATGCTCCACACCAACCATTTGAAGCTGCCATCGGCACACAGGCAACGGTTCTCGAACTTGACGGGCTGCCCCGAAGCCAGTTGTCGCAGCTGCTCCAGCGTGGAAGCGACATCATCGCGATGCACCAGGTCGAGCAGCGGCCTGCCGGGCAACTCGACAGGTGAATGGCCAAGAATCCGCTCGAAAGCCGGGTTGCAGCGCCGGAAAGTGCCGTCCAGACCGACCACCGCAAGCAGATCGAGCGACAGGTTGAACAGGCGATCGCGCTCTTTCTCGACCTGAACCCGCCGAAACACATGCATGCGCAACAGCCACAGGCTCCACAACACGATGACCGACAGACCAACGATCATGGCCGTTGGAAGGGCCTGGGGCAGCTGACCTCCGGTGCGGAAAGCGGTGGCGCGCAGGATGAGGCCATTGCCGGGCGGGTCGAGCGGAATCTCGAAGCTCACGCTCTCGTCGAGATCACGTAAGGTCGAGTTCACCGCCAATGGCGACCCACCTGCGTTCTGCAGCGTCAGGCGATATTTCTCGGCAAACCAGCCGGGCACCAGATGACGCACCATGCGCTCGATCGAATAGACGCCGACGATTGCCCCCCGAAACTCGCGTCCGTGGCGTATGGGCACATGAACCTCGAGCACGGTAACGCCCCGGGGATTGGCGTATGCCGCACCATAGCTGAGTCGACCGGACTCCCGCGCGAGCTGGAAGGTCGGCGACTGAAAGGACGACAAGGCCTCGCCAGCGAGCCAATCGGTCGTGTCGAAGGGTGCAGACCAGCGCACGACCTCGTCATCGCCCACCCAGGCGATGTTTACCAGTTCGCCGTTGTTGGCAATGTGCTGATTGGCGCGCACCTGAAAGGCATCGGGATCCAGCGTCTGCGCCGCCAGATCGCGGGCGAGTTGGCCGAGAAACTCCTCCGTGCCCTGCATGTGCAAGCGCATCGTCTGCTCGGCCCATTGCACATCGCGCGCCACCGCATTGCGCTGATTGTCCTTCTCGCGCTGCTGCAGCACCCCGACCAGCACCAGCATCGAAAGCGCGAACACCACCACTGCCACATAGGGCGCTGTCCAATACCAACGATTGGGGGTGGATTGTGCGAAATCGTCGGGGACGTTCATGAAAGCCTTGCCGGAGTGTCGTCAGCAGTCGTTAGTCCGAAGCGGAAAAACGTGCGAAATGACGTCGCATTGTTGCCGTCGGGCCGGCTTGAAGACATCGGGAAATACCCTAGGAGGCTGTCGGACTTGAGCGATCGTAGCGAGCCGAGGGGGAAAACGAGGACAGATTCGGCTGTTTTTGAGGCGCATAGTCATTCCATGCAACGAAAAAACGGGCAGATATGGACCGTTTCTCCCACTGGCGCAGCAGATCGGCCTCAAGCCCGACAGCCTCCTAGAGGCTGCCGGACAGGGGCCGGGTCGGAAGCGCTTGGGGTTTCCGCCAATTTTTGGCGGGGCCTGTCGCGAACACAATGTGAAGATGTCTCGACGCACCGCCCTCCGGCATCTGCTCGCACTGGCTGCCATGCTGATCAGTCAGCCGGGCGGGGCAGCAACGGCTACGCTGCCTCCACCACCGATCCGTATTGGTGTTTCCGGCCCCTTCACCGGTGGCTCCAGCCCGATGGGTATCTCGATGCGCGAGGGCATCCGCATTGCAATTGCCGAGATCAATGCTGCCGGCGGCCTGCTGGGGCGGACAATCGAACTGGTCGAGCGTGACGACGAGGCACGCAACGAACGCGGCGCTCAGGTCGTCCAGGATTTGATCAACAAGGAAGGCATCGTCGCCGCATTGGGCATCGTCAACACGGGCGTGGCGCTGGCAAGCCAGCGCTATTACCAGACGGCACGCATTCCGATGGTCACCTCGGTAGCCACCGGCTCGCTGATCACCAAGCAGTTCCAGCCGCCCGAGTTTTCCGAGAACTACATCTTCCGCGTATCGGCCCACGACACCCTGCAAGCCGCAATGATCGTCAAGGAAGCGACCGAGCGCCGAGGGTTCCGTCGCATCGCCATTTTTCACGACGCCACCAATTACGGACAACTCGGCCGTGAGGATCTCGAACGTGCGTTGGACAGGATTGGCATCAAGCCCGTCGTCGTCGAGCGCTTCCAGATCCGCCAGGCTGACATGACCCCGGCACTACTGCGTGCCCGCCAGGCCGGCGCTGAAGTCATCCTGACCTACGGTATCGGACCGGAGCTGGCCCAGATCGCCAACGGCATGGCCCGGCTGAACTGGCGGGTACCGATGATCGGCAGCTGGACACTGGCGATGTCCAACTTCATCGACAATGCCGGCCCCAATGCCGAAGGCGCACGCATGCCGCAAACCTTCATCCAGGCACCCGACACCCCACGGCGGCAGGCATTCCTGCAGGCGTGGCGAGCACAAACGGGCACCGAGAGAATTCCGGTGCCACCTGCCGCCGCACAAGGGTATGATTCTGCACTCTTGCTTGCAGCAGCAATACGGCAGGCTGGCAGCACCGAGGGCGAGCGCATCCGTGAAGCGCTGGAAAACCTCGACACTCGGGTACACGGCGTGATCATGGATTATGATCGCCCCTTCTCGAAGGCCCGCCACGAGACCTTCACCTCGCCTGAGCAACTCTTCATGGGCGAAGTCCGCAAGGGTCAGGTGGTCCATGCTTACGAGCAGGACCGGCAACGAGTCAGGCAGCAATGATCGCCACGCCAGCACCACACTTTCCCGATCGGCCGGGGGAACTCTCCCTCCCTCCCTCACCCCCGGCCGATTTTTTTCCCGACCGATGTCCCGACAGGGCTCGCGCAGCGATGCGACGAGCCCTGTCTGCTTTTCAGCCCACGTTTCGCCTTCGGCTCGCAAGGGACGTCGGCCTCAAGCGCTTCACCCCGATTCACCGACAGGAGGCGACAACCTGATTCGCATCATAAAAATATTGCACAATGCGAAACAACGTTTTATAGTTCGAAACAGCAACCGGGCTTGTATCGGTTCGGTCGCGCGCGCAATACGCACCCCTGCCCTACCCGGGTAGAACCTGCCAACCAAAAGTCATGAGGAGACAGACCATGACCGGAACATCAAACGTCCTTCTGAAAACCGACCCGGATAGCCAGGAGACGCAAGAATGGCTCGACGCCATCGCCGCCGTAATCGAACATGAAGGCGCCGAACGCGCTCACTACCTGATCGAAAGGCTGATCGACAGCGCGCGCGAGGAAGGCATCAACCTGCCCTATTCCGCGACCACCCAATACATCAACACCATCCCCGCCACCCAGCAGCCCAAGTACCCGGGCGATGCGGACATGGAGATCAAGCTCCACTCCTACATCCGCTGGAACGCGATGGCGATGGTCGTTCGCGCCAACAAGCACACCAACGTCGGCGGCCACATTGCTTCGTTCGCTTCGTCCGCCGCGCTGTACGACGTCGGCTTCTCGCACTTCTGGAAAAGCCTCGACCACGAAACCGGTGGCGACCTGATCTACTTTCAGGGCCACTCGGTGCCGGGTGTCTATTCGCGCGCCTACATGCTCGGTCGCCTGACTGACGACCAGATGGACAACTTCCGCCAGGAAGTCGACGGCAAGGGTATCTCGTCCTATCCGCACCCCTGGCTGATGCCCGATTTCTGGCAGTTCCCCACCGTTTCGATGGGCCTCGGCCCACTGTGCGCGATCTACTCCGCACGCTTCATGAAGTACCTCGCCAGCCGCGATCTGATCGACGCCAAGAAAGCCGAACAGCGCAAGGTGTGGGCTTTCCTCGGCGACGGCGAAACCGATGAGGTTGAATCGCTTGGCGCCATCGGCATGGCCGGCCGCGAAAAGCTCGACAACCTGATCTTCGTCATCAACTGCAACCTGCAACGGCTGGACGGCCCGGTGCGTGGCAACGGCAAGATCATCCAGGAACTCGAAGCCGAATTCCGCGGCGCCGGCTGGAACGTCATCAAGCTGATCTGGGGCACCCACTGGGATGCGCTGTTCGAGCGCGACAAGAAGGGCATCCTCAAGAAGCGCATGATGGAGTTGTGCGACGGCGAGTATCAGACCTTCAAGGCCAAGGATGGCGCCTACGTGCGCGAGCACTTCTTCAACACCCCGGAGTTGAAGGCACTGGTCGCCGACTGGACCGACGATGAGGTGTGGAACCTGAACCGCGGCGGTCACGACATCTTCAAGATCTTTGCCGCCTACAACGCCGCCGTCACCCACAAGGGCCAGCCGACGCTGATCCTGGCCAAGACCATCAAGGGCTTCGGCATGGGCCAGTCGGGCGAGGCAATGAACATCTCGCACCAGCAGAAGAAGATGGACGTGGACGCGATCCGTCGTTTCCGTGACCGCTTCGGCCTGCCGGTGCCGGACGACCAGCTCGCAGAGCTGCCCTACCTGAAGTTCCCGGAAGACTCCGCCGAATACAAGTACATGCGCGAACGCCGCATGGCCCTGGGCGGCTTCCTGCCCACCCGCCGGCGCAAGGCCGACGCCCTGACGGTGCCGGCACTGGATGCCTTTGGCGCACTGCTGAAGGCCTCCGGCGAAGGCCGCGAACTGTCCACCACAATGGCCATCGTGCGCATCATGAACACGCTGCTCAAGGACAAGCAGATCGGCAAGCACATCGTGCCGATCGTGCCCGACGAGAGCCGCACCTTCGGCATGGAAGGCATGTTCCGCCAGTACGGCATCTGGAACCAGGAAGGCCAGAAGTACGTCCCCGAAGACCATGACCAGCTGATGTTCTACAAGGAAAGCCAGACCGGTCAGGTGCTGCAGGAAGGCATCAACGAAGCGGGCGCCATGGCTGACTGGATTGCCGCCGGCACCGCCTACAGCGTGCATGGCGTGCAGATGGTGCCGTTCTACATCTTCTACTCGATGTTCGGCCTGCAACGCACCATGGATCTGTGCTGGGCCGCAGCCGACCAACGCACCCGCGGCTTCCTGATTGGTGGTACGGCCGGCCGCACTACACTCAACGGCGAAGGTCTGCAGCACGAAGATGGTCACAGCCTGTTGCTGGCCAACATGATTCCGAACTGCATCAGCTACGACCCCACCTTCCAGTACGAAGTGGCCGTCGTCGTGCAGGACGGCATGCGCCGTATGTTCGCCGAGCAGGAAGATGTGTATTACTACATCACGGTGATGAACGAAAATTACGAGCACCCGGAAATGCCCGCTGGTGCCGAAGCCGACATCATCAAGGGAATGTACGCCTTCCGCAAAGGCGCCGACAGCAAGGGCCCGCGTGTGCAACTGCTGGGTTCGGGCACGATCTTCAACGAAGTCATCGCAGCGGCGGAACTGCTCAAGAACGACTGGGGTGTCGAGGCCGACCTCTGGGGCTGCCCGAGCTTCAACGAACTGGCCCGTGACGGCCAGGACGCCGCGCGCTGGAACCTGCTGCATCCGCTCGAGGCACCGAAGAAGTCGCACGTCGAGCAAAAGCTCGACGGCGCGGTCGGCCCGGTGGTGGCTGCAACCGACTATATCAAGCTGTTTGCCGAGCAGATCCGTCCCTTCGTCAAGAACACCTACGTCACCCTGGGTACCGACGGCTTCGGCCGCTCCGACACCCGCGAGAAGCTGCGTCACTTCTTCGAAGTCGACCGCCACTGGGTCACGCTGGCTGCACTCAAGGCGCTGGCTGACGAAGGCTCCATCGAACGCGACAAGGTCGCTGCTGCACTGGTCAAGTACAAGCTTGACCCGAGCAAGCCGAACCCGATGTCCGTCTGAGCGCTGAAGGAGACAAGAACATGAGCCAATTGATTGAAGTGAAGGTTCCGGACATCGGCGACTTCTCCGACGTGCCAGTGATCGAGCTGTTCGTGAAGGTCGGCGATACCATCAAGGTCGACGACGCCATCGCCACGCTGGAGTCCGACAAGGCCACCATGGATGTGCCCTCCTCCGCCGCTGGCGTGGTCAGGGAAATCCTGGTCAATGTCGGCGACAAGGTGTCGCAGGGCAGTCTGATGATCAAGGTCGAGGCAGCTGGCGCGGCCGCCGCTGCACCTTCTGCCGCGCCTGCAGCTGCACCAGCCCCTGTCGCAGCGCCGGCCCCGGCAGCCGCAGCCGCGCCGGTAGCCGCCACAGGAGGGGGCGTGGTTGACGTCACCGTCCCTGATATCGGCGATTTCTCCGACGTGCCGGTGATCGAGCTGTTCGTCAAGGTCGGCGACACGATCAAGGTCGACGATGCCATCGCCACGCTCGAATCCGACAAGGCCACCATGGATGTCCCCTCCTCGACCGCCGGCGTGGTCAGGGAAGTGCTGGTCAAGCTCGGCGACAAGGTGTCGCAAGGTACGGTCATGATCAAGGTCGAGACTGCCGGCAGTGCGCCCGCTTCAGTGGCGACACCTGCCGCTGTTGCACCGCTTGCTGCAGCGCCCGCCGCAGCGCCGGTGTCGGTCCCCGCTGCCACTCCGAGCGCCTCCGCAGCCCCCTCTGCAGTCAAGCTGGGTGGCAAGGTGCATGCCAGCCCGTCGGTGCGCGCCTACGCCCGCGAACTCGGGGTCGACCTCGCCCAGGTCAAGGCCAGCGGCCCGAAGAACCGCATCCTGAAAGAAGACGTCACTGCCTTCATCAAGGGCGCGATGAGTACGGGTGTGGTACCGGGCAAGACCCCGGCCGCAGCCGCCGTCGGCAGTCTGGGTGGCGGGCTTGACCTGCTGCCCTGGCCCAAGGTCGATTTTTCCAAGTTCGGTGAAGTCGAGGTCAAGCCGCTCTCCCGCATCAAGAAGATTTCCGGTCAGAACCTCGCCCGCAACTGGGCGATGATCCCGGCGGTGACCTATCACGAGGATGCCGACATCACCGATCTGGAAGCCTTCCGCGTCCAGATGAACAAGGAGTTCGAGAAGTCCGGCAAGAAGCTCACCATGCTCGCCTTCATCATCAAGGCCTCGGTACGTGCGCTGCAGGAATTCCCCGAGTTCAACACCAGCCTCGACGGCGACAACCTGGTCTACAAGAAGTACTTCAACATCGCCTTCGCAGCCGATACCCCCAATGGCCTGGTGGTACCGGTGGTGAAGGATGCCGACAAGAAGAGCGTGTTCGACATTGCCGCTGAGACCGGCTCGCTGGCCAAGAAGGCACGCGACGGCAAGCTCGGCCCCGCCGACATGTCCGGCGCCTGCTTCACCATCTCGTCGCTGGGCGGCATTGGTGGCACCTACTTCGCGCCCATCGTCAACGCACCCGAAGTCGCCATCCTCGGCGTCAACAAGTCGGTGATGAAACCGGTGTGGGATGGCAAGCAGTTCGTGCCGCGCCTCACCCTGCCGATGTCGCTGACCGCAGATCACCGCGTCATCGACGGTGCGCTCGCCACCCGCTTCAACGTCTATCTCGCTCAACTGCTGGCCGACTTCCGTCGGGTCATGCTGTAAGGAGGCCGCACCATGAGTCAGATCGTTGAAGTAAAAGTCCCCGATATCGGTGACTTCGACGCGGTTCCAGTCATCGAGTTGTTCGTCAAACCCGGCGACAGCATCAAGGTGGATGATGCCATCTGCACGCTGGAATCCGACAAGGCCACCATGGACGTCCCCTCCTCGGCCGCTGGCGTAGTCAAGGAGGTACTGGTTGCACTGGGCGACAAGGTCAGCGAGGGTGCAGTGCTGATCAAGGTGGAAGCGGCCGCTGCCGGTGCCTCTGTGGCTGCAGCCGCGCCCACAGCCAGTCCGGCGCCGGCAGCCCCCGCTGCCGCGCCCAGCGCCGCCAGCCACGGCGGCAGTGCGGATGTCGAATACGACATGGTCGTGCTGGGCGCGGGCCCCGGCGGCTATTCCGCGGCCTTCCGCGCCGCCGACCTCGGTCTCAAGACGGCCATCATCGAGCGCTACGCCACCCTGGGTGGCGTGTGCCTGAACGTCGGCTGCATTCCGTCCAAGGCGCTGCTGCACGTCGCTGCAGTGATCGAGGAGGCAGAACATATCGACACCGCCGGGATCCAGTTTGCCAAACCGACCATTGATGTCGACGCGCTACGCAAGCACAAGGACGGCGTCATCGGCAAGCTGACCGGTGGCCTGGCGGGCATGGCCAAGGCGCGCAAGGTGGATATCATCCGCGGTTACGGCCACTTCCTCGACCCGCATCACATCGAGGTCGAAGAGACCACCGGTAGCAGCCAGGACAAGACCGGCGCGAAGAAAGTCGTCAGGTTCAAGCAATGCATCATTGCCGCCGGTTCTGCCGCGGTGCACCTGCCTTTCATCCCGCGCGACCCGCGCATTGTGGACTCCACCGGCGCGCTCGAGCTGCGCCAGGTGCCGGGCAAGATGCTGGTCATCGGTGGCGGCATCATCGGCCTGGAAATGGCGACGGTGTACTCCACGCTGGGCGCACGTATCGACGTCGTCGAGATGATGGATGGACTGATGCAGGGTCCGGACCGCGACGCAGTCAAGGTCTGGGAGAAGCAGAACGCCCACCGCTTCGACAAGATCATGCTCAAGACCAAGACCGTCGCCGTCGAGGCGAAGGACGATGGCCTTTACGTGAAGTTCGAAGGTGAAGGCGCGCCGACCGAGCCGGTACGTTACGACATGATCCTGCAATCTGCGGGCCGCTCACCCAATGGCAAGAAGATCGGCGCCGACAAGGCGGGCGTCATCGTGGGTGAACGCGGTTTCATCCCGGTGGACGCTCAGATGCGCACCAATGTGCCGCACATCTTCGCCATTGGCGACGTCGTCGGCCAACCCATGCTCGCCCACAAGGCGGTGCATGAGGCTCACGTCGCCGCCGAAGTGGCCGCCGGCCAGAAGGCCGCATTTGATGCGACCGTGATCCCCGGCGTTGCCTACACCCATCCGGAGGTGGCATGGGTCGGCTACACCGAAGCACAGGCCAAGGCTGAAGGCAAGAAGGTTGAGGTCGCGAAGTTTCCCTGGGCGGCCAGCGGTCGCGCAATCGCCAACGGTGCCGACTACGGCTTCACCAAGCTGATCTTCGACGCCGAAAGCCATCGTGTGATCGGCGGCACCATCATCGGCCCATCCGCTGGCGACATGATTGGCGAAGTATGCCTGGCGATCGAAATGGGTGCCGACGCGGTGGACATCGGCAAGACCATTCACCCGCATCCCACCCTGGGCGAAACGGTAGGCATGGCGGCTGAAGTGGCACATGGCAGTTGCACCGACCTGCCGCCGATGCGCAAGAAGTAGGCCGGCCTCGATGCAGCATGACGGCCCGTGCGGAAGCGCTTCCGCACGGGCCGTCATGCTAAATGAAGCCTTTGAACTCCCGGGGTGCGGAGCTTGATGCCCCCAAATCAATCGCCCTGGCGACAGTCCCTTACACTCTGGGTAACAACCCCCACCAGGCCTTCGAGATCAGCACGTGCAAGGGCGCGTTCGTCCAGTTTGCGCCGTGCTGCAAGCGGCAAATCTTCGAAACTGATCAAGCCACGGTCAATCAACACGATCACCACATCCTCCAGCACCCTGACCATATCCAGATCGGTTTCCTTCAGACGCGACAAGCGGTTGTGGACTTCTTCCTTGGTTGCCAACCAGCGCGCAAGCTCTTCGCTTTCAACCGCGAGCGTATCGGTCATCCCATCGAAGGGCTCAGCCTCGACCCGCAACAACAGCCCGTTCTTGTCCCGCTGCACATAGACCATCGCTACCTCTGCCGCCCATTCCTTGATTTGCAGGTTAACCTGTTTCATGAGCATGTAACAGAAGCGACCCAGTGTCCAGTCCATGGTGTATTCCGGTGCGATCACGGCTCCGGCAGTGTAGTTTCGGCAGTATCAGGACAGCAGGCTGACAACCGCGAAACGGTTCAGATTAGCCTGCGAGACAATCGCCTGGGTCACAGCCGCATAGTCGGACCTGGCGCCCTGCATGAGACCGAACACCTTCTGAGCATAGTCCTGGGCCCAGCGTTGTTCATCCGCATCGGTGTGGCGAGCAAGAAAAGCCCGGATTTCGTTCTTACGCTGTGCAATCTGGTCCTCGAGCCGGGCAATCCTGTCCAGGGTCTTGACCACAGCATCGAGCAAGCTGCGCATTGACTGCTCGGAGTCGAGCGACTCCAATGCGGGCAGATCCAGCAGGCGCTCCTCATGCACAGCAACAAACGCGGCCTTCGATGGCAACAACCCACCCTCGCCCTGCACGCCAACCCGCCCGCCATGGCGCTGCCAGTCGGTCTCGCGGATACTGAAACGCAGATTGCCGTGAACATCCAGTTCGGCGCGCATGCCAGCAGGGGCAAACGCGGTATTGAAGCGACGCAGGATCTGCTCGTCACTCGAACTTTCATCAATCGCCACCACCATCGGCTCGGCCTGCATGTTGCCCAGCCGAAACACCAGCGTTTCACTTCCTGCCGCACGCAGCTGTTCGGGTGAGGTCAGCGCATCAATGGAAAAGCGGGTCCGCACCGGCTCGTTAAGGCTCAATCGCAGCGAGGCATCCAGACTACCCGCACTGGCACCCGAACGGTCCTCCAACAATGCGTTAGTCTCGTCGAGTGCGGTGCGGATGGCATGCTCGGAGCGCCCGAGCCCTTGCCTCCCCGCCGAAATCTGCTGGCTCAACGCCAGTTTCAGCTGACGCAGACGCGCGCCGAGATCGGCCAGGAAGCGCTCGGCCGACTGCATTGAGGTTAGTTGCCGATTGAGCTGAACGCTGTAGCCCCCAGCGCGCTTCGCCCCCTGGAATGCACTCTGCCCACCTTCACCCGTCTCAGCCTGAGGGCGTTCGTCCGGCTCAGCAAGCTCACGCCGGACCGGCTGCCGCCTTGTCTGCGGATCAACCGCGCTGACCGCGGACGGCGCCTTGTCGATCTTCATTCCCTGCTCCCGCTCACAACAAGTTGAACAGCGACAGCTGATTGATCTTCAAATACGTTTGCTGTGTCGCTTGTACCGCCAGCTTGTACTCATTCAGATCGATCGAAGCCCCCGCGTAATCCAGTGCGGTCAGCGCCCCCTCGATGCCCTGGTTGACCACCGAGGTGTCGCCCTGACTCTCATCCAGCAGGGTCAGCATGTTCTGCCGTCCCCCCAACTCCGAAACCTGCACCAGTAGCTTGCGATGTACTGCATCGAGCGCGTCAAGCGCGCCACGCACCTGCCCCTTGACCACAGGATCGTTTGCATCGAGGGCGGGGTCCGAAAGCACTGACACCAGGGTGTGAATCTCGTTGAGGAAATCCGCTCCGGGTCCCAGCACCTCCATGACCGTGACGTTCTCATCAATGAGCACACCCGTGGCTACCGCCGCCTGCCGGTGCCGATCGTTACCGGTGACGCTGTACGTACCACTCACGCTGTCGAAGCTCACGGCCGGACGGTCGCTATAGGTGCCTGACAACAGGTAGCGCCCCTCGGTATCACGCACGTTCAGGAAACTGACCAAGGTGGATTCAATATTGCTCATCTCCTCGGCCATGGCCCGCAGTTCGTCCGCACCATTGGTGTCGTTGCCCGCCCACACCAGCAGATCCCGCAGGTTGAGCAAGGTGTCCGAAGCCGCAGTGAGGTTGGTTTCCTGCACTGACAGGCTGCCCGATACCGTCTGGATATTGGTCCGATACTGGGCAATACCGGCTTCCTCGCGCTGCAGGCGCAACACCCGCACACTGGCTACCGGATCATCGGAAGGCTGGATGATGCGCTGACCGGTCGCCATCTGCTGCATCAGCTGCCCCAGCCGGGCGGCATTGGAGTTCATTGAGCCATGCATCATGGCGGCTATCTGGGCATTGGTGATACGCATCATGGCTTCCAGGCAAGGACGGGACGGAGATATAGGATTCAGAAGGCGGCGAGCAGATCATCGAACAGCGCGTTCGCTGTGGTGATGATTTTCATGTTGGCCTGATAGGCTTGCTGGAAATTCAGCAGATTCACCGCCTCTTCGTCCAGGTTGACCGCACTGACCGAATCCCGTCGCGCCTGCGCCTGCGCCTGCACAGTCGTCGCCGACTGCAGATCGGCCTGAGTCTGACGGCTGTCGCTGGCCACCCGACCCAACATGGCCGCATAGGCTTCATTCAAGGTGACCAGGTTGCCGGCCACCGTCAACGGGGTCTGCCCCAACTTGAGCAATTGCAGCAAGACCTCATTGTTGCCAACCTCATCGGCTACGCCAGATAAGGCCAGGTCGGCAGCCGACAGCGGCTGAACCGACAACATGCCGGTGATGCTGCTCGGGTCATAGCTGAACAAGGCGGCGCCCGGATTGCCGTTCAAGTCATAACCCGTCGCCAGGGTATCGTTGACCGTTTGGGATAGGGCCGACGCCATATCGTGCAGGTTATTCAGGACGGACTTCAACGAACCTTGCTCGACCCTGTGCAAACCGCCCAGAGCTCCGCCCAGTCGCGATTGCTGCAGCGGAAACTGAGTCGTCGAAAACGCCAGCGACAGCGCCTGATCACCCGATGGCAAGGTGGCGAGTTCCAGCGTGCTGGCCAAACTGCCCGCCACCAGAGGCTGACCATTGTCGAGAGACACCGTGATCGAGCCATCCTGTGCCTCGAGCACCCTGACGCTGGCGTAGGTGCTGAGATCTTGAACCAGGATGTCGCGATGATCACGCAGCGCCTTCGAGTCCCCCCCCACCGACTCGACCTCAACGATCTGCTGATTGAGCGCGGCAACATTGCTCATCAAGCGATTGGCACCATCGACCATGGCCGATCGCTGTGCTTGCAAGGAGCGGACCTGCGCATCGACATTACCTGCCAGAAGATTGAATCTCGCCGCCAGATTTCCTGCCTCGGAGACCACCTGCTGGCGTAGCGCAGTCGACTCGGGCGTTGTACTCAATTCACTCAGCGCAGCGAAGAAGCGATCCAGCCCCACGCTGATACTGGCCCCATCGCCTGCCATCACCCCTTCCAATGCACTGAGGTATTGCTGGGTGTTGTCGTGATACGACTTCTCAGAGGTCGCGCGCCACAGTTGGTGATTGTAGAAGTCGCTGGAGATACGTCGGATGCCTACCACCTGCACCCCCCCACCGGCACTCAGTCCGCCATAGCCCGGCGTTGATCCCATCACTGTCCCGACACGACTGAACCCTGGCGTATTGACGTTGGCAACGTTGTGGGCCGTCCCGCTCAGTGCCAGCTGGGTGGCGTGCAGTCCGGAATAGGCTATCTGGCTCAGCATGGTCATTGCGACAAGTCCTCGGTTACGATGCGCACGCTCTGGGCAAAAGCCGCCGAACGGGGCGCACCGGCATCTGTTCTTGAAGTCAGGGCGACCGAATGCACGCTGGGCTTAAACCGATCAGCAGAAAGCCCGCCACCCAGTGCACGCCTCGCCATATTCGACTCTCCACCCGGCTCAAGCCCCTGACCACGCAGGCCATCCAGTATGCTGCGGGTGTAGTCGCGGGTTTCCTTGAAGGGAATACGCTCGACCCATTCCGCGACGCCGATCGCACCACTGCGCGGATCACCAAAACGCTGCAGCCATTCGTCCACCCGGCCTGGCCCGGCATTGTATGCAGCCACCGCGAGAGGGCCGGCACCCTCATAACGTTCAAGCATCTTACCCAGGTAGGCCGTGCCCAATTGCTTGTTGTATTCACGATCGGACAACAGGCGGGGCTCGTCATACTCCAACCCCAACGCCTGTGCCATTTCGCGCGCAGTGGCTGGCATCAATTGCATCAGCCCGCGCGCCCCCCGCGGAGAAACCGCGTCGATCCGCCCGCCGGACTCATGAGCAATCACACTATCGACCAGTGCCCGAAAAGCACGACTGCCCTGCTCCCAGACCCGCATCGCGCCTTCCGCACCACGCCGCCAGGTGGCTGCCAGTGGCTGTACCACACTGGCCTGCATGCGCGGCATTGTCGCCACTGCGAGCGGAGCGGGTGCCGGCGCCACCGGCGCCCCTTCACCCGTCAGCTGACGCACGATCATGTCGGCTATGCCCGTCTGGCGCCTGACCGCAAGCTCGTCGGCCAGCGCATCGTCCTGCATATCGCGCAAGGTATCGAGCGAACGGCTACGCATCGGATTATCGGCACCCAATACATCACTGGCTTTACGCATCTGTTTGAGCAACTGACGCAAGAACATTGCCTCGAACTGCTCGGCCACTGCCTCCAGCCGGTTACGCCCGACCGACACCTCGCCCTGCAGACGTGCCGGCGCGGCTGAAAGAAAATGCACGTTCATCGCCCGCCCAACTCCTACATCACAATCAGTTCAGCATTGAGCGCACCGGCGCGCTCGAGCGATTGCAGGATGCTCATGATGTCATCCGGGCTTGCCCCCAGGCTGTTTACCGTATTGACGATGGTTTCCAGATTCGCGCCCTCGGGCCACTGAATCATCGGCTTCACGTCCTGACTCACGGATACATCGCTGCGTGGCACCACCGCCGTCTCTCCTTGGCGGGAGAACGGCGCTGGCTGGCTGACCTGCGGGGTCTCACTGACTGTCACGGTCAAGCTGCCATGCGCAACCGCGGCAGCCTTCACCTTTACCCCCTGACCAATGACAACGGTACCCGTCCGGCTGTTGAACACCACACGCGGCCGGCTACGGCCTTGCGCCACCTGCATGTTCTCCAAGAGCGCCATGAAGGCAGTACGCTGCGAACTGTCGTACGGCGCGCGCACCGAGACCTTTGTTGCGTTGAGGGCAACCGCCGTGTCGGCCCCAAAACGCGTGTTGATCTCATCCATGATTGCATTTGCCGTCTGAAAACTTGGTCGCCGCAAGTTCAGCATGACATCCGGACGTTCAGCAAAATCGCTCGGAATCATGCGTTCTATCGTCGCACCGTTGGGAATCAGGCCGGTATTGGAGCTATTGACCGCCACGCTTGAGCCACTGGCACCTGAAGCATTGACCCCGCCCACAACCAGATCTCCCTGCGCCAGTGCATAAATTTCGCCATCCACCCCGCGCAACGGCGTCATCAGCAACTGCCCGCCACGCAAACTCTTGGCATCGCCAAGTGAAGACACGCTCACGTCCAGCGTCTGCCCAGGGCTATATCCTGGCGGCATGGTCGCGGTTACCGTCACCGCGGCCGCGTTCTTGAGATTGGGGTTGATGTTCGGTGGCAGACTGACACCGAACTCACGCAGCATGTTCGCCACTGACTGCCCGGTAAAACGTACCTGACCGCGGTCACCGGTACCATCAAGCCCGACGACGAGTCCGTACCCAACCAGCTGGTTGTCCCGAATGCCCTCGACGTCGACCAGGTCCATCAAGGCCGAGCGGTCGGCCTGCACCGGCGCAGCGCGTGCAGCTGTACGACCGGATTGCGCATGGCTGTTCAAGACAAACAATCCGATGACGATGGTCATCATGACGTGGCGGATGCGATTCGGCTTCATAACGGGAACCACGGACTGTTGAAGAATCGGGTCAGCCAGCCGGCCGCATTGCTGTCGGCCAGGGCACCACGCCCAGCGTAGGACACCCGGGCATTGGCCACCCGCTGCGAGGACACTTGATTGTGGCGATCGATATCGTCCGGACGCACCAGCCCGCTGAGGCGGATGATCTCGTCACCCTGGTTGAGTTGCAGCACCTTCTCCCCCCTAACCATCAGCGTGCCATCCGGCAACACCCTGTGCACCACCACTGAAATGGATCCACGCAACACGTTTTGCTGTGAGCTGCTGGCCGTGCCTTCGAAACCCCGTGAAGCGGATGCCGAACTCTCCAGCCGGTCGTACTGCTTGCCAAGCACGTTCGGAATACCGACAGACAGATCCGAACTCTTATCGAATGAAGTCCCTGCGCTCTTGCTCGATTGCGTCGCTTCATTAAGCAGGACGGTGACGATATCGCCCAGACGGCCAGCGCGGCGATCCCTGACCAGGGAGTTGCCTTGACCGGCGCGCAGCAAACCACCAGCGGTCGCCTGAGGCACTTCGATCCGGGGCTCGGGCGGTTCGTACAACGCGGAGTCGTCTGGGGACAGCAGCCCATAGGGCTGGCACCCCCCCAGCAACAGCGACACCATCAGCAATACGAAAACCTTCATTTCATCAGACCGTCTGATTGAGGAACTGCTGCATACCCGAGGCCGCATCCAGCACCTTCGCCGACGACTCGTAGGCCCGCTGGATGGCAATCATTGAAACCATTGCCTCCACCACCTGCACGTTCGAGCCTTCAAGCACACCTTGCTTGATCTGCCCCAGGCCATCCTCACCCGGTGCGCCCTCGACCGGCTCACCGCTGGCAATCGTCTCGCGATACAAGTTGCCGCCCAAGGCCTCCAGCCCACCGGGGTTGGCGAAGTTCACCAACCTGATCTGGCCCAGTTCCACAGGCTGGGTCTCTCCTGCCAGCACCGCAGTCACCACCCCGTCGCTACCAACGGTAAAGCGGCTGCTGCCCGCAGGCACTTCGATCGCTGGAACCAGCGGCAAACCCTGGGTGTTCACAAGCATGCCTTCAGCATTGAGCTGCAGCTGGCCGTTTTCGGTGTACAGAACCTCACCCGTTGGCGACTCAACTTGAAAGAAACCCGAGCCCAGAACCGCCAGATCCATCGGCTGCCCGGTTGTCTGCATGCTGCCCTCGGTGAACACCTTCTGCGTGCCCGCCACCCGCACACCGCTGCCAAGCTGAATGCCGGACGGTACGGTATTGACCTGGTCAGCCTGCGCACCCGGCTGACGCTCAATGGTGTAGAACAGATCCTCAAACACCACCCGATCGCTCTTGAAGCCCACGGTATTGACATTGGCGAGATTGTTGGCCACGGTTGCCAACGCCTTGTCCTGAGCCGCCAGACCGGTCTTGCTCACCCACAATGCAGAACTCATTTTCAGGACTCCCTTAACTGCCACGCAGCATGCGGTTGCCGGCGGAGGACAGATCCTCGGCCGCCTTCATCATCTTGACCTGCGCCTCAAACTGGCGACTCAGGCTCATCGTCGTGGTCAATTGTTCGATCGCGGAAACATTGCTCGACTCAAGATATCCGGACTGCAGACGCACCGCGTCGTCCACCACGAAGGGCCGGCCGTCAGTCCGCCCGAGCAGACCATCCAGTCGCTTGCTCACCTCAATCGCAGGAGGATTGACCAGCTTGATCCGACCGACCTCCGCCATTTCCTGCTCACCCCGTGCCAGCACGCTGATCGTGCCATCCGGAGCGATTTCGATCCGGTCATGCGCAGGCAGCACAATCGGACCACCGTCACCAATCACTGCCCGACCGCCAATGGTCAGCGTCATGTCGGCATCCAGCTGCATCGCTCCATTGCGGGTGTAGGCCTCGCCGGTGGCGGTTTCGACGGCGATCAAGCCATTGCCGGCGATGGCAACATCCAGCGGCCGCCCGGTCTGCATCGCCGCACCCGGACGCATGTCCACGCCGACGCCACGCGTCGTCACAAGATGCCGACTGTCATAGCCGTAGCCTTCCACAGCCACCGCCTCGGCACTATCCATATCGGCTCGAAAGCCGGCGGTATTCACGTTGGCCAAGTTGTTGGCCTGCACCTGCAGCGACATCATCGTGCGTGCCGCTGCAGTCATTGCGGTATAGCCGAGCTTATCCACGACCGACCTCAGATGGCATTGAACAGGACCTGGTTGAGCTCCTTACCGGTACTCAACACCCGCGTAGTCGCCTGATAGTTGCGCTGCGCCTCCATCAGCCCCACCAACTGCTGGGTCAGATCGACGTTGGAGCTTTCCAGCGTGCCCGAGCTGATCGACCCGTTCTGACCGGTGCCTGGCACGCCGACCAGCGCTGCGCCGGAATCTTCGGTCTCGGTCCACGCGGTGCCGCCGGCATTGCTTAGCCCCTGCAAGTTGACAAAGTTGGCCAACACGAGCTGCCCCTGCAGCATGCGCTGACCATTGCTATAGGTTGCATAGATCTGCCCATTGGACTCGATTGCCAGTCCGGTCCGTTCGCCCGCGGTATAGCCGCTGGCCGCATTGCGGGTCACGAGGAAGTTGGAGCCGAACTGAGTGCTACCGGTATAGTCCAGCGCCACCGTCATCGGATCTGCGCCAGTCGGAGTGAAGTTCACCGTCGCCGGACCTACCGGAGTGGTCAGTACGCCGCCGGTGCTGAACTCGATCGCCTGAGTCACCCCAAGGGCAGCGCCGTCCACGTAGTAATGCGCATCCCACTGGTTGTCAGCAGTCTTGACGAAGTACTGGGTCAGCGTGTGTTCAATGCCCAAGGAGTCGTAAACCCGGGTGGTGTAGGTGGAATTGTAGGACTCAGCATCTGCAGCATCGAACGGCACCACTGCCGGCACCGACTCGTTGGCGTCAAGGTTGGCAATGAAAGCCAGTGAGTTGGTCGCCTTGGCCGCCAGGTTGCCGTTCTGCAACTGAATGTCGCCCAGCGCGCCGGTCTGCAGATTGCCATCGGCATCGACCGGATAGCCCTGCACCCGGAAACCCGACGCGTTCACCAGATAATTATTGACGTCGGTATTGAGCACACCCGCCCGGGTAAAGACCTGCTCACCGTTACCCGAGCGCATGATCAGAAAGCCCCCACCAGCGATGGCCACATCCAGTGTGCGCCCGGTGGTCGATAGCGTGCCATTCTGCGTCATGCTCTGAGTCTGGCCGATCACCTCCACCCCAATCGCCTGAGACTCGGCATACAGTGCGCCGAAGTTGGTTCGCGAGGACTTGAAACCAGTGGTCGCCGCGTTGGCAATGTTGTTGCTGATCGTGCCGAGTTGCTCGGTCACCGCCTGAAGACTGGAAAGTGCAATATTGAAACTCATGAGGATAGACCTCCGAAGTAATGAGATATTCGATCTGGATGGGGGGGCGCGAAGCGCAGGACCGACTGCGACTCAGGGTGTCTGGCCAAATGCGGCGATCTGATAGAAGGGCACTGAACCGATCCCGCTGACCTCAAGCACCGGCCCCTGCTGACTGACCAGTACCCTATCCACCTCGCCAGCCACGCGCACTGCCGGATACTCCCCGCCGTCAGTCAGTGCCTCGATCTGGTAGCTGCCTGGCGCCAGCCCCAGCGCAAGCGGATCAATATCGAAAGGAACCAGCCCCGGTGCCTGCCCACCCAGACGAACTTCCGTCACGACACCGGCAGCGCTGGTCAGACGGACGACGCTGTCATTGGACGCATAACGCTGATCAAGCATACCGGTCAGCCTCCCCTCGCCGACCTGCACCGACTCCGCCTCCACCGTCACGGTCTTGCCAACCAGTCCGGCCGCCGTCAGCATCTGCAGATTGTCAAGCAGGATCATATTGTTGCGAGTCATCGAGGCCATGTTCTCCATACTGCGAACCTGGGCCATCGCCGCGTACTGGCTCATCATCTGCGTGCTATCCAGCGGGTTGGTGGGGTCCTGGTTGCTGATCTGTGCGGTCAGCAAAGTCAGGAAAGTGTTTTCCACCTGCTGCGCATCGCTCAGGTCCGCTGCCTGCATCACCGCACCGGTCGAGCTTGAGGACTGGCTGCTGGTCGAGGTGCTGTCATATACCGTCGACATCACGCCTCTCCCAGTCGCAGCAAACCCTGCTGCATGCTCTTGACCCGGTTCAGCACCTCCACCCCGGTCTCGAACGAGCGTGATGCAGACATCATGTCGGTCATCTCTTCAATCGCATTCACATCTGCGTAATAGACATAGCCGTTCGCGTCGGCCAGCGGATTGCCTGGCTCATAGCGCTGCGGCACCTCACGCCCTGTCGTCACCACGTCCAGCACCTGTACATGCGCCCCACCCATTCCGAGCGGCCGGGTCAGCTCGCCGTTCTCGTACACCGCGGCAAAGACCGGCTTGCGTGCCCGATACACCGAGTCGGCACTGGATGCGGCAGATTCCGCGTTGGCCAGATTGCTGGCGATGGTGTTGAGCCGGACTGTCTGGGCATTCATTGCCGTACCGGCAATACGGTAGATCGAATCAAATGACATCACTGCCCCTCAATGGCCTGCTTAAGACCACGAAACTTCATGGTCAGAAATGTCAGGCTGGTCTGGAAATCCATGGCATTGCGTGAGAACTCGGCCTGTTCCACATTCAACTCGACCGTGTTGCCATCAAGCGAGGCCTGTGCCGGAACGCGGTACATCAACTCGGGCGCAGCATCGGGTAAACCGGACATGCCGGAGCCGAGCCGTTGCATCTCTCGGGAAAAGTCGATGTCTCGCGCCTGAAATGCGGGGGTTCCCTCATTGGCCAGATTGGCCGCAAGAATCTCACTGCGTTGCATGCGCAGCTCCAGCGCCCGCACATGGACGCTCAGGGATTGTTCAACCGGTATACTCATTGCTTGAACGCCTTGCCGTTATGGACCGCGCCTCGTGCGCGCCAGTGCTGTCTCAGCAGGGTTCGTGCCAGACCTGGATATAATTCATATCCAATTGAATTTAAAGCGATTTAAACCCATGCTCAGACACTACGGCGCATCTGACTTTCCGCGTTCGGGCCGCCGGCAATCCAAAAGGGGAAATCCTGTTTCCGCCTTCCGCAAGGAACCAGAGCTGAGACCCGGTCACCTCTTGGTTGCGCTGAGCATGGTCGCCACCCTGCTGCCCGTTCCAGTCGCAGCCGAAGCAGGCGCCCGTCAGCAGATCGAAACGGCAGTCAGCGCCCATGTCGGCGCGTTGATTGCCGAAACAGCACACAAGGAGGGCTGGCGCGAGGTGCGTCACAACCTGACGATGACACCACTGAGCAACCCGGACGGACTGCCACGATGCTCGACTCCGCTGGAGATCGTGCAGACCAGTGCCCGGCCCTCACCGCTGGACAGGTTGCGCCTGGACGTCCGCTGTCCAGACACCCCAGGCTGGAGCCTGACCGTCAGCACTCAGCAGAACATCGCCCTTGCGGTGCAGACAGTCGCAACATCAGTGGATCGCGGCCAGACCATCGAGGCTCGCCACCTCACCGAGGAAACCATCAACGTCAGTCGGGCACAACGTGGTTTCCTGACCTCCGCCGACCAAGCCATCGGCATGGTTGCCAAGCGCAGACTGCGCGCTGGCCAGGTGCTGACACCCAACCTGCTGGATGCCCCCTTGCCGGTACGTAAGGGCCAGCAGATCCGATTGGTGGCGCAGGACCAAGGCGTTGCGGCCACGACCCTGGGCGAGGCACTGGCCGACGGCCATGTCGGGGAAACCATCAAGGTTCGTAACCTCGCCAGCAACAAGGTAGTGGACGCACGCATCGTGGAACCCGGCATTGCCTCTACCCTGATCCAGCCCTGACGCGACTCACATTCAACGCCATTCGATTTAAGTCGATCCTGGACGCGGTCGCCCTTCGCACTCAGCAGGCGACATCCGCCGGCTCTCGCGACCAACCGCTAAGGGTCAGATCATGGCACTCTCGATTCATACCAACTACGCCTCACTGGTCACTCAGACCAACCTGGGCAAGACCAACAACACCCTGGGCACCAACCAGCAACGCCTGGGTACCGGGTTCCGCATCAACTCCGCCGCCGACGACGCCGCCGGCCTGCAGATTGCCACCCGCCTCACCGCCCAGTCGCGCGGCATGGACGTGGCCATGCGCAACGCCAGCGACTCGATCTCGATGCTGCAGACCGCTGAAGGCGCCTTCAACGAGGCTACCGACATCCTGCAACGCATGAAGGACCTGACCACCCAGGGCGCCAACGCCACAAACAGCGGCGCCGACCTGATCGCACTGCAAAGTGAATACGACGAACTGGGCAAGGAACTGGCCAACATCGTCAAGAACACCAAGTATGCCGGTGAGAACCTGTTCAGCGACGGCACCAACACCGACGGTACCGGCGGCAAGTTCGAGAACGCGGCGACCTTCCAGATTGGCGCGAGCTCGTCCGAAACCCTCTCCTTCGATGTCGGCACCGCCCTCGGCACCCTCGCCAGTGCACTCGCCGCCGCATCCAGTGCCTACGACGACGGTACGGCCGGCACCGAGATCGCGTCGACCGACGACCCTGACACGGCAACCAACGCAACGGCAGGCGCCACCATCACCCTGCTGGAGACCGCGCTAGACGAGGTCGGCGCCATGCGTGCGCAGTTTGGCGCCAACATCAACCGCCTGAACCACACCATCAACAACCTGGCCAACATGAAGGACAACACCGAGACCGCCACCGGGCGCATCAAGGATGCCGACATCGCCAAGGAAAGCGCGGCCATGACGAAGAACTCGATGCTGATGCAATCCGGCATCGCCATGCTCAAGCAGACCGGCCAGATGCCCGGCCTGGTCATGTCCCTGCTCGGCTGAACACAGGACCAGGTCGGCGCACCGTCCATTTAAGTCCTAGCCCGGAACAGTCGCCCTATCTGGTCATAGCAGTCACCCGGCACGTTTTCCATTTACTGCAGAGGATTCCATCATGGCACTCTCGATTCATACCAACTACGCCTCGCTGGTCACTCAGACCAATCTGGGCAAGACCAACAACACCCTGGGTACCAACCAGCAACGCCTGGGTACCGGGTTCCGCATCAACTCGGCCGCCGACGACGCTGCCGGCCTGCAGATCGCCACCCGCCTCACCGCCCAGTCGCGCGGCATGGACGTGGCCATGCGCAACGCCAGCGATTCGATCTCCCTGTTGCAGACTGGCGAGGGCGCACTCAACGAGATGACCGACATCCTGCAGCGCATGAAGGATCTGGCCACCCAAGCCGCCAACGACACCAACAGCGACGACGACCGTACCGCGCTCCAGGCCGAGTACGACGAACTGGGCAACGAACTGACCAACATCGTCAGCAACACCAAGTATGCAGGCGACGCACTGTTTGCTGCTGGCGGAAAGTTCACCGCGGCCATCACGTTCCAGATTGGAGCCAGCAGCGCCGAAACCCTATCGTTCAACGCTGCCACCGAACTCGGCGAGGTCAATACGGCCATCACCACGGTCAAGGCCGAAACGCTGGACGATGCCACCAACGCCGCCAGCGCCATGGACGAGCTGGAAACCGCACTGGATGCCGTCGGTGCCTTGCGCGCGCAGTTTGGCGCCAACATCAACCGCCTGAACCACACCATCAACAACCTGGCCAACATGAAGGACAACACCGAGACCGCCACCGGGCGCATCAAGGATGCCGACATCGCCAAGGAAAGCGCGGCCATGACGAAGAACTCGATGCTGATGCAGTCCGGCATCGCCATGCTCAAGCAAACCGGTCAGATGCCCGGCCTGGTCATGTCCCTGCTCGGCTAATTTCGCAGGGAGCAAGGCGTCAAGGCCCACCATAGTAAGGTGGGCCTTTTTTCCGTTCACGTCGTGAAATGTGAATTGAGTACGCTCGGACTCAATCTCAATCGCCCTCTCCACAGGGGGGCTATCGTAATTACTCTCATATGCGGTTACACTTTGCCGCACCACACCATTCCGAGCCCTTTCTTCATGGACGCAGCACTCGATGCGCTGCCCGCCCACGATCCAAGCAGTGATGACAAGATCATCCGAATTCGCTTTGGTCCGGCAGGCAAGTGCTTCGCCTTCGATCCCGCCTTGTACCGTCTGACCCAGGGCCAGGGTGAAGACAGCAAGAGCATCGACCTGGGCTATGCTGGCAGCCGCCTGCTGCAACGCTTGCTTGAATGCCCTGGCGAGGTTGTGTCACGCGAGGACCTGATGGAGTACGCCTGGCCCGGACGCGTCGTCGGCCAAGGCAGCCTCAATCAGCAGATCTACGCCTTGCGCCAGGTCCTGGGTGACGAAAGCGGGCGCGAAGTCATCCAGACCGTGCCTCGCCGGGGCTATCAGTTCAACGCCCGCTTTCTGGAGCAGCAGGCAACGTCGGCGCCCAACCCAACGCCTGCGCCGATGCCGCAACCTCCGCTGAGTACCCTCACTTCGCCTCATCCAGCCATCCTGCAACGGCGGGTCCTGCCTGCATGGATGTGGCCAGGTGCGTTCATCTCGCTCGCATGTGCGCTTGCAGCAAGCCTGTTCATCCTTCAGTCACCCTCGCCTGCACCCACCCCCTCGATCGCATTTGAACACGGCAGGATAGAAGTCATCGTTGATGTGCGGGACACGCCCGAACTGGAAGCGGGAGCCCGCCATATCCGACAACTCGTCGAACGCCTGTCCACCAGCGCGGGAGACGGCGTCCGAATCACGTTCGGTCGCCGAGACAACTACTTCGAACTCTACTGCGAACGTGCACACCAACCAGTATCTTGGCTACTGCTACATCGCAGCCAACTAGACGGCCTCTCGGAGGACCATCTGCGCAAATGTCTATCCTGAGACGGCATGGCGTGTCCTTGACACGTCGCGCGATCGGGACGGCGCTTCTGGTGGTGTTAACAGGTACCCTGGCTGCAGCGCTGTTCCATCGCCAGTTCTACGATCCGCCGCTCAAGAACGGCTATTACAAGTCGCAGGGGCAGATCCTGCTCGCGGACGGACGGCTCATCGAGGCGACACACCTCCTTCGCATCACTGGCCAGCACTTTCATGCTGTGACGCGGCAAGGTGACACCGTACTTGAGCATTCGGGCACCATCAGTACCCGTGGTGGCGTGTATCTGCTTGTGGACTCCGGATCGGTTCAGCAACTGTCCGGAACCCTCGACGACGACATGATCTTCGGCATGCTATATGGGCAGCGTAGCGGCGCCCGTATTCAGCTCATCCGGCGCGGCCCCTGCCTGTATGCCCTTGAGACCGGCCAGATATTCTGCCCCGTTGTCGAGGCTCGCTGATTGAGAATGCCGCACGTCAGGGCTGGGGCTGCGCTTCGACCCCTTCAAGGTAGCGCGCACCATCCCTGCCGAAACTTGCGCGTGGCGCATTGGTACCGAACAGCTGTTGATACAGACGTTCAGCCTGCTCGGTCAGCACCAGCAACTCAATCCGCCGGTTGGCGCCGTTCGTCGTGTCCTGCGGCAACAAGGGCATGCCGTCGGCCTGCGCGGAAACCTGCAACACCTTGCCTGGTGGCATACCGGCATTGACCATCACCAGTCGGGCACGCAGGGCACGATCACCCGACAGATTCCAGTTGTCGTAGGCAGAGCGCCCTGCATAAGGGGTCGAGTCGGTATGGCCACTGATCACCAGCTTGTTATCCACCTGTACCAGCAAGGCCGACAAAGCGGCCAGCAGCGCTTCGAACTGCCCCTCCAGTACGGCACTGCCACGGCGGAACATATGCCGGTCACCCTCATCACGGATCAGGATGCGCAGGCCTTGTGGCACGACCTGGACCTCTACATTGGCCAGCGCATCAAAGTCGCCAGCCAGCTTCAACAAAGTGCGAGCCAGTTCGGCCAGCTCCCCCAGACCAGCGTGCCCACGCGCGCCCTGTGGGTTCTCGATCTCCTGCTCACCCTCGCGCTTTTCAGGCGCATCGACCGGCCCTGGCATGGGCACTCCGCCCAAATCCACCGCCATGGCACTGGTGCCATCGAATATCCCGGCCCCACCATCCAGAATCGGGTTTGCCAGATGCTCTGAACGCCCAGGCATTTCGTGACGCGCCTGTGGCTGAACGATCCACAGCACCATGAACAAGGCCATCATCGCCATGGTGAAGTCGGCAAAGGCGACTTTCCAGGCACCACCATGTGCATCGCCATGCCCTTTCTTGACACGACGCTTGATGATGGTGATTTCGTCATCACCGCCCTTGCCACGCCTGCTCATGCTGCGTCCCGCCCTTCCTCATACTCGTTGACCCAGATCTCCAGCTGCTTGAAGGCAGGCTTGACATCTTGCTCGATCAGTTTGCGACCGGCATCAACCGCAAGCAAGGTCGGCTTGCCGGCAAGGTGGGCAACCAGTGTGGTGCGCACACACTCGAGTGCGGACAGCTCGGTCTTGACCCTTTGCCCCATTGCGGTGCTCAGCGGCCCCATCAGGCAATAACAGAAGAAGATGCCGATGAAGGTTCCTACCAACGCGGCGGCAACATGGTGGCCGATCTCGGAAACCGAACCGTCGATGTGCCCCATCGTGATGATGATGCCCATGATCGCCGCCAGAATGCCGAAACCCGGCATCGCCTCGGCCACGCTGTAGAGCGAGCGCGACGGCTGCATCAGCGCATGCTCCATGGCATCGAGCTCTTGCTCCAGAAAGCCTTCAAGCTCATGAGCGCTGATCTTGCCCATCGCCATTAGGCGGAAGTTGTCCGCGATGAAGGCCATCAGATTACGCTCCTGACTGATCAAGGGATACTTGTTGAACAGCGAGCTGTTCTCCGGATCCTCGATATGCTCGTCCAGCGCCTTCAAGCCACCCACCTCGACGGTTTCCAGCAGTTCGTAAAGCAGCATCAGTAATTGGCGCTGGAACTCCTCGGCACGACGCTTGAAGACAAAGACACCCTTGATCTGGTGAAGCATCTCAATCAGCACCTCCTTGGGATTCCCCACGATCAGGCTGCCAATACCCGCCCCGAGAATGATGATGCCCTCGGCAGGCTGCCAGAGCATGCCCAGATCGCCATTGGCCATCGAATATCCACCCAGCACACCGGCCAGGATGATGAAGGAACCCAGTATCTTCAGCATGATGTCTCGATCATTATGATTCAGTCAGAAAGGCACGCGTCTTTGCCAGCGCCTGTTTGCTCAGCTGGCAGACCCGCGCTTCGGTCACGGTCAGTACCAACGCGATCTCCTTGAGGGTGAGTTCGTGCTGGTAGTAGAGGGTCAGGATCAGGCGTTCACGCTCGTCAAGCCGGGCCAGCGCCTGCTCCAGCGTGCGGCGATCCACGAATGCGTCTTCCAGCGAGCGGCCACCATCACTGAACTGCGCATGGCCATCCTGCAGGATCGCGTCGAGGCTTTCGATCTCTTCGAATGCCTCGGCCTGCACAAAAGCGAGATAGCCCTCATCATCCAGCCCTGCCCTGGCCTGAACCTCTGCATCGGTCGGCTCGCGACCCAGCTCGCGGCGCAGCACGCGGACGACATCCCGGACCTTGTGTGCCTGCTGGCGTACCGTACGCGGACGCCAATCCATTCGGCGCAATTCGTCGAGGATTGCCCCGCGTACGCGCAAGGCAGCAAAGCGACCAAAACCCTCGTCCGGCGCCCCATAGCGTCGCAAACACTCAAGCAGGCCAATCAGGCCAATTTGTTCCATGTCCTTGCGATCCATGGCCTGTGAGGCTTGCAGCGCGAGTTGCCCGACGATACGTTTCACCAAGGGCAGGTAGTCGCGCAAATAGCGCTGCTCCTGCACTGGGCTCAAGGGGGGCGGCCCGACTGGGCCAAAGCCGTGATCCAGAACCGGGGCGGACGAGCACATCATGATCGCTGGCTCACTGTACGATCAGTTTGCTGACCAGCACACTGGCAAAAGGCTGGGGCAGCTTACGCTCGGCCAGATCCGCCGCAAGTACACTCTCCAGGCGCGACTGCAGTTCGCTGATCGGCATTTCCCGCAACTCCTGAAAACTGAGCGCGGACAGACTGGCCACGACCGAGTTGCGCACAATGGGCTCGATCTGGTCTATCCGCGGCTTGTCCACCCCCAGCGGCGCCTGCAGGGCCAGGTCGAGCACGAAGTAGTGCTCGCGGTTCTGGTTTCCACGCAGATTGACGATGATCTTTTCGATTGGGAAGAACTGGTATTCCGGCGTTGCGGGCAGCGCCTCTGCAATCGCTTGCGGCGCACGTGCCGCAAGCGCCCCGGACGAAGCCCCGCCCGTCAGCAAGTAGTAGTTCAAGCCAGTGCTACCCAGCAGGATCAGCGTGTTGAGGATCAGGACGATCAGAAGAATCCGTGGCATAGCCATGCTTTTTTGCTCACATTGAAGAAAGGGCGCCCGGAGGCGGGTCTATACGCTGATTAGAAGGTCGTCACGTGGCGTCTGACGTGCCTCGTGGGCCTGCTCTGGAAGCACGTTGGCCAGCACCGGATCAGATCTGCTGTCCGCGTCGCGGCCACGCCCGTCGCGGCTCTGCCCGCTCCCACCGCCGAACTTGAGGTCCACCTGTTCGAACTGCTGGGCGAGCAAGTCCGAACGCAGACGATCCACCATCAGATTCAACAGTCGGGCCACATCAGGCTGAGCCGCGTGAATCTGCACCTGCAATCGCCCCTGTTCGTGGCTGACACGAATCTCGACCTGCCCCAGTTCGGGCGGGTCAAGGCGGATGGTTGCGGTCTGCGTGCCTTGACGAACCTGTAGGTGGACCTGCTCCTGCAAGGTACGGACAAACTGCTCGCCCCATCGAGCATCGCCGAGCTGAGCCACACGCGGCGGATCACCGAACTCGCCGGCGTTCACGGTGCCCAACGAACCAGCCGTCACCACTGGAATGCCCGGAAGCGATGCAGATGACCGAACAGCCAGGGATTCTGCAGTTACCGTCTTTTCGAACTGTCCCTCAGTATCCGCGGCAATCAGTTGCGGAATCTCAAGCGGCGTCACCCGAGCCATGACTGGGTCGTCGCTCAAGCTGAAGGACGGAGCAGCCCCCCCCCGCTGGAGCGGCCACAGTCCAGGATTCTGTGCGACATCAGGGCGCCCCGTCGCAATCACCTGCGGCAGTGCCTGTTCTGTGGCCTCCCACCCGGAGCCAGCCTGCACACCCACGCTTATGAGTTGCTGACTGTCAAACTGCCGCAAAGCCTGCTCCACCTCGACAAGCTGGATGTCTGCGACGACCTCGCCAGCTACAGCCTGCGCATCGATCGCTACGGTTGGCGACGCAGCAGACAGCATCATTGAGGAAAGGTCTGCCGGCGCTTCCGTGCTCCCGGCCTCAACCTCTCCAAGGATGAGCTCCAGCGCGGGCAGCTCGAAGTTCAGCCCGAGGCCCTCCTGCACGTTCTCAAGCACCGCCTCACCGTCGCTCCCGTGAATCTGCATTGGCAGTACTGCGCTTTGTGACCATCCGCTAACGTTCACCATACAAACCTCATTCCCCGGTCATTCCGTCCAACTGCCGGTAGGCCGCCCAACCATCGGCCTGTGCCACATGTCGTGCCAGTACATCGCGAAGCCGGGCGCATTCGGCACGGCATCGCTCCATTGCTTCGGCATGGATGCTGGCCAGACGACGGCGTGCCGCCAGCAGCTCCGGACTGGGCGTCAGACCATCCGCGTGCAGGGCGTCGATGTCGCACAGCAAACTGCGAGTCTCACTGTCGAGCTCACCGACACGCGTCCAGTCATCAGCCTCAAGCGCGCGCTGCAAACGCCCGCACAAGACGATCAGCTGACGCAGTTCATGACTGGCGTGCGGCATTGACACCATGCCAGCCCTCGCGCAAGGTCCCGACCAACTCCACGACCTCATCGAGCTCGCGCAAGGACAAGGACACGCTGACTTCCGAAAGCCGATAGATGCAGTAGTCGTAGAGCCGGGCCAGGCCCGCTACGACTTCTCCGCCCTGATCAACGTCAAGCACGCCATTCAGTCCGTTGAGGATGTTGATGCACTTCTCGATCGAGGCACCCTTGTGTTCAAAACGTTTGGCCTCGATATGCCCACGCACACGAGCGAGCTCATCCACCAAGCCGTCAAAAAGCACCAGAACGAGTTCATAGGGGGAGGCAGCGGCCGCCCGGGCCTCGAGATCCACCGAGCGATACTGCTCAAAGCCATTGTCGATGTAATAGTCGTTCATCAGAACATTCCCTGGGTCTGCTCCATCGAGGCCATGATCTGCATCATGCTGGTGTACTGCCTCAGATATCGCGTGTAATAACGTTCGTACTGCTGGTCGAGCTGGGTCGATTGCTGATCGAGTCGCTTGAGCTGCGCGTTGAGCGACTCCTTGCGGTTGGCCAGTACGCCATTCGTGCTTGAGGTATAGATCTGAACGGTCTTGTCGAGCGATTCGAGCATGCCGCCCTTGGAGGCGAACAGTTTGTCGAGCCCTTCCGGGTTGGACGCCACGGCCTTCTCGAAGGCTGCCGTGTCCAATGTCAGCAACCCATTACGTCCTGCGGTGACACCGAAATCGGTCAGGCGCTGACCGGCAAAGGTTTCGCGCAAGATCCGGTTCACCTGAGACTGAATCGCGCGAGTGCCCGCATCACCCGCAAGCGCCCCACGGCTGGTGGTTTCGCCACCACTTGCGGTCAACGAGGCCACAGAACTCAACAGGGCATTGACCGCACTGACGAACTTCCTTGCCTTGTCCTGCATTGCCGTGTTGTCCTGACCAACCTCCAGGCTCAGCGGCGAATCACCCGCCGCATGCGCACGGGTAAAGGTCAAAGTGACACCGTCAATCAGCTCATCAAAGGTATTACCCGAGTTGGTCAGCAACATGCCACCTTCCCCACCCAGGCGCACCTTTGCATCACGTGCTTCGGAGAGTTGCTGACGGTTGGCCAGCGCGTCATGAAAAACCGTATCCGCCGGATTGGTACCGCTCGTAGCGACACCAATGGCATGATCAGCACCCGTCTTCTCGCTGGTCAGCACCAGGCTGACGTTGCCATTACTACGAACCAGCGTCGCCCGCACACCCGTATTGGCAGTTGCACCGTTGATCGCTGAAGCCAGCTCTGCCAGTGACAGCGTACCGTCACCATCGGTGTCCGCGTCCGACAGCGATACCGAAAAGCCCTCGCTACCGACCATCAAATCAAGCGACCCCTGCGCACTGACGTCGCCATCCTGAATCCCGCTGATCGCCACCTGATGTGCGCTGGCCAACTGTTCGACAAAGAACTGATAGTTGCCAGCCACAGCCTTGCTCCCCACTGTCGCAGTGGCATAGCCTTCGCTGCTGAAGCTGGCTTTGTTGACCACCATGCTGCCGGTCGTACCGCCCTTGATGTCACGCATCGCGTCTCGAAAGGTACGCAAGGCACTCTCGAGCTTGGCGACCGCATCGAGCCGCGCCTTGTAATTCGACTGACTGCGGCTGATGCGGGTCTGCATCGGCGCAATGTCGTAACTGGCGAGCTGCTGGGCCATATAGCGTGCGTATTCGGTATCTATGCTCATCGTCGGGACCTTTTGAATCCAAGTTAGCAAGTCCGATGCCAGCCCGAACCGCATCTCTATCTGACTGTTTTTAAATACTTATTTATCAGATCAACGATACAAGGCAGAGAAATCGGAAGAACAGGGGAAATCGCATTTCCCCAGTGAGGAACAATCTGCTTCCTGGACAAGGCGACTGGAATGGACGCTTGCTTAAGCCCGCAGGGGAGACCTTACTGCCTGTCGTGCAGCCCCATGATCCGAGCATGCAGACATACCGGATTCGATAACACCGACTGCGCCGGCAGGCGTTACGCGGCCGGCACGGCATACCCCGGCCACAAGCCAGGGAATTACATCAGGGATATGGCGGGGAGTAGACCAGCGGCGTATCAGCCGCCCGCAGGACGTGGGCAAGCAAGTCATGCTGGGTCGCGAGAATGCGCCCATTGCGGGCATTCAGATCCCGGCACTCACGGGCTCGGCGACCAATCAACTGCCAACGGGTTTTGAGCACATCGCGTTGTGCAGGCGGTGCCTCGCCAATCAATCCTGGCACGGCGGCTGGTCCGGGTGCAACGGAAAGCACCTCAAAAATGCGGCTGCGTCTGAGCGCCCGCGCCTCCAGCCGCAATGACACCGTACTGATGCCTTGATTGCAGCACTGCACCTCGACCGCCTCATGCGCCAGCAGATGACGCTGCAGGTTCAGCATGCACTCATGCAACTCGGCCAGATCGGCAAGCTCATCGTCGAACTCGCGCCATATCAGCGCCAGCAAACGCCCGCGCCGAGCATCACTCACAATTGAGCGCCTCGATGATAGGCCAGCATGCTGGCGGCAAGCTCAGCCGGATCGGTGGACAGCTTGCCGTCCGCAAGTGCTTGCCTGATCGCTGCGACGCGGTCCAGATCCACATCGGCGGCACCGGCCAACGAGGCCTGCAAGCGCTCCAGCGGCAAACTTTCGGTCGTTGCCGGTCGACGGCCAGCGGTCGTCTGCGCCGTGGGCTCACTCATGCGCCGCGCCTCGCTCGACGCGAATTGAGCAGCGGTATTGATTCTGCTGATTTCCATGTTCCTACCCAAGGGGTGATCGGTCTACCCGGACAAGGCGACTGCGAAGTTCAACAACTTAAATCGCCTCTCGATCGTTACGGCGGTGGCACCCGGACACCGCATCGACAGCCTTCGCAAAGGCAGGCCTCAAGCCCGATCATACCCCGCCCGCCCCCTGCATTCGCCACCACGATTGCGCAGCCAACCCATCCTGAATCTTCTGCTCCTGCACCGCAAGGACTTGCTGCCACTGCGCAATTTTGCCCGCGAGCACATGAGCGATCACCTTCTCATTGCGCATTGCCAGCATCAGGTCGCCGCGAATGCGCCCCAGCGACTCCTCGGCCACTGCCAGTTCCCGCCGCTGCTGCGCGAGCATGCTGTGTAGCGTCCCCTTGTAGCGCTGTTGATTGTCCCGCTGCAAGGACGTGTCACTATTGACCACATACTCACACAACCGGCTCAAGCCTTCGATGTTCGCCCGGTAGCGACGACACAGTTGTTCCTGATATTGAATCCGGCTGAGCGTTTCGTTGACCCGCATGCCACGCAGACGGGCAAGTTGAGATAAGGTCTGGATCTGTTGCTTCATGCTGTCCTCCCGACAAGTTTCGTCAACATTGCGAGGCTTTGTTGCAAGTCCGCACCTTCATTCACATCCTGGCGCAAGAAGCGCTCGATTACCGGAGCCAGTTGCACTGCGCGGTCGGTCCGACCATCCTGACCGGGGGTGTACCCCCCTAACGGGATCAACTCGCGTATCTTGTCGTACGCCGTCTGCATTTCCTTTAACTGACGTGCTGCTGCCTGATGGGCCGCTGAGGTCACATGGCTCATGCAACGACTGACCGACGCTGCAACGTCGATCGCCGGGTAGTGCCCCATGTCGGCCAGGCGCCGCGACAACACAATGTGCCCGTCCAGAATCGCACGCGCACAATCGACGATTGGATCCTGATGATCGTCCCCTTCGGCAAGCACGGTGTAGAGCGCGCTCAGGCTGCCTCGGTCCGAGGCACCATTTCCGGCGCTCTCAACCAACTCCGGCAGCATGCCGAACACCGAAGGTGGGTAGCCCTTGGTCGCCGGTGGCTCGCCCAGTGCCAAAGCAATTTCGCGCTGAGCCATGGCATAGCGGGTGAGCGAGTCGACCAGCAACAGCACGTCACTACCCTGATCACGAAAATAGGCGGCAATGCGATGACACAACTCGGTGGCCTTGAGCCGCATCAGCGGCGACTCATTGGCCGGGGCCACCACCACCACCGCCTTACGCAGGCCCTCGGGGCCGAGCGATTCAGTCAGGAACTCCTGCACCTCGCGCCCACGCTCACCGATCAAGCCCACCACCACGACTTCGGCCGTGGTCTGCCGGGTGATCATGCCAAGCAGTACACTCTTGCCCACCCCACTGCCGGCAAACAGACCCACCCGCTGCCCCTTGCCCAAGGTCAGCATCGCGTTGATCGCCCTCACGCCAACGTCGAGTGGCGCCGAAACTGGCCGCCTGCGCAGCGGATTGACGTTGGGCAGCTCGGGAGACAGGGTATCACTGCCACCGAGCCGGCCCCGATCATCCAGCGGCTCACCCAGCCCATTGACCACACGCCCCAGCCAGGAGGCATCGATGTTCAGCACCCCCTCGTCACGCGCAGGAAAGACGCGCGAGCCAGTGATCAGCCCCACCGGCTTCTTGAACGGCATCAAATAGGTGATGTCGCGATTGAACCCAACCACCTGAGCCTCGAGCATGGAGCCATCGGCCTGCTCGATGCGGCAACGCTGTCCGGTCATTCGCCTGCAGCCCAGGCTCTCCAGCAACAAGCCGGATACCCGTACCAGGCGCCCGCTTACCGTGGCCAACTGCACACCCTCGATGGAACGCAGGGCATCGTCCAGACAAAAGGATTCCCGTGCGCTCATGATGGCTCCACAGTCAGATGCTGTGCCAATGCGTCCATGCACGAATCCAGCCGCTGCTGGCAACCGATGTCGGCCTCGGCCTGAGGGGTCAACACCCGACACTCGCCCAGTTCAAGGCGCGGATCGGGCACCAGCCGCCAGCGCTGGGCCCTTTCAGGTGCAACATCGCGAATACGGGCGAACTCCTCCGGATTGAGGCGTACCTCGATCTCATCCTCGCCACTGGCCGGCATCGCCGTAAGTGCCTCCTCGACCAAGGTGAGAAGCTGTGCCGGATTCAGCGTCAGCTCACAGCGGATGACCTGACGTGCCACCTTGCGTACCAGCTCCAGCAGCTCCTGCCGTCGGCGCGCCTCGTATGCATCGACGTGCTCGCGAAACGCAGCCTGGATCGCCTCCAACGGCCGTACTGCAAGCTCGAACTCGTGGCGGCCGTCACGCCGCCCCTCTTCCTGACCCTGGCGCAAACCCTCGGCACGCCCGACGTTGAAGCCCTCGCTGTGCCCAGCCTGCTGCCCCTGATCCAGACCCTCCTGATAGCCCTTCTCCATCCCCTCGCGGAAACCCTCGCTGACCGCCTGCTGCACATCGGCCAGATCGAACGCCTGTTCGCCCTGCGCGGTCTTCAGTGGCGGGAAGCGAAACGGTCGCCACGGCTTCATGTTTGCGCTCATGCCGGCCTCACTCCACGGTCTGCTCGCGGAACAACTGGATCTGCAGCTCCCCAGCCTCACTCATCTCACGTACGGTGGCCATGATGTCCTTACGCACCTGCTCCACCCGACTGATGGGTACCGGCCCCTGGCGACGGCGGATGGCATCCATCTGCTGACGCTGGCGGCGGGGCATCGCCTCTTGTACCGCCCTCACCAGCTCACTCTCTGCCCCCTTCAGCGCGACCACCCACTCTTCCAGTGGAATCGTCTCGAGCAGCACCTGCAGAACCTCGTCGGACTGGCGCGAGAGGATGAAGAAGTCGTACATCTGGTCCTCGATCTTGTCGACCAGTTGCTGATCGTGGGTGCGCAGCAGATCGAACATCTGTGCGCGATCGCCCTTGAACCGGTTCATGATGTCCGCAACCTGCTTCAGACCACGCACCTGCGAACCCTGATTGGTCAGCACATTGACGCTGCGATCAATCAGCTGTTCGACCTCCCGGATCACCTCACTGCTGACCTCGGACAGGTTAGCAACACGGAACAGCAGTTCGTCCTGCCGCTCAGGCGGAATATGTCCCAGCACATCTGCAGCCATCGCCGGCGGCAGGAAGGCGAGGAACACGGCCTGCATCTGCGCATGCTCCTTGGCGATCAGCGCAGCAAACTGCTGTGGATCGATCCACTCCATCTTGGCCATCTTGGCGCGAATTTCCTCGCCATAGATGCTGTCGAGCAAGTTGCGGGTAATGTCGCTACCCAGCGCCTTGCCCAGCATGCTGTCCAGATAGCCGCGAGAAGCACCCTTGATGCTGCTCTGCTCGCGATAGTCATCAAAGAAGCGGGCAATCACGCCCTGCACCATCGGCTGCTTGATGTTATTGAGGCGCGCCATCGCCTGACTGATACTGACGATCTCCTCACGCGAGAAGTGGCGCAGCACACTGGCCGAGGTCTCGTCATCCATGCTGAGCATCAGCACGGCAGCCTGCTCCAGCGAGCTCAGACTACGTTCTGGTCGCTCAGCCACTGCGTTCTTGGCATCCTTGGTCGTCATCGCGCCCTCCTTGGATCAAGCGGGATTGAGATCATGATCATTGCGTCCGATCCAGTGCTTGAGCACCTCGGACACCCGCTCGGGCTCGGTTCGGGCGAGCATGCGCAGGTGCTCGACCTGCAGTTCCAGCCCGGAGTCCGGCGCAGGCAGGCGAATTTCCGAAAGTGGGCTCAATTCGCTCAGCACCGTCAGTGCAGCATGTTCGCCGGGGCGTGCCAGACGCGGATGTGGCATCAGGTCGGACGGGCCGCTGTCGTCGACCACCTGCTCGAGATCAGTGATTTCACGTTCGGCCTCCCGCTTTGCCGTGGCCATCCTGATTGCAGGACGCACCACCAGCAGCAGGACCAGAACGGCAATCAGCAACAGACCGGCAAGGCGGGCGTACTCGCGGATTGCCGGGTTTTCCCACCAGGCAGCAGCGACCGCATCGGCGGGCGGGGCAAATGGCAACACGCTCAGGCTGAGCTGATCACCCCGGGCACCATTGAAGCCGACTGCGTTGCGCACCATGGCAAGGACTTCTTCCCGAAGCTCGGGCGTCCATCCACCTTCCGGGCCACTCTGGGCATTGAGCACCACCGCGACGCTCTGCTGACGCAGCTCAAACGGAGCGTGCCTGACATGCATGACCGACTGACCATAGTCGAGCTGACGTACCGACTCTTCGCGTAAGGATGTCGCACCTCGATTCTCGCCGTCGCCACCATTTTGCTGTCCCTGCGGACGCTGCACCGGCAGATTGCTCAGCGAGCCGGGCACACCTAGCGCCAGCCGATCCAGCGCACTCTCGCTGCGCACGGTCTCGTTGCGTATGCGTGGGTCGGATGCGTAGGTTTGAGTGGTTTCCTCACGCTGGCTCAGATCGAAGTCGGGCGTGATGCTGACTCGAAAATTGCCAGCACCAATGACCGGCGCCAATACCTGTTCAACATTGCCGATCGCCGAGTTGCGATAGTCCTCGACCACCTTGGCGCTGCGCTGTGAAGCACCGCTGTCACCCAGGCCACGGGACAGCAGCGTGCCGTACTGATCAACCACGCTGACGTCGGCGGGCGCGAGTTTGGGCACGCTGTTGGAAACCAGGTTGACGATGGCGGTAACCTGCTCTTCCCCCAGTTTGTGTCCGGGCACCAACTGCAACATCACCGACGCCTTTGCCGGTTCACGCCGGCCGACGACAAAGGACCGGCTTTCCTCACGGGCGACATGTACCCGTGCCTGATCAACTCCGCGCAGACTCATGATGGTACGTGCGAGTTCGCCTTCGAGACTGCGCTTGAGCCGCACATCCTGAACGAACTGGCTGGTACCGAGCGGATCCTCACGATCAAACAGTTCATAGCCGGGCGGAACCGCCACCTCCACACCCCGGGCGGAAAGTTGCATGCGGGCTGACGCAAGCTGGTCGTCTCGCACCAGCACCTGACCACTCTGCGGATGCAAGCGGTAAGGCACCGCCTCAGCCTCCAGCACCTGGATGACCTCGGCGGCGCGATAGGCCTCACCCGCGCCGTAAAGGGGGCGGTAGGATGAGGGCTCGCTCCAGATATAGATGCCGATGCCAATGGAAGCCGCCGCCGCAAGCGCAGCAATGGCCAGGGTCACGGTCCGTTGATCGAACGCAAAGCCGCTCATCGGCGGCAATTTGGTCTTGATGGTTTGCAGCACGGTCAGTCACCCCGCCGGTCAGACCGGCATCCTCATGATTTCATCAAAAGCGCTGCTGACCTTGTTACGCACCTGCAGCAGCGCAGAAAAGGACAGGCTCGCCTTCTGGCTGAGGATCATGGCGCCGACCAGATCCTTGCTCTTGCCGGAGTCCACATCAGCCTGGGCTTGGCCCGCGCGGTGCTGCTCAGCGTCGATGGAACGCAGTACCTGCTCGAAAGCTTGCGATATACCGCCGATCTGCGTCGGGGGCTCGAAGGCGCCGCGTACGGCTGCGCCAGTCGAGGCCAGCTTCATGGCCGACATGCGCTCGATCAGATCAAGCTGAACGGATTGCATCGAATTCATTGACTTGTATCTCCTAGACTGGGACCTGGACACCCTGCTCGCGCATGGCATTGAGGCGATAGCGCAAGGCACGTGGCGTCATGCCAAGACGCTCTGCAGCCTTGCTCTTGTGGCCACCACATTGGCGGATGGTCTCGATTACATGCTGGTATTCGGCCCATTTGCCGCTGGCTCGCAGCGCGGCCTTGCCCTGCTCCCCAGGCATGGACGGCAGCACGTCTTGCTCCTTCGCCTCGGCACACGGGTTAGCTGACATTGGCAGGCGCAGGTCACGCGGCTGGATGAACAGACCGTTGCGCAGCACCAGTGCGCGCTGCAAGGTATTCTCCAGTTCGCGAACATTGCCCGGCCAGTCATGTGCCAGCAGGGCCGCACGGGCAGACGGGGTGAGCAGTTCGGCCGCAGGCTCGCCCGGCGCGTACTTCTCGATGAACCGTTCGGCCAGCGCAATGACATCCTCGGTCCGCTCGCGTAACGGCGCGACATGCAGGCTGAGCACATCGAGGCGAAACAACAAGTCAGCACGAAACCGCCCTTGCTCCACTTCCTGCCACAAGTCACGGTTGGTCGCCGCAATCACCCGGACGTCCAGGGCAAGATCGCGCTGAGCCCCCAGGCGCTCGACGCGCTGCTCCTGCAACACTCGCAACAACTTTGCCTGCAGCGGCAGGCTGAGCTCGCCGATTTCATCAAGCAGCAAGGTGCCGCCATTTGCCTGCTCAAACTTGCCGGGCTGGGCAGTAACCGCTCCGGTAAAAGCGCCGCGCTCGTGACCGAACAGAATGGATTCGAGCATGGCCTCTGGAATGGCCGCACAATTCACCGCGACAAACGGCGAACCGTCCATCGCGGAGAAGCGATGAATGTAGCGCGCCATCATTTCCTTGCCGGTACCCGTCTCCCCGGTTATCAAAATGGGCGCACGCGCCATTGCCACGCGCTGGGCCATGGCCAACAGACGACGACCGGCATGCGAACGGGACACGAAAAACTCATCAGCATGCTCAACATGGTCGAGCCTGCGCATCAACTGGATTAACTGATGGCCGCTGAAGGGTGACAACAGGTAATCCACACAACCCAGTTCGAGCAGTCGAGCCGCCTGCTCCTGATCGTCATAGCCAACCACCGGCACCACCGCGATACGCGGCCAACGATTGGCCAGGCGTTCGATCCACCGATACAGGACAGCCGCCTCAACCCCCTCGAGCGCGACAAAGACGATGTCTACGCCGCCAAGCTCGCTCGGTACGGGCAGCCCGGCAGGCGGGCTGCTGAGGAGTTCGTAACCCTGATTGGACAGTTGTTGACGAACCGCCGACAGACTACCTTCAATCCCATGCTCCATCAGGAGCACGGTCCGCCCGCCGGGGAGTTCATCCCCGATCGGTACGTCCGCATGGACCCTCGCCTGGCTGGTCGTGTTCACGCTGGCACTCTCCTGAGATATCTGATTTAAGCCTTGGCACGGGTTTGTCGCCTCATCACGCTATCGCCTCATGCGACTGATCAAGGGCAACACCCGCCTCCTGTGTGCAATGCAGCAAACACAGGCGCGATGCCTGCGGACCATAACAACAACACCCCACCAGGGCCGAATCACTTTTGATCAAATGATCTCAATCGACTCAAAAGCCATGTAATAAACGGCTTTTGATATCTTTTGATTTAATTTTCATTAGCCCACACCCTAGACTTCGTGCGTCTCCCGCGGTCTGGCATCGACTGTCTGCTGTCCGCGCAGGCTGAACTCACCCACTCGTTTAATGCAGCGCAACATTCCATTCCAGGAGCACCGCCGTTCATGACTGCCGGAAAATCGAAAGTCCAGCACGACGTTCCGCCCGATGCGCTGGTGCGGCTCAAACCTCATAAACTGGGCAGGCACTATCACAAGGTGCCGCAATACATCAGCGAGACGGTGAACAAGTATCCTCGGCTGATCAGCGACTACTTCCTGCGCAACTTCCGCATCAACCTCGAGTCGGGCCGGATGGCGGTGCATGAACAGGTTGATCTGGAGCCTGATTGCCTGTTTCGCAACCGGGTCGGCAAATTCGGTTTCGCTATCGATCGCGAACTGCTGGGCGAAGCGCTCGAGTGCTATTACGGCGGGGTGCGGGTACGCGCCAAGGAAGGCCTGCCCAACATCAGCACCTCGGAGCAACGTCTTCGTGACCGGTTGGGCCGCGATCTGGTCGACATCGTCGTCCATGCGCTGATGGCAGGCGGCGCTGCTGGCGAGATCGAACCTCACCTCGACGCCTACGATCAGCCTCAATGGGAACAGGTGATCGAGTATGTGCTGACCAGCCATCTGAGCGGACAGACTGCATCGCTGCACATCTTTCTCGATAGCCGTGCCTGCGACACCCTGACCACGCGTCTTGCCGGCAAGACTGCCGTCTCCACCGGGGTCGTTGCGGACGACAGTATCAAACGTCTGCCGCTGCGTCTCGAATGCGTACTGGCATCCGCGCAACTTCCCCTCGCCGGGGTGATGGCTTTGCAACCCGGCGATGTACTGCCCATACGCCTGCGCGAACGCTGCGAGGTGCGGATCAACCGCCACCCCCTTTTTTCCGGCGCCATCTATGAACATGCTGGCGCGCTTTGTCTGACTTCACTCGAGAGCGTGTCAAACCCATGAACGACGCAACGATGGATACTGAACTGGACAGCCTGATCAACGGCGTAGACCTTGACGCTACGTTCGCGCAGCCCCAGGCAGCAGATGAGGTACGCCCACGCCTGCCGCAACAGGACCTGAGCTTCTTCGGCAAGATACCGGTCCAGGTCACGCTGGAGGTCGCTTCGGTGGAGCTACCTCTCAAGGACCTGATGGAAGTGGACGCCAACAGCGTGATCACGCTCGACAAGCTCGCCGGCGAGCCGCTCGATGTCAAGGTCAATGGCAATCTCTTTGCCAAGGCCGAAGTTGTGGTAACCAGTGGCAACTACGGTTTGCGCATCATCGAGCTGGCAGGTCCGGGGCTAAAGGGCATTGCATCGTGAAGCGACTGCTGCACCTGGTCTGGCTGCTGGCCGTGCCAGGCACCGTGCTGGCGCAAACCGGTGGTGATATCACGTTATTGTCGCTGAATACTGTGGAAGGCGGACAGGAGCTGAGCGTCAAGCTACAGATCCTGATCGTCATGACCCTGCTCGGCTTTTTGCCGGCAATGCTGATGCTGACCACCTGCTTTACCCGCTTCATCATCGTCCTGGCAATTCTGCGCCAGGCCATCGGTCTGCAGCAGACACCGCCGAACAATGTGCTGATTGGCATCGCGCTATGTCTGACGCTGCTGGTGATGCGCCCTGTCTGGCAGGAGATGTATCAGGACGCTTATCAACCGTTTCAGTCGAATCAGATCACCCTGGAGCAGGGCCTGACAAAGGGTCGCGACGTCTTGAGCCGTTTCATGCTTGCCCAGACCGATGAGGTCGCGTTGCAGACCATCGTCGGGCTGGCCAACGAGACGGTACCGCCCCAACTCTCGGACCTGGATTTCACCCTGCTCCTGCCCGCCTTCGTGCTCAGTGAGCTGAAGACGGCCTTCCAGCTCGGTTTCATGATCTTCGTACCCTTCCTCGTCATCGATCTGGTGGTGGCCAGCGTGTTGATGGCAATGGGCATGATGATGTTGTCGCCGATGATGGTGTCGCTGCCATTCAAGTTGATGATCTTCGTGCTGGTGGATGGCTGGTCGCTGCTGATGGGCACGCTCAGCTCCAGTGTGCAGGCCTATTGAGACGGAGCACGCAATGCTGACGCCTGAAGCTACCGTTGCGATCGTCTCGAACGCGGTCTATACGATCACGATCATCGTCTGCGTACTGATCATCCCGAGCCTGCTCGGCGGGCTGATTGTCAGCATCTTCCAGGCCGCAACCCAGATCAACGAGCAGATGCTCAGCTTCCTGCCACGCCTGCTGATAACCCTGGGCATGCTGGTGTTTGCGGGCAACTGGATCCAGCGTACGCTGGCCGAGTTGTTCATCGAGATCTTCCAGCAAGCCGGCCGCATGGTCGGCTGAACAGGCCATGGGCACAACCGAGGCCTTGTTCGATGCCAATCGCCTGTTGTTGCAGGCGCAGGCCTATTGGTGGCCGTTCTGCCGCATTCTGGCTGTGCTCACCCTGGCACCGGTGTTCAGCCACAGCGCGGTGTCGATCCGTATCCGCGTCCTGCTTGCACTCGCCCTCACGCTCGCACTGGGGGGCGCCCTGCCCGCCCCACCTACGCTGGAGGCATTGTCGCTTGCCGGCATTCTCGCCACGCTGGAGCAACTCGCCTTCGGTGTCATGCTGGGACTGGCGCTGCAACTGGTGTTCACGGTGTATAGCGTGATCGGCGAAACCATCTCCACCCAGATGGGGATGAGCATGGCGCGCTACAACGACCCACAGAACGGCGTGTCATCGTCGTCGGTGCTGTACCAGGTCTATTACACCATGCTGGTGCTGATGTTCTTCGCCATCGATGGTCATCTTGTCCTGATCAGCGTGCTGTACCAGAGCTTCATCTTCTGGCCGATCGGCGCGGGCATCCACTTCACCGGCCTCACCAGCACCTTGCAGGCGCTGAGCTGGGCCCTGTCTGCTGCGGTCATGGTGTCCCTGCCGCTGGTGTTCTGCATGACCCTGGTCCTGTTCGGTTTCGGCTTGCTAAACCGCATCTCGCCAGCAATGAACCTGTTTGCCCTCGGCTTCCCGATTGCGATCCTGACCGGCTGGATCGGCATCTTCCTGACCCTGCCCAATCTGGCCGAAACCTATCTGCTGCTTACCCGCCAGATGCTCGATAATCTGAATGAAGTGCTGCGGAGCTGACCATGGCGGATCCGAACGACAGCGCTCAGGAAAAGACCGAACAGGCCACCCCCCACAAGCTCGACAAGAGCCGCAAGGAGGGGCAGGTCGCGCGCTCCAAGGATCTGGCGACTACCGTATCCCTACTGGTGACACTGCTGGCACTGAAGTTCAGCTTTCCGATGTTCTACCAGGGCTTGCAGGATCTGTTCCGGATTGCCTATATCGACTTCTCGCAAAGCGAGATCCGGCCTGCCGACAGTGCGATGGTCATCGGTCACGGTCTTGGCATCCTGGCCTGGTTGATGATGCCGTTGCTGATCACCCCGCTGCTGGTAATCGCACTGTCGCTGATACCCGGTGGCTGGGTATGTTCGTCCGCCAACTTCATGCCCAAGCTGAGCCGGCTCAACCCGATCAGCGGTCTGGGCCGCATCGTGTCAGCACAAAACTGGACGGAACTGGCTAAATCCATCCTGAAGATTACCGCGCTCACTGCCACAGCCGCCTACCTTCTGTCAGTGGCCGCACCCAGTTTCATCGCACTGCAGCGTGGCGACATCTACAGCGCAACCGCGGGAGCCATGAGTCAGGCCTTCTACATCGCGCTGACGCTCATCCTGATCTTTGTGCTGTTTTCCTTCATCGACATCCCACTGCAACGCTTCTTCTTTCTGAAAAAGATGCGCATGAGCAAGCAGGAGGTCAAGGAAGAGCAGAAAAATCGCGAGGGTCGCCCGGAGGTCAAGGCTCGTATCAAGCAACTGCAGCGTCAACTCCTGCAGCGCCAGATCGCACGCGTGATCAAGGACGCCAACGTTGTCGTGGTGAACCCCGAACACTATGCCGTTGCCTTGCGCTACGACATCCGGAAGGCTGAAGCCCCCTATGTGATCGCCAAAGGCACCGACGAAATCGCACTTTACATCCGGGAGCTTGCAGCCAGCCACGGTCTCGAAGTGGTGGAAGCACCGCCGCTGGCCCGCGCGGTGTACTTCACCACCCAGATCAACCAGCAGATCCCCGCCCAGCTCTATGCAGCCGTTGCCCATGTGCTGACTTACGTGCTGCAACTCAAGGCCCACCGCGCCGGACGCAGAACCCGTCCGGTGCTGCCATCGAAACTGCCCATCCCCGAATCCATGAGCCGTTACGCCAGATCATGAAAGCACTCAAACCCCTGCTGCCCATCCTCACCAGCGGCCAGATCGGCATTCCGGTGATCATCCTCTCGATCCTGGCGATGATCATCCTGCCCCTGCCCCCGCTGGTGCTGGACATGTTGTTTACTTTCAACATTTCGGTCGCCATCCTGGTGCTGATGGTCAGCGTCTCGGCCAAGCGACCGCTTGATTTCTCGTTGTTTCCCACCATCATCCTGATCACCACACTGATGCGGCTGACGCTCAATGTGGCCTCTACCCGCGTGGTCCTGCTCGAGGGACACACCGGTAGCGCCGCCGCCGGCAAGGTCATCGAAGCTTTTGGTGAAGTGGTGATCGGTGGCAACTTCATCGTCGGTCTGATCGTGTTCGTGATCCTGATGGTGATCAACTTCATGGTCGTCACCAAGGGTGGCGAGCGGATCTCGGAGGTAACCGCCCGCTTCACCCTGGACGCGCTGCCCGGCAAGCAGATGGCGATTGACGCCGACCTCAACGCCGGCCTCATCAGCCAGGAAGAAGCCAAGCAAAGGCGCAAGGACGTCGGCAAGGAAGCGGACTTCTACGGTGCGATGGACGGCGCTGCGAAGTTCGTGCGTGGCGATGCGGTTGCCGGCATCCTGATCCTGCTGATCAACCTGATCGGCGGCTTTGCAATCGGGCTGTTCATCCATGACCTGGGGGCAGGTGACGCCTTCCGCCAGTATGCCCTGCTCACCATCGGTGACGGTCTGGTGGCACAGATCCCGGCCTTGCTGCTGTCGACAGCGGCGGCGATCATCGTCACCCGGATCAATGAGTCCGCTGCGATGCCATCGCAGATCCGCCAGCAGTTGCTGGTTTCGCCCAGCCTGATCTACACCGTGGCAGGCATCCTGTTCGTGCTGGCCATCGTACCGGGGATGCCGCACCTGGCGTTTCTGGGCTTCTCCGCACTGATCGCGATGATCGGGTGGGCTGTCTCGCGCTTCCAGCCTGTCACCGACAACGAAAGTCATGAGAACGCCAGTGCCATTGCCAAGGCCATGGATGCCGAACACGCACAGAAACTCGACTGGCAAGATATCCCGCTGGTGGACAGCATCTCGATCTCGCTCGGTTACAAACTGGTCGGGTTGGTCAGTCCCGAGGCTGGTGCCCCGCTGCCTCAGCGCGTACGCGGCGTACGCCAGACATTGTCAGAGACTTTCGGCTTCCTGCTGCCGGAAGTTCAGATCCGCGACAGCCTGCGCCTGAAGCCCCAGCAGTACCAATTGTTCATCAATGGTGAGAAGGTCGAGGACACCGAGATCCATCCCGAGCATCTCATGGCCATTCCCTCGCCCAATCTCTACGGCGAAATCGATGGCATCATCGGCATTGACCCTGCCTATGCGATGCCGGTGGTCTGGATTCGCCCCGAGGACAAGACCCACGCCCTCAACCTGGGCTACCAGGTCATCGATCCGTCCGGCGTCATTGCAACGCATCTGAACAAGATTGTCCGCGAGCACCTGCCCGAACTATTCACCCACGACGACGTCGAGCAACTGCTGCAACGCCTCTCGGTGCAATCTCCAAAGCTGACCGAGAGCCTGCGCGCCCAACTCTCCCACACGGTTCAGCACCGGGTATACCGCATGCTGTTGCAGGAGCAGGTGTCGCTAAAGGACATCAACACCATCGCCACCGCATTGGTGGAGAGCAGCGAGATCTCGAAGGACCCCATCCTGCTGGCCTCCGACGTCCGCTTCGCCCTGCGCCGCAGCATCCTGTCCAGTGTCGCAGGCGACCGCAAGGATCTATCGATCTTCGTTCTCGACAACACGCTGGAGAACACCTTGATGGGCGCCCTTACCGCAGCCCAGCAAGCCGGCCAGGTCAGCCTGGACAGCATTCCGGTTGATCCAAGCCTGCTCGGCCAATTGCAATCGAGCATGCCGGTCGTGAAGGAGAAGCTGCGGGCTGCGGGTCAGCCACCGATTTTGGTAGTGTTGCCGCAACTGCGCCCGCTACTGGCCCGCTACGCACGGGTTTTCAGTCCAGGGTTGCACGTCCTGTCACAGAACGAGATCCCGGACCGCGTGTCGGTCAGCCTGTATGGAACATTGGGCTGATCAGCCCTTGCCGCGCCGTCGCATGCCACGTATCAAGGCGGAATAGGCCGAAGACGGCACATCCACCCTCAGGCCCGACTCGACATGACCGCTGCGTGCACCTCGCTGACTCCAGCAGCACAGGCCGTCGACCTCGGTGGCTCTGAGTTCACCGTCCAGCCCCCGCATGCGCAGGCTGAGGGCATACTGCGCCCCAACATCCAGGGGGTCATCGGTCAGCAGTTTGAGCCCACTCTCCGACAGGTCACCGACGTAGCCAATCATGCGGTTCTCGGTCCGTAGATAGACCTTGATTCTGAACATCGAGCGCATGACGATCCGGCTCAACTCACGCATGTACCGCCTCCAGGAAATGCATGGCGAGGCCATGCAAGTCATGAAGAGGCGACTGTCTGCACTCAAACCTTAACTGGAGGAGGAATCTAGCCTCAAACCACCTTCAAACTTCGCTTCGCTCCAATGATACGAAATGCATTGAGGACCGTGACCGAAGGCCTGCACGCAGTGAGAAATCACCCCCCCAGTCGGGGGAGGACGTGAAACAAGGTGGTAATGGTCTTGCTATCGGTGATCCGGCCATCAAGCACGGCCGCCCGCGCGTCTTCCGGCTGGAACTGGAGAATTTCGAGAAACTCGCCTTCATCCCAGCAATGACCAACGTGGGTGAGATCGGTGGCGAGGAACATCTCGATGCGCTCATCGGAATAGCCGATGCAGGCGTGCATCACGCCAAGGTATTCCCAGTGGGCGGCCTCGTAGCCGGTTTCCTCGCGCAACTCGCGAATGGCACAGGCGAGGATGTCCTCACCCGGATCAATCTTGCCAGCCGGCAACTCAAGAAAGCTGCGGTGCAGCGGATAACGGAACTGTCGTTCAAACACCAGGCTGCCGTCAGGCAGCACCGCGGCCACGACGACTGCACCCGGGTGCTTGACATACTCCCGCCACGACTGCCCGCCATCGGGCAGCGTGACGCGGTCTCTCCAGACCTTCAGCATCCCCCCATCGAAAACCTGCTCGGTGGTGATGCAGGTCTCGGTCAGCGGATCCTGTTGCTCAGGTACTGAGGGCTTGGCCGACGGGCTCATGGCATGCATGTCCACCGACGACAAGCTTCAGTCCCGATCAGAGCGAGGCAAGCAGCGCGTATGCGCACAACGACATCAGCATCTGCGGTGCCAGACCCAGCGCGGCAATCGCGATGCCGTTGGCCGACAGCATCACACGCAGTTCTGCCGGCGCCTGGATGGGGGTGGTGTCCTCCGGCTCGTCGAAGTACATGATCTTGACGATCCGCAGGTAGTAGTAGGCGCCGATCACCGACATGACCACTGCAACCGCAGCCAGCCAGAAGTAGCCAGCAGCCACCACGGCCTGCAGCACCGACAGCTTGGCAAAGAAGCCAATGAAGAACGGAATACCGGCCATCGAGAACATCACGAACATCATTACCGCAGCAAACCACGGGCTGCGCTTGTTCAGACCCTTGAAGTCATCGATGCGCTCGGCCTCGAAGCCCGCACGCGACAGCAGGATGACCATGCCGAAGGACGCGAGGCTCATGATCACGTAGGACACCGCATAGAACATCGCCGAACTGTAGGCATTGAGCGCAAAGTGACGGTCACCTTCGACCACACCGGCAAGCAAGCCCAGCAGCATGAAGCCCATGTGCGAGATACCCGAGTAGGCCAGCATGCGCTTGATGTTGCTTTGTGCAATCGCAGCCAGGTTGCCAAGGATGATCGACGCAACCGCGACGAACATCAGCATGGTCTGCCATTGGTCGGCAATCTCGAACAAGCCCCAGATCAGCAAGCGCACGGCCATTGCAAAAGCGGCCAGCTTGGGCGCAGTCGCGATGATCAAGGTCACCGCGGTAGAGGCCCCCTGATAGACGTCAGGCACCCACATGTGGAACGGCACCACACCCAGCTTGAAGCAGATGCCCGCCACCAGGAAAACCAGGCCGAACAGCAGCACCGAGCTGTTTGCCGACTGGTTGTAGACAGCTTGCGCCACGCCGGAGAACTCGAGCGTACCGGTGGCGCCATACACCATCGACATGCCATACAGCAGCAGGCCGGAAGCCAGCGCGCCCAGCACGAAATACTTCATGCCGGCTTCGGTGGAGCGCGCGGAATCGCGATCGAAAGCAACCAGCGCATACAACGCGAGCGACATCATCTCCAGGCCGATGTACATCGTCAGCATGTGGTTGGAGGTGACCATCACCATCATGCCCAGCGTCATCAACACGGACAGCAGGTAATACTCCGGCTTGTCGATGTTGCGGTCGGCAAGGTAGCTGCGTCCGTACAGCAGCGCGATCGCCATGGAGAAGTAGATCATCAGCTTCAGGAAGTCGCCCATCAGGTCGCTGATGAACATGTTGCTGAAGGTGTAGCTGACCTGACCATCCATGGTGAAGATGGTGATGAAGGCCGCCGCGATCAATGTGATCTGCGTCAGTGCGTAGCCGAGCGTACGGGCGATCCGGCGGGCAAAGGTGGTTGCCAGCATGATCACGAGCGCCATCACGGCGACGAAGATCTCGGCCGCTGCGGGGTAGAAGTCGGGGACAACAAAGTTCATCTTCTGACCAGTCCGTTCAAATGTCTCGCCCGCTCGCTCAGAGCTTGCTCACGGCAACATGCCGCAGGAGTTCTTCCACCGAGGCATGCATCACTTCGGTGAAGGGGAAGGGATACAGACCCATGCCGAGCACGCACAAGGCCAGAATGCCGAGGATGGCAAACTCGCGGGCGTTGATGTCCTCGAGTTCGGCAACGTGCTTGTTGGCCACCGCTCCGAAGATCACCCGCTTGTACATCCACAAGGTGTAGGCCGCGCCGACGATCAGCGTGGTTGCCGCAAGGAAGGCAATCCAGAAGTTGTACTGCACTGCGGCCAGGATCACCATGAACTCACCGACAAAGCCACTGGTGGCCGGCAGGCCGGCATTGGCCATCGAAAACAGCATGAAGAAGGCGGCAAACTTGGGCATCGAGTGCACCACACCACCGTAATCGGCAATCTGGCGCGAGTGCATGCGGTCGTAGAGCACCCCAATACAAAGGAACATCGCGCCGGACACGAAACCGTGGGAAATCATCTGTACCAGCGCACCTTCGATACCCAGCGGGTTGAGCATGAAGAAGCCAAGGGTGACGAAACCCATGTGGGCAATCGACGAATAGGCCACCAGTTTTTTCATGTCGGCCTGAACCAGCGCGACGAAACCGATGTACACCACCGCGATCAACGACAGCGTGATGACCAGCGGCGCCAGTTCCTGCGCGGCATCCGGCAGGATCGGCAGCGAGAAACGCAGGAAGCCGTAGGCGCCCAACTTCAGGCCGATTGCTGCCAGCACCACCGAACCCCCGGTGGGCGCCTCGACGTGGGCGTCGGGCAGCCAGGTATGCACCGGCCACATCGGTACCTTGACCCCGAAGGCGATCAGGAAGGCAAAGAAGATCAGCATCTGCGGTTCGATGCCCAGCGGCAACTGGTGCCAGTCGAGGATGCTGAAGCTGCCACCCGACTCCATGAACAGGTAGAGCAATGCGATCAGCATCAGCAGCGAGCCAAACAGCGTGTAGAGGAAGAACTTGATCGCCGCATAAACGCGGTTCGGCCCGCCCCAGATGCCGATGATCAGATACAGCGGGATCAGCGAAGCTTCGAAGAACACGTAGAACAGCACGCCATCCAGCGCGGAGAAGATACCGTTCATCAGGCCCGACATGATCAGGAAGGCCGCCATGTACTGGGCCACCTTCTCCTCGATCACCTGCCAGCCAGCCCCCACGACCAGAATGGTGATGAAGGCGTTGAGGATCACGAACAGCACCGAGATGCCGTCAACCCCGAGGTGGTAGTTGATGTTGAAGCGCGGCACCCAAGGCGAGATCTCGACGAACTGCATCGCGCTGGTCGAGAGATCAAATCCGGTGTAGAGCGGAATGGTCACGACGAAGCCGACGATCGCCACCAACAGCGCAAGCGCTCGCGCCATCGGGGCGTTTCGGTCGGAACCGGTGGCGAGCACCAGCAGCCCGCCAATAATCGGCACCCAGATCGCCAGACTGAGGTAGGGAATGTCCGTCATCGTTGCTTTCCGTTCCATGCGCCGCACGCGGCGCGTCGATCTTGTAGTTTGAAATCCCTGCGTTTCACGTGCCGACTCAGGCCTTGTTCAGCCAGTAAGTCAGCAGGATGAACACGCCAATGATCATGGTGAAGGCGTACTGGTACAGGTGCCCGGTCTGGAACAGACGCGAGATCTGCGCAATCCAGCCCACCAGCTTCGCCGTGCCATTGATCGCAACACCATCGATCAGGGCCTGATCACCGCCCTTCCACAAGCCCTTGCCCAGCAGGCGTGCACCTGCAGCAAAGAAGATCTCGTTGAAGCGGTCGAAGTAGTACTTGTTCTCCAGCACCGTGTTCAGCGGCTTGAAGGTGCGCTGGATGGCTGCCGGAATCTCCGGCTTGACCATGTAGAAGAACCAGGCCACTGCGACACCCGCCATTGCCAGCCAGAACGGTGCGGTCTGCAGACCGTGGATCGCCATGCCCACCGGACCGTGGAAAGCTTCCGCAAGCTCCTTCAGGCCCACATGGTTTTCACCGACGAAGATCACGTTCTTGAACCAGTCACCGAACAGCATCGGCTCGATGGTGAAGAAGCCGATCAACACCGAGGGGATCGCGAGCAGGATCAGCGGCAGGGTGACCACCAGCGGCGACTCGTGTGGCTTCTGGCCCGGAGCAAGGCCATGGTGGTGATGATCGTCATGACCATGATCGTCGTGCCCGTCGCCATGGTCACCATGCGCGTCAGCATGGGCATGATCATCATGATGTGCCTGACCGAAGCGCTCCTTGCCGTGGAATACCAGGAAATACATACGGAAGGAGTAGAACGCGGTCACGAACACGCCGAGCAACACGCAAACCATTGCGTACCCTGCTCCCGGGATGGTCGAGGCATGCACCGCCTCGATGATCGAGTCCTTGGAGTAGAAGCCGGAGAAGAACGGGAAACCAATCAGCGCCAGCGAACCGAGCAGCGACGTCAGCCAGGTGATGGGCATGTACTTCCACAGGCCGCCCATGTTGCGGATGTCCTGATCATGGTGCATGCCGATGATCACCGAGCCCGCCCCCAGGAACAACAGGGCTTTGAAGAAGGCGTGGGTCATCAGGTGGAACACCGCTGCCGAGTAGGCGGACACACCGAGCGCAACCGTCATGTAACCCAGCTGGGACAGCGTCGAATACGCCACAACGCGCTTGATGTCATTCTGGATGATGCCGAGGAAGCCCATGAACAGTGCCGTGGTGGCACCGATGACCAGTACGAAGGACAGTGCGACATCGGACAGTTCGAACAGCGGCGACATGCGCGCCACCATGAAGATGCCTGCGGTCACCATGGTCGCGGCGTGAATCAGTGCCGAAATTGGAGTCGGGCCTTCCATCGAATCCGGTAGCCAGACGTGCAGCGGCACCTGTGCCGATTTACCCATCGCGCCAATGAACAGGCAGATACAGATTGCGGTGAGCAGCGGCCAGCCGGTGTAGGCCATTTCGGTCACCGACAGTTCCTGCGCCTTGGCAAACACTTCCGCGTAGTTGAGGCTGCCGGTGTAGGCCACGATCAGGCCAATACCGAGCAGGAAGCCGAAGTCGCCGACGCGGTTGACCAGGAAGGCCTTCATGTTGGCGTAGATCGCAGTCGGGCGCTCATACCAGAAGCCGATCAGCAGGTAGGACACCAGGCCCACCGCCTCCCAGCCGAAGAACAACTGCAGGAAGTTGTTCGACATCACCAGCATCAGCATGGAGAAGGTGAACAAGGAGATATAGCTGAAGAAGCGCTGGTAACCAGGATCCTCCGACATGTAGCCGATGGTGTAGATGTGCACCATCAGCGACACGAAGGTCACCACCAGCATCATCATCACGGTCAGGCTGTCAATCTGGAAACCGACTTCAAACGTGATGCCCGCCGCCTGCATCCAGGTGTAAACCGTGCCGTTGAAGGTGTTGCCTGCGGCCACATCCTGATAGATGACCACCGACGCGGCAAAGGCGATCGCCACCCCCAGGATGGTGGCAATGTGCGCGCCGGTTCGGCCGATCAGCTTGCCGAACAGACCGGCCAGGATGGCGCCGACCAGCGGCGCCAGCGGCACGAGGAGATAGAGCTTCTGCATGTCCGTCATCGTGACGCTTCCTTAACCCTTGAGGCTGTCCAGATCATCAACGTGGATGGTGCGCAGGTTGCGGAACAGCACAACCAGGATCGCAAGACCGATGGCCGATTCGGCCGCCGCCACGGTGAGGATGAAGAAAACGAAGATCTGGCCGGCGATGTCGCCCAGATAGTGCGAGAACGCGATGAAGTTGAGATTGACCGCGAGCAGCATCAGCTCGATGGCCATCAACAGCACGATGAGGTTCTTCCGGTTGAGGAAGATCCCGACCACGCTGATCGCGAACAGGATCGCGCCCAGGATGAGGTAATGGGAAAGCGAAAGCATCTATGACTACTCCCTGATCGCGCCGGACACCGCCGGCGCGGTTTTTGTTCGCGCTTGTTATTCCTTCTCGGCCTGCATCTTGACCAGTTCCACGCGACCTTCGCGCTTCACAGCCACCTGCAGGGCCGGATCGATGTACTTGGTTCCCTTGCGCTTGCGCAACGTCAGCGACACCGCGGCGACCATTGCCACCAGCAACACCAGTGATGCAAGCTCGAACGGATAGACGTAATCGGTGTAGAGCACACGCCCGATCTCGCGGGTGTTGCTGTAACCCTCACCCGGCGCAGGCGGCGCCGGCATCGCTTCAAGACCGAAGTACTGACCACCCAGCACCAATGCCATTTCGATCACCAGCAGGATGCCGATCATCGCGCCCAGCGGCAGGTAACTCCAGAAGCCCTGACGAAGGCGGTCGAGGTTGATGTCCAGCATCATCACCACGAACAGGAACAACACCATCACCGCGCCGACATAGACCATCACCAGGGTGATGGCGAGGAACTCGGCGTGCAGCAGCAGCCAGATACCGCCCGCATTGAAGAAGGCCAGCACCAGATAAAGTGCAGCGTGCACCGGGTTTCGGGCAGTGATGACTCTCAGTGCGGCGAACACCAGGATCGCCGCCAGAAAGTAGAACACGAAGGTCTTGAATTCCATTTTTCGCTGGCGCCCTCGGGCGCCCTCCCCTTATCGGTACTTGGCGTCCTGTTCGCGGTCTGCAGCAATCTGCGCCTCGTTGCGATCCCCCACCGCCAGCAGCATCTGCTTGGTGTAGTAGAGATCGCCGCGCTGTTCGCCGTGATACTCGAAAATGCGTGTCTCGACGATGGCATCGACTGGACAGGCCTCTTCGCAGAAGCCGCAGAAGATGCACTTGGTCAAGTCGATGTCGTAGCGCGTGGTGCGGCGCGAACCGTCATCACGCTGATCCGACTCGATGGTGATCGCCATCGCCGGGCAGATCGCCTCACACAGCTTGCAGGCAATGCAACGCTCTTCCCCGTTGGGGTAGCGGCGCAGCGCATGCAGCCCGCGGAAACGATTGCTCTGCGGCGTCTTCTCCTCGGGAAACTGCACCGTGATCTTGCGCTGGAAGAAGTGGCGGCCGGTCAGGGCCATGCCCTTGACCAGTTCCGTCAGGAACAGACTTCCGAAGTAATCCTTGGCACCCATGATCGTTCCTACCTCAGTTCCAGATCGACAGCGGGGACATCATCCACACCGCCACCACAACCACCCACACCAGGGTGACCGGGATGAAGACCTTCCAGCCCAGACGCATGATGTGGTCATAGCGGAAGCGCGGGAAGGTTGCACGTGCCCACAGGAAGATGAACAGGATCATCGCCGTCTTCAACGCCAGCCAGTGGAAGCCGTCCGGCAGGAAGCCCACCGGCGAGAGCCAGCCACCGAGGAACAGGATCGAGGTCAGGATCGAGACCAGGATCATGTTGGCGTACTCGGCCAGGAAGAACAACGCGAAGGTCATGCCCGAATACTCGACCATGTGACCCGCAACAACCTCGGCCTCACCTTCGACAACGTCGAACGGTGCGCGGTTGGTTTCGGCAATGCCGGAAATCACATAGACGACGAACATCGGGAACAGCGGAATCCAGTTCCACGACAGGAAGCTCAGGCCCATGTCATGGAAACGCCCCTGCGCCTGGGTGGTGACGATGTCGGTCAGGTTGAGGCTGGCCGAGATCAACAACACGCAGATCAGGGCGAAACCCATCGATACCTCGTACGACACCATCTGCGCGGCAGCACGCATCGACCCGAGGAAGGGATATTTGGAGTTCGACGCCCAGCCCGCGACGATGACGCCGTACACTTCCATCGACGTGATCGCCAACAGGAACAACAGACCGGCATTGACGTTGGCCAACACCAGACCGTCGTCAAATGGCACGACGGCCCACGCCACCAGCGACGGCGCCAGCGCAAGGATGGGGCCGAGGATGAACAGCCCCTTGTTGGCTCCACTGGGGACGATGATTTCCTTCAGCAGCAGCTTGATGCCGTCAGCCATTGGCTGCAGCAGCCCCATCGGCCCTACTCGGTTAGGGCCGATACGGACCTGCATGTAGCCGATCACCTTGCGCTCGGCCAGCGTCAGGTAGGCAACGCAGATCATCAGCGGGGCGATGATGGCGATGATCTTGACCAGGGTCCACACCGCTGGCCAGATCGGTCCGAACAAGTCGGCAACGGGTTGCAGCATTGCTTCCATCAGACGCGCTCCACACTCAGTTCGCCGAACATCGGACCCAGACCGACCGTCGACACATGCGCTGCGGCAACCCGCACGCACGCGTTGGCGACGCTGTCGTCGACTACTGCGGTCAATTCAACCCGGCCGCTACCCGATACACGCACACGATCGCCGGACTGGATGCCCAAGCTCGCCGCCGTGGCCGCAGACATGCGGGCGAGCGGCACCGCGGCATCCTTGGCTTTCTGCAGCGACGGCGCACGACGGACCAGCGGATCGGCAAAATAGATCGGCACATCGGCAACACGTTGCAGCCCGACAGCAGCGGCTGTCGGGACCGCCTCGACCGCACCCAGCCCGTTGTCCAGATCTGCCACCTTGCCGTCGACCAGCACCTCGGCCCGCACGGCCTCGGAATCGCCTTGGGCGAAGCCTGTCAGATCCAGCAGGTTGGCAATGACACGCAACACCTTCCAGCCCGGCCGCGTCTCGCCCAGCGGACGCGCAACCGCGTTGAAGCTCTGTGCCGTCCCTTCACAATTGACGAAGGTTCCCGAGGTTTCCGAGAAAGGCGCGATCGGCAGCAGTACGTTTGCGGTTTCACGCAGCGACTCTGCGTCGAAGGCAGACAGCGCAATCACCAACTGGGCACTGCCCAATGCCGCAACCGCCGCCACACCATCGGCAAAATCGAGCGCAGGCTCGGCGCCGAGCAACACATAAGCCTTGCGTGGCTGCTCGATCATTGCACGCGCATCCAGACCGCCCGCACGGGGCGTCGCCCCCGCAGCATAGCCACCCACGCTGTTGGCCGCTTCGCCGATGAACCCGGCAACGCCGCCGCACAAACGGGCAATCTCGTTGGCCAACTGCTGCAGTTCTGCAGCACGCGGATGCTGTACGGCCAGACTACCCAGCCACACCGCGACCTTCTGTCCGCTTGCCAGGCTCTGCGCAATGGCGCGAGCCTCGTCCGAGACCTGAGCAGGCAGACCCGCTGCGAGCGACTCGGTAACGGCGAGTCCCTTCTCTGCCGCCACGGCAACGACAACCTGAGCCAGCGTCGACACCATGTCCGCCGGTGCCACCAGGGCACGGTGACGAACCTTGATCAACCACTCTTCAGCATTCGGACCGACTGCGCTGACGTGCAGACCGCGCTTGGCCGCCTGACGCACACGCTGAGCCAGCAGCGGCGCATCCTTGCGCAGGAAGCTGCCCACCACCAGCAAGCGGTTCAGATCGGCTACGGCGGCAACCGGCATACCCAGCCAGGGAATGCCCGCACGGCTCGTGTCGGCGCGGAAATCGACTTGACGCAGGCGAAAATCGACGTTGTCCGAACCGAGGCCGCGTACCAGTTTCTGCAGCAGATGCAGCTCTTCAAGCGTGGCATGCGGCGAGGCCAGACCACCAATTGCGGCGGGACCGTGATCGCGCACGATGCCCTTCAGACCGTTGGCCGCGAACTCGAGCGCAGTCTGCCAATCGACGGTCTTCCACTCTCCGCCCTGCTTGACCATCGGCCGGGTCAGACGCTGATCGGAGCTCAGCGCTTCGTAAGAAAAGCGGTCCTTGTCCGACAGCCAGCATTCGTTGAGGGCCTCGTTTTCCAGCGGCAGCACACGCTTGACCACGTCATGCTTGGTCTGCACGATCAGGTTCGCACCCAGCGCATCGTGCGGACTGACCGACTTGCGACGCGACAACTCCCAGGTACGGGCAGCGAAGCGGAACGGCTTGGAGGTGAGCGCGCCCACCGGGCACAAATCAATGATGTTGCCCGACAGCTCGGAATCCACTGTCTTCTCGACAAACGGCATGATCTCGGCATGCTCGCCGCGGAAAGCCTGGCCAAGTTCCATCTCGCCGGCGATCTCGGTCGTGAAACGCACGCAGCGGGTGCAATTGATGCACCGGGTCATGTCGGTGGAAACCAACGCGCCGAGGTTCTTGTTGAACACCACGCGTTTTTCTTCCTGGTAACGCGACTTGCTGTCGCCATACCCCACGGCAAGATCCTGCAACTGGCACTCGCCGCCCTGATCGCAGATCGGGCAATCGAGCGGATGGTTGATCAGCAGGAACTCCATCACGCCCTTCTGAGCCTTGACCGCGAGCTCGGACTGAGTCCACACCTTCATGCCATTGGTCACCGGCGTCGCACAGGCCGGCAGCGGCTTGGGCGCTTTCTCGACCTGGACCAGGCACATCCGGCAGTTGGCTGCGATGGACAGTTTCTTGTGGTAGCAGAAATGCGGGATGTAGGCGCCAGCCTCGGTGGCGGCTTCCATCACCGTGCTGCCGTCCGGCACCTGGATCGGCTTGCCGTCGATTTCGATCTCTAGCATGAGGGGCTCACGTAGATTTGACTGCCGGCGTACTGCACTTCAGGCGGCACGAGGCACTTCTTGTTTTCGATGTGATAGGCGAACTCGTCGCCGAAATGCTTGATGAAACTCTGCACTGGCATCGAGGCCGCATCGCCGAGCGCACAGATCGTCCGCCCCATGATGTTGCCGGTCACCGAGTTGAGCAGATCGAGGTCGTCCGGGCGCCCCAGACCGTTCTCGATACGGTGGACCACCCGATAGAGCCAGCCAGTGCCTTCGCGGCAGGGGGTACATTGGCCGCAGGACTCTTCGAAGTAGAAGTAGGACAGGCGCTCCAGCGCCTTGACCATGCAGGTGGTCTCGTCCATGACGATCACCGCACCCGAACCCAGCATCGACCCCGCCTTGGAGATCGAGTCATAGTCCATGGTGCAGTCCATCATGACGTCACCCGGCAACACCGGAGACGAGGAGCCACCCGGGATCACACCCTTGATCTTGCGGCCACCCCGCATGCCGCCCGCCATTTCCAGCAGTTCGGAGAACGGGGTACCGAGGTTGATCTCGTAGTTGCCCGGACGATTGACGTGACCGGAAATGGAGAACAGCTTGGTGCCGCCATTGTTCGGCTTGCCGAGTTCAAGGAAGCCGTTGCCGCCCATGTTCATGATGAACGGAACGGAGGCGAAGGTCTCGGTGTTGTTGATCGTCGTCGGTTTGCCATACAGACCGTAGCTGGCCGGAAATGGCGGCTTGAAGCGTGGCTGGCCCTTCTTGCCCTCGATCGACTCGAGCAAGGCGGTTTCTTCACCGCAGATGTAGGCGCCATAGCCATGATGGGCGAACAGCTCGAAGGAAAAGTCCGAACCGAGGATGTTCTGACCGATCAGGCCGGCAGCACGTGCCTCATCCAGTGCCTCTTCAAAGCGCTGGTAGATCTCGAAGATCTCGCCGTGGATATAGTTGTAACCACGGGCGCACCCCATCGCATAGGCTGCAATCGCCATGCCTTCGATGACGGTATGCGGGTTGTAACGCAGGATGTCGCGATCCTTGAAGGTACCCGGTTCGCCTTCGTCCGAATTACAGGCCAGATACTTGTCGCCCGGAAACGAACGCGGCATGAAGGACCACTTCAGGCCAGTCGGAAAACCTGCACCGCCCCGGCCGCGCAGCACCGATGCCTTGAGCTCGGCGATGATGGTTTCCGGCGGCGTCTTCTCCGCAATGATCTTGCGCAGCGCGGCATAACCACCGCGCGCGACATAGTCCTGTAGCCGCCAGGTGCGGTCGCCGTCGACACCGGCGAGAATCAGTCCGTGGGCGCTCATTTGTTTTCCAGCTCGGCCAGCAGTTGGTCGATCTTCTCGGTGGTCATCCAGCTACACATCTTGTGATTGTTGTGCAGCAGGACCGGGGCATCACCACAGGCACCCATGCACTCGCCCTCTTTAAGGGTGAACTTGCCGTCGGCAGTGGTTTCGTTGAAATCGATGCCCAGCTTCTGCTTGATGTACTCCGCAGCATGCACACCGCCGGACAGGGCACAGGGCAGATTGGTGCACACCGTGATCTTGTGGCGACCAACCGGTTCGAGGTCATACATGTTGTAGAAGCTGGCAACCTCGTATGCCGCAATGGCCGGCATCTCGAGGTAGGCAGCCACGAACTCGATCAGATCGCGCGGCAGCCAGCCCTTCTCGACCTGGGCAATGCGCAGCGCCGCCATGACGGCAGACTGCTTCTGATCAGACGGATATTTAGCGATCTCGCGATCGATTTGTTGCAGCGATTCCTGGCTCAGCATGTCGTGCTCGTCTTCCGGATAGCCCGCCGTGTATTCGTATTGGTTTGCCCGCTTCGCATAAGGCCGATCATCGGTCGATTTCGCCGAACACCACGTCCATGGTGCCGATGATCGCCACCACGTCGGCAATCATGTGACCACGCGTCAACTCGTCCATGGCTGCAAGGTGAGCAAAACCCGGTGCGCGCAGCTTGAGGCGATAAGGCTTGTTCGCACCATCGGACACCGCATACACGCCGAACTCGCCCTTCGGATGCTCGACTGCGGCATAGACCTCGCCCTTGGGAACATGCATGCCTTCAGTGAAGAGCTTGAAGTGATGGATCAGCTCTTCCATGTTGGACTTCATGTTCTCGCGCTGCGGCGGTGCAACCTTATGATTGTCAGTGATGACCGGGCCGGGATTCTTGCGCAACCAGTCGATGCACTGACGGATGATGCGATTGGACTGGCGCATCTCTTCCATACGGCACAGATAACGGTCATAGCAGTCGCCGTTCTTGCCCACCGGAATGTCGAAATCGAGCCGGTCGTACACTTCGTAAGGCTGCTTCTTACGCAAATCCCAGGCAATACCGGAACCACGCAACATCGGGCCGGTAAAACCCCAGGTAAGCGCCTGCTCGGGCGATACGACGCCGATACCTACGGTACGCTGCTTCCAGATGCGGTTGTCGGTCAGCAGGGTCTCGTATTCGTCGCAATAGCGCGGGAATCGCTCGGTGAAATCCTCGAGGAAGTCCAGCAACGACCCCTGACGATTGGCATTCAGGTCAGCGATGGCCTTGGCATTCTTGAACTTGTTTGCCTGGTACTGCGGCATGCGGTCCGGCAGATCACGATAGACCCCACCCGGACGATAATAAGCCGCATGCAAGCGCGCCCCCGACACTGCCTCGTAAGCATCCATGAGATCTTCACGCTCACGGAAGGTATACAGCACCATCGTCATCGCGCCGATATCGAGCGCATGCGTACCGATGTTCAGCAGATGATTGAGGATGCGGGTGATTTCGTCGAACATCACCCGGATGTACTGCGCACGCTCGGGCACCTGCACGCCCAGCAGACGCTCGATCGCCATACAGTAGGCGTGTTCGTTGCACATCATCGACACGTAGTCGAGGCGATCCATGTAAGGCACGGATTGCACCCAGGTACGGGTCTCGGCAAGCTTTTCGGTGCCACGATGCAGCAGACCGATGTGCGGGTCAGCACGCTCAACGACTTCGCCGTCAAGTTCGAGCACCAGACGGAGCACACCGTGCGCAGACGGATGCTGCGGGCCAAAGTTGATGGTGTAGTTGCGGATCTCAGCCATGGCCGACGTCCCCGTAGCTGTCTTCGCGCACAATGCGCGGGGTGTTTTCACGCGGCTCGATGGTCACCGGCTGATAGACCACGCGCCCCTGCTCCGGGTCGTAACGCATCTCGACATAGCCGGAAATCGGGAAATCCTTGCGGAAGGGATGACCAACAAAACCATAGTCGGTCAGGATACGACGCAGATCGGGATGACCGGCATACATGATGCCGTACAGATCAAAGGACTCGCGCTCGTACCAGTTGGCACTGGCCCACAGCTCACATACCGAGTCCAGCACCGGAAAGCCGTCATCCTCGGCAAACACACGCAGACGCAAACGCCAGTTGTAGCGCACCGACATCAGATGAGCGACCGAGGCAAATCGCTTGCCGGCCCACTCGGCATTGCCGTAAGTGGAATAGTCGAGACCAGAGAGGTCAATCAACTGTTCGAAATGAAGGTCTTCGTGGTCACGCAGATTGCGCGCCACTTCAAGATAATCCGCAGCGGAGACTTCAATCGTCACCTCACCGCGATCCAGGACCAGCGACTGCAAGGTATCACCAAAGACCTGCTGCAGGGTCTGGCTCAGGCGTTCAAGCTTGGAACTCATGTTCTGGAGCCTCGTCAGCGCGCGATGGTATTGGTGCGCTTGATCTTGTTCTGGAGCTGGATGATGCCGTAGAGCAAGGCCTCGGCCGTCGGCGGACAGCCTGGCACGTAAACATCGACGGGCACGATTCGGTCACACCCACGCACAACGGAATAGGAATAGTGGTAGTAACCACCTCCGTTGGCACAGGAACCCATGGAGATAACCCAGCGCGGCTCTGCCATCTGGTCGTACACCTTGCGCAGCGCGGGTGCCATCTTGTTGCACAGCGTACCCGCCACGATCATCAGATCGGACTGCCGCGGACTGGGCCGGAACACCACGCCAAAACGGTCAAGGTCATAACGCGAACAGCCTGCGTGAATCATTTCCACCGCACAGCAAGCCAGACCAAACGTCATCGGCCACAAGGAACCGGTGCGCGTCCAGTTGATGACCGCATCGAGCGAGGTGGTCACAAATCCCTCGCGAAAGACGCCCTCAATACTCATGCCTTACTCCCAGTCGAGTGCGCCGTTTTTCCACTCGACGATGTAGCCGATAACCAGAATGGCAAGAAACACCATGACCGAACCGAACACGAACCAGGCCTGCTCGCCAGCGGCGATGAACTCCTGGAACACGGTCGCCCACGGAAAGAGGAAGGCGATTTCGAGATCGAACAGGATGAAGAGAATGGCGATGAGATAGTAGCGAACGTCGAACTTCATGCGGGCGTCTTCAAACGCCTCGAAGCCACATTCGTAGGGAGAGGTTTTTTCGCTATCGGGACGATAGGGGGCAACCAGACGACCAAGGACGATGGGAACCACACCAAAGCCCAGACCTACAAGAACGAACAGCAATACGGGAAAATAATTTTCCAGCATCTCAATACCCCTATTGAGTAAGGCAACTTATTGCTGCCATTATTGTTTTAGCTGCCCTTCATGGAAACGCCCGCTTACGCGGGCGCCCTCTGCATTCTGTGGTGCCGACGATGAGACTCGAACTCATACGGCTTTCGCCACTACCCCCTCAAGATAGCGTGTCTACCAATTTCACCACGTCGGCACTGCGCTTGTTACAGCAAGCGGATTATACGGCTTTTTGCGCACTGCGCAAAGTCGTGGATGCACTTATTTGGGGATTGCCTGCGCCTTGGAATCGTCTGCCGGCGCGGCTGGCGCGGGCACTGCAGTACCGGCTGCCGGCACCGTCGGAACAGCGCCTTCCATGATGCTGGAGGGGGCTGCCGGCTTGTTGCTGGCAAGGTAGGCCAGGCTCAGGCTGGTAATGAAGAAAACCGTCGCAAGCACCGCGGTGGTGCGACTGAGAAAGTTGGCCGACCCCGAAGAACCGAACAAGCTACCCGAGGACGCACCACCCCCGAAAGCAGCACCCGCATCAGCCCCCTTGCCGTGCTGCACCAGCACCAGACCGATCACCCCAAGACCCACCAGCACATGAACCGTCAGCACCAGCGAAAAAAGCATGTCACTCATCACGAACAACCTTGAAAGAAACTGAATACAGTTGAATTAAGCCACTGCCGCCCGGCAGATGGACATGAAATCTTCGGCCACCAGCGACGCCCCGCCGATCAGACCACCATCGACATCGGCAAGCGCAAACAATTCGGCCGCGTTACCCGGCTTGACGCTGCCGCCATACAGGATGCGCACGCCATCGGCTGCCACGCCCTGATCACGCAACCAGGCACGAATCAGACCGTGCACCTCAGCCACCTGATCAGCCGATGCCGACCGCCCGGTACCGATCGCCCAGACCGGTTCGTAAGCCAGCACCACCTGCCCCATGGCCTCGACACCCAATACATCGAGCACCGCAGCCAGTTGACGCCCTACCACCGCCATCACCTGACCGGCTTCGCGCTCATCCAGCGTCTCACCAATACAGACGATGGGCACAAGGCGACCGGACAGCGCAGCCGCGGCCTTGCGACCGATTGCAGCATCGCTCTCGGCAAACAAGGCCCGCCGCTCGGAGTGACCAACAATGACATAGTGGCATCCGAACTCGGCCAGCATCGATGCACTGACCTCACCGGTGTAGGCGCCGCGATCATACTCACTGACGTCCTGCGCCCCCAGGGCAATGCCCTTGAGCAACAGCCCCGCCTGCGCCAGATACGGATAGGGCACGCAGACCGCAACCTCCACTCCGTCCGGAGACTGCAGACCGTCCAGCAAGACCTTGTTTTCGGCAAGGCTGCCGTTCAGCTTCCAGTTGCCAGCGACGAGTTTGTTCGACATGCGGAAAACCGTCCGATAAATCGCGAGATTATATGCCGAGCCAGGCCTGGCGGCAAAACATCCTCATCGCGTCACGACCGGTGCATGGGCGCACATGGAGAAGATGCGCCGAAGCAGATTGGGTTTCAGCCGGTACGACTGTCAGATCGAGCGCTGGTTCACACGCTGCGACAAGGCCTCTGCACTTTCCTTGCGCTCGCTGTAGCGATCGACCAGATAGGGCGCGATATCGCGGGTCAGCAGGGTGAACTTGAGCAGCTCTTCCATCACATCCACCACCCTGTCGTAGTAGGCAGAAGGCTTCATGCGGTCGTGCTCGTCGAACTCCAGGAAGGCCTTTGCCACCGAAGACTGATTGGGGATGGTCAGCATCCGCATCCATCGCCCAAGCACCCGCATCTGGTTGACCGCATTGAATGATTGCGATCCGCCGCAGACCTGCATCAGCGCCAGGGTCTTGCCCTGGGTCGGCCGTACCGCGCCAACCGACAGCGGAATCCAGTCGATCTGTGCCTTCATGATGCCGGTCATTGCGCCATGACGCTCGGGCGAGCACCACACCATGCCCTCCGCCCATTGGGTCAGCTCACGCAGCTCCGCCACCTTGGGGTGGGTGTCCGGCGCATCGTCCGGCAAGGGCAGACCACTGGGATTGAAGATACGCGTCTCGGCGCCCATGGCGCGCAACAGACGGGCCGCCTCTTCGGTCATCAGACGACTGAACGAACGCGCCCGCAAGGACCCATAGAGCAGCAGGATGCGCGGCGGATGCGTCGACGCCGGCGTCGCACACAGTTGTGCAGGATTCGGGATACGGAAGAGCCCTGCATCGATATTGGGCAGATCGCCAGCAAGATCAGACACGACGCCCCTCCCCATCAACCACCTGTTCGCCGTCTTCCTTGGTGAAGGCACCCCGCTGCGGCTGCGGCAGGATGTCGAGCACCACCTCTGACGGCCGGCACAAGCGGGTACCCAGCTGCGTCACCACAATCGGGCGGTTGATCAGGATCGGATGCGCCATCATCGCATCGATCAGCGCCTCGTCGCTTACAGCCGGATCGGCAAGCCCGAGCTCGCCAAACAACTTCTCCTTGGCGCGCATGATGCCGCGCACGCCCAACCCAGCTGCAGCGATCAACGCGACCAACTGGTCACGCGTCGGCGGGGTCTTCAGATACTCGATGATGACCGGCTCTTCGCCGCTGTTGCGGATCATCGCCAGGGTGTTGCGGGATGTGCCGCAACGTGGATTGTGATAGATCGTGATGCTGCTCATGAACGTGCTCCCTTGCTCAGCGGCCCTTGCCCGGCATGCGTGTGGATGAACCAGTGCGGGGTACGATTGATGATCGCGACCAGCGACAGCATGACCGGCACCTCCACCAGCACCCCGACCACGGTTGCGAGTGCCGCACCGGAGTTGAGCCCGAACAGCGAGATAGCCACCGCCACCGCAAGCTCGAAGAAATTGGAGGTGCCAATCAGGCAGGCAGGCCCGGCGACATTGTGCGGCAATTTCAACACCCTCGCCGCCACGTAGGAGATCGCGAAGATGCCATAGGTCTGCACCATCAGCGGCACCGCGATCATGGCGATCACCAGCGGCTTGTCGATGATGGTCTGCGCCTGGAAGCCAAACAGCAGCACCACGGTGGCAATCAGACCCACAATGGACCACGGCTTCAACTGCCCGACGAAATCCGCTACCGCATGGGGTGACCGGCGCTCAAGCAGATGCCGCGTCGCCATGCCGGCAAGCAAGGGCAGCACCACATACAACACGGTGGACAGCACCAGCGTCTCCCACGGCACGGTAATCCGGGTCACGCCCAGCAAGAAGGCGGCGATGGGGGCAAACGCAAAGATCATGATGATGTCGTTCACGGACACCTGCACCAGCGTGTAATTGGCATCACCCTTAACCAGTTGACTCCACACAAACACCATCGCGGTGCAAGGTGCCACGCCCAGCAGGATCATGCCGGCGATGTACTCGCTGGCCGATTGCGGATCAACCCAGGGCGCAAACAGGTAGTGGAAGAACAGCACCCCCAGCGCAGCCATGGTGAAGGGCTTGATCAGCCAGTTGACCACCAGGGTCAGGATCAGGCCACGTGGCTTGCGCCCCACGTCCTTCACTGCATGCCAGTCGATCTGGATCATCATCGGGTAGATCATCACCCAGATGAAGATGGCAACGACCAGGTTCACATGGGCGAACTCGATCGCCGCAATCCCTTGAAATACACCCGGTACCACCAGACCGAGCCCCACACCCACCAGGATGCCAAGACCCACCCAGACGGTCAGAAACCGTTCGAACAAACCCATATCCGTTCCCGATGCGCCATCCGGCGCAAGATGATTGCAATCGTTACATTACTGGAGCGCACCACGACGTCCGTCGGGCATCAACACTTGAGCCCATCCGCGCACACCCCGCGCGTTTCCTCACAACGCTCTGGCATCCCTTCACAACATTCGGCGGTAAGGTAGTCGATCAGGTCGCGCATCAGCGGCAGATTGGCGCGATAACGCTGATAGCGCCCTTCCTGCTCCACCGACAACAGACCGGCATGGGTCAGCGCCTTCAAATGAAATGAGGCATTGGTCGGCGGCAGATCCAGAGCCAGTGCAATCTCACCCGCCACCAGCCCATCCGGCCCCTTGCGCACTAGCAGACGGAAGACATCCAGCCGGATACCCGAGGACAGCGATTCAAAGACAGCCAGTGCAGCAGATTTTTCCATGATCATTCTCTCGAGCGGCTCAACAGGGTTGCGACGGGCGACACCCGCCTCACGGACGGCACGGATCATGATAGCGGCCGGCCCATCAGCACAAGTCGTGTCGGCAACATCAGCGTAATCAGCCAGCACGCCAGCAGCATCAGCGCGGACCCGCCAAGCGCCCAGCTCAACCCGCCCCACTGGTACAGCACGCCGGATAACAAGGTGCCGATGAAGCGCCCCAGAGCATTGGCAGCGTAATAGAAGCCCACATCCTCCGCCGCCTTCTCAGACCCCGCATACGCCAGGATCAGGTAAGAATGCACCGAGGAATTGATTGCGAACACAAAGCCGAACAGACTCAGCCCTCCGACCACCACCCACTCCAGGTTCGGCACCTCGAACCACACTGCACCCACCAGTGCAGCGGGAATCAAGGCCAGCAACACTGACCAATGGCGTGCCGCCGGCACCTCCTGGCTCAAGCCATCGGCGCTACGCTTCACCACATGTGGCGTCAGTGCCTGCACCACCCCGTAGGCGATCGTCCATGCAGCGAGAAAGGTGCCCACCATGGTGAAGGTCCACCCCGCCGAATACAGGAACACGGGCACGCCGACCACAAACCACACATCACGCGCACCGAACAGCGCCACGCGAGCGGCCGCCAATGCATTGATGCCGGGATTCTTGGCAAACAATTCGCGTACCGAGCGGGAGGCTTTCGCCTTGCCCATCATCGGTGGCAGCGAACTCACCACGCCCACCAGCACCAGCGCAAGCAAGCCGGCCATCGCACACAATGCCCCGCGGAACCCCAGCACCTCCAGCAACAAACCACCCAGAAAGAAACCGATACCTTTCATCGCGTTCTTGCTGCCGGTAAACCACGCCACCCATTTGAACAACTGGCCGGCGCCCTGCTCCCTGGCCTCGGCCTGCGTGACCTTGATCGCTGACTTGCTGGCGGTCTTGGTCAAGTCCTTGGCCACACCGCAGATACCCTGCGCCACCACCACCCAGGCCACCGCCATCGCCGCGGACCATCCGGGGTCGAGCATTGACAGCAACAGAAAACCGGCAATCTGCGTCACCAGCCCCACCGTCAACATGCGTGCAATACCATAACGCGTCGCCAGCCAGCCGCCGATCAAATTGGCCAGCACCCCCGCTGCCTCGTACAGCAGGAACAGGAAGGCCAGCGTAAACGGGGAATACCCCAGACGGTAGAAATGCAGCAATACCAGCATGCGCAACGCGCCATCGGTGAGCGTAAAGCCCCAATAGGCGGCAGTGACAATGGCGTAGTTGCGCGCAGCGTGTTGCATGGCTTCAGAGCCCCCTGGCGTCCATATAGCAGGCCAGGTCGACCATACGGCAGGCATAGCCCATCTCGTTGTCGTACCAGGCATACACCTTCAGCAAGGTGCCATCGGTCACCATCGTCGACAATGCATCGATGATGGCGCTGCGCGTATCGCGGGCGTAGTCGACGCTGACCAGCGGACGCGTCTCATAGCCGAGAATGCCCGCCAAAGGTCCCGCCGCCGCCGCCTCGAACAAGGCATTCACCTCCTCCGCGGTGGTCTCGCGCTTCAGTTCGAACACGCAGTCAGTCAGCGAGGCGTTGAGCACCGGCGCGCGCACCGCATGGCCATTGAGCTTGCCCTTAAGTTCCGGGTAGATCAACGCAATTGCGGTCGCGCTACCCGTGGTCGTCGGCGCCAGACTCATCAGCGAACTGCGGGCACGGCGCAGGTCCTTGTGCGGCGCATCGACCACCAGGTTGGTATTGGTGGGATCGTGAATGGTGGTGATCTGCCCATGGCGGATACCCAGGTTCTCATGCACGACCTTGACCACCGGTGCGAGGCAATTGGTGGTGCACGACGCCGCAGTGACAATGCGGTCACGTGCCGGGTCGTACAGTTCGTGATTGATGCCGACCACGATGTTAAGCACGCCGCCGGTTTTCACCGGGGCAGCGACGATCACCCGCTTGGCACCACGATCCAGATGGCCCTGCAGGGTTTCAGGCGTCAGGAACTTGCCGGTGCACTCCAGCACCACATCCACACCCAATTCCCCCCAGGGGATTTCGGCGGCAGTGGCGTGAGACGAGAAGGACAGCTTGCGTTCGTCGATCCGGATCGTATCCTCGCCCTCGGCACGGATGTCGGCACGCCACTTGCCCTGCACGCTGTCAAAGGCCAGCAGGTGCGCCGTGGCTGCTGCCCCACCCTTCAACTCGTTGAGGTGCACGACCTCGAGCCGGTTGCCCGCACGCGGATCGTCCGCCTGCCGGTCCGCCGCCCCCATCGCCGCACGAAGTGCCAGACGCCCGATACGGCCCATGCCATTGATACCGACTTTCATTCAAACCTCCAATCATTCAAGTTATATCGCAGCATTTGCCGCACGCAGTCGCTGTCATACAGTGCCCAGCCTGGTCGACCAGCAACGATAAGGCGCTTACCGTCGGCCGTTACTCAAGCACACTGCCGCAAGCCTCTACGCCTGCCCGCCCCCGTCCGGTGCGGCGTCAGTCAGCTTGCCGATCTCATCCATTCTTGCCTTCAAGCTGAGCCGGTCGAGACTCTTGATCGGCAGGTTGATGAAAATGTTGATCCGGTTTCTCAGCATCCTGTAGCTGTCGGCAAACGCCAGATAGCGCTCACTCTCGGATCCCTCAACCACCACCGGGTCCGGCACCCCCCAGTGCGCCGTCATCGGCTGACCAGGCCAGGCGGGACACACCTCACCCGCTGCGGTGTCACAGACGGTGATGACGAAGTCCAGCACTGGCGCCCCCTCTGCGGCGAACTCGTCCCAACTCTTGGAGCGCAGACCATCGACCGGGTAGTTCATCTTGCCAAGCATATCGAGCGTGATCGGATGCACCTGCCCACGCGGCATGCTGCCCGCCGACCAGGCACGAAAGCGCCCCAGCCCATCCTGATTGAGAATGGCCTCGGCAAAGATGGAACGTGCGGAGTTTCCCGAGCACAAGAACAACACGTTGTAGACCTTTTCTGAAATCATGCTGACCGCTCCTCATTCCGTGGATACTGCCACAAAATAATTTAACAATTCAAATAATATTGAAATATTGACTAAATACGAGGAGGGTAAACCCCTCCTCCCAGGCTCAACCAAACCGGCCGGTAATGTAGTCTTCTGTCCGTTTGTCCTTGGGGCTGGTAAAGATGTGTGTGGTGTCATCCACTTCCACCAAATCCCCGAGATGGAAGAAGGCAGTCCGGTTCGACACCCGTGCGGCCTGCTGCATGTTGTGGGTGACGATGACGATGGTGAAGTTCTCCGCGAGCTCGGTGATCAACTGCTCCACCTTTGCCGTTGCGATCGGATCGAGGGCCGAACACGGCTCGTCCATCAGGATGACCTCGGGACTCACCGCCACCGCGCGGGCAATACAAAGACGCTGCTGCTGACCACCCGACAGTCCGGTACCCGGCTGATCGAGACGATCCTTGACTTCGTCCCACAGACCGGCGCGAATCAGACTGCGCTCGACCACCTCGTCAAGCTCGGCGCGAGTCGATGCCAGACCATGCAACTTCGGTCCATAGGCAATGTTGTCGTAGATCGATTTTGGAAACGGGTTCGGCTTCTGAAACACCATACCCACCCGGGCGCGCAGCAACACGACGTCAAGCGAACGGTCATAGATGTCTTCGCCATCGAGTTCGATCTTGCCGGTGACCCGGCAGCCGTCGATCGTGTCGTTCATCCGGTTCAGACAGCGCAGGAAAGTGGACTTTCCGCAGCCTGACGGGCCAATGAACGCCAGCACTTCATTCTCGCGAATATCCAGATTCACCCCATGCAGCGCCTCCTTCTCGCCGTAGAACACACGTGCATCACGGGCGGTCATCTTGATCTTTGCTGCGGCGCTCACGCCCACCGTACCTTCAGCAGCGGCCAGGCTTCGTTGCAGGTTGTTTTCCATTTTCATCCTTACCACCTTTTCTCGAATCGCTTGCGCAGCCAGATGGCAAACGCGTTGAGCGTAATCATGACCGACAGCAGCACGATGATGGCTGCAGATGTTCGGGCCTCGAAGAAGTTGCGCAACTCATTGCCTTGCCAGAGATAGATCTGTACCGGCAAGGCGGTCGATTGATCGAAGGGCGTCGCCGGTACCGCAGCGACGAAAGCACTCATGCCAATCAGCAGCAGTGGCGCTGTCTCGCCAATGGCCTGCGCCACGCCAATGATGGCCCCGGTGAGGATGCCAGGCAAAGCCAGCGGCAGCACATGATGGAAGATGGTCTGCATCTTCGATGCGCCGATGCCCAGTGCCGCCTGACGAATGGACGGCGGAATCGCCTGGAGTGCCGAGCGTGTAGCAATGATCACCGTGGGCAGCGTCATCAGCGACAACACCAGACCCCCGACGATCGGCGCCGACAGCGGCATCTTGAACCAGTTGATGAATACCGCAGCACCGAGCAAACCAAAGATGATCGACGGCACCGCGGCCAGGTTGTTGATGTTCACCTCAATCAGATCGGTGAATTTGTTACGCGGCGCGAACTCCTGCAGATAGATCGCACTCGCCACACCAACCGGGACAGCCAGCAGGATGACGATCAGCATCATGTACAGCGAGCCCGCCAACGCCCCTGCAAGCCCGGCCGAAGCCAACGAAGAACGCGAGTCCGTATTGGCAAAAAGTGCCGTGCTGAAACTCATGCGGATGACGTCACGGGCATACAGGTCGTCAGCCCATTGGCGCAACTTGGCCGACAACTGCTGCTGATTGTCAGGCAGATCACGATCAATATTGCCCTTGAGCCAGACATCGATATTGGCGTCGGCCAGCAAGTCCAGCCTGACCCGCTTGCCGATCAGTGATGGGTCGGCCACAACCATGTCACGCAGCCTGAACCGCTCACCGCTGGTCACCAGACGACGCAACTCGGCGCGCGAGTCTGCCGCCTCAGGCACGAACTCGAGCAGCGCGTTCTCGATCAGACGGTTCCAGTTCGACATCGTCAGCTGCGTCTGCCAAGCCATCTCCCGCTCGCGCAGTTGTGCTGCCGACTCACCGGGCAACAAACCTGGACGCTGCTCGACTTCGATGATCTGCGGATCAAAGTAGATTTCGACGGGAATCGTCGCCTGCCAGAAGGCGGGCAAGCCCTTGGCGAGAATGGTCACGAACAACAGTGCAACCATCGCCAGGCCAAAGATCACCCCCGACAATCCCAGTCCGCGAAAGCGCCGCTCAGCTGCGTGGCGTCGTGCAAGCGACTGCTCGACGACCCGGCGCTGCTTGGCCCAGGCCGCCTCTCTATCCTGCAAATTGGTTTGATTCGTCGTATTCACGGCTTACTCGTATTGTTCGCGATACTTACGGACGATGTACAGCGCAACCACGTTCAGACCGAGCGTGATCACGAACAGCGTCAAGCCCAGGGCAAATGCGACCAAGGACTGCGGACTGGCAAAGTCCGTATCACCGGTCAGCTGATTGACGATGGTGACGGTCACCGTCGACACTGCCTCGAAGGGGTTGGCGTGCAAGACCGGACTGTTGCCAGCGGCCAGCACTACGATCATCGTCTCGCCAATAGCGCGGCTGGCAGCAAGCAGAAAGGCGCCCACAATGCCCGGCAGGGCTGCTGGCAGCACCACGTTGCGGATCGTTTCAGACTTGGTCGCACCCAGACCCAGAGAGCCGTCACGCATGGCCTTCGGCACCTGCGTGATGATGTCGTCCGAAAGCGAGGACACGAAGGGGATGATCATGATGCCCATCACCACCCCTGCAGTCAGCGCACTGGTCGCCCGGATGTCGATTCCGATCATCTGACCCAGACCGTGGAAGAACGGCCCGACTGTCACCAGCGCGAAAAAGCCATAAACAATGGTTGGAATCCCCGCCAGCACCTCGATCACCGGCTTGGCCATCGAGCGCAACCAGCCCGGGGCGTACTCGGCCATGTAGATGGCGGTCATCAACCCCACCGGCACCGCAATCAGCATCGCGACGATACTGACCATGATCGTGCCCCACAGCAGCGGAATCAGGCCAAACTGGCCTTGATCACCGGTACCGACGGTGGAGAATCGCGGGTTCCATACGGTCCCGAAAAAGAAATCAAGCGGACTGACAAAGCTGAAGAACTTGGTTGCTTCACCGATCATCGACAACACGATGCCTACGGTGGTGAACACTGCGATGGCAGAGCATGCCACCAAAAGCGCCTTTACAACGCTTTCCACCTGATTGCGCGCCCTCAGGTTGGGCGTGATCCGGCGCAAGGTCAGCACCAGACCTGCCACGCCCAACACCGCCATCAAACCGTACATCGACAGCCGGCCGGTCTGCTGCACGGCGCTCATACGCTCTGCCGCACGCAACTCATACTCAGCTGGTTGATCCGAAACGCCAAAACCGGACGCGATATTCTCGATACGACGGAGCGCCACATTGAGCTGTGATCCATCAGCCGACACCACCTCCGCCGGCAAGTACTCCATCACCGAAGCACGGATGATATTCGGCTCAAATGCAGACCACAGCATGAAGACAGCCAAGGCCGGCACCCCACACCACAGGGCGACGAGCAAACCGTAGTAGCCCGGTCGGGAGTGCATCCGGCCAGGCCCACCCGCGGCGACCGATTTGCTGCGGGCAAGGCCGAACTGATAGGCAAAGCCCATCGTGATCAGCAGCACGCACACCAATAACCAGTTGTTCATTTCAACTCCGAAAGCAGCGCTCGCAAGAAACCCCGGGGAATGCGGGGCACCCCCGGGGCGTGTGCCTAGACACTCGGCGCCAGACGAGGCCCGATCCGGGCCTCAGCAGGACACAAGCCGCTTACTGGACAGCCTTGCCCGCGCGAACGTCAGCCACAACCTGCTTGCGCTCGGCATCCGGCAGCGGAATCAGACCGGCCTTTTCCAGCGGGCTGGCACTACCCGAAACCTGTGCGTTCAGGAAGAACTCGGCATATTCCTTGATACCGGGAATCACACCGATATGCTCGCCCTTCAGATAGAAGTACAGCGGGCGGGAGACCGGATACTCGCCCGTCGCAATGGTCTGCAGGCTGGGCGTGACGCCATTGACAGTCGCCACTTTCAGGCGATCGCGGTTCTGGTCATAGAAGCTCAGACCGAACACACCAACCGCATCCGCCTGCGCGGTCAGGCGAGCCAGGGTCTCGGTGTAATCACCCGCAATCTCGATCACCCGACCGTCGCCGCGGAAGCTGTTGCACACCTTCTTCTGCGCATCCTTCTCCAGCGCCTTCACCTCAGCCAGGGACTCGCAGCCCGGATGCACCACCTTCTCTTCAAACACTTCACGCGTGCCGTGATTGGAAGCCGGGATCACCAGCACGATTTCCTGGTCGGGCAGCGACTTGTCAATCTGCGACCAACGGGTATAGGGGTTCGCAACCATCTTGCCGCCCTGCGGCACCTCCGCGGCACCTGCCAGGAAGACGTGCTGCGGCTTGAGCGCGAAAGCCCCCTTGTCCGAGCGGGAGGCAAACACAATGCCGTCATAGCCAAACTTGACCTCGACGATCTTGTTCACACCGGCCTTCTTGCAGCTTTCGACTTCAGCCGGGCGAATCGGACGCGAAGAGTTGGCGATGTCGATGGTGTTGGCACCCACACCCTGGCAAAACTGACGCAGACCACCCGAGGAACCACCCGAACCGACCACCGGAGTCTTGAACTGGGGAAAGGCGTTGCCGAACTCTTCAGCGACGATACTGGCGAACGGCAGCACGGTCGAGGACCCTGCGATCTGGATGTTGTCACGCGCCAGCGCAGGCGCAGACATCGTGGCAACAAAGGCAGTAGCGAGCGTCACACCGAGTACATGCTTCTTGAGCTTCATTTCGGACTTCCTTTTGATGATGATCGTTTGAAACTTCCCGCATCTCATCACGGCAAAGCCGTGCTGCGAATCGTCAGCACGGAGTCTGAAGCCCCAACATTGCAGGCATGTGACAAGTCAAAATATCGACATGTAGCAACCCGGATTCCCGCCCACTCGTCCAAAGGGCATAAATGAAAAAACGGCAGGATGCGCATTCCGCACATCCTGCCGTCCTGGATGCACGTAGCACCGTAGGCCTATTCCAGCGCACGCTCCACAGCCGTAGCGATGTCCTTGGCCAGGCGATCGACCAGGCCGCCATCCTGGCCTTCGACCATGACCCGCAACAGGGGCTCGGTACCGGAGGGCCGCAGCAACACCCTGCCGCTGTTGGCCAGCGTTTCTTCCGCCGCAGCCTTGGCGCGTGCAATGCCGTCATCGCCCTGCCAGTCGAAACCCAATGGCAGACGTACATTGATCAGGCGCTGCGGATAGAACACCAGGTCTGCGCAGGCCTCGGCCAGGGTCAGGTCACCCTGCTTCAGCGCAGCCAACACTTGCAGCGCCGACACGATGCCATCGCCGGTGCTATGGCAATCCAGGCAGATAATGTGACCAGAGTTCTCCCCCCCGACTTTCCAGCCTTTCTCGTGCAGCAACTCGAGCACGTAACGGTCGCCCACCTTGGCACGGGCAAACGGCACGCCCAGACGCGCCACCGCATGCTCGAAGCCGAGGTTGCTCATCAGGGTACCGACGACTCCGTCCAGGCGCCCCGCGGCCTTACGCGCAGCAGCGATCACATACAACAACTTGTCGCCATCGTAGATCTCACCCTGACGGTCGACCATGATCAGGCGATCACCATCACCGTCCAGCGCAATGCCCAGGTCCGCACTGTTGGTCAACACACATTGACGCAGACTTTCAGGGCGAGTCGCGCCGACGCCGTCGTTGATGTTCAGCCCGTTGGGCTCGACGCCGACCGAGACAACCTCGGCCCCCAGCTCGTGAAACACGCTGGGGGCAATGTGATAGGCGGCACCATGCGCACAGTCGAGGGCAATGCGCATGCCGCGCAGGTCCAGTTCCGACGGAAAGGTGCTTTTGCAAAACTCGATGTAACGACCGGCCGCGTCATTGATGCGGCGGGCCCGACCAAGACGGGCCGAATCAACACACCCCATGGGCTCGTCGAGATGTGTTTCGATCTCGGCCTCCATCGCATCGGGCAGCTTGGTGCCGCCGGCCGAGAAGAACTTGATGCCGTTATCGTAGAACGGATTATGGGACGCAGAGATCACAACCCCTGCCTGCAAGCGGAGCGCACGGGTCAGGTAGGCCACGGCTGGCGTAGGGATCGGCCCGGCCAGCATCACATCAACGCCCGCCGCAGCAAAACCGGCCTCAAGCGCCGCCTCAAGCATATAACCGGACACTCGGGTGTCCTTGCCAATCAGGATGGTCGGGCGCTCACCTGCCGGAAGATGCTCACGCGCGACCAGGGACACCCCTGCCGCATAGCCAAGCCGCATGACGAACTCGGGCGTGATCGGCGCCTCACCCACACACCCCCGAACCCCGTCGGTACCGAAATACTTGCGTCCCATGCGTGCCCCACAGCGTGAAAGCCGCGATTATGACACCGCCTGCCACACCATGAGTGCGTCACGAGTCACGGCAACGTCATGCACACGCACGATGGCCACACCACGCTGCACGGCAACCAGCGCTGCAGCGATACTCGCACTGAGACGCTGATCCACCGGACGGCCCGTGATCGCCCCCAGCATCGACTTGCGCGACAGCCCGGCCAGCACCGGCAGACCGCTCCGGGTAAAGCGCTCAAGATGTCGCAACAGGGCACAGTTGTGCTCCAGGGTTTTGCCAAACCCGAACCCCGGATCCAGCACGATGCGCTCCCGTGCCACCCCTGCCGCCTGCAATTCACTCACCCGCTGGTCGAGAAAGGCGGCAACCTCATCCACAACGTCGTGATAGCTGGGCGCCTGCTGCATGGTGCGTGGCTCGCCCTGCATGTGCATCACGCATAGCCCGGCTCGCCCGTCAGCGACAGCCTCCACCGCACCGGGCGCACGAAAGCCGTTCACATCGTTGATCATGTCTGCCCCCGCCGCCAACGCCGCACGCATCACCCCCGGCTTCAGCGTGTCGATCGATAACGGCACCTTCCACCCGACAAGAGCCTCAAGAACTGGCATCAGCAGATCAAGCTCCTGCTGCTCCGGAACCGCGGCCGCCCCAGGGCGGGTGGATTCCGCACCGAGGTCAAGTATCTCGGCCCCCTCAGCCAAGGCCGCCTCGGCACGGCGCAGGGCCGCATCGCGGTCACCCAGCACGCCATCACCCGAAAACGAGGCATCAGTCAGGTTGATGATGGCCATGATGCGCGGACGGGACAGGTCGAGCTCAAAACGCCCGCAAACAAGTGTCGACATGGGGGAGCTTCCTTCATGAGAACGAACCCTCAAAGGCCCGCCAGAATGGGAAAGGGCCGGCTTGGCCGACCCTTCGGGTTTACTGCTGATGCGTCGAACGGATGTTCAGGCGGCAGGCGCAGCTGCCGTCGGCGCAGCCCCCGGACTGTCGTCACCCGAGCGCGAGGCCGGCGCCTGTGCAGGCTTGGGCGGACGCGGGCTACGGCCATCCATGATGTCATTGATCTGCTCGGCATCAATGGTTTCCCACTCGAGCAGCGCAGCGGTCATGGCCTCGACCTTGTCGCGGTTCTCTTCGAGAAGGCGACGAGCCAACGCATATTGCTGATCAACGATACGACGGATCTCGGCATCCACCTTCTGCATCGTGGCTTCAGACACATTGCGGTGGGTGGTCACCTGACGTCCCAGGAAGATCTCACCTTCTTCCTCGCCATAGACCATCGGCCCCAGCGTATCCGACATACCCCACTGCGTCACCATGCGACGCGCCAGGTCGGTGGCGCGCTGGAAGTCGTTCGAGGCTCCGGTGGTCATCTGCTTCATGAACACTTCTTCTGCAATCCGCCCACCAAACAGCACGGTAATGGTCTGCAGCAGACGCTCACGATCCTGACTGTAGCGGTCTTCGGTCGGCAGCTGCATGGTCACACCCAGCGCACGACCGCGTGGAATGATGGTGACCTTGTGCACCGGATCGGTCTTGTCGAGCAGCTTCGCAACCACTGCATGACCGGACTCGTGGTAAGCGGTGTTGCGACGCTCTTCTTCAGGCATGACCACCGAGCGGCGCTCGGCCCCCATCATGATCTTGTCCTTGGCCCGTTCGAAGTCGTCCATATCGACCAGACGCTTGTTGGCTCTGGCAGCGAACAGTGCGGCCTCATTGACCAGGTTGGCCAGATCGGCGCCAGCAAAACCAGGGCAGCCGCGGGCCAGCACCTGAGGATCGACATCGGGCGCGATCGGCACCTTGCGCATGTGCACCTTGAGGATCTGTTCGCGACCGCGAATATCCGGCAGCGACACGACCACCTGACGGTCGAAACGGCCCGGACGCAGCAGCGCGGGGTCGAGCACATCGGGTCGGTTGGTCGCCGCAATCACGATGACGCCGGTCTGCCCCTCGAAACCGTCCATCTCAACCAGCAACTGGTTGAGCGTCTGCTCACGTTCGTCGTTACCGCCGCCCATACCGGCGCCACGCTGGCGACCGACAGCGTCGATTTCGTCGATGAAGATGATGCAGGGCGCGTGCTTCTTGGCCTGCTCGAACATGTCGCGGACACGTGCTGCCCCAACACCAACGAACATCTCGACGAAATCCGACCCGGAGATCGAGAAGAAGGGAACCTTGGCCTCGCCCGCAATCGCCTTGGCCAGCAAGGTCTTGCCGGTACCGGGCGAACCCACCATCAGCACCCCCTTGGGAATCCGGCCACCCAGTTTCTGGAACTTGGACGGATCGCGCAGGAACTCGACCAGTTCGAACACTTCTTCCTTGGCTTCGTCACACCCCGCAACGTCGGCGAAGGTCACCGAGTTGGCGGATTCGTCGAGCATGCGTGCCTTGCTCTTGCCGAACGAGAACGCGCCCCCCTTTCCGCCGCCCTGCATCTGCCGCATGAAGAAGATCCACACGCCGATCAGCAGCAACATCGGGAACCACGATACGAAGATGCTCGCGAGGAAGGACTGCTCCTCCTCAGGCTTGGTGGCGTTCACCGAGACACCGTAGCGCATCAGGTCAGACACCATCCAGATATCCTGCACGCCAGGCGTGTAGACCGTAATGGTGCGACCTTCCTGGGTGACCGCACGCAACATGCGACCATCGACAGTAGCCTTGGCAATACGCCCCGCCCTGGCCTCCTCCAGAAACTGGGAGTACTCCATGGTGTTTGGCGCTGCCTGACGCGTATTGAACTGGTTGAACACGGTCATCAGCACCACACCGATGACCATCCAGATCGCGAGATTCTTGAAGAGATTGTTCAACGTCTTACCTCGAAAGCCCGGCATGGGCGTGCGTTCTTATTGACTCATTCTAGTGGTGATCGTTCCGGCCGGCAAACCAATGAGCCTGATTAACGCGAACTATCGCGCGAAAACCACGCTCAGGGAGTCCTTGTCACCGCTTGAAACAATATCACCTGTCATCGTAACCGGCTCGCAAGCAAATACACCTCGGCGCTGCGGTCACGCGATGCCTTGGGCTTGCGCACCTGCACCGAAGCGAAGTGGCGCTCCATCTCCTTGCGGAACGCCATGAAACCCTCGCCCTGGAATACCTTGACCAGAAAATGGCCGTGCGAATTCAGGTGTCTGACGGCAAAATCGAGCGCCAGTTCGCACAACATGATCGAACGAGCCTGGTCCACGGTGGCAACGCCCGACAGATTGGGTGCAATGTCCGACAACACGACGTCGACATGGGCGCCGCCAAGACGGTTTTCAAGCGCTTCGAGCACCGAATCTTCAGTAAAGTCTCCCTGCAGGAAGTCCACGCCATGGACTGCCTCCATCGGCAGGATGTCGAGCGCAAACACTTTTCCGGTCGGGCCGCAACGCTGCACTGCGACCTGGCACCATGAACCCGGTGCAGCGCCGAGGTCAACCACCACGCCACCGCGCCTGAGCAGATGTTCGCGATCATCGATCTCCATCAGCTTATATGCCGCGCGTGCGCGATAGCCCTCGGCATTGGCGCGTTGCACATAGGGATCGTTCAGGTGATCGTGCAGCCACGCCTTACTGGTCTTGTTTCGCTTCATCAGAGTAAAATCCGGGTCCTACTGAGGTAATCAAATGTCCATGATCGAGCTGACCCCGGCCCAACGCCGAGAACTCCGCGCCCGCGCGCACCACCTGAGCCCCGTCGTCACCATTGCGGGCAACGGCCTTGCGCCCAACGTCGTCGCCGAGATCGAGCGCTCGCTGCAGGCCCATGAGCTGATCAAGGTGCGCATCCAGGGCACCGAGCGCGACCAGCGCGACGCGCTGATGCTTGAGCTGTGCAACACCCTTGGGGCCGCGCCGGTACAACATATCGGCAACATCCTCGTGGTCTGGCGCGAACGCAAGACCGAAGAAAAGAAGGTTGCCCAGGCCGCACCGGCCAAACGCGCAGCCGGCGCAGCCACCGCAAAGTCCGCGGCGGCCTTTGCTGCAGCAGCCCGCCGTGCGGCACTGATGAAGGCCAGCGCCGAGAAGCGCCGCGCTGCAACGCCCCGCCCTGGCGGCCGTGGCAAACCCGCAGTCGGTCGCGGGCGCTGAGCGTACGCCAGATCGTGCCCCATGCGCTGCGGAGCACTCCGCACGCAGCGCAAATCAGCGTAATACCCGCCTGACACTGAGCACCAGCAACACCCCCAACATGCTTTGGATCAGGTACAGCACGCTGGAAACACCGTGCCAGGTTGCGAAACGGTCCCGGGTTACACTGTCCATCACCTCACGCGGCCAGGCAAGGGCCTTGAGTTCGGCCATCAATGGCTGAATACCGAAATGCCCCACGGCGGTGCACACCAGCAGCACCAGGACCAGCCAGAACACCCCGCTACGAAACGCTTGCCACCCCATCCGCACGCTCAGAAACAGCAACAAGTATGCGGATACTCCCAGGCCGATCCAGGCCACAAAAGTAAACAGACGCCCCGCCACTGCACCCGCCAGCGTTCGATCAGCCAGCATGGAAAACAATGTCGGGGCAACCAGATAACCGACCGCCCACATGGCTCCGACCCATAAGGTCAGCAGCAACAAGGTCAGATGGTCCGCGAGCCGGCTCATCGCGGGATCAGATGTAGGCGACCTCGATGATCTCGTACTCGCGCACGCCCCCCGGGGCCTGCACTTCAGCGATATCGCCAGCGTACTTGCCGATCAGCGCCCGGGCTATCGGCGAACTGACCGAGATCTTGTTGGCCTTGATGTCGGCCTCGTCCTCGCCGACGATCTGGTAGGTCACGGTATTACCGGAGTCCATGTCTTCGAGCGTCACTGTCGCACCAAACACGCAACGACCATCGGCGTCGAGCAACTTGGGGTCGATGATCTGGGCGTGTGACAGCTTGCCCTCGACTTCCATGATTCGACCTTCGATAAAGCCCTGCCGCTCTTTTGCTGCATCGTACTCGGCATTTTCCGACAGATCGCCATGCGAACGTGCTTCGGCAATCGCAGCAATCACATTGGGACGGTCGACGGTCTTCAACCGATGCAGTTCAGCGCGGAGGGCTTCCGCCCCCGCAATGGTCAAGGGAGTCTTGTTCATGCCTGCTTGCTCAACTCTTGGTGCAGTGCCTGCACGGAATAAACCTCGAGACCGGACAGGTGGCTCAAGCCCATGCACGCAGCACGCGCACCTTCAATGGTCGTGAATACGGTGACCTTGGCAGCCAGCGCACTCGTACGGATCGAACGCGAGTCGGTAATGGCCTGACGCTTCTCTTCGACCGTATTGATCACCAGCGCAATCTCCTGGTTCTTGATCATGTCGACGATATGCGGACGACCTTCATTGACCTTATTGACGATGCTGACCGGAATACCGGCGGCTTCGAGCACGCTGGCCGTGCCACGTGTGGCCACCAGCGAGAAACCCAGCGCGTGCAACTGCTTGGCCACCTCGAGCGCCGCTGCACGATCCGTCGGCTTGACGCTGATGAAGGCCGCACCCGAGGTCGGCAGCCAAACACCCGCACCAAGCTGACTCTTGATGAAGGCTTCGGCAAAACTGCGGCCCACGCCCATGACCTCGCCGGTGGACTTCATCTCCGGACCAAGAATGGTATCGACGCCCGGGAACTTGACGAAGGGGAACACCGCCTCCTTCACCGAGTAGTAAGGCGGCACAATCTCGCCCGTCACGCCCTGGCTGGCGAGACTCTGCCCCGCCATGCAGCGTGCTGCAATCTTGGCGAGCGGCAGCGAGCAGGCCTTGGACACGAAAGGCACGGTACGCGAGGCGCGCGGATTGACTTCAAGCACGTACACCACTGCATTGTCGCCCTCGCCCTGGATCGCGAACTGCACGTTCATCAGGCCAACCACATTGAGCGCACGAGCCATGGCTTCGGTCTGACGACGCAACTCATCCTGTAGCTTGGCAGACAAGGTGTACGGCGGCAGCGAGCAGGCGGAGTCGCCCGAATGCACACCAGCCTGCTCAATGTGCTCCATGATGCCACCGATGATGACCTGCTTGCCGTCGGAGAGCGCATCGACATCGACTTCGGTGGCGTCATTGAGGAAGCGGTCAAGCAATACCGGCGACTCGTTGGACACCTTGACCGCTTCCCGCATGTAGCGCTCAAGGTCTTTCTGCTCGTGCACGATTTCCATCGCGCGGCCACCCAGCACGTAGGAGGGGCGCACCACCAGCGGGTAGCCGATCTCTGCAGCCAGACGCACCGCCTCTTCCGGCGTACGTGCAGTACGGTTGGGCGGCTGCTTCAGACCGAGGTCAACCAGCAGCTTCTGGAAGCGCTCACGGTCTTCGGCTGCATCGATCATGTCCGGGCTGGTGCCGATGATGGGCACACCGTTGGCCTCCAGGGCACGGGCACGCTTGAGCGGCGTCTGGCCACCGAACTGGACGATGACGCCGACCGGTTTCTCGATGTGGACGATCTCGAGGATATCCTCGAGGGTGATCGGCTCGAAATACAGACGGTCGGAGGTATCGTAGTCGGTCGACACGGTCTCCGGGTTGCAGTTGACCATGATGGTCTCGTAGCCATCTTCGCGCAGCGCCAGTGCAGCATGCACGCAACAATAGTCGAACTCGATACCCTGACCGATACGGTTCGGCCCCCCCCCCAGCACCATGATCTTTTTCTTGTCGGTGGGACGGGCTTCGCACTCATCCTCGTAAGAGGAGTACATATAAGCCGTGGACGTGGCGAACTCGGCCGCGCAAGTGTCAACACGCTTGTACACCGGGCGCACCCCGAGGGTGTGGCGATGCAGACGTACTGCAGTTTCATCCACACCCAGCAGCTTGGCGATGCGGCGATCGGAGAATCCTTTCTTCTTCAGCTCGCGCATCTCGGGCGCCAGCAGCGCCTTCAAGGAACGGCCAACCAATGCCTTCTCGGTCAGCACGATGTCTTCGATCTGGGCCAGGAACCAGGGGTCGATCTTGGTCAGATTGAACACCTGCTCCTGCGTCATGCCTTCGCGGAAAGCCTGACCGACATACCAGATGCGCTGCGCACCCGGGCTGGCGAGCTCATGCTCGAGATCTTCACGATCAGCCTCGACCTCATCCAGGCCATAGACCCCGACTTCCAGGCCACGCAGGGCCTTCTGGAAGGACTCCTGGAAGGTACGCCCCATTGCCATCACCTCGCCCACCGACTTCATCTGGGTGGTCAGGCGATCATTGGCCTGAGGGAATTTCTCGAAGGCAAAGCGCGGGATCTTGGTGACGACATAGTCGATCGACGGCTCGAAGGACGCCGGCGTCGCCCCGCCGGTGATGTCGTTCTTGAGTTCGTCCAGCGTGTAGCCAACGGCCAGCTTGGCCGCAACCTTGGCAATCGGGAAACCGGTGGCCTTGGACGCCAGTGCCGACGAGCGCGACACCCGCGGATTCATCTCGATGACGATCATGCGACCGTCTTTCGGGTTGATCGCGAACTGCACGTTCGAACCGCCGGTATCAACGCCGATCTCGCGCAGCACCGCGATCGAGGCGTTACGCAGGATCTGGTATTCCTTGTCGGTCAGCGTCTGTGCCGGCGCGACGGTGATGGAATCACCGGTATGCACGCCCATCGGATCGAGGTTTTCAATGGAACACACGATGATGCAGTTGTCCGCCTTGTCGCGAACCACCTCCATCTCGTATTCCTTCCAGCCCAGCAAGGACTCTTCGATCAGCAATTCGTTGGTCGGGCTGGCCTCGAGACCGCGCTTGCAGATCTCATGGAACTCTTCCATGTTGTAGGCAATGCCGCCGCCGGTGCCGCCGAGCGTGAAGCTGGGACGGATGATCACCGGGAAGCCGATACCGCCCTGCACCTGAAGGGCCTCTTCCATGCTGTGAGCGATGCCGGAGCGCGCAGACCCCAGGCCGATCTTGGTCATCGCATCCTTGAACTTGAGGCGATCCTCAGCTTTGTCGATCGCCTCTTCGGATGCACCAATGAGTTCGACGCCGTACTTGGCCAGCACGCCATGACGGCCAAGGTCGAGCGCACAGTTGAGCGCGGTCTGCCCGCCCATGGTCGGCAGAATGGCGTCGGGACGCTCCTTCTCGATGATGCGCTCGACCACCTGCCAGGTGATGGGCTCGATATAGGTGACGTCGGCGGTACCGGGGTCGGTCATGATCGTCGCCGGATTGGAGTTCACCAGCACGACCTTGTAACCTTCCTCGCGCAGGGCCTTGCAGGCCTGTGCGCCGGAGTAGTCGAACTCACACGCCTGGCCGATGATGATCGGGCCTGCGCCGATGATCAGGATGGTCTGGATATCTGTACGCTTGGGCATTGCCTTGCCTCGGAAATTCTGGGACGGCGGGCCGGAGAGCCCGCCGGGGATGCTGGATTACTTGCCGGCTTCGATCAGCTTGATGAAACGATCGAACAGGTAGGACACGTCATGCGGCCCAGGACTGGCTTCGGGATGCCCCTGGAAAGAGAAAGCCGGCACATCGGTGCGGGCAATCCCCTGGTTGGTCCCGTCAAACAGCGACACATGGGTTGCGCGCAGATTGCCGGGCATGCTTGCCGGATCAACGGCAAAGCCGTGATTCTGGCTGGTGATCAGCACGTTACCCGTATCCAGATCCTTGACCGGGTGATTGGCACCGTGGTGACCAGTTGCCATCTTCATGGTCTTCGCACCCGAGGCCAGCGCCAGCAACTGATGCCCGAGGCAAATACCGAAAGTCGGCACACCAGCTGCAAGGATCTCGCGAATGGCGGCAATTGCATAGTCGCAAGGTTCGGGATCACCAGGGCCGTTGGACAGGAACACCCCGTCGGGCTTGAGCGCCAGCACCTCTTTGGCGGGCGTTTGCGCCGGAACTACCGTCAGGCGACAGCCGCGCGTGGCCAACATGCGAAGGATGTTGCGCTTGACACCAAAATCGTAGGCCACCACGTGGAAACGCGGCGCCGACTGATGAACATAGCCTTCGCCCAGCACCCATTCACCCTCGGTCCATTCGAAGGTTTCAGTGGCACTGACCACCTTGGCCAGATCCATGCCTGCGAGACCCGGAAACGCGCGTGCCTGGGCAATGGCATCTTCTGCATTCAAAACCTTACCCACCTCACCGGTCACGATGCAACCAGCCTGGGCGCCTTTTTCCCGCAGGATGCGGGTAAGCTTGCGGGTGTCAAGCCCGGCGATTGCCACCACATTCTCGTCGCGCAGATACGCATCCAGACGCTGACTCATGCGGAAATTGGACGGGAGGATGGGAAGATCCTTGATCACGAGGCCAGCGGCGTGCACGCGGCCCGCCTCCACATCCTCGCGATTGACACCGGTATTACCGATGTGCGGATAGGTCAGCGTCACGATCTGGCGGCAGTAGCTCGGATCCGTCAGGATTTCCTGATAGCCCGACATCGAGGTATTGAACACCACCTCGCCGACCGTACTGCCAACCGCACCGATACCCTTGCCATGAAACACCGTTCCGTCGGCAAGCGCTAGAAGGGCGGGCGGGAAAGCAGTCACGAAAAACTCCTGGATTCAGCCGAAAAGACAGAAGAGAACCGATTACGGCCTCTCTATATGCGAAAAAACGGGACGAGCCAAAAGGCCAATCCCGCTATCAGATCCATTGAATTCTATCGTTTTTCAGCGCACAAGGCAACGCACCATGTTTGTGCACAGCCCGATCATGTTCACTAGAACGCCACGCTAGCTCGCTGGGCGCTGCTGCTTGCGCAACTCGCTCGCAAGCATGTTCAACTCCCGTATCAGCGCTTCGAGCAGGCCCCCCGCAGCGGCGGGCTCACCCGCCTTCGCAGCAGCATCAAGCACGCGCGCGGCCTCGGTCGCTCGCTGAGCACCAAACAGCCCCACCGACCCTTTTACCGAATGCGCAATCTCGTGCAGTCGCGCGAGATCATTGCGCGCGCCCGCTCCGCGCAGATCCGCCAGCGTCGAGCCGAGATCGCGAAAGAATACCGCAAGCAATTGCTGAACCACTGCCTCATCACCATCAAACAGGGCCCGCGCTTCATCCAGATTGGCAATACCACCGTCCACACCTGCAGCCTGTGCATCGAGCAAACTGCTGTCCTCTGCGTCTTCGTCAGCGTCCGCCGGCGCACTCACTCTCCGAATGGCGGCAAGCAGGTCCGCAGGCCGGATGGGTTTGCTCACATAGTCATCCATGCCCGCCTCAAGGCAGCGCTCACGATCGCCCGCCATGGCATGCGCGGTCATCGCCACAATCGGGATCGGATGCCACCCCCCCTGCATTGCCCAGCTTCGCCTCGCTTCGCGGGCGCGGATGGCCTGGGTAGCCTCCAGTCCGCCCATCACCGGCATCTGCACGTCCATCAGGATGAGGTCGAAGTTGCCGGCATCGAAAGCCTCGACCGCCTCCTCACCGTTGTTGGCCACCGTGACACGATGCCCGACCTTTTCAAGCATGCGGGTTGCCACCGTCTGATTGACCGGATTATCTTCCGCCAACAGGATCGCAAGCGCCCGGACCGGCGCCTGCTGCTCACGCAACATCTCAGTCAGAGAGCGCTCCGGCTCAAATGCCACCATTGCATGCTCGTCGGCAGATTCACCGCTCAAAGCCACCTGCAAGGCATCGATGAGGTCAGCCGCAGAGAAGGGCTTGGACAAGCGCGAACGCAGGCCGAGCTGGTTACACCGAGCGATGTCGTTACGCTGGGAATGACTATCCAGCATCATCACGATGCGATCCAGCCAAGGAGCCGCCTCCTGGAAACGCATCGCCAGATCGAAACCACCTGGCGCGGCCATCGACGCATCCATCAGCACGAACGCAAAGGGATCATTACGCCGCTGCGCATCGGCAAACGCGAGAAGCGCTTCCTGCCCACCGGAGACACCGGATGCAGCCACACCGACACGCGCCAGCATGACACAGACGGCAGCAGCAAAGGCGGGATTGACTGCAGCCACCAACACCCGCTGCCCGGAAAGTGCGGGCGCCTTGAGCGGACGGGCTTCCGCCACGACAGGGAAGCGCCCGTCAAAGCGAAAACAACTCCCCACCCCGGGCTGACTATCGAGAGCAATGCGCCCACCCATCAGATCGACGAGATGCTGACAGATCGTCAGCCCCAGTCCAGTGCCACCGTACTTGCGGGTCGTTGACGTATCTGCCTGCGAGAAAGCACCAAAGATGGCCTTTTGCTTGTCGGCAGGTATGCCGATACCCGTATCACGAACAGACAACTCCACCCGGACATGTCCGCTGCGGCGCTCAAGCACCCGCACGGCCACCTCGATCTCGCCCCTTTCGGTAAATTTGATCGCATTGCCGACAAGATTCACCAAAACCTGGCGCAAGCGGGCAGGATCCCCCCGCATCACTGCAGGCACATCCGGTGCAATGGTGAAATAAGGTTCAATTCCCTTCTGATGGGCGCGCAAGGCAAGACTGCGCAAGGTTTCTGCAACGACGGCCCCCATCGAGAAGTCGATGCTCTCGAGCTCCATCCGGCCCGCTTCGATACGGGAAAAATCCAGGATGTCGTTGATGATGGTCAGCAGGGACTCGGCAGAGGACTTCACCGTCTGCAGGTAATCGCGCTGCTCAGGCGCCAACGCCGAATCGAGCAGCAACTCGGTCATGCCGAGAATGCCATTCATCGGCGTGCGGATCTCGTGGCTCATGTTGGCGAGAAAATCGCCTTTCGCCCGACTTGCCGCCTCAGCTTGCTCCTTGGCCTGAAGCAGCTCGAGTTCGCGCGCACGCTCCCGGCTGATGTCCGAATACACCCCGACCACCCGCCGCCAGCGACCATCCGCCAGACGCTCCCGGGCCTGACCGCGAACACTCAGCCAGCGACGCCCACCATCAGCCGCCTCAAGACTGAACTCGACCTGAAAGATCTCCGCAACGCCACGTAGATGATCCACCAGCCGATCGCGCAATAGCCGACGATCGTCTGCTGACACCAGAGACAACCAGTCATCCGGTCCCGCACCACCGGCCGGATAACCAAGCCAGTCGCGCCACTGCACGTCTACCTCAAGACGGTCATCCTGCAGGTCCAGATCCCAGAATCCGGCGTACACCCCAAGCTTGATCAACTCGAGACGGTCGCGCAGCGTCGCAAGTTCGCCTTGCGCCTCATCCCGCTGCGCGCGCACCTGCGCCAGAGACGGGACCTCTGGCTGCGGCACATCAGAAGATGAAGCCGGAGTCATGGCGCGCCCTCAGCGCAAACCGAGCACGTCCTGCATGTCGAACAAACCCGATCGACGTCCCGCGAGGAAACGCGCAGCACGCAGTGACCCCAGCGCGTAAGGCATGCGACTGCCGGACTTGTGAGTGATCTCGATGCGCTCGCCGATACCAGCGAACAGAACCGTATGATCGCCCACCACGTCCCCACCACGAATGGTTGAGAAGCCAATGGTTTCAGCCGCACGCTCCCCGGTAACCCCTTCGCGCCCGTAGATCGCGCAGGCCTCCAGATCACGTCCAAGCGCCTCGGCAACGACTTCACCCATGCGCAAGGCCGTACCGGACGGCGCATCGACCTTGAAGCGGTGATGCGCTTCGATCACTTCAACATCATAGCCTTGGTCGAGAATGCGGGCAGCCACCTCAAGCAAGCGAAACACGGCATTGACGCCAACCGCCATGTTTGGCGCAAAGACGACCGGAATGTCGGCAGCAGCGGCTGCAACGGCCGCCTTGCCTGCTGCATCGAAACCCGTTGTCCCGATGACGGCAGCCTTGCCCAACTCGCGAGCCAGTGCAAGATGATGCAAGGTGCCCTCCGGCCGGGTAAAGTCGATCAGACAATCCGCCGCAGCCAGTGCGGTTGCAGCATCATCAACAATCGATACACCACTGGCCACGCCAGCCATCTCGCCGGCGTCACGCCCAATGAAGGCCGACCCCGGTCGGTCGAATGCCGCCGCCAGCACGATTCCCTCATCCTTGAGCGCAGCCTCGATCAGCATGCGGCCCATACGGCCGGACGCACCGGCAATCGCAACGCGAACAGGCGTCATGATCCAGATCCTTGAAATTCGAAAAGACTCATTCAACAACAACGGCCAGCATACCTGCCGATCAGCACATCCACGGCTTTGATGGCTTGGCAATGCACTGGACACACACCACCAGCGACACCTGCCAAACGCAATCCTGCTCAGTTCGCGCCGGCAGGCGGCACCTCAATGACCCGCACACGATTCGACTGCTGCGCATCGAGGGCCGCCGCTGCATCCCCACCCGCCACGTCGCCCTCCAGGCGATCCAGCTTGTCCGCAACAAAAAACACCGAGATCACGCGTTGCTGAGCCTCTCCCTGCCCCGGCTTGAACCGGTAGACGTAGTCCCAGCGATCAGTGCGGAAAGCATCTGCAATCAGCGGCGACCCCAACAAGAAGCGGACCTGATCACGACTCATGCCGCGTTTGAGTTGCGCAACCATCTCCTGATCGACGTAATTGCCCTGCCTCACGTCAATGCGATAAGGATTGAGACGATCGGTGATCGTCCCGAAGGAACACCCTGCAAGCAGGCCGGCGGCGGCGAGTGCCGTAATGAGCGAAAGACGCATGGATGGATTCGCAGTGAGGCGCAAGACGCGCACATGGTTCTCAGTAAAGGGCAAAAAATATAACATAGCGGAACAGCACATCGCTGCCCTGCTCCTCAGCCACACCTTAGGCGATCATGTCCGAGAACTCACAGAACCTAAAAAGCATCGGCCTGAAGGCGACCTACCCCCGCCTCAAGATCCTCGACCTGTTCCAGCACTCCGACCTTCGGCACCTGACCGCCGAGGACGTCTACCGCCTGCTGATGAACGAAGGTATGGACATCGGACTGGCCACAGTCTACCGCGTACTGACGCAGTTCGAGCAGGCGGGTCTGCTCGAACGCCATTATTTCGAGTCAGGCAAAGCCGTTTTCGAACTCAACCAGGGCAACCACCACGACCATCTGGTCTGCCTGCAATGCGGCAAGGTGGAAGAGTTCTACGACCCGGAGATCGAGCGCCGGCAAAACAATATCGCGGAAGAGCGCGGGTTTGCCGTCAAGGAGCATGCGCTCTACCTGTACGCCGACTGCCTGCGCAAGGACTGCCCCAACCGGGACTGACCCCTGCACTGGCCTCGGGGCAGCACATTCCACGCTGGCGAATCAGCGCTGTCCACTTGCAGCACCGCCACCACCGGGCGGACGTCTCTTCCGCCATCCCCAACGGCAGCAGAGGCGTTCAACCCAACCCAAGCATTTCAGCCGCGTGACGCCGGGTGGTGTCGGTAATGCTGACACCACCGAGCATGCGTGCAATCTCTTCGATGCGGTCACGCGCAGCCAGCGCAGTGACCGCACTCAGGGTTTCACCACCACGATCGGTCTTCGCAATCTGCCACTGCCAGTCCGCGCAAGCGGCCACCTGAGGAAGATGAGTGACGCACAGGACCTGGCGATCGCTCCCCAGCTTCTTCAACAACTGCCCCACGATCTCGGCAACCCGACCACCAATTCCCACATCCACCTCATCAAAAATGAGTGTTGGCGTGGCCGAATCCCGGCTCGTCATGACCTGGACGGCCAGACCGATGCGCGACAGCTCCCCGCCCGACGCCACTTTTGCCAAGCCGCGTAGCGACTGCCCCTGATTGGCAGCCACCTGAAACTCCACGACTTCCAAGCCATGCACCGAGGGCTCGCTGGGCTGGAGGGCCACTTCGAAGCGCCCGCCAGCCATCGCAAGGGTCTGCATGGCTTCCGTAATCTCGGCCGACAAGCCGCGGGCGGCCGGCCGACGCAAGTCGGACAACCGTGCGGCAGCCGACATGTAAGCCTGCCGTGCAGCGACTTCGGCAGCCTCGAGGCGAGCCGGATCCGCACTGGCCTCGAGCGCGTCGAAACGCTGCGCCCACTCTGTCTCGAGTGCAGGCAGACCTTCTGGCGGCACACGGTATTTTCTGGACAGCTCCATCACGGCCGCGATGCGGCGCTCGATCTCGGCCAGACGACCGGGATCCAGATCCAGGCGATCACGATAGCGGCGTAAGGCATGCAGCGCCTCATCCGACTGGATCGCCGCCGACATCAGCAAATCCCGAACTTCGCCAAGTGCTGCATCGATTCCCGCCATTTCCTCAAGCCGTGCGCTCAGACGACGAAGCACCGCATTTACCGCGTAATCGCCTTCACCAAGTGCATCGACCGCTTCATCCGCACCTTCGATCAAGCCCGCCGCGTGCGCCAGCCGGCCATGCTCTGCATTGAGTTCCACCCAATCATCTGGCACGAATCCAAGATCGCGCAGTTCCTTCAGCTGCCAACTGAGCAACTCACGCTCACGCGCCGAAGCAGCAGAATCCTGCTCTGCGCTACGACGCAGCGACGCAATACGCTGCCATTCACGCCAGGCGTCAGCCACCTCGATAGCGATTCCGCCGGCACCGGCATGCGTGTCGAGCAAGGTGCGCTGCGCGTCAGACCGCAGCAGGGCATGATGTGCATGCTGACCATGAATGTCCGCCAGGCTATCTCCAGCGACACGCAACTGCGCCTGAGTCACCGGCGTGCCATTGATCCAGGCCTTGCTGCGCCCATTGGCGTCCACCACCCTGCGCAGGATCACCACCTCTTCGTCAACTGGCAACTCCTGATCCTCAAGCCACGCCAGCAAACCACCCGCCGACGGCAAGTCGAACTCCGCCACGATGTCGGCCTTGTCACGCCCCGCCCGGACGGCGGCACTGTCAGCGCGCCCTCCCAATGCCAATCCGAGCGCATCGAGGAGGATGGACTTGCCCGCACCGGTTTCACCGGTCAAAGCACCAAAACCGCCCTCGAACTCCAGTTCAAGACGATCGACGATGACGAAATCACGAATGGTCAGACGGCGCAGCATGGTCTCGGAATCAAAAATGGCGGCGTTCGGAGGTGGAGGCAACAAGCATCGCCATCAGCTTAGTTGTGTCGCGGCACGGCACTCCAGTGGAGCTTCTCTCGCAACATGGCGAAATAACTGTAGGCGAGCGGGTGAAGCAGACGAACCGCGAGCGGCGAACGGACGATGCGCACCCGGTCGCCAGCTCGCGCATCAAAATGCACCTGCCCATCGAAATGCACCCGCGCGTCGTGCGGCGGCAACAACTCGATCTCGATGCAACAACTGTCCGGCAAGGTCACAGGCCGGGCCGTCAAGGCATGCGGGCACAGCGGCACCAGGGCGATCCCGCCGACCGATGGATGCAGAATGGGGCCATTGGAAGACAGCGCATAGGCTGTCGATCCTGTCGGGGTGGACACGATCATGCCGTCCGAACGTTGGGTATAGACGAACTCGCCATCGATCATCAGATCGAACTCGATCATCCGGCCCAGATCGCCCTTATTGACCACGACATCGTTAAGCGCGAGGGTATGGAACACCCGCTGCCCACCACGCAAGACTTCAGCATCAAGCATGAAGCGGGATTCTTCGGTGTAGCGTCCATCCAGAATTTCAGCCAGACGCTCCAGCGCATCCTTGCGGGCAATATCGGTCAGAAAACCCAACCGCCCCAGATTGACGCCCGCCAGGGGCACCGCATGATCAGCGAGCCGCCGGGCGGTGGTCAGCATGGTGCCATCGCCGCCTACCACCACCGCGAGATCCGCCTTTTCGCCGATCTCTTCATACGTGGCAACGGGAAAACCATCCGCCTTGCCGATGGAACTCGCCGTGCCCTGCTCCATCCATACGTGCACGCCCCGCTCACGCAGGAAACGGGCAATCAGCAGCACCGATTCAGCGACATCAGGACTCTGGTATTTGCCGACGAGGGCAATGTGGGTAAAGCGCTTGGTCATGGCTGAGGATTAAACCACAATCGGATTGGCTCATGCTTGCAGCCGCGTGACGCTTTGCAGCAGGGCGCGCTTTCCCTAGAATCAGGCTTATAGTTCAGGCAGACCATGAAACCGCTCGACACCCGCTCCCAGATCCTGCTGAAGACCCTGATCGAACGCTACATTGCCGAGGGGCAACCTGTCGGCTCTAGAGCGCTGTCGCGTTATTCCGGCCTCGAGCTCTCACCTGCAACCGTACGCAACGTGATGAGCGATCTCGAGGAAATGGGCTTCATCTCGAGCCCCCACACCTCGGCCGGCCGCATTCCCACATCGCTTGGCTATCGCTTCTTTGTCGACGCCTTGCTGACAGTTCAACCCATGGACAGCAACCGGCTCCAAGCCTTGCAAGGCCAGTTGCAGCCTGACCAACCGCAACGATTGATCAGTTCCGCCTCGCACCTGTTGTCGGATCTGACCCAGTTTGCCGGCGTGGTGGTCGCCCCGCGCAAGGAGGCCGTACGCATCCGCCAGATCGAGTTCATCAGCTTGTCCGAGAACCGCATCCTGCTGATCATCGTCACCACTGCCGGCGACGTGCAGAACCGTATTCTCATGACCCGGCGCGCCTACTCCAGCAACGAACTGAGCAGCGCCGCCAGCTACCTCAACGAGCATTTTGCCGGACTCTCGTTCGACGACATCCGCAAGCGTGTCCAGGCCGAGTTGCAACAACTACGCAGCGATATGACCGAGCTGATGACAGCCACTGTTGAGGCGGGTTCGGAAGCCGCAGAGGAGACCGCGACGAACTACGTCATCTCGGGCGAGACCAACCTCCTTGAGGTCGAAGAACTCTCTTCCAACATGTCGCGCCTGCGCGAACTGTTCAAACTGTTCGATCAGCGCACAGGCCTGATGCAGCTGCTCGACCTGTCCAACCGCGCCCAGGGTGTACAGATCTTCATCGGCGACGAGTCAGGCCTGGCTCAACTGGACGGCTGCAGCGTGGTCACCGCCCCTTACGAGGTTGACGGCCGTATTGTCGGCTCTGTCGGCGTAATTGGCCCCACCCGCATGGCCTACGACCGAGTGATTCCCATTGTGGACATCACCGCCCGCCTGCTCTCGAACGCACTGTCGTCCAATCACTGAACGCCCGCACTGCTGTGTGGCCCAGCCCGCAGTTGCAACACCTTCAAAAGGATCGATATGGCCCGCTACCGGCCCGAACCCGCTCACGTCCACGGCACGGCGTCCCGCACCGCTGTCCTGCTGGTCAATCTCGGCACACCTGCTGCGCCAACCGCGGCTGCCTTGCGCCCCTACCTGAAGCAGTTTCTGTCCGACCCTCGAGTCGTGGAGATTCCCCGTCTGCTGTGGTGGCCGATCCTCAATGGCATCATCCTCAACACCCGACCCGCCAAGTCCGCAGCGAAATACGCGAGCGTCTGGATGGACGAAGGCTCGCCACTTAAAGTGCATACCGAACGCCAGGCCAAACTGGTCAAGGGTTATCTGCACGACGCCCTGAGTGCCGATCTTGAGATTGCCTGGGCGATGCGTTATGGCGCCCCATCGATACCCGATCAACTCGACGCCTTGCGGGCCAAAGGCTGTACCCGCATCCTGATCGTCCCGCTGTACCCGCAATTTGCCGGCAGCACGACAGCCAGCGTCATGGATGAAGTTACACGCAGCATGCAGTGCTGGCGCAATCTGCCGGAGATTCGCTACGTTCGCAGCTTTCAGGATCATCCGGGCTACATCGATGCGCTGGCACAGAGTGTCCGCGAACACTGGATGCGCGAAGGCCAGCCCGACCGTCTGGTGATGAGTTTTCACGGTGTTCCGCGACGCACACTGGAACTGGGCGACCCCTACCACTGCGAGTGCCACAAGACCGCGCGCCTGGTCGCCGAGCGCCTGGACTTTCCCGCCGAACGCATCCTGGTCACTTTTCAGTCGCGTTTTGGCAAAGCGGAATGGCTGCAGCCCTATACCCAACCCACGCTGGAGGCACTGGCACGCGAAGGTGTCGGACGGGTCGATGTGATGTGCCCTGGCTTCGTCAGCGACTGCCTGGAAACACTGGAAGAGATCGCCATGGAGTGCCGTGAGGCCTTCATTCACCACGGTGGCAAGCACTTTCATTACATCCCGTGTCTCAATGAGCGCCACGACTGGATCGTCGCGCTCACCACCATCATCCGCGATCATCTCGGCAACTGGCTGACCCTGCCCACTGAAACGCCAGAGCAGACAGCGCTTGCACGCTCCAGAGCACTCGCGCTTGGCGCCAGGCAGTAACCGTCGACATCCAGGTTATTCAAGTTTTTTGTGTGCGTGCCGTTAATAAGCTCGGGTAGTCGTCCCGGGAGCGCGCACCATGAAGATCGTATCGTCTGCCATCGAAATGCAGTCCACCCATGTGTCGATGCAGCAATTCGACATGCGCGAACGCCTGGATATGTGGCGCAGCGGCAACCAGCAGGCACCCGTGCCGACTCAGCAGGTACGCCTCTCCACTGAGGGGCTGGCTGCCCAGCAAGCTGAAGCGACGCAGGGCATCGACGCGGCCGAGGATACCGACCCCCGGCTTTCCGTGTTGATCCGGATGATCGAGTTTCTGACCGGCCGCCCGGTCAAGGTGATGAAGCTGGGGGATCTGCAAAATCCGTCGCCGACGGAGCAGCCGCAAGGTGTCGGCAGCGGCGGCACCAATACGCCACAGGCCGGCTTTGGAATCGAGTATGACTTCGAAGCCCGTTACAGCGAGTTCGAACAGGTCAGCTTCGCTGCATCGGGCATCGTACGAACCGCGGATGGCGCCGAGATTCGCTTCGACCTTGGCTTCAGCATGCAACGCCGCTACAGCGAGTCCGTGTCGATGCAGTTTCGTGCTGGCGACGTCCGGGTCAAGGATCCTCTTGTACTCGATTTTGGCGGTCCGAACGCAGCGCTCTCGGACGCCCGTTTTGAGTTCGACCTGGACGGCGACGGTAACAAGGAACGCATCCCGTTTGCTGGCGGCAGCGGCTTCCTGGCGTTCGACCGCAACCACAATGGCCGCATCGACGATGGCCGCGAACTGTTCGGCCCGACCAGCGGAAATGGCTTTGCGGAGCTGTCCAGACTGGACAGCGACGGCAACAACTGGATTGATGAGAACGACGCCGCATTCACACAGCTACGCATCTGGCAGCCTGCTGCCGACGGCGGCGGCACCTTGAAGACCTTGGCCGAAGCGGGTGTCGGCGCACTCTACCTGGGACGGGTGGATACGGCATTCAGTTTGCGCAACGCCGCCAACGAGACCTTGGGACTGATGCGCGCAAGCAGCATCTACCTGCGGGAGGACGGTAGCACAGGCACCGTCAGCCAGATCGATCTCAGTGTATAGCGCCAGTTCAGCTCTCGACCAGTTGCAGATCCAGCCCACCTGTCGCGGTATAGTCCCCGCGGGTGGCGGGTTCACAATGCGCCGACAAAGCCCTTGCCACGTCTGCAAGCCGGCGCACGATGCGGGTCGACACCTCGCGTCGCACACGCTCCTGCACCTCTTCGGTCGCCAACGACAAGGCAGCAGGGTTGATTTCGAGATAGGTCAGTGGCTCAAGCGTGACCACTGTCATCATGTGGCGATGCTCCAGGTGATCCAGCCAGGCCTGCTCGCCGAACACCTCCCCCACACCCAACTCGAGAATACGCCGGCCTTCAATCGAAAGTTCGACACGCCCTGACAGCACGATTCCAAACCGCTGATCTGCATCCCGCTCCCGCATCAAGGTAATGTGCTCGCCAACCGACCGCCACGAACAGATCCGCAAGATCTCCCAGATCTCGATATCGTCAAATTCGGTAAAGAATGCCTGTTTTCGTAGTTGCGAAAAGCGATGCGTATCGTCGGGCACTTCCTTGTCGTCGACAATCTTGTAGCGCACCGCGGCCAGATCCTTGGCGAACTCGGCGCCGTTCTTGTAGCGCGAGTAAAGATCCTTTTCCAGTGCCTTTCGAATCACCCCATCGATCTGAGCCGGCAACCCGGGGTTCAGCTGCGACACCGATGGCGGATCAGCGTTGATGATCTTGTACACCAACTGAGCCGGATTCGCCGCACGAAAAGGCAGACGACCGGTCAGCAAATGAAACAACACCACGCCCAGGGAATACAGGTCGGTCTTCTGATTCAGCGGGTAGTTCTTGATCTGCTCGGGACTCATGTAGGCCGGTGACCCCACCCCCATGATGAACGTGGAGTCGGTGTCCACCTTCTTGCTGATGTTGAGCGCCAGGCCGAAGTCAGTGATCTTCACGTTGTCCTGATCGTCGATCAGGATATTGGCCGGCTTGATGTCACGATGCACGATGCCTTGACGGAAGGCATGATCCAGCGCCATGCAGCACTTGAACACAATACCGATGACGCGATGTACCGGCAGGAGATTCTGAAAACTGCAGTATCGCTCAAGCGTATAGCCCGGAAAGTACTCCATGACGACATACGCCTGGTCGCGTTCGACGACAGCCTCGAAGATACGGATGATATTCGGATGATCCAAACGTTTTGACACCGCCTCCTCCGCTTTCAACAGCTTGAGCAGACGACGGTTCCACTTGGCCTCGTCACGCGCCTTGTCGTCAAAGCGTACGTGCTTGAGGGCGACCGGCTCGGGGTAGTGCGGATTCTCGGCAAGGTAGACGACAGCCGTCGCGCCACGTCCAAGTTCGCGTACGAGACGGTACTTGCCGATTTTTTCGGGCATGAGTCCCATGAGGATCCGGGCGAGGACGATGTCAACCCGCCATTACTTTCAATAGCGTGAATTGTGTCACGATCCGGCGCACGGGAGAACGACATCCGCTCGACAATACGCGACACATGACAAGTCCTGGCCCGAACCAGCGCAGCCAAGTATGCTTCGCGGAAACTCTTGCCGCCCACCACCACAGCACCGTCACCCGGAGTTCAGGCCTTTGAGCGCAACCGTCGACCTCATCATTCAGCCTCGCTGGATCGTTCCAGTCGAACCTGCCACTACCGTACTCGAACACCATTGCGTCGTCGTGGATCAGGGCCGCATCCTGGACGTCCTGCCGCAAGGCGAGGCCAGCGTGCGATATCAGGCACGGCGCACCGAACACCTCGGCGATCACGTACTCATTCCTGGCCTGGTCAATCTTCACACCCATGCGGCCATGAACCTGATGCGAGGCATCGCCGACGATCTACCCCTGATGCGCTGGCTGCAGGAAGCCATCTGGCCAATCGAGGGCAAGCACGTGTCACCTGCTTTCGTCGCCGATGGCACGCTGCTCGCTGCGGCCGAAATGCTGCGAGGCGGGATCACCACCTGCAACGACATGTACTTCTATCCCGACTCGGCGGCAAGCGCGTTTCACCGGGTCGGCATGCGCGCCGTCATCGGTATCGTCATGCTGGACTTCCCGAGCCCCTACGCCAGCGATGCAGACGACTACCTGCGCAAGGGACTCGCGGCCCGTGACCAGTGGCGGGGAAGCCCTCGCATCGGCTTCTCGATCGCACCCCATGCCCCCTACACGGTGTCTGACGCCGGCCTGGAGCGGGCAGCCAGCCTCGCCGCCGAACTGGATCTCCCGATTCACATCCATGTGCACGAGGTCGAGAGCGAAATTGACACATCGATCGCCCGCTATGGCGCCCGGCCGCTAACCCGCCTTGCCAGGCTTGGACTACTCGGGCCAGGCCTGATCGGTGTCCACGCCGTCCACCTTGACGAGACCGACCTCGCCCTGCTTTCGCATCATGGTTGCAATATCGCTCACTGCCCCACATCGAACATGAAGCTCGGTAGCGGTATCGCCCCCCTGTCCGCACTACTCGAACGCGGCATCAATGTCGGCCTGGGCACGGACGGCGCAGCCAGCAACAACCGCCTGGACCTATTCCAGGAAATGCGCCACGCCGCACTACTGGCCAAAGCAGCGACTCGGGACGCTGCCACGGTGCCCGCTCATGCTGCCCTTCACATGGCCACGCTCGGGGGCGCACGCGCGCTCGGTCTCGACACACAGATCGGCTCGATCACCGTCGGCAAACAGGCTGACCTCTGCGCAATCCGCCTTATTGACCCGCTGATGCAACCCTGTTTCGACCCGATTTCCCACCTCGCATATGTTGCGGGGCGCGAACAAGTCAGCCATGTCTGGATCGACGGCGAACTGCGTGTTCAAAATGGTGCGTTACTGTTGCAAATTGCCCACAAAGAATTGCTCGGCATCAGTACGCTATGGCAAACTAGGTTCGCTAATTAAAGTGTATATCTCAAATAAACACGTACAGGGCGGCGATACGAAGCGTCTCCGCCAGTCACAGCGGCACACCAAGTCACTTGCCCTTCACAAGAGGAAACCATGATCAAACAGACCAAGAAACACATGTTCGTGCTGGCCGCCATTGCATCCCTCGGCTTCTCGGCCCCCAGCGCCTTTGCGCAGGCCAAGGACGTCGTGGTGGATGGCAAGGGTGAAATCCCCTACGTGATCGACGGCCGTAACGTCGTCGCACGTAGCGGCACCGGGCTGTGCTGGCGCACCGGTTACTGGACCCCGGCCGCAGCTTCCACCGCACTGGCCGGTCAGTTCCCGGTCGGCTGCGAGTGCGACAGCGACATCGTCCCGAAGGAAAAGTGCACGGCGCCTGTAGCTGCTGCTCCGGCACCTGCCGCTGCCCCGGCACCGAAGCCCACTGCTGACAAGATCAAGCTGTCGGCTGACGCCCTGTTCGACTTCGACAAGGCTGTCCTGAAGCCCGAAGGCATGGCCAAGCTCGACGACCTGGCTGCCAAGTCCAAGCAGATCAAGCTGGAAGTCATCCTCGCCGTCGGTCACACCGACCGTCTGGGTTCCGACGCCTACAACCAAAAGCTGTCCGAGCGCCGCGCTGCCGCGGTCAAGACCTACCTGGTTTCGAAGGGTGTTGAAGCCAACCGCGTCTACACCGAAGGCAAGGGCAAGAAGCAGCCGGTCACCGGCACCTCCTGCAACAACGTGAAGGGCCGCACCGCACTGATCTCGTGCCTGCAGCCGGACCGTCGCGTCGAAGTGGAAGTCATCGGCTCCAAGTAATCACTTGGGCCGGGAGAAAAGCCCTGCTTCGGCAGGGCTTTTTGCTTTATGCGGACAGGGAACAAAAACCGCCCCCCCCGCCTCCTACCGACGTCCTTTCTCACGCCTGACCAAGATGACGACACTCAACGCCGATCCAGCAGAGCTGCAAAAATTCAGCGAACTCGCCCATCGTTGGTGGGATCCCGCCTCGGAGTTCAAGCCGTTGCACGAGATCAACCCCATGCGCCTCGACTGGATCGATCGCACAGCCTCTCTGGCGGGCAAAGTCGTGCTTGATGTCGGCTGCGGCGGCGGAATCCTGTCAGAAGGCATGGCATCCCGTGGCGCAAAGGTAACCGGCATCGACCTGTCGGAAAAAGCACTCGGTGTTGCCCGACTTCATCTGTACGAAAGCGGTCTTGAGGTGGATTACACGCTGATCAGCGCAGAAGCCTGCGCTGCAGAGCGCCCCGCACAGTTCGACGTTGTGACCTGCATGGAGATGCTCGAACACGTTCCTGACCCCGCCAGCACCATCGCGGCCTGTGCCCGTCTGGTCAAACCGGGCGGCCATGTCTTTTTCTCGACGCTTAACCGTAACCTCAAGTCCTACGCACTGGCCATCATCGGTGCAGAGTACCTGCTCAAGCTCCTGCCCAAAGGCACGCACGACTACGCCAAGTTCATTAAACCCTCCGAACTGTCCCGCCACTGCCGGAACGCAGGACTGAACCCGACCGAGCTCATCGGCATGAGCTACAACCCACTGACCAAGGTGTACTCGCTGGGTCGCGACACCGACGTCAATTACCTGATACACACCACGCGCAACTGATGAAAGCAGTCCTGACCTGAAGACATGCTAGAATTGCCACTTGTTTTACGGATCAGCACCCCCATCTGATTCCTGCAACACTGATTTTCCGGGGCCGACCTGGTTTCGACGTGGGTTGCGAAGCAGCGCAGTGCATACCGAGGACCAGTCACCTCGTAAATCCATCTGGAAAACTACAAACGCCAACGACGAGCGTTTCGCTCTCGCCGCTTAATCCCGGCGGGCGCTGCACCGGCATGTCTCTGGGCCGGGTGGTTCCAGCGTAAGCTGGGCCGCTGCAGTGTCATTTACAGAGAATCGCGAGCAAGGCCGGGTTACTTGGCCTCGCAGCTAAAAGTAAGGTAACTCGCCTCTTGCCGGCCTGCCAGGCGGCTAAGCCGGGGGTTAAATCCAAATAGCCAGGCTAAGTATGTAGATCTGTCTGTAGAGGACTTGCGGACGCGGGTTCGATTCCCGCCGGCTCCACCATCACCCAAAATCCCCGGCCTTACCCGCCGGGGATTTTTTATTCCTGTTGTACAAAAAGTCCCTAAATATCAAGCCGATACAACCTCGTTCTTTTTGTATCCGCCCGCCACACCTGACCTCTGGGTTCGCCCTAGCCCGCCCTTCAGCCCCTTACACTCCGTGGTATCAAACGTGGCCCAACACTCGGGGCGCAGCTCGCCGGGCGGATTCAACGGGTCCCCGCAGCACTGGAATGGATATCCTTGTTTCAGCATTACGGACTGCTTGAATCCATCTGCCATACTCCGCGGCAGAGAGAAACTATTACAGGCAACTCGTCAACCAAGCCACTGTCATCGCCAGATGCAAATCAGTCGGCCGCCGAGGCGTTTCGGAGCCATTCGGCCCCTTAACGGCGAGGCTCGTACCGATAAAAGAGATTCGGTTCAGATACGACATAGAGTGCGCGGTCCGGACCAAGCGCGACGCCCTCGGCCTGAGGTACGGCGTGCGCCAGGCCGTGCCATCCCTGGCGCAGGGGGAGCACACCGACCGGATCGCGGTCCCGGTTGTACTCCACCGCCATACGGGACTCGTCGCTGAGCAGCAACAGGTGGCCACTGGCGACGTCGTAGCTTACCGACGACAGGTCACGCAGGTAGGGCTCCTCGAAACGCCCGGGTTTCCACTCACGCACCTGAAGGTCGAGTCCCGCTCCATGCATGGCGGCTAGAAGCCCCGTGATCTCAAGGACGCGCACCGGCGACTTTTCCTGGACGACAAACAGCCGCTGCCCCTCCGGATCCCAGGCCAACCCTTCAAACCCCTTGTTTCCATTCAGACCGATTCCCAGGCCCAGCCGAGGTGCAACACCGAGATCGAGCTCAGTGCGCTCGGCATTGATGCGCGCCAGGATCAGTTGGCGATCACGCTCGGCGGCAATGAGGAAGTGATCACCCGCGACGTGGGTGATTCCCTCCGGATCACGGATACCGCGCAAGGGGATGATGCGCAGAAGGCGTCCGTCCGTCGACAACTCGGCAACCTGCGCCGGATCATTGATGACCGCGAAAAGCGTCCCGGTTGCGCTACTGTAAGTCAGACCGGAGACATTTGCTGGAATGCCTTCTATCTCCCGCGCATCAATTGCAACGGCGTAGTCAGACAACCCCAAGCCGGGCGCGCCCGAATGGGCCTGCTGCATGCGGACCCAATAGTAGGCCAGGGTCGGAAGTTGCTGGTGCCAGACAAATGCGATCAGGGAGAGGCTCACCACAACCGCTACAAACACTCCACTCTGGGGCGGGAGGCTGCGGCGCAAGAACGGAATGGGTGCCGGAAGCGTTCTTGTGACCATGAAAGTCTCGCAACCCCTGCGTCGCTGTAGATGACACATAACCATAAGGGGCGATTGCTGCAGGCGTATTGCGGTGGCCCGTCATCCAGCCAGGGCACTCCAGCATGAAATAGGCGATGACGATGGGCACCACCAACACATCCCCTGCCTCACCAGGCAATGCTCTCCTTGTCATTCTCACAAGCATTCCTTTCCATCAACTCGATGAGCCAACACATTGATGGAACACGTCCGAGCCTGCCGCCCGTCAATACGGCGCCTGCCTTCCCAAGCCCCTTGGTATCAGACGTGAGATCAGGCAAGTACGCCCAACCTGGAAGTTCGAGCCATCCAGCCGAACTCAAACAAGCCGTTCCGGTTAGGGTTTTCCGCGGTTTTCCGGGCTTTGCCAATCCCTATAATCGCTGCAGCAAGTCTATAGAACGCACAATCAAAGGAGAGATCGTGGAACGTCGTTCATTTCTGAAGAAAGCGGGTGCAGGTATTGCTGCAGGCGCAGCGGTCGGTCTGGCTGCCTGCGGCAAAAAAGAAGAAGTCGCCGCACCGGCAGCACCGACCGCCGCACCTGCAGCACCCGCAGTACAGACTGGCGGGCAGGAAATCCGCTGGCGCCTGGCCTCGAGCTTCCCGAAGTCGCTCGACACCATCCATGGTGCAGCTGATGTCTTCGCCAAGATGGTTTCCGACGCCACCGGCGGCAAGTTCCAGATCACGGTGCACGCACCGGGCGAGTTGGTGCCGGCTTTCGGCGTCGTGGATGCCGTGCAGCAAGGCACCATCGATTGCTGCCACACCTGCGGCTACTATTTCTTTGGCAAGGACGAAACCTTCGCCATTGATACCGCCATTCCTTTCGGCATGAACTCGCGTTCAATCACCGCCTGGATGTACCAAGGCAACGGCATGAAGTTGATGCGCGAATTCTTCGCCGGGTACAACATGGTGAATTTGCCCATGGGAAATACCGGCGCACAGATGGGCGGCTGGTACCGCAAGGAGATCAACTCACCAGCAGACCTCGCCGGTCTGAAGATGCGAATCGGCGGTTTCGCCGGACGTGTGGTCAGCAAGCTCGGTGGCGTTCCGCAGAACATCCCCGGCGGCGAAATCTACCAGTCGCTGGAGCGTGGCACCATCGATGCAACCGAGTGGATCGGTCCCTACGACGACCTGAAGCTGGGCTTCCATAAGGTCGCACCGCACTATTACTACCCGGGCTGGTGGGAGGGCGGTGCGCAGATTTCGTTGTACATCAACGACAAGCAATGGAACAGCCTGCCGGATGAATACAAGGTCATTGTCACCGCTGCCGCCTCACATGCACACGTCAACATGCAGGCAATGTATGACGCGCGCAACCCGAACGCACTGAAGCAGCTGATCGCCGAAGGCGCCAAGGTCAAGCGTTTCCCGCGCGACGTGATGGATGCAGCCATGAAGGCTCGCAACGAAGTCTACACTGAGCTCAACGACACCAACGCAAACTGGAAGAAGGTGTTCGGCGACTATTCCAATTTCATGGCCGAGCAGTACCAGTGGCTGCCGCTGGCTGAAGGCAGCTACGACCAGTACATGGCTGCACAGAAGCTGTAATGCCCCTCCGTTTGCCATGCCAGCCATGGCAAACGCGGCATCCCGGGAGGGCGCCACAGTCTGGCGCCCTTCATTCACGCCTGAGCCAGGCGTCAATGTCCTAGAACGAAAAGCCCGCCATGGGAATGCTGCTTAAATTTTCCGGCCTGATCGACGGCCTGACCCGCTTGATCGGCCGCTCGGTAATCTGGCTGATCCTGCTTGCCACCTTGATCAGCGCAGCCAACGCCGTCGCCCGCAAGGCGTTCAACATCGGCTCGAATGCCTTCCTAGAAATCCAGTGGTACCTGTTCGCTGCGGTCTTCATGCTCGGCGCCGGATATGCTTTCCTGCAGAATGCTCACGTCCGCATCGATGTACTGGCCAACAAGCTCTCCAAACGCACCCGCATGATGGTCGATATCGGCGGCATTCTGCTGTTCCTGTTTCCGATGTGCTATCTCATCGGCCAGTTTGCCTGGCCCAGCCTGATTGCCGCGTACAACAGCGGCGAGATGTCGTCGAACGCAGGAGGCCTGATTCGCTGGCCGCTTTATGCGCTCGTACCGGCAGGCTTCTTTCTTCTTGCACTTCAGGGCATTTCAGAGCTCATCAAGCGACTGGCCTTCCTGACCGGTAGCGGGCCAGATCCCACCTTGCACGAATCCGGGTCGCACGGCGCCCCCGCACCTGACGTCGCGGTACATGACAACGCCTCGGGCGAGGCCCACAAATGATTGAATTCGTCACTTCGAACCTCGCACCGATCATGTTCGGTGCCGTCGTATTCTTCCTGCTGTCCGGCTTTCCGGTGGCCTTCTCGCTTGCAGCCTGCGGCTTGCTGTTTGGCTTTATCGGCATGGAGCTTGGCCTGCTGCCAGGCAGCTTGTTCCAGGCGCTGCCGCTGCGGGTGTTCGGCATCATGCAGAACGACATCCTGCTGGCCATCCCCTTCTTTACACTGATGGGCCTGGTGCTTGAACGAAGTGGTATGGCAGAGGATCTGCTCGACACGGCTGGGCAGGTCTTCGGGCCGATCCGTGGCGGACTCGCGCTGTCGGTGATCTTCGTCGGTGCGCTGCTGGCAGCCACCACCGGCGTGGTCGCCGCATCGGTGATCTCGATGGGCCTGATCTCGCTACCCATCATGCTGCGCTACGGCTACAGCCGCCCGATTGCATGCGGCGCCATCACCGCATCCGGCACCCTCGCCCAGGCCATCCCGCCATCACTGGTACTCATCGTCATGGCCGACCAGCTCGGCCGCAGCGTCGGCGACATGTATAAAGGCGCCTTCATCCCGGCCTTCATGCTGGTGGGACTATACGCACTGTTCATCATCGGCCTGGCCATCTTCAAGCCCAAGCTGGTACCTGCGCTACCGCCAGAGGCACTGCGCTTCCGGGAGCCCGACGGTGGTTCCGGCCTGCGCTCCTTGTGCGTCCTCTTATTAGTGGTCACCGGCATCTCGGTTGTATTTGGACTGCAGTACGACGCTCTGATGACAGCCTGGCAAGGTCGTACAGTCAATGCCAGCACAGAAGAAGTTGCCGTCGTTGCACTCACCTTTGGCACACTGGTTGCGCTGGTGCTTGCGGGCCTGAACAAGCTGCTTAAAGCCGGCTTGCTCTCGCGCATCGCAGAGCGTGTGACCTTCGTGCTGATCCCGCCCCTGGCCCTGATCTTTCTGGTTCTGGGCACCATCTTCCTGGGTGTGGCCACCCCGACCGAAGGGGGTGCAATGGGTGCGGTCGGCGCATTGATCATGGCGGTGGCGCGCCGCCGTCTTGACTTCGTCAAACTGCGTGACGCACTAGAGTCGACGACACGCCTGTCAGTCTTCGTGATGTTCATTCTGATCGGCGCAACCGTCTTCAGCTTCACCTTCACTGCAATCGACGGCAAGGAGTGGGTGGAACATCTATTTGACCAACTACCGGGGGGGCAAATTGGCTTCCTGATCTTTGTCAATGCGATGATCTTCTTCCTGGGCTTCTTCCTAGACTTCTTCGAAATTGCCTTCATCCTGATTCCGCTGCTGGCGCCTGTTGCAGACAAGCTCGGGATCGACCTGATCTGGTTCGGCGTCCTGATTGCCATCAACCTGCAGACCTCCTTCCTGACGCCACCCTTTGGCTTCGCGCTGTTCTACCTGCGCAGTGTGGCACCTGTCGGTGCCTATCTCGATCGCGTGACCGGACAGCGCATCGAGGGCATCAGGACGACGCAGATCTATCGGGGCTCCGTGGCCTTCGTGCTGATCCAGATCCTGATGATTGCCATGTTGATTGTCTTCCCCGAACTCGTCACGGGCAGTCTGGACGCCAAGGTCGAGGTAGACCTTGACACCATCCGGATCGAAGCCCCGCCCTCGGGCGGAGACAGTTGGGGTAGCGGCGGCGACGCTGGCGGCAACCAGGACCGAGGCGGCTGGTGAGCACCACCCACCTGTGCCTCGTCCGCCACGGCGAAACGGCCTGGAACGCCGAGCGCCGCCTGCAGGGACACCTGGACATTCCCCTGAACGAGACGGGGAATATCCAGGCGCAGGCAACCGCCTCACGACTCGCGACACATGCTTTCGATGCGGTGTATTGCAGCGACCTGCTTCGTGCCCGCCAGACGGCTGAGGCGGCCAGTGCAGTATTGGGCCTGACAGTCGGGTTCGAACGTGGTTTGCGCGAACGCCACTATGGCGCATTCCAGGGAATGACCTACGACGAGGCGGCACAGACCTACCCAGAAGCCTACCAACGATTTCACTCACGGGAACTGGACTTCTCCTTTCCCGGCGAAGGCGAAAGCCTGCGCCTATTTGCCAAACGGATTGCTGCCACACTGGACACCATTGTGGCGCGTCATGCAGGACGACAGATCCTCATCGTCACCCACGGCGGCGTGCTCGACATCGCTCACCGCCTGGCCACTGGCATGGCACTGGACGCACACCGTAATTTTGGCATCCCCAACGCCGCACTGAACTGGATCGCCCACGACGCCACTGGATGGCGCATGCTGCGCTGGGCCGATCAGGACCATCTGAGCGACGACGCCCGCGACGAACTCTCAAACGCATAGCCCCCTCGTTGCAGCGATCGCGCAGAGCACCATTGGCACTTAGAACACTGTCGGACGACCGCGCGACGCGTGTTAATATCCGCTTTTAAAACCATCACCTTCGAGTTCGTTCCATGTTCTCTTCGCAAGACACCCTCGCCAAGGTCGATCCCGAGCTGTGGGCCGCCGTGCAGGCGGAAAACCGCCGCCAGGAAGACCACATCGAATTGATCGCTTCCGAGAACTACGTTTCGCATGCGGTCATGGAAGCCCAGGGCTCCCAACTGACCAACAAGTATGCGGAAGGCTATCCCGGCAAGCGCTACTACGGTGGCTGCGAGCATGTTGACGTTGCCGAGCAACTGGCCATCGATCGCCTGAAGAAGCTGTTCGGCGCAGAAGCAGCCAACGTGCAACCGAACTCGGGTTCACAGGCAAACCAGGCCGTGCTGATGGCCTTCGCCAAGCCGGGCGACACCATCATGGGCATGAGTCTGGCCGAAGGTGGGCACCTCACGCACGGCATGCCGTTGAACATGTCGGGCAAGTGGTTCAATGTCGTCGCCTACGGCCTCGATGCCAAGGAAGAAATCGACTACGACAAGATGGAAGCGCTGGCCCGCGAGCACAAGCCGCGCATCATCATCGCCGGCGCGTCGGCCTACTCGCTGCGCATCGACTTCGAGCGTTTTGCCAAGGTCGCCAAGGAAATCGGCGCGATCTTCTGGGTGGACATGGCGCACTACGCCGGGCTGATTGCCGCCGGTTACTATCCCAACCCCGTGCCGCACGCCGACGTCGTGACCTCCACGACGCACAAGACGCTGCGTGGCCCACGTGGCGGCATCATCCTGATGAAGGCAGAGCACGAGAAGGCCATCAACTCGGCAATTTTCCCTGGCCTGCAAGGCGGTCCGCTGATGCATGTCATCGCTGCCAAAGCAGTGGCATTCAAGGAAGCGGCATCGCCCGAGTTCCGCAACTACCAGGAGCAGGTGATCGCCAACGCCCGCGTCATGGCGCGTGTATTGGGCGAGGAGCGCGGTCTGCGCATCATCTCCGGACGCACCGAAAGTCACGTTTTCCTTGTCGACCTGCGCAACAAGAAGATCACTGGCAAGGCTGCCGAAGCCGCACTGGGCAGCGCCCATATCACCGTCAACAAGAACTCGATCCCGAACGACCCGGAAAAACCGTTTGTGACTTCCGGCATCCGGATCGGCTCCCCGGCAATGACAACCCGTGGCTTCACCGAGATCGAAGCGGAAAAAATCGCCCACCTGATCGCTGACGTACTCGATGCGCCCGAAGACATGGCAGTCATCGAGCGCGTACGTGCCCAGGCAGCCGAGTTGTGCGCACGCTTCCCGGTGTACGGTAAGTAATCGGTCCGTGCGGCGGGCAGCTTCAAGCCTGCTTGCCGCACCTGCCTTGAAATCATGAAATGCCCTTTCTGTGGTGATCCCAACACCCAGGTAACCGACACCCGCGAAAACGACGACGGCGACGTGGTCCGTCGTCGGCGTCGCTGTGCCGCCTGCGACAAGCGCTTTACGACCTATGAGCGCATTGATCTCAAGATGCCGCACATCGTCAAGCGCAACGGCAGCCGCAGCGACTTCGATCACACTAAGCTGCTGGGCAGCATGAAGCTGGCCTTGCGCAAGCGTCCTGTGACGACCGAAGCACTCGAAGCCGCGGTCGACCGCATTGAGGCTCGCCTGCTCTCTCTGGGGGAAAACGAAGTCTCAACAGAGCGGATCGGCGAACTGGTGATGAAGGAGCTCAAGCAACTCGACAAAGTGGCTTACATCCGTTTTGCATCGGTGTATCGCAACTTTGCCGATGTCGACGAATTTGCCGACGTCATCCGCGAAGTCCAGACTCGCCCCAGACGTGGCAAGGGCAGCAGCAAAACAGCTCCGCCCGATTCCGAACATGACCTTTTCGGCAGCTGATCACGCGGCCATGGCCAGGGCGCTGACCCTGGCCCGGCGCGGCCTCGAGACCACGACCCCCAACCCTCGGGTCGGCTGCGTCATCGTCAAGAATGGCCAGATCATTGGAGAAGGCTGGCATCAGCGTGCAGGGGAAGCGCATGCCGAAGTTCTGGCATTACGCCAGGCTGGCGATGCGGCAAGCGGCGCTACAGCGTTCGTCACTCTTGAACCCTGCTCGCACCATGGTCGCACCCCCCCCTGTGCCGATGCGCTGATTACGGCCGGCATCAGCCGCGTCGTAGCGGCCATGAGCGATCCCAACCCTGTTGTCGCAGGACGTGGCCTGGAGCGCCTGCGCGCAAACGGCATCGAAACCGCTTGCGGCCTGCTCGAGGCTGAAGCACGTGAACTGAATATCGGGTTCATTTCACGGATGACCCGGGGGCGCCCGTGGGTCAGGCTCAAGGCAGCCAGTTCGATCGACGGCAAGACCGCACTGCACAACGGCGTCAGCCAATGGATTACCGGCGCTGCCGCGCGCCAGGATGGCCATCGTTGGCGTGCACGTGCATGCGCCATCCTGACTGGCATCGGCACCGTCAAGGCGGATGACCCTCAACTGACCGTACGAGACGTCCCCTGCACCCGCCAGCCTCAGCGGGTCCTGATCGATGCGAAACTTGAGATTGCGCCGGAAGCCCGTATCCTGCAAGGCGCCCCTCTGTTGATTGCAACCGCTGAAGTCGATCCGGTGAAATCGGCCTGGCTCAGGGATGCAGGGCACCGACTGCTGGTCCTGCCCAATGCCAGCGGCAAGGTTGATCTGCCGCGTCTGATGACCGAACTCGGCCAGCTTGGCTTCAACGAGATCCATGTTGAAGCCGGTCTCAAGCTGAATGGATCACTGCTGCGCGAAGGCTGCGTGGACGAGTTGCTGCTCTATCTTGCCCCAATGCTTATTGGCGACAACGCTCAAGGCATCTTCAACCTTGCTGAGTTAACCCAGCTCGATAAGGCCATACGGCTGGACATTCAGGACATCCGCCGCATCGGCGACGATTTTCGCGTCCTTGCGCGAACCCGCCAGACCTGACCCGTCTGCTCAACGCGAGCCACACACCGGACATCCCGGATCACGCCCAAGCGAGACACTGCGCCACTCCATCTCCAGCCCGTCCAGCAGCAGCAGACGACCATCAAGCGACGTCCCGCAACCAACGATCAACTTGAGCGCCTCTGCTGCCTGGGTGGCCCCGATAATGCCAACCAGTGGTGCAAACACACCCATCACCGCGCAGCGGACCTCTTCCAGGTCCTCCCCCTCAGGAAACAGGCAGTGGTAGCAGGCACTGTCATCTTTGCGCAGGTCAAAGACCGACACCTGTCCGTCAAAGCGGATACCGGCACCTGAGACCAGCGGCTTGCGAAACTTCACACAAGCCCGATTGACCGCATGGCGGGTCGCAAAGTTGTCGCAGCAATCGAGCACCACATCGGCTGCTGCGACCTCATCCTCAAGCGCCTGCCCCTCCAGCCGCGTTGCGCGCAACTCGACATGGGCAAGCGGATTGAGGCGATGCAGGGTATCCCGACCAGACTCGACCTTCAGCCTGCCAACCCCATCTGCGCTGTGCAGGATCTGCCGCTGGAGATTGGTCAGATCGACCGTATCGCCATCCGCGAGCACCAAGGTACCAACCCCCGCGGCAGCAAGATACATTGCAGCCGGCGAACCGAGCCCACCGGCACCGATCACCAGCACCCGGGCCGCCAGTATGGCCTCCTGTCCCTCGACACCAATCTCGGGCAGCAGGATATGTCGGCTGTAACGCAGCAATTGATCATCATTCATGTGCATGAACTCGAGACAAAAAAGGCTGCGCCGGGCAGCCCATACTTGAAAAGCGGTGAAAACCGGGGGGCCGGACCGCCCGACCCCAACTACTTGTATTCGCGCAGATCAAGCGGCGTATCGTCGTGATCACCATGTTCGTGGTGAGACCAAGCCTGAACGTAAACTTCGTTCGATTGCTTGATCAGACGCTCTGGAGAAATCAGATTATGGCGCTGGGTTTCCTCACAGAAATACACCAGCGCCCGGACCAGCTTTGAATACAAGGTGTTATCCAGCGTAAAGCCTGCGTCGCGCAATCCATCCTCGATTGCTTCCAGACTGTAATCAAGCACCGAATAGCGAAGCGTCAGCGCGTACTCTCCGGTGCGCTCCACCTTCAACCCCTTCAGCATGGCCAGCGCGCGCAAAGCCTGATTCACCTGTCCCGGCGGCAACTTCTTGAATCGGATTTCGCGCTGTTTATCGATGCCTGCACCGGCAACCGGGTGGTCGTGACGTCGTCCAGCAAGCTTGTAAGCGGTTTCACGTCGCATCACGACCCTCCTCATAGCATGGATTATTTTTTATTCTGGACGATCTGCAGCCCCTTGAGAAGGTTGAGCGCCTGACCCAGTTGGTAGTCGTCCTTTCCTGCCAGTTCGAAACGGGGCGACGGCTCATCATCTTCACCCCCTGCAGCCTTTGCCTTACTCTCGGCCTCCGGGTCCTTGTCATTACCCAGATGCCCCTGAAGATCAGCCTCTCGGACACGGCGGGCTGATCCGTTCGCCGACTCCTCAACGACGATGTCAGGCTCAATCCCCTTGGCCTGAATCGAGCGTCCGCTGGGCGTATAGTACCGCGCAGTCGTCAGCTTGATGGCAGTCGTATTGTTCAGCGGCAGGATGGTCTGCACCGACCCTTTGCCAAAGGTCTGAGTCCCCATCACGACCGCCCGCTTATGGTCTTGCAAGGCCCCCGCAACAATCTCGGATGCTGACGCAGAACCTGCATTCACCAGCACCACCATCGGTACCTCACGCGCCCACTCCGGCAGACCCTTCAGGAAATCGTCACGGGATCCACGCAGGTAATCCTCCGGTACAGCCCGATACTCACGCTTGGCATCCTCGGCCCGACCGTCAGTGGACACCACCACCGTGTTCGCTGGCAGGAAAGCCGCCGATACCCCTACCGCACCGTGCAACAGGCCACCCGGATCATTGCGCAGATCAAGCACCAGCCCCTGCAAGGGGCCTTCCTTGGCAAGCTTGCCAAGATGCTGCACCACCGAACTGGCGGTGTTCTCCTGGAACTGGGCTACACGCAGGTAGCCGTAGCCAGGTTCGACCACCTTGGACTTGACGCTCTGAACCTTGATGACCTCACGCGTCAGGGTGAGCACAATGGGACGCGCCTCCCCCTTGCGCATGATGGTCAGCGTGATGTCGGTCTTGGGCTTGCCACGCATGCGCTTGACCGCGTCGTTCAGGTTCATGCCCTTGACCGGGGTGTCATCGAGCTTGACGATCAGGTCGCCGGCCATGACCCCGGCACGAAAGGCCGGCGTATCCTCGATGGGCGACACCACCTTGACGAAACCGTCCTCCATGCCAACCTCGATTCCCAGACCACCGAATTCACCCTGAGTCCCGACCTGCAGGTCCTTGAATGCCTCGGCATCCAGGTAAGCGGAATGAGGATCAAGCCCGCTCAACATCCCACTGATCGCATGAGTGACCAGCTTCTTGTCCTCAACCGGCTCGACATACCCCTGCTTGATGGCGTTGAAGACATCGGCAAAGGCACGCAGCTCTTCGACGGGCAGCGGCGCAGGCGTCACCTTGTCCGCGTTGGCAGAGAAATTCAGACTGATCATGACCCCGGCAAAGACACCGGTCATCACGAGCCCAAGCTGTTTCAGTTTGCTGCTGGCCATGCGCACTCCATCGGAGAAACCCGCGGCATGGTCATACAGACCACACCGCCATATTTAATTGAGCCTGACCCACTGCATCGGGTCCAGCGCCCGCCCCTGGTGGCGGATCTCGAAGTATAAACCCGATTCCGGGCCCCCTCCGCTTGCCCCGACACTGGCAATCGGGTCGCCACCCAGCACCGCATCGCCCACCTCGCGCAGCAAGGCATCGTTATTGCCGTAAATGGACAGATAATCGCCACCATGATCGACGATCAGCAAATTGCCATAACCGCGCAACCAATCCGAGAACACCACCTCGCCGGCCGCAACCGCCCGCACCTCGGTCCCTCCGGCTGCGCGGATGAACACCCCTTTCCAGGTGGTGCCGCCTTCAGCTCTTTGAGCACCGAAACGTCCCACGAGTTCGCCGCGTACTGGAAATCGCAACTGCCCACGCATCTGCGCAAAGCTGACGCCCGTCGGTGTCGGTCCGGCAAGCTGTCTGACTTCGCCAACGACGGGCTCCGAGCGCCGACTGCCCGCACCGCCTTGCGCCGGCGCTCGGACCTGCCCCTGAGCCTGCGCCTGAGCAGCCTGCGCTGCCTGACGCTCCGCTGCAGCACGCGCAGCAGCCTGCCGCGCTGCCTGCTCCCGGGCCCGCCGTGCCAAGGTCTCGATCAGCCTGCCCAGGCGCTGCTCATCTGCACGCAGTGCTGACACCTCACGCTGCTGAGCCTTCAGTTGCTCGCCAATTTTGGCAAGTGCCTGGCGTCGCTGATCGTGAGTTGCCTTCAACGCATCCTGCTGGGCCCGCTGCGACTGCTCAAGCGCTGCCAACCGCTCGCTGCGGCTGGCGATCTCGCCTGCTCGATCAGCTTTACTGCGCAGATCACTGCGCAGCCCCTCGATCAGCGCAAGGCGAGCACGTCCGAGATGCTCGAGATAGTGCGCATCCCGAGCCAGTTGATTCGGATCACGCGCCGACAGCAGTGAGGCGACCCCATCGGTCCCCCCATGCAGATAGTAGCGGCGCAGCCACTCTGCGAGTTCGCCGTGGCGTGCGGCAATGCGCGCCTCCACCTCACGCTGCTCCGCCTCGAGCAACGCAAGCTTGCGCGCAGCATCGGCACGCTCATTGCGCAACCTGCGAAGCTCACGTTCCACCCGCGACACCTCTCGCTCTGCCTGGGCCAGCGCGGTGGCCGCATCAGAACGCGTAGACTCGGTTTCCGACAACTCCTTCTGCAGATCGCGGATCCGCCGCTTGAGGTCATCAAGATCCGCCTTGCGCTCATCAATCTCACCACTGGCGGCCTGCGCGTGAACCTGCGCCACTCCAACTGCACCTCCGAGGCAGACCAGTCCTGCAAGCACAAAAGCGAGGCGTCGAACTCCCCTCATGAATGACGCCCGCCTCTGGGCAGAGGCTCCCGCTTCACCCGACACACTCGTTCGGCGCACGCACAACAGACCTCAAGCCTGCCGGCTGGGATACAAGGAAACAGAGCGTACGGGCACATGAGACGTCGACATCAGTCAGAAGGTGGAAAAGCGCACATTGGCAGCCTGCTGGCGACAGCTCAACTGGCGCACAGGAGGACGACGCGGTATTTTATACTATTGGTTTTGCCCTACCGGCCCTTACGTGAATAATCAAGACATCTTCGAGCTGATCGACAAGCACGAGCACATCGAAACCGCAGCACGTGCGCTGAAAGCGATCGCCCACCCCCTGCGTCTCAAGATTCTCTGCGTTCTTGGCAGCGAGGAAGTCTGCGTGCAGGATATCGTCGAGGCGGTCGGCACATCACAGAGCAATATCTCCCAGCATCTCGCGATCCTGCGTGACAAGGGCGTCCTGCAGACCCGGAAAGACGCCAACCGCGTCTATTATCGGGTGGGCGATCAACGCACCCTGCAGTTGATCGTCCTGATGCGGGAAGTCTTCTGCGGCATTCCCCCGACCCATACCTCTTAACCTTCCGGAGCACCTTTTTCGTGGATTTCCTGCAAGACAATCTGATCTGGGCGGCCCTGGCCGCGGTCTCTGGCGGCTGGTTGCTGTTCGACTTCATCCGTAATCAGGGCAACAAGAGCCTGCTCAGCCCGATCGAGGCAACATTACTGATCAACCGGGAAGAAGCGGTGGTCGTGGACGTCCGTGACCAGGGTGAGTACAGCCAGGGGCACATCCCCAACGCACGCCACCTCCCACTATCGGAACTCGCCCGTCGCAGCAATGAACTTGAGAAGTTCAAGGAGCGTCCCATCATCCTGTGCTGTGCCAGCGGCGCACGTTCTGCCTCTGCAATCGGCACCCTGAAGAAAGCCGGCTTCGAAAAGCTCTACAACCTGCGTGGCGGCCTGTTCGAGTGGGAAAAGGCCGGCCAGCCCATCAGCCGCAAGAGGAAGTGACCATGCAACCCGTCGTCCGCATGTACACCAGCAACTTCTGCCCCTATTGCGCGCGTGCCGAGCAGTTGCTGCGCGCGCGCGGCGTCACCGAGATCGACAAGATCCGCATCGACCTCGATCCCGAGCAAAGAGACGAAATGATGCAGATCACCGGGCGCCGTACGGTTCCGCAAATCTTCATCGGCGATTACCATGTCGGCGGCTGCGATGATCTGTACGCACTCGACCAACGCGGGGAACTTGTCCCGCTGCTGGGCGGCCCTGCCGCCTGATACCCGACCCACCTACCTGACCAGGCAATTCACATGACCGAAAACGCGCAACCCGTCTTCTCCATCGAAAAGATCTACGTCAAGGACCTCTCGCTGGAAGTCCCCAACGCCCCCAAGATCTTCCTTGAGCGCGAAAATCCCCAGATCAACGTGCAACTGCGCACCGACGGCGCGAGCGTGGACGACGGCCTGTTCGAAGTCACGCTGACCGTTACCGTTTCCGCCAAGCTGGGCGAAGACCGTGCCGTCTTCCTCGTCGAAGTTGCCCAGGCTGGCGTATTCCAGATCCGCAACATCCCCGAGGGTGATCTCGAGCCGGTGATGATGATCGGTTGCCCGAACATTCTCTTCCCCTATGCCCGCGAGGCCGTCTCGGACGCGATCACCCGCGCCGGCTTCCAGCCTGTGCTGCTGGCACCGGTCAACTTCGAAGCCCTCTACCAGGCACGCCAGCAGCAGGCGCCCGGCGGCGAGGTGCCGGTTCAATAACAGACCCCTCACGCCATGAAATCACGCACACTCGGCCTCATTGCCGCACTCGCGCTGACCCTTGTCAGCGGCGTCGCCTCGGCGATCGAATTTCGTTCGGTCACCGAGCCTTCCATCCTGTACGACACCCCGTCGGACAAGGGCAGGAAGCTGTCCATCATCCTGACCGGCACCCCGGTCGAGGTCGTGGTCGAGCTCGACAAATGGCTGAAGGTGCGTGACCCGGCGGGCGCACTGAGCTGGATAGACCGGCGCGCGGTCAGCACCGAACGCACCGTGCTGGTCACCTCAGCAAGTGCCACCGTCCGCCAGCAAGCCTCGGATACATCCCCAGCTGTGTTCACTACGGTACGTGACGCAGTACTGCAACTCAACGGCAGCGCAGAAAACGGCTGGGTACGGATCCGCCATGCCGATGGCACGCAGGGCTTCCTGCGCGTCAGCGACGTCTGGGGCCTGTAAGCGGGATGCGGATATCCGTTTTCGGCGCTGGGGCATGGGGCACTGCGCTCGCCCAAGCCTACACCCAACACCATGACGTGACCCTATGGGCACGTAGCCCAAGTCATGTTGAGGATCTGCAAAGGGACGGTTGCAACCAGCGCTACCTGCCTGGCGTCACGCTGTCTCCCTCGCTGAGATTTACTGCCGATCTTGCCGCTGCAGCCATCGGCGCCGACTTGCACCTGGTCGTCACGCCACTGTCCGGCCTGCGCGACACCGCGCGTGCGCTTCAGCAGCTGCAGCCCGGCACGCCGCTGATCTGGGCCTGCAAAGGTCTCGAGGCCGGCTCAGGCCGCCTCCCGCATGAAATCATCCAGGAAGAACTCGGCGTCGACGCGGCCTGTGGCGTACTCACCGGCCCCAGTTTTGCTGCCGAGGTGGCACAAGGCCTGCCTGCTGCGATCTCGCTGGCGGCTGCCGACGCCGCCTTTGCCCAACAATGGGTTCAGCACCTGCATCAACCCCGGTTGCGGCTTTATGCCAATACCGATCTGGTGGGCTGCGAGATTGGCGGCGCCATCAAGAACGTCATGGCGATCGCCGCAGGCGTGTCCGACGGCATGGGTTTTGGGCTGAATGCCCGCGCCGCACTCATCACCCGCGGCCTGGCCGAGATCGCCCGACTTGGCGAAGCCTTGGGCGGACGCCCGGAAACCCTGATGGGGCTATCTGGCATGGGCGACCTGATCCTAACCTGCACCGGTGATCTGTCACGCAACCGCCGGGTCGGTCTTGCGCTGGCCCAAGGCAAGACCCTGCAGGACATCCTGCGCGAACTCGGCCACGTCGCCGAGGGCGTCTCGACCGCGCGTGAAGTCGTTGGCCTGGCCGGCCGCATCGGCGTGGAGATGCCCATCTGTGAAGCCGTCAATGCGCTTTTGCACGACGGCCGGAACGCCCGCGATGTGGTGGAGCAACTCCTGTCGCGCGACCCCCGGATGGAGTAACGGGCGGCACCGCCCCCCCAGCGACTGCACCGCAGCCTATGCCGAGACCGTCGCAACTATTCGTTGCGCGGTCAGCTAGCCCACTGCGCCGTCAAACCCACGCTGTCGCCAACCCTCGTACACGACAACGGCAACCGCATTCGACAAATTGATGCTGCGATTGGCAGGCCGCATCGGAATTCGCAAACGTTGCCCTGGTGGAATCTGATCCAGCACGGTCTGTGGCAGCCCCCGGCTTTCCGGCCCGAAGAGCAGCACATCGTCGTCGCGGTAATCCACATGATCATGGCGCACCGTTCCGCGCGTACTCAAGGCCCAGATCCGTCGCCCGGCAAAAAAATTCAGGCAGGCCGCCCAATCCCGGTGTACCGCAACATGCGCCAGGTCATGGTAATCCAGCCCCGCACGTGCGAGCTGCTTGTCACTCAGATCAAAACCCAGAGGTTCGACCAGATGCAGACGCGTTCCGGTATTCGCAGTCAGACGAATGATATTGCCGGTATTAGGTGGAATTTCGGGCTCGAACAGGACGATATCGAACATAAGAAAATGACTGCCAGGAAATCACAGGGCGCAGACCCTATCACAAGGGCGTCGGAGTGCGTGCAACAACCAGATTCTCGACCCGCGCCGCGCCATTGGCCTTGAGCACCGCAGCAACAGCAGCAAGGGATGCGCCTGTCGTCATGACATCATCGACCACCAGCACCCGTGCGCCATCCAGACGACGGGCACCGACGAAGGCCCCTCGCAGATTGCGCTCGCGCTCGTCTCTCCCCAACTGCGCCTGAGAAGGCGTGTGCCGGACCCGCGACACGGCCTCAAGCATCAGCTCAACACCGGCACGTCTTGCCAGGGGACGCGCAATTTCCACCGCCTGATTGAACCCGCGTTCAGCAAGACGTCGCGGATGCAGGGGCATTGGAACGATCAGATCGACCCCATCGGGCACCACTAGCACGTCAGCAAAGAGCCCTGCCAGCGCAAACCGGTGTTGATACTTGAGCGCTTTCACCATCACATCGACCGGAAAGGCGTAATCGAATGCCACCCACGTCGCATCGAACCCAGGCGGCCGGCGCAAGCACGCGCCACACACCCCCCCATCGGCAGTCGGCAACGCACACACCGGGCACACACTTTCGGCATGCCAGGGGAGTTCAGCCCGACAGTCATCGCAGATCGGCCGACGCCCCGCAGGAGCGCCACACAGGAAACAATCCTGCGACAGCACTGTCGCAGCGGCAACATGCAGCAAGCGCGATAGCACGACCATCGAATTTGACAAGGTTTACTGCCTTGGATGAAGATGCACGGTTGCCGAATTACAGCCTGGATTTCGAACCATGACAACTACTGCCACCCTTTCGTTTGCCCGCAAGTCCGTCAGCACCGTGCCAGCCGATGCGGAGTGGAGTGTCGACGCCGTCCAGGCACTATTCGACCTGCCCTTCTTGGACTTGCTGTTTCGCGCCCAGCAGGTCCACCGCGAGCACTTCACTGCGGGCGAGGTTCAACGTTCTACACTGCTGTCGATCAAGACCGGAGGCTGCTCGGAAGACTGCGGTTACTGCTCGCAATCCGCCCGCTACGACACCGGGCTTGAGCGCGAACGCCTGATGCCGGTAGAAGAAGTCCTTGAACACGCCCGCGCGGCCAAGGCCAAGGGCTCGTCGCGCTTCTGCATGGGCGCTGCCTGGCGTGGCCCCAAGGACAAGGATCTCGAGCCGGTGCTGGAGATGGTCCGTGAAGTCAAGAAGCTCGGGCTCGAAACCTGCGTCACCCTCGGCATGCTCGGTGACGGGCAAGCTGAGAAGCTCGCAGAAGCCGGCCTCGACTACTACAACCACAACGTTGACACGGCGCCCGAAAACTACGCCAAGGTCATCACCACCCACACCTTGCAGGATCGCCTCGAAACCATCGGCAAGGTCCGGGAGGCCGGCATCCATGTCTGCTCCGGCGGCATCCTGGGCCTGGGCGAGACACAGCAGGGGCGTGCGGCACTGATCGCCCAACTGGCTAACATGAATCCGGCACCTGATTCTGTTCCGATCAACAACCTGGTGCAGATTCCAGGCACCCCGCTCGCTGATGGCACCGAAGTTGACCCCTTTGATTTCGTCCGTACCATCGCCGCTGCGCGCATCACCATGCCGAAGAGCTTCGTGCGCCTCTCTGCGGGCCGTCAGCAGATGAGTGACGAGTTGCAGGCCCTGTGCTTCATGGCAGGCGCAAACTCCATCTTTTACGGCGAGCGCTTGCTGACGACCGACAACCCGGACGCTGGCCATGACGAGCAACTGTTTGCTCGACTCGGCCTGACTGCGATCTGAAAAACCTTTATTGCTGACGGGGCAGCCGCTGTGCGTGCCCCTCGCCAACCGTGGCAATAGATCCCGACTTCCGCCTTGACGCTCCACGCCTGAGACAGCGCTTCAGCCGCGCTGCGGAGACCTACGACAATGCAGACATGCTGGCAAGGGAAATCTCGCGGCGCATGGAAGAGCGCCTTGACTACATCAGGCTGACACCCAGGCGCATTCTTGATGTGGGCTGCGGCACGGGTAGCGACCTGATGCGGCTGAGCCAACGCTACCCGGACGCAAGTTGTTTTGGTGCTGACATCTCGCGCGCCATGCTGATGCAGGCGCGTCGCCGGAGCACCCCCAAATCCAGCCTGCTGCAACGCCTGACAGGCCGGATTGCGAACGGACTCCCACTGTTGACGGCTGACGGCAATGCGCTGCCGGTACGCCACGCCAGCATCTCGCTGGTGTGGTCCAACCTGATGCTACCCGCCCTGCACGACCCGCTGCCCGCACTTCAGGAAGCCCATCGTGTGCTGGAAACGGGGGGGCTGCTGATGTTCTCGAGCTTCGGCCCCGACACCTTACGCGAGTTGCGCAGTGTACTGCCCACCCATGCCGGCGAGCGTGTGCATCGCTTCATCGACATGCACGACATCGGTGACGCCCTGGTCAAGGCCGGCTTTTCGGACCCAGTGATGGACATGGAAATGCTCACTCTCACCTACGCCGACCTCGACACCCTTTTTGAGGACCTGCGTGCGACGGGCGGCAACAATGCGGCCTGCTCCCGCCCACGCGGCCTCTCCGGTCGACACGGCTGGCTGCAAGCACGAGAGGCTTATGAAAAACTGCGCCGGGACGGTCGCCTGCCTGTCAGCGTCGAAGTGATTCAAGGCCACGCCTGGAAGGCCACTGCCAAAACAGTAGCGGACGGTCGAGCCATCATGCAGTTTCACCCGCGCTCGGGCAGCACGCCTGGCAAGGACTGACCCTCGGAATCGGAACCCACATGAGCAATGCGCCGGTCTGGCTGTTCGACCTCGACAACACGCTGCACAACGCCAGCCCGCACATCTTCCCGCACATCAACCGCAGCATGACTGCCTATCTGGAACGTCATCTGAGCTTGAGCCGTGATGAGGCCAACGCGCTGCGCATGCACTACTGGCAACGATACGGCGCCACATTGCTAGGGCTGATGCGCCACCACGACACCGACCCTCATCACTTTCTGCGCGAGACGCATCGCTTCGACCGACTGCACGAATTGATGGTATTCGAACGTGCCCTGAAGAGCCTGCTCGTGCGTCTGCCCGGTCGCAAGATTGTTTTCTCCAATGGCCCCCAGGCCTATGCCGAAGCCGTCCTGGACCTGATGGGCATCCGCCGCCTGTTCGATGATGTCGTTGGCATCGAAGCGCTTGATCTTAAGCCCAAGCCAAGCATGGCAGCTTACCGCCAGATCCTGCGACGCTATCGCCTGAACCCTCACCGTTGCATCATGGTGGAAGATACCGCAGCGAACCTTCGTACTGCCAAGCAACTGGGCATGCGCACGGTGCTGGTCGGCCGGAGCAGTCGCCACCCTGCCCATGTCGACATCAAGATCAGCTCCATCATCAAGTTGCGCCGCGCCACCTCGCACCTGATCGCCTGACCGGGGCGCCCCGCCAGCCCCGCTGCGCGGGGTGGAGCGTCATTGACGCATCAACGGCAAGACAGGGCGCTCGCCCACGACAGGACGAGCGAAGATTCAGGCCGACCTCAACCAGCGCGCCGCATCCAGCGCGAAATAGGTCAGAATGCCATCGGCTCCGGCGCGCTTGAACGCCAGCAAGGCTTCCATTGCACAGGCTTTCTCATCCAGCCAGCCGTTTGCCGCGGCGGCCTTCAGCATCGCATACTCGCCACTGACCTGATAAACATAGGTCGGCACCTGAAGCTCGGTCTTCACCCTGCGAACGATGTCGAGATAAGGCATGCCGGGCTTGACCATGAACATGTCAGCACCTTCGGCAATATCGAGCGCCACCTCCCTGATCGCCTCATCGCTGTTGGCCGGATCCATCTGGTAGGTGTACTTGTTGCCCTTACCAAGATTACCTGCCGAACCCACCGCATCCCGGAATGGGCCATAGAAGCTCGAAGCGTATTTCGCCGAATAAGCCAGGATACGCGTATGGATCTGCTGATTGCGATCAAGCTCGGCGCGAATACGCGCCACCCGACCATCCATCATGTCTGAAGGCGCGACCACATCGGCACCGGCCTGAGCATGACACAGCGCCTGCCTGGCCAGCGCCTCAAGCGTTTCATCGTTCATCACGTAGCCACGCGGATCCCTCGGATCAATCAGACCATCCTGACCGTGACTGGTATAGGGATCAAGTGCAATGTCAGTGATGATGCCAAGCTCGGGAAAACGCTTCTTGAGCTCGCCAACCACGCGCGGAACCAGCCCTTGCGGGTTCCACGCCTCCTCCGCGCCTTCGCTCTTGTGATCCGCATCGATCACCGGGAACAGCGCCAGCGCCGGCACGCCAAGGGCGAGCGCCTCTTCGGCAACAGGCAGCAGGCGATCAAGCGAGACACGGGTCACGCCCGGCATCGAGGACACGGTCTCGACCCGATTCTGCCCCTCCAGCACAAAAACCGGGTAAATCAGGTCGTCAGACGTCAGCACGTTCTCGCGCATCAAGCGACGGGAAAAGTCATCGCGACGCATGCGACGCATGCGCGTCGCGGGAAAAGCGGGGTTTGCAGACTTTGAGTTGGCGAACATATGGGATTCCGGTTTCACGATCGAATCAAAAATACAGCGGGACATCCGAACAGAGCGAGTGCCTGCCAAAAACGTTCCGAAATATTTCAACCCGGAACCAAACGGCACCTGCCCGCTCTCACACCTCGGATGGCAACTCGCCATCCCCCGCTTCACCTCCCTGAGCGGGGCCCTGACAACCTCGGGGCTTTTTGCCCCCGGCACTCCCTTAGCCGGGGGTTTTTATTTCTGCCCCGGACGCCCCTTCCGCGCCCGGCTTGCCATCACCGTCCAAGCCCAGCCAGCCGGCAACGACACGCTCGCACTCCTCGACACCGGTCTTTTTCAGGCTGGAGAACAACTGCACGGTAACATGCGGCCCGAACTCGGCCACTGCCTTGCGGACCTCAAGCAGCGTGGCATTGGCAGGACCACGGGACAACTTGTCACTTTTGGTCAGCAATACATGAATCGGCCGCCCTGAAGGCGCAAACCAACCAATCATCTGACGGTCGAGTGCAGTCATCGGATGCCGTGAATCCATCATCAGCACCAGACCGACCAGACTCTCGCGCTCGCGCAGATACGTCTCGATCAGGCCCTGCCAGTCGCGCCGGACCTTCTCCGGAACCGCGGCATAGCCATAGCCCGGCAGATCCACCAGCAAAGCGCCACTATTGAGGCGGAAGAAGTTGATCAGTTGCGTTCGCCCCGGCGTCTTCGAGACGTACGCCAGCCGTACATGCCCCGCCAGGGTATTGATTGCACTCGATTTGCCAGCATTGGAACGCCCGGCAAAGGCGATCTCCGGGCCATTGGGGGGCGGCAGCCCGGACGGCTTGGCAATTGAGATTTCAAATTGTGCGTTGCGAAAAATAGGCATCTAGAATGGGCGCAAAGGCCGTTATGCGGGGTAAAAAACCCTCATCGCGTCGCGCAACAAGCGTTTCGTGATATAGAATACCGCGTTTTGAGACAACCACTCACGGCTTTCCGAGGACATCATGATCAAGCGTTCCCTGCTGCTCTCGCTGCTGCTGGTCACAGGCAGCCTCCAGGCCCAGGATCAGGCACCCGACCTGGCCAAGGCAAAACAGACTGCAGAGACCATCTGCGCAGCCTGTCATGCGGCAGACGGCAACAGCCAGCTCTCGGCCAATCCCAAGATCGCCGGCCAGCATGCCGACTATCTTTTCAAGCAGTTGCGTGAATTCAAGAGCTGGGATGGCAAGCCGGCGGTTCGCGACAACGCGGTCATGGGTGCCATGGTCGCCGGCCTCGACGAAGCCGACATGAAGGGGCTGGCAGTCTACTTTGCTGGTCAGAAGCTGGTTCCGGAAGCGGCCAAGAACCTCGACACCGTCGAACGCGGCCAGAAGATCTGGCGTGCCGGCATCCCGTCCAAGGGTGTGCCCGCCTGTGCAGCCTGCCACGGCCCTGCCGGCGCCGGCCTGCCGGCACAGTACCCCGCACTGGCGGGTCAGTTTGCCGAGTACACCGAAGCCCAGCTCAAGGCCTTCCGCGACGAGGTCCGTGCCAACGATCCGAACAAGATGATGCGCATGATCGCCATCAAGATGACCGACCCGGAAATCAAGGCGGTCGCCGACTACGCAGCCGGCCTGCGCTGATCGACGCCCGAGCTTGGCAAAGGGGTGGCGTGGCCACCCCTTTTTTCATTGCAGGCGCGGCGCGGCACGGACTGCACCAGGCAGTGCCCGATATGTAAAAATGCCGTAATTCGATAACGGCAGCCTTCTGCTGCGGGAAGACGACATGACCCAGCCAGCCAGCAGCGGCGATCCAAGCCGCAACTTTCTCAGCGTAACCCAGGCGCGCTGCAGCATCCTTGAAGCGATCGAACCCATCAAGGGTTGGGAGCGCGTTCCGGTGCGCAGTGCACTTGGCCGCGTGCTCGCGCAGGATGTGGTCGCACCCTGCAATGTGCCTGCGCACGACAACTCGGCGATGGACGGCTATGCGGTTCGTGCCGCAGACCTGAACGCCGTTGGAGACACCGTTCTCCACGTCGTCGGCACCGCCTTTGCCGGACGCCCCTTCTCCGGCATTGTCGGTCCTGCGCAGGCCGTCCGTATCATGACCGGCGCCGCCATCCCTGAAGGCGCGGACACCATCGTGGTACAGGAAGTCACCCGCCGCGAGGGTGACCAGGTCACCGTACCTCCGGGACAGCGCCGCGGCCAGAACCTGCGCCGTGCTGGTGAAGACCTGGCTTTGGGCGGGGTGGCGCTGGCCGCCGGCACCCGCTGCGGCCCCGCCGAGCTCGGGCTCATTGCCTCTCTGGGCTGCGCGGAAGTATCAGTCTACAGAAAGTTGCGCGTAGCCTTCTTCTCCACTGGCGACGAGATCGCATCCATCGGGCGACCGCTGGGGCCAGGCGAGGTCTACGACAGCAATCGCTATACCCTGTTCGGCGCGCTCAGCCGTCTCGGCTGCGAACTGATCGACATGGGCGTCATCGCCGACAATCCGGCTGCGCTCGAAGCGGCCTTCTGCGACGCGTCGCAGGCAGCCGACGTGATCATCACCAGCGGCGGCGTGTCGGTCGGTGAGGCAGATTTCATTCGTGAGATGATGAGTCGCATGGGTGAGGTGGCGTTCTGGAAACTGGCGATCAAACCAGGACGGCCAATGGCATTTGGCCGCATCGGCAATGCCCGCCTGTTTGGGCTGCCAGGCAACCCAGTCGCGGTGCTGGTCACGTTCTACCAGTTCGTGCAGGACGCCTTGCTCAAGCTGATGGGGGTCAGCCCTCTTCCCCAAGCCAATCTGTTCGATGCAGTCTGCACCGAGAGCCTCCGCAAGCAGGCCGGACGCGTCGAGTACCTGCGCGGCCGTCTGGACCGCAGCGAAGGGCAGATCCGTGTTGCCACCGCCGGTGCGCAGGGCTCCGGCGTGCTTCGCTCGATGTCCGAGGCAGATTGCTTCATTGTCCTGCCGGAAGACTGCACCGGCGTCCAGGCAGGTGATCTCGTCAAGGTGCAAGCCTTCGACGGCCTGATCTGACTTTGTTTCCCTATTCCGCCCGAAGGCCACCATGAATCAGGATGAACTCAAGAAAGCGGCAGCCCTTGCTGCCCTCGCCGAAATCGAGGAAGGCAGCATTGTCGGCGTCGGCACTGGCTCCACGGTCAACCATTTCATCGACGGACTGGCAGGCATGCGCGATCGCATCCGCGGTGCGGTATCCAGCTCTGAAGCCAGCTCCCGCCGCCTTGCCGACCATGGCATTCCGCTGGTGACACTCGATGACATCGACCACATCCCGGTGTATGTCGATGGTGCAGACGAAATCGACCACGGTTTCTGCATGATCAAGGGAGGAGGCGGTGCGCTGACACGCGAAAAGATCGTTGCGGCTGTCGCACGTCGTTTCGTGTGCATCTGCGATGCCAGCAAGCTGGTCGACACCCTGGGGCGCTTTCCCCTACCGGTCGAGGTCATCCCCATGGCCCGCGCCCAGGTCATGCGCGAGCTGACAGCTTTCGGCGGCACACCCAAGCTGCGGGAAGGCTTCGTCACCGATAACGGCAACCTGATCATCGATGTGCATGGCTTGGCAATCGATGATCCGAAGGGGCTCGAAACCCGGCTCAACCAGATCGTCGGCATCGTGACCAACGGTCTTTTTGCACACCGGGGGGCTGACGTATTGCTGCTGGCCCGCGCCGACGGTGTCACACGGCTTGCTCGTGACTGAAACATTAGTTTAATGTTGCCCTGCTAGCCTGCGACCTTCATGGATACTGCAATGGCAAAAATGACCGAACACACTTACAAGCAGTTCGATACCGAACTGGAAAAGATCCGCTCGGGCGTACTGCGCATGGGCGGCCTGGTCGAGACTCAAGTCGCCAATGCGCTGGAAGGTCTCAAAACGGGCAACATCGGTCTGCTCGAACGCGTCATTGAGGGTGATCATCGCATCAACCTGCTTGAGATCGAGCTCGATGAAGAATGCAACCAGATCATCGCAAAACGCCAGCCGGCAGCGGTCGACCTGCGCCTGGTCATGACGGTGATCAAGGCCATTGCCGATCTCGAGCGCATCGGCGACGAAGCCAAGAAGATTGCCAAGGCAGCCAAACGCCTGCACTCGGGCGAGATGCCCTTCTCCTTGCGCGTCGACCTCAGCTATGGCGCCGGCCTGGCGCTGGACATGCTGCGCAGTGCGCTGGACAGCTTTGCCCGTGCAGACATCTCTGCCTGGGCAAGGATCGAGAAGCAGGACGAGGAAGTAGATGCCTGCTTCAAGGGCACCATGCGCCAGCTGATCACTTTCATGATGGAAGATCCGCGCACCATTTCCAACAGTCTGGAAGTCCTGTTCATTGCCAAGGCAATCGAGCGCGTCGGCGATCATTCGAAGAACGTCGCCGAATATGTCGTGTTCCTGGTCCAGGGACGCGATGTGCGCTACGCGAAGTCTGTCGCAGCCGAGGGCGGCACCCCACAGAGCTGAACAGCCGGGACACGGCAACAAAAAAGGATGGCCTCAGCCATCCTTTTTTGTTGGGTCACACACGACCATCAAGCCAGGATTACTGGGCCGGCGGAACAAAACCACCAATCTGATCCGCCCCACCTTCAAAGAAGTGCTTCTCCATCTGCTCGGCCAGATACTTGCGCGCGCGAGCATCCATCAGATTGAGACGGTTCTCGTTGATCAGCATGGTCTGGTACTTGACCCATTGCTGCCAGGCTTCCTTCGACACACTTTCAAAGATGCGCTTGCCCAGCTCACCAGGCACCGGCGGCACATCCAGCCCTTCGGCCTCACGTCCAAGCTTGATACAGTTGACCATATGGGCCATCGTTCGATCCTCTCGATTAGGGTTAGCGACACTCCAGACCCGCATTTTAGCAGCCTGTCGGACTTGACACCGAGCAACTACGCAGACGAAAGACGTCATGCACGGCATTCGTCCAAACCCGGCAGCGTTAGCCGCCCAGGCAATCAGCGCTCAGCCAAGGTCCAGCAATTACGGCCCGCCGCCTTCGCGCGATACATCGCCGCGTCGGCCGCTGCCATCAATGACTCACCATCCACGGCGTGCAAGGGATAGCAGGCCGCACCGATGCTGGCGGTGACGCTCGCTGCCTGGCCCGAAAAATGGAACTGCAAGGCGCCGACCCCCTCCACCACCCGCGCGGCGAGTTCGGACAGCGCCTCCGGGGTCGCATCCGGCACCAACACGGCAAACTCGTCTCCCCCCAGGCGGAAGAACAGTTCGTTTCTCCGGATGATGCGTCGCACCCCTTCTGCAAGACCAATCAGCACCTCATCCCCGGCCTGGTGACCGTAGCGATCGTTGATGGGCTTGAAGCCATCCAGATCGAAGGTCAGCAGCCCCACGCCCGAGTCGCGACGCTCACCGTCCGCCAGCAGGCGCTCAAGCTCCTCGTGGAAGCGCCTGCGATTGAACAGGTTGGTCAGGGGATCGCGCTCAGCCAGTGCAATCAGTTGCCCTGCAACACGCTTGCGCTCGGTGATGTCTTCATAAATCCACACCCGCCCAATACCCTGCCCGCCCTCGTCCCCCTCGACCTCGGCTGACAGATCGGTCACCACCCGTTCATCGCGGAACACGATCTCGTAGGGTTCGCTGACCGCCGTCGTGGTCATGACCTGCTCGACATGGGCAAAATAACTTGCCGGGTCGGCCAGCAGCGGAGCCACCCGGCTATGCAGGACCACATCACGCATGCCGATGAGATTCTCGCCGGGTGGAAACCCCCACATGTCGAGCATCGCCTTGTTGTAATAGAGAACGCGATGATCGCGGTCAATGAACAAGATGCCAAGCCGGATGACGTTGAGCAACGCGGAAAGTCGATGACGCTCGTCATTGCTGCGCGTCAGGTAGTGTTCACGCAGCGCCTGGGCACGCCGCAACTCGGCCACCGTTTCGAGCAGCGTGTACTCGGTTTCCTTACGGACCTGGATATCCTCCGCCGACAGACGCACGCCCGATACCACACCGGCGTCGTCGAACATCAGCCGCCAGTGCCCCGCGACCCAATTGATTCTTCCGTCCTGATGCTGGAGACGCAACTCGAAATCACGCCCTACCTGGGTAGAAACGATTTCCTCGATCACCCGCCGACAATAGCTCAGATCCGCGCTATGGACCATCAAGGACAAAGGGTCGTCCGCACACAGGTACTCTGCTGGCGCCCGGGCAGTCAGACGTTCAATCGACGGACTGATCCACTGCAGCCGGCCATCCCGGGTGAAGATCGCCTCGATGCCATGAATCCCTGCAGTCACGTTGCGCAACAAGGCCAGCTCACTTGCCTCGGCTGGCGCCAAGCCCACCGGCGGCTTCCAACGTCGCAGCCAGTTCACGCGTACCACTCCCGGACTTCGGATGACAAGAGCACGCGAATGAATGCTTGCCCAATCATAGACTTTTGATAAATACCTTGGACCGGCGCTGCAAGTTGTACAGATCACGCTTGCGCTGCGGCAATGCATCCGGCCCGGCTTCGCTGAATCCCCGCTCCCGGAACCAGTGGGCAGTGCGGGTGGTCAGCACGAACAGACGTTCGAGTCGCTGCATCCGGGCTCGACGCTCGATACGCCGCAGCAATTGATCACCCAGACCAGCCCGACGGTATTCAGGTACAACCGCAAGGCACGCCAGTTCTGCCACATTTTCTTCACCAAAAGGATACAACGCGGCACACCCCACCAGCATGCCATCGTACTCGACCACGGTGAAGCGTTCGATCTCCTGCTCGAGCAACTCGCGCCCTCGCCGCACCAGGGTACCATCCGCCTCCATCGGCGAGATCAGCGATACCAGCGCGGCCACATCGTCGATATTGGCTTCACGCAACCGGAACAAGGCGTCGCGGGCAACCACGGTGCCGACACCGCTGTGAGTGAAGAACTCCAGCAACAACCCACCATCCTTGTCACGATCGATCAGGTGGCAGCGCGCCACCCCCTTGCGCACTGCGCGGATCGCACACGGCAGGTAGAGATGCAGATCCTCGGTCAGGCCCTCACAGGCATCCAGTTGCCGCTGTGCCTCGTCTGCCGTGACGGACTCGATCAACCGCCCGTCAGCATCGAGCAGGCCGGGCGCATCACACAGATAGATGAGCTTCTCGGCTTTCAGCGCCACCGCGACGGCCTCGGCGACATCTTCCATGCAGAGATTGAAGATTTCACCTGCAGGCGAGACGCCGAGGGGGGTGATCAGCACCACGTTCTGCTGATCGAGATCAGCATTGATCTCTTCGGCAATGATCTTTCGCACCGCACCGGTGAATTGGTAATCCACCCCATCGACCACACCGACCGGACGCGCGGTGATGAAGTTGCCACCGGTCACCCGCATGTAGCTGCCGGCCATGGGCGTATTCGGCAGCCCCTGCGACAACAATGCTTCGACCTCGAACCGGGTGACGGCCATCGCGGCCTTCACGCACTCGAGCGTGGCCGGATCGGTCACCCGCAGACCATTGTGAAAACGGGGCTCCAGCCCACGTCGAGCCATCTCGGCATCGATCTGGGGCCTCGCGCCGTGCACCAGCACCAAACGGATACCCAACGCAGCCAGCAAGTTGCAGTCGTAGGCCAGGCTCTGTGCAAGTTCGCCACCAGCGACCTCGCCGCCAAAGCCCACAACGAAAGTCTTGCCCCGGAAGGCATGGATGTAAGGCGCGGCTCCCCGCACCCAGGCAACGAACTGAGTCGTGGAATCGAACGCCGTCACCACCGGCGGCTCGGGCTCCGGCGACGCGATTGGAGAAGACGAATTGGAAGGCTCTGCAGTCAAGGGGTCACCGCTCGTTCTATGAAGCATGTCATACGCTGACGCTTCATCATGATGTATGTCAGGATTCTAGCGGATAAGCCGAGTCTTTCGTCATAGACAATCGTTTCAGCTTGCCACCGCGCAGTTTAATTCGCACACCATGACAAGCGCCGTCGGCAACCGACCGACGGCAGCATTCAGGCTCCGAGCGCAGACTCCAGCGCCTGACAAAGTGTGCGCAGGATCTTGATCCGGGCAAAATACTTGTTGTCCGCCTCCACCAGCGTCCATGGCGCGATCTCGGTGCTGGTCCGATCAACCATATCGCAGACCGCTCGAGCGTAATCGTCCCACTTCTCGCGGTTGCGCCAGTCCTCCTCGGTAATCTTGAAGCGCTTGTGTGGCTCGGCCTCGCGCGCCTGAAACCGCTCGAGTTGCTCGTCCTTGCTGATCGCCAGCCAGAACTTGACCACGATGGAGCCCGAACGGACCAGTTGATCCTCGAAATCATTGATCTCGGCGTAGGCCCGCATCCAGTCTGCCTCGGAACAGAACCCCTCGACGCGTTCGACCAAGACCCGCCCATACCACGAACGATCAAAGACCACTGCCTTGCCGTGGCCCGGTAGATGGCGCCAGAAACGCCACAAGTAGGGCTGCGCACGCTCCTCCTCGGTCGGTGCCGCAATCGGCACGATCCGATACTGGCGGGCATCGAGCGCACTGGTGATACGACGGATCGCACCGCCTTTGCCTGCCGCATCCGCCCCCTCGAACACCAGCACCAGCGAACGTTGCGCAAAAGCCTCGTCCCGCGTCAGCAGCGCCAGTCGCCCCTGAAGCCGTTCGAGCTGATCGGCATAACTGCGCTTATCCATCTCCTGACGCAACTGCAGCGCGTTGAGCAGGTTCAAGTTGTCGATCTGGGGCGGCAGCGGCGCGGCGGTCTGGCGCGACACCCAGTTGCGCTGAGCGATCGCCAGACGTTTCTGCAAGGCCTCGAGCAGGGTGCGGCCCACAAACAATGCGCGAAAGCGCGGATCACTGCCATCGACGATGGTCCACGGGCAATCCCCGGTGCTGGTCAGGCGCAGGGCATGGCCTGCCACCTCACGATAGCGCTCGTAGAGATCGTAGAAGCGCCAGTCACGCTCGGTCACCCGCCAACGGGTCTTGGGGTCTTTCTCCAGATCCTTGAGGCGCTTCTTCTGCCCGGCACGCGACAGGTGAAACCAGAGCTTCACCACCAGCACCCCCTCGCGCACCAGCATTTCTTCGAAACGCAGGATCTCGGCCAGATGCTGATCAAACTCGCCCCGTTTGCTGCTGCGCTCGACACGCTCGCGAATCGGCTCGGTGTACCAATTGTTGAACATCACGCCAATCTTGCCCTTGGGTGGCAAGGCCCGCCAGTAGCGCCACATGAAAGGCCGTGCGGACTCTTCTTCGGTCGGCACATCGAACGCCCAGGTCTGGATATGACGCGGATCCATCCATTCGTTGAGCAGGTTGACCGTCTCACCCTTGCCCGCGCCATCAATGCCATTGATGAGCACCACGACCGCAAAACGGCGCAGATCAAGCAGTTCGAACTGTGCATCCAGCAGGGCGGCACGCAGCGCTGGCACTTCGGACTCGAATGTTGCCTTATCGGTTTGATGGCCCAGTTCAGCAGATTCGAACATCTGGCATGTCTCCGTTGACTCCACTCGAAGAGCGGAAAAACTGCGTCAGAAATCACCCCAACGCGCCTGAAGTGCGGCGAGGGCCGCCAGCCCGGCGGTTTCGGTACGCAGCACGCGTGGCCCCAATCCCACCGCATTCACCCCGGCGCGACTGAACATCGCCATCTCGGCGTCACTCCAGCCCCCCTCGGGCCCGATCAGCAGGTGTAGCGCGTCCGCTGGGCGTGGCACCTCGGTCAGCGCAGACGAAGCCTCCGGTGCCAGCACACAACGCGCCACATCGACCGACACCTGCAGATAGGTTGCCAAGGGAAGGATGGGCTCGATCTGCGGCACGACATTGCGCCCACACTGCTCGCACGCCGCAACGGCGACCTGCTGCCAGTGCGCGTGGCGCTTGTCTGCTCGCTCACCGGTCAACCTGAGCACGGAGCGCTCGGCTTGTACCGGGATCACGCCAGACGCACCCAGCTCAACCGCCTTCTGCACGATCCAGTCCATCTTGTCGCCACTGGCCAAGGCCTGTACCAACACCACCTTCAATGGCGACTCGCGCTCGGGACAACGCCGCGTTCCGAGCCGGGCAAACCCCTGTTTACCGCGGACAACAAGCGTCGCATCGACCTCGACACCCGAGCCATCGAACAGCACCAGCGCGTCACCGTCGTGCAATCGCAAGACCCGCAGCGCATGGTGGGCAATCGACTCGGGCAGGGCGAGCTCGCCACCATCCGGTAATACGTCAGGAAAATGAAAGCGTGAAATCATCGTAAGATTATAGGCACGCATTGCCTGCCGGCCTATCGTGGCGCCGCATCGAGGTTGGCACGGCGCCGGCATGACGCCGGGCACACGAAGATCGCAGGCACACGTCGGTCGCCTCACAGGCACCCGGCAGCATTCATCAATTTCAAGCAAGGGGGCTCTGAGATGCCGACAGCAGCGCAACGTCTGGCCCGCGCACGCGCACTCGAATCCATGGTGCGGGACATCGCGCGGGAGGAAATCCTGCCGCGTTACCTCAAGTCGGCGCGCAACCGCAAAGCGGATGGTTCGCTGTTTACCGAAGCCGACGTCGAATCGCAGCGCCGTTTCACCGATGCCTTGCCCCAACTCATGCCCGGTCCGGTGCTGGGCGAGGAAATGAGTGCGGAGGAGCAGGCCCGCCTGTGGAGCGAGGGTCAGCGTGGCCTGTGGTGCATCGACCCGATCGACGGCACCACCAACTTTGCCAACGGCATTCCTTTCTTCGCGGTCTCGATTGCCTATCTGGTCGATCACGAGCCACGTTTCGGCGTGGTCTACAACCCGATCACCGATGAATCCTTCTATGCAGCGAAGGGCGCAGGCGCCTTTCTCAACGGTACCGAACTGCCCCTGCGTGGCGGCGCCAGCCAGTTGAAGGACGCAGTGGCAGGCGTGGACTTCAAACGCATCAGCCATCACCTGGGCGACGAGCTGGCGGTACGCCCGCCGTACTACTCTCAACGCAACTTCGGCTCCAGCGCGCTCGAATGGTGCTTCGTCGCCGCCGGCCGGCTTGATGTCTACCTGCATGGCGGACAGATGCTGTGGGATTACGCCGCGGGCCAGCTGATCCTGTCCGAGTCTGGCGGCCAGGCGATCGCGCTCGACGGCGGCACGCTGATGGCTGGCCCGGCGGTCAAGCGTGGCGTCATCGCGGCTGCCAGCCCGGCCCTGTTCGCTGAATGGCGAGCCTGGCTGCAGGCACACTCCTGACAGGGTCAATTTCCGCATCGCACCATCTCCAGCTATCATCACGAAAGACTCAGCCATTGCCAACGCCATGACTTCGCCCTCTCCAGCACAAACCGCACAGGACCAGCCGGACCGGCGCCAGTACCATCGCGTCCGCGAGATCTTTGAAGAGGCTTACGTCATGATCGAGCCGTTCTTCGCCAAGGAAAACCGTTGGGCCAACGTTTCCCTCGATCACCTCGCCTACCGCGTCGTGCGTGACCACTACCCGGAACTGTCCGCGATCGAAGTCCACGTCCTGGTGATGGCAGCACACCGGGTCTATGTCGACGACACTCGCTAGACCGCAAGCAATACGGATTCGACATGTCGCTCAAGCATCCCATCATTGCAGTCACCGGCTCTTCTGGCGCGGGCACGACCACGGTCAAACACACTTTCGAGGCGATCTTTCATCGCGAAAACGTCAATGCAGCCATCGTCGAAGGCGACAGCTTCCACCGCTATACCCGGTCGGAGATGAAGACCCTGATCGAGGAGGCAGAGCACGCAGGCAAGCGCGGCATCAGTCATTTCGGGCCAGAAGCCAATCTGCTTGAAGAACTGGAAAGCCTGTTCCGCGCCTACGGCGAGTCGGCCACCGGACGGCGGCGCTACTATATTCACAACGAAGCCCAGTCGATGCGCTGGAACCTGCCAATGGGGACCTTCACCGAATGGGAAGACCTGCCCGTCGGCACCGACTGCCTGTTCTACGAAGGGCTGCACGGCGCGGTGGTTTCCGAGCGGGTCGATGTTTCCCGTCATGTCGATCTGCTGATCGGCGTGGTGCCAACGATCAACCTCGAATGGATCCAGAAACTTCATCGCGATACCCGCGTACGCGGCTACTCGGCCGAGGCCGTGCAGGACACCATCCTTCGCCGCATGCACGACTACGTGCACTACATCGTGCCCCAGTTCTCCCGCAGCCACATCAACTTCCAGCGCGTTCCTGTGGTGGACACCTCAAACCCCTTCATCGCACGCGATGTTCCGACGCTGGATGAATCCATGGTGGTCATCCGCTTCAAGGACCCGCGCGGGGTGGACTTCCCTTACCTGTTGCGCATGATCCACGATGCCTTCATGAGTCGAGCCAACACCATCGTGATTCCGGGCGGCAAGCTCGACCTGGCGATGCAACTGATCCTGACCCCGCTCATCTGGAAGCTGATGGAACGTCGCCGCCAGTGGGTGTGACGCCGCTAAAGTCCCGCCCCACCGTGCCGTTAGCAGGCTGAACGAAGCCATTCACGGGGCTCGCGCCCCGAAAAAACAGGATCGACCTGCCATGCCCGGAATGTTCTCCAGCCTTCGTGCAAAACTGTTGACCGCCACCCTCGCGGTGGTGGCCACCGGATTCACCGTCACCATCGGCGTCATGTCGTACCAAAGCTACAACGCCGTGCTCGAGCAAGGCGACATCCGCGCCAAGCGCACAGCCGAACTCGCAGCCAAGACCGTATCGCAACACCTCGACCAGTCGATGACGACAGCGCTCGGCCTGCGCCATGTGCTTGAAGGCCTGCGCAGTCACGGCACGGCTGATCGCGACTCGGTCAACGCCATCCTGCGCCGCCAACTCGATGGCAATCCTGCCTTGCTGGGTCTCTTCACCGGCTGGGAGCCGGGCGCCTTCGACGACAACGATGAGCAATTCGCCAATACCCCGGGCCATGACGCCAGTGGCCGTCTGGTGCCCTACTGGAACAGGGGCGACGGCAATCTGAAGGTCGAACCGTTGGTCGACTATGACCAGACCGGCGCCGGTGACTATTACCAGGTCCCCAAGCGCACTGGCCAGCCATTTGTCTCCGACCCCTATGAGTACGAGGTCGGTGGCCGCAAGATGCTGATCGCCTCGCTGGTGCAGCCCGTGATGATACGGGGGCGCTTCTACGGCATCGCCGGCGCCGACATCGCACTTGACGCAATGAGCCAGTGGCTTGGCGACATCAAGCCATTCGGTGTCGGCTACGTCACCATCCTCAGTCAGTCGGGCCTTGTCGTCTATGGCCCTGAGCGCAATGCGGTGGGCAGGACAGCCAGCACACTGCCCGCCCCGGCACTGGCCGCACTGGCCCGTGGCGAGGAGTACAGCTGGCTCGACGACGAAGGCATCAGCCACTTCCTCGAGCGCATCGAGATCCAGGGCGCGGAACACGCCTGGGGTGCCATCGTATCGGTGCCCCGCGAGGTCATCACCGAATCGGCAGATCAACTGCTGCGCACCGCGATCGTGCTCGGCCTGCTCAGCCTGGTTTTGACCGCAGCGGTCATCTTCACGCTGCTGACCGCACTCACCCGTCCGCTCAATCAGCTCGCAAAAGCCATGGAAGACCTTGCCGGCGGCGAGGGCGACCTTACCCGCCGCCTGGATATCCGCAGCGACGACGAACTCGGTCGGGTCGCGGGCAGCGTCAATGCATTCCTGACGTCGCTGCAACGCATGTTCCTTGAGGTACGCGACCAGAGCAACACGCTTGAACACGGCTTGCGCACTGTGACCAATGCCACCCAGCAGGTGGCCGGCAGCTCACGCACCCTCGCCGACACATCCAGCAGCAATGCCGCCACGGTCGAACAAGTCACCGTTTCCATCGGGCACATCGCCGAGCACGCCCGCGAGGCGGACGAAACCATGCTGCAGACCAGCGCCGTCTCACAACGCAGCGCGGCAGCGGTGCGCGCCATGGAGCAACAGATGCAGGGCATCGGCAGCACCATGGAGGGACTGGCAGGCTCGCTTGGCGGGCTTGAACAACGCTCCGGACAGATTGCCGGCGTCGCCCAGGTCATCCGCGAGATCGCCGACCAGACCAATCTGCTCGCGCTCAATGCTGCCATCGAGGCGGCCCGGGCCGGTGAACAGGGCCGCGGGTTTGCCGTAGTCGCCGACGAGGTACGCAAACTGGCCGAACGCACCGGCTCGGCCACCCTGGAGATTCGCGCCACCATCGAATCCATCCGCAACGAAACCCAGGCCGCGGTCGACGGCATGAAACAGGCACGTAACGCGGTTGACGCCGGCATGCTGAAGGCACAGGAAGTGGCCGGCGAAATCGGATCCATCGAAGCCCAGATGGATCAGGCCGCCGGTCGCGTCCGCGAAATCGCGGAAGCGACCCAGGAGCAAAGTTCGGCCACCACCCAGCTGGCGCAGTCGATCGAACAGGCATCATCCATGGTACAGGCAACCGATGCCGCCATTCAGGACGCCTCCAGCACCATCGACGAACTCGGGCGTACCGCCGAACGCCTCGGCCAGCTGGTAGGACGCTTCCGCCTGTAACATTCTCGCGACATATTCCCCTGCAGTGCGCCGCATTCGGCGTCATTGCAGGGCTGGAATTCCTGATCTACCAAAAAGGCCGGGTTTTCAGCGATAATTCTGGTTTTTTCCAGCCGCCCCGGCGGCTTCGAGGCAACCATGTCGCAGTCCAGAAACGTCAAGCCCCCGGTTTTCAACCCGCTCACCGGCGCCATCCGTGCGTTGGCGATGGATGCGGTACAACAGGCCAACTCCGGCCATCCGGGCGCCCCGATGGGGATGGCAGAAATTGCCGAGGTGCTGTGGCGGCACCACCTCAAGCACAATCCGGCCAACCCCAAGTGGGCGGACCGCGACCGCTTCGTGCTCAGTAACGGCCACGGCTCGATGCTGATCTACGCACTGCTGCACCTCAGCGGCTACGACCTGCCGATCGAAGAGATCAAACGTTTCCGCCAGCTGCACAGCAAGACGCCGGGCCACCCGGAATACGGCTACACGCCGGGCGTCGAGACCACGACCGGCCCGCTCGGCCAGGGCATCACCAATGCGGTTGGCATGGCGCTTGCCGAAAAGGTGCTCGCTGCCGAGTTCAACCGTGACGGCCACACCATCGTCGACCATCACACCTACGTTTTTCTCGGCGATGGCTGCCTGATGGAGGGTATCTCGCACGAGGCCTGCTCGCTGGCGGGCACCTGGGGCCTGGGCAAGCTCGTGGCCTTCTACGACGACAACAACATCTCCATTGACGGCCACGTCGAGGGCTGGTTCACCGACGACACGCCGAAGCGCTTCGAGGCCTATGGCTGGCAGGTCATCCGCGATGTCCAGGGCCATGATGCCGCCGAGATCGACGCTGCCATCAAGCAGGCGCATACCAACACCAGCCAGCCCACCCTGATCTGCTGCAAGACCGTGATCGGCGCCGGCGCCCCCAACAAGCAGGGCGGACACGACGTTCACGGTGCCCCGCTGGGCGCTGCGGAAATTGCAGCGGCACGCGCACACATCGGCTGGGATCATGCCCCGTTCGAGATTCCCGCCGACGTCTACGGGGCCTGGGATGGCCGCAGCAAGGGCGCGGCGGCTGAAGCCGACTGGAACACCCGCTTCGCCGCCTATACCGCGGCTTTCCCCGAACTCGCCGCCGAGTTCCGCCGTCGTGTCATCGACAACGCGCTGCCAGCCGACTGGTCGGCGCATGTCGACGCAGTGATCGCCAAGGTGAACGACAAGGCCGAGACCATCGCCACCCGCAAGGCCAGCCAGAACAGCATCGAGGCCTTTGCACCCAAGTTGCCTGAACTGCTTGGCGGCTCCGCCGACCTGGCAGGCTCCAACCTGACGCTATGGTCTGGTGCCAAGGGTGTCAGCCGCGAGACCGGCGGCAACTATGTTTACTACGGTGTGCGTGAATTCGGCATGGCCGCCATTGCCAACGGTGCTGCCCTGCACGGTGGCCTGATCCCCTACACCGCCACCTTCCTGATGTTCAGTGAATACGCACGCAATGCGCTGCGCATGGCGGCGCTGATGAAGCTGCGCCAGATATTCGTATTCACCCACGACTCCATCGGCCTGGGCGAGGATGGTCCCACCCACCAACCGGTGGAGCAGATCGCCACTTTGCGCCTGATCCCCAATATGGATGTATGGCGCCCCTGCGACACCACTGAATCGGCCGTCGCCTGGGCCTGTGCAATCGAACGCAAGACCGGCCCTTCCTCACTGTGCTTCTCGCGTCAGAACCTGCCGTTCCAGAACCGCAGCGCCGAACAGATTGCCGAGATCCGCCGCGGTGGCTACATCCTGTCGGAAGCCGCAGGCGGCAAGCCGCAGGCCGTGATCCTGGCCACGGGTTCGGAAGTTGCGCTGGCCATTGCGGCGCAGAAGTGCCTGCTCGATGACGGTATCGCCGTCCGCGTCGTCTCGCTGCCCTCAACCAATGTTTTCGACCGCCAGGATGCCGCCTACAAGGCCGGCGTCCTGCCTGCCGGCCTGCCGCGAATCGCGGTCGAGGCTGGTGTTACCGACGGCTGGCGCAAGTATGTCGGCCTGGAGGGAGCGGTCATCGGCATCGACACCTTTGGCGAGTCTGCACCCGCAGGCGAATTGTTCAAGCACTTCGGCATCACGGCTGAAAGCGTGGTGCAGGCCGTCAAGCAACGCATTCACTGATTAAAACGTCGTCGTGCCCGGGCCGGCGTTCGATGCCGGCGCCGCGCGCGTCGGCATCGATTTCCAGTTCATCTACGTCCAGTCAGGGAGACTTTTCGATGACCATCAAGATCGCCATCAACGGCTACGGCCGAATTGGTCGCTGCACCGTCCGCGCCCTCTACGAACTCGGTCTGCGCGACCAGTTCGAAATCGTTGCCATCAACGCCTCGGGTGACCTCGCCACCAACGCCCACCTGACCAAGTACGACACCACCCACGGCCGCTTTGCCTTCCCGGTCGAGACCGAGGGTGAAAACACCATCATCATCAACGGCGATCGCATCCCCTTCTTCTCCACCAAGGATCCGCTGGCGATCAACTGGGGCGACCTGGGCGTCGATGTGCTGCTCGAATGCACCGGTGCCTACACCGCCAAGGCCAAGGCCGAGGTGCATCTGAAGCAAGGCGCCAAGAAAATCCTGATCTCCGCCCCGGGTGGCGACGATGTGGATGCCACCATCGTCTACGGCGTCAACCACGACGTGCTGACCAGTGCCATGACCGTGGTTTCCAACGCCTCGTGCACCACCAACTGCCTGGCCCCGGTAGCCAAGGTTCTGCAGGACAACATCGGCATCGAAAAGGGCCTGATGACCACCATCCACGCCTACACCAACGACCAGGTGCTGGTGGATGTGCGTCACAAGGATCTGCGCCGCGCCCGCGCTGCCGCACAGAACATCATCCCTACCAAGACCGGTGCGGCCAAGGCCGTCGGCCTGGTGCTGCCCGCACTCAAGGGCAAGTTCGACGGCTTCGCACTGCGCGTGCCGACCATGAATGTGTCGCTGGTCGACCTCACCTTCACCGCCAGCCGCGCCACCTCGAAGGAAGAGATCAACAGCCTGATGATCGAAGCCTCCAAGGGTGCCCTCAAGGGCGTGCTGGCGGTCAACGAAGCGCCGCTGGTGTCGATGGACTTCAACCACGACCCGCACTCCTCGGTATTCGATGCAACCCAGACCCGCGTCATGGACGGAAACCTGGTCAAGGTGCTGGCCTGGTACGACAATGAATGGGGCTACTCCTGCCGCATGCTGGATGCAGCCAAGGCCCTCGCCAACGCCTGACAACCTTCGGAGTCCATGACCATGAACCGTCTTCTGCTCGCCCTCCTCGCCGCATCGTCGCTGATCGCGTCCGGCTGCGTCTCCAACCCGCTCAAGTCGGACAGTTCGGCGTCCTCCAACAGCGAAAAGCAGGCTGCTGCCCCCGCCAAGGAAGCGGAAAAGCCCGCCACCAAGACCACTGACGGCAAGGCCCACCGCTACGTCAAGTCGCGCGACGGCAGCTTTGATGGCGAGATCTGGGGTACCCCCGCCAAGAACAGCAAGTTCACCGCGCTGCAGATCGGCATGTCCCAGGGTGAAGTCGAGAGCAAGATCGGCCAGGGTAGCGACATGCGGACCTACATGACCGGCAAGGCTTGGATTCCGTTCTACTTCGGCACCGACGGTCATCGCTTCGAGATCTTCTACAAGGGCCAGGGCAGCCTGATCTACACCGGCGGCGGCGTCGGTGGCGGTCGTGGCGTGCTGGTCGGCATCAACCACGACGCCACCGAAGACGGTTACCAGTAACCTTCCCCGGGGTCAGGCCAAGACCTGGCCCCGCTCATTTCCGGAAGCCTGAACATGCCCCTGCAAGTCAAGAAGCTCGCCGAACTTGATGTTCGCGGCAAGAAAGTCTTCATCCGCGCCGACCTCAACGTCCCCCAGGATGATGCTGGCAACATCACTGAAGATACCCGCATCCGCGCCTCCATCCCGTCCATCCAGTACTGCCTGGACAACGGTGCTGCGGTCATGATCACCTCTCACCTGGGCCGCCCTACCGAAGGTACGGTGGGACCGGACGATACCCTGGCACCGGTCGCCGTGCGCCTGGGCCAGCTGCTGCACAAGCCGGTCAAGCTGGTCACCGACTGGGTGGACGGCGGTTTCACCGTCGAACCTGGCCAGGTCGTGCTGCTGGAGAACTGCCGCTGCAACAAGGGCGAGAAGAAAGACAACGAAGAGCTGGCCAGAAAGATGGCCGCGCTGTGTGACGTCTACGTCAATGACGCCTTCGGCACCGCCCACCGGGCCGAAGCCACCACCCACGGCATCGCCCGCTTTGCCCCGGTGGCCTGCGCCGGCATGCTGATGGGTGCCGAGATCGACGCCCTGTCCAAAGCGCTGCACAGCCCGGCACGCCCGCTGGTCGCCATCGTTGGCGGCGCCAAGGTGTCGACCAAGCTCACCATCCTCAAGACCCTGGCAGACAAGGTCGATCAACTCATCGTCGGCGGCGGCATCGCCAACACCTTCCTGCTGGCTGCGGGCAAGCGCATTGGCGAGTCGCTTGCCGAGCCCGAGATGGTGCGCGAAGCCCAGCAGGTCATGGACATCATGAAGGCACGTGGCGCAGAGGTACCGCTGCCGGTCGATGTGGTCGTGGCCGACGAGGTCTCGGCGCTGGCCCGCGCCAACCGGATCTCGGTGGACGAAGTCGGCCCGCACGACCGCATCCTCGACTTCGGCCCGAAATCCTCCGCCAAGCTGGCCGATATCATCGCCCATGCCGGCACCATTGTCTGGAACGGCCCGGTCGGCGTTTTCGAGCACGCCCAGTTCGCCGGCGGCACCAAGATGATGGCATCGGCCATCGCCCACTCCGAAGCCTTCTCGATCGCGGGTGGCGGCGATACCCTGGCGGCCATCGCCAAGTTCCACATCGCCGACGATGTTGGCTACATTTCCACCGGTGGCGGCGCCTTCCTTGAGTTTCTGGAAGGCAAGACCCTGCCAGCGATTGCCGCGCTGGAGGCACGCTTCAACGACTGATGCAGTCGTGTTGCCGTCATACAAAAAGGCGCCATGCGGCGCCTTTTTTTCAATTCAAGGCCCGTTGCCGCCAGGCGGGCATTCGAAAATGCCGGCTCAGTCCCGCGGTGCCGGCCCCCCGATCAGACGATAGGCCAAGGCGCCCAGCACTGCTCCAATGATCGGCGTCAGCCAGAACAACCACAGTTGATCGACTGCCCAGTCACCCACATAAAGCGCAACACCGGTACTGCGTGCCGGATTGACCGAGGTATTGGTGACCGGGATGCTGATCAGATGAATCAAGGTCAGGCACAAGCCGATGGCGATCGGTGCAAACCCCGCAGGGGCTCGGCGATCAGTCGCCCCCAGAATGACGATCAGGAAGAACGCGGTCATCACGATTTCACATATCGCGGCCGCAACCAGGCTGTAACCCCCCGGCGAGTGCTCACCATAGCCATTCGACGCAAATCCACCCGTGACGTCAAAACCCGGCTGGCCCGACGCGATCAGATAAAGCACACCCCCCGCCACCAAGCCACCCAAGACCTGAGATGCGATGTAAGGCAGCAACTGCGCAGCCGGAAAACGCCCCGCAGCCCACAGGCCAACCGATACGGCCGGGTTGAAGTGCCCCCCCGATACATGTCCCACAGCGTACGCCATGGTCAGCACGGTCAGGCCAAACGCCAGCGATACGCCCATCAAGCCAATGCCAACCTCCGGAAAGCCGGCGGCAAGCACCGCACTCCCGCACCCTCCCAGCACCAACCAGAAAGTACCAAAAAACTCCGCGAACAGTCTTGCCATCATGCGCTCCCTGCAAACTTCCTATGAGACTGACGAGAACGGCGACCTTCCGGTCACCCCTTGATCAGAACGTTGCCAGCACGTTCAAGAACCAGCCCCGACTGTTGTACGACAGGTCGGTCAGATCATCGGAATAGTCGGTAAAGTTGTAGCCAGCGCCCACCTTCACGTGCTGGCCGACATGCCTGTACACCGCGACCAGCGCGCCAGCACGAGCATCCTTTGCCTCGGTTGCACGGAGATTGCGCCATTCCAGCAAAGCATCCCACTCCCGCACGAAGTGCCAGTCGGCACGCAACACCAGCAAATCAGCGCGACTCCGGAACCATTCACTGTCCGGATTGGTGAACTTCAAGTCACCGATGCGCAGACCGTACTTCGCACCCAGTGACAGCCAGGGCCAAGCATCCCAGATGGTATCGACCGAGAACACCTGGCTACGTTGAGCATAGTCGGCCGTGCGGCCACTTGCCGACAATTGCCCCGACGACGGCACGTTGTGATAGTTGGTGTACTTGATCAACGTATTCCAGCGATCGTTGTCAATCGGTCGGTAGGCTGCGCCGATAACAAGCTCGTGAAAATCACCATCCCAGAACATCCCTCCACTGTTGCTGCTGCGTGAAATATTGAATTTGCTGATCAGACGCCACGCAGGATCAACCTGATGTCCAAGTGAGTTACGCATCAACCAGGTACGTCCGGTGCCACTCTCGGAAGTGTCACGACGAAATTCAAGACTGCCTGCATAGCGTGTTTTGTCATGTCGATAGCCCAGTGAAAAGCCCACAGCCTGACGCTTGAAATCCCCACCCAAGGGATCCGCGATGCGTCCCAACTCCACCTTAGACCCAACGGTCCACCTATCAGTTGGAGCAAGATCAACGCCAAAGGCTTGCGTCAGCCCCTGCGGACCAGCGCCATGAGTTAACCGGTTCTCACCGAAGATGCGAGCGGTTTCACTAACCCTGTAATCGGCACCAGTCACCCAGACACCATGGCGCCCCCGATAAGCGGACTCCGGGGCTTCGGTTTCCAGCACGTAGTTCAAATATGCATTACTGCGGTCCGAAATCCGGTACTCCCCTCCGAGTAATCCGCCCGGCCCCCCGTTGCCACCCGATGCTTCGGCTTTCAGGCCGAGCCGGTCATGGATCTGATAGCGGCCTCCCATGCCAAGACGATTGTTATCCCGGCGTTCTCCAGAGCGCGAAGCCGTTCCCTGAACAAAACCATAGACATCCCAGTCCTCCGGGCCGCCATCCTCGCGAACGGGGAGATGGTCAATGCGAACAGCGAGATCGGTGCGCTGCCCTTCCTCGCTCAGCGCTGAACTCGCAATACGGCCTGATATGGAGTCACTGCGTCGATCCGTTCTTACTCCCGCCGTCACGGCCCATTGCTCGGCTACCTGCCGGCGCCATGCCAACTCCGTATTACTGCGGTCTTGCAAGTCTCCCTCCCGAACATCCGCCTTAGCGATCAGGCGGTCACGCACCGACAACTCGATGTCGGCGCGTACGCCAGACTGTGTCACCGCCTCGCCATCGATCGAGATTTGGCCTGGCCCGCTAAAACCAGCCTCCCTGTCCTGCCAATAAGCAGACAACTTGCCCTGAGTACCATCAGTCAACTCTGCGAGATCGACCGTCGCCTCAATCCGACGCGCACTGGCCGCGCCGCCCCCCGTTGCACGCTGACTGAAACCGAATCCTCCATCGATCGAACTGACCAGATCATCGCCTGCCCCCCTTGAGCGAGCAAACTCGGCGTGTAGCGTTGTCCCCGGGGCCAGACGCAAGAGTACGTCTGCGCCCTTGAGTGTCTGTCGGGTGGCCTCCTCCCCTTGGCGGAAACCTGTCAGCCCAAGTCGGAGATATTCGTTCAGCCAATGTGTTGCACGCCCCCCAGTCGCAAAGCTGTCCACACGCTCGAAGCCCGGTACGTACTCGTAACTGACCACGAGGTGCAACGGATTTCCGGACAAGGCCGAAGTGTGCAGCAAGCTGCTACCTACCGCGGTTAAAGGCAGCGGCGCACGAAGCAGAATACGCCCCTGAATGTAGTTGACGTCGTAGTCCTGCGCAGGTGTCAACATGTGCCGCTCAAGCACCAGCCCGGAATCCACGTCCCTCACTTCGAGCCAAACGCGCTCGGAGCCCTGCGTGATGTCCTGATTGCGCAGGTAGTACAACGAACCACCCGTCCCACGGAACTCTTCGCGAGCCGACAACGTGCCCGGGTCGGCAGCGAAAACTTCAGCAACTGTGCGACGCTCGCCAAACGAAGTGGCATCATCGGACACGTAGCGTCCTTTCGCGCCATACAGGCCGCGCGAGTACTGGACAAGCTCAGTGCCAGTCCAGCCTGTCCGGAAATTTCCCCACATCACATGTGAGTCGCCTTTCTCGAGCCGAACATAGAACTTACCTTGGGTGGGCGCATCATCCACCGTAGTGCTATCGTCGCCATACACGGGGTAATAGGCGTCGGGATCGATATTCCGCAAAAGGTAACGAGGGTCCTTGGATGAGAAATTGCTGAAGAGATCCTGGAGCGGTTGCTCACGTGTATCGGCAGCCGCAGTCAGCAGCCACTTACCCTTGATCTTACCCTTGAGGTAGAACGCACCTCGTCCATCCACCTGAGTTTCGTTCCGATAGTGCTCCTCGTCGGCGCTGACCATTCTGGCGTTCAGCGGCTTATTCACTGCATTTCGGCCGATGGTCAGATCCGCGATGGCGACATAGAACCAGTCGGTATCCGGAATCGAGACATTACGACGAAAGCCCGCGATGCGACCATCCCCCCCCTCTACCCGAACAGTCACCTCATGCGGTCCAGCGGGCAGGATCTGACGTAACACGAAGCGGCCGTCCGCATCGACCGGCGCCATCATGCCCAGAGCTTCAACCTTGCTACCGGCAGCGAGTTGCCTGCCACTTACGGTGATGGTGCCGCCCTGCACCCCGATGTTGCGCAGCGCGAGCGCATTCTCCCCCCAACCAGTGAGCGCCTCGCGCTCGGACACCTCTCGATCAGCCAGCGGCCGCGGCCGGGCTACTACCGTAAGGGTTTTCAGCGCAGTTTCGTCAAAGCGTCCCTGTTCGTCATATACCCTCAACACATAAAGATAGTCACCTCGATAATTGCCGTCATCGGCCGGAATCTTCCACTCGGTTGACGCCTCCCATGTGAGTGGCAACGTCGCAAGGGGCGTCAACTCCGGTAATTCACCTGTGCGGAAGATGCGCACCTCTGCCTTGCGGATCCAGGCGATATAGTTTGAGTAGCCACGAAAACGCACTACCGAGCCGCGTACCCCGACGTCCTCCTCGACCCATACGTTAAGAGCGGGACGGACGGCCAGATCATCGTACTTGACTTGAATGTCGGCCCGTTCAAGCGCCACATCCGCACAACGCTGACGATCTGCCTCATTCACCCCAACATCCGGGTAGAGGACCTCACCATCTACCGTGACACGGAAGGGCAACGCCTCGGCCTCGCCCAAACTCGCACAACGCTGCGGATCTGCAACCACAAGTGGCGAATCCAAGGCCACCAAGGGAGTCACGTCATACCAAGCACGAATCTCGACCCGGCGATTTCTGGCCATATTCCCGGACGTACTATTGTCAGCCAGCGGCACCCCAGCGCCATGCCCGGAAATTCGGACAGCATCCGCTGTCAACCCCAGTCGCTCACGGAGATATTGTCCCACCGTCAGAGCGCGCGCTTCGGACAACCCCTGGTTGTCGCCAAACAGCTTGGCGGCCCGAGCAGACAACCGCTGACTATCGGTATGACCGACCACCTCGAGACGAATCCCCTGCTTCCCCCGCAGCATACTCGTGAATGCATCCAAGGCCTGTATCGCCGCGACGGTCAGATCCGCCTCACCTGACGCGAACAGCGCACCCACTTGAGCCTCGTTCAATTCGCGCATCGTTCGGGCAGGGACCGTTGGTGCGGCTACTGCCTTCATCTGCAGCAATTCCGACTGTGTCACACCTGAAGGTAACGGGTAAGCCAGTACCGGCTGATACTCCCCTGTAGGAGGCACCATGCGAACCTCGCTTCGGGCATTGTCAATACGCTTGCCGCTCTGATCATCGACAGTCTCCGCGGCCTGCCCGTGAGATACCGGAAACAGCAGCGCGAGTGCGGCCAGCGTTGCCACCCGCAAGTGCGTCAGCTCAGTTGCAGGATGCTTGTTGGGACGCTCGCTCATTTCCGTTCTCCCTGCGCGCCAGCTGCGACAGTCATCGTTTCCATTTCAATCACCAGAGGTGGTCTATCCTCCTTCTCCTGTGTGTGATCGCCCCCACTCGCCGAGTCGCGATGGATGCCGATCAGCTGAGCTTTCGCCTTCTCCAGACGACGAGCAGCAGTTGCTGCGTCCTCACCTGCAGTCAGCCTGTAAGCCAACCTTGCTACGGCTGGCCGTTCGGCCAACCGCGGCGCTAACGCGTGTAGTCGTGCTGTCCACTCCGGCAGCAACTCATCCTGACCATCAAAAGCTCGCATATCGAGTTCAACGCGAAATACCCTGTGTACCGTCGCGCCAAAATTGAGCTTGCTCATCTTTCCTCGCGTCAACCGCACGTCGCGGGGGTTCTCGGTAGTGACTCGGTATCCCGATGGCAAGGTTCGCTCGTCCAGCTTCATCACGAAGTTGCTTCCACGATCCGCATTTGGTACAGCTGCACACGGCACATGGAAACGACCTTCAACATCACTGGTGATAAGCAGACCACGAGCGCTAACCACACGTACATTTGGAATACCCTGCTCACCGTCGTCTTGATATCCGTTGGCATTACGGTCATCGAATACCTTACCGATCAGATCTGCACAGTCGAATACAGGCTCGGGAATGATCCGTACAACGGCCGAAGCAACATTTGAGATCGCTTGATTGCCGAGATGACGTGCGGCCCAGGCGAGGTTGGTGTACTCACCCTCACTGACACCGGCGCCAACCACCAGCACAACCCGAAAGACCTTCTCCTCACCAGGCAAAAAGGTATAGGTGCCCCACCGCAGTTCACGCCCGGCCAACAAAGGCTCAGCGGGCTGAAATGCCTGACTCCCTCCATGGCGTACGCTGCCACTGCCCGAACGGTACTGAAAGCCCGGCGGCATCAGATCGCGCACGTCGACCGCGGTCACGCTGGCACCCAAAGTATTGGTCGCGGTAATCGTGTAAGGGACCAACCCGCCCTTCCCGACGTTTACCAACGGAGTGCTCTTGGTCACAACAATCGCCCCTGTGAAGGGGTCGAGCGGAATGTGGTTATTGATCAGGTCCGCAGACCCGCCGTCCAAATTAAAGCTAAACCAGTACTGAGTGCTTCCGCTCCCTACGGTCAGCTGGGCCGAGGACCCCGGGCAGCTCCCAGGATCATGTACAGGGGTACTTCCCGCCGGCGCCTGGCTACTGCTCTGCACCAGCGCAGGGTCAGGCCATGGTCCAACTTGAAGGGGCGCCACGCAGGCAGGAATCAAGGAAGACGGTCCCGGCAGATAGCCCGAGGGGGAGGTTACAGAAATGGTGTATATCCCGGCGGGAGCACCGGGCAGCAACATAAACTGGTAACGCCCATCAGGCCCTGTGGTCTGAGCAAGTACGCCGCCGACAACCTGCTCGGACGAAAAACCGTTAGGGCCGGAAATTTCCACGACTGCACCTTCGACCGGCAAACGGGTGACGGCGTCATACACCACACCTGCGGGGTCAAGCGGCAAGCTTTGCTCGACGACGTTGTGCCCAGGCAGGATCATTCCACCGAGCGTGCCACCTCCATTGTCTGCGCCTGCAGGGTTGGTCGTGCCATCAACAACCCCTCGCTCGTAGGGAAGACCACGTTCATTTGGCACTGCACGACCATAGATAGCGCCAGTGTCAGGGTCCCGGAAACGCACTTCATACCCACCTCCTGGAATCAGGTCGATGAAAATGTAGTGACCGTTTTCATCCGTGGTTTTGGTGTCAATCACGCGACCATTAAGTAACAGCTCCACGATCCAGCCCGGCAAGCGGGGTTCATCCTGATCCAATCTTCGGTCATGGTTGAAATCGCGCCAGACATGCCCTTCGAGCGTGATGCGCCCACCATCGACCGGGGTCGGATCTGTAGTACTGTTATTGCCTACGGCCTCAGGAGGCTCGCCCCCACCCGACACGGACGCGTTGTTCACCACCATCTGACCGCTTAGCGTGGAGGCCACCGCTACCGGAATGACGATCGCCTGTCCCTGGGCGCCAGCCTCGATTGTTTCCGTGCTGCGGCACGTCACCACCTGTAAGGCAGACGTGCACGTCCAGCCTTGTCCAAAAGGCACCTCCGTCACCTGAAGCCCAGTCGGCAGGGTATCGGTCACGACGATCTCACCACTGCTACTGACCGTACCGACGTTCCGCACCAACAGCGTATAGCTTCCGGTTGCACCGGCGACGAAGCGGGCCGGTGTGTGAGTTTTGCTAACGGTAAGATCGGGGGCCGCAATTACCGGTGCCGGAATCTCGGCGAACAGATTATTGGCGGAAACCGTGGTGCCCCCGCTCAAGTCGATCCCGCTAACCCTACTGGGCAGCACGTTTCGCGCACTGCCCACGCCCCCGGCGGAACCCTCAGTGGTAAGGCCGTTCACAGTACCCGGCGGCTGATTGGGTTGGGTCAAGGCATAGTTATTCCCTTCGGGCACATTCGTGAAGACGAAACTGCCGTCTGCCGCCGAGATTGTCGTCAGATTAACCGGGTTATTATTGATATCGAATCCGACCAAGGTAAAAACCTGACCCCCGAGCCCATAGTCGGCCCCGTTCGCAACCCCATCGTCATTCCAGTCCAGGAACACCCGTCCAAACACACTGCGCCCAGCTGGAATTTCGCCGAAGTTGTTATCAATGGATGCGACATTCGGCGAAAGCACGATCCCGTCGATCACATCGGGCGCTTGGATGGTCGCAACTGCGGGGTTTCCGACTGTAATGCCTCCAATGGTGCCGGCAGTAGTCTTGCCATTGGCCGTTCCTGCTGGCTGTACAGGCTCGGTCAGCACATAAGTGCCGGGCGGCACACCAGCGAATACATAGCTGCCGTCCGATGTGGTGTGCACGGTGGCGCTATAAGAAAGCCCCAACCAATCGACGCCGGCAAGACGAACTTCCACGCCAGCCAGGCCCGGATCTCCTCCCTGCTGCAGGCCATCATTGTTGATGTCCATGAATACCTTGCCGGCAATCGAGGACGGCATCACCTCAGGAAAATTGTTCCCAATCGAGCCACTGACCTTTGGATCGGTCGGATGGCCATCCGAAGTGAGCACGATGCCGGTAATCTGACTGGTGGGAGTCCCCGAGACAGGGTTTGCCGGTGTGCCACCCATCCCGTTACCCGACGCGCCGACTGCAACCCCCGTTCCCGCCACGGGCAACGCATTTAGCGTACCTCCAGGCTGGCTCGGCTGGCATACCGAGTAGCTACCTTCAGGCAAGCCGGAAAACAGATAGTTACCCGCCCCATCCGATACAGCCGATGCCAACAGCGCACCACCGCAACTGGAACCAACTCGGAGCTCCACAACAGCGCCCGCGATGGGTCCATCAGTACCGGCCTGAAAGGCCCCACCATCATTGAGCACATTGTCCCGATAGACCTTCCCCGAGATGTAACCCAAAGTACTGATGGTCAGCGACGCGTCAGCTGGCCCCAGGTTGGCGCCGTAATTGGTCTGCAGCGCTCCCGTCGGAATGTTGTTGTGGTAGGAGCCCGGATCAGTGCCGCTCACCATGACTGTGACCTGGCACCCGCCTGCCTGCACCACTGTGCCACTACCTAGCACCACGCTACGATTTGCCGTGCCAGACACGGTCCCCAGCGTCACACTCCCTGAGGTGCAATTGTGAGACTGGGTACCCGGAAGTGCCGTAATCGGGCTTGCCTGAGTGGGCAGGATATCGGTCAGCGCAGCCGACAGTGTCATCGGGCCATCATTCGGATTGTCAATGAAGATCGTCAGCAGTGAAGTTCCCGCGGGCGGAATCACCGCGGGCTCGAACTGCTTGCTGACTTTAGGCGGACTGGCTATGACGATGCGCGCACGAGTCGGCTCCTCATTGCTCACCCCTTCCAGAGAGCTCACCGCACCCGCTCCGATCGTGTTGGAGTAAGTACCTGGAATGTTACTCAAGACCGATACGTTGATCTGGCAGGTGCCACCGCCCGCGATCCCCCCTTGCGTGAGGCTCACGACAGTCCCCGATGGCTCGGCTGACACCACCCCAGATCCGCATCCGGACATTGCCACCCCGGGAATCGGAGCCACCACCAGCCCTGCCGGGAGCGCATCGCTGAATGACAGCGCCGTCAGTGCCGTTGCGTTCGGGTTATGCAAACGGATCGCCAGTGTATAGGCCACTCCTGCGTCACCATTGGCAACTGAATTCGTGCTGAAACCGAATGTCGACGATGCGTCCAGCGTTTGCCCCGCAATCGCTTTCTGTATCACCAACGGAGACTTGACGCGCAGCGTATCGCTGGTCGGCTGACCATTGCTGACGGGTGAGCCTCCCTGAAGTGCAGTCAGCTCCCCGGCATTGATCACGTTCTGATAGTCACCCGCCGCCGAGGCTGTCACGTCCAGTTCGACATAGCAGCTGGCAGGACTCCCTGAGGATCCCCCGGTAAGCTGGCCTGCACTCAGCGCAACTACACCCACATCCGAGAGATCAACCACCGCGCCGCAGGTATTGGCCAGATTTGCAGGGGTAGCCACAATCAGACCCGCCGGCAGAGTGTCGCTGAGAGCGACATTACTGACGGGCTGTGATGTCGGATTGTAAAGTGTGATGCGCAGCCGGGATCTGCCCCCCGGCTCGATCACCCTGGGGGAGAACTGCTTGACGATACCGATGCTCGCCCCGGTCTGCAGCGAAGTCTGAACCTGGTCGCCGTTACTGACCCCCTGGTCACTGCTAATCGCACCGGCGGGCAGGATCGCCGCCACGTTGCCCGCGTTGAGCATGGTGACATCCACCGTCATCATGCATGTGGCACCAACCGCCAGACTGGCACCCGACAGGGACCAGGATGTCGCACCGGAACCCGCACCGACCAATCCACCAGTACATGTTGTCGTTGCATTCGCGACATTGGCGATGCGCTCACCTGTCAGCGAACCCGTTGCCAGTCCATCGTTAGTAAACCAGTTGGTCAGCCCCAGATTCGTGAGCTCAAATGCACTGTTGTTCTGGATGGTGATCGTCAATTGCGTGACCGCTCCAGGTGCCGCAATCGATCCCGAGGCATGGGCGATCGCAACGGCCAGCCCCCCACCAGACAAACGCCCCAATGTGGCACCAAAAGGCGCCTGATTACGTACCGCCCCATCGGCCTCCAAGCCGCCGATCGGAATAGTGTTGGTCCACGCCGCCCCACCGGTTGCGGTGACATCGAACAGGAAATCACAGCTTCCGTAGGCCGGAATGACGCCCCCGCTCAGGGTCGCCTGAGAACTGCCCGCCACCACGTCAATCACAATCGGGCCGTTGCAGGTACTGTAAGCGTTAGGCGGGTCCGCCACTACCATCCCGGCAGGTAGCACGTCATGCGCCCTGACTCCGCTGAGCACACCTGCCTGAGCATTCTGCAATGACATGCGCACAGTCGATCGGCCACCTTCCTGAATGCTGGCTGGTGTAAAGATCTTGCTCCCACTCAAGGCGGACTGGAAAACCACCGACGCGGAAGTCGACGCGACATTACTGACACTATCCGGACTTCCATCCGGAAGAGTTTGTGTCGCGGACCCCACGCCCGCGGCGAGCTCGTTCACATACGTCCCTGCGGGTGCAGTAACGTTGAAGGTCACTGTGCAGCGGCCATAACTACCAAGGCCACCGTTTTCACGTGCCGGAACGGTAGCGTTACTGACGGAGAACATCCGGCGGTCCGATGCGACAGAGAGCGTTGCGCCCACGCATGTGCTGGACATATTGGGAGGATCAGCCACCAGCAACTGCGCTGTCGGATCGACATTGGCGACCGGTAGCGAATCGACCACCTGCGCCGACGTCAATGGATTTGCCGATAGATTGACCAGTGAGATCGTCACCGTCGCGGGTGTCCCTTCGGGTTTGGTCGGCGCGTCAAATCCTTTCTCAAGCACCAGAGCGCTTCCGGCAACATCGAAGCTCACATTGGAGCTCGCCGCATGGTTGCAAATCAGACCATCACATACGCCACCTGCCGGAATCTGGTTCGAGATGGAGGCAGGAGCCCCGCCCTCAGGGACCTTTGCCCAGAAAACCAAGACGCATGTGGTGGCTGTCGCTCCGGTATTGGCCAGCATGCCAAACGTGAAGGTTGGATCACTGGAAGTGCCCCCCAGCGTGACACCTCCTGGTGCAACGCATCCTGCCCCAGACACGGAGGGATCCGGCTTTGACGAATTGCCAGAGGTCAGTAGCATCATCCCGCCCTGCAACTGATCTGAAACTGTGATCGTCCTCCCTGCATTTGAGAAGTTGTTGACAGTCACGGAGAATCTCACCGGATTGCCCGGCGCGACAACGGCAGGACTCCGCTCCTTTTCGACCAAAAGTTGATTGACAACGTTGACCGAGTGTTCGACAAAATTACTAACCACACCAGCAGGACTGGTAACCGCAACACCACTCTCGAGAATTCGATTGATGAACGACTGCTGGATCCCCAGAACATCCTGTGCACCGCGGTAAGTCACCGTAATCGTGCAGCTTGTTCCAGGAGCGAGCACACCTGACCCGTAGGACACTGCCTGACCGTTGTGCACCAGTCCTGACAAGGCTGAGCCTGCACCACAGGACTGCGCCACACTCTGGATCGTCAGCCCACCAGGGCCCGCATGCCCGTTGTCAATATCATCCGAGAAAGCGCCTAAGGTCAGCGTCGACAACGGGCTTTCGTTGTTCAGCACAATCGTTAGCGTTGCATCCATGCCTTGAGCAATGGTTTGCGGCGCAAACATCTTAGAGACCCGTAGCGGGCCATTTACGGTGAGTTGGCGCGATGCGTTTACGGCGCTCTGCTGTCGCCGATTGTGGAAATCCGTGCTGCCATTGATGACATTGGTCTGGCTTTGGGAATAACTGACATCAGACCCAGTGGCCAGGACATTCACCGCCAGAGTACACGAGCCACCTGCTGCGACAACGCCTCCACGGGCCTGGATCAGCGTATCGTCAGGCGCGGGAACATTCACCCACGTCGGCGCAACACCGCTACCCGTGCAGGAGATGGCGGGGTCAGGCGCGGTCGTTCCACCACTCCCGGACACCTTGAGCCCATAGTCTCCCAAACGGTCCTGAATCGCCCAGGCAGGGGCGTCGCCCGTTCCATTCAAGGCCAGCGCCTGCGCGGATGGATTGCTGATCGTCACGGTCAGTCTGCTGTGCTGATCAGCCTTGACGATGGTGTTTGGACTGAAGTTCTTCGAAAGCGTCGGCGCCGCCAGGGCCTGAAAACTCAATGACTGGGAAGCTGGAACAACACCGCTGCCAGTAACCGGCATTGCCTCGTGCATGCCACTGACTGCAGATTGCGCAACCGTATTGACCAGGTTTCCAGCCACATAGGACGTAACGGGTACGGTGATGACACACTGCCCTTGATTGACACCCCCATTGCGGGGAGGAACGACCCCATTGCCAACCACGATACGCTGCTTATCAGCACCCAAACTCGACAGCAAGATGTTCCCGCCAAACGCAGTCGGTGCGCCGTTTCCATCCGTACAGTTCGTCGTGATTGCTCCTGCACCGCCGACCACCTGCCAACCATCCGGCATGTCATCATTGAAGGCGAGATCGGTGATGTCACCGGTATCAAAGTTGTTGCCGACAATCAGCTGAAAGGTCTGCGTATCACCGATATAACATGACGTCGCACCACATCCGGTATCAACCCGAGTCTTGCTGAGCGTCAACTGCGCACTCGCCAGCCCTGGCAACAGCAACCCGACCGACGCCGTTACCGTGACCAACCATCGAGCCAACGACGAACTCGCCGACCGCGGCCCCGCGACAGAAGGCGCAAGACAATCGTATTCATTTGAACTTTCCAGGCACGTCTCTTTCATGGCTTCTCAATGACATCCGGAAGCCCCGAAGACACGAGTCTGACACTGAAGACAGACAAGAACACCTGCGCTCACGGGACTCCGAGATGACCTTTTATTGATGGTCAACACGGCCGTGAACTCTACTGACGCTGACTCTACGACGTTGTCACACTCACTTTCAAATACCTAACATCAAGCATGAAAACTCACCAGAAAATCACTTTCATATGGGATAAGAAATCAAAATACCCATATCAGATAATCGGGTGCGTACGAAAACTGATCAGCGGCCAATAGGGGAGCAACGAGCACCATTCTCACATGACAAACTGCTACCGTTTGATACCATTTGGAATGGGCGATAATGACAATCGAAAAAAACTCGAAACCACAGAGCCACTCAATACATGGACGCTGACTGACTCGTTAGGCGAGAGACAGAATGAAACCTACGCCCCTCACCACGCGCAAGGGCAACGCTTGTCCAACATGCTTCGACACCTTGGCACGCAGCCGGCTGACAACCATGTCGAGACGGTGATTCAGGTAATAGTCCGCGCGATGCCCAAGCGCCTCGACCAAGAGATCCCGCTCGACAACCTGATTCAAATGCGCAAACAGACAGGTCAGAAGCAGACGCTCAGCGGATGTCAGCTGAACAGATCGACCATTGCAATATGCCAAAGTCCAACCTTCCTCCGATAATGACCACGCAGGTCCCACACTCGAGGACGCACTACCAAGCAATACAGCATCATCACAGAGGGCAGGTAGCGTACCCCCACTTCTGCCAGGAGCACCGACACGACGGTGAACTGCTCTGATGGTCGCCACCAGCTCCCTTAAGTCAACAGGCTTCAGCAGGTAGGCGTCGCCCCCAACAGTCAGCCCCCTGACACGATCCTCAATTGACGTTCGGGCAGTCAGAAACACTACACCGATCCCGGGAAGTGACTCAAGCGTAGTCGCAATCGAAAAACCATCCTCTCCGGGCAATCCGACGTCGATGACTACAACATCACACTGTTGCCGCAGCAGGGCGCGATATAACTCCCGCGAGCCTGGAAAGCCCACGACCTCGAATGCCTGAGCGGTCAGGCCGAACTCAAGCTCATCGCGCAGATCGGCATCATCCTCGACCAGAAAGACACGAATTCGATTTTCCACAACGGGGGTGCCGCCACCATGTTCACTCGCCTCGCGGGATTGCGCAGCATCGCATCGAGGGTCGTCAGCTTGACCACCTTCGAATTTGCTCAAGATAGGATTCGACATGCTACCGAGTTTAACTCGAGAATTAGAACGGTTCTAATAACCGATATTCCGTTTCACCAAGACTCACTACGAAAAGTGACACACGTCACAACTTGCGCTTTAGCCGTTCGCCACAACATTGGCCGCTTTGGCGCCATATCGAGGATCATCACGCACCCTCGGCAAGCTCAGGATCGCGGTGGTACCCATACCCGGCTCACTCTGCAAGACGACCTCGCCATCATGGGCGCGCACGATCTCACGAACCATTGCAAGACCCAGCCCACTACCCTCTGCGACCACTCCGCGCGCGCGGAAGTAGGCCTCGAAGACGTGAGGTAGGTCATCCTCACAAATGCCCTGCCCCCGATCGATCACCATCACATTGACCCACCGCACTTCCATATGCAGCACAACATCGACGGGCGCGGTATCGGACGAGTACTTACGGGCATTGTCGATCAGGTTCCTCAAGGCGATACGCAACAGCGTTGAATCGCCCTCAACCCATGCAGGAACGTCCGCACAGGCCGCAAGCCGGATCGCCGGATCGCAGCGTTCGGCCACCACTTCACGCCCCAGCCATAGAAGATCCAGCGGATGCCGCTCTGGTGTCCTGATGCGCCGGTACAGACGATCCTCGTCCAGGTTGTGCGTGATCATGGCCAGTAATCGCTGACTCGCCCGCTGTATCTTCTGATGCCGGGCCTGTACCGCTGGCGGCAGATCGGCAGCAAGTCCGAGATTCTGCAAGGTCATGTCAATCGTCGCCAATGGCGACTTCAACTCGTGCGAGAGCATTGCAATCGCGCGTCGTTGCCTTTCGGCAAGTTCGTCTGCCGCAGCCATCGACGTACGGATGGCATCCCGCTGAGCAACGACCCCCATGGCACCCATTGTCATCAGCAAGATCAACAGGGGTGCCAGCAAGCTCGTCTCAAGGCCAACAAGCAACAACCCGCCATGAAGCAGGATCAGGGCAACGAATACGGCCACGCCGATACCGACGCCCCGTTTCCATGACACACGCCCCTCCTGACGTGGGGATCGCGCCGCAAACATACCCGGCATCACACCGAGCATCACCATCAATACCGCCCAGGCTGGACCTGCACTGGCAAAATAGTCCCTCTCGGCCAGCGCGGCATAGGTGAGGGCGAGCACATGCACGCCACTCATCACACCCTGTGGCGTATTGACCTGATCGGCGAACAACGAGGTCTTGCCCATGATGACGACCCGGTCGCGAAAATGCGCTGGATCGACCCACCGTCCTGGTATGCCGAGCGCGCCACCAATCAGATCGACAAAGGAAAAACGCGCGAACGGCACCGGGTTCGCGGGGTAACGAATCCCCAGACTTGAAGTCGCATCGACCGGTAGTGCCTGACCCGCGACAGTCAGCACACCCTGTTCCACCGCCACGGCCGAGGGTGCGGACGCACGCATCAACGCAAGCGCCGCAGACGGCAGGTAGTCCTTGCCCACTTGATGCAGTAACGGAAAACGCCGCAACACGCCGTCAGGATCATACTGGAACGAAATCAGTCCAATACGCTGCACCGGGTCATCGAGAAAAGGGCCGGGCAAGACCGCTCCTGCCCACTGCAGCGCCGGAGGCGGCACGGAAGATACTGGCCAGACGACACCGGATGGAATCTCGTCGCTCCCGTCCGTAGCGCCGCCAACCGTATCATTCACCGCGCTTGCGGCGAGCACGACTGGCATATCAGGATACCGGCGTAGCGATCTGCGCAGGGACTCATCCCCCTCACGCTCGTCGCTCAACAACACATCGACGAAAACGGCTCGAGCCTGCAACTCGGCCAGATAGTCGAGCGCCACGGCATATGCATCGCGAGGGAATGGCCACGGACCAATCAGGGAACGCAGCTCAACCAGCGAGTGCTCGTCAATCTCAAGCACCACGACATCATCAAAATACCGTTCAGCAGCCAGCAGCGCCTTGCCATGATCCAGCAGCCACGCATCCACACGCGAATAGAGCGACCCGTGCGCCAACAGCCAGACCGCGACAACCGGCAAGCCAACCAGCCACGCCATGCGCGCCAGCAGCGCCGGACGCAAGCGCCTGGATGCGAGTTTCGCCCCCAGATTCACAGCAGCAACAACAAAGGCAGCAGCATCAAGGGCCACCAATGGCGTGTCGCCGGCACCTCGATACGCTGAGGCTGACTGAAGGGGCCGGTGAGTCCGTCCCGCGTGCGCACCTGGACCCGGATGTAGAACACACCGCCCTCGCCTCGCGGCAACTCAAGCTCCGCCGACGTCTGATCGCGGTCAAGGACCCGCTCCTGAAAGGACTCGTCGCGCGCGACCTGTACCCGGTAGTCAAGATCCGACTCACTGGCATGCCAACGCAAGGTCACCACTTCACTCCCGGTCACCGGCGCACCCAGCGCCGGAGCTGCAGGCAGCGGCCGCAAACGGAAGGACTGCACGACGCCGAAGGGCCCTTGCCGGCCCTCCGGGGTGATGCTTGCCAGGCGCCAGAAATAGTCACCTGGCGGCAGCGGAACGCGCTGACCGATGTCCTCAGCCCCCACCACGTCCAGCACCATCGGATCGAAATCGGCTTGTGTCGACACCTGCAAGCGATACTGCATACCGCCCAATGGAACCGTCCAGCGGAAAGCCACATGCTCACCGCCCAGCGTTTCATCTGCCCGCGGCGTCAGAATGAACGGTGCCTCCGGACGAGCGGCCAGTTCGAACAGATGTTCAGCGTCCATCCCTTCCAGACCACCAGGCGATATCGCCCGCACTCGCAGTCGATAGCGGCCGTCGGGCAGATCCCCCCAACGTACGGCGGTCTCTTCCACGGTACCGTCCAGCAGCATGACAGTATCGTCAGCAACGGACACCACCTGTGCCCGCCACTGAGAAACCCCCTCGACTGCCGGCCATTCGATACGCAAGGGCAGATACTCAAAACGCAACGGCAGGCCAGAAAGGTCCGGTGGCGGGGCAAGCGCAACGGGCACCCCGAGTTGCCCGCCCGCCTCAACAGCAGCACCAAAGCCTGCCGCCATCATGCGACGCACCCTGCCGCTATCCGCGAGTACCCTGCCGCTGAGCACCTCGCCCATGCCCAGACCTGCTTCGGTAAGCGTCATGCGGAAATCGGTTCCACGGACACCGAGGTTCAGAACAGGCGACTCGACCCTATAGTTCGACAACGGCCTCTTTTGTGGCACGACCCGACTCTCGAGTTCGCCTTGATGCAGCCTGATTGTCGTCTCCGCCATGCCGGTGCGTCCGTACTGGCGCATCTGGGCCAGCGTCAATTCACTACTGGACGTCACCAAGAGTCGAGATCCATCTACAAAACGCAGACTGGCATTACTGTCTGCACCCGTCACAAGTGTGGTGCCAGCAGGCAGGCGAGCGCCCGACGCAACCGGCAGACGATCACCGCCACTGACGACTTCTACCCGCCCACGGACATGCACGACCTCAGCAACTGCAGCCCCACGCTTGAGCAATGCAACCGGCACGCTCAAAGGAGTACCCGGCTTCAGCCGCAAGGGGTCCTCCACCGCATTGTGGGCTTGCAGCCTTACCCAGTCCTCCTGTCGCTGCAGGTAATTCGCCGCCAGTTCATAGAGCGTGTCTCCAGACCGAACGACATAGACCCATTCGTGCGCTTGCACCGAGGCCGACAAAAGCACGATGCCACACGACAAAACACGCAGAAAACCTCGCAAAACCTTCAGTCCCCATAAACCTGGATAGACGCTCGAACACGCGCTGCAATGACAATCCGTCATCCAGCCCGGCACCGGAAAACATGACGCGCGAGTCTAAACCAATGTTTATCGGGAACCCCCATCAGGGAGGAATGAATGTGAGAATTTGTGACAAATTCATCCTGCCCATTCAAGCGGGCTTATGACACCACTACTGTCCTCAGCTCAACAGGATCACATCAGACGCCCGCCGCCCGACCCGAACCCGACGCTCCGATCCAGCCTGACCATCGCCCCGGACCGGTGTCACATGCACATGCCTGCGTTGTCTTACCCGTCGATCGGAGAAATGCACGTACACACAGCTACACACCGAACGACCGCAGTTTGGCAATGGCAGGGGCGGTGCCTCTGCCGACAGGAAACGGCGCCCCTTTAGCGCACGAACCTCGGCACAACCACGCTCATTCGTCGCCCGCAGTTCCACTGCATGGTAGGAGGGGAGGTGAACGGCCCCCTCCCCCGGATGCGCAGGCGCCTTACCGGAGTTCCCTCGCATCCCGCGGCGCCAGGCAGCCAGCAGCAACACCAGCAAGGCAGACACCAGAAGCAGGATACCCAGATACGTCATGTCTCTCTCCATGGGGCTTTCTATCCAGCATAGAACATGATCACAGCCCTGTGTTGATCCGACCAATCACGAACCCGATAGAAGGATCAGAAACCTCACTTGCCGAGAACCTGTGCAACGCTGCACAAGCGACCGCCTGTCCCCCCTATTGCGACTCAGCTAGAATCCCCGGTGCGCCTGGGGCCACCCGCGTCAGGCGCCCAATACAACACCAGGAGACCGCATGTCCCGCCACACCAAGATCGTTGCCACCCTCGGTCCATCCTCAACCGACGCCCACGTCCTGGAACGGATGGTGCATGCGGGTATCGACGTTGTCCGCATGAACTTTTCCCACGGCAAGGCCGAAGACCACATTGCACGGGCCAATGCCATCCGCGAGGCTTCGGCCCGCGCCGGACGCCCGGTGGGCATCCTTGCCGATCTGCAAGGACCGAAGATCCGGGTTGGCAAGTTCGAGAACGGACGCATCACCTTGAGCCGCGACCAGAGCTTCATCCTCGATGCGCGCTGCGAACTGGGCAATGGGCAACGCGTCGGTCTGGACTACAAGGATCTACCCAAGGACGTCAAGCCGGGCGACGTCCTGCTGCTCGATGACGGTCGTCTCAAACTGCAGGTCGAGCGCGTCCTAGGACACGAGATCCACACCCGGGTCCGGGTGGGTGGAGAACTGTCGAACAACAAGGGCATCAACCGCCAGGGCGGCGGCCTGACCGCACCGGCACTGACCGCCAAGGACATGGATGACATCAAGACGGCGGCGCAGATCGGCGTTGACTTCGTCGCAGTGTCCTTTCCCAAGAGCGCGGCAGACATGTACATGGCCCGCCAGTTGATGCGTGCCGCAGGTGGCGAGGCGCTGCTCATCGCCAAGATCGAACGTACCGAAGCGGTGGCCAACCTCGAGGAAATCCTGGATGCCTCGGACGGCATCATGGTGGCGCGTGGCGATCTCGCAGTGGAAGTCGGCGATGCGGCGGTACCGGCGTTGCAGAAAAAGATGATCCGCGCCGCACGGGATCGCAACAAGCTCACCATCACCGCGACGCAGATGATGGAGTCCATGATCACCAGTCCGGTGCCAACCCGTGCAGAAGTCTCCGACGTAGCCAACGCAGTGCTCGACGGCACTGACGCGGTGATGCTGTCTGCCGAAACCGCGTCCGGCAATTTTCCGGTCGAGGTGGTCGAAGCGATGAGCCGAGTCTGTTTGGAGGCGGAAAAATCTGCCGAAGTCAGCCTCGACCGGGAAGTCCTGAACCGCGTATTCACCCGTATCGACCAGTCGATCGCCATGGCCGCGATCTGGACTGCCTATCACCTCAAGGTGAAGGCGATCGCTTCGCTGACCCAGACTGGCTCCACCGCGCTGTGGATGAGCCGACTCAACAGCGGGGTGCCCATCTACGCCCTCACCCCGGAGATTGGTGCTCGCAACCAGATGACGCTGTATCGCGAGGTCTATCCCCTGCTGATGAGCCAGACCCATCTCGACCGCGACGTGCTGCTGTGGGAAGCCGAGCAGATCCTGCTCGACCAGGGCGTGGTGCAATATGGCGACCTGATCGTGCTGACCATCGGCGAGCCCATCGGCGCCTCTGGCGGAACCAATACACTGAAGATCGTGCGTGTCGGTGACCACCAGGCGCCACAGATGGTCAGCGACATGACTTGATCCATGCCGGTGGCGAACTGCGTGCGGAACATCCCCAAGGTGCAAAATTGCCAGCCCGCACGCATTTCGTCACCCGAACCCGCTTCATGACACATTCAAGCGCTGGCCGGCTCGCGTTACAATGGCGGTCTTCATTCAGACCTACCCCGGCTTACCGCCCCGTACGGAGATCACCATGCCCCTCGTATCCATGCGCCAGCTGCTCGATCATGCTGCTGAAAACGGTTACGGCTTGCCCGCCTTCAATGTCAACAACCTCGAGCAGGTCCAGGCCATCATGGAGGCTGCGGCCGAAACCGACAGCCCGGTCATCATGCAAGCCTCGGCTGGCGCCCGCAAATACGCTGGCGAAGCCTTCCTGCGTCACCTCATCGACGCGGCAATCGAAGCCTACCCCAACATTCCCATCGTGATGCACCAGGATCACGGTCAGAGCCCGGCGATCTGCATGGGTGCAATCCGCTCCGGTTTCTCCAGCGTGATGATGGACGGCTCGCTGATGGAAGACGGCAAGACCCCTTCCTCTTACGAGTACAACGTTGCGGTCAGCCGCGAAGTGGTCAAGTTCTCCCACGCCATCGGCGTCACCGTCGAAGCCGAACTCGGCTGCCTCGGTTCGCTGGAAACCGGCATGGCGGGTGAAGAGGACGGCATCGGCGCAGAAGGCAAGCTCGACCACAGTGCGCTGCTGACCGACCCCGACCAGGCGGCCGACTTCGTCAAACAGACCGACTGCGACGCCCTCGCCATCGCCATCGGCACCAGCCACGGCGCCTACAAGTTCACCCGCAAGCCCACCGGCGACATCCTCGCCATCGACCGCATCAAGGCCATCCACGCCCGCCTGCCCAACACCCACCTGGTGATGCACGGCTCCAGCTCGGTGCCGCAGGAGCTTCTCGAAATCATCCGCCAGTACGGTGGCGACATGAAGGAAACCTACGGCGTGCCGGTCGAGGAAATCGTCCAGGGCATCAAGTACGGCGTACGCAAGATCAACATCGATACCGACATCCGCCTGGCAATGACTGGCGCGGTGCGCAAGTTCATGTTCGAGAACCCGTCCAAGTTCGACCCGCGCGAGTTCAACAAGCCCGCCCGTGAAGCGGCCAAGCTGGTGTGCAAGGCGCGGTTCGAAGCCTTCGGCTGCGCGGGTCAGGCATCGAAGATCAAGCCGGTTTCGCTCGACAAGATGGCCGCCCGCTACAAGGCCGGTGAGTTGTCGCAGATCGTTCGCTGATCCATTCATTCTTCCGGACCAAGAGCGCGCCCCATCGGCGCGCTTTTGGTATCGGGACACGGCTCGCTCTGCGCCCGTCACTCAGGGCGTGTTCTGGAGAAAAGATGGCCACAGCCAGATTGAAGCTGCGCATTACCTTCGACTTCGAGGTCGACGCACCGACCAGCCTCGCCCAGACCGAACACACCGAACTTTGCAGACGGATCAGCGATTTGCTGGGTCCCCTGGTGCTGCAGGGCATGCCCACCATCACCGCCAAGCAGCTTGCCAAGGCTGGCGCCATGCTGGCAGGCCATCATCATCATCTTGAGGTGGGCAACCTTGCAGCACCGGCAATCCCCCGTGAGACCCTGGTCAGTGCTGCCCCGCATCTGACCGATGATGAGCTCGAACAACTGGGCCGCCGTGCCGCACCCAAGGCACCAGCGGGTGGTGACGAACTGCTGCGCTACCTGCGTCGTCAAGCGCTGGCGATGATCAACGAATACCGCCTGGTGCCCTGTAATGTCGAGGCAAAACTGAAGTCCGGTGGCGATGTGCGCCTCAATGCCACGCTGAACCTGACCAACGGCAGTGTCATGGTGAGCGAGCGCGATCGCCAGCACCGCATCCAGGCAGAACCCATCACCGTTGTCGCCGCCGAGGGTTCGGCACGCCTTCCGGCCAGCAGTGCCGGACACACCCTGAGTGGACCGGTCATCGAAGTCGCCGTCCACGCGCTTGCCCAGCATCGCGACCCACTCATCCAGAGTTGGTTGAAACAACCATGACGGCTTCCGGACGCCATTGCTTCACCTACGGCTCGCTGATGGTGCCGGAAATCATGGCTGCGGTCTGCGGCTTGCAGGTGCAGGCCGTCACCGCGCAACTTCCGGGCTACAGCCGGCACCCGGTTCGCGGCGAGGAGTACCCCGGCATGGTGCCGAATGCCAACGCCACGGTGGATGGCATGCTTTACCTGGATCTACCACCGGACGCCCTTGCCCGTCTCGATACCTTCGAGGGTGAGCAATACACCCGCAGCACGGTCATCGTGCTGGACGCCAGGCAACGTTCAATCGAGGCTGACACCTACATCTTCCGCCCGAGATACGCCGACCTGCTGCTGCCGGGCGACTGGGACTATGCAGCATTCCTGCGTGAGGGCCGACAGCGCTTCGAGCAGCGTTACATGGGTTATCAGCGCATCTGAGCCCATCACCGGCAAACCGGCTAGACCGTCCGCGCCCGCATCATTGCCGCGCCATCCGCCTGCAGAAAATCCAGCAAGGCCTCAAGTGCAGGTGTCATCGGGCGTTCAGCGTGCACCAGTACATTCCACTCCCGGATTACGGGCGTGTCCTGCACATCCAGCCGCAGCAGGCGGCCACTTTCCAGCTCCATCGCAAAGGTGTGATGCGACAGGAAAGCGACCCCCATACCCGCCATCACCGCCTGCTTCAGCGTTTCATTGCTGCCCAGTTCATCGGCAGCCAGCGGCTGTACCCCATGGACACGGAGGAAACGTTCAAGATTGGTCCGCGTGCCCGAACCGCGTTCACGCAACAGCAGTCGCTCCCCGGCCAGTGCGGCCGGCGGAATATGCGGACGCCCGGCCAGCGGATGATCCGGACGCGCCACAAAGGACAGGCGATGAGGGGCAAAGGGAATCCTGCGCAGGGCAAAGCCTCGCGGTGGTTGGCCCATGATCGCCAGATCCACCCGCTGATCCTGCAGCAAGGCATGCACCCGCTCGCGGTTTTCCACCGTGAGGCGAAACTTGATGTCCGGATGGCGGCGGCCAAATTCAGCCAGTAGGTGCGGCACAAAGTACTCGGCAGTCGTGATCGCCACCACCTCGAGGGTGCCGGACGCCACTCCACGCATCGATTTCAGCTCCACCTCCGCCAGATCCAGCGCGGCCAGGGCTTCCCGGGCACGCCGCACCAGCGCCTCGCCCGCTGCGGTCAGCCGAATCTCGCGGCGGCCATCGACCAGCACCTGCCCCACGACCGTCTCCAGCTCCTTGAGCTGCATCGATACCGCCGGCTGGGTCAGGTGAAGCAAGCGGGCTGCCTGAGTAAAGCTTGCCGTTTCGGCCACCGCAACCAGGGAACGCAGTTGTTTCAAGGTCAGACGCTGCGCGAGCTTCATCAGAAAACCTTATCTCAAACTCACAATATTCATCATTGGAGCTTATCTCAACAAAACCTTAATGTCTCCTCACCACAGCGAAGGAGACCACCATGGGCGCACCCGACACCCCGCAGCAAATCCTCGATCCCCGCAAGCGCTACCAGGCCGGCGTGCTCAAGTATGCACAGATGGGCTACTGGAACGCAGACTACGAGCCGAAGGACACCGACGTGCTCGCCGTCTTCCGCATTACCCCACAGGAAGGCGTGGATCCGATCGAAGCCGCTGCGGCAGTCGCGGGCGAATCCTCCACTGCAACCTGGACCGTGGTGTGGACCGACCGTCTGACCGCCTGCGACAAGTACCGCGCCAAGGCCTACCGCATCGAGCCGGTGCCGGGACAGGATGGACAGTATTTCTGCTGGGTGGCCTATGACCTGGACCTGTTCGAGGAAGGCTCGATCGCCAACCTCACCGCATCGATCATCGGCAATGTGTTCAGCTTCAAGCCGCTGAAAGCCGCACGTCTGGAGGACATGCGCCTGCCGGTGGCGTATGTGAAGACTTTCCGTGGCCCACCGACGGGCATCGTGGTCGAGCGCGAGCGCCTGGAGAAGTTCGGCCGCCCCCTGCTGGGCGCCACCATGAAGCCCAAGCTGGGCTTGTCCGGCAAGAATTACGGCCGGGTTGTCTACGAGGCGCTGCGCGGCGGACTGGACTTCACCAAGGACGACGAGAACATCAACTCGCAGCCCTTCATGCACTGGCGCGACCGCTTCCTGTACTGCATGGAAGGGGTCAATCAGGCCGCAGCGCAGACCGGCGAGTCCAAGGGCCACTATCTCAACATCACCGCCGGCACCATGGAGGAGATGTACAAGCGTGCCGAGTTCGCCCGCGACCTCGGCTCGTGCATCGTCATGGTCGACCTCATCATCGGCTGGACCGCGATCCAGTCGATCAGCAACTGGTGCCGCGACAACGACATGATCCTGCACATGCACCGTGCCGGCCATGGCACCTACACCCGGCAGAAGAACCATGGTGTCAGCTTCCGCGTCATCGCCAAATGGCTGCGTCTGGCCGGAGTGGACCACCTGCACGCGGGTACCGCTGTGGGCAAGCTCGAGGGTGATCCGATGACGGTGCAAGGCTTCTACAACGTGTGTCGCGACATGGTCACCCGGCAGGATCTGCCACGCGGTCTGTTCTTCGACCAGGACTGGGCCAGCATCAAGCGGGTGATGCCGGTCGCCTCCGGCGGCATCCATGCCGGACAGATGCATCAGTTGCTGGATCTGTTTGGCGACGAGGTGGTGCTGCAGTTCGGCGGCGGCACCATCGGTCACCCGATGGGCATTCAGGCGGGTGCCACCGCCAACCGGGTCGCGCTGGAGGCCATGGTGCTGGCTCGCAACGAAGGCTGCGACATCCTCAACGAAGGTCCGCAGATCCTCGCCGATGCGGCCCGTTGGTGCCAGCCGTTACGCGCAGCGCTCGATACCTGGGGTGACATCACCTTCAACTACACCAGCACCGACACCTCGGACTTCGTCCCCACCGCCAGCATCGCCTGAGCCGCACTCGCCTCACCACGGGTCTGCTACCGCTCCGCTGGAGCGGTGGCTGGCCACCTGCACACCGCACGAGGAGACACCATCATGCGCATCACCCAAGGCTGCTTTTCCTTCCTGCCCGATCTCAGCGATGCCCAGATCACCGCACAGGTCCACTACTGCCTGCGCCAGGGTTGGGCCGTGGCGATCGAGTACACCGACGACCCACACCCGCGCAATACCTACTGGAACATGTCGGGGCTGCCCATGTTCGACCTTCAGGATCCGGCCGGGGTCATCTCCGAGCTGAACGCCTGCCGTCGCGCCAATCCCGGAACCTACATCCGCATCAACGCCTTCGACCCTACCCAGGGTTGGGAGACGGTGCGCATGTCCTTCATCGTCCAGCGCCCCGACAGCGAACCGGGCTTCCGCCTCGTGCGCCAGGAAACCCGCGGCCGCAGCCTGCATTACACGATGGAGAGCTATGCCGTCGCCCGCCACCCCGAAGGCACGCGCTACCGCGCCTGAGCGCCCATCGACGACCGCAGGAGGATGCACCATGAATGCTCCCGAAAAAGCCCGGATCGACACCATCGATCTAGGTGCCGAGTTTCGCGACGCAGGCATTGCCGAAGTGCTGGAAGCACTTGAACACGACCTCGTCGGCCTTGCCCCGGTCAAGCGCCGGGTACGCGAGATTGCCGCCCTGCTGCTGGTCGACCGCGTGCGTCAGCGTCTGGGCCTGAGCACCCAGGCACCTTCGCTGCACATGAGCTTTACCGGCAACCCCGGCACCGGCAAGACCACCGTCGCCCTGCGCATGGCCGAGATCCTGCATCGCCTGGGCTATAGCCGACGCGGCCATGTCGTGGCAGTAACCCGCGACGACCTCGTCGGCCAGTACATCGGTCATACCGCCCCCAAGACCAAGGAAGTGCTCAAGCGTGCGATGGGGGGCGTGCTGTTCATCGATGAGGCTTACTACCTCTACCGCCCGGAAAACGAGCGCGACTATGGTCAGGAAGCCATCGAGATCCTGCTGCAGGTCATGGAAAACCAACGTGACGATCTGGTGGTGATCCTCGCCGGCTACGCCGACCGCATGGAGCACTTCTTCGCGTCCAACCCCGGCATGAAGTCGCGCATCGCACACCATGTGGATTTTCCCGACTACCACGACGGTGAGTTGGGCGATATCGCCGAGCGCATGCTGGCGCAGTGGAACTATCGCTTCGATCCCGCGGCGCGGCTCGCCTTCGCCGAATACATCACGCTGCGCCGGCAGCGCCCGCACTTTGCCAATGCCCGCTCGATCCGCAATGCACTGGACCGCATGCGTCTGCGTCAGGCCCTGCGCCTGTTTGAGCAGGGCAACCCGCTTGATGCCGACGCACTGATCACGCTGACCGAGGCCGATGTGCGTGCCAGCCGCCAGTTTGCCTCCCCGCTGCCCGCGACGGAGTCCGACGACGTCCGCGACCTCGACTTCGATCCCGAACGCGATACCGACCGCATCGACTACTGATCCCCCGGAGGCCACCATGTTCGGCATCGACCGCAGCACCCTCACCGAGTACCTGATCGCGCAACGCCGCCAGCACCCCGGAGCAACCGGCGAGCTCAATGCACTGATCCTGCAGGTCGCCCAGGCCTGCAAAGCCATCTCGCGCGCAGTCGCCCACGGTGCCCTCGCCGATGTGCTTGGCGATCACGGCCAGACCAATGTGCAGGGCGAAACGCAGAAGAAACTCGACGTGCTCGCCGACGAAATCTTCCTGCGCGCCACTCACTGGGGCGGAGACCTTGCCGGCATGGTGTCGGAAGAGAATGCGTCACCCATTCCGCTGCCGGCTGGCCACGCCCGCGGCAAGTACCTGCTGGTGTTCGACCCGCTGGATGGCTCGTCCAACATTGACGTGAACGTCGCCGTCGGCTCGATCTTCTCGATCCTGCGTGCGCCGACGCCGGGCGAGGATGCTGCCGCGGCGGATTTCCTGCAAGCCGGCCGCCACCAGGTTGCGGCCGGTTACGCGATCTACGGCCCGTCCACCATGCTGGTGCTGACGGTCGGCCAGGGGGTAGCCGGCTTCACCTTCGACCCCATTCTGGGTGATTTCTTTCTGACCCACCCCGACATCCGCATTCCAGAGACCACCCGAGAATTCGCCATCAACGCCTCCAATGCCCGCTTCTGGGAGGCACCGGTACGACGCTATGTTGACGAATGCCTGGCAGGGCGAAGCGGCCCGCGCGAGGCCGATTTCAACATGCGCTGGATCGCCTCGCTGGTGGCCGAAACCCACCGCATCCTGATGCGCGGCGGCGTCTTCCTCTACCCGCGCGACCGCAAGGAACCCATCCGTGCCGGTCGCCTGCGCCTGCTCTACGAATGCAACCCGATCGGCTTCCTGGTGGAGCAGGCCGGCGGCCGCGCCTCCACCGGCACCGGCCCGGTGCTGGAGGTCGCACCCGAAGCGCTGCACCAGCGCATCGGTTTCGTGTTCGGGTCGCGCACAGAGGTCGAGCGCATCGAGCGCTACCACGCCGAGCCCCTGTTCGGCGGCAGCGAACGTCCGCTACCGCTGTTCAACAGCCGTTCGCTGTTCAGCACCGAAGCCGCCTTCTCACAGTAAAGGGGGACATCATGTCCGAACGTCATCCCATTGTTGCCATCACGGGTTCGTCAGGCGCGGGTACCAGCACGGTGCAGCGTACCTTCGAGGAGATCTTCCGCCGCGAAGGCGTCACTGCCGCCGTCATCGAAGGTGACAGCTTTCACGCCCTCGACCGCAAGGCGATGCGCGCCCGCCTGAACGAAGCCGAAGCCGATGGCACGCTGTCTCACTTCAGCCACTTCGGCCCCGAAGCCAATCTGTTTGCCGAACTCGAGCAGTTGTTTCGCAGCTACGCCGAGACCGGCAGCGGCCATCGGCGCAAGTACCTGCACAGCCTCGAAGAAGCCAACGTACATCACCAGGAACCGGGCACCTTCACCCCATGGGAAGAGATCCCCGCGGGCACCGACCTGTTGTTCTACGAAGGTCTGCACGGCGCGGTGCAGCACGAGGGCATCGACGTCGCCCGCTTTCCCGATCTGCTGATCGGCGTGGTGCCGGTCATCAACCTGGAGTGGATCCAGAAGCTGCACCGCGACAAGAGCACCCGCGGCTATTCGACCGAAGCGGTGACCGACACCATCCTGCGCCGCATGCATGACTATGTGCATTACATCTGCCCACAGTTCGCCCGTACCCATGTGAACTTCCAGCGCGTACCGATGGTGGACACCTCCAACCCCTTCATCGCCCGGGCCATTCCCACCGCGGACGAGTCGATGGTGGTGATCCGGTTCGCCAACCCGAAGGGCATCGACTTCCCCTACCTGCAGAACATGATCCACGGCAGCTTCATGAGCCGCGCCAATACCATCGTCGTGCCCGGCGGCAAGATGGAACTGGCCATGCAGCTGATCTTCACCCCCTTCATCTGGCGGCTGATCGAACGGCGGCGAAAGCTGCTTTGACGACGCGCCAAGGCGTCGCTCCGTGCCCGCCTTCATCCAGCCTCCCCAAATCTCCGGAGTCCCTCATGAACATGCGCCTCTCCCAGACCGCCCAGGACACCCTCTGCGCCAACGCCTTGCGCTTTCTTGCCATCGACGCCGTCGAGGCCGCCCAGTCCGGCCATCCGGGCATGCCGATGGGCATGGCCGAGATCGCTGTCGCGCTATGGACCCGTCACCTCAAGCACGACCCCGCCGACCCGGCCTGGCCCGACCGCGACCGCTTCGTGCTCAGCAACGGCCACGGCTCCATGCTGCTCTATGGCCTGCTCCATCTCAGTGGCTATGACCTGCCACTGGACGAACTCAAGCGCTTCCGCCAACTCGGCAGCAAGACCCCGGGGCATCCCGAGTACGGCCATACCCCGGGCGTGGAAACCACCACGGGCCCGCTGGGTCAGGGCCTGGCCAACGCAGTCGGCATGGCCCTGGCGGAGAAGCGTCTCGCGGCAGAGTTCAACAAGCCTGAGCACACGCTGGTCAATCACCACACCTGGGTCTTCCTGGGCGATGGCTGCCTGATGGAAGGCGTCAGCCACGAAGCAGCCAGCTTTGCCGGCGTGCAACGCCTGTCGAAGCTGATCGCGCTGTGGGACGACAATCGCATCTCCATCGACGGCGACGTCGCCGGCTGGTTCGGCGACCACACCCCGGCGCGCTTCCGCGCCTACGGCTGGAACGTCATCGAAGCGGTCGACGGACATGACATCGACGCCATCGACCGCGCCATCCGCGAGGCACGTACCCATGCCGACAACGATGCCGGCCCCACGCTGATCTGCTGCCGCACCACCATCGGCCGCGGCAGTCCCAGCCGGGCCGGCACCGCCGGCATCCACGGCGCACCGCTGGGTCCGGACGAGATTGCCGCCACCCGCGAAGCGCTGGGCTGGGATCACCCGCCTTTTCATGTGCCACAGGAGGTCCGCACCAGCTTCGACGCCCTCCGCATTGGAGCCAGCCAGCGCGCCACGTGGCAACAGCGACTCGACGCCTACCGGGCAGCCTGGCCCGAAGAAGCCGCAGAGTTCGAACGTCGTGTCAGCGGTAAGCTGCCCACCGGCTTCAAGGTACTCGCCGACGCCATCCTGCGCGGTGTCAACAACGAAGGCGCCACCCTGGCCAGCCGCAAAGCCAGCCAACAGGCCATCGGCCGCCTGGCCCGGGCCCTGCCCGAGCTGATCGGCGGCTCGGCCGACCTCACCCACTCCAACCTCACCGACTGGCCCGGCTGCGGCGCCATGCGGGCCGATGCCAGTGGTCGCCACATCAACTGGGGTGTGCGCGAATTCGGCATGGCCGCGGCGCTGAACGGCATCGCGCTTCATGGCGGCCTGCTGCCTTTCGGCGCCACCTTCCTGGTGTTCTCGGACTACGCCCGCAACGCCATCCGCATGAGCGCGCTGATGCGTTTGCGCACCATCTACGTGATGACCCACGACTCGATCGGCCTCGGCGAGGACGGCCCCACCCACCAACCCATCGAACATCTGCCCAGCCTGCGCCAGATTCCCGGCCTGGACGTCTGGCGGCCCTGCGATGCAGTGGAAACCCAGGCCGCCTGGAACAGTGCCGTGCAGCGCACCGATGGCCCCAGCCTGCTCGCCCTGTCACGCCAGAACCTGCCTCACCAGTCCCGCGATACCGGCCAGCTTGGCGACATTGCGCGTGGCGGCTACGTGTTGGCCGAAGCCACGCACGGTCCTGCAGCCGTCGTGCTGATCGCCACCGGCGCCGAGGTCGCGCTGGCGATGACCGCCCGCGACCGCCTTCAAGCCGACGGCATTCCCACCCGGGTGGTGTCGATGCCCTGCGCCAGCGCCTTTGACCGCCAACCCGCAGCCTGGCGCGATGCAGTGCTCCCACCAGGCTGCGCCCGGGTCGCAGTCGAGGCGGCACAGCCGGACGGCTGGTGGAAATATCTGGCTGGCGCGCCACGGGCCGCCGTGATTGGCATCGACCGGTTCGGCGAATCGGCACCTGCCGACGAGTTGAACGCCTTGTTCGGGTTCACCGCCGAACGCGTGGCGGACACCGCACGTCGCCTGCTGTGAATTCCCCCACCCCACGAGGAGACAGCATGACCATCAGAGTCGCAATCAACGGCTATGGCCGCATCGGGCGCAACGTGTTGCGCGCCCACTACGAGTCAACGAGACGGCATGATCTGGAGATCGTTGCCATCAACGATCTCGGCAGTCCGCAGACCAATGCCCACCTGACCCGCTACGACAGCGTGCATGGGCCCTTCCCGCATGCAGTAGAAACAAGCGATGGCGGGATGCAGGTGGCGGGCGACCCCATCCGGGTGTTCGCCGAACGCGACCCGGCACGCTTGCCCTGGGCTGAGTTGGGCATCGATGTGGTGCTGGAATGCACCGGCCTGTTTACCCGCCGCGACCAGGCGGCGGCCCACCTGGAGGCAGGTGCCCGCAAGGTGCTCGTCTCGGCCCCAGCGGAGGATGCCGACGCGACCGTGGTCTACGGTGTCAACGATCAGACCCTGCGCGCGCGCCACCAGATCGTGTCGAATGCCAGTTGCACCACCAACTGCCTCGCCCCGCTTGCATTTGCACTGCACCGGCCACTAGGCATCGTACGTGGGCAGATGGTCACCATCCACTCCTACACCAATGACCAGGTGCTGATCGACGTTCATCACGCCGACCTGCGTCGCGCCCGCTCGGCCACCCAATCGCTGATCCCCACCCGCACAGGTGCCGCCGCCGCGGTCGGGCTGGTGCTTCCGGAACTGGCCGGACGGCTGGACGGCTATGCGATGCGGGTTCCGACGCCCAATGTATCCTTCACCCACTTCACCTTCGTCGCTGCGCGCGAAACCTCGGTCGACGAGGTCAACGACCTGGTACGCGAGGCCGCCCACGGCGCGCTGCGCGGCATCCTCGGCGTCAACACCCTGCCGCTGGTGTCCTGCGACTTCAACCACAACCCGCACTCCAGCCTGTTCGATAGCACCTTGACCAAGGTCGACAAGGATCTGGTCACGGTCACCGCCTGGTACGACAACGAATGGGGCTTTTCCAACCGCATGCTCGACACCGCCTGCGCCATGATGGAGGCCGACTGACATGGCCCTGATCGCACTCCGCCCGCTGCTGGACCACGCTGCCGCCCACGACTACGGCATTCCGGCATTCAACATCAACAACATGGAACAGATCCAGGCCATCATGCAGGCCGCGGCCGAGACCGACAGCCCGGTCATCCTGCAGGCTTCGGCCGGTGCACGGGGCTATGCCGGTGCAGCCTTCCTGCGCAAGATGGTCGAAGCCGCGGTCGAACAGTGGCCGGACATCCCGATCTGCCTGCACCAGGACCACGGTGCCAGCCCGGCCGTGTGCCAGCAAGCCATCCGCAACGGTTTCACCAGCGTGATGATGGACGGCTCGCTGCTCGAGGATATGAAAACCCCGGCCAGTTACGACTACAACCTGACGGTCACTCGTCGTGTGGTCGACATGGCACACGCGGTGGGTGTATCGGTAGAGGGCGAACTCGGCTGCCTCGGTTCGCTGGAGACGGGTGAAGCCGGTGAGGAAGACGGCGTGGGTGCGACCGGCATCCTGGCGCACGGCCAGATGCTGACCGACCCGGAGCAAGCGGCGGATTTCGTTGCCATCACTGGCGTCGATGCACTGGCGGTGGCCATCGGCACCAGCCACGGCGCATGGAAGTTCAGCCGACCGCCTACCGGTGACATCCTGGACATCGACCGCATCGCGGCCATTCATCGCCGCCTTCCCAACACGCATCTGGTCATGCATGGCTCATCGAGCGTGCCGCAGGAGTGGCTGCGCATCATCCGCGAGCATGGCGGTGATATTGGCGAAACCTACGGCGTGCCGGTCGAGGCCATTGTTGCGGGCATCCGTCACGGGGTGCGCAAGATCAACATCGACACCGATCTACGCCTGGCAATGAGTGGTGCAATCCGCCGCCTGGCCGACACCGACCGGTGCGAATTCGACCCGCGCAAGTTCTTCAAGGCGGCTCGCGACGCCGCAGCCGGCATCTGCAGGGAGCGCTTCGAGGCCTTCGGTTGCGCGGGCCAGGCCAGCCACGTTGGATCACAAAGGCATCACATCCCGCACGCGAATCGTCACACCCAGCGCATCGCCTGATCTCATTTTCGACTCCCTGCCCCTTGCGGGCCCTTTTTGCCGCCGCCGGGTTCCGGTGGCGGTTTTTTCTTGCGCACTAAACCTGTAATGTCAGGACAGCATGATTCATCAAAAAAGCATTGACACAGCAGTGAATTAGGGTAAAGTGCGAGTCATTGTGCACTGCAACATCACCACCAAAGGAGTAATACCATGGCCGCCATGCCCGAATTCAAGAACCCGATCGAAACCGTCCAGGCCCTGATGGCCATGCAGGCGGAAACCATTGGCAAGTCCATCGAACTGCAGAAGAAGTCCGGCGAAGAGCTGATGGCCTTCTTCCAGACCGAAGCCCAGAAGGCCGCCAAGCTGAAGACGCCGGAAGAAGTCGTGCGCTTCAACGTCGATGCCAACACCGCACTGTTCAAGCTGCTGCAAGCTCAGGGCGAAGCCTTCAGCGCACTGGCCACCGAAGTCAGCCAGACCGCCATGTCCAAGCTGCAGAGCCTGGCCAAGTAAGCACCCGCTTCAAGCCTCACACCAAAGCCCTGACGGCAGACCGCCGTCGGGGCTTTTTTCATGCTGGCGGGCCGACTCGGTGCTAGCATTCCGACCCCATGCGAATCGAAGAACTTCTCCAGCGGCTGCAGGCACTGGGCGCCAAACCAACCCACCAGGCGCGGGTGATGCGTGCCTGGTTGCAAGGGCAGCCCCTCGACAGCGGCCCTCGCGCCGCCGAAAACGTGCTGCCGCTCGCCCTACGCCAAGCCCTGCCTGAGCTGAGTGCCGAGTTGAGCGCGCTGGCCGCGCTCGGCTCCGAGCACCCCGCCGAAGACGGCTCGGCTCGCCTGCTGGTCCGGCTGACCGATGGTCAGATGGTGGAAAGCGTGCTGTTGCCGCGCGATGGCGTGTGCATCTCGTCCCAGGTCGGTTGCGCGGTCGGCTGCGTGTTCTGCATGACCGGACGTGACGGCCTGCTGCGTCAGCTCGGCAGCGCCGAGATGGTGGCCCAGGTCGTGCTGGCACGCACTCGCCGCAAGGTTCGCAAGGTGGTGTTCATGGGCATGGGCGAGCCCTCGCACAATCTCGACAACGTCATCGAGGCGATCGAAACCCTGGGCACCTACGGCGACATTGGTCACAAGAACCTGGTGCTGTCCACGGTGGGTGACCTGCGGGTGTTCGAGCGCTTGCCGCAGATGCAGGTCAAGCCCGCGCTGGCCCTGTCGCTACACACGACCAAGACCGAGCTGCGCGCCCGTCTGCTGCCCAAGGCACCGCCGATGACCCCCGAGGCGCTGGTCGAGCTCGGCGAGCACTACGCACGTGCGACCGGCTATCCGATCCAGTATCAATGGACCCTGCTAAAGGGCATCAACGACGGCATGGACGAGATGGAAGGCATCGTCCGCCTGCTGTCAGGCAAGTTTGCGATGATGAACCTGATCCCCTACAACACCGTGGAGGAACTGGATTTCCAGCGCCCCGACTGGGAGCAGGCCTCCGAACTGGGACGCTGGCTGCATCGCCGGGGCATCCTGACCAAACTGCGGCACTCGGCCGGTCAGGATGTGGACGGCGGCTGCGGTCAGCTGCGCGCGCGCAGCATCCGGCTGCATCCGCGCAAGCGCCGCAGCGATACGCTACCGGGCGCACCGTCAGCTTAGGTTTCTCCCCCGCCCCACCGATCCGACAAACTGGACATCGGGGTGGGCATGTTCCCCAGCACCTCATCCAGCGTTGCCAATGCCTCCGGATAGCGGAAATCGCCCACCTGCCGAGCGAAGATAGCGTAGTACCGGCCCATGCACGCACGGAACAGCGCAGCCTGCTCACCGAGCAACTGGTTTGCCCGCATGTTCGAAGCGGAGAGCAGATCCCTCATGCTGGCAGCACATCGTCGCCAGTCATGTTCATCCACGGCCATGGCGACATCAGGCAAGCTGCTCACCTGCACGACAGGACTGTCTTCAGCAGGCGCATGCGGCAGCCACCTGAGCAGGGTGTCATAGAGCACCGCCGGATCGACCGGTTTGGGCACAAAGTCATCCATCCCCGCGGCCTCGCACGCCTTGCGATGCTCTTCGAACACCCCCGCGGTCATCGCCACGACCGGCGTCTGCCGGTTGCGCCCCGCCTGCCGTATCGCCCGTGCCGCGGTCAGGCCATCCATGACCGGCATCTCGATGTCCATCAGGATCAGCTCGAAGGGCTCACTGGCGCACAGCGTAACGGCTTCCGCTCCATTGCCCGCAGTCGCAGCATCAAGACCCACCGCGCGCAACAAGGCACTGGCGACTTCCCGACTGACCGGGTTGTCCTCAACCACCAGCAGGCGCGCGCCAGCCCGCGTCCGCTGCAACAACTCACGCGCGTCGGCCTGAGGTGATGCTGCACCCACCGCGACACCGGAAGCACGCTCCAGTCGCGCAGTAAACCAGAACAAGCTGCCACGCCCGGGTGTGCTGTGGAGCCCAACCTCACCCCCCATCAGGCCGGCAAGACGGCGGTTGATCGCCAGTCCCAGGCCGGTCCCCCCATAGCGTCGAGTGGTTGAAACGTCGCCCTGCTCAAACGCCCGGAAAAGCTCACCGTGCTTCTCCACCGGTATGCCGATACCGGTATCCTCCACCTCGAATCGCAGCAGCACGGTCTCTCCCTGCGCCCCCACGACCTTGACCCGGACCGCGACACGCCCCCGCTCGGTGAATTTGACCGCATTGCTGACGTAGTTCAGCAATACCTGACTGATCCGGGTCGGATCGCCGATCAGCCCATCAGGCACATCCCCTGCGCTGAAACCGAGCTCGATGCCCTTGTCCGTTGCCTGCGCCACGACGAGGGCACGAACGTGCTCGAGCACCCCTTGCAGCGAGAATCGCGTGTGCTCCAGCACCATACGCCCAGCCTCGACCTTGGACAGGTCAAGAATGTCGTTGATGATCGACATCAGGTGGCGGGCTGCCTGCTCGATCTTGTCCAGCCGCTCGACCTGCCGCGGCGCGGGAGCGTCGGTCTGCAGCAAGTGGGTCAGCCCGAGGATGGCATTCATCGGCGTACGGATCTCATGGCTCATGTTGGCCAGAAAGGCACTCTTTGCGCGGCTCGCTGCCTCCGCTTGTCCAATGGCGACCGTCAGTTCAGTCGTACGACTGGAGACCAGTTCTTCCAGACTCTGACGGTAGCGTTCGAGCTCTGCCTCGGTTTTCTTCTTCTCGGTGATATCTTCCTGAATGGACAGATAATGCGTCACCTGGCCGTTGGCTTGAAGGATCGGGGCCACCCGGGCGAACACCGTGTAGGGACTGCCATCCTTGCGCCGATTGACAAACTCCCCTGCCCAGCACTCGCCACGTGCCAACGCTGCCCACAGCGCATCGTAAGTTTCGCGCGGCGTATCCTCACTTCCCAGGGCCATCGCGGGGCAGCCGACCACCTCGTCCCGAGTCATGCCACTATGGGTGAAGAAAGCCTGGTTGGCGTATTCGATACACCCCTCAAGGTCGGTGATGATGACGCTCTCCGGGCTCTGCTCAACAGCCAAGGACAGCTTGCGCAATTCCATCTCGCGGGCGCGCGCCTCCGTGATGTCGCGCGCAACGCCAAACAGGCCAACAACCTGACCACTTCCGTCACGCAGCGGCCCCTTGGTTGACGCATAGACGACCGTTCCATTAGCGGTGGAGAGCGTCTCCTCAAACGCGATGATCTTGCCAAGCACCATCGCCCGGCGGTCGTTCTCCATCACCAGCTTGGCCTGTTCAGGCGGAAACAGCACCCGATCGTCGTGCCCCAGCACCTCGCTTACCGACTTTCCACTCGCCTCTGCCGCCGCACGATTGAACAACAGATAACGCCCTTGCAGATCCTTGGCAAAGATCGCATCGGTTGAACTGTTGGCCACGGTGTTGAGCAGCTCCAGGGCACGCAGACGGCGGGACTGCTCGACCCGTTGCCGGTGACTCGCCTGCTCGACCTGGGTCAGCAATCGATGCACCAGACCGTATAGCAGCACAGTAGTGAAACCCACAAAGGCCAAGCCCTTGAAGGTCTGAATGCGGGCCTGATCCGCCGCACCACTGAAGAACATATCGACAACACGATCGGACAACACGATCCACAGCACCGCAAACCCCAGGTAGGGCAGCACGACGCGAAGAACCGAGCGATGGACCCGCACTGGCGGAAATCCCTCAAGGTGCTCCGGATGCTCGCGGTCACTCATCGGACGTCCAGCACATCATCATCGGCGTCGCGATAGCGCTCGGCCACCGCCACAAACTCGGCGTAAGTCTCGATAAAGGCACCAACGACATCCGGATCGAAATGTGACCCTCGCCCGGCCTCAATCAACCCTTTTGCCCGCTCCAGCGAAAACGCCGGCTTGTAGGGCCGGGGGGTGGTCAATGCGTCGAACACATCGGCGACCGCCATCAGACGCGCAGAAACCGGAATTGCATCGGCCACGAGCTGATCCGGATAGCCCGTACCGTCCCAACGTTCGTGATGCCAGCGCGCGATCTCCTTGGCCAGCGCAAGAAAGGGCACGGGCCGCTCGATGTCACGCTCGACCAGTCCGATCGCGTCCGCACCAAGCCGGGCATGGGTCTTCATGACCTCCCACTCTGCCGGGGTCAGCGAGCCCGGCTTCATCAGGATATGATCCGGCACGCCCACCTTGCCGATGTCGTGCAGGGGCGCCGAGCGCACCAGCAACTGAACATATTTGTCGGTCAGGATGTCCGCAAAGCGCGGATGCGTGCGCAAACGCCCCGCCAGCAACCCGACGTAGGCCTGTGTCCGCATGATGTGGTAGCCGGTGTCCGAGTCGCGGGTTTCGGCCAGATGCGCCAGCGCACGGATCGTGACCAACTGGGTGAGATCGTTCTCCTCCATGCGACGCGCAACTTCGCGTTCGAGAAAGGCATTCTGATGCTGCAACCAGTCACGCGCACGCTTGAGTTCCAGCTGGTTACGCACCCGGGCCAGCACCACTGCCGGCTGCAGCGGTTTGGTGATGTAATCCGCAGCACCTTGCTCGAGGCCACGCTCTTCGTCACCGGGGCTATCCAGCGCGGTCAGGAAGATGACGGGAATGTCGCAGGTCCGCGGGTTGTCCTGAATGCGCGCGAGCACCTCGTAACCATCCATCTCCGGCATCATGATGTCGAGCAGCACGAGATCGGGCAGGGATTCACCCGCCAGGATCTCCAGCGCCCGCGGCCCGGACGGTGCAGCCAGCACGTTGTAGGACGGCTGCAACAAGGAACCCAGCACCAGCAGGTTGTCGGGCACATCGTCGACGATCAGGATGGTGCTTGCCGCATCGGCCAACCCCACCGCCTGCGCACGTTCTCCTACCAGATCTGCCGGCATTGTCAGCAAGCCATCCTGGACCATTGTCTCTCGCACCACGCTGTTATCGCTTTCATTCCGCACCCCGCTTGCAAGGATACTGGCAATCCGGTGCGGACGCCCACTGGCACCGCCAGCCGCCTGACAGCACGAGTGGAAATCAATGTTCCTGCCAGCCGGGACGCTCGAACGCGGCGACGAGGTAATCGACCAGCACACGAATCTTCACCGACAAGTGCTTGCGCGACGGATATACCGCGTAGATCCCCAATTCAGCCCCGCGACTGTCGGGCAGCACCTCTACCAGGCGCCCGGCAGCCAGATCACGCCCCACCAGGAAATCCGGTTGCAGTACCAGTCCCTGATGCGCCAGCGCCACCGCACGGCAGGTATCCCCATTATTGGTCTGCATACGCGGCCGGGTCAGCACCTCGCGGGGCCCGTCCGGCGTATCGAAACGCCAGACATCGCCCTGTGCAGCATAGCTGTAGGCAATGACTGGATGGCGGGCAATGTCTTCCACGCTGGCAGGCCGACCGTGGCGCGCCAGATATTCCGGACTGGCGCAGAGCACGATGCGGGTCGTCGCCAGGCGCCGATGAACCAGCGAGGAGTCCTGCAGCCGGCTGATACGGATCACCAGGTCATAGCCTTCCTCGACCACATCGACGAGCCGGTCGGAAAGCGTCACCTCGAGGTCGACATCCGGATAGCGCTCCATGAATCCGCCCCACTGCGAAGCAAGATGCAGCAGACCGAAGGAAAACGGTGCGTTGATGCGCAGACGGCCCACCGGGTGGCCGGTGACCTGTCCGACAGCACGCTCGGCCTCTTCAAGCTCGGCAAGGATCTGCTTGCAGTGTCCGTAATAGGCGCGCCCGGCCTCGGTCAGCGACAAGCGTCGCGTCGTGCGCTGCAGCAGGCGTGCACCGAGCCGGGCCTCAAGCTCCATCACCGCGCGGGAAACAGCCGCCTTCGATGCGCGCAGCACCTCGGCGGCGGCGACGAAGCTGCCGCATTCGACGACGGCGACAAAGCTGTTCATTTCGCGAAAGCGATCCATACCTTCATCCAGGGAAAAATCCTGCACTGCAAAGCGGATCTGACCGTAAGCGCCCCCAAGGCAAACATGCGCCTTTGTGCGGCACTGCGTCCCTGACCGGGATCCACAGCAGGCATCACGGCAGAAGTTGCGATCATTCGCGCCACAACGGCAACAATTGTCTCAAAAAACGAAACAGTCAATCATGGGATTCGATATTTATCACGCCAAGATCTATCAATAGAGTACGACCATCCACAGTCACAGCACAGAGACGTCATTCAGACCGCACCATGAGACAAGCCAGCCTGTTCATCTCCCACGGTTCACCGACCTTTGCCCTGGAGCCCGGCCTGCTTGGGCCACAACTGAGCAACCTGGGGTATCACCTGCCGCGGCCACGCGCAGTACTCGTGGTATCACCGCACTGGATGTCACGCCAGCTCGAGATTCTGGCCGCACCCGCGCTCGACACCGTCCACGACTTCGGCGGCTTCCCCGCCGCGCTCTACCGCCTGAGCTACGCGGCGCCCGGCGCGCCCGATATTGCGGTTGCCACCCGACAAGTACTGGCACGCGCCGGTCTGGATGCCGTACTGAACATGGAGCGCGGCCGCGACCATGGGGCCTGGGTGCCACTGATGCACCTCTATCCGGAGGCGGATATCCCGGTGATCCAGCTATCGCAACCGGCAACGCCCTCACCCCTGGCACTGTTCGAGCTGGGCCAGGCACTCGCGCCGCTACGCGACCAGGGTGTCATGATCATTGGCTCCGGCAGTCTGACCCACAATCTTTACGAACTGCGCCGGGACGAAGCCGCGCAGGATGCCGACGAAGGTTATGCCCGCCACTTTGCCGACTGGGTATGGACACAGATCGAGCAGGACCGCCTCGACGCCCTGTTCGATTACCGCCGACAGGCACCCGCGGCCCTCCGCGCACACCCAACGGATGAGCACTTCCTGCCGCTGTTCCTGGCACTTGGTGCCGCTCAAGGCGAACGCCGGCAGGCTCGTCGCCTGCGCGGTGGCACCACGTATGGCGTACTCTCCATGGACAGCTTCGTGTTCGGTGGCCCGTCATCCGGTGCTGACACATCGACCACGGCCACTGAAGCGCTTTCTGCCACCCCATCGGGAGCACCGCAATGAACACGCGCTACACCCGTACTGCAATCTCGCTGCACTGGCTGGTCGCGCTCGGTCTGTTCGGTGCCTTCGGGCTCGGGCTGTACATGACCGATCTGCCGCTGTCACCCTACAAGCTGAAGCTGTATTCCTGGCACAAATGGGCCGGGGTCAGCCTGTTCCTGCTGGTGCTGTTCCGGCTCGGCTGGCGTCTTGGCCACCCGCCTCCGCCCTTGCCCATGAGCATGCCCGCGATATTGCGCGTCATTGCCCACCTGACCCATGCACTGCTTTATGTGCTGATGATCGCCATTCCGCTCAGTGGCTGGCTGATGAGCTCGGCCAAGGGCTTTCAGACCGTCTGGTTCGGTCTGCTGCCGCTGCCTGATCTGGTGGCAAAAAATGCGGAGCTCGGCGACCAGCTGCAGTGGCTGCACATGACGCTCAACTACGTACTTGCCGCCCTCGTCATCGCCCACATTGGTGCCGCCCTCAAACACCGCTTCATCGACCGCGACGACATCCTGAGCCGCATGCTGCCGAGCGCCCGGAAGTGAAGCACCACTTTCAACAGGAGCCCCCAATGCACTCCGCCCCCACCTCCGATCGCAGCATCACACGCATGTCACGCCCCTTGCGCTCATGGCGCCTCCCCCTCATTGCCAGCGCAGCCGCTTGGCTGCTTGCTGGCGGGATGATGACCAGCAGTGCCCTGGCGGCCGAATTCACCCGGATCGATACCGTAGCCAGCCAGATCAGCTTCCACTACACCCAGATGGGAGTCGGCATGGACGGGCACTTCAGCGGCTTCACTGCGGACATCCGCTTCGATCCCGCCCGGCCCGAAACCGCCCGTGCGGTGCTTCAGCTCGAACTGTCAAGCATCGACACCGGCTCCACCGAGGCCAACAGCGAGGTCAAGGCCCCCACCTGGTTCGATACCGCCAAGCATCCCAAAGCGCATTTTGAAGCCAGCTCGATCAAGGCCCTGGGCGGCAACCGTTACGAAGCCACCGGCACGCTCACGATAAAGGGCCGTAGCCGCCCCGTAACCGCGCCCTTCACCTTCACCCCGCAGGGTCGCACCGCGGTGGTGGACGGCAGCTTCGTCCTCAAGCGCGGGGATTTCTCCATTGGCGAGGGCGAGTGGGCCGACTACGCCATCGTCGGAAACGAGATCCGCATCGGCTTCAAGCTGCATGCCCTGCAAGCGCTGCCCTGACCCTGTAAGCTTTGCCCCGCGTCGCAGCAGCGCAAGTCGCGATGCTTGTCACCATCGCACCCCTGGGCAAGAATGCGGCATTCCGTCCGAGCGAGGACGCCATCATGCCCGCCCGCCACCATGCCCGCATTCGACCAACACCCCTTGCGCCAGTCGCTCAACGACGAGGTCCACGCCCGACCTCCCGTGCCACTGGACACCCCTGAGTTCATCAGCTACCTGGCAGTACTTCACCACGAGGGCAGCGCAGGCCGTGAGGCCAGCCATCTGGCCCTGCTCGCCGAACAGCTTGGTCTGCCCACACCCGATACATCAACCGGCCATGTGTCGCTCGACGCCGGCCGTTTCCGGCTGAAGTGGGAGCGTCACAACGAGTTCTCCAGCTACACCTTCTTCCGCCATATCGAGCAGGGTGATGCAGCCGACGAACACGCCCTGCTCGCCGTACCGGCAAGCTGGCGCAAGGACATTCCAGGACAACTGATTGCCGCCAGCCATATCGAGTTACGCTCGGTCAACGACGTGCCACCAGCGTCGGTCATGCAGCAGGTGTCACCCCACGGCAAGACGCTGGTCGCAGCGCAGGTCGCCGACGGGGCGGGCTGGGTGTTTACCGACTTTCACATTCATGACGGCTTCTCGCGCTTTCTGCTGCTCGATGCCGGGCTGACCCCACGTCAGGCAGGCCGCATGGTTCAACGTCTGGTCGAGATCGAGACCTACCGCGTCATGGCGCTGCTGGCCTTCCCGGTCGCAAAGGAAGTGGGGCGCCTGCTGTCCCGTGCCGAAGACGAACTGGCCGATCTGATGGATGGTCTGGAGCAGGCCCGTACCTCGGACGACGACCGGGTGATGCTCGGCCGCCTGACCCGGCTGGCCGCCGATGTAGAACGCTCGGTGGCGCGCACCACCTTCCGCTTTGGTGCCGCGGCCGCTTACTACCGGCTGGTGCAGCAACGCATCGACGAGTTGCGTGAAGTCCGCCTGGCCGGCTTTCCCACCATTCGCGAGTTCATGGAGCGCCGCCTCACGCCGGCAATCAACACCTGCGCCACCATTGCCAACCGGCAGGAGGACCTTTCTGGCCGGATCGCACGCAACTCGCAGTTGTTGCGCACCCGGGTGGATATCGAGCTGGAACGCCAGAACCAGGAGTTGCTGGCGCAGATGAACCGCCGCGCCAAGATCCAGTTGCACCTGCAGGAAACAGTGGAAGGCCTGTCAGTGGTAGCCATCACCTATTACGCCTCGCAACTGGTCAACTATATGGCCAAGGGCGGCAAGGACTACATCGCGCCAGCAACGCCGGAAATCATCACCGCCATTTCGATCCCGGTGATCGCCGGTCTGGTCGCAATCAGCCTGCGCAAGATGCGCAAGGCCCTGAGTGCGGAAGAGCACGCACCCCACTGACGATGATTGCCTGCCCCCTTGCCGGAACCCGGACGACCGAGACCCGGTGTGCGTAAACACGCTGCGGGATGGTCGGGCAGCCTCCTGGGGCAGCAGGCGCCGTCGTTGGCGCACAACGGACCGCCGTGCGGGCTGAATGCCCGCTCTCGCTTCGAGTGCGTCCAACTGCGGTTTCTAGGATAATCGCGCTTTGACTTGCTCGGAATCCCTGTCGTGACCACTCCGCTTTTTGAATCCTCCATCAAGAGCCTGCCCCTGCTTGGCCGCGGCAAGGTGCGTGACATCTACGCGATCGACGACGCCACCCTGCTGATCGTCACCAGCGACCGGCTTTCGGCCTTCGATGTGATCCTGCCCAATCCGATTCCCGACAAGGGCAAGGTACTGACGGCGATGGCCAATTTCTGGTTTGCCAAGCTGGGCCACATCGTGCCCAACCAGCTGACCGGTATCGACCCGGAAACCGTGGTCGCAGCCGACGAACGTGAGCAGGTCCGCGGCCGCGCGCTGGTGGTCAAGCGTCTTAAGCCGCTACCGATCGAGGCGGTCGTGCGTGGCTATGTCATCGGCTCCGGCTGGAAGGATTATCAGGATACCGGCGCAATCTGCGGAATCGCGTTGCCCGCCGGGCTGCAACAGGCCGCCAGGCTGCCCGCACCCATCTTCACCCCGGCGTCGAAGGCCGAAGTCGGTGATCACGACGAGAACATCTCCTTCGCCCAGGCTCAGGTCAACTGCGAACGCGAGCTTGCCGACGCCCTCAACGGCACAGGCAAGCACGGCGCGGCGCTGGCCGAAGAAGCACGTCAGGCCGCAATCGCGCTCTACACCCAGGCTGCGGACTACGCTGCCACCCGCGGCATCATCATTGCCGACACCAAGTTCGAGTTTGGCATCGACAAGGCCGGCACCCTGCACCTGATTGACGAAGCCCTGACACCGGACTCCTCGCGTTTCTGGCCCGCCGACAGCTACCGCGAAGGCATCAGTCCGCCGTCCTACGACAAGCAGTATGTGCGCGACTACCTCGAGACCCTGGACTGGAACAAGAAAGCACCGGGTCCCAATCTTCCGGCAGACGTCATCGAGCACACTGCCGCCAAGTACCGTGAGGCCTTCACCCGCCTGACCGGTCAGGCCTGGGCCTGACCGGCGCCCCCTCCCCGACACAGGGGAGGGGCATCACGCGCCCCGCTCGCACGGGGCCGTACAAATACAACAATCAGAACGAGGGCCGAGCGCCCCGCGGAGACAGCATGAACAGCCAGACTTCCGGTCGTGGGCTGGCGATGGCCATTGTCATCGCTGCCTATATCCTGTCCTTCTTCCATCGCTTCGCGCCGGCCGGCATCGCCCAGGATCTGGCGCTGGCCTTCCAGACCAGCGCAGCCTCGCTGGGTGCGCTGGCAGCCACCTATTTCTATGTCTACACGCTGATGCAGGTCCCCACCGGCATCCTCGTCGATACACTCGGCGCTCGGCGCATCCTGGTCATCGGTAGCCTGATCGCAGCTGCCGGCAGCGGTCTGTTCGGCATGGCCGACGGCCTGCAGGCCGCGCTGGTCGGTCGTACGCTGATCGGCCTGGGCGTCTCCGTCGTGTTCATCGCCATGCTGAAGCTGATTGCGGTGTGGTTCGACGAGCGCCGTTTTGCAACCCTGGTGGGGCTGGCCATGCTGCTGGGCAACCTCGGCTCGATGCTGGCCGGTGCGCCGCTTGCTGCGCTGGCCGAGCACGTATCGTGGCGCGGCATCTACTTCGCGCTCGCTGCAATCTCGGTGCTGATCGCGGTCGGCTCCTTCCTGTTGATACAGGACCAGACGACCGACACCGACGCCAAGCCGCGCTTCGACCGCACCGTGATCGTCAATGGCTTGAACGGCGTACTGCGCAACCGTGCAACCTGGCCCGCCGTGTGGACCAACTTTGGCCTGGCCGGCAGCTTCTTCGCCTTTGCCGGACTGTGGGCCACCCCCTATCTGGTGCAGGTACACAAGCTCACGCGCGTGGAGGCGGCCAGTCACCTGTCGCTCTACTTTGCCGGCTTCGCCGTGGGTTGCCTGGCCATTGGCAGCCTGTCCGACCGACTCGGTCGACGCAAGCCGGTGCTGATCGGTGCCAGTCTGTTGTACTTCCTGCTATGGCTGGTCTGGCTGTCGGCAGTGCGCATGCCGATCGGCCTGACCTACACCCTGTTCGGCTTGATGGGCATCGCCACCGCCAGCTTTGCGCTGACCTGGGCCTGCGCCAAGGAGGTCAATCCACCCCAGTTGTCGGGCATGAGCACCAGCGTGACCAACATGGGCGGCTTCCTGGCCGGTGCGCTGCTGCAGCCTGCAGTCGGCGCCATCATGGACCTGGGATGGGACGGCACGATCGTCGATGGCGTGCGTATCTACTCGGTAACGGACTTCCGCCTTGGCATTGGTCTGATCGCACTTGCGGGTCTGATCGGCCTGCTGTCGAGCCTGTTCCTGCGTGAAACAGGCTGTCGCAACATCTGGAGGCCTGCAACACCCTAAGCGGACCAGACGGTCGGCCAGACCGCTGGAAAAAACCGCGAACTCTTTTGCATGCGCATTCTCTAAGAGCATGCCGGGAGCGATCCCCGAGCAACAGGGCGACGCCCGGCATTCCTTATCCCGATGGAGGTTGCCATGGACAAGTCATTTCACCCGCTCGACCAGCATTTCAACATGCCGCAGGTTCGACATGTCGAAGCCTCGCGACCATTCCGATGGCTGGCAATGGGCATGAGCGACATGCGCGACAATCTGGTCGCCAGCCTGAGTTACGGGCTGTTCTTCGCCGTGCTCGGCTATCTCATCCTCGCCTACGCCGCCGATATGCCCTACCTGTTCACCGCCGCGGTGTCAGGCTTCTTCCTGGTCGGCCCACTTGCTGCAGCAGGCTTGTACGAGATCTCGCGCCGGCATGATGCAGGGCGTCCGGCAAGTTTCGCCGACTCGCTGTCCGGCCTGCGAGAGCACAGCGACGGACTAGCCTACTTCGGGGTTTTCCTTGCGATTGCGCTGATCGGCTGGGAACGGATCTCCGCCATTCTGTTCGCGCTGTTCTACCAGGGCAATGTCCCTGATCTGGCCAACTTCTACAGCGATGTGTTCCTGTCTGGCGATTACCTGCACTTTGTCGTGGCCTACATGGTGGTGGGTGGCATCCTGGCTGCCATCGTGTTCTCGCTGATGGCGGTCGCGATCCCGATGGTCATGGACCGCAAGACCGACAACATCACCGCTGCCATGACCAGCATGCGCGCAGTCGGCGTCAATCTGGGCGCGATGGCGGTGTGGGCAGCGATGATCGTGGTGCTGGTCGGCATCGGGTTTGCCACGATGATGATCGGCATGGTGGTCCTGCTACCCCTGCTCGGCCACGCAACCTGGCATGCCTACAAGGATCTGGTCGACTGAAACCTGACGCCCGATCAATTTCGCCAAGGGCGCCGATAGCGGCGCCCTTGTGTTTTTTTGCGGCACAATAGGGACATTACTCGCTCAACATCGACCCGGACATCATGGAAGACACCCTCGCAACCAATCCCCTGCTCGATTTCAGCGGACTGCCGCGCTTTGCCGACGTCCGCCCCGAACATGTTGCACCAGCGGTACGCAGCCTGCTGGAAGACTACCGCACGCTGATCGACCAGCTGACCCGCGATGCCGCCCAGCCCACCTGGGACAGCTTCATCGTTCCGATGACCGAGGCCGGCGAGCGCGTGGGCCGCGCCTGGGGCGTGGTGGGCCACCTGCATAGCGTGATGGACCTGCCGGAATGGCGCGAGGCCTACAACGCCATGCTGCCGGAGGTATCGCGCTTCTATGCCGAACTTGGCCAGAACCTGGCGCTCTTCCACAAGTACAAGGCGCTGCACGACAGTCCCGAATACGCCACCCTGTCGCCGGTACGTCAACGCATCCTCGATCACGAGGTGCGTGATTTCCGTCTGTCCGGGGCAGAGCTTCCCGACGCGCTCAAGCCGCGCTTCCAGGCCATTCAGGAGGCGCTCTCGCAACTCGGAGCCAAGTTCTCCGAAAACCTGCTCGACGCCACCAACGCCCATGCCGAATGGATCGAAGCCGAAGCCGATCTGTCCGGCATTCCCGACGACGCCCGCAGCGCCGCACGGGCTGCGGCAGAAAAGGACGGCAAGCCGGGCTGGAAGTTCACCCTGCAGATGCCGTCCTACCTGCCGGTCATGCAGTATGCAGACAACCGGGCCCTGCGCGAGCGCATGTATCGCGCGTATGCGACCCGCGCATCGGAGTTCGGCAAGGCGGAATGGGATAACGGCCCGCTGATCGGCCGCATTCTGGCGCTGCGCCAGGAAGAATCCAGAATGCTGGGCTACCGCAGCTTCGCCGAGGTCTCGCTGGTGCCAAAGATGGCGGACTCACCTGAACAGGTGTTGGGCTTCCTGCGTGAGCTGGCAGCCAAGGCCAAGCCGTTTGCGGTACGTGATCTCGAAGAGCTGCGTGCCTTTGCCGCCGCAGAGCTGGGGCTGGATGACCTGCAGCCGTGGGACGTGTCCTATGCCGCCGAAAAGCTGCGGCAGGCGCGTTACGACTATTCCGACCAGGAGGTCAAGCAGTACTTCCCGGAACCCAAGGTGCTGGACGGCCTGTTCGGGGTCATCCGTGCGCTGTATGGCGTCGACATCCTGCCCGACGAAGCGCCACGCTGGGATCCGGACACCCGCTTCTACCGCATCGAGAAGAACGGCGACCTGGTCGGACACTTCTACCTCGACCTTCATGCGCGCGAGACCAAGCGCGGCGGCGCATGGATGGACTCAGCCCGCAGCCGTTATCGGGGCACCCAGGGCAGCACGACCCCGGTCGCCTATCTGGTGTGCAACTTCCCGGGGCCGGTCGACGGCAAGCCCGCGACCTTCAGTCATGATGACGTGCTGACCCTGTTCCACGAAGCCGGCCATGGGCTGCACCATCTGCTGACCCGCATCGAGGAACTGGCGGTGTCCGGCATCCATGGTGTGGAATGGGACGCGGTCGAACTCCCCAGCCAGTTCATGGAGAACTTCTGCTGGGAGTGGGACGTGCTGTGCGGCATGACGGCCCATGTTGATACCGGCGAACCGTTGCCGCGGTCGCTGTATGACAAGATGATCGCGGCAAAGAACTTCCAGAGCGGCATGCAGACCGTGCGCCAGCTGGAGTTCTCGATGTTCGACCTGCGCCTGCACGACGAGGTGCAGCCGGACAGCAACGCAGCCGAAGCCAGTGTTGCCATCGATAAGGTCATGGGGCTGCTCGACGAGGTCCGTCAGGAGGTCGCAGTGTTGATTCCGCCGGCCTGGCACCGCTTCCCCAACAGTTTCTCGCACATCTTCGCTGGCGGATATGCTGCGGGTTACTATAGCTACAAGTGGGCGGAAGTGCTGTCTGCGGACGCCTTTGAGGCGTTCGAAGAGGCGGGTGCCGGCAAGGGCAGCCTGCTCGATGCAGAGACTGGCGCACGCTTCTGGCGCGAAATCCTTGCCGTGGGCGGCAGCCGTCCAGCCCTGGAATCGTTCAAGGCCTTCCGTGGTCGCGAGCCACGGGTGGATGCCCTGTTGCGACACAACGGAATGGTGACTGCATGAAAACGCCTGCCCTGCTTCTCTCCCTGTTGATGCTCGCCAGTGCGGGCATGGTCTCCGCGCAGACGACCTATCGCTGGGTGGATGAGCGTGGGCAGGTGCATTTTTCCGACCAGCCGCCGCCGGCCTCTGCCCGGCAGGCGGAGGAGCGGCGCTACTCCGGCTCACGTGCGGACACGGTACCCAGCTACACCGAACGCAAGCTGACCGAAGATTTTCCGGTCACGCTTTATACGGCCGACAGTTGCGAGGACATCTGCGTACAAGCCCGCTCTCTGCTCGACAAGCGTGGTATTTCCTATACCGAAATCAAACTTGTCACCGAAGAGGATCTGGAAAAATACCGGGCGATCTTCGGCAGCCCCGAGGAAGTCCCCGCGCTGACCGTTGGCAGCCAGCCTTTCAAGGGCTTCGGCCCTGAGAGCTGGAACAGGCTGCTCGACACCGCAGGGTATCCACGCACCTTGCCGCCCCGCAACTGAACGACTACCTCGGCATCATCCGCACCTTGCCCATCTCCGCCAGCGGGCGGGGAACACCAACATGGAAGCCCTGCGCGTAGTCGACACCGATCTCGCGCAGCACCTCCAGAATCGCCTCGTCCTCGACGAATTCAGCAATCGTCGCCAGACCCATCGTATGGCCAATGGTGTGGATGGCCTGCACCATGGCACGGTCGGTCGGGTCGGTCGCGATATCCCGCACGAAGGAGCCGTCGATCTTCAGATAATCCACGGGCAAGGTCTTGAGATAGGCAAACGAGGACAGACCACTGCCAAAGTCATCCAGTGCGAAAGCGCAACCAAGCTGTTTGACCTCGGCAATGAAGCTCACCACCCTCGACAGGTTGGCCACTGCAGAACTCTCGGTGATCTCCAGGCAGATGGCGCCAGGCGGCAAGGCTGCACGCTCCAGCCCCGCGCGGATATCAGCCAGCAAGCGCTCGTCGCTGAGCGAATTGCCCGACAGGTTGATGCACCAGGTCCCCTCGACCCGACCTTCCTTGCGATAGGTGTCGCCGACCCAGGCCAGTACATTGCGAAACACCCATTCATCGATACGCGGCATCAGATTGTAGCGTTCTGCTGCCGGAATGAAGCTCCCCGGGCTGATCAGGCGCCCGTCTTCCTCGAGTCGGACCAGGATCTCGAAGTGCACCGCCTCACCCGGTGTCAGCGGCACGATCGGCTGCACGTACAACCTCAGCCTGTCCTCATCGAGCGCGCTGTGCAGACGCGCCACCCATTGCATCTGGCCGTGACGCTCAGCCAGTTGATCGTCATCGGGACGATAGAGATGCACCCGGTTGCGCCCACCTTCCTTGGCCGCATAGCAGGCCGTATCAGCAGCCGACAGGATGCGCCCCATGTCGCGATCGGACTCGGTCACCGGTACCAGACCGATACTGACCCCGATCGAGAACGATTTACCCTCCCAGGCAAAGCGATAATCACGGATCGCTTCGCGGAAGCCTTCGGCCATGCGCAAGGCCTGGTCGACCGGGCAGCTGAAGAAAATCACACCAAACTCATCGCCCCCCAGCCGAGCCAGCAGATCGGCACTACGCATGCGTTGCCGCATCAAGGTACTGACCTGCCGCAGGAGCTCATCACCGGCAACATGGCCGCAGGTGTCGTTCACCACCTTGAACTGGTCCAGATCAAGGTAGCAGACGATATGTGAAACCGCCGGATCAATGCCGGCCGTCAGCATCTCGGCCAGGCGTCTTTCGAACTCCCGACGGTTGGGAATGCCGGTCAGGGCATCGTGACTGGCCTGGCGGGTCAGCTCACGGGTCAGGTTCAAGGTCAACGTGACGTCGTGACAGACCAGGACGACACCAATCAGATAACCCAGACGGCTGCGGATGGGTGCGGCGGTATCCTGCACCGGGATGCGCTCACCGTCGCGGCGCACCAGAAGGCCATGATCCTCCGACCGGGTTTCATGCCCCTGTGCCAACACGAGCCGTACGGGATTCTCCAGCGGACGGCCCGAAAGTTCATCCTCAAGACGGTAAATGGTCGCAATGTTGCGCCCACGCGCCTCTTCCAGCGACCAACCGGTCAGACGCTCGGCTGTCGGGTTCAGGTATTGCACCGCACCCGACTCGTCGGTGGTGATCACGCCGTCTCCGATCGAGGCCAGTGTCACCTGGGCCAGGTCCCGCTCACGCTGCAACTGGTCCGCCATCTGTCGCCGCTCGGTGACATCCCGGACCAGACCGGTGAACATCGCTGCGCCGTCCACCAGGCCTTCGCTGACGGACACCTCCAGCACCCGGGGCTCTGCCCCCCGCCGGTGCAGGCGCAGTTCGGTCTTGTCCTGCGCCGCCATCAGGCGCTCGACCTGATGTTCAGGGACGATGGGCGGGTCGGCGAGCAAGCGGGCCAGACTCATTCCCACACCTTGCCCCGCCGCAAGTCCGAACAGCTTTTCAGCGCCGGGATTGACGCTGCGCAGGACACCATCCCGGCCAAAAGTGATGATGCCGTCACGCATGTCACGCACAATGGCGCGGGTCTGCTCCACTGCACGTTCCAGTGCCGACATCATCCGGTTGTAGCCGGCAGCGATCTGCCCGACCTCGGAGAAAGGCTCCACTGGCGCCCGTACTGACAACTGCCCGGTACGCTCCTGCAACTCCATCACCTGCAGCAACTCCATCAACTCGGTACGGGCCCCATGTTCGGACACATTGAGCCCGATCCGCTCGTCCTCGGCCGAGACCCGCAGCGGCAAAAAGCGATCCAGCACGCGCAGCAACACCCAGGCCATGCCAAAAGACCACAGCCCGCAGGCCACCACACCGGCAAGTTGCACCAGCAGTTGCTCACCACGCCCCAGTCCTGATGCAAACGCAGCGGAATCCCCCAACAGCGCAAGCGCCAGCGTGCCCCACACCCCCGCAGCAAGATGCGCAGGAATGGCACCCACGGCATCGTCGATCCTGCGACGCAGCAAGGCCTCATGACACAGCACCATGACGAGGGCTCCACCGGTACCCACCAGGATCGCGGCGCCCGTACCCAACAGGTGGGCGCCCGCAGTCACCGCCACCAGACCGGCAATGGCGCCGTTCAGGGTGTGCACCACATCGGCATAGCCTCGCAAGCGCCATCCCATGAGCAACCCGACCAGGATGCCGCCCACTGCACCCAGCACCGTATTGGCAAGGATGCCCGGCACCCGCTCATTCAGGGCCAGCGTGCTTCCGCCATTGAATCCGAGCCAGCCAAACAGCAGCAGCATCACTCCCAGCATCGCCATCGGCAGGTTACCGCCCGACATCGGCTGTTGCGCATCGCGCCCCTCAAAACGCCCACTTCTGGGGCCAATGATCAGTACCGCGGCCAGCGCGACCCAGCCCCCCACGCTGTGAACAACCGTTGCCCCGGCGAAATCAATGAACCCCAATTCGGCCAGCCAGCCACGCGGTCCCCCGAGCACCCCACCCCAGGCCCAATGCCCGAAAACCGGGTAGATCAAACCTGCCACCAGTGCCGCCACCAGCAAATAAGCGGCAAACCGCATCCGCTCCGCCACCGCGCCGGACACAATGGTCGCTGCGGTAGAGCAGAACATCGCCTGAAACAGGAAGAATGCCGTCAGCGAGTTCGTACTCCCATGGCCAACCTCGGGCATGAAGCCCTCCAGGCCCAGCCAGCCCAGTTTGCTGGCACCGAACATCAGGCCAAAACCGACGCCCCAGTAGAGCGCCACCGCAATGGCAAAATCGACGACGTTCTTGATCGCCACATTGATCGCATTCCGGCTACGGGTCAGCCCCGACTCCAGGCACAGGAAGCCCGGCTGCATCAGGAACACCAGGCCGGCGCAAACCAGCACCCACATCACATCGATGTCCACCGCACTCATTTGATCACCGGCCCCAGTCTTTACGCACAGGATCGGGGCAAATGCTCAAACCCGCTCGCCCTGCTTTGGTGCTTCTATCGCTAAAGAAATACATTCCAAGCCTCGATCCAATACTTCATAGTGCAACGAGCAAGAAAAGTGCCGCACCGCCATTGTGCGCATCGCACACATCCACTGATCTGCCGGATACGCTGCCGCCCAGCCGCACGAATGCGCTACCATCCGCCATTGACATCACAACGCGCATTGGGCATCAGCACACGCGGCCAGGGATCTGGCTGCGACGCGATGACACCCCATCGTCCGGAACTCTCATGAAAATTGCCACCTGGAATGTAAACTCCCTCAAGATCCGCCTGCCCCATGTCCTCGACTGGCTGGCAGCACATCGGCCTGACGCGCTCTGCCTGCAGGAACTCAAGATGGAGGACAAGGCCTTCCCGCTGGCCGAGATCGAGGCAGCGGGCTATCACGCCGTGTTCAGTGGCCAGAAAACCTATAACGGTGTCGCCATCATCAGCTCGACACCCACCGAGGACGTCGTACGCGGCATTCCTGGCTTCGAAGACGAGCAGAAGCGCATCATCGCCGCCACCGTGGGTGGCGTGAGGGTGATCTGCGGCTATTTTCCGAACGGACAGGCCGTCGGTTCGGACAAGTTCGAGTACAAGCTGCGTTGGCTCGAGGCGCTGACTGCATGGGTTCAGGCAGAGCTTGTCCGCTTTCCCGAGCTGGTCCTGACCGGTGACTTCAATATTGCGCCGGAAGACCGCGACGCACATCCTGACTGGGAGCATGAAATCCATGTCTCGGTGCCCGAACGTGAAGCGTTCCGCACCCTGACCGGTCTGGGGCTGGTCGATGCGTTCCGCCTGTTCGAGCAGCCTGAACGCAGTTTTTCGTGGTGGGACTACAGGATGATGGCGTTCCGTCGCAACATGGGTCTGCGCATCGATCATGTGCTGGTCTCGCCCAGTCTGCAAACTCAATGCCGCAGCTGCGTCGTCGACAAGGCGCCACGGCGGTTGGAGCGCCCATCCGACCACGCACCGGTGGTACTCGAGCTGAGTCGCTGAGCACCACCATGAACAGCGCCGCCCTCACCCAGAGCTATCCGATCCTTGCAGATCTGTCGCCAGCGGCCCGCCAGATGCTGCTTGAGGCCGCACGCTGGATGACGGTGCCGGCCGGTACCGTACTGTTCGACGACCACCAGGCCTGCGAGGGTTTTCCCTTCGTCGTCGAAGGTTCGGTGCGGGTCAGCAAGTGTGCGCCAAATGGCCGAGAGTTACCGCTGTATCGGGTCACACCGGGAGAAACCTGCATCATTTCCTCGTCCTGCCTGCTGGGCAGCGCGGACTACAACGCCCGTGGCGTCACCGAAGCGGACACACGGCTGATGATGCTGCCCAAACCGGTGTTCGACCGCCTGCTGGCTGACCCAGCCTTTCGCGACTTTGTGTTCCACCTGTTTGCCGAGCGGATTGCCGACCTGATGCAGTTGATCGAAGAGGTGGCCTTCCAGCGTCTGGATCAACGCCTGGCCAGCCTGCTGCTGGGCAAGGGCCGAGTGCTGCACATCACTCATCAGCAACTGGCTGACGAACTGGGCAGCGTACGCGAATTCGTCAGCCGGCTGCTCAAGGGCTTCGCCGCACAGGGGCTGGTCCGACTGGCCCGTGAGCAGATCGAGATCCTCGACGCAGGCGGCCTGCGCCGCATTGCCAGCGGTACGGACAGCGCGCAGGGAGGCCACTCATGAACCCGGTGGCTGTGTAACCCGGGTTACAGACCCAGGCCTTTGCGCCATGCTCCAATAGGGTCACTTTCCCCAAGGAGCACAAGCATGAAAGCAAATGTAGGTGGTATCGACAAGATCCTGCGCATCGTCGCCGGTGTGGTTCTGCTGGCCCTGGCCATCATGGGCATCGGCGCACCGTGGACCTTCATCGGCATCGTCCCCCTGGCCACGGGCCTGATGGGCTGGTGCCCGCTCTACCCGCTGCTTGGCCTGAGTACCTGCCCCGTCAAGAAAAACTGAGGCAGCGTCGCAGCAAGGCAGAAAGCCGGGTCATCGAACCCGGCTTTTTCACGCCGGTCGTCCGTGCGCGCTGCAGTAGTTCGCGATGGCGACGAACTCGGCAACCGACAGGCGCTCGCCACGCAGGCCCGGGTCGATACCCAAGGCAGCAAAACCTGCTTCGTCGAGATAATCCTTCAGGGTGTTGCGCAAGGTCTTGCGGCGCTGGCCGAAGGCAGCCGTCACGATCTCACCCAGCAAGGCGTCGTCGTGCGCCCCCAGCTGCTCCGCAGGCAGGGGCACCATGCGGACAATGCTGGACATGACCTTGGGCGCGGGACGGAATGCGCCGGGCGGCACATCAAACAGCCGCCCCATGCGGAAGCGGTACTGCAGCATGACCGACAGACGGCCGTACTCTTCAGTACCCGGCTCCGCCACCATCCGCATCACGACCTCCTTCTGCAGCATGAAGGTCATATCCTTCACCCTGTCCGCAAACTCCGCCAGATGAAAGAGGATGGGCGTCGAGATGTTGTAGGGCAGATTGCCCGCCACACGCAGCGGCGCACCCAGCGTGGAGAAGTCAAACTTCAGCGCATCGCCTTCGTGAATGCTCAGCCGGTCGGGCGAATAACGCTCACGCAGACGTGCGATCAGGTCACGATCGATCTCCACGACGTGCAGATGCGGCACGCGTTCGATCAAGGGGTGAGTCATCGCCCCAAGCCCGGGGCCAATCTCGACCAGGATATCGCCGTCCTGCGGCTTGATCGCGTCGATGATGCGACGAATGATGTTGGGGTCGGACAGGAAGTTCTGCCCGAAGCGCTTGCGCGCGCGGTGGCCGTCGGTTTCGCGGTCCTGCATCACGCAGCCCTCCGCCGCGCTTCGGCCATGTTCAGCGCCAGTTCGACCGCAGCGAACAGGCTGCCGGGGTCGGCCTTGCCTGTTCCGGCCAGATCGAGCGCCGTCCCATGATCCACCGACGTCCGGATGATGGGCAGGCCCAGCGTGACATTCACCCCACCGCCGAAACTGGCGTGCTTGAGCACCGGCAAACCCTGGTCGTGGTACATCGCCAGCACAGCATCCCCTTGCGCCAGCGCATGCGGCACGAACAGGGTGTCCGCAGGCAAGGGCCCAAGCAAGGTCATGCCTTCGACACGCAGTTGATCAAGCACGGGGGTGATCACCTCGATCTCCTCGCGCCCCATGTGCCCACCCTCACCCGCATGGGGGTTCAGACCGGCAACCAGGATACGCGGCTCGGCAATCCCGAACCGACCCACCAGGTCGGCATGCAGGATGCGCAGCGTCTGCGCCAGCACAGGGCGGGTCACTGCTGCAGACACGGCAGCCAATGGCAGGTGTGTGGTGACGAGTGCGACGCGCATGCCCCCTCCCACCAGCATCATGACCACACGCTCGGTGTGAGTCGCGGCAGCGAGATATTCGGTATGGCCGCTGAACGGAATGCCGGCGTCGCAGATCACCCCCTTGTGCACCGGGGCCGTCACCATCCCTGCAAACTCGCCTGACACGCAGCCCTGCAACGCGCGGTCGAGCAAGCCGAGCACGTACGCGGCATTGGCCGGATTCAGCTCACCTGCACAGGCGGGCACCGCCAAGGGTTGGTGCAGGACATCGAGTACCCCCTCCACCGCCGCGATGCCGGGCACCCATTCCCGCACGACGGTGTCGCAGCCCAGGCGGGCGACACGCTCCTCGATCAGCTCGAGGTCGCCCAGCACCACCATCTGCGCGGGCCAGTTGCGACGGGCCAGCGCAACGCACAACTCCGGCCCCACGCCCGCCGGCTCGCCACTGGTGACGACCAGCGGTGGCAAATCCTTCGGCACGACGCTCACTCGCGCTCCAGCCGGTTCTCGACATAGGTGCTGTCACGCAACTGACGGACCCAGTCTTCGTAGGCTTCGTCGGCCTTGCGGTCACGCAGGATGTTGCGCGCAGCATTACGCTTGCGCTCGTCGGTCACATCCTGCAAACGACGCTCCATGACCTGAATCAGGTGCCAGCCGAAAGGCGAGCGCACCACCGGGCTCACCTCGCCCGGACGCAGGGCATTCATCGCACGTTCAAACTCGGGCACCGTGTCGCCCGGGTTGAGCCAGCCCAGATCGCCCCCGCGGGCCGCCGACAGGTCTGCCGAATTGGCCTTGGCCAGTTCGGCAAAATCGCCGCCATTCACAATGCGCTCACGCAGGGCACGAAGGCGGGCTTCTGCATCGGTGTCGGACAGCACCTCGGACGTCTTGATCAGGATGTGGCGGGCACGGGTCTGCTCAAGCTGCTCGGGGCCGGCGGCTGCGCCGCCCCGCTTATCCACCAGTTGAATGATGTGCAGGCCAGCCGCGCTGCGCAGCACCGGCGACACCTGACCGGGTTGAAGATCCCGCGCCGCATCGGCATACAGTGCGGGCAAGCGGTCACGCTCACGCCAGCCCAGGCTGCCGCCATTGACGCTGTCCGGCGCGTCCGAGGAGTCTGCCGCAACACGACCGAACGCCTCGCCCGCGCGCAGCCGCGACAGCGCCCGCTCTGCGCGCTCGCGCAGACGCGCGATCTGCTCCGGGCTGGCACTCTCCGGCGCCCGCATCAGGATGTGTGCGACCAGGTATTCGCTACCGGAAAAGGCGTCGGGGTTGTTCTGCAGGAAGTTGTCGATCTCGGCATCGGTCACCACGATCCGGCTATCCACCTCGCGCTCACGCAAGCGGGTCAACAAGATCTCGGTACGGATCTCATCGCGGAAACGGCTCCACGACACGCCATCGCGCTCCAGCGTGGCGCGCAGTTCGGTAGCGGAAATCCGGTTGTTCTCGGCAATGCGCGCAATCGCCCGCTCGAGCGTGGCGTCGTCAACACGCAAGGAGGTTTCGCGCGCAAGTTGCAGTTGCGCCTGCTCGATGATCAGGCGTTCGAGGATCTGCCGTTCGAGCACGTCGGCGGGTGGCAACTGTCCGCCCTGGCGCTGCACCTGGCGGGTGATCTGCTCGACGCGATCGCGTAACTGGACCGAGGTGATGACATCACTGTTGACCACGGCGACGATGCGATCGACGGCAGCGACCCGGCTTGCCGCCATCGAAGGGGCGATCATGGCCGTGCAGGAGACGGCAAGCGCAAAAATGGTATGCGACAGAAAACGGTTCATGGTCTCAATTGTCTGTTCTGTGGTGAGCGAAGTCACTCAAGGCCGAACACGCGGTCCGAGCCTGGTTCGTTGATCTTGCCGTAACCCGGCACGCTACGCTTGATCAGGCTGACCGGGCTGGAGCCGATGCTCGCCAGATCGTTGAGTTCAAGCTGCACGAAGAAGGCCTTGGTCACGTCATCCGCACTGGTGGCAAAACGGTGCATGGCGACACGCACCACCCAACAGCCTCCATCGTACTCAATGCCACCGATGGCCTCGGTCAGGCGTTTGTCCTTCAGCGAATGGGTCAGGCGGGTCACCCCATACCAGCCGCCACCGAGCGGCCACTGTCCGGACACATCCACATCGCGCAGGATGTCCTTGGCATAGCGATAGCTCAGGTTCAACGCGCGGGCGAAACCGGGCTGATAGCGGAAAGTCGCGTTGAAGCGCTCGGTCCAGTAATCACGGGGGTTGTACTGCCACAGCGATTCGAACGAGGTGTCCTCGCTCAAGCGCGCACCGACACCGGCCAGGATGTCCGCACGACGGCTGGTCCGCGGGGTTTCCACATTGACGACGTTGCCGTTGTTATCGAGGTAATTCAAGGATACTCGCTGATCCTCAAAATAATAGCGCTGTCCAAGCAATACGCGCATGCGCTCTGCACCACTCTCCGGGTCGATCAGACGCGAGGTGACCGCAGCGGTCAGCTGATTGGCATCGGCAATGCGGTCGCCACCAGTATAGAGATTCTCGGCGAACAGTTGGGCAAAACCAAAGTCATACCGAGTAGTATCAAACAGAGGAATGTCGTCCTGGCGACGATAAGCTGCATTCAGGTAGTAGAGCCGCGGCTCAAGTGTCTGAACGAAGTTGCGACCAAAGTAGCTGGCTTCGCGTTCGAAAATCAGACCAGAGTCGATCGAGAAAATGGGTACTGACCGACTGATCGAATTTCGCAAGGCGGGTGAGGTCTGCTGACGATCACGATCAATATCATATCGAGTATGGTGCAGACCCAACTTGGGCGTTACGAAGTAGCCAGCCCCCTGCACAGGAAGTGATACCTGCGGATACGCAGTGGTCCGCGTCGCGTCCGGCCGGCTATCAAGCGGATGCTCGAAACGAACATACTCACTGCTCAAATCAAATGCCGCGCCCCCCATCAGATCAGGGCGAGATGCGTTCAGCTTGAGTTGAGGCAGTCGACGGTAAGGCGTAACCACCGGGTTGTCGGGATCCGGGCTCAGCGTCTGATAACTCTGCACCAACGCAGATGCCTGCCACCAAGGACTACCTGCGTAGATGAGTTGCCCCTCACGCAGCAAGTTGACCTTGGAAGCCACCGACACCCGCGAACTCATGTCCTCGAAGTATTCGTCGTCCGAGACCGCGTTGAGATCCAGCGAGCCGTATAGCGTGGGCGTAATCCATTGCTGGTGTTGCAATGACCCCAAGGTACGCTGCTCGCCGCTGACATTGTCGCGCGCGAGATACTCGCCCCGGACCTCACCCCGATAGCTTTCCCCCATATAGCGGAACTCACCACCAAGCTGCAGGCCTCGTCGGCTCATCCAGCGTGGCGAGAGCGTGGCGTCGTAGTTTGGTGCGATATTCCAGTAATAGGGTGTAGTAAGGTCGAAGCCGGTCTTGTTGGACGAACCGAAAGTGGGTGGCAGCAGGCCCGACTGGCGCTGCCCGACCAGCGGAAACTCGGCCCACGGCAGCCAGAACAGCGGCACGTCCATGAACACCACGGTGCCACCCTTTGCGACCCCGACCTCACGGTCGTAGTCCAGAGTCAGTTCGCGTGCCTTGATATACCAGTCGGGATCCTCGACCCGACAGGTCGACCAGGTCGAGTTCTGCGCCCGATACTGGTTCTCACCCTCGAAATACAGTACATCGGCCTGCCCGCCACCCGTCACCTGACGCGGCTCATCGCCCTCCTCGAGCGGCTCGCGCGTACGGGTGATCGAATAGCGTGGCGACTGGAACGCGCCGACCCTATCCCCCACGACCAGGCTGGCAGAAGGACCGGAAATCTCATCGTTGCCCTGACGCAAGCGGACATTGCCTTCGGCAAGCGCCTCGTCACTGGGCTCTCGATAGACGAGACGATCGGCCGTCAACATCATCTCGCCACGTTGCAGTTCGGCATCCCCGTCAGCCACCAGTTCGACTGCACGGGTGCCGCTGATACGCAAGGCACTGACTTCGGTCGTGCCCGTTGCAGCGGGGGCCTGCGTCGTCGCATCCGGCCTGACCGGCGTGGGGGAAGCCACAGCGGGCGCGGCCGATGCAGGCAGGGGAGCGGCAGCAGCGGGGCGCACTGGCGCGGCGGGCGGCTGTACCGGAGCCGACGCGGGCAGCGCAGCACCCGGGGGGGCCGCAGGCGTTCCGGCTTCGACTCGCCGCACCTCGCGCGCATCCGCCGGCGCCTCGACGACAGGCGCCTTGGGCGCCACCGCTGGCGCTTCCTTCACTGCGGCTTTGGCGCCTGCCCCGCGAACCAGCTCCGGCGACACCACCAGCGGCGCCATGCCTGCCGCCGCCACTGGCGCCGAAATGCAGCACAACAGCAGTGGAATCAGTCGCATCCGTGTCTTCAAACCCAAGTCTGGCAAAGCGATCCCCGTTCGGCAGAAGGTAAGCGACTGCCCGCACAGGCAGTCGTATTGATAAACTCGCGAATTCTACACGAACGATCGCGGAGAACCCGCTTGCCCAGACTTGTACAACTTAAGCAGTGGCTCGAAACCTGCCAGCCAGGTCGCAGTTTCAGCCTCAGCCCGGCTTCGGCCGATGCCAGCTTCCGCCGCTATTTCCGTGCCGATTTCGCCGACGGCGGCCCCAGCCTGATCGTCATGGATGCACCACCCGAACACGAGGATTGCGGCCCGTGGCTGAAAGTCGCCCGGCTGTTCCGCGAGGCCGGCGCCCATGTGCCGGAGGTGCTGGCCGAAGACACCCAACAGGGCTTTCTGCTGCTGTCCGACCTGGGCAGCACCACCTATCTCAATGCGCTGCAGCACCCCGAGTGCACGCCGCTGGAGGCGGCACACCTGTACGCCGATGCAATCGGCTCGCTGCTTGCGATCCAGGCAGCGAGCCGTCCGGACGTTCTACCCGACTATTCCGAAGCCTTGCTGCGCAGGGAACTGATGCTCTTCCCCGAGTGGTACATCAGCCGCCACAAGGGCATGAGCCTGGACGCCAAGGACGAAGCCACGCTGATGGCCGCCTTCGACCAGATCATTGCGGTCAATCTCGCCGAACCCCGGGTCTTCGTCCATCGCGACTTCCACTCGCGCAACCTGATGCGCGTCACCGATGGCGTAAACCCCGGCGTGATCGACTTCCAGGACGCGGTATATGGACCGATCACCTACGATCTGGTGTCCTTGTTCAAGGACGCCTACATCGCCTGGGATGAAGATTTCGTGCTCGACCTGCTCGCCCGCTACTGGGAAATGGCACGCAGGCTCGGGCTTCCGGTACGCGAGGACTTTGGCGACTTTCACCGCGACTACGAGTGGATGGGCGTGCAGCGCCACCTGAAGGTGCTGGGCATCTTTGCCCGCCTGTGCCACCGCGACGGCAAGGAGGCCTACCTCAAGGACATGCCACTGGTCATGTCTTACCTGCGCAAGGCCTGCGACCGCTACCGCGCCCTCGGCCCCCTGCTCAAGATCCTCGACAAGCTTGATCCGGTGCCGGTCGAATACGGCTACACCTTCTGATGAAGGCCATGATCCTCGCCGCCGGGCGCGGCGAGCGCATGCGCCCGCTGACCGACCACTGCCCGAAACCCCTGCTCGAGGTCGGCGGCAAGCCGCTGATCGTCTGGCACATCGAGCACCTTCGTCACGCGGGCATCACCCAACTGGTGATCAATCACGCCCATCTCGGGCACTGCCTCGAGGCGGCGCTCGGTGACGGCAGCGCACTGGGCGTACAGATCATCTGGTCGCCCGAAACCGAGGCTCTCGAAACCGCCGGCGGCATCCGCAAGGCGCTACCACTGCTGGGCGAAGCCCCATTTCTGGTCATCAACGGCGACGTATTCTGTGACGTGGACTTTGTCCAGCTGGCAAGCCGCGCAGCCACCCTGCGCGCCTCCGGCAGCCTCGCGCACCTGCTGCTGGTGGACAACCCCGAACACCACCCCGCAGGTGATTTCGTACTCGACGGCGACCGCATCACCACCGATGGGGCGCCGCGCCTGACCTTCTCTGGCATCGGCGCCTACCATCCAGCACTGTTTTCCGCGCTGGCCGACAACACGCCCCACAAGCTGGCCCCCTTGCTGCGTGAAGCCATGCAGGCCGGCAAGGTGGAAGGCGTCCGCCACGCTGGCATCTGGATCGATGTCGGCACACCCGAGCGCCTAGCCGCCCTGGATACCCGGCTGCGCACCCTGGAAGATCGGCGATCGAGCTGAGCCCTGACCACTGTCTCCGGCACTGTATGCCGCAAGCACGGTCGAATTGCCACCTGCCAGCCATGTCATAATTCAGCACATGAACGCCCTGAACGAACCCCTCAAGCTCGACACCACGCCCTTCCGCGCCCGGCGCGAACGCCTGCTCGCCCACATGGTAGCCAATGGCGGCGGCGTTGCCATCCTGCCAACGGCACCGGAACGCGCACGCAACCGGGACACCCACTACCCGTACCGGCACGACAGTTACTTCTACTACCTGACCGGCTTTCACGAACCGGAAGCCGTGCTGGTCCTGGTTGCGGGCGCCACGCCGAAGCAGATCCTGTTCTGCCGCCAGAAAGACGAAGAGCGCGAGATCTGGGACGGCTTCCGCTATGGCCCAGAGGCCGCTGCCGCACTGTTTGGCTTTGACGAAGCCTGGACCATCGGCGACCTCGAGCGCCGCCTGCCCGACTTCCTGGCCAACCAGCCAATGCTGTGGTGCGGTCTGGGCTACGACAACGACTGGGACGGCAAGGTCATGAGCGCGCTCAACACCGTCCGCGCCAACGCCCGTACCGGCATCACGCCGCCGCATTCGGTGCGCGACCTGCGCGCCGAACTGGACGAAATGCGCCTGATCAAGGACACCAGCGAGATCGCACTGATGCGCCGCGCCGGCCAGATCTCGGCAGAGGCACACTGCCGGGCGATGCAGCAGACCCGCCCGGGACGGCACGAGTACGAAATCGAAGCCGAACTGCTGCGCACCTTCCGTGCGGCAGGCAGCCAGGCCCCGGCCTACACTTCGATCGTTGCGGGTGGCGGCAATGCCTGCGTGCTGCATTACATCGAGAACAACTGCCTGCTGCGTGACGGCGACCTGCTGCTGATCGACGCTGGCTGCGAACTCGATGGCTACGCCTCTGACATTACCCGTACCTTCCCGGTCAATGGCCACTTCAGCGGCCCGCAACGCGACGTCTACGCGCTGGTGCTCGCCGCCCAGCATGCTGCACGCGCGGCAGTCAGACCCGGCGCCCACTGGAATCAACCCCACGAGGCCGCAGTAGCCGTGCTGGCCCGCGGCATGATCGATCTTGGCCTGCTCAAGGGCAGCTTCGACGAAGTCATGGAAAAGGGCGACTATCGCCGTTTCTACATGCACCGCACCGGCCACTGGCTGGGCATGGATGTCCACGATGCGGGCGAATACAAGCTCGGCGGCGAATGGCGTCCGCTGCTGCCGGGCATGGTGCTGACCATCGAACCCGGCTGCTACATCCGCCCGGCCGCCGACGTACCGGAAGCATTCTGGAATATCGGCATCCGCATCGAGGATGACGCGCTGGTCACCGAGAACGGCTGCGACTATCTCACTGACGGCGTACCGCGCGAGATCGACGACATCGAAGCCCTGATGCGGGATGCCGCCCATGCAGCAACATGACCTGCTGATTGTCGGCGCTGGCCCGGTCGGGCTGGCGCTGGCCCTGAGCCTGAAGGATGCCGGGCTGGACATCGTGCTGGCCGACACCCGGCCAGCCGATGCGGCAGCGGCCGACCCGCGCGTTCTCGCGTTGTCCCACGGTACCCGCTTGACGCTTGAGCAGCTTGGCGTCTGGCAGACACTCTCGCCCACCGACATCCGCACCATCCACATCTCGCAGCAAGGCAGCTTCGGCCGCACCTGCCTGCAGGCCGACGACTACGACCTGCCTGCCCTGGGCCATGTGCTGCCAGCCGGCGGGCTGGCCAAGGCGCTGCGCACAGCGGTGGAGCGCGCCGGCATCACCATCCTGGACAACACCGAAGTCACCCGCCTTGCACCGACGGCCACCGACGTTGCGATCAGTCTGAGGGGCCAGCACGCAAGCACGCGCTACGCCCGCCTGGCAGCCTGCGCCGAAGGCGGCATGGCGCAGGACGACCCCGAGGTCGTCGAGCACGACTACCACCAGCACGCCCTGATTGCCCAGGTCGGCAGTCACGGCGGACACCGGCACACCGCTTTCGAACGCTTCACGGCCAGCGGCCCGATGGCACTACTGCCCTGTGGCCAGGGCTATGCCGTGGTGCACGTCGTCGACGAGCAGCGTGCGGACCAGATGCTGGCCCTCGACGACGCCCGCTATCTCGCCCTGCTGCAGCACACCATCGGCCAACGCGTGCAACTCGAGGGCATCACCGATCGCCTGCGCTACCCCTTGCTGTTGCGTTACCGCCGCAAGCCGACAGGCCAGCGCACAGTCTGGCTGGGTAACGCGGCGCAGACCCTGCACCCGGTTGCCGGCCAAGGTTTCAATCTGGCATTGCGCGACGTTCATGCCCTCGCGCAGGCCGTGCTGGGCCACACCAGCGACCCCGGCAGCCATGCAGTATTGTCGGCTTACCAAGGGGCACGCGGGCTTGACCGCCTGGGCACCATCCGCTTCACCGATGGGCTTGTCCGGCTGTTCAGCAATGACATCGCACCGCTGCGCCATGCCCGTGGTGCCGGCCTGTTCGCACTCGACATCTGCCCACCGCTGCGCCATTTCATTGCCAAGCGGATGATGTTTGGAGCACGCGCCTGGCCGTGAAAACGCGTGGGCGAGCTGTCGTGTGCAGGTCGTGACCGCAGGCGGGCACACCCCCACCGATGCAGGCAGGCGCGGCATGAACCCACCCGCCGTTGCATGATTCGCACGCACAGCAGATCGATGCGGAAGTTTTGCGCACCCCCAGCATAGGCTCCATGGGGTAAAATGCCGTCCTTTTCCCGCATTGCCCCCACCCATGCAGTTCGCCGGTTTCACCTTACGTAACAATCTCTTCGTTGCACCGATGGCCGGCGTGACGGATCGGCCTTTCCGCCAGTTGTGCAAAAAACTGGGGGCGGGCGTTGCCGTGTCCGAGATGGTCACGTCCAATTCGCTGCTGTACGGCAGCGCAAAAACCCAGCGTCGGGCCAACCATGACGGCGAGGTAGACCCGATCTCGGTACAGATTGCCGGCGCCGATCCGGCGATGATGGCAGAAGCCGCGCGTCACAACGCCGACCGCGGCGCCCAGATCATTGACATCAACATGGGTTGCCCGGCCAAGAAGGTGTGCAACGTGATGGCAGGTTCTGCGCTGATGCAGGACGAGCCGCTGGTCGCGCGCATTCTCGAGGCGGTGGTCGCGGCCGTGCCAGGCACGCCCGTCACGCTCAAGTTCCGCACCGGCTGGAACCGCGACAACAAGAACGCACCGGTCATTGCGCGCATTGCCGAGGAATCGGGCATCCGTGCCATTGCCATTCATGGCCGCACCCGCGCCGACCAATACACGGGTGAGGCCGAGTACGACACCATCGCCCACGTCAAGACGCTGGTGAAGATCCCGGTGATCGCCAACGGTGACATCACCACCCCGCAGAAGGCCAAGTTCGTGCTGGATTACACCGGTGCGGACGGTGTCATGATCGGTCGTGCAGCGCAGGGCCGGCCCTGGATCTTCCGTGAAATCGAGCATTTCCTTGCCACCGGCGAACTGCTTCCTGCACCGCTGGTCACCGAAATCCATCAGGTCTGCCGCGAACACCTGGCCGACCTGTACGCCTTCTACGGCGAAGACACCGGGGTCAAGATCGCGCGCAAGCACATCTCCTGGTACACCAAGGGTCTGGTCGGCTCGGCGGCATTCCGCCGGGCAATGAACCAGCTACCCGACATTCCGGCCCAGCTCGCGGCCGTCGACGACTTCTTTGGCCAGCTTGCGGATGCCGACACCCGTCTGCGCTACGAAGAAGAACAGCCTCAGGAACTCGCCGCATGAGCCGCAGCAACGAAATCGCCGACTCCGTCTTCCGGACCCTCGATCAGTATTTTCGCGACCTTGACGGTGAGAAGCCGGCTGCGATCTACGACATGGTGATCCGCAACGTCGAGCGGCCGATGCTCGAATTCGTGCTGCAGCAAGCCAAGGGCAATCAGACCGTGGCCGCCGACATGCTCGGCATCAACCGGAACACACTGCGCCGCAAGCTGACCGATTACGACCTGCTCTGAGTCTCCGTCGCAGGGGCCCGCGCCGGGACGCCATACCCAGTTTTCCGATTCACATCCTTCTGCAAGATCTCAAGATGAACGTCACCCAAGCCCTGATCAGCGTCTCCGACAAGCGCGGCGCCCTCGAATTTGCCCGTGAACTGGCCGGACTCGGCGTCAAGCTCCTGTCCACCGGCGGCACCGCCACCCTGCTGCGCGAAGCCGGCCTCGAGGTGACCGATGTTTCCGAGCACACCGGCTTTCCCGAAATGCTCGATGGCCGGGTCAAGACCCTGCATCCCAAGGTCCATGGCGGCATCCTCGCCCGCCGCGACCTGGCCGAACACATGCAGACCATCGCCGCCCACGACATCAGCCGCATCGATCTGGTCGTGGTCAACCTCTATCCTTTCCAGGCCACCGTGGCCCGCCCCGATTGCACGCTGGAAGACGCCATCGAGAACATCGATATCGGCGGCCCGACCATGGTTCGCGCAGCCGCCAAGAACCATGGCGACGAAGCCGGTGGTGTCGGCATCGTCACCGACCCGGACGACTACGCCGGTATCATCGCCGAGCTCAAGGCCAACGCCGGCAAACTGTCCTACAAGACCCGCTTCGCACTGGCAGTCAAGGCATTCACCCACACCGCACGCTACGATTCGGCAATCTCCAACCACCTGACCGCGCTGGTCACCAACGATGCAGGTGACGTGTCCCGGCAGACCTACCCGGAACGCTTTCAGCTCGCCTTCGACAAGGTGCAGAACCTGCGCTACGGCGAGAACCCGCATCAGAGCGCAGCCTTCTACAAGGAACCCAACGCCGCTGAAGGCGGTATCGCCAGCTATACCCAGTTGCAGGGCAAGGAGCTGTCCTACAACAACATCGCCGACGCAGATGCGGCCTGGGAATGCGTGAAAGCCTTCGACAGGGACACGGCAAACGCCGCCTGCGTGATCGTCAAGCACGCCAACCCCTGTGGCGTCGCACTCGGCACGAGCCCTCTGGAAGCTTACAAGAAGGCCTTCTCCACCGATCCGACCTCGGCCTTTGGCGGCATCATTGCCTTCAACGTCGAAGTTGACCGTGCCGCAGCCGAAGCGGTGTCGGCCCAGTTCCTCGAAGTGCTGATCGCCCCGTCCTACACTGCCGACGCACTGGAGTTGCTGCGTGCCAAGCAGAACGTGCGCGTGCTGACCTGCCCGCTGGGTCAGCCTGCAGGCGCATTCGACTACAAGCGCGTGGGCGGCGGCCTGCTGGTGCAGAGCGCTGACGAAGCCCGTATCCAGCTCGTTGACCTGAAGGTGGTCACCAAGCGCGCGCCAACCGAGACCGAGATGCGCGACATGCTGTTCGCCTGGCGCGTGGCCAAGTACGTGAAGTCCAACGCCATCGTCTATTGCAAGGACGGCATGACCATTGGCGTCGGTGCCGGGCAGATGAGCCGGGTGGATTCCGCCCGCATTGCCAAGATCAAGGCCGAGAACGCCGGTCTGTCGATTCCCGGTTGCGTGGTCGCATCAGACGCATTCTTCCCCTTCCGTGACGGTCTGGACGTGCTGGCTCAGGCCGGTGCCACTGCCGTGATCCAGCCGGGGGGTTCGATGCGCGACGCCGAAGTGATCGCCGCCGCGGACGAACAGAACATCGCCATGGTGTTCACCGGCTTCCGCCACTTCCGTCACTGATCCGGAGCGCCTAATGAAAGTCCTCGTCATCGGCTCGGGCGGGCGCGAACACGCGCTGGCCTGGAAACTTGCCCAGTCACCCAAGATCACCCGGGTGCTGGTCGCCCCCGGCAACCCCGGCACCGCCCGTGAGCCCAAGCTGCAGAACGTGGCAGTCAGTGCCGTCGATGCCCTGGTCGAGCTCGCTCGTGCTGAGCAGGTCGGCTTTACCGTGGTTGGCCCGGAAGCGCCGCTGGCTGCCGGCGTGGTCGACGCCTTCCGTGCCGCAGATCTGCCCATCTTCGGTCCGACCCGCAATGCTGCCCAGCTCGAAAGCTCGAAGGACTTCGCCAAGCGCTTCCTGATCCGGCACAACATCCCCACCGCAAAGTACCAGACCTTTGCCGACGCCAGTACGGCCCATGCCTATATCGATGCCGAAGGCGCCCCGATCGTGATCAAGGCCGACGGCCTGGCCGCGGGCAAAGGCGTGGTGGTGGCAATGACGCTCGATGAAGCCCATGCTGCCATCGACATGATGCTGCTCGACAACAAGATGGGCGACGCGGGCGCGCGGGTCGTCATCGAGGAGTTCATGCAGGGCGAGGAGGCCAGCTTCATCGTCATGGCCGACGGCAAGCATGCCCTGCCGCTGGCCACCAGCCAGGACCACAAGCGCCTGCAGGATGGCGACCAGGGCCCCAACACGGGTGGCATGGGCGCCTACTCCCCCGCGCCGGTGGTCACCCCCGAAGTGCACGCCCGTGTCATGCGCGAGATCATCCAGCCGACCCTGGCCGGCATGGCCGCCGACGGCCTGCCCTACACCGGCTTCCTCTATGCAGGCCTGATGATCGACGACGCCGGACGGCCGCGCGTGGTCGAGTTCAACTGCCGCATGGGCGACCCCGAGACCCAACCGATCATGATGCGGCTGAAGACCGACCTCGCCGACCTGGTCGAAGCCGCCATTGCCGGCAAGCTGGATCAGACCGAAGCCGAATGGGACCGCCGGGTCGCACTTGGCGTGGTGCTGGCCGCTGCCGGGTATCCCGACAGCCCGCGCAAGGGCGACCGCATCGATGGCCTGCCCACCAAGGCCGACGACGATACCCATGTCTTCCATGCGGGCACCGCCGAGCACGATGGCGCAGTGGTCACGGCAGGCGGGCGAGTGCTGTGCGTCACCGCGCTCGGCGACAACGTCAAGGCCGCACAGAAGCGCGCCTACGAGCTGGCTGCGGCAATCCGTTTCGATGGCTGTCACTACCGTCGCGACATCGGCTACCGCGCCGTCGCGCGCAAGGCCTGATCCGGATGAGCATCGACCTCGTCACCATCAAGCAGTATTTCACGGGGCTGCAGGCGCGCATCGTCAGCGAGCTGGAAGCCTTCGACGGCCTGGCCTTCCGCGCCGACGGCTGGGAGCGCCCTGGCGGTGGAGGCGGACTGACACGAGTCATCGAAGACGGCCAGTTCTTCGAACGCGGCGGGGTCAACTTCTCCCATGTCATGGGCGATGGCATGCCGGCATCAGCGACCGCACACCGACCGGAGCTTGCCGGCCGCCGCTTCGAGGCCATGGGCGTGTCGCTGGTACTGCACCCGCGCAATCCCTACTGCCCCACGGTACACATGAACGTGCGCTGCTTCGTTGCGCTGGCAGAAGGCAAGGCGCCGGTATGGTGGTTTGGCGGCGGCATGGACCTGACCCCCTACTACGCCAACGAAGACGACGTCCGCCACTTTCATACGGTCTGCCGGCAAGCGGTGCTGCCGTTTGGCGGCGACGCCGAACACCGCCGGCTCAAGGAATGGTGCGATCGTTACTTCTTCCTGAAGCACCGTAACGAGCCACGTGGCGTCGGCGGCCTGTTCTTTGACGATCTTGGCGCCGATGGACACACGCCATTCGATACTGCGTTTGGTCTCACCCGCTCGGTGGGAGACGCCTTCCTCGACGCGTATCTGCCCATCGTCGAACGCCGCCGTCACGACAGCTATGGCGAACGCGAACGCGAGTTCCAGTCCTACCGCCGCGGCCGCTATGTCGAATTCAACCTGGTGTTCGACCGTGGCACCTTGTTCGGCCTGCAGTCCGGTGGCCGTACCGAATCCATCCTGATGTCCATGCCCCCGGTGGTGCACTGGCGCTACGACTGGCACCCCGAAGCCGGCTCACCCGAAGCGCAGCTGTACGAGGTTTTCCTGCAGCCACGAGATTGGGTCTGAGCGACAGGGCGCATAAAAAAACGGCAGCCGGTTCAAACCCGCTGCCGTTTCTGTTTATGGATCACGCCTGAACCGGCGTGATCCCGGGCGTACCCTTTACAGCTTGCCGCCCACCCAGCCGGCCACTGCGGCCAGTGCGGCCGGCAGCTTGTCAGGCTCGGTACCGCCGGCCTGGGCCATGTCCGGACGGCCGCCGCCCTTGCCACCCACTTGCTGGGCAACAAAGTTCACCAGTTCGCCCGCCTTGACCTTGGCCGTCGAGTCCGCCGTCACCCCGGCGATCAGCGACACCTTGCCATCGGCGACCGAGCCCAGCACGATGGCTGCCGTCTTGAGCTTGTCCTTGAGCTTGTCCATGGTCTCGCGCAAGGTCGGTAGATCTGCGCCGTCCAGCGTGGCCGCCAGTACCTTGATACCGTTCACCTCGACAGCCTGCGCCACCAGGTCATCGCCCTGACTGGCGGCAAGCTTGGACTTCAGGCGGGCGAGTTCCTTTTCCAGCACGCGGACGTTGTCCAGGATACCGGCAACACGCTCGGCCACTTCTTCCGGCTGCACCTTCAGCAGTGCGGATACGCCCTGCACACGGCGCTCCTGCTCCTGTGCATAACGCAGCGCGTTCTCGCCGGTCACCGCCTCAACCCGGCGCACGCCAGCTGCAACACCACCTTCGACAACGATCTTGAACAGGCCGATGTCACCGGTACGGCTCACATGTGTGCCGCCGCAAAGTTCCTTGGACGAACCGATGGTCAGTACCCGCACTTCATCGGCGTACTTCTCGCCGAACAGCATCATCGCGCCGGTCTTCTGCGCATCCTCCAGCGCCATCACCGAAGCGTCGGTTGCCGCATTGGCGAGGATCTCGGCATTGACGATCTCTTCGACCTCGCGGATCTCCTCAGCGGTCAGCGGCGCGGTGTGGGCGAAGTCAAAACGGGTCTTGTCCGGATCAACCTGCGAGCCCTTCTGCTGCACGTGACTGCCGAGCACCTCACGCAATGCCTTGTGCATCAGGTGGGTCACCGAGTGATTGCGCGCGGTGGCGGCACGGGCCGCGACATCGACGCGGGCGGTCACACCCTGTCCGACCGCGATACGACCGGTCTTGACCACGCCGTGGTGGCCGAACACCGCGGCCTGCACCTTCTGCGTATCTTCCACCGCAAAGATGCCGGCGCTTCCCTTCAGTTCACCACGATCGCCAACCTGACCACCGGATTCTGCGTAGAAAGGAGTGCTATCCAGCACGACGACACCGAAATCGCCTTCGACCAGTTCGTTGACCGCCGCACCATCCTTGTACAACGCCAGGATGTTGCCTTTTTCTTCCAGGCGCTCATATCCGTGGAAAGCCGTGGCGGGGCCATCGTATTCCAGATTGGCAGCCATCTTGAACTTGCCCGCAGCACGCGCCTGCTCCTTCTGCCGCGCCATGGCGGCATCGAAGGCTGCCGCATCGACGGTGACTTCACGTTCGCGACAGATGTCGGCGGTCAGATCCAGCGGGAAGCCGTAGGTGTCGTGCAGTTTGAACGCGGTATCGCCGTTGAACACCTTGTTGCCCGCCTGGGCCATGGCGTCGAGCTCGGCCTCGACGATGGCCATGCCGTTCTCGATGGTGGCAAAGAATCGCTCTTCCTCCTGACGGAGCACGTCGCTCACGCGACGCTCGCCGGCCTTCAGTTCGGGATAGGCCTCACCCATCTCGGCCACCAGGTCGGGCACCAGTTTGTGGAAGAAGGCCGCACGAGCCCCCAGCTTGTAACCGTGGCGGATGGCCCGGCGAATGATTCGGCGCAGCACATAGCCACGCCCCTCGTTGCCGGGAATGACGCCGTCGGCGATCAGGAAGGAGCAGGCGCGGATGTGATCGGCCAGCACCTTCAGCGAGGGCGAATCCATGTCCGCATCCGACGTTTCGCGCGCAGCGGCCTTGATCAGGCTCTGGAACAGGTCGATCTCGTAGTTGGCGTGTACGCCCTGCAGTACTGCGGACACCCGCTCCAGCCCCATGCCGGTATCCACCGAGGGCTTGGGCAGCGGATGCATCACGCCGGCCTCGTCGCGGTTGAACTGCATGAACACGTTGTTCCAGATCTCGATGTAGCGATCACCGTCCTCCTCGGGCGATCCCGGCGGGCCGCCCCAGATGTGCTCGCCGTGATCGTAGAAGATCTCGGTACACGGACCGCAGGGGCCGGTGTCACCCATCATCCAAAAGTTGTCCGACGCGTAGCGCGCCCCCTTGTTGTCACCGATGCGGATCACGCGCTCGGCCGGCACCCCGACCTCTTTGGTCCAGATGTCGTAGGCCTCGTCGTCCTCGGCATAGACGGTGACCCAGAGCTTGTCCTTGGGCAGCTTGAAGACTTCGGTCAGCAGCTCCCAGGCGTAGCGGATCGCATCACGCTTGAAGTAGTCGCCAAAGCTGAAGTTGCCCAGCATTTCGAAAAAGGTGTGATGGCGGGCGGTGTAGCCGACGTTTTCAAGGTCGTTGTGCTTGCCACCGGCGCGCACGCATTTCTGCGACGTCGTGGCGCGGGTGTAGGGACGCTTGTCAAAGCCAAGGAACACATCCTTGAACTGATTCATGCCCGCATTGGTAAACAGCAGGGTCGGATCGTCGTGCGGCACGAGCGAACTCGACGCCACGATCTGGTGGCCTTTGGATTCGAAAAACTTGAGGAACTTGTCGCGGATTTCGGCGGATTTCATGGCGTTTCCAGTAGCGGGATTTCAGTGCGTATTGTCACGCAAAACATTGTTGAGCCACCCACCATCAGGCAGGCGGTAGAGATCGAAATCACTGTCGATGGACATCACGTCGCGGCAGCCGGTCTGCAGCGCCAGCAACACCACCGACGCGTCGGCAAGATCCATCGGACGATCAGGGTGTCTGTCCATCAGCCGGATCGACCCGGCGATGCTGGCGGGATCGAGGTCGGCCACACTCAATCCACCCCGCTCCACCCAGTTGAGCAGGCGCAACTGCGCATCGGGACTGTATCGCAGCACGTGCATGGCTTCAGTCAGCACCGGCCACGTCGTCGTCAGCGTCGCCCCGCATTGCTTGAGAAACCCGATGCAGCGCGCGTGATCGCGGTCCGCCGGGTTGAACAAGGCAATCAGCGGCCCCGCATCAACGATCATTTTTCACACGCAAGGACTCGGCAAGGTAGGCCTTGCGCCGCGCCGCCAGATCACCCGGACCAGCCTGCGTGCCCCCGAACAGATCCGCTCCCAGTTCATAAGGAGTCTTCCGCGGCTTCAACCGGGCGAGATACTCCCTCAACCCAGCCTTGACCAACTCGCTCTTGCTCAGCCCGGTCTGCGCAGCCGCACGCGCCAGTTCGGCTTCGAGTTCGGGATCGAGGCGAATCGACAGGGTCATCAGGCAGGCTCCAGGGCTGTATTACACGGCGTATCGCATCGTATGCCGGGCCATCAGGCAAGTCAATCCGGCGCCACACCAAGCCATTGCACGATGCGTCCAAACCGCCAAAGCGCGCGCGCATTCCCTATAATTGACGTACACGTCAACCAACAACAGAGACCACCATGGGACACCGCCTCTCCAAGATCTACACCCGCACCGGCGACGCCGGCACCACCGGCCTCGGCGACGGCAAGCGGGTGTCCAAGAACAGCCTGCGCATCCATGCGCTCGGCGAAGTGGATGAGGTCAACGCCATCATCGGCTTGCTGCTGTGCGAAGCGCTGCCCGAAGCAGTATGCAAACTGCTGACCGACGTACAGCACGATCTGTTCGACCTTGGTGGTGAAGTATGCATTCCGGGCATGAGCATGATCACCGAGAAGCAGGTCACGCACCTCGAAGAACAACTCGACAGCTTCAACGAACCGCTCGAGCCGCTGAAGGACTTCATCCTGCCCGGCGGCACCCGCGCCGCGGCCCTCGCCCACCATGCCCGTACCGTCTGCCGGCGTGCCGAACGCGCCTTGGTCGCACTGGCGCTGGAAGAAGCGGTGAATGACGGCCCGCGCCAGTATCTGAACCGCCTGTCCGACCTGCTGTTCGTGCTTGGCCGCGTACTCAACCGCGCGGAGGGCCGTGGCGACGTGCTGTGGCAGAAACGCAAGAACGCCTGACGCTGGCGGGCTTCAATCGACGAGGTCTTCAAAGGCCTCGTCGACAGACAGCGTGCAATCCACGCTACGCAATTGCAACGGCGGCATGCCCGCCACAGACTCGGTCATCAACCAGCCATCAGCCTGACGCCGGAACAGCTCCAGGCGACGGGCTCCGATATCAACCAGCAGGTACTCGCTCAAGGCCGGTAGTTTGCGATAGGCCGCGAACTTTGCCCCTCGATCGTATTCCGCCGTACCCTCGGACAATACCTCCACCACCAGGCAAGGATGCTCGATTGCCAGCTCGGCACGGCGGTCACCTTCGTCGCAACTGACCATCACGTCTGGATAAAAGTAGGCGTCAGCTTCCGCAACGAAGAGCTTCATGTCAGAGACAAAAACCTGGCAGCGCGTCCCCTTCAGTTGCGCTCTCAACCTCGCGTACAGCCCCCCTGCGACCAGCACGTGTTCCCGCCGCGCACCAACCATCGCGAACACCTCGCCAGCCACATATTCGTGTTTTTCCACCTGTCCGGCTTCCCACTCAAGGTAAGCCTTGCGGTTCAACAAACCGGATTCCAAAGCTTCACCCATCACCCGTGCTCCTTCCCGTGTCAGCGCCCTGTTCAAGCCTAATCGGCTTTGGCATGTGCGGCAAGGCATCATGATTCACGCCACAAATCACGACCACCTCCCGACCTAGAAGCCCGCAGGATGGATCGTCATGGGAGAGCATGGCTTGCTGGCACAGCACACCATCCCGTCAAAGCGCGACATTGCGTCTATGCAGGTGCATGCAGCCTGTCGGCTTCATCCACTTCTCATAGCGCAAATCCCAAAGACGAAGGCATAATCCGTCGCGCATGCGCTCACGCTTCAGCTGGAAGCAATTGGACATAAAATGTCTTGACATTTTATGTCACAACATCTAGATTGGCAGTGTCGTCAATCGACCTAAACATTAAGAGGGGGAAAGGATGAAATCGCTACAAGAGCAGATCGCCGGACTCGATGTCATGCTGACGGCCCGCCTCGGCGGTGCGTCGATCAGCCTGCAGCCGATCCCCGGTTCGGTGCCGGTCATCCAGGTGGTCATCGGTGGGCGCGAGGAACTACCCATCTTCATTACCGCCTCAGAGGCGCAGACGCTTTGCATCTGCTACCTGTGGACCGAAGCCGAAGTCCGCGGCGAAACGCGTACCGAGTTGCTCGAAGCCCTGCTCGACCTCAATCCGTCCATTCCGCTGTCTTCGTTTGGGCGGGTCAATGAGCACTATGTGCTGTTCGGCGCCCTCGCCGCCGATGCCCGGGTCGAAGACATCGCCCACGATGTGGCAGCCCTGAGCGACAACGCACTCGATGCCCTCGATGCGCTTGCCCACTACCTGAACTGAAGGAGCCGAACATGAGCGTGATCGGAAAGATGCTGACCCTGCTGCGCGGCAGCGCACGGGAACTGGGTGAGAGCGTGGTCGATGCCAACGCGACACGCATCTACGAGCAGGAAATCATCGACGCCCGCAATGCCATCCTGAAGGCAAAGAGCGAACTGACCGGTGTCATGGCCAAGGAAATGCAAAGCGCCCGCGAGATCGAGCGCATCCGCGCGGAAGCCCTGCGGCTGGAAGACCTGGCGCTAGAAGCCCTCGGCAAGGGCAAGGAGGCACTGGCCGAAGAGGTCGCCGTAAAGATTGCAGAAACCGAGCAGCAACTCGAAGAGCAATCGCGCGTGCATGCCGACTACGCCTTGCAGGTTGGCAAACTTAAAGACCTGATCAAGAGCGCCGAAGCCAAGGTCCGCGAGCACGAACGCGAAGTCGCCATCGCCCGCACCACCGAGAGTGTCTACAAGGCCACGCGTTCGATCTCCGACAACATCGGGGCGAGTGGCTCGAAGCTGCTCAATGCGCGTGAGTCGCTCGACCGCATCAAGCGCCGGCATGAAGAGCTGGCCGACCGCATGGCGGCGGCAGAATCGCTGGACAAGGAAACCGGCACCCGGGCGCTGGAAATCAAGCTGGCCGAAGCAGGCATTGGCGGCGACGCCGAGCGTGCGCGCCGGGTGATGGAGCGCATCCGCGCACGCAAGACCGACGCTGAAGGCCAATGAGCGCCGTCAAGCCGCCACGCTGGCAAGGCTCGGATGAAGCCATCCGGGCCGTACAGGTGGCTTTCGATGTCGAGGCCACCGTACTGGAGGCGGTGCGCCGCGCGGCATTCGAAGGCAACCTGTCCACCTCGGACCAGATCCGCAAGGTTCTTGGTCTGCAGGTCAATCACCGCCCCAAGCGTCCGCGCCTGACCGTCTCGCTGACCCAGGCCGACTACAACGCCCTGGCGCAGCGCTTTGGCCTGGATGCAAATGACCGCCTGGCGATCAAGGAGCGGGTCACGCGCGAACTGATCCAGTTCGCCGAAGGCCTGGCACGGCCCTGAACCCCGCCGCATATTGCGGCATCCGACGCACGAGGGAGCGTTCATGAGCAGTTTCGCCGCAGTCGCCTTTGCCTACCCGACCGCGATCTACAGCACCTTGCTCGGTATCGTACTGTGTTACTGGCTCCTGGCGATGTTCGGTCTGGTCGACTTCGAACATGGCGGCCTCGAACTCGACGGCGATGTAGGCGACATTGGCACCCTTGCCAGCTACCTGGTGGCCTTTGGGCTGGGCGGGGTACCGTTTTCGGTCGTCGTCAGTCTGCTGACCCTGATCGCCTGGACCTTATGCAGCCTGGCCGCACTGTGGCTGCTGCCACTGGTACCCACGGTCCCGCTTCGTCTCGCCGCCGGCACCGCGGTACTGCTTGGCGCCTTTGCCCTGGCGCTGCCGATTGCAGCCCGCGCGGTACGCCCAATGCGCCGCCTCTTCGTCACTCACGGCGCCACCACCAACGCCGAACTCGTCGGCCAACGCTGCCGCATCCTGACCAACAGCGTCGACGAACGCTTCGGCCGTGCCGAGGTGGATAGCCGTGGCAGCACGTACAACATCCGTGTGGTTGCGGACACACCCAACACCCTCACCCGCGGCGCCAGCGCCATCGTCATCGACTACGACCCCGCCAATGCGCGCTACCGCGTGCAGGCTGCGGACTGAACACAACATCACGCATCACCATCGACCCGCCGGCACCACCGGCAATGACCTGAAGGGGATTACATGGAACCCATCCTGATTGCCGTCGGCATCCTGGCCTTCCTGCTGTTCGGCTTGTTCGCGATGTTCGCCAAGTTCTACAAGAAGGTGGAACAGGGTTACGCGATGATCGTCAATACCTTGCGCAGCGAACCGGAGGTGACCTTCACCGGGCGCATGGTGTACCCCATCATCCACAAGGCCGAGATGATGGATATTGCCCTCAAGACGGTGGAAATCGACCGCACGGGCAATGAGGGGCTGATCTGCCAGGACAACATCCGGGCCGACATCAAGGTCAAGTTCTTCGTGCGGGTCAACAAGACTGCCGAAGACGTGCTCAAGGTGGCGCAGGGTATCGGCTGCGAGCGGGCATCCAACCACGAGACGCTTGAAGAGCTGTTCTCGGCCAAGTTCTCAGAGGCGCTCAAGACCGTCGGCAAGGCGATGGATTTCGTCGAGCTCTACCAGGCGCGCGACCGTTTCCGCGACGAGATCATCCGCCAGATCGGCGACGACCTTTCTGGCTACGTGCTCGAAGACGCGGCGATCGACTACCTCGAACAGACGCCGCTGTCGCGGCTTGATCCCAGCAACATCCTCGACGCCCAGGGGATCAAGAAGATCACCGAGCTGACGGCCACCGAAAGCGTGCGCACCAACGAGTTGCGCCGCAACGAGGAAATGCAGATCAAGAAGAAGGACGTCGAGACCCGCGAAACCCTGCTGGAGCTCGAACGTCAGCAAGCCGACGCAGAAGCCCGTCAGCAGCGCGAGATTGCCTCGGTCCGGGCGCGCGAAGAGGCCGAAACGGCCCGCATCCGCGCCGAGGAACACACCAAGGCCGAACTGGCCCGGCTGCAGGCCGAGCAGTCCATCACCGTGCAGCAGGAAAACGTGCAACGGGAACGCGAAGTGGCCGAAAACAACCGCAAGCGTGCGGTTGCCATCGAGGAAGAAAAGGTCACCCGCGCCCGCGAACTCGAAATCGTCGATCGCGAGAAGGAAGTCACCCTGCAACAGATCGACAAGGAACGCGCCGTCGAAGTGCAGAAGAAGGCGATTGCCGACGTCATCCGCGAACGCATCGTGGTCGAACGTACCGTGGCCGAACAGGAAGAAGCCATCAAGGAACTGCGTGTGGTCGCCGATGCTGATCGCACCAAGAAATCCACCGTCATCCTTGCCGAAGGTCAGGCCGAGGAAAAGATGATCATGGAGGTCAAGGCCGCCGAAGCACAGGAACGCCGCGCCCGTCACCGTGCCGCAGAAGAGCTCACCCTGGCCGAAGCACGGCTGAAGGTCTCGGAAAAGGAAGCAGAGGCCAAGAAGCGTGAAGCCGAAGGCATCGAGGCAATCACCGCCGCCCCAGGCCTGGCCGAAGCAAAAGTGCTGCTGGTCAGTGCCGACGCCAAGGAAAAACAAGGCCTGGTCGACGCCAAGGTCAAGATCGCCGAAGCCGAAGCCGTGACCAAGTACGGCCATGCCGAGGCCGACGCCCTTCAGGCACGCATGGAAGCCGAGGCACTGGGCAAGGAAAAGCTGGGCCTGGCCGACGTCCAGGTTCGCTCCGCCGATGCCGACGCCACCGTGAAGGCCGGCCGCGCCGAAGCGGAAGTCATCGCGGCCCGCTTCCAGGCCGAAGCACGTGGCCTGGCGGAAAAGTTCGAAGCCATGAAGGCCATGAGCGAGGAGACCCGGGCGCACGAGGAGTTCCGCATGCGTCTCGAGAACGCCCACATCGAGACCCTGAAAGCCATCGACGCACAGACGGGTATCGCCCGCGAACAAGCCGACGTGCTGGGCACCGCACTGGCCAATGCACGCATCGACATCGTTGGTGGCCAGGGCGACTACTTCGAGCGCTTCGTCAATGCGCTCTCGGTCGGCAAGGGCATCGACGGCGCCATTGCCAAGAGCAACACCCTTCAGATTGGTCTCAAGGATCATCTCGACGGTCAGCGCGATATGGTCGGTGACCTGCGCGGCATCATCGGCGCCCTGGGCAGCTCTGCTGGTGAGTTGCAGAACCTTTCGGTTGCCGCCCTGCTGGGCAAGGTCATGCGCGACGGCGACGACACCCAGCGCGCCGCCTTGAATACCCTGCTCGACAGCCTGCGCAAATCCTGATCGAACAGTGGGCGGGACATCGTGCCCGCCCCCGTGCCGCGCCCGGCCAACTGAACCCCACGGAAACCCATGTCCGACAAGACTTCCACCCCGCCTGACGCCACCGAAGCCCTGGTCGCAGACAGCGGTAGCTACGAGCTGCTGAAACGGCGGCTGGCCGAACAGGGGGCCAGCCTGCAGGGCAAGATCCGTGCGCTCAATGACGCGAGGATTGCTGAGTTTGGTCGCGCCGAACAGCAACTGCTGCTACGCACCCGCGCGCGCACCGAAAACAACTGCAACGCGCGCGACATTGTTCGTATCGGCGAACACCTGCTGTTTGGCTTCAACGTCTTCATCGGGCTGCGCAAGGAAACCGCAGTCAGCGATGTGTTTGCGCTCTACCGCCTGTCCGAACAGGACGGGGCCGACGAACTCGAAGCCCTCCCGCTGGCCGGCAGTTTTCTGGACGACCCACGGTTCGTCGCCGACTTTCGCGAACTGTACGCCTATTACAAGCAAGCCAGCCTGATCCAGCTGCGGGTGCACCAGCACAAACTGCTTGCAGCCTTCCAGATCGGCCAGCAACTGCACGACCTGCGGGTATTCCGCTGGGCGGTGGAAAACGACGGCACGATTCACTACATCGACAACCGCGGCGAGCGCGACATTGCGCTGCCACCGACGCACGACTTTGAGTGGACGGTGGCCTCGCGGGCAGATCACATTGGTGGCAAGCACCCTCACATCAATATTCTCGACACCATTTTCGTCGAGACCGTCGGCGGCGACCTGACCGTCAAGATCGAGAACAACACCGAGTCGGGGCTGGGCATCTACAGCGAACCGGTGGAAGATCGCAATCAGGCGCTGGCCGATGCCGACATCGCCTTTGCCCGCCTGGGTTCGCTGATCCTGCTGCGGATACGCCCCTATCGCGAAAAGGATGAGCGCTACCTGGTCTATAACACCCGGGTGCAGAAAGTCGTTCGCATCGACGCCATCGGCCGCTCCTGCATGCAGCTGCCGGAAGACCACGGCATCATCTTCCCGGGTGGCTATTACCTTCAGTCAGGCGAATACAAGCGCTTCGACATGCCTGCCGAGATGGTCGGTGAATTGCGCTTCAAGCGCATGCTGCGAGCCCCCAATGGCGAAGACGTGCTCTACGTGTTCTACCGCCCGGGCGTTGGCCACTATGCGCTGTTCTCCTACAACCTGATCGAAAAAACGCTCGGCACCCCCATCGTCTGCAACGGCTATGCCCGCTTCGAGGATGGGCGGATGCTGGTCTTCCAGGCGGAAGACAACGAGCCCACGCGCAACCATCCGATGCAGCTGTGGCAGACCCCCTTTGCCAGCGACGAACATGCAGCCACCCGGGTTGCACAAGGTTTCTTCGGCCGTATCGGCAATGCCGAGTTGGTCAGGGGTATCTCCGAACTGTCGTCCATCGCCCGCGCGGTCAGCGAGCAGGCCCCCACCCGCAGCGCCTACGAAGAAATCATTCGCCAATGCGGGCGAGTCGCTGACAGCTATTTCTGGCTGGACGCCACCGAAGCCGTCGGTCTGGCGGCCGACGTCAAGGCCATTGCCGACGGTGCGCGCAGCACGCTGGACGAGTTTGAAAAGGTCGAAAGCATCCGTCGCGACACCGCCCGCGCACTGGCCGACGCCCAAGCCCAGCAGCGTGCGCTGCTCACCGATATTGCCAGCATGCTATGGCAGCAGCCAGACGATTTCGTCCAGGCCCTGGGCCGCCTGCGCGAACAGCGTGGCCGGCTGCAGATGCTCAAGGCCCTGCGCTATGCCGACCTGCCGCAGATTGCGGAAATGGACGACGAGGCCGCTGCCGCACAGACCAGTGTCGGCGAACGCGCGCTGCGCTTTCTCGCCGACGAGCACGCCTTCGACCGCCATCACCGCGACATTGCCCGGCTGAGCGCCGCACTGCCAAACGCCACCACCAGCGAGGACATTGCCGCCCTGCTCGGCGAACTAGACCAGACCGCGGCCGGGCTCGACTTATTGACCGAGCAGCTTGGCAACCTGCCTGGCGGCGACGCCGTGGTACGCACCCGCATCCTCGACGGCATCTCCTCGGTGTATGCCGAAATCAACCGTCTGCGTGCCGAAGGCCGCAACCGCAGACGTTCCCTTGGCGCAACCGAGGCCGCAGCCGAGTTCGGTGCCCAGTTCAAACTGTTCGGACAAGCCGTCGAAAATGCGCTCGAACTGGCCGACACCCCGGAGAAGTGCGACGAAGCACTGACCCGCCTGCTCGCACAACTCGAAGAACTCGAAGGCCGCTTTGCCGACCATGATGCTTTTCTCGCCGACATCGCAAGCAAGCGCGAAGCGGTGTACGAAGCCGTGTCGGCACGACGTCAGAGCCTGCTCGACGCCCGTCAGCGGCGCAGCCAGGCGCTGACCGAAGCCGCCGGCCGTATTGTCGACGGCATCGCGCGCCGCGTGGCCCAGTTGCGTGAAATCGAACAGGTCCATAGCTACTTTGCCGCCGATGCGCTGATCACCAAGCTGCGCAAACAGATCGCCGACCTACGCGCAATCGGCGCCGCAGTGGCAGCCGACGATCTGGATACCCGGCTGCGCACTGCGCACGACCAGGCCATCCGCGCAGTACGGGACCGACGCGAACTGGTGGCCGAAGACGGCAACACCTTGCGTTTCGGCCGCCATGCCTTCACCGTCAACCGTCAGGTACTCGACCTGACCCTGCTGCCGCGCAATGGCGAGATGTGGTTCCACCTGACCGGCACCGACTACTACGCCCCGGTTGCCGACGATCGCCTGGCCGCCTTGCGCCCCTGGTGGGACAGCCCCCTGCCCTCGGAGAGCGATCAGCTTTATCGCGGCGAATATCTCGCCGCCAGCGTGCTCGAGGCAATCGAACACAATCGTGGTCCGCTGAGCTGGCAGGCGCTGCAGACCTGCTGCGCCGAGGGTCCGGACGGCCTGCCCCAATTGCTCGAAGCCCTGAGGCGCTTCGCCGCCGACCGCTATCACGAGGGCTACCAGAAAGGCGTACACGACCAGGATGCCGCCCGTCTGCTGCAAGCCCTGGCCAGCATGCAAGCCGACGCCGGGTTGCTGGTCTACGGCCCGGAGGCGCGCGCCCTCGCCCTGCTCCACTGGTCCCACCAGGCCTTCGACAGCGAACGCGAATCGCTGCTGCGCCGGGCACGTGCGGCCACACGCATGGTCGAGCTGTTCGACGCGGCTGACAGCCTGGCACAGCTCGAGCGCGAGACGACCGAAGCGCTGAGCCGTTTTGCGCCAAAGTTTGGCTTCCACGCCAAAGGCGACACGGCGGGCCAGGTCGCCACCGAAGGGGCACGCTATCTGGTTCGCCAGTTGGCCGTGCCACGTGGCGGTGAAGCCTGGGTCATCTCCGGCGCCGGTGCCGACCTGGCCGATGACCTGCTCCGCCGGCTTGAACAACGGGGCGAGCTGGCCGACTGGCAGCGCGACCTGGCCGCCGCACCGCCGGAAGAACGCTGGCAGCTGGCACGCGCCTGGGTCTCCGCGTTCTGCCACGGGCAGACTGCCGCCACCGCCTGGATTGCCGATGCGGCCACCCGCATCGCACTCGATATCGAGCGCGTGCGCGTCAACGCCGACCTCGACCGCCGTGTCGACGGTCTGCTGGGCGAACATCCCCTCATCGTCGATGGCGCCCTGCAACTGAACCTCAACGAGCTGCGACTGCGCTACCTGCAGCACCGCGAACAGTTCGTGCCAGCCTTCGAGCAGTTGCAGGCGCTGCGCCTCGAGATTGTGGCCAACGAGAAAAAGCGCCTGCAACTCGACCAGTTCCAGGCCAAGCCACTGTCGTCCTTCGTCCGCAACCGGCTGATCGACGAGGTCTACCTGCCCATCGTCGGCGACAATCTGTCGAAACAGATCGGCACCGCGGGTGAAGGCAGCCGCAGCGACCGCATGGGCCTGCTGCTGCTGATCTCACCGCCAGGCTACGGCAAGACCACCTTGATGGAGTACATTGCCGACCGCCTGGGCATGATCTTCGTCCGCATCAACTGCCCGGCGCTCGGTCACGACATCACCGCACTCGACCCCGCCAGCGCCAGCCACAGCGCAGCGCGGCAGGAATTGCTCAAGCTCAATCTCGGCTTGGCAATGGGCAACAATGTCATGCTCTACCTGGACGACATCCAGCACACCAACCCCGAGTTCCTGCAGAAGTTCATCGCCCTGGCCGATGGCACACGACGGATCGAAGCAGTCGTCAATGGCGAACCTGTCACCTGCGACCTGCGCGGCAAACGTTTCGCTGTCGTCATGGCCGGCAACCCCTACACTGAATCCGGCGACGTCTTCAAGATTCCGGACATGCTCGCCAACCGCGCCGACATCTACAACCTGGGCGATGTGCTGTCAGGACGGGAAGCCTTGTTCGGCCTGTCCTACATCGAGAACTGCCTCACCGCCAATCCCGTGCTGCAACCGCTCGCATCGCGCGACCCCAAGGATGTGCACCTGCTGGTACGCATGGCCGAAGGCGAAGAGGTCGCCGCCAGCACGTTCAGTCACGGCTACAGCGGCGCGGAACTCAACGAACTCACCGCGCTGCTGCGACGCTTGTTCCGCGCCCGCGACCTGCTGCTCAAGGTCAACCTGGCCTACATCGAATCCGCCGCCCAGCAAGATGCCTACCGTACCGAGCCGCCGTTCAAACTGCAGGGCAGCTACCGCAACATGACCAAGCTGGCCGGACGTATCAACGCCTCGATGCGCGACGCCGAACTCGACGCCCTGCTGCGCGACCACTATCGGGGCGAGGCCCAGACCCTGACGACCGGTGCCGAAGAGAACCTGCTGAAGCTCTCTGCCCTGCTGGGCAGCCAGACCGAGGACGAGTCCGCACGCTGGCAGGCCATCCGCGAAGAGTTCATCCGCCGACGCAAACTGGGTGGCGACGAAGCCGACGGCAGCACACGGATCGCAGCCACCTTGCTGGACATTGCCCGCGCGGTCGACAACCTGAACGCCACCCTGCCCAGTGGGGCTGCGGTGCGCGCTGGCCTCGACGCGATGTCAGCCAGCCTGGACAAGCTGCAGCCCCGCATCGAAGTCGGCGCCCCTGACACCAGCGGCTTTACTGCGGCGCTACGCGAGATGCAGGAAGTCTACGACAAGGTACTGACCCCGCTGGTCACCGCTACTTACCGCAAGATGCGCATGGATCACGCCATGTGGGAAGACATGAAGCGTATTGGCAACCTGCTGCAGCGCATGGAAGGCCACCTCCCGGGCAAGGAGCCGGCAAGCCGATGAGCGCGACCCGGCCTCCTGCGAGCCCCCCGCTGCAGCCCGTGCCTGGGCAGCCCTTGCTGGCCTGTGCAAGCGTGCTCGACCCCGCTGCAGCTCAGGCCCTGTTCGATGTCCTGCTTGCCGAAACGCCATGGACCGAAGGCCATTACATCGCAGCGGGGCGGCGCTTTGCCCTGCCCCGGCTGCAGTGCTGGTTCGCTGATGCAGGGGTGGAATACCGCTACGCGCAGCAACTGCTCAATTCGCACGCGTGGACGCCTCGGCTGCAGGCGCTGCGTTCCAGCGTGGAGGCATGCTGCGGAGTCTCCTTCAATGCGGTGCTCGCCAACCTGTATCGTGACGGCGACGACCATGTCAGCTGGCACGCCGACGACGAGGACGACCTCGGCCCCGCGCCGCACATCGCCTCTCTGAGCCTGGGTGCCACCCGGTCTTTTCATTGGCGACCGAAACCCGGAACGCCAGGCGACGCCGGCCGCCTGCCACTCCCACCCGGCCTGTTGCTACTCATGCGCGCGCCGTTTCAGCAGCACTGGGAGCATGCCATCCCCACCTCCCCCTCAGTTTCCGGCGCACGCCTGAATCTGACCTTCCGTCAAGTCATCCCCACCGCCCGCGTCTGAGCAATCATCCCCTGCGGCAAAGCGCACAAGCCGCAGCACATTGCCGGCTATCCGACAGCCCCGCGGCAGTCATCGCCTTGCCAGCCCCACGGCCAGCCTGCCCATCCGGTGCAGAACCCATGTGGACCAAAGCTTGCAATGCCCTTGCCATCTTGCGCACGACTTTCCAGGGGACACACCATGCTTGAAACGGCAATCATCGGCGGCGGTCTGTGCGGGCTGGCACTGGCCAATCTGCTGCACGGCGCCAAGCGCGACTTCGCACTCTTCGAGGCTCGTGAGCGGCTGGGCGGGCGCATCCACTGTACTGAAGACGGTCATGATCTGGGCCCCACCTGGTACTGGCCCGGATTGCAGCCACGCATCACCCGGCTGGTGGAGGACCTTGGCCTGAAGAGCTCGCCGCAGTGGTCGGACGGCAAGCACCTGCTGCAGCAAGAGGCCGGTGGTGAGCCGACATCGTTCGAGCAGGCCGATGTCCATGGCGGTGCCCGCCGCATCGACGGCGGCATGCGCATGCTGGTGGGCGCCCTCGCATCGCGCCTTCCCAGTGCCCGGCTTCACCTCGAGCATGCTCTGGTCGAGGTGCGCGATCGTGGCACGCATGTCGAATTGCGCTTTGCCGAGCCCCATGGCGAACACATCGTTGCCGCACGCCAGATCGTGCTGGCCATGCCACCACGCCTGGTCGAGGAAAAGATCGCCTTCACCCCCACGTTGCCCGCCACCACCCGCCAGGCCATGCGCAACTGCCCCACCTGGATGGCGGGCCAGGCCAAGCTCATCTCACGCCATCCGCAGGCCTTCTGGCGCGGCAAGGGGCTGTCAGGCACGGCCACCACCCAGCACACCCAATCGGTGCTGGCCGAAACCTGGGATGCCGCCAACGAAAGTTCGCAAGCTGCACTGGGCGCCTTCCTGATCCTCACCCCGGCGCAGCGCGACGCCTTCCGCGACGGTCTGGACATGATTGCCGCCAGCCAACTGGTGCAGCTATTCGGCGCCGAGGCTGCCAATGGCGAGCGCGACTATCATGACTGGGCCAAAGAGCCGCACACCTGTAGCCGTCTGGATCTGACCCCCTCGCTGTCGTACTCGAACTACGGCAGCGAAGTCCTGCGCGACCCGGCCTGGAATGGACGACTGCATTTTGGCGGCACTGAAACTGCCGTATATGGCGGTGGCTACCTGGAGGGCGCGCTCGAATCCGCTGCCTGGATCCGTCGCGGGCTGGCGCAGCAGCGGACGGCCGTCGCCTGATTACGGAGCCTGATCCGACCCGAACAGATCGATCTGCACCGGCTCGTCAGCCTCGGCTTCGGCAAAACGCACGCCCACGCCCAGCAGCCGCACCGGTTTGCCGCGGCGGGCGTGGCCTTCGTCCAGCAACTGCTGCCAGACGAATTCGTCGGGAGCACTCGACACGCATTCGACGGTTGTCTGGGTAAAGTCGGCAAACTTGATCTTGACGACGGCCTTGTGCACCGGACGCGCTTCACGGGCACGCTCGAAACGCCGCCGGAACTCGCCAATCAACGCCGGCAGGGCTGCCCGGCAGGCGGCAAGGTCGGGAAGATCGGTCACGTAGGTCGTCTCTACCGACAAGGACTTGCGTGTGCGGTCCGGCTTGACCTCACGCGTATCGATGCCGCGGCACAGCCGATGGAGTGCGGCGCCAAAGCTGCCGAACTCACGGGTCAGGTCGGCCAGACTCCATGAACGCAGGTCTCCACAGGTGTTGGCACCCAGCTTTTGCAGGCGCGCAGCGGTCACCTTGCCGACACCAAACAGCTTCTTCACCGGCAAGGCCGCCACGAAGGCATCGACATCCTGCGGCCTGACGACGAACTGCCCGTTGGGCTTGTTCCAGTCGCTGGCAACCTTGGCGATGAACTTGTTGGGGGCGATACCGGCCGAGGCGGTGATACCGACTTCCGCGTGAATGCGCGCACGGATTTCCTCGGCCATCAGGCTGGCCGACCCCTTGCAGCGCGCCACCCCCGTAACGTCGAGGTAGGCCTCGTCAAGCGACAAAGGCTCGACCAGCGGTGTGTAGTCGGTGTAGATGGCCAGGATCTGGCGCGAGGCCGCGCGATACCGCTCGAAATCCGGTGGCAGCAACACCAGTTGCGGACACAGCTTCATCGCCCGCGCGGTCGACATTGCCGAATGCACACCAAAGGCACGCGCCTCGTAATTGCAGGTGGCGATCACGCCGCGGGTCTCGGCACGCCCACCCACCGCCACTGGCCTGCCACGCAGACTCGGGTCGTCGCGCATCTCGACCGCAGCGTAAAAACAGTCGCAATCGCAATGGATGATCTTGCGCTGGGCGCTCATCGACTCAGCAATCCAGGCTTCATGAACACAGGCCCGCAGCAAGCTTCAACTTGCTGGCGGGCCTGATCCGGGGGTACAGACTCCGGGTGCCACCTGAACGGCGGCATCGGAACGACGGCCTTATTCGAACTCTCTCGCGCGCTTGATGCGACGCTGGCGCACGCCTTCTGCCAGGGTGTCGAGCACACCAACACTATCCTCCCAGCCAATGCAGGCATCGGTGATGCTCATGCCGTACTCAAGTGTGCAGCCCGGTTTCAAGTCCTGGCGGCCTTCCTTGAGGTGGGACTCGACCATCACCCCGATGATGCGCTCCTCGCCCTCGGCCATCTGTGCCGCGACATCGGCTGCAACTTCGATCTGCAGACGATGCTGCTTGCGGCTGTTGGCGTGGGAGAAGTCGACCATGACCTTGGCCGGCACGCCGCCTGCAGCCAGATCCTTGCAGGCGGCATCCACACTGGCGGCGTCGTAGTTGGGCGCCTTGCCACCCCGCAGGATGGCGTGGCAATCCTCGTTGCCACGGGTGGAGACGATGGCCGAATGCCCCGCCTTGGTCACGCTCAGGAAATGGTGCGGGGCCTGCGCGGCCTTGATCGCATCGACCGCGATCCGTACATTGCCATCGGTACCGTTCTTGAACCCGACCGGGCACGACAGACCGGAAGCAAGCTCGCGGTGCACCTGGCTTTCGGTGGTACGCGCGCCAATCGCCCCCCAGGCGATCAGATCGGCAATGTACTGAGGCGTGATCATGTCCAGGAACTCGGTGCCAGCCGGCAGCCCGATCTCGTTCACCTCCCACAGCAGCTTGCGGGCAAGACGGACCCCTTCGTTGATGGCATAGCTGCCGTCCAGATGGGGGTCGTTGATCAGCCCCTTCCAGCCTACCGTGGTGCGCGGCTTCTCGAAGTACACCCGCATCACCACCAGCAGGTCGTTCTTCAGTCGATCGGCCTCGGCCTTGAGCTTGTGCGCATACTCGATGGCAGCCACCGGGTCGTGAATGGAACAGGGCCCGATCACCACCAGCAAGCGGTCGTCCGCACCATACAGGATGCGGTGGATTGCCTGCCGGGCCTCAAAAGCGACTTCTGCGGCCTTCGGCGTGGCGGGAAACTCGCGCAGCACGTGGGCGGGCGGCACCAGCTCCTTGATTTCCGAGATGCGGACGTCGTCGATATGAATCTTCACTGAGGCGGACATGGCAAAACTCTGGCTTCGGACGTGGAAAAGCATTCGATTCTAGCCGAACTGCCAGCAAAGCACCGTATTTGCATGACGCTCCACCACGATGAAGGCGATGGCACCCGCCAAATGGTCAAGAACCGATCAGTGAATCATCGGTCACAGGACCATCCCGACGATGCCGGGGCGCGTCACAAGCGAAAAAAATGCATCTGCCTTGTCAGGATTCTTCATTCAGCGCCGACTAAGCGTCATGGCCTCCAACAAAAGGACGCCATCCGGTACAAGTACGGTCGCCCCACTCCAACCCTGAACAACCCCGTCTGCTCCACCAGGATAAAATTGTCATGTTGATCAAGCGCCCAGCCGATATTCCCGCGTCCGAAATCACCCCGCGCGATCTTTTCGATGATCGCCGCCGCTTCCTGCAACAGGCCGGCGCCAGCCTGATTGCCGGCGCAGCGCTGTGGCATGGTGTACCGGACAACGCCCGGGCTGCGGCGACCAGGCTATCACCGCTGGCCTCCTCCCCTTTCAGCACGACCGAATCACAAACAGCCTACAAGTCGGTGACGACCTACAACAACTTCTACGAGTTCGGCACCGACAAGGAAGACCCTGCACGCAATGCAGACAAGATGGCCGTGCGACCGTGGACCGTTCGTGTCGAAGGACTGGCCGGCAAGCCGCGCACCTTCGACATCGACGACCTGCTCAAGCTTGCCCCGCTGGAAGAACGCATCTACCGCCTGCGCTGCGTCGAGGCCTGGTCGATGGTGGTCCCGTGGGTCGGATTTCCGCTCTCGGCACTGCTCAAGCAGGTTGATCCGCTGGGCAGCGCAAAATATGTCGAGTTCGTCACTCACTACGACGCCAGCATCATGACCCGTCGCCAGATCCTGAACTGGCCCTACACCGAGGGTTTGCGTCTGGATGAGGCCATGCATCCACTGACGATACTGGCCGTCGGTCTTTACGGCGAGGTGCTGCCGAATCAGAATGGTGCCCCGGTCCGGCTGGTGGTGCCCTGGAAGTATGGCTTCAAGAGCGCAAAGTCCATCGTCGCGATTCGCCTGCACGAGAAACAACCGGCAACCGCATGGAATCAATCAGCGCCGCAGGAATACGGCTTTTACTCCAACGTCAATCCCGAGGTCGACCATCCGCGCTGGAGCCAGGCCAGTGAGCGCCGCATCGGCGAGCTGCGCAAGCGGCCAACCCTGATGTTCAATGGCTACGCCGAGCAGGTTGCCAGCCTGTACCAGGGCATGGACCTGCGCAAACACTACTGAACGAGTCACGATGTCACGAGCACTGCAGCACCCGAGCGCCGATCAGATCGGCGCAATCAAGGCCTTCGTCTTCTTTCTGTGCATGCTGCCTGCGGCGCAACTGATACTGGGTTGGCGGGCAGACAGCCTGGGTGCCAATCCTGTGGAAACCATCACCCACGCCACTGGCGCATGGACACTGCGCCTGCTGCTGATCACACTGGCCGTGACACCCCTGCGCCGATACACCGGCCTGCACTGGCTGGTCCGGCTGCGTCGCATGCTGGGGCTGTTTGCCTTTGCCTATGGCATGGCGCATTTCGGCATCTACCTGTGGCTGGACCACTTCTTCGACTGGCAGGCAATTGCCAACGACATCCTGAAGCGACCCTACATCACCGTCGGCTTTGCTGCCCTGATGCTGATGGTGCCGCTGGCGCTCACCTCGAACGCGGCGGCCATCAAGCGCATGGGCGGACGCCGCTGGCAGGCCCTGCATCGCTCGGTCTATGCGATTGCGGTGTTCGGTGTGCTGCACTACTGGTGGCTGGTCAAGGCCGACATTCTCCAGCCCTTGATCTACAGCGCCGTACTTGCAGTGCTGCTAGGCCTGCGCGCCTGGTGGCGCGAGCTGGAACGCCGCCGGCAACTGGCTGCCCCGCCCCCGGTCGCGCCATCGCTCAAGGGCAAGGTGATCCGTATCGTGCCGAAATAAGGCTGACAGCGGCGAGCCAGACAGGCAGGAGGGCAGCCCGGATGGACGGCCCTCCTGTTCATGCGACATCCGGAACGCTCAATCCTGCTTTGGCCGGATCGCGTGTTTCGGTCGCCAGGCCTTGATCACCGTCTCGTCGGTCTCGATGTACGGACCACCGATCAGGTCGATGCAATACGGCGTTGCGGCAAAGATGCCGACATGCACCACGCTGCCATCGGCGGCCCGCACCCCCTCCAGGGTTTCCTTGATCGACTTCGGCTGCCCTGGCAGATTGATGATCAGGCAGTTGCCGCGGATGACTGCAACCTGACGCGACAGGATGGCGGTCGGGACGAAGTTCAGGCTGATGCGGCGCATCTCTTCACCGTAGCCGGGCATTTCCTTGTCGCCAACGGCAAGGGTGGCCTCCGGCGTCACATCGCGAGGAGCCGGGCCCGTTCCCCCGGTGGTCAGGATCAGGTGGCAACCCGCCACATCAGCCAGCTCGATCAGGGTCGCCTCGATCCGTGCCCGCTCATCGGGAATCAATCGGGTCTCTGCCGTCCATGGCGAGGTCAGCGCCCGACCCAACCAGTCCTTGAGGGCAGGAATGCCCTGATCCTCGTAGCGGCCGTCGGATGCACGGTCGCTGATCGACACCAGGCCGATCTTGATGTGTTCACTCATGAATGCTCCGGTCTGTTGCTGTCATCGTTATCCTGCTCACCCGCATCATCAGCCGCGGCATCTGCTGCATCCAGATCACGCAACACCTTGAAGATCTCGCGGAAGGCCTTGGGCGGGCGGCTTTGCTCGCGCTCCTTGATGGCATTGCGTCTCAGCGTGCGCAGATGCTGCAGATCCACCTGCGGCCATCGCTCGACGATGGTCTCGATCACCTTTTCGTCCTCGATCAGATCGACGCGCAGTTTTTCCAGGCGGTGCTGGCGCGCAATCTCGGCCGAAGACAGGCCACGGAAGACATCGAGCTGGGCCTGAATGGGTTCGGGATCGACAGTGCGCATCAGCTTGCCGATGTACTGCATCTGGCGGCGCAGGGCTTCATCCTTGCGGGTGAAGCGCTGCGCCTCGCGGATCGCGAGGAAGAGCGAATCGGGCAAGGGCACTTTCTTGAGTTGATCGGTAGACAGCGCAACAAGCTCGGCCCCAAGGTCCTGCAGTGCCTGCATGGCACGCTTGCGGCTGGATTTACTGGGCGGCTCGTCGAAGCTGTCGTCTTCGAACTCCGGGTCGTGATAACGGGATGAATCGCGGTGAGAGGCCATCGTAAGGCAAGCATCGGGCGGGAACGGGTTAAGATTATAGCCTTTGCCAACCCGGTCTCCTGCCCATGTCCGCTTCCGGCTTCTCCTTCTCCCAGGCGCACCTGCGCGAAATCGCCACCGACATCCTCAAATACGCCAGAAAAGGCGGGGCCTCCGCCTGCGAAACCGATGTCTCGGAAGGCTTCGGCCAATCCGTCGGCGTCCGCAAGGGCGAGGTCGAAACCATCGAATACAACCGCGACAAGGGTATCGGCATCACCGTCTACATCGGTCAGCAGCGCGGCCATGCGAGCACCTCGGATTTCTCCAAGGCGGCACTCAAATCCACCGTCGAAGCGGCGCTGTCGATCGCCCGCTTCACCGCCCCCGACCCCTGCGCCGGCCTAGCCGACAAGGCACTGATGGCGCATGATGCCCCCGACCTGGACAACTTCCACCCCTGGGACATCAGCGTTGAAGGCGCCATCGAGCTCGCCCGTCGCTGCGAGGAGGCGGCCTACGCGGTCAGCCCCCGGATCACCAACTCCGAGGGCGGCAACGTCTCGATCCAGCAATCCCACTTCGTTTCCGCCAACAGCCAGGGCTTCATTGGCGGTTACGCCAGCACCCGGCACGGCCTGTCCTGCTCGGTGATTGCCGGCGAGGGTGACGCCATGCAGCGCGAGTACTGGTACGACTCCCGCCGCGACGCCGCTGACCTGATGAGTGCAGAAGACGTCGGTCGTATTGCGGGTGAGCGCGCCCTCGCCCGTCTTGGCGCCAAAAAAATCCGCACCTGCCAGGTTCCGGTGATTTTCGAGGCCCCACTGGCCCTGACCCTGGTCGGCAATTTCGTCCAGGCCGTCAGCGGAGGCTCGCTATACCGCAAGTCCAGCTTCCTGCTCGACAGCCTGGGCCAGCAGATCTTCTCGCCGGTGGTCAGCATCGCCGAGCGCCCACATCTGAAGAAAGCCTTCGGCACCAGCTACTTCGACAGCGACGGCGTCGCCACCCGTGATCGCGAAGTCGTCATCGACGGTGTGCTGCAGGGCTATTTCCTTTCTACCTACTCGGCACGCAAACTCGGCATGCAGACCACCGGCAATGCAGGTGGCTCGCACAACCTGCGGGTCAAGGCCGGTACCGACGATCTCGACGCACTGATCCGAAAGATGGACAAGGGCCTGCTCGTCACCGAGCTACTCGGGCACGGCGTCAACTATGTCACCGGCGACTACTCACGCGGCGCAGCCGGCTTCTGGGTGGAAAAGGGCAAGATCAAGCACGCCGTCGAGGAAGTCACCATCGCCGGCAACCTGCGCGACATGTTCCGCAACATCGTCGCCATCGGCAACGACGACCTGCCACGCGGAGCCAAGCACTGCGGCTCGATTCTGATCGAGCAGATGAAGGTCGCGGGCCGCTGACCGACGTCCGATCAAGCCAGCGACATGGAAAATCTTGGCTCAAACTTGCACGAAAGGATAATATCCGCGCAAACGACAAGGGCATGGTAAGGGTGGATGAGCCTGGACCACAGCATAGAACTGCAGGGACGTATTCGCCTGCTGGCGGTTTCGGGCATCCTGATCACCGGGCTGCTGGTGGCGATCGCCACCGCCTTTCCGCTGTACCGCCACTCGGCCGAAATCACCACCTTGTCGCTGCAGGCCAATGCTGCGAGCCAGGCACGCACGGTTGCCCAGTACTTTGACCGCACCACCGAACTCGCCCGTCAGATTGCCAGCCGCAGCGCAATCCGGGACAAGCTCGATGAATACAATCACTGGCAGGTCAGCCTCTCGGAGCTGGTGTCCTTCTCCGCACCGCGTCTGCGCGAGGCGCTTGATCAGGCCGGCGGGATTGCCGGCTTCGTCCGTTATGACTGCGAGAACGATCCAGTGCTGGAACTGGGCCTGCCCGTTCCGCCCAGCCTTGTCCACTTGCCGTCGCATGAAGAGAACAAGCTGACGATCTCGGGCCCTTACATCATCGATGGCATCACCGCGATACTGGTGGCAGCCCCCATCCTGTCCCGCAATGGGGATCGGGTCGGTACCGACCTGATCGCATTCGAATTCAAGCCCCTGGCTGACATGCTGTGGGCAGATGCACCCAACAGCCAGCGCTTGCGCCAGTTATTGTTCAATCGCACGGAGGGCAGGCTGCTTGAATTGGGCCGCGACACCCGTCCAGACCGGCAGCTTGCAAGTTCGGCGGAGGAATACCAGCGACTGATCACCAGTGGTGCCCCTGGCGCAGGCATCACGCATGTCAGTGGAGATGGGACATGGGGCGAAGTGCTGGTCCATGCGCCGACGCCCGGCTTTCCTGGCTGGGTGGTCGCCTTCCTGAAGCCGGCCAGCGAGTTCACCCTGCCCATCCTCCTGCGGCTGGGCAGCCCACTGCTGGTAATCGCGTTATTGGTCGTTGCCGGCGCATGGGCCACGGCCAGGGCAATCCGCCCGCTGGCCGAGCGTGTGCTGGCACAGTCCCGCCAGTTGTCGGCCTATTCGGAAAGCATGGCACTGGCCGCCTCGGTGTTCGAGGGCAGTCCCCAGGCCGTACTGATACTCGATGCCGAACGCCGGATACTCGAGGCCAACGAGGCCTGCCACGAAATCACCGGCTTTTCGCTGGCTGCACTGCGTAACCACACGCTGGACGAAACCTTGTGGATTGCCTGCCCCCCCGGCACCGATCGTGGCGCGCTCTGGCGCAGCGTATTGGACGACGGTGAGTGGCAAGGTGAAACCCTGCTCTCCACCCGAAGTGGGGCGACTTTCCCGGCCTGGCTCGGCATCAGCGTGGTCAACAACCCCGCCCATAAGGAGCATCGCCACATCATTGTGATGTTCTCCGACATCAGCGACAAGAAAGAGGCAGAGAACCGCATCCGGCACCTCGCCCATCACGATGCCCTGACCCAGCTGCCGAATCGCAGCCTGCTGGCCGACCGGCTGGAACACGCGCTGGAAAGAGCCAATCGCAATCACCTCAAGCTGGCGTTGCTATTCATCGACCTCGACCGCTTCAAGCACGTGAACGACAGCCTGGGGCACCCGATGGGTGACCGCCTGCTGCAGGTAGTGGCACAGCGCCTTGTTGCTGTCGTACGCGAGGAGGATACGCTGGCCCGCCAGGGCGGCGACGAGTTCGTCGTGCTGCTGGAAGCCATCGACGAGCCTGATGACGCCGCACGGGTGGCGGTCAAGCTGCTTGCCACACTCGAGTCTCCGGTCACACTCGACACACACGAGATCTTTGTCGGCGCCAGCATCGGCATCAGTCTGTACCCGGACGACGGCAGGGATGCCGAATCCCTGCTGCGGTTCGCCGACTCGGCAATGTATGAGGCCAAGGAAGCCGGACGCAGCACCTACCGTTTCTACACCGCAGAGCAGACGCGCATCAGCCGGGAGCGTTTCGAGCTCGAAAGCGGGCTGCGGCGCGCCATCGAACGCAAGGAGCTCCAGCTGTACTACCAGCCGCAGGCCAATTGCCGGGGCAGCAATCTGACCGGGGTGGAGGCGCTGGTACGCTGGCTGCACCCGGAGCGCGGCCTGATTCCGCCCGACCGCTTCATCCCGCTGGCCGAGGACATCGGCCTGATCGGCGCACTGGGCGACTGGGTGCTGAATGAGGCCTGCCGTCAGGCGCGCGAGTGGGAGCTCGCTGGCGCCCCACTACGTGTCGCGGTCAATCTGTCTGCGCAGCAGGTCTCGCAAGGTCAGCTGTTCGAAACGGTCAGCACCGCACTGACGCGATCCGGGGTCAGCCCGGGCCTGCTCGAACTGGAGATCACCGAAGGGCATGTCTTGAAGCGGGTCGAGCAATGCATCGAGGTGCTGCACCGGGTCAAGTCACTCGGCGTCACCCTGGCAATCGATGATTTTGGCATCGGCTACTCATCCTTGAGCTACCTCAAGCGTCTGCCAGTCGACCGGCTAAAGATCGACCGCAGCTTTGTCGAAGGCCTGCCTGGCGATGCCGACGACGACGCCATTGTTGCCACGATTCTGGCAATGGCGCAGAACCTTGGTCTGGAAGTCATTGCCGAGGGCGTCGAGACTGCCGAGCAGCTCGCCCATCTGGCCGCAACCCACTGCCAGGAGTACCAAGGCTATCTGCTCGGCCGACCCATGCCGGCAAACGAGCTTGAACGCTGGCGTGATGCCCACTCCGCGCGACCGACGGCCTGACAACCCGCCGCCCGGTACGGCCCCGACAAAAAACGCGCTTGATGCGCTGTCAGCGAGCCCGCAGTGCGTTGAGCAAGACCTGCCCGGCACGGCCATCAACGCCCATGCCCAACTCCGCCTGCACCACCTTGATCGCCTCCCGGGTGCGTGCGCCTATCATGCCATCCGCCTCACCAATATCATGCCCGGCCGCAAGCAGGTGCTGCTGCAACTCGCGACGCTCGGCACGCGACAGACCCGGATCATCGGTCGGCCACGGCGTTGCAAAAGCCGCCGCACCGCGCAGGCGGTCTGCCAGATGGGCAATGGCCAGCGCGTAGCTTTCGGCCGCGTTGTAGCCATAGATGACGTCAAAGTTGCGGCTGACCAGAAAGGCCGGCCCCGTCACCCCCGCCGGCAGCAACAACCCATGTTCCGGTCCGCTGGAGGGCAAGGCACCGCCACCGATACGGCGTACCCCGCGGGCAGACCAGTCTGCCAGCCCGCGCTTGTTGCGCCGCCCGGCCAGCCCCGCATCAAAGCCCGCAGGCAAGGCCACTTCGAAGCCCCAGCCCTCATCGCTGCGCCAGCCACCACGACGCAGGAAGTTGGCGGTAGAGGCCAGCGCATCGGGAATGCTGTCGACCAGGTCACGCCGGCCATCGCCATCGAAGTCGACCGCCAGCCGCATGAAGGTCGAAGGCATGAACTGGGTGTGTCCAAAAGCCCCGGCCCATGATCCCGTCAGACGCTCGGGCGCGACATGTCCCTCCTCGATGATCTTCAGCGTAGTGAAGAACTCACCCCTAAAGAAGGCCTGTCGGCGCCCGAAACACGACAGGGTGCCCAGCGAGGTCAGCAAGGGCCGGCTGCCAAAGTTGCGGCCGTAGTTACTCTCCACCCCCCAGACAGCCACGACAGTGGCCGGATCCACGCCATAACGGGTCTCGACCTCGCGCAGCACATCCTGCCACTGCGCCAGCATGGCGCGGCCGTCGGCAATGCGCTCCTCGTCCACCAGCGCTGCCAGATAATCCCAGATCGGTGTCCGGAACTCGGGCTGGGCATCGAGAAAACCGATCACTGCCATGTCGGGCTCCAGCCGGGCTGCATGCGCGTCGAAGGTCGCATGCGACACCCCACGCTGCGGCGCCTCCGCACGCAAGCCGCGCAGACAATCGGTAAAGGCCGGATCGGACTGGGCCTGGGCCAGCGGCAGGACCGACAAGGCGGACAGGAGCGTCAGCCCGCGCAACAGGGTGTGGTGAGGTACGGTATTCATGGCCGCCATTTTACGCTGCTGGCACCGCAACGCGGCGGTGCCCCCGTAAAAGCGTGTTTCGAGCTACGATCACCGCAACGCAACACACCCCTCTGACATGGACCTCATCACCGACATCATCCTGCGCGCCGGTCGATCGGCAGTGGAGCTCTCGCTTTTCGTGCTGCTCCCCATCATGGTGGTGATGCTGTCGCTGATGCGCCTGCTCGAAGCCCGTGGCGTGCTCGACTGGGTCGTGGCCCGTCTGGCGCCCGTACTGCGACCCGCCGGACTGACAGGACTCGGCGTCTTCGCCGCACTACAGATCAACTTCGTCAGCTTCGCTGCGCCAGTGGCCACGCTGACGATGATGGAAAGCCGCGGCGCCTCCGATCGCCATCTTGCCGCCACGCTGGCCATGGTCATGGCCATGGCGCAGGCCAATGTCACATTTCCGATGGCCGCGATGGGCCTGGCCTTTGGACCCACGCTGCTGCTGTCGGTCGTCGGCGGGCTGGCCGCAGCAGCCGTCACCTATCACCTGTTCGGCCGCCACCTGTCGGCACAGGAATCGACGATGGACGAAACCCTGCACCACCGTATCGCCGACGATGCCAAGGGCGTGCTGGATGTCATCAACCGCGCGGGAGCCGAAGCCTTCAAGATTGCCGTGGGTGCCATTCCGATGCTGCTGCTGGCGCTGGTTGCGGTGATGATCCTGCGCCTGACCGGCGCCATCGACCTGCTGACCGCAGTGCTTGCCCCCGGCATGCTGGCGGTGGGGCTCGATCCCAACCTGATCCTGCCCACGCTCACCAAGTACATTGCCGGTGGCACCGCCTACATGGGCGTAATGGACGAGATGCTGAAGAACGGCACCGCAACCGTCGCCTCGCTCAACGCCAGTGGCGGCTTCCTGATCCACCCCCTGGATGTCGCCGGTGTGGCCGTGCTGATTTCCGCCGGCCGCCGTGTCGCCCAGGTCTGGAAGCCGGCAGCGCTGGGCGCGCTGGTTGGCATCGCCATCCGAACCGTCGGTCATGGTCTGCTTTGATCGTTTGCCGGCCCCCAATACCAGGAGATGCGCTGATGCTATCTGCCCTTACCCTGCTGCTCGTCTATCAACTGATCGGTGAAGTCACCGTCCGTGCGCTGGGTCTGCCGGTTCCGGGCCCGGTCATCGGCATGGCACTGCTGTTCCTTACCCTGATGGTACGTGGCGGTCCGAGCGACACCCTGCGCGGCACGGCGAGTACGCTGTTGCAGCACCTGTCGCTGTTATTCGTACCGGCCGGCACCGGTATCGTGCTGTATGGCGATCGCTTGGGCGCCGAATGGCTGCCACTGACGGCAGCACTGATCGGCTCGACCTTTCTTGCCATCGCCGTCAGTGCCCTGCTGCTGAAGGCGCTGAGCGGGCGCAGCACGCAAGCGGAGCCACGCCAGTGAGCGGCGACTTCACCGAAATCTGGGTCTATCTGTCGACCTCGCCCTTGCTCGGACTGACCCTGACGCTGCTCGCCTACCAGGCTGCCTGCTGGATCCACAAACGCCTTGGCGGCCACCCGCTTGCCAATCCGGTATTGATCTCGGTCGCCCTGCTCGCTGCCATCCTGCTGCTGACCGACACCCCATACGCCACCTACTTCGATGGTGCTCAGTTCGTTCACTTCCTGCTTGGCCCTGCGACCGTCGCATTGGCCATCCCACTGTATGCCCAATGGCCCCGGCTCAAGGCGATGGCCGGGCCACTGCTGGCCAGTCTGATCGCCGGTTCGTTGACCGCTGCGCTGTCTGCCTACGCCATTGGTGCCATGCTTGGCGCCAGCCGGGAGTCCTTGATATCGCTTGCACCGAAGAGCGTCACCACCCCCATTGCCATGGGTGTTGCGGAGCGACTGGGCGGTCTGCCATCGCTGACGGCGGTGCTGGTCATCATCACCGGCATCCTTGGCGCAGTAGGTGCCCGCTATCTCTACCAGTGGCTCAGGATCGAGGACCATGCAGTACGCGGTTTCGCCATCGGCATCGCCTCTCACGGCATCGGGACGGCCCGCGCCTTTCAGGTCAGCGAACAGGCGGGCGCCTTTGCGGCGCTGGCGATGGGGCTGAACGGACTGCTGACTGCCGTGTCTCTTCCCTGGATCCTGCCCTGGATCGAAACCCTGTTTGCTCACTGAACCGACATTCCGTACAACAAGGACCTCCCGATGCTGAGTGCGGTATACCGCTGGATCGATCGCAACATCCTCGAACTCGGTCGCGAGATGCGGCTCTCCTACCTTCCGCCGCTAATGGTGTACTGCGCTGCGGGAGTTTCCGGGCTGACGGGTATCGTCGGCACCTTCTTCATCAAGGACTATCTGGATCTGTCCGCGGCCTTCCTGGCTGCACTTGGCTTCTGGGCAGGCATTCCATGGGCACTGAAAATGCCGATCGGCCATCTGGTCGATCTACTGTGGCGCTACAAGAGCGGGCTGGTTTATCTTGGCGCCAGCCTGATCGCAGCAAGCCTGCTGATCATGATCGGACTGATCGGACACCCCGAAGCCATGCGGGCGATCATGCCGGCAGAAGCATGGTTCGTGTTGTCGGTCCTTCTGTCCCCGATCGGTTATGTGATGCAGGACGCAGTCGCGGACGCCATGACGGTGGAAGCCGTGCCCCGCCTCGACACTGGCGGGCAGCCCATCGATGCGGCCACCGTGCGCCTGATGCACACCACCATGCAGATGCTCGGTCGAGTCGCCATCATCGGCGGCAGCGTGCTGGTATCGCTCGCCAACGTCGCCATGTTCCAGGGTGCAGAAACCCTGCCTGAGAGCGAGAAGGTCGCGATCTACATTCGCATCTACGAACTCGCCCTGCTGATACCGCTGCTTTCGGTCAGTGGCGTCATCCTCGGCGGCATACTCAAACGCCGCGAGGCAGGGCGACTGGCCGCGCTGGGCAAATCCCGCGCAGAAATTGACCAACTGGTCCACGACCAGGAAGAAAAGACCGCTCCAAACTGGTGGATCCTGGGCGGCAGCGCAGTTTTCATCTCGCTGACCCTGACTGTCGGGCTCTCGCGTATCGCCTTCGGACAGGAGATCATTTTCATTGGTTCTTTTGCGGTCATCGCGATGATGATGCAGAAGCTGCTGCGCGAATTGCCACCAGAAGCCGCACGCACGCTGCTGGGTACGGCGATCATCATCTTCATCTACCGCGCCATGCCGGGCAGCGGTGCCGGTTCAGGATGGTGGATGATCGACGAACTCGGCTTCGATCAATCCTTCCTGTCCAAGCTCGACCTGATCACCAGCGCGCTTACGCTGGCCGGCCTGTTCCTGTTCCGGCGCTTCATGGCAGAAAAGTCCATCGCCAACATCGTGATCTTTCTGACCCTGGCCTCCACGCTGCTGTCCTCACCCATCATCGGCATGTTCTACGGCCTGCACGAATGGACGGCGGCGGCCACTGACGGCATTGTCGATGCGCGCTTCATCGCCATTGCCAACACAGCGCTCGAATCCCCGCTTGGCCAGGTTGCGATGGTGCCAATGCTGGCCTGGATCGCGAACTCCGCCCCGGCCCACCTGAAGGCGACCTTCTTTGCGGTCATGGCGTCCTTCACCAATCTGGCCCTGTCCGCATCGCAACTGGGTACAAAGTACCTGAACCAGATCTTCACCGTCACCCGTGAAGTCCGTGACCCGGCGAGCGGTGCCATCACGACGGCGGCAAACTATGGGGAGTTGGGCGTGCTACTGATCACGGTCACCGCGCTTGGCCTGTGTCTGCCGTTGCTGGCCATCTGGCTGACGCGCGTACTGCGCTTGCGCAGCGCCTGACAAAAGAAAAGGCGCGCCCCGTGTTCAACACAGGGCACGCCGCAGCGTATCAGCAGCGAGGACTCAGGCCGACACGCGTACCGTCGAAGGTCCGGCTTGCGCAGCAGGGCGGTTGGCGTTGTCGAGATACAGCTGCACTGACGGACTGCTGGCCGCAGCCGGTGCATCGGGTTCGCGTTCGGCCCGGGCTTGCTCGTTGGAAACCCCGCGTGTTTCGGCGGGCTGTTGCTGGGCACTTTGCACGCGCTCGGGCGCCTGGCTGACCACCGGTGTTGCCGCGGCGGACTCGGGTGCGCGAGCGGCAGCAGTCGCCGAAGGCGCAGTCACCGGATCAGCCTCGCCTGACGCAGGCGGAACACCAGGCTGGGCAGGCTGCACCGCAGCAGATTCGGTACGCGCAGCCTGTTCCGCCGCCGCCCGGCCCTGCTCGCTGATGCTGACCTCCACCCCAGGACGCGTATCCTGAACTGAAGACTGCTGCTCCGCCTCGTTCGCAGCCACGCGCGATGCGGGTCTGCTCGACTGAAGCGCCGCAAGATCTGCGGTCGGTAACCTCATCGAGGTATCCATGATCATCTCCGGATTCAAACTGCTGCACCCGCCGGCTTGCCATCGCTTGCTTCGGAAACATCCGGCTCACGCTCGCGTCGTGCAAGTAGAGTATAGACCGTCGGCACGACAAAGAGCGTGAAGAATGTACCCAGCAGCAGACCACCCACGATGACCCAGCCGATCTGCTGCCGGCTTTCTGCGCCCGCCCCCGTCGCCAGCGCCAGCGGAATCGCCCCCAGCACCATTGCACCCGTCGTCATCAGGATGGGGCGTAAACGCAACACGGAAGCTTCGATCACAGCTGCGCGCAGTTGTTCCCCCTGATCGCGCAACTGATTGGCAAACTCGACGATCAGGATGCCGTGCTTGGTAATCAGCCCGACCAGCGTCACCAGCCCGATCTGGCTATAAACGTTCAGCGTCCCACCGGTCAGCCACAGCGCAGCCAACGCGCCGGCCATCGACAATGGCACCGTCAGCATGATGATCAAGGGATCACGAAAGCTCTCGAACTGCGCCGCCAGCACCAGGTAGATGAAGGCCAGTGCCAGCAGGAACACCAGCGCCAGGCTGGCCGAGCTGCTCTTGAACTCGCGCGACTGCCCATCGTAATCGACCGCATAGCCGGGCGGCAGGATGCGGCCAGCGGCAGCCTCGAGAAAAGCCAGTGCCTCGCCCATGGAATAGTCGGGTGCCAGGTTGGCGGAGATGGTCACCGCCCGACGCTGGCCGAAGTGATTGAGTTCGCGCGGGCTCAGGCTTTCATCCACGGTGACCAGGTTATCGAGCGGCACCATCTCGCCACTCTTGCCGCGCACATAGATGTCGCGGATGTCGCGCGGATCGGCACGACTGCCCGCCTCCATCTGCACAACCACATCGTACTGTTCGGCATCGAGCTTGTAGCGCGTCACCTGGCGTCCGCCCAGCATGGTTTCCAGCGTACGCCCGATGACATCCACCGGCACGCCCAGGTCAGCCGCCCGCTCGCGATCCACTTTGACCCCAAGCTCGGGCTTGGTCAGCTTCAGGTCGGTGTCAGGGGAGACGAATCCTGGATTGCTGCGCATCTCATCAACAATCAGGTCGGTATAGCGCCCCATCTCTTCATACGAAGCCGAACTCACCACGACGAAGCTGATCGGTCTGGAGCGCGGACTCTGACCAAAGGCTGCCGGCAGTACCGGAAAGGCATTGATGCCGGGAATCGCACGTAACTGCGGCCCCAGCTCGGCAGCGATCGCCGATGCGTTGCGCTCGCGCTCGGACCAATCAGCAAAGCCGGCAAACGAGATGCCCTGGGACACGGTAGGGTTGCCAGTGATGACCAGGTATCGATCGACATCCGCGGTACGTCCGTAGATGTCCTCGATCTGACCCGCATAGCGGGCCATGTAGTCCATCGTCGCCCCTTCCGGACCATTGAAGATGCTGACCACACGCCCTCGGTCCTCAACTGGCGCCAGTTCGGACTTGAGCTGACCAAGCAGCACCACCGCACTCCCGGCGACCAGTGCAAACGCCACCATCACCATCCAGCGCAGACCCAGCATGCGCACCAGTACCCGGCGGTACCCCTGGGTCAGCCACTCCAGGAAGCGTTCGATCGCGACATACACGGCACCATGCTTCTGCTCGTGATGCAGCAGGCGGGAGCACATCATTGGCGACAGCGTCAGTGCAACAAAACCGGACACCAGTACCGCGCCAGCCAAGGTCAGGGCAAATTCGGCAAACAGCTTGCCGGTCCGCCCGGTCATGAAGGCCACCGGTGCATACACCGCAGCCAGGGTGATCGTCATTGCCACCACGGCAAAGCCGATCTCCCTGGCTCCGCGAAACGCCGCAGCCATCGGCGCCATGCCATCCTCGATATGGCGGTAGATGTTCTCCAGCACCACGATCGCATCATCCACCACCAGACCGATCGCCAGCACCAGCGCGAGTAAGGTCAGGGTGTTGATCGAAAAACCCATGACGTACATCAGCGCGAAGGCGCCCACCAGCGAGACCGGAATCGTCACCAGCGGCACCAGCATCGCCCGCCAGCTTCGCAGGAAGAACAGGCACACCGCTGCCACCAGCAGCACCGCCTCCCAGATGGTGGTGAACACCGAATCGATCGAGCGCTCGATGAATACCGTGGTGTCGTTGGCAATCGTCATCGACATACCCTCGGGCAACTCCGCCTCGAGCACCGGCATCATCTCCACCAGACCCTTCTTCAGGTCGAGCGGATTGGCAGTGGACTGCTTGATCAGGCCCAGCGAGATCGCCGGCCTGCCCATGAAGCGCACCAAGGTCCGCTCGTTCTCCGGTGCGACCTCCACCCGCCCCAGGTCGCGAATCCGGATCGGATACGCCCCGGCAGCGGTCGCCTGCCGCACCACGATGGCCTCGAACTGCGTCGTCTCGGTCAGGTCGGTGCGCGCGACCACGGCAAACTCACGCTCGCGCCCCTCGATACGGCCAGCAGGCAGCTCCACGTTCTGCCGCCGGATCGCGTCCTCGACCTCCTGTGCGGTCACACCAAAGGCTGCCAGTCGATCGCGGTCCAGCCAGATCCGCATCGAATAGCGGCGCTCGCCAAACACCCGCGCATCCGCCGCCCCGGGCAAGGTCTGCAGCCGCGGCTTGACGATACGGCTGGCAAAGTCGCTCAGCTCCAGCGGGTCGTGGCGGTCGGATGCAAACGCCACCCAGATGATGGGGTTGGCATCGGCTTCGACCTTGGCAATCACCGGCTCATCAACATCGTCCGGCAAACGACGCCGGACCCGCGACACCCGGTCGCGCACATCCGCTGCTGCGCTGTCGGCATCGCGCTCGATGCGAAAGCGCACGGTGATCTGGCTGCGCTCCTGGCGACTGATCGACTGCAGTACATCCACCCCCTCGATCCCCGCCAGAGAATCCTCGAGCGGCTTGGTGACCTGCGACTCGACGATTTCGGCACTGGCGCCACGGTAAGTGGTATCAACCGTGACCACCGGTTCATCGATATTGGGATACTCGCGCACGGTCAGGCGGGAGTACGACATCAGGCCGATCAGGATGACCAGCAAGGACAGCACCGTGGCAAACACCGGGCGTTTGATGCAGATCTCGGAGATGACCATGTCCCCGCCCTCAGCCCGGCCGGCCCGCAGCAACCGCCGCAGGCAGCACAACAGACACCGGCGCCCCGTCGCGCAACTTGAGCTGGCCCGCAGTCACAACAAGGGCATCCGCCTCCAGCCCGGATACAACCTCGACGACGCCACCACGACGCATGCCCGTCCTCACCTCGGTGCGCAGGGCCTTGCCATCAGCCACCTGATAGACCAGCTGCACCCCTCCTGGCGCGGGCACCAGCGATTCCTCGGGCACGACCAGCACCGACGGGCGCTCCTCAAGAATCAGGCGAACCCGGGCGAACACCCCCGGGCGCAGCTTGCGTGCGGCATTGTCCAGGCTCGCGCGCAACAACACCGCCCGCCCTGACGCGTCCACCAGCGGGTCGATCGCCTCTACCCGGGCAGTAAAGGTTTCCCCCGCCACCACATCGCTGCTGACCTCCAGCGCCTGACCGGGCCGGATGCGTCCCAGGTATAGCTCAGGCAAGCGGAAATCGACCTTCAGCGTGGCGATGTCTTCGAGATTGACCAGCGCTTCGCCATCCTTGACGAAATCGCCCGGGCTGACATTACGGATGCCAAGCACGCCGTCAAAGGGCGCGCGTATCTGCATCCGCTCGTAGCGCGCCTGAGCCAGCGCGACGGCAGCACGCGCGACCTCAAGCTGGGAGCGTGCCGTATCGAGTCCGCTCTGGCTGACGAACTTGCGCGCAAAAAGATCTTCCGAACGGGTGAAGTTGGATTCCGCCAGACTCAGGCCGGCCCGCGCCTGCTGTAGTTCGGCACGCTGAACCGCCGCATCGAACTCGATCAGCACGGCACCCCGTTTTACGGCCTGGCCATCCTGAAAGCGAATGGCCAGAATGCGCCCGGAAACCTCCGGCCGCAGTACCACCGACTCGTTGGATACCAGCGTGCCCACCGCACTGACATCATTGGCCAGTGACACAGTACGCACCTGTGCGACTTCAACGGCGACCGGTCCGCTCTGTGCGGGCAACGCAGGCGCTGCAAGGCCGGCGGCGACCGGCTTTGCCGTTTGCGGCGCACGGTTGGCATGCCAGGCGTAAGCCCCGATCACGGCAAGGCCTAGCGCGCATACAAGTACAACGGAACGTCGTGACGACATGAAGGAGGTCCATCCAGGGGTTGAAACGTCGGTCGAAGCCGGGATTTTCACACAGCCTGACACCCGCCATGTATCGGCGATTAGCAAACCGGTCGCCGAAGACTGACTGGCCCGGCTCACCACAAGTTCAACCGCGCTGCGGACCTTACTCCATATGCATCAACTATTTATGCAATATAACAAACTGATCGAGCCTGCCCGTTCAGCCCCCAGCCAGATCACACGTCATGTCCGATACGGGCTCAACCCCTTCAGGCAGCACCCGTCACATCGTCGTCACCGATCAACAGCATCGAGTCGGACAACCAGCGGTAAGGCGGCACTTCGAGATTGGTCGGGGCAGGCTGGTTACGAAACACCCGCCCGGCCAGATCGAAGATCGACCCGTGACACGGACACAGGAAACCACCCGGCCAGTCGTCCCCCATGCCACTGGCCGCACCCGCTGCAAACTTTTCCGAAGGCGAGCAGCCGAGGTGAGTGCAGATGCCCACCACCACGAGATAGTCGGGATTGTTCGAGCGATGACGGTTGGTCGCATACCCGGGTTGCTGAGGCTCGGCCGACTCGGGATCCGCCAGCCGACCCTCATGACCTTCCAGCGCGGCAAGCATCTCGGGCGTCCGGTGCAGGATCCATACCGGCTTGCCACGCCATTCGACAGTCATCATTTCACCCGCAGCCAGCTTGCTGACATCTGCCTCAACGGGAGCGCCAGCGGCGCGGGCACGGTCAGACGGCGTCAGGCTGGCGACAAAAGGAACCGCGGTCGCAGCCGCCGCCACCAGACCCGCACCAGAAGTGGCCAGCAACAAGGTTCGGCGTTCGCTGGAGAGATCAGACATTTCAAACTCCTGTTGTCGAGGCCCGGCACAACCGGACCAAAAAAATGGAAGTGGCGGCACCGGTGAGGGAGTCAGCGCCAGGGGTATGGCTGCAGGAGGTATGCAGCCGGACAACGAACGGTAGCGCCCGCCACTTCCAGACCCAACAGTGGCAAGCACTGTGCCAGCGTTGCAAGCGCATGCGATCCCCAGCAACTGCGGGAGATCAGCGCTTTCCATCGCAGCCGGATAACGCCACAGAACTGCCATTCATGACATCATGCGTCAAACCTGCCAGCATAGCGACAGCCCGGCCACGATCGGTCAAGACGAAATCCAGTCGATTCAGAAGCCGATCACCTTGCGACCTTGCTCCATCAACGCCAGCCCCATCGCGTCGGGCTTGGCCGGCTTCACGCCTTCCTTCAGGTCTGCTGCCGTCTTTCCGGAATTGGGCAGATACAAGGCGCACACCGAAGCGCTCGCCCCTTTCTGCATGGCGCCATCGAGGAGTTGTGCGGGCGTCACATTGTTGGGCTTCAAGGCATCGCCACCCGCCCCCTTCAGTGCCAGATCCGCCGCCTTGTCGCAAAGCAGGATATCCACCTGTCCGCCCTGCGCCTGCATCTGGTTGGCCAGCACCATGGCCATGCCCTGAGTCATGGTATCCGGCGACGACAACACGACGGTGATGGCCGGCTTGTCAGCCAACGCCGAACCGGCACCAAACGCAAGCATGAGGGCGACGAGGGTTTTCTTCATGATCAGACTCCTGTTGGTTGAATGAAACACTGCCATCGTGCTGGCAGACGCTGCCACACTGACAGCCAATGGCACGATGACATCAAGACGACAGCCCTTCGAACCCTTGCCCGCCGGGCTGTCTGGCGAAAGCGCCATCGGTTGCATCGCCTGGTATCGCTCTTGCTTTGAGAGTGACAGGGCATTCAATCTCGCAACCTGACTGTTAGTTTATTAGAATAAACTAATGCAATCTACAAAAACTTTCCTGCAAAACAATTTCCGATACCCTCAGTCACAGAGCCCCCAATGTACGCACGACTCACTTCCGCGCTGATCTGCACTGCCATCCTCAGCCTGCCGCTTGCGGCACAGGCCAACACCGGATCGCTCGAGGTCACGCTGGCCGGCATTGCCCATGATCGCGGAACCCTCCGCGTTGGCCTGTACAACGAAGCGAAAACCTTCCGCAAGGAAGCGCTCGCCATCGCCACGGCACAGACAGCCGCCACACCGGACCAGGCCAGCGTCCGCTTCGACGCCTTGCCACCCGGCCGCTACGCGATCATGGCCTATCACGACGAGGACGGTAACGGCGAGTTGAATCGCCGCTTCGGCATGTTTCCCACCGAAGGCTACGGGCTGTCAAACAACCCCAGGGTTTCCGGCCCGCCAGCCTTCGAAGACAGCGCCTTCGACCTCTCCCCAGGCCTCAACCAGACGCGCATCGAACTTCGTTACTGACCCCACGAACAACCGCCAGAGAGCCCACCATGAGTTCCGCAACCACACCCGACCTGTCTGCAGGTCACTCGCACGGCGAAAGCCGCCTCGCCCACCTGCCCGTCGCCCTGTTCTCCATTGTCATGGGCATGGCAGGACTGGCCATCGCCTGGATGAAAGCCCATCACGTCGTCGGACTTCCGGCCTTGCCTGGCGACATCCTGCGGTGGACAGCCAGCTCAATTTACGTCTTCCTGCTCGTTCTCTACACCACCAAACTGGTCCGTCACCCCGCCGCCGTCGCCGCCGAGCACCGCCACCCCGTGCGGCTCAATTTCTTCCCGACCATTTCCATCGGCCTGATCCTGCTCTCCATCGCCTGGGCCACCACCGCACCCGAACCCGCGCGCTGGATGTGGACATTGGGCGCCGCGCTGCACCTGGGCTTCACCCTGAACGTCATGAGCAGCTGGCTGCACCACACCCACTACGACATCAAGCATGCCAATCCAGCGTGGTTCATCCCGGTGGTGGGCAACATCCTGGTGCCGATCGCCGGCGTGCGCTTCGCGCCGGTAGACGTCAGCTGGTTCTTCTTCAGCATTGGTCTGGTGTTCTGGCTGGTACTGATGACCATCGTGCTCTATCGCCTGTTCTTCCACGAGCCACTGCCGGCTCGGCTGACGCCGACCTTGTTCATCCTGATCGCGCCGCCGGCCGTGGGCTTCCTGTCCTACATCGCACTCAACGACCAGGTCGACAACTTCGCCCGCATCCTGTATTTCACCGCCCTGTTCCTGACCCTGCTGCTGCTCGGCAACGCACCGCGCTTCTTCCGCCTGCCTTTCTTCATCTCGGCCTGGGCCTATTCCTTTCCGCTGGCAGCGATGACCATCGCCAGCTTCGAAATGAGCCGCCAGACCGAAGGGCCAGCCTATGCCATCCTGGGCAGCATCCTGCTGATCACCCTGTCGGCCATCGTCGGCCTGCTGCTGATCAAGACCCTGATCGCGGCCAGGCGCGGCCTGATCTGTATTCCCGAGTAAGCGGCCGGCCGCTCAATGCACCACCTTGCCGCCACTGCCGAACATGGCAAAGTCGACATGAGTGGATGCCGAGCGGCCCGGTTGAGAGAAATCGAGCACATACCCCCCCATGTCCGCCCGACGCATCGACTGCAAGGCACGCAACACCATGGCGGGGGTTGGTTCCGCCCGGCTTTCGGAGGCCACGGCACGCAACGCGGTGACCAGTACCTTGGCGGCCACAAACCCCTCGATCGAACGTGCCGACAGATCAGGGTCGGTCGACTTCCGACGCAGTCGCAGATACTCGCGCACCAACTCCAGCGTTGTCTGGCTTTCCAGCGGCAACACCGCCGAGAAGGCGTATCCACGCGCCAGCTCCGGGCCCAACTGGTCAAGCAGCTGCTTGCTGTCGATGATCGACATGCCGTACAGCGTCGCGTCGCCGCCCTGCGCCCGGTACTGGCGCACAAACTCGATCGCAGCCGCCGTTGTCGCCCCCAGGAAGATAGCCTGCGGACGTGCCTGCAGCATGGCCTGCACCGCCGGCGCCACCTCAGTGGTATTTCGCGCGTAAGCGGCACGGGCGCTGATGACCACTCCGTTGCGTCCTGCTGCGGCCTCCGCCCCGGCCGACACGTCCGCGCCCAGGCCGTCATCCTGGATCACCAAGCCCAGTCGCGTCACCTGCAAGGCCGCCAGGCTGGCAAACAACCGGTTCACCTCATCGTGATAGCTCGCCTTCACCACGAACACATTGCGCCCGCCAACGACGCCGCTTGCACCGGAGACCGCGCCGACCAGTGGCAAACCGGCTCGCACCAGTACGCCATCGTTGATCACTGCCTGCAGGTTTGAGGTGCCAACGGTGCCGATCAGCGCAACGGGTGCCAACTGTTGAACGACCTCCCTGGTCAGGCGCACGGTCTCTGCGGGTTGCTGCGCATCGTCGCGAGTTTCGAAACGGAGCCGCGCACCACCGATTCCGCCTTCAGCATTCACTTGATCAAAATAAAGTCGGGCACCCGCATGGATCGCCTTGCCGGTAACCGCCTGGGGTCCCGAGAACGGCGCGACCTGAGCAACAACCAGGTCCTTGCCGAATACAGGTGCGATGAAGACGACAAGGGTGGAAAGGGTCAACAGACCACGAGACAGGAGGTTCATTACTTTCTGCTTATATGAGGGCAAGACTGCCGGGGTGCGTTGATTGTTCTGGTCGCCCGAACACGCGATCAATTGTGGAGATCCACAAGCCTGCACCACCGCGCCCACACCCCTGCCTAAAAATGAGGCACAACCTTGCAGACCAGCAACCATGCGGGAATCGAGGACTTACCCACAGCCGGACTCACAAGACTGTCCCCACTGGCTGGGGAAAACTCGCATCTTGCTACCGAGGGTTTCGCTGACCTGGGCTCAACACTTCAGATGGGAACCTTTCACCGACGTTCGGCACACTGGCTCGGTCCTGTGTCGCATGCATCTCAGATACCGATACCCGCTCACTGGCCTGCGCGCACTATCTGACGCCCTCCCGCTGCTACACCTCGGCCGCACCTCCTCCGCCGACAAGGCTTGCGAACATCGGCACAAGAAATGCCTGGACATGCGGAATTACATCACACAGGAGATGCGGCAATGTCGGAAGGCATACGACTTCGGTGATAACCTGAAACAAGTCGGGTTACACCTCGTATGTGGCCCTTTATGAAACAAAAACAAAGGTAAAGCAAAATCCATGAAGAAGATTTTACTTGCAGCCTGTCTATCAGCCGTCGGTGCCGCACATGCGGCACCTTGCCAGGTCAGTGACGTCAAGGTCACCAGCGTCTCGCAGTATTCCAGTGTGAGCGCGAACGCGACCCTGTCGCCGATCACCCCGCCGGGTCTTTCGGTCAATGCGGCAGCCTGCGCTGGCGCATTCTCCGGTAACGACGGCTTCTATCCGACCACCAATCTGGGCTATGCCGGTGACGGCCTGCTCAATGGAGGCCAGCAGGTCGCCTCTGGCAAAGTGCTTTTTGAGGGCGGCGCCTTCATCTCCGATCAGTACCCGCTGCAGGACCTGAGAGGTGACGGCACGGCAAACGATCCGGGCTGGATCATGCTGGGGAAATATGAAGGTGGCGGTAACAGCTGGGCCTTCTCGCCCAGCTCCATCGGTGGTTTTGACGATATCGTGCTGAGCACCTTCTTCACCGCAACCATTACCGGTGCGGGCATCGGCACCTGGGCCTTCACGCCTGATGCAACCGCTGCCGCACGGGCTGCGAAAGCGATTGGCGACAACTGGATCGACCAGTTCTCCATCGTCTTCAAGGCTGGCAACGGTTTTGCGGTGTATAACTTCAACCCGGCCCTGTTCGGCCAGCCTGCTCAGACCCCTGACGACCCCATTGTCAACTGGTCGGGCACCTTCGACGTCAGCGGCACGCTGATCAACAATGGTGGCAAGCCTGCCGGGATCTCCCATATCAGTATCTGGGTACGCGATCCGTCTGGCCTGACGACGACTGAAATCCCCGAACCCGCATCGCTGGCCCTGTTCGGTATCGGCCTGGTTGGTCTGTACGCCGCACGTCGCCGCAAGGCCTGATTCACTCTTGCGGCCTTTACCCCCTGTGATCCGGTCAAACGGTCGCAGGGGGTTTTCATTTATGAGTGCGCGAACACCGCACGCACCCGCAAGGCGCAATACTTGAACTCGGGAATCTTGCCGTAGGGATCGAGCGCTGGCTGGGTCAGCAAGTTGGCTGCCGCCTCGGCGTAACAGAAGGCCATGAACACCGAGCCCGGCTGCACGCCCTCGTCCGCACGCGCCTCGACTTCGATACTGCCACGGCGGGTCTCCAGCCTCACCAGCCCCCCTTGCTCAAGCCCGATTGACGCCAGATCCTGCGGATGCATGCCACACCACGGCGACGGATCGAGCGCGTCGAGCACCGTCGCCCGACGGGTCATGCTGCCGGTATGCCAGTGTTCGAGCACACGTCCGGTAATCAGCACCAGCGGATAGTCGCGATCGGGCAGTTCGGCTGCAGTCAGCGGCTGCACCGGCACGAAGCGTCCCCGGCCATCTGCGGTAGGGAAATCGGTCTGGAACAGCACCGGCTGCGACGGCAAGGCCGGCGCCAGCTTGGGCGACACCACCGCGCCCTCGACCTGTAGTGCCGTCCACTCGATGCCGGCGTAGCTTGGCAAGGCCTGGGTCAGCTCGGCAAAGATCTCGTGCGGCCCGGCATAGTGCCAGTTCAGACCCAGCCGACGCGCCACCTCCTGAATGATCCACCAGTCCTGCCGCGCCTCACCCGGCAGCGGCAGCACCGGCTGCGCCAACTGCACCAGACGGTCGGTATTGGTAAACGAGCCTGTCTTCTCGTACAAGCTCGAAGCCGGCAGCACCACGTCGGCCAGCATCGCGGTTTCGGTCAGAAAGATGTCCTGCACCACCAGATGCTCCAGCCGCGCCAGCCCCTCGCGGGCATGGGCCAGATCGGGATCGGACATCGCCGGATTCTCGCCCTCGACATACATGCCACGGATACGCCCGGCACAGGCGGCATCCATGATCTCGACCACGGTCAGGCCGGGCTCGGTGGGCAACGGGGTCTGCCACAGCGCCTCGAAGCGCGCTCGCACTGCGGGATCGGCGACACGCTGATAGTCCGGCAACATCATCGGAATCAGGCCGGCGTCCGACGCACCCTGCACATTGTTCTGCCCACGCAGCGGATGCAGGCCTGTGCCGGCACGGCCGATCTGGCCCGTCATCAGCGCAAGCGCGATCAGGCAGCGAACGTTGTCAGTGCCATGGGTGTGCTGTGACACCCCCATACCCCAGAAGATCAGGCTGTTCGGCCCACGCGCATACGCACGCGCAACCTCGCGTACGGTGGCCGCATCAATGCCGGTAAGCGGTGCCATGCGCTCCGGCGGATACTGCAGGGCTGCGCTGCGGAAAGCCTCGAAACCGGTCGTGCGGGCAGCGATGAAGGCAGCATCGGTCAGGCCCTCCTCGATGATCACACAGGCCATCGACAGCAGCAGCGCGACATCCGCATCCGGGCGGAACTGCAGCGTGCGCCAGGCGTGGCGCGCCAGTGGCGTGCGCCGCGGATCCATCATCACCAGCTTCATGCCGCGCTCGGCAGCATTCTTGATGAAGCTGGCCGCGACCGGATGATTGGCGGCCGGATTGGCACCGATGACGATGGCGAGATCCGCGAACTCGACGTCGCGCACCGGATTCGACACCGCCCCCGAACCAATGCCCTCCAGCAAGGCCGCCACCGACGAGGCATGACACAGGCGTGTGCAATGATCGACGTTGTGCGTGCCAAAGCCGGTACGCACCAGTTTCTGGAACAGATAGGCCTCCTCGTTACTGCCTTTGGCCGAGCCGAATCCCGCCAGCGCCTGTGACCCATGTTCGCGCTTGATGCGGGCCAGTCCCGCCGCAGCGAAGTCCAGCGCCTCTTCCCAGCTGGCCTCGCGGAAAGCGGCAAGCGGATTGGCCGGATCCAGATTCACCCCCTTGGGAATGCCGGGCTTGCGAATCAGCGGCACGGTCAGGCGCTGACGGTTGCGGCTGTAGCTGAAACCATAACGCCCCTTGACGCACAGCCGGCCGGCGTTGGCCGGACCATCCCGGCCTTCGGCAAAGACGATACGCTGCGTGGCCCCCTCGCCGGCAACATGGTAGGTCAGCTGGCACCCCACACCGCAGTAGGGACACAGGGAGTCGACCTTGCGGGTCGGCGTGTAGCGGGTCTCGGACGCAAGCGCTTGCCGCACCTGGGACACCGCAACAGGGTCCGCTTCGGCCACCGGTGCAGGCGCCAGCGCCCCGGTCGGGCAGGCCTGCACACATTCACCGCAGCCCACGCAGGACGAAGCCCCCATTGCGACGTCGAGATCGAACACGATCTTCGAGTCGCCGCCACGATGGGCGTAAGCGATGACATCGTTGACCTGGATCTCGCGGCAGGCGCGCACGCAACGCGTACATTGGATGCAGGCCGCCAGATTGACGGCGATACCAGGATGACTGGCATCCTCGGCCACCGGCTGTCGCGGCGCAAAACGGCTGGACTCGACACCGAGCCGGGCGCACCAGCGGGACAGTTCGGAATCGGGCTTTTCCGCCGCTGCCGGCACATCGGCGCGCAACAACTCCAGCACCATGCGCTGGGCGTGACGCGCGCGCGGGCTGGCCGACTGCACCTTCATGCCGGGCTTGGGGGCGCGACAGCACGACGGAGCCAGCACCCGCTCACCCTCGATCTCGACCACACAGGCGCGGCAGTTACCGTCCGCCCGCAGGCCATCGGTGTAGCACAGATGCGGAATCTCGACCCCTGCGCGGCGCGCGGCCAGCAACAGGGTTTCGCCGGGCAAGGCCTCAAGCTTGCGGCCGTCAAACTCAAACTCCACCACCGGTGCGGCAGATGTCAGCGTGCTCGCGCTCATGCTTCACCCTCCTGAGCCGTTGCGGACGTCACCCCGACCTCGTGTGGAAAATAGCGCAGTACCGAACGCACCGGATTGGGCGCGGCCTGGCCCAGGCCACAGATCGAGGCATCCACCATCGCATCGCCCAAGGCCTCCAGCAGCGGCGCATCCCATTGCGCAGCCGTCATCAGTCCGGCTGCCTTCACCGTTCCTACCCGGCACGGCGTGCATTGGCCACAGGATTCATGTGCGAAGAAATTCATCGCGTTCTCCGCCAGGGCACGTGCCCGATCGTGCTGGGAGAACACCACGATTGCCGCCGAACCGATGAAGCAGCCATAGGGCGCCAGGGTGTCGAAGTCCAGCGGCACATCGGCCAGGCGTGCCGGCAACATGCCGCCCGACGCTCCGCCGGGAAAATAGCCATACAGCTCGTGCCCGGGCTGCATGCCGCCACAATGCTCGTCGATGAGCTGACGCAGCGTGATGCCCGCATCGGTGACCACTACGCCGGGGCGGGCTACCCGCCCACTCACCGAGAAACTGCGCAAGCCCTGGCGGCCATTGCGACCACGCCCGGCCAGCCAGGCCGTACCCTGATTCAGCGTCCAGCTGGCGATATCCCGCACCCACCACAAGGTCTCGGGGTTGTGCACCAGGGTCGGCCGGCCAAAAAGGCCCACTTCGGCGACATAAGGCGGGCGCAGGCGCGGCATGCCGCGCTTGCCTTCGATCGACTCGATCATCGCCGACTCTTCACCACAGATGTACGCCCCCGCGCCACGGCGCAGTTCGATCGGCGGCAGGTCCGGCCAGGTGATACGCAGGACGTCCAGCTCAGCCAGCAGCATCCGCCGCAGCGCCGGGTATTCGTCGCGGATGTAAATCCAGATCGCCGAGATGCCGACGATATGCGCAGCAATCAACATGCCCTCGAGGAAGCGATGCGGATCGCGGCCAAGATAGTGGCGATCCTTGAACGTGCCCGGCTCGCCTTCGTCGATGTTCACCGCCATGTTGCGCGGCGCCGGCTGAGCCATCACCGTTCGCCACTTGCGCGCCGACGGAAAACCGGCCCCCCCCAGGCCACGGAGGATGGCGGAATCCAGCGCGACCAATACCGCCTCGCCGTCCTGTCGGCCATCACGCAGCGCCTCGTACAAGGCATACCCGCCAGCGGCACGATAGGCGGCAAAGTCGATGATGTCAGGCGCGGGCTCATCATGGTCGCCCGCAGCCACGGCCGCAGCAACGGTTTCGACACTGGCTTGGGTAACCGGCCTCTGTCCGACCACGGCAACCGGCGCGCTGTCGCAGCGGCCGACACAGGGCACACGCTGCACCCGCACCGACGCCCCCAGGCGCTCGACCAGTGCCGCCGCCAGCGTGGGCCCACCTTGCATCGCGCAGGTCAGCGAATCACAGACCCTCACGGTCAGCGCCGGTGGAGCCGCCTCACCCTCGGCCAGTACGTCAAAATGATGATAGAAGGTCGCCACCTCGTAGACCTCGGCACGCGCCAGGCCCAGCGCCTCTGCCAGCGCAGCGAGATGGTCCGGATACAAGGCGCGGTGCGCGTCCTGCAAGCGATGCAGGTATTCGATCAGACGATCGGGGCGCGGCACCTCGCCATTCAGGGCGGCGCGTACCGCCTCACGGGCAGCGGCATCCAGCGGTGGAAGATTGGGGCCGCGGCGGGCTACGGTGGGGGCAGACATCTTGGCGATCCTTGCTGCGGTGGTCTCGGTCGATTCGAAGAGTTTAAACGGGCGGCATCACGCCTGCCGTGATGAAAAATGAGTGTTCACAACAGGCAACAATCCGCTTCGCATAGGAGGCTGCCGGACTTGAGGCTGATCTACTGAGCCAGCGGGAGAAACGGTCCATATCCGCCCGTTTTCTCGTTGCATAGAATGACTATGCGCCTCAAAAACGGCCGAATCTGTCCTCGTTTTCCCACTCGGCTCGCTACGATCGCTCAAGTCCGACAACCTCCTAGAACAGCGGTTTCCCCGCCTGCGCATGACGTTGCAGCAGTGGCGAAACCCGGTAGCGCTCCTCGCCATAATGCTCGCGCAGATGCCCCAGCACCCGCACGACAAAGCCGGGCCCCAGGCGATCCGCCCAGGCCAGCGGCCCTTCGGGATAATTGGTGCCGTAGCGCATTGCGGTATCGATGTCATGTGCCGAAGCAATCCCCTGCGCCACGCCATCGGCTGCCTCGTTGGCCAGCATGCACACGGTGCGCAAGGCGAGCAGCCCGGCCACATCGTCCAGCCGGCTGATCGCCAGCCCCGCCCTCTGCAAGGTACCGACCACCGTATTCCAGGCGCCGTCGCCACATTGATCCGCACGGCTCAGCGCCAGTCGTGGCGTGCTTGCATAGTCACGGGCAAGATCGAACAGCACCAGATTGGGCGTCCCCTCCTCCGCTGCACGCCGGGTGGCGGTGCGACCGTCGGATAGCGCCAGGCGGGCATTGCCAATGCGCAGCTCGCCCGGGCCTTCGGTACGTTTCAGCTTCACCCCGGCCTGCTCCAGGCGCGCGAGCAAGGGCACGGCAATGCCAAGCTCCCCGCACGCCACCGCCTCGTCAGCCCCCTCGCAAGCAGCCTCGACCACCGGCTGGGGACGGTCGGCGCCCTCGCGATAGTCGTAGAAGCCCTGCCCCGACTTGCGCCCCAGCCGCCCTGCCAGCACCAGCTCCTGCTGGATCAGGCTGGGGGTGAAGCGCTTGTCGCCGAAATAGGCTTCGAACACCGAACGGGTCACAGCGTAGTTCACATCATGCCCAATCAGATCCATCAGCTCGAACGGCCCCATCGGAAAGTTGCAGCTCTCGCGCAGGATCGCATCCAGCGTAGCCGGTGTCGCGGCACGCTCCGCCAGTATCCGCAAGGCCTCCGCGTAGTACGGACGCGCCACCCGATTGACAATGAAACCCGGCGTCGAACTGGCTCGCACCGGGACTTTGCCCCAGGCTTTGGCGGTGTCGTACAGCGTGGTCGCGACCGCAGGGTCGGTGGCAAGACCGGAAACGATCTCCACCAGCGCCATGCGCGGCGCCGGGTTGAAGAAGTGCAGCCCAGCCAGGCGCTGCGGCCGCTTCAGCGTCGACGCCATCGCGGTGATCGACAGCGACGAGGTATTGGTCGCCAGGATGGCCTCGGGCGCAGTCATGACCTCGAGCTGGGCAAACAGCTGTTGCTTGATCTCCAGGTTCTCGACGATGGCCTCGACCAGCAGGCCGGCATCGGCCAGATCCTCGATCCGGCTGGTCGCCCGCACCCGCTCGAGCGTGTCCATGCAATCCGCCTCGGCAAGCTTGCCCTTGCCCACCAGGAAACGCAGGTCTTTCTCGATGCCGGCCTTGCCGCGCGCCACCGCGTCGGCATTCATGTCATACAGATAGACCACATGCCCGGCACGTGCAGCGACATGGGCAATACCGCTGCCCATGGCACCCGCACCGATGACTGCGACCCTGATCGTGGTGGCAAGCGCTGCCATGTCAGACTCCTGATTGAATAGGGATTGCTTGGGTGAAAACCTGCGGTGGGCACGATGTCCATCAGCCCCCGCAAGGGTTCAGCGCCCGGTAAATGCCGGTGGCCGCTTCTGCATGAAAGCCGCCACCCCTTCGCGATAATCCGACGAACGGCCAAGCTCGCGCATGTAGTCGCGCTCGAGATCGAGCTGAGCTTCGAAATCGCGGGTCGAGGACGACCAGATGGCCTGTTTGGTCCGTGCAAAGCCCAGCGTGGGGCCTGCCGCCAGTCGCGCAGCGATGTCATCGGCGGTTGCCATCAACGACTCATCATCCACACACTGCCAGATCAGCCCCCAGGCCGCGGCCTGCTCGGCAGGCAGCTTGTCACCCAGCAACGCCAGGCCCAGTGCCCGTGCAGGTCCCAGGGCACGCGGCAGGATCCACGAACCTCCGGTATCCGGCACCAAGCCAAGCTTGGCAAAAGACTGGATGAAACTCGCCGAGCGTGCCGCCACCACGATGTCGCAGGCCAGTGCCAGATTGGCCCCGGCCCCAGCCGCAACGCCGTTGACCGCGGCAATGACCGGCAGCGCCAGGTCACGCAGCGCCAGCACCAGCGGCTTGTAGTTGTCCTCGATCGAACGCCCCAGATCAGGCGCCTCGCCGTCGGCCGACACCTGGCGGTCGGACAGATCCTGCCCGGCGCAAAAGCCTCGACCGGCCCCGGTCAGCAACAGCACCCGCACCGAGCCCTCCTCGCGGCCACTGCGGACGGCCTGAAGGGCGCTGCGGATTTCCGCATGCATCCGGGTATTGAAGGCGTTGAGGCGTTCAGGCCGATTCAGCGTCAGCCGCGCCACGCCCTGCTCGACCCGATACTGGATGGTTTCGAAGTTGTGACTCATCGCGGGATCCTCCTCAGCGGCGAGCGACCAGGCGAGCCTGATCACCCGGCCTGATACTCCATCCAGTTCGACTTGGGCGTACCGCATTCCGGACAGACAAAATCCTCGGGGACGTCTTCCCATCGGGTGCCGGCGGCAATGCCCTCTTCCGGCAGGCCGGTAGCCTCGTCATAGGGAAAGTAGCAGGCGCTGCACTGATATTGAGCCATGGTGATTCTCCGTTGTGGGCGGGGGTGCCCGTTGGGTAATGGAATTGTTGTGATGAATGCTCACCGGATCGATGAGATCAGGGTAATGGGTTGGTGCTCATGGGTACGCTTCAGGACCGGTCATCGCCCTGACCGGCCTGTGGCAGCACGATCAGCTTGCCAGCCACCTTGCGTGCAGCCAGACTGCGCATTGCATCGACCGCGCCCTCCAGCCCGCAGGCCGCGGTGACCGGGGGTTGCAGGCGGCCATCGGCAAAGTGCGCCAGCACATCGGCCACCTGTCGGGCCGCTTCAGCCGGCTCGCGCCGCATCAGCTCATCCCAGAACACGCCTGACAGCTCGCAGCCCTTGAGTAGCAGCAGGTTGGCCGGAATGCGCGGAATCTCACCCGCGGCAAAGCCGATCACCAGCACCCGGCCACGCCAGGCGGTAGCACGCAGTGCCGCTTCGGTGTACGGACCGCCGACCACATCCACCACGATGTCTGCCCCGTTCCCGCCCGTGGCGGCCTTGACGGCATCCTTGAGGTCGGTCGTGGTGTAGTCGATCAGCACGTCGGCACCGTGCGCGCGGCACAAGGCCAGACGTTCGGCGCTGCCGGCCGCAGCAATCACACGTGCGCCCGCGGCCTTGGCAATCTGCACCGCGGCCAGGCCCACGCCGCCGGCAGCCCCCAGCACCAGCACCGTGTCACCAGCGCGGATACGGGCGCGATCATGCAGGCCGAACCAGGCCGTGCCATACGTCACCAGCCCGGCCGCCGCGGCGCGAAAATCGACTGCGTCCGGCAAAGGCCAGGTCTGCGCGGCGCGGGCGCGACAGACTTCGGCATAGCCCCCATAGGAGGTAAAGGCGCAGACCCGGTCACCGGGCCGGACGTGACTCACGCCCTCACCCACCGCCACCACCGTGCCTGCCACCTCGCCACCCGGCGAAAACGGCAGGGCGGGCTTGACCTGATACTTGCCCTGTACGATCAGGGTGTCGTAGAAGTTGATGCCAGCCGCCTCCACCCGGATGCTCAGTTCGCCGGCCGCGGGGACGGGTTCGGGCAGCTCGCCGACCTTCAGCGCGTCGAGCGGGGCGTAAGCCTGGCAGATCAATGCACGCATGCTGTCTCCTCGAATTCAGAACACCGATTCAAAACGGCGCGCCGGCAGGGAACACCGGGCTACGCCGCTCACGCACCGCAGCCAGACCCTCGCGCACTTCCGGGCCGGTAAAACCCAGCATCTCCAGTGCCACCGAATTGTCGAAGATGGGGCCGGCCTGACGCAGCCAGTTGTTCAGGCTGTGCTTGGTCCAGCGCAACGCAGTCTGCGGTCCGGCAGACAGCTTGCCGGCGATCTCCATTGCCGTCTGCATCAGCGCCTCACCGTCCACCGCCATCGACACCAGACCGATACGCTCGGCCTCCTCGCCGCTGATCTCGCTGGACAACAGCAGGTGCAGCTTGGCCTTGGCCATGCCGCACAACAGCGGCCAGATGATGGCCGCATGGTCGCCGGCCGCGACGCCGAGCCGGGTGTGACCGTCGATCAGGCGTGCATCGCGGGCGGCGATGGAGATGTCGGCCATCAGCGCCACGGCCAGGCCACCCCCTACGGCGGGACCGTTGATCGCCGACACGATGATCTTGGAGCAGTTGATCATGTTGTAGACGATGTCACGCGCCTCTTTCCACACCCGCGCACGGTGCTCGAAATCCTCGACCATGTCGCCGACCAGCTCCAGCGTGCCGCCACCGGAAAAGCCCTTGGCCTGCCCACGGACGATGATCACCGACACTTCGGGGTCGCGGTCCAGGTCGCGCCAGATGTCGGCCAGCTCACCATGACCGGCATGGTCGGCGACCGGCAGCTTGCCGTCACGGCCCATCACCACCTCGACAACGCCGCCGGTGTGGCGAACGACTTGCAGACTGGTATAGCGGCTGTAATCCATGTTCGATTGATCCTGTTCGTTCGGCAGCGGCGGGCACTCAGCCCGCATCGTTCAAGAAAGCGGCAAACCGTGGCCGCCAGAAATCGTCCGAGATCGGCACCGGCCGCAGGGTCTCGGCCGAGGCCATGACCACCTTCAGGTGGCCGCGCACGCGCAGTTGCTCGCCGGCATAGGCACCGATCTCGAGCTTGAGCGAGGCGTTGCCGATCTCGCGCACCCGCAGGCGAAAATGCAGAAGATCACCGTAACGCGAGGGGGCGAGATACTCCACCTCGAGCCGCACGGTGGGAATGCCCAGACGGTGTTCCTCGTGCAGGGCATGGAAATCCACCCCCAGCCCTTCGGCAAACCAGTCTTCGACCACCTCGTTGAACAGCTCGACATAGCGCGGGTAAAACACAATGCCAGCCGGATCGCAGTGGGCGAAGCGGATGCGTTTGGCGCGTTCGTAGATCATGCGCTCACACCCCCAGATGCTTCTGGATGAGTTCGGGATTGTTGCGCACCTCGGTACTGGCCCCGTCAAACACCACCTGCCCCTTGACCACGATCATCGAGCGGTCGGTGATCGAGGTGACCGCGGCGTGGTTCTTGTCCACAATCACGGTGGCAATGCCGCTGTCGCGGATCTCGCGGATCACCCGCCAGATCTCGCGCACGATCAGGGGCGCCAGGCCTTCGGTGGCCTCGTCCAGGATCAGCAGGTCGGGGTTGGTCATCAGCGCGCGACCAATGGTCAGCATCTGCTGCTCGCCGCCGGACAGTTGCCCGCCACCATTGTTGATGCGCTCGGCCAGCCGCGGGAAGGTCTGCATCACCCGCTCGAAGGTCCAGTCGCGCTGACCGTCGACACCGGCACGCGCCGCCATCTGCAGGTTCTCGCGCACCGACAGGTTGGGAAAAATGCCACGGCCTTCAGGGACGTAAGCGATGCCCTGACGTGCGATACGGTGGGTCGGCCCACCCGTCATCACATCGCCACGCACACTGACCGTGCCATGACGCGGCTTGACCAGACCCAGCATGGAGCGGATCAGCGTGGTCTTGCCCATGCCGTTGCGGCCCATCAGCCCCAGGGTTTCACCCTTGTGGATGCAGAAATCCACACCATGCAGGATATGGCTGGACCCGTAGTAGGTATGAAGCTCCCGGGCTTCGAGCAGGACATTAGACATGGCCATCTCCCAGATAAGCGGTCTGTACGTCGGCGCTGTTGCGGATCTGCTCGGGCGGACCCGACTCCAGCACCACGCCATTGACCATCACGGTAATGGTGTCGGCCACCGCGAACACTGCATCCATGTCGTGCTCGACCAGCAGGATGGCGCGGTTCTGCTTCAGTCGCTTGAGCAACTCGACCATCTGTGCCGACTCCTCCGAGCCCATGCCGGCCAGCGGTTCGTCCAGCAACAGCACCTCGGCATCGGTGGCAAGCACCATCGCGATCTCGAGCTGACGTTGTTCGCCATGCGACATGGTGCCGGCGATACGCTGCTCGCGGCCAGCCAGCCCGGCCTCGACGATGGCCGCCCGCGCCCGCTCAAGGGTGTCGGTCAGCCCGAGTGCATCGGTAAAGATCTTCCACGGCCGGGGGTTGCGCGACTGCGCTGCCAGGCGGCAGTTCTCCAGCACGGTAAAGCCGGGAAAGATGTTGGTGCGCTGATAGCTGCGGCCGATGCCGATCTTCGAACGCTGTGCCGCACTCAGGCGGGTGACGTCCTGGCCACGCAGCAGAATGCGCCCTTCGGACGGCGGCAGGTCGCCCGACAGCATGTTGATGCAGGTGGACTTGCCGGCGCCATTGGGGCCGAGCAGGGCATGCAGCATGCCGCGCTCGAGGCTCAGGCAGACGTCCTGATTGGCCGCCAGCCCGCCAAACCGGCGGGTCAGCTTGTCGGCCACGAGCAGGACATCGCCCTGTGCGGCCGGTGCGGCAGACGCCGTGCCGCGAATCTGCAGATCGGCCTCAGCCATGCTTGCTCTCCTGGTTGAGCTTTTTCAATACCCGCCCGGGCAGGGCTGACAGACCGCCCGGCATGAACAGCACCGCGGCGACAATGACGCCACCCATCAGCAGCTGCCAATGCTTGGTCCAGTCGGCAAACATCTCCTGCAGGCCGATGAAGGCAAAGGCGCCAATCACCGCACCGGCCAGGTTGCCCATGCCGCCAAGGATGACCATCATCAGCACATTGCCCGACTGGTGCCAGGACAGATACTCCGGGGTCACGAAGCCGAACAGCACGGCGTAGAGAAAACCCGCCACACCGGCCAGCCCGCCCGCCAGCGTGAACGCCGCCAGCTTGTAGCGGAAGGTGGCGTAGCCCAGCGACTGCATGCGGTGCTCGTTGCTGCGGATGCCGACCAGCACCTTGCCAAATGGCGAGCGCAGCACCAGGGTCAGGAAAACGAACACCGCCACCAGGGCCGCAACCACGAAGTAATACAGCTGCAAGGGCTCGTCGAGGTTGAACGGCTGCCAGCCGGCGATGGTGGCGTCGGGCTTGAAGTTCACATAGATGCCGTCCGAGCCGCCCCCCAGCGCGGTGTCATGAAAGATGAAATACACCATCTGGGCAAAGGCCAGCGTCACCATGATGAAATAGATGCCCTTGGTGCGCAGCACGAACAGGCCGATGACAAAGGCCGCCGCCGCCGCGGCCAGCACGGCCGCCGGCAGTGCGATCCAGAAATTGGCCGGATCGTACTTGGGTGTCAGCAAGGCCACCGTGTAGGCGGCAATGCCAAAGTAGGCCGCGTGACCCAGGCTGACCAGCCCGGTAAAGCCCACCAGCAGATCCAGGCTCATCGCAAAGATGCCCAGGATCAGCATCTTTGCCACCATCTCGGTGTAGAAGCTCGAGCCGAAGGACGGAAACACGATCAGCCCGACCAGCGCAGCCAGTTTGAGAACGAGTGCAATACGGGGATTCATGGCCGTTTATCCTTTCTTCAGAATGCCTTCGGGCCGCCACAGCAGCACGATGGCCATGACCAGGTAGACCGCCAGCCCGGCAAACTCGGGCACCAGCACCTTGCCGAAGGTGTCGGCAAAGCCGATCAGCAGGGCCGCAATCAGCGCCCCCCACACCGAGCCGATGCCACCGATGACGACTATCACGAAAGAGATGATCAGCACGCTGCCCCCCATGCCCGGGTATACCGAAGAGATCGGCGCCGCGAGCATGCCGGCCAGCGCGGCCAGCGCCACACCCAGCGCAAACACGGTGCGGTAGAGCAGATTGATGTCGATGCCCAGGGCCTGGACCATGTCGCGATCATGACTGCCGGCACGGATCATCATGCCCAGCCGGGTACGCTGCATCAGCCACCACAGCCCCACTGCGAGCGCAATGCAGACGGCCGAGATCAACAGGCGATAGACCGGGTACGACAGCGTGTCGGATAGCGGAATCGAGGCCGAGAACAGCGCGGGGATATTGACCCCATGCACATCGTCGCCAATGGCGAGGCTGCGCAGCTCCTCGAAGATCAGGATCAAGCCATAGGTCAGCAGCACCTGCTCAAGATGGTCGCGCTTGTACAAGTGGGCGAACAGCAGCCACTCGAGCAAGGCACCAAAGATGAAAGCCAGCGGCAGACCCAGCACGATGGCCAGCATCAGGTTGCCGGTCAGGCTGGTCAGCGCGAACGCCAGATAGGCGCCGATCATGTAGAAGCTGCCATGCGCCAGGTTGATGATGCCCATGATGCCGAACACCAGCGTCAGGCCGCTGGCCACCAGGAACAGCAGCAAGCCGTACTGGAGCGAGTTCAGGATCTGGATCAGGAATATGGTGAAATCCATGGATACGCCTTCCCCTCCGGGCACGAGCTGCCCGGATGCGGTCTCTCTGATTCGGGGGCCCGCGGCGACCGATGATGGCCGGCCGCCGCGGACGCGGTCTTACATGCGGCAGCCGCGCGCCGGGTCGGCGAGCTTGGCGGCAGCAACGCTGACCACCTTGTTCTCCTGCCCTTCGGCCTTGCGCAGGTAGATGTCCTGCACCGGGTTGTGCGCCTTCGACAGGGTGAAGGCGCCGCGGGGGCTGTCGATGGTGGCGGCTTCCATGGCCTTGATCATGGCCGGCTGCTCCAGCTTGCCGCCCTTGACCGCATCCAGCCCCGCCTTCAGCAGTTGCGCAGCGTCATAGCCCTGCACCGCATAGACGTCCGGCTGCAGCTTGTAGGTGGTGGCGTAGGTGTTGCGGAAGGCCTTGTCCTTGGCATTCTCGAGCCCGTCAGCGTAATGCAGCGCGGTCAGCAGGCCCTCGCCCGAACCGCCCATTGCCGCCAGCGTGCCATCGGTGAGGAAGCCGCTGGAGTACAGCGGAATACTGTTCTTCAGGCCGGCAGCCTCATAATCCTTGACGAACTTCACCGCCCCGCCACCGGCAAAGAACACATACACGGCCTCGGGCTTGAGCGAAGCAATCTCGGTCAGCAGGGCCTGGAACTCGACGTTGGGGAAAGGCAGGGTCAGGTGCTTGAGCACCTTGCCACCGCTGGCCTCAAAGCCCTTGGCGAAACCGTTGCTGGCCTCGTCGCCGGCCGCGTACTTCCACGACATCGTCACCGCGGTCTTGTGCCCCTTCTCGGCGGCGACCTTGCCCATGGCGTAACCCGGCTGCCAGTTGCTGAACGAGGTACGGAACACATTCGGGGCACAGAGCGGCCCGGTCAGCTCGTCGGCGCCGGCATTGGGGATGATCATCAGCGTCTTGTTGTCGCGGGCCACCTTGGCCATCGCCAGCGCCACGCCGGAGTGCACCGTGCCGACCAGCACGTCGACCTGATCGCGCTTGACCAGCTTGTTGGCGTTCTCGGTGGCCTTGGCCGGATCGGATTCGTCATCGACGACGAAGTACTCGACCTCGCGGCCGGCCAGCGTGCCGCCCTGCTCGGCGACATACTGCTTGAAACCATTGGTGATCGCGGTACCCAGTGCGGCAAACGTCCCGGTGTAGGGCAGCATCAGGCCAACCTTGATCTTCTCGGCGGCCTGGGCGGCGCCGATCGGCAGCAGCGCGCCCACGGTCAGGGCGGCGAGGGTGCGGACTGCATTGCGACGTGCTTGTTTCATGGATGTCTCCTCCTGTTATTGGATGAACGGGCGGTGATGATCACCGCCCCGGCCTTACCAGGCCTGACTCCGGTTGGCCTGAAAGGCCGCCTGGATTGCTTCCCAGTCCTGGCTGGTCAGATGACGCTCGGCCAGCGGCAGGACGATTTCTTCTTCTTTTCTCATGTGTTCCCACAGGAACTCGGCATAGGCATCGAGGCTGCGCGCAAAGGCCGTCAGGTCGCCACTTTCGCGCCCTGCCCCCATGGCCCGCCGCACCGAGGCCAGCAGGTTGGCGCATACCTGATGCTGACCTTCGAGCTCGTCCAGGATGACATCCGCCTCCTGGGTGCGCAGCCGCAGCAGACGGAACAGGGTTTCATCCTCTTTCGGGTGGTGAACCCGGTCGGGAATGGTCTCGATGTAGTCGAACATTGCCTGGAATAGCGGGTAGTCAGGCTTGTCGCGGCCTTCGCGCACCGCCTCGAGGTGGGCTTGCAGGCCCTTGAGCACGGCCCCCATGGACTTGTGCTCGTCCTTGATGATGTCGATCGCAAGCGTCATCGCAGTCATGTGTCGGCTCCCTCTCGGTCAGCGTGCGGTGGCCGCGCGCAGCTTGAAGCGCTGGATCTTGCCGGTGGCCGTCTTGGGCAGCTCATCGACGAACTCCATCCAGCGCGGATACTTGTACGGTGCAAGCAGGCGCTTGACGTGGGCCTTGAGCTGCTCGCGCAGCGCATCGTCCGCCTCGAGGCCGGGCTTGAGCACGATGTAGGCCTTGGGCTTGATCAGCTTGTCGTCATCCTCGGCGCCGATCACGGCGGCCTCCAGCACCGCCTCGTGGGCAATCAGCGCCGACTCGACCTCGATCGGCGACACATAGATGCCGCTGACCTTGAGCATGTCGTCACTGCGTCCGGCATAGATGTAGTAACCCTCGGCATCGATCTGGTACTTGTCGCCACTGCGGGTCCACGGCCCCTGGAAGGTGGCGCGGGTCTTCTCGCGGTTGTTCCAGTAATAGGCCGCCGCGGTCGGGCCGCTGATCTGCAGCTCACCCGGCACGCCGGGCTCGGTCACCTCCATACCTTCGTCGTCGATCAGGCGCACCGCATAGCCCGGCACCGGCTTGCCGGTGGTGCCATAACGCACGCTGCCGGCACGGTTGGACAGGAAGATGTGCAGCATTTCGGTAGAGCCGATGCCGTCGAGGATATCCACGCCAAAGCGCTGCTGCCAGCGCTTGCCGATCTCCTCCGGCAGCGCCTCGCCCGCCGAGGTACAGGCGCGCAGGCGCATTTCGTCGGCAGTCGGACAGTCCGCACTGGCCAGCATCGACGCATACAGCGTGGGCACACCGTAGAAGATCGTCGGCCGGTGCCGACGCAAGCGCTCGAATACCGCCGCCGGTGTCGGCCGCTCGGCCATCAGCACCGCGGTAGCGCCCACCGCCAGCGGAAAGGTCAGGCCGTTGCCCAGACCATAGGCAAAGAACAGCTTGGCCGCGGAGAACACGACATCGCTCTCGGCAATGCCGATCACCGGACGGGCATAGAGCTCCACAGTCTGGATCAGGCTGGAATGGATATGTACCGTTCCCTTGGGTGCGCCGGTCGAGCCTGAAGAGTAGAGCCAGAAACAGGCATCGTCGGCCAGTGTTGGGGCCGCGTCGAAATCGTCCGTTCCGCCTTCGAGCAGCGCCGCGAGGCTGTCTTCGCCCGGGTTGGCAGTACCCGCCACGACAATGCGCTCCAGCGTATCGACCTTGCCCAGCAAGGGCTCGAACAAGGGCAGTAGTGCAGCCGACACCACCGCCACACGGGCGCGGCTGTCGGTCAGCATGTACTCGTAGTCGTGCGCGGTCAGCAGGGTGTTGACCGCGATCGGAATCACACCGGCCTTGATCGCACCGAGGAACACGGTGGGAAACTCCACGGTGTCGTGCACGCACATCAACACGCGATCTTCCTGGCGCAGGCCAAGCACCTCGCGCAAGGCACTGGCGCAGCGATTGACGCGCCGCGCCAGCTCGTTGTAGCTGTAACTGCCGGAATCGTCGATATAGGCGATCTTGCTGCCGCGACCGGCCTGCAGGTTGCGGCCAATCAGATCGTCAGCCGCGTTGTAGCGGCGCGGAATGTCGATGACGGGCGGACTGCTGCGATGGTCCGCCACACTCAGGGTGGGCATGGTTGTGTCTCCTCTAGGTCCTGCAAGCCCCCGCCCGCCCGGTCTTTCTGCCGGTGTCGATGCGGTACGGGAGGTGTTCAATGGGGTGGGCGCTGCCTCACTGACGGGTGAATTCGATCGCGCCATCCGGCAGCAGGTAGAGCACATATGCGCGACCACCCGACACCGTCGGCCGGTGCACTGTGCCCGGGCCATAGACAAACCAGCCGGCGCCGTGGCCATCGAACTTCGCGTCCCCCTCGAGCGGCATGATCATGTCGATCTCGCCGTTCGGATGGGCATGCTGCGGTCCCACCACATCGCGCATCTCGACCACATCCACGCTATAGCCAGCCAGCGCGGTACAGGGCTTGATCACCCGTCCGTACTTGATGCCGCCATGTTCGCGCTCGCACATCCAGCCATCTGCCACGGCCTGCTTGCAGGCGGCGGCAATCTCGTCGAACTCGGCGCTGCCCGGCGGAAAGCGCGTATTGAGAAAGTCGGCCAGCGCCGCATCGACCGGCTTGCCGGCAATCTCGGCGGTAATCCTGGCAATCAGCGCCTGAAAGGTGTCAGGGGTCATAGGGTTCTCCTGTCGGTTCCGATTTGGTCCGGTATGCGGATGCTCATGCCCATCGGACATCAAGGCATCGCAACCGGGCCACCTTCCACAAGGGAAGGCAGCCGTCTTCAAGCGCCCAGCAGCGCGGCATCCACCGCATCAGCGGACAGCGCATCGAGCAGGGCCGGACTGCCCTGCACCACATAACGACGGTGATACATCGCCAGCGCGCGCAAGCCGCCCAACTCCTCGCCGCCACCCGCGCGCCCCGCCCCGCCGTGCAGACAGTTGGGCATGACGTTGCCGTGACCGGTGTGCTGATTGCCCACCGTGCCATCGACCACCATCACCCGACCATGCAGATCGGCAATCGCCGGTACCAGCGCGGCAAGGAAGGCCGCACTGGCGGAATACACCGAAGCCACCAGCGAACCGCAACCACGACGGGCCATCGCGATCGCGTCGGCGATGTCGCCATAAGGCAGCACGGTTGCCACCGGGCCGAACACCTCGACGTCATGCACATATTTCGCCATCAGCCCCTGATCGCAATACAGCAAGGTGGGCTGGACGAAGGCCGCAAGTGCGGGGTCGGCATCCACGGGCACGAATCCTTCGCCACCGCCGAACACCACCCGTGCCTCCTCACGCAGCTTGGCCAAGCCTTCGAACGCAGCCGCTTGCTGCGCCTTGCTGACCAAGGGTCCGACCCGTACGGCCTCACTGCGCGGATCGCCGACCGTCATGCCGGCGAGCTTGCCTGCCACCGCCTCGGCAAGCGCGGGCGCGACGGCGGCGGGCGCCAGGATGCGACGGATCGCGGTGCACTTCTGGCCGGTCTTGATCGTCAGCTCACGGACGATCTCCTTGACCGCAAGATCGAACTCCGGACTGCCAGGTACTGCGTCCGGCCCCAGGATTGCGCTATTGACGCTGTCGGCCTCGACATTGATCCGCACCGACTTCGCCACCACGGCGGGATGCATGCGGATGCGCGCGGCGGTATCGGCCGAACCGGTAAAGGACACCACATCGCACTCGCCAACGTGATCGAGCAGATCGCGCGCCGAGCCACAGACAACATTGATCGCACCCGGCGGCAGGATGCCCGCATCGACCACGTCCTGCACCATGCGCTGGGTCAGCCAGGCAGTGGGGGTAGCCGGCTTGACCAGCACGGGTACGCCGGCGAGCAAGGCCGGGGCAGCTTTCTCCCACAAGCCCCAGGCCGGGAAGTTGAAGGCGTTGATGAAGATCGCGACACCGGACAATGGCGTCAGGAAATGCTGCGCCTGGAAGACTTCCGTCTTGGCCAGCGCCACCCGCGCCCCTTCCTTGAGCAGACGCCCACCGCCCAGCACCTTGCCAGCGCGGGCATAAGTCTTGAGCGTGAAGATGGCGCCATCCACATCGAAACCGGCATCGGCCGCGGTCGAGCCGGAGTTGCGCAGCGAGATATCGAAATAGGCATCACGATTTGCTGTCAGCACCTCGGCAATCCGCCCCAGCAAGGCGGCACGGGCTTCGTACGTCATTGCCTTCAGTCCGGCCCCGCCGCTGGCGCGCGCAAAGTCCAGCGCGGCGCCCAGATCCAGTCCATCGGACGACACCCTGACCAGTTCCTCGCCGGTCACCGGGTCGGTCAATGCAATACCGGCGCCTTCGCCTTCCTGCCACCGCCCCTCTAGATAGTTCGCCAGTTTCACCATGTCTCCCTAGTGTTCGTACTGCAGCTCACCTACGCATAAAACATGCAGTAAAGCGCATCCAATACGCAGATCGTTGGAGATAGAATACACCCACAACATTCAACGTCAAGCACTTTATTGCATGTTTATCTTGTAAAAACCGTGCTGCATTGCAATATAAGTCACAAATATGTAGCCATATTGATAAGAAGCAGAAGTCCGCTGCATCAAAAACTGAAATAAACTGCACTTTACCTCTTGACGAAGAATTTAAGCTGCACTATTGTTCAACCACGCCGTGCAGTTTTCTGCACAAGGACGACAGACATGAATACCCGGACCGACATCGCCAATACCGAAAGCACCGACCAGGAAGCCCGCCACACCGACGAACGCGGTGACGGCGAGTTTCTGGCTGCACTCGGCAAGCGGGTCCGCGAGATCCGCGACCGTCGCGGCATGACGCGCAAGCTGGTAGCCCGCGAAGCGGCCGTGTCCGAGCGCCACCTCGCCCACCTCGAGGCCGGCGAAGGCAACGTTTCCATCGTGCTGCTGCGTCACATCAGCCGCGCGCTGGATGTCTCGCTGATCGAGTTGCTCGCACCCGAGGCCGAGGACACGGTGGAGAAGCGCCTGATTCGCCGATTCCTCGAGCGTCTGCCGCAGCATCGCCTGGAAGAAGTGGTTTTCCGCCTGATGCGCGACTTCGGTCATGAAGAAGCCGTGCGGCGCAAGCGCATCGCCCTGATCGGCCTGCGCGGTGCCGGCAAATCCACGCTTGGCAGCCGGCTCGCCAGCGAGATGGGCGTGCCCTTCATCGAGCTCGACCGCGAGATCGAGCGCGAAACCGGCATGCCGGCACGCGAACTGTTTGCACTGTATGGACAGGCCGGCTATCGCCGCATCGAGCACCGCACGCTGGAGCGCCTGTGCCGCGAACAGGACAAGGGGGTGATCTCGGTCGGCGGCGGCGCGGTCTCGCAGCCGGAAACCTACGACCTGCTCTTGTCGAACTGCCTGACCGTATGGATCAAGGCGCAGCCGGAAGAACACATGGCCCGCGTACTCGCCCAGGGCGACCTGCGACCGATGGCCGGCAACGACGAGGCCATGGAAGACCTCAAGCGCATCCTGCAAGCGCGCGAGTCGCTGTACGCCAAGGCCGACACCGTGGTCGACACCTCGGGCGAGACCGTGGATGAAAGTTTCATGAAGTTACGCCAGCTCGTCATGAGCTGACCCCATAAAAGAGGAGACAGAAATGGAAGCAGTCGCGACCCAGCAGCACACCCCCGCCGCAACCGGCACCGACGTCATTGAGCCGGTGGATTACCGCACCGAACCGTCCCGCTACAAGCACTGGAAGCTGGACGTGGCTGGTGAAGTCGCCACCCTGACGCTGAACATCGACGAGGACGGCGGCATCCGCCCTGGGTACAAGCTCAAGCTCAACTCCTACGACCTGGGCGTGGACATCGAGCTGCATGACGCGCTGCAACGCATCCGTTTCGAACACCCGACGGTCAAGTCGGTGGTGTTCACCTCGGGCAAGCCGAAGATCTTCTGTTCGGGCGCCAACATCTACATGCTGGGTGTGTCCACCCACGCCTGGAAGGTGAACTTCTGCAAGTTCACCAACGAAACCCGTAACGGCATCGAGGATGCCAGCCAGTACTCCGGTCTGAAGTTCATCGCTGCCTGCAACGGCACCACCGCCGGTGGCGGCTATGAGCTGGCGCTGGCCTGCGACGAGATCATTCTGGTCGACGACCGCAACTCCTCAGTGTCGCTGCCGGAAGTACCGCTGCTGGGTGTGCTGCCGGGTACCGGCGGCCTGACCCGGGTGACCGACAAGCGCAAGGTGCGCCGCGACCATGCCGACATCTTCTGCACCATTTCCGAGGGTGTCCGCGGTCAGCGCGCCAAGGACTGGCGCCTGGTCGATGACGTGGTCAAGGCCCAGCAGTTCGGCGAACACATCGCCCAGCGCGCCGCCGAACTGGCCAAGGGTTCGATCCGTCCGGCACAGGCCAAGGGTGTGGCACTGCCGACGCTGGAGCGTACGGTCGACGCCCAGGGTTACCATTACGAATTCGTCGATGCCGCAATCGACGCCGATGGCCGCACCGTCACCCTGACCGTGCGCGCGCCGTCCGCAGTCACCGCCAACACTGCCGCCGAAATCGAAGCCCAGGGTGCCAACTGGTGGCCGCTGAAGATGGCACGCGAACTCGACGACGCCATCCTCAATCTGCGTACCAACCATCTCGATGTTGGTCTGTGGCAGCTGCGTACCGAAGGCGATGCCCAGGTCGTGATGGACATCGACGCGACCATCGTCGCCAACCAGGACAACTGGTTCGTGCGTGAGACCCTGGGCATGCTGCGCCGCACCCTGGCACGCATCGATGTGTCCTCGCGCAGCCTGTACGCACTGATCGAGCCGGGTTCCTGCTTTGCCGGCACCCTGCTGGAGATCGCCCTCGCCGCCGACCGCAGCTACATGCTCGACACCACCGACGCACCCAACGCAATCGGCCTGACCGCGATGAACTTCGGTCCGCTGCCGATGGTAAACGGCCTGTCACGCATCGCCGCCCGCTTCTACGAGGAAGAAGCGCCGATCGCCGCGCTCAAGGCCCGCGAAGGCAGCAAGCTGAACGCTGCCGAAGCCTTCGAGCTGGGCCTGGTGACCGCCATCCCCGACGATCTCGACTGGGCTGACGAAGTCCGCATCGCGGTGGAAGAGCGCGTGGCGCTGTCGCCCGACGCCCTCACCGGCCTCGAAGCCAACCTGCGCTTCGGCATCACCGAAACCATGAACACCCGCATCTTCGGCCGTCTGTCGGCATGGCAGAACTGGATCTTCATCCGTCCCAACGCAGTCGGCAGCAATGGCGCGCTCAAGCTCTTCGGCTCGGGCAAGAAAGCGCAGTTCGACTGGAACCGGGTCTGATTTAAAGGGCGGGAGCAAACCGGCTCCCGCCAACCGAATCCCTCGTTCAGCCGCGTGGCAAGCCGTCCCTCTGCCGTTGCAGTCGGCGCCTTGGCGTGGTTCAGGAGGTCCGTGGCAAAGCAGCGCGGGGACGGCACACGTCCGTTCCGCCTGTTCATCTCGAATCATCGGAGGAGTACCGAGCAATGATCAACTACAGCGAACGCATCCCGAACAACGTCAACCTGTCCGAGAACAAGACCCTGCAGCGCGCCCTGGAGCACTGGCAGCCGGCCTTCCTGCAGTGGTGGGACGACATGGGTCCGGACAACTCGACCAATTACGATGTCTACCTGCGCACCGCAGTCAGCGTCGATCCCACCGGCTGGGCCCACTTCGACCACGTCAAGATGCCCGACTACCGTTGGGGCATCTTCCTGACCCCGCAGGAACAGAACAAGAAGATCACCTTCGGCGACCACAAGGGTGAGGACGTGTGGCAGGAAGTGCCGGGCGAATACCGCTCCACGCTGCGCCGCATCATCGTCACCCAGGGCGACACCGAGCCCGCTTCGGTCGAGCAGCAGCGCCACCTCGGCCTGACTGCCCCGTCGCTGTACGACCTGCGCAACCTGTTCCAGGTCAACGTCGAGGAAGGTCGTCACCTGTGGGCCATGGTCTACCTGCTGCACGCCCACTTCGGCCGCGACGGCCGCGAAGAAGGTGAGGCACTGCTCGAGCGCCGCTCGGGTGACGAGGACAACCCCCGCATCCTGACCGCGTTCAACGAGAAGACGCCCGACTGGCTCAGCTTCTTCATGTTCACCTTCATCACCGACCGCGACGGCAAGTACCAGCTGGCCTCGCTGGCCGAGTCGGCTTTCGATCCGCTGGCTCGTACCTGCAAGTTCATGCTGACCGAAGAAGCGCACCACCTCTTCGTCGGCGAGTCCGGCATCGCCCGCGTCATCCAGCGCACCTGCGAAGTGATGCAGCAACTGAAGACCGACGACAAGGACAAGCTGCGCGCCGCCGGCGTGATCGACCTGCCGACGCTGCAGAAGTACCTGAACTTCCACTTCAGTGTCACCAGCGACCTGTACGGCAACGAAATCTCCTCCAACGCCGCGACCTACTACACCACCGGTCTGAAGGGGCGTTTCGAAGAGACCAAGATCGACGACGACCACAAGCTGATGAACAACGAGTACGAGGTCATGGATGTGGCTGGCGATCGCATCACCACCCGCCACGTTGGCGCCCTTTCGGCCCTGAACGAGCGCCTGCGCGACGACTGGATTGCCGATGTGCAGGCCGGCGTGGACCGCTGGAACCGCATCCCGGCCAAGTTCGGCTTCGATTTCCGCTTCACCCTGCCGCACAAGGGTTTCCATCGCGCGATCGGCATGTTTGCCGACGTTCATGTCAGCCCCGACGGCCACCTGTTGTCCGAAGCGGAATGGACCCACAACCACCTGAAGTGGCTGCCCAGCGACGAAGACCGTCTGTATGTGCACTCGCTGATGGGCCGCTGTCTGGAGCCGGGCAAGTTCGCCAACTGGATCGCGGCGCCGAGCCGTGGCATCAACAATCAGCCGATCAACTTCGAGTACGTCCGCTTCAACTGACAGATACGCGTCAGCCTGCTGCAGCCCCCATTCCGGGGGCGCGCAAGGGCTGCTGCGTCGCTGTCGATCCTGATGAGAAGGAAAGTCCGCGGGGCCGCCCCGCGGGCCAAAAGAAACCAGAGAGACTTTGGAGAGAGACATGAACGCGCCAGCAGAGCACGCCGCCATCGCCCGGCAACACCTGATCGACCCGGAGATCTGCATCCGCTGCAATACCTGCGAAGAGACCTGCCCGGTCGATGCAATCACCCATGACAACTTGAACTACGTGGTCAAGTTCGAGGTCTGCAACGGCTGCCTGGCCTGCGTGCCGCCCTGTCCGACCGGGGCAATCGACTCCTGGCGCAATGTCGAAACCTCCGCCCCCTACACGCTGGAAGAACAGTTTGTGTGGGATATCCTGCCCGACACCCGTGACCTGGACAGCATGGAAGCCAGCACCAGCGGTGCCGGTGCCAGCGTGGAGACCCCGACCGAGGTCAAGCAGATCACCGAAGTGGCCACGGCAGGCCATGGCGGCCCGGCGCTGGCACCGTGGTCGGCATCCCACCCTTACATCAACCTCTATGGTCCGAACAACCCGGTCACGGCCACCGTCACCGGCAACTACCGCCTGACCGAAGAAGATGCCTCTTCCGACATCCACCATATCGTGCTCGACTTCGGCGCCACCCCCTTCCCGGTGCTCGAAGGCCAGTCGATCGGCATCATCCCGCCCGGCGTGGATGACAAGGGCAAGCCCCACCTGTTGCGCATGTACTCGGTCGCCAGCCCGCGCGAAGGCGAACGCCCGCACCACAACAACCTGTCGCTGACGGTGAAGCGCGTCACCACCGACCACGACGGCAACCCCGCCCGGGGCGTGGCCTCCAACTATGTCTGCGACCTTAAGAAAGGCGACAAGGTGCAGGTTACCGGCCCCTACGGCTCCACCTTCCTGATGCCCAATCACCCCGGCGCCTCGATCATGATGATCTGCACCGGCACCGGCTCGGCGCCGATGCGTGCCATGACCGAACGGCGCCGCCGGCGCATGGACCTGAAGGAAGGCGGCGAACTGATGCTGTTCTTCGGCGCCCGTACGCCGGGCGAACTGCCCTACTTTGGTCCGCTGAAGAAGCTGCCGGAAGACTTCATCGACATCAACTTCGCGTTCTCGCGCGTGCCTGGCGAACCCAAGCGTTATGTACAGGACCGCATCCGCGAACGCGCCGACAAGGTGTTCGGCATGCTGACCGATGACAACACCTACATCTACATCTGTGGCCTGAAGGGCATGGAAGCCGGCGTGATCGAGGCCTTCCGCGACATCTGCCGCGCCAAGGGCGCCGACTGGGACGCGCTGCGGCCACAGTTGCTGACCAAAGGCCGGTTCCATATCGAAACCTACTGAGTCAGATCCGTCCGACCGCTTCTCCAGAGGGTTGTCTCCAACTCTCTCCCTTCGGTGGGCGTGGCAACACGCCCACCCTTTTTACCCCACCCGAGCGTGCCCACACCATGACCGCCACCGTCTATCTTTGCGACGCCATCCGCACCCCGTTCGGCCGCTACGGCGGCCTGCTGTCCTCGATGCGGACCGACGATCTGGCCGCACTACCGATCAAGGCATTGATCGCCCGCAACAGCGGCGTCGACTGGGCTGAGGTGGATGACGTCATCTACGGTTGCGCCAACCAGGCCGGAGAGGACAACCGTAACGTCGCACGCATGGCCGCCTTGCTGGCCGGTCTGCCGGTAGAAGTCCCCGGCACCACGGTCAACCGCCTGTGCGGCTCCAGCCTGGACGCCATTGGCAGCGCTACCCGTGCAATCGCTGCGGGCGAGACGCAGCTGATGATCGCCGGCGGAGTGGAAAGCATGAGCCGCGCACCCTTCGTGATCGGCAAGGCAGACAGCGCGTTCTCACGCAACGCGCGGATCGAGGACACCACGATTGGCTGGCGCTTCATCAATCCGCTGATGAAAGCCCGGTACGGTGTCGATTCGATGCCCGAAACCGCCGAGAATGTCGCCACCGACTTTGCCATCAGCCGTGAGGACCAGGACGCCTTTGCGCTACGCAGCCAGCAGCGCTGGGCAGACGCCGCCGCACGTCGCTATTTCGATCGAGAGATCGTCGCCGTCGACATCCCGCGCAAGAAGGGCGAACCGCTGCACATGCAGGCGGACGAACACCCGCGCCCCGACACCACACTGGAGATGCTTGCCAGGCTGAAAGGCGTGGTCCGCCCCGACGGCAGCGTCACTGCGGGCAACGCCTCGGGCGTCAACGACGGCGCCTGTGCGGTACTGCTGGCGTCGGAAGAGGCCGTCAGGCGCCATGGGCTGAAGCCCCGCGCACGCATCCTCGGCAGCGCCGCCGCCGGGGTTGCACCCCGCATCATGGGCATCGGCCCGGCACCGGCCAGCGAGAAACTGCTTGCCCGCCTGGGCATGCGCATCGACCAGTTTGACGTCATTGAACTCAATGAAGCCTTCGCCGCCCAGGCGCTGGCCGTGACCCGCCGCCTCGGGCTCGCCGACGACGACGCCCGGGTCAATCCCAACGGCGGCGCCATCGCCATCGGTCACCCGCTGGGTGCATCCGGTGCGCGTCTGGTCACGACCGCGCTCAACCAGCTCGAAACCACGGGTGGCCGCTACGGCCTGGCCACCATGTGCATCGGTGTCGGCCAGGGCATCGCGCTGGCCTTCGAACGCCTCTGAACACCAACACGACATCCGGGACAGTGAGGAGAACACGATGAGACCCGAAGCCATCCAGATCATCAAGGACGAACACCTCGCGATCAGCGCGGTGCTGTATTCCCTGCGCTACCTGATCAAGGGCATGCGCAAGGGTGAGCCGGCCAACTTTCCGCTGCTGAAGGCGATACTCGACTACATCGTCTCCTACCCGGACCGCTGGCACCACCCCAAGGAAGACAAGTTCCTGTTCGCTGCGGTGCGCCAGCGCACCCATGACGCCGACGCCCTGATCGGCAAGCTCGAACGCGAACACCAGCTCGGCTACCCGATGGTCGAAGCGCTCAAGCAGCAGCTGATTGCCTTTCAGCACGGCGACAGCGGTGCCGACCAGCTGTTCTTCGACACCGCCGAACGTTACGCCGAACTTGAATGGGCCCACCTGCAGACCGAGGAAGAGCAGCTGCTGCCGATCGCCGAACGCGTGCTCACCGAGGCCGACTGGCGTGACATCGCCCAGGCTTTCCAGGAAAACGACAATCCGTTGTTCGGCATCAAGCCCAAGGAAGAAGCCGAAGCGCTGTACCAGCGCATCCTGAAACTGGCCCCCGCACCGATTGGGTTCGGTAACGCACCCTGAACAGACAGGCCGGTATCCCGGGCCCACTCGCTCAGTGCGTGGGCCGCCCCTGCTGCAGGCCTGACAGCAACACACCAGCCAGAATCAAGGCAAAGCCGGCGATGTGATAGGCCTGCGGCACCTCGCCCAGCACCGGCCAGGCCGCGAGCGCGGCATACATCGGCACCAGGTAGAGCGAAGCACTGGCGCCCGCGGGGCCGGCCAGGCTGACCAGGCGGTCGTAGCAGAAGTAAGCCCCCAGGCCAGGCACGATGGCGAGAAAGCTCAGCGCAAAGTAGGGCTCCCAGCGGCCAAGGTCGGGCAGGCTGCCTCCTAGCGCCTCCAGCAGGGCGAACGGCGCCAGCGCCAGCGCCCCGCCAAGGATCAGCACCGCAATGCGGATCTCGCCAGCCAGCGGCGGCAGCGGACGGCGGCGCGACAACACGGTGTAGGCGGACCAGCCCAGGGCAGCCAGCATCACCCATAGATCTCCCCGGCCAAAATCCAGACTGCCCAGCGCCGCTGCATCGCCCCGGGACAACACCACCAGTACACCCCAGATTGCCAGCGACATGCCGATGGCCCGTCTGGTGCCCACCGGCTCACGCCACACCATGGCTTCGATCAGGGCCACCAGCACCGGGCATGCCGAGATGATCAGCGCCACGTTGGTGGCGCTGGTGTAGCCGGCACCGATATATTGCGGCGCCACCGCCACGCCCATGCCGAGCCCCCCCAGCAACAGGATGCGCGGCGCATTGGCAAGCAGCAGTGCCCGCTCAACGACGAGGCGCTGCGCGACGAAGGGCAGGATGATCAGGAACGCCAGCGCCCAGCGGCCAAAGGCCAGAAAGACCGGTGGAATGCCCACCCCTTCGGCCCAGCGCGCCACCACCATGTTGGCAGCAAACAGGGCGGGGGCAATCAGCATCAGCGGCAGCGCGGCGGCGCGGGGGTCGCTGCCGGCAAACGGCAGCGCACGGGTGAATACACTGGACATGGGGCGGCTTCCTGAACGGTTGGTTCATTGGCCTGTTGCCACCACGCAATACCGGATGTGGAACAGCATGCGGCACAGACCGATTCATGTGCCTTTTGGGCACATCGAAAGGGTAGCCGCGACGACGGAAATCGGTTTCTTTTTTTGCAGCGCAACCCGCAACAAAAAGGTCAATATTTCCGGATAGTGGTGATATCGGGAAATATTTGTCCACGCTGCCCGGGCAGGCGCGGAAAACGGGATCAGGCCGTGCGGAACTTGCCCGACAACTCGGCCAACCCGAGCGCCAGACGTTGCAGGCCGGATACCGCTTCGTCGGTCTGACGCGACGTGCTGACCATTTCTTCGGTGCCCTGTGACACGCTCTCGACCCGCGAAGCGATCTCGCGCGCCGCGGCGGCCTGCTCCTGCAGCGCCTGGGTAATGGCGTCGACCGCCTCGGTCACCTGCGCGTTGCCGCGGCGCATCTCCTGGAGCTCGCTCCCGGCTTGCGAGGCCAGCCGCACCCCGGCGTCGACACGCGCCACACCGCTCTCCATGCTGTCGCCGGCCTTCACCGCCTTTTGCTGGATCGCATTGATCATCGACGAGATCTGCACCGTCGCCGTACTGGTGCGTTCGGCCAGCTTGCGCACCTCGTCTGCCACCACCGCAAAACCACGCCCCTGCTCGCCGGCACGGGCAGCCTCGATCGCGGCGTTCAGGGCCAGTAGATTGGTCTGATCCGCAATCTCGCGGATCACCGTGACAATGGCGGAAATCTCATCGACCTGCCCCTTCAGATCACGGATGCTGCCTGCCGTCTCCGTCACCGAGCCGGCGATGCGATGCATCTCGTCTATGGTCTCACCGATGATCCGGGCGCTCTCCTGCGAACGACGGGCCGAATCCAGCGTCACCGCCCTCGCCTCACCGGCGTTGGATTCAACCTGATCGATGGACACCGACAGTTGCTCCACCGAGGCGGCCATGCTGCTCGCGGCGTTGGCCTGACTCTCGGCCGTTCCGGACACATTGGCCGAAGCATCTCCCAGCTCACCGGCCTGGGTGGTCAGCTCGCCCATGTTGTAGCGCAATTCACCGATCACCTCCTGCAGGTTGTTGCGCATGATGCTCATCTGTGCAAGCAATTGGCCGATCTCATCCTGACCATCGACGGGCACCCGGACGGAGAGATTGCCTTCCGCAATGGCACGGGCCGAATCGCCGGCACGCGCAAAGCCACGGCGGAGCCGGCGCAGCACACTCCAGCCCATCGAAGTGCCGGCCACCACCCCGAGACCAATCAGAATGGTATATAGGACGAACTCGCTTTCATGCCGCGCTTCCATGAGCTGTATTTCAGCCTCCATTTCCTGCGACTGATCCTCACGCAACACCTGGAGAGCCGCATGCGCCGCGTCCCCATCGCTCCGCCGTGCCGCAAGCAGCGCCTGCAGCACCTCAACCCCACCTTCACCGCGACGGATCCGGGACTCGACTTCGGTCTGAGCCCGCCACCAGGCCTGCACCGCGTCAGCAAAGGACGCAAGATGCGCCGGATCGGCAGCGGTCTGCACCGACTGGCGATAGCGCCCCCACAGCGCATCCACCTGTTCCCGGCTGCGGCGAGCGGCCTCGACATGACTGGCGGCCGCGCCTGCCGGCGAGTCAAGCAGCGCAAGTATCAGCTCCATGTGACTCGAGTCCAGACGCTCGGCCACCTCGCCCAGCTGCAGCGCGGGCAACATGTTGCCCTCGTGAATGCGGTCCAGACTGTCCCGCGCCTGGGTCAGACCATACACACCCAGTACGATCGACAGATAAAACAATACGGTCGCGAACCCGGCCCACACCCAGAAACGTTGCGCCACCGTCACCCGTTTCATTCGTCGCTGCAAGGACGCACCCCAACCCGTACCCACCACCTCACCTTCGTGCAGGGCAAGCGGCGCCCCCGCCCGCATGCGCGCATACAGTGCCTCAGCGGACGCAATCTCCTGCGCGCTCGGCGCGGTACGTACCGAGTGATAGCCACCATCGGGCAGCGGATTGGCGTTGGCTCGCACCCAGTAGTGGCCACCGTCCTTGCGCCGGTTCTTTACCAAACCGGTCCACGGCCGGCCAGCTTTCAAGGTTGCCCACATGTCCCTGAATGCCTCTGACGGCATGTCCGGATGGCGTACCAGGTTGTGCGGCTGGCCGATCAGCTCCTCACGGGTGAAACCGGAGATCTGCACGAAAGCCTCGTTGGCGTGAACAATGCGCCCCTTGGCATCCGTACGGGTGACGATCGTCGTTCCCTCCGGCACCGGGTAGTTGCGTTGAGTGACAGGCAGGTTCGTACGCATGCGGCAGTTTCCCTCGTTGCTGATTGCGGCGGCAGACGCCAGCCTCCAATGCACCATTCACAAGCCTGCCCTCGGACCCTTGGGGGTCACGGCAGTCCTTTCCCGATCCCAACATCACACCGCCAGGCCAAACCCCGGGCCGTGCCAGCAGCCCCTTGCAATACCCCCGACATGCCACGACGACAAGTCAAATAATCAATTTTGTCCAGGACAAAATGACTATACCAATAAACCACTTCATTGGTGATGAAATTTTATAACTTTATTCATAGATATGAACATTCTTTCTCAATCAGCATCGACCAATTTTGTCTTGGACAAAAACATCACCCCAAACTATACCTCCTGCCACTGGAACGGATCTGAGCGCACGCCTTCAGCGCACCGGCGTCCGACTCGCAATACGGGTCGGCTCCGGGTTGTCCGCGCCCCCGGACCCCGTACCCGCCAGGGCGGATCCAGTCGCCAATCACCTGGCCGAACCCGGGCAACCCACCTCACCCATCAACGGTGACCCGCATCGGCCGAAACTGTTAGGATTCTTTTACCGCCAGCCTCCTGAGATGACGCCGATAGATGAGAGAACCGATACGTTTGGGTCTGATGCCGCCGATGACGGGACTGGTCGGCATGTATGGCCGGGAGATCGTCACCGCTGCACGCATCGCCTGCGCGGAGGTCAATCGGTCTGGCGGTGTTCTCGGCCGGCCGTTGAAACTGGTCATCGAGGATGACGGCAGCCTGCCCGATAGTGCGCTGAAAGCGGCCACGAAGTTGCTGGATGAACATCGTTGTGTCGCGTTGATCGGCAACCTGCTGTCGAACTCACGGCTTGCCGTTACAACGCAGATTGTCGAACCCAGGCAGGTTCCGCTGCTGAACTTCTCCTTTTACGAAGGGAGTATCAACAGTCCGTACTTCTTTCATTTTGCCGCCCTGCCCAATCAGCAGATCGACAAGATGGTTCCTTTCATGGCCCGCCGCTTTGGCCTGAAGATGTTCTTCGCCGGCAACAACTACGAATGGCCCCGAGGCTCGATCGACGCAGCCAAGCGCTCACTCCAGACGATCAACGGCGATGTCGTCGGCGAGCGTTACCTTCCCCTCGGTGCGAGCATTAAAGATATCGATCACCTGCTGACCGAGGTCGCGCGCTCCGGCGCCGATGTATTCGTGCCCTATTTTGCCGGTCAGGATCAGCTGACCCTGCTCACGCGCTTCGCCGCCGCTGGACTCAAGCAGCGCATGGCGGTGGTCATGGGCCACTTCGACGAGATGCTTGCCAGCCAGCTCCCGCCGGAAGTGCGTGAGGGACTGTACTCAAGCAACACCTACTTCATGTCGCTGGAGACCGCTGAAAATCGCCACTACCTCCAGCAACTCGCGGGCCAGCCAGGCATTACCGGCATCTGGCCGGATGGCAACGGCGTACTGACCAATTTCGGTGAAGGCACCTATCTTTGCGTACAGGCATTTGCCCGTGCCGCCGAGGCCGCCGGCAGTGTCTCCGCAGACGCCCTGGTCGACGCCCTTGAGCGCGTCAGCCTCAGCGGTCCACAAGGCATGGTGGAGATGGATGCTGCAACACATCATGCCAGGGTCAACAGTGTTCTGGCCTGTTGCGGTGCTGATGGCTGCTTCCGGGTCATCCAGCATTTTGGCCAGATCCCGCCACAGATCCCCGATCGATACCGGACCCGGAAACAGCCGGCTATGCTCCAGGCAGCCCCGCCCTCACCCTCACCGTCACCCACGCTGGCAGGCAGCCTCGCCAAAAAGATGGCAGGCGCCCAGCTACGCGTCGACACTGCCCAGCACATCCTGTCGATTGCCGACATGGCCATCGTTGCAACAAACAGTGATGGCGTCATCAGCGAGTCGAATCGCAGCGCCCAATCCTTGTTCGGTTACAACGAGGGTGAGCTGGTCGGCATGTCGGTTCACCTGTTGCTACCGCCCCATTTCCGCCAGCGTCACGCCGAACTGCTCAAGGCGTTTGTCGAGGGCAAGGAGAGCGAGCGCCGGATGAGTGGACGCAACGAGGTCATCGGCTATCGCAAGGACGGCAGTTTCGTTCCGCTCGAAGCCTCGATCGCCAAGTTTCACGATGGCAACGACTGGCTGCTGGTCGTCACCATGCGCGACATCACCGAGCGAAAGCGGGCGGAGGATGAGCTGACCCGCCGCGCCACCCATGACGTCCTCACCGGACTACCCAACCGGGCACTGATCCGCGAGCGCCTTGGCAACGCCCTGCAGCGCTCGCGACGCAGCGGCGAGAGCATTGCGTTGCTGTTCCTGGACCTCGACGGATTCAAACTGATCAACGACACCCACGGCCATGAAGCGGGTGACGCGTTGTTGAAAGCGGTCGCCAGCCGTCTGCTCGAACAGGTGCGCCCCGGCGATACCGTTGCCCGCCTGGCGGGGGACGAGTTCGTCATACTCTGCGAGAAGGTCGAACAGCCCGTCAGCATGTCGGTACTCGCCGCACGGATCAACGACATCGTGCGTCAGCCCGTGCGCTTTCAGGAGACGGATCTTTTCGTGACCGGCAGCATCGGTGTTGCCGTCGGCAACGGCAACACCCATTCTGCCGACGACTTGCTGCGTTATGCCGATACCGCAATGTACGCAGTCAAGGAGCATGGTCATGATGGCTGGCAGTTCTTCAGCGAAACGCTGCAGGAGCAGGCCAAGCAACGGCTGACCATCATCAACGGCCTGCGCACCGCCATCGAGCGGCAGGAGCTGTCCGCCCTCTTCCAGCCCATCGTCACCGCCGAAACAGGGCGCATCGCAGGCGCCGAATTGCTGCTGCGCTGGCAATCGGCCAGTGGTCCGGTCTCGCCCGCTGTGTTCATCCCGGTTGCAGAGATGACCGGCGCCATCGTGCCGATTGGCCTGTGGGTGTTCCGCGAAGCCTGCCGCGCCGAGGCCGAATGGCGGCACCGCTGGGGTGAAACCGCCCCCTATGTTTCGGTCAATGTCTCGGCCCGCCAGTTGAACGAGGCCTCCCTGGCCGACGAATTTGCCGCGATCCTGCTGGAGAGCGGCGCCGACCCGACACGCCTGCTGCTCGAAATCACCGAGACATCGCTGATGGCAGACGTCGAGACCAATCTGCGCATCCTCCGCCGTCTGGCGGACCTGGGTCTGCGAGTGGCGGTCGATGACTTCGGCACCGGTTACTCGTCGCTTGCGCAATTGACCCGACTACCGGTCAATGTCCTGAAAATCGATCGCGCCTTTGTCGACGGTATCGAAAAAAGCGAGGAGAGCCGGACCATCATCCGCGCGGTCATCGGCATCGGGCGATCCCTGGACCTGAAGCTGGTTGCGGAGGGCGTGGAAACCGCGGGCCAGCACCGGGAACTGTGCACCTATGGCTGCGACATGATCCAGGGCTACTACTTTCACCGTCCCCTGGACGAAAAGACCTTCGCCGAAGTCTTCGAGCGGGAGCACACGCAACCAGGGCGCGACACCGGTGGGGCGCTTCATTTCCTGATCTATGTCAGCCGCAGCAGCGAACCGATGACGCAGGACGAAGTGCTCGAACTGTTACGGCCATTCCAGCATCACAACCGACGAAACGGAATATCCGGCTGCCTCATCTACAAGGATGGGGAATTCATGCAGTTGCTGGAAGGAAACAAGGAAACCGTACTCGCCCTACGTGACCGCATCCGGGCAGACACGCGGCACAGCGATTTCCGCATTGTGGCAGAGGGCCTGCTGCACCAACGAACCTTCACCGACTGGGGCATGGTGCTGCTGGACCTGGATCACAACGGCAACACGCTCGATTTTGCGCCCTGGAAGAAGCGCACGCTGACCTTCGCAGACCTTGCGGACGATCCGCAGCTTTGCTACGCCTTTATCGCGGCGCATGCCAGCAGCCGACCTTGAGTCGCACATGGCCAAGTGACTTGCAAGCAGGCTTGCAACTGCACTGCTCTGGTGCAAGCCCCGGATCCTGACAACACCCGATCAGCGGCTCGATCAGGTCTTTCGGGCGTTCGGTGTACCACCACGGGCTTCCACCCAGGCCCACTCAAGCGAACCCTGCGGATGTCCTCAGTCGGAAGGCATGCGCCCGGTTGATGCAAGCCTTGTCAGTAAACATCGGTCGGATTCACGCATGCACTGTAAGAAACAGCCACCACGCGCCGACAAAGGGATACTGCCAGAGGAGCCCCCCCATGCATGACACCTTCCACCTATTGCAGGTCAGCGACTTTCCCGCCTTGCGGCGCAAGAAACTGGAAACCTTGCAGGCCAATCTCGGCTACCGCTGCAATCAATCCTGCGTCCACTGCCATGTCGCGGCCAGCCCCCGACGCACGGAAGAAATGTCCTGGGAAACCATGGCTAGCCTGCTGGACTTCGCCTTCCGGCAAGGCGTTTCAACGCTCGATCTGACGGGTGGCGCCCCCGAGATGAACCCGAATTTTCGCCGTCTCGTTGAAGCGGCTCGGGCTCTTGGCCTACGCGTCATTGATCGCTGCAATCTGACCATTCTGAGCGAACCGGGTTACGAGACACTGGCGGACTTTCTCGCAGCTCAGCAGGTCGAAATTGTCGCTTCCCTGCCTTGCTACCTCGAGGAGAACGTCAATGCACAGCGCGGGGACGGGGTTTTCGAAGCCAGCATCGCAGGCTTGCACAAGCTGAACCGCCTGGGCTACGGCCTGCCCGATAGCGGCCGGGTGCTGAACCTGGTCTACAACCCGCTCGGCCCCAGCCTGCCACCGGATCAGGTCAAGCTCGAAGCCGCCTACAAGGAGCAGTTGGCCAGCCGCTACGGCATCGTTTTCAACCAACTGTTCGCCCTGGCCAACATGCCGATCAAACGTTTCGGCAGCCAATTGGTGTCGCGCAACGCGTTTCACGATTACATGCATCTGCTCAAGGGGGCTTACCAGTCGTCCAATCTCGACGGGGTGATGTGCCGCTCACTGATCTCCGTCAGTTGGGAGGGCCATGTTTATGACTGCGACTTCAACCAGATGCTCGGCATGCCGCTCGGCAGCGACACGTCAGCCCCGATACACATTGCAGACCTGCTGGATGCGGACCTGTCGGGACGGTCAATCCGGGTTGCGGATCATTGCTACGGTTGCACCGCCGGACAGGGCAGCAGCTGTGGGGGTGCCCTGGCCCAGTCCGACACCATCCAGCAGACACACGCTACCCTCTGAATCCACTGACATCAGATCATGAAGATCCTTGCCCGCCTGTTACCCCTTCTTGCCGCCTTTTCCCTGCTGACCGCAGTCAATGGAGCCGGCGCCACAGAGCCGCCGCTCAAGTTCGGTGTTGGTCTGTTCCAACCGGATCGCGACAAGAACGACGCGACTTATCGCCCTCTGGCCGACTATCTCTCTGCCAGACTCGATCGACCGGTTCAATTACGCACCGTCGATAGCTGGGAGGGGCTTGCCAAATCATTGGCCAATGGCGAAACCGACATTGCCCTGATGGGGCCGTGGGGCTATGTCCTGGCCAACCACCAGGCCGGCGCCCAGGTCATTTCAACCATTCTCTATGACGGCAAGCCGGAATACTTCGCCATCACCATCACCCATCCGGATTCCGGCATCAACAGCCTGGCTGACCTGAAGGGCAAGACCTTTGCATTTGGCGACAAGGGCTCAACCTCCGGCTACCTGATTCCTCTGCACTACATGATGACGCAAGGCATCACACCCGAAAAATACTTTGGCAAAGTCATCCATACCTCACACCAGGCCATTGAAACCCAGGTTACGCAACGGCAACTCGATGCCGGCGCCGACTATAACCGCAACCGCAACGCGATGATCGAACAGGGCCTGATCAAGGCCGAGGATTCGAAGATCATCTGGACCTCTCCCCCCTTGCCCAATGATGCGTTCGCCGTCAGCGCGGCGCTGGCCGGCGACAAGGAGCTGATCGGCAAGCTGCAGGCAGCGCTGGGCGCGGTCGGTGAAGCACTGAAAGACAATCCCAGGTTGCTGCCTGCGCATTACACCGGTTTTGTCAGCCGCGACAACAGCTTCTACAAGCCGATCCGCGATGCGGGTCTGGCGACGGGCAAGTTGCAGGCAAAGTAAATGAGCCCCCGGGCCCGGACGTCTCGCTTCATCGGCAAGTTCAGTGGTCGGCTCGGCTTTCTCGGGCTGACCCTGGTCTATGTGCTGCTGGTTGCTGCATGCCTTGGCACACTGGCCCGTGAGGACGAACTGTCGCTGGGGCGTAACCCGGTTGCCAATCTGCTCAAGACAGTGGGGGAATTCGCCAACCCCAGCTTCCTCGATGTCTGGTTCGGCAACACCCATCTGGAATACAAGAGCGATGATGGCACCGTGCTGCGCGTGGAGAACCGGCAGGAAGTCGAAATGGACTACCTCGCCGGCCTCGGCCGCGCCACCTGGACCACCATCCGCATTGCCACGCTGGGTTCGCTGCTGGGTGCCTTGCTCGGCCTGCCGCTGGCCGTGCTGACCGCGCGCAATCTGGCTGCACCCAAACCCCTGGCCTGGCTGGCCAAGGGAGTCCTGGATGTGACCCGCTCAATCCACACCCTCGTCTTCGGGCTGGTGCTGGTCGGTATTGTCGGCCTCGGCCCGACGGCGGGCATCCTGGCGATCGGCCTGCACTCCATGGGCACCTACGGCAAACTCTTTGCCGAAGCCATCGAGTCGCTCGACATGGCGGCCATTGATGCCGTGCGCAGTGTCGGCGCCACATCCGATCAGGTCTTCTTCAATGCTGTCTGGCCGTCGGTGCTGCCACAATTCGTCTCCAGCCATCTATACGTCTGGGAATTCAACATACGCGACTCGACCATCCTCGGTCTGATCGGTGCCGGCGGACTGGGGCTGCTGATAACCGAAGCCACCGCACTATTCCAGTGGGGACGACTGGCTACCGTACTGATCGTCATTGTATTGATGGTATCCGCCTTCGATGCCATCAGTCGTCGCATCCGCCAGGCCCTGTCATGAGCCCCATCGCTGTTTCCCTGCAGCAGGTGCGCTGCCTTGCCGCTGGGCGAGTGCTGCTCGACATCCATGCGCTGGATATCCGGCACGGCGAGCGCATCGCCATCGTGGGTCATAACGGAGCAGGCAAATCCACGTTGTTGCGCCTGTTGACGGGGTTCATGCCACCTTCGGATGGTGCTGTCGACGTGCTCAATCACGACCTGTCCAGTCACTTGTCCAACCATGAACTGCGCGCCTTGCGCCGCGAGGTGGGGCAGATCCATCAAGGGCTGCACCTCGTGAGCCGGCTGAGCGCACTGGAGAATGTACTGGTCGGCAGCCTCGGCCGTGTCACCGACTGGCGTAGCTGGATTCGCTGCTTTCCGGCAATCGAGATTACCCGGGCTGAGGCCGCATTACACGCCGTCGGTCTGCTGGCCCGCGCCAGCACACGAGCCGACAAGCTCTCCGGGGGCGAACGACAGAAGGTCGCCATCGCCCGCCTGCTGATTCAGCAACCGAAGCTGATCCTGGCCGACGAGCCCACCGCAGCCCTTGATCCCGCCGCAGCGGTCGAGATCTGTCAGCTGCTGGCCCGGGCCGCCAGCGGGGCCACGCTAATGTCCGTCGTACATACCCCAGCCTTGCTACCCCTGCTCGCCGAGCGCGTCATTGGGTTGAAGCAGGGTCGAATCGCATTCGATCTTCCGGTCGCAGCGGTCGACGATGCCATCTTGAACAATCTATATCGCCCAACCGGGGAAACCATGCAGCCCTCTTGCCCCACCCTCACACCCATTGATGCAGGTGATCAATTCGAACCGGCGCATCGCCGCCGCGTGGAGTACGTAAGGAACTGCCCGTGATTGACGACTAACCGGAAAACAGACTCCCCTTCCAGTGCAGCCCCAGGAAACATGATGAACTACAAGAAACTGGCCTTGCTGGCCGTGTTGCTCGCCGTTGTCTGGGCCTATCTTGCCTTCGACCTCGGCCAGTATCTGAGCCTGCAGGCGCTGAAGGCCCAGCAGGCTGCAATCGCGGACTATCAGGCGAGCCATCCGGTTCAGATCGTCGGCGTGTATTTCATCATCTATGTGGTTGCAACAGCGCTGTCCTTGCCAGGAGCCGCCCTGCTGACCCTTGCGGGCGGTGCAATCTTTGGTTTGTTGTGGGGGACGGTGATCGTCTCCTTCGCATCGACGCTTGGGGCCACGCTGGCCTTCCTGATGTCCCGTTTCCTGTTGCGTGACTGGGTCAGTCAACGCTTTGGCCAGCGGCTGGACGCCATCGATGAGGGTGTCAAACGCGAGGGGGCCTTCTATCTCTTCACGCTACGGCTGGTTCCGGTCTTCCCGTTCTTTCTGATCAACCTGTTGTTTGGGCTGACCGCCATGAACGCGCGAACTTTCTTCTGGGTCAGTCAGATCGGGATGCTGGCCGGCACGCTGGTGTATGTGAACGCCGGAACGCAACTGGCAAGACTTGATTCGCTCTCCGGCATCCTCTCGCCGGCCTTGCTGGGCTCATTCGCACTACTCGGCGTCTTTCCGCTGATTGCAAGGAAACTCGTGGAAGTCGTCCGCGCGAACAAGCGATACGCCCGATGGAAGAAGCCCGCGCGCTTCGACCGCAACCTGGTGGTCATCGGTGGCGGTAGCGCCGGGCTGGTCACCGCCTATATCGCTGCTGCAGTCAAGGCCAAGGTGAGCCTGGTCGAAAAACACAAGCTGGGTGGCGACTGCCTGAACACGGGTTGTGTTCCTTCCAAGGCACTGATTCGTTCGGCCAAGTTTCTGTCTCACATTGCTCGCTCACAAGCGTTCGGGATTGGTTCGGTACAGGCTCAGTTCGAATTTGCCGACGTGATGGAGCGGGTGCAATCGGTCATCAAGACCATCGAACCGCATGATTCGGCCGAGCGCTACACCGCGCTGGGGGTCGATGTGATTCAGGGCGCGGCCCGGATTGTCTCCCCGTGGGAGGTAGAGATCACGCACGAGAACGGCAGCACGCAAAGCCTGACGACGCGCAGTATCGTGATTGCAACCGGGGCCCGCCCCTTCGTCCCCCCCATTCCGGGTATTGACGACGTCGCTTACCTGACGTCTGACAACGTCTGGAGTCTGCGTGAGTTGCCCAAACGTCTGGTCGTCCTGGGTGGCGGACCGATTGGCTCCGAACTCACCCAGGCATTTGCCCGCCTGGGCGCCAGGGTGACGCAGGTGGAAATGGCCGATCGCATCTTGATGCGTGAAGATCCGGAGGTTTCCGAATTGGTCATGGCACGGTTCCGGGCAGAAGGCATCGACGTCCGGGTCAGCCATCGGGCAAAGCAGTTCCTCATCGAAAATGGCGAGAAAATGCTGATTGCCGAACATGCAGGGCAGGACGTGTGCATTTCGTTCGACGCCGTTCTGGTTGCCGTTGGCCGCTCCGCCAATCTCAAGGGCTTCGGCCTCGAGGACCTGGGTATTCCGGTCGGGCGCACGGTGGAAACCAACGAATTCCTGCAGACCCACTACCCGAACATCTACGCCGCCGGCGATGTCGCCGGCCCCTTCCAGTTCACGCACACTGCCGCCCACCAGGCCTGGTATGCGGCAGTCAATGCACTGTTCGACCCGTTGAAAAAATTCAAGGCCGATTACTCCGTGATCCCGTGGGCAACCTTCGTCGAGCCGGAAGTCGCCCGTGTCGGCCTGAACGAACAGGAAGCCAAAGAACAGGACATTCCCTGCGAGGTCACGACCTACGGCATCGACGATCTCGACAGGGCGATTGCCGACGGCGAGGCCCATGGCTTCATCAAGGTGCTTACCGTACCGGGCAAGGACAGGATTCTCGGCGTCACCATCGTCGGCGAACATGCAGGCGACCTGATCGCCGAATACGTGCTGGCGATGAAACACGGCATCGGTCTGAACAAGATGCTCGGCACCATCCATATTTACCCGACCCTGGCCGAGGCCAACAAATACGTGGCGGGTAACTGGAAACGTGCGCATGCGCCGCAGAAACTACTGGCATGGGTCGAGCGCTTCCATGCCTGGCGTAGGGGGTGACATGATGCTCAAGGTGGCCTTGGCCCTGATATCCGGCCTGGTACTGTCGAATGCAGCTGCCGAAGAGATCTGGATCGGGCGCTTCCCGGCCCAAGGGGAGTTTCCTGCCCCCTGGCAAATTGACCAGATCGACAAGAAAGTGCCGCCAACACGATACCAATTGCGCACCTGGGACGGTGTCAATGCGGTTGAAGCGCATGCCGACGCCTCGATGGCCCTGCTCGGACGCCCCTTGGCCATCGACCTGGATAGAACCCCGATTCTTTGCTGGCGCTGGCGTATCGATCATGCCCTCAAGAATGCCGACATGCGCACCAAGGCCGGGGATGACTATGCCGCACGCGTCTACCTGACCTTCCGCGTCCCGCCCGATCAACTCGGTTTTGGCACTCGTACCAAACTGGCACTGGCACGTTCGATCTATGGCGATCAGGTGCCGGATGCCGCAATCAACTACGTCTGGGATAACCAGCAGCCGCCCGAGACGCTGATGAACAATGCCTACACCGACCGTGCACGAATGATCGTCGTGCGCGCTGGCGAGCTCGAGGCTGGACGCTGGGTCAGCGAGCGGCGGGACGTCCGTGCGGATTTCACCCGCGCCTTTGGTACGATCGAAGGCCAATTGACCGGCCTGGCGATTGCTGTCGATACCGATAACACGCGGGAAAAGGCGCGGGCCGGTTTTGCCGATTTCCGCTTCGTCCCGACCAGCCGCGACTGCGGCAACGAGATCGAGGGAATGGATGCACAGCGCTGAACACCGTCTATCGATCATCATGCCTGTCCTGAACGAAAGTGCAGGCGTCGCTGACGCTTTGCAAGCCCTCCAGCCCCTGAGGGCAGAAGGGGTCCAGATCATCGTTGTCGATGGAGGCAGCACGGATGAAACCGTGACCCTGGCCGCACCACTGGCCGATCTGGTCGTGCAATCCGGGGCCGGCCGCGGCCGCCAGATGAACGCCGGTGCCAGCCAGGCCACCGGTGACGCACTGCTGTTCCTGCATGCAGACACCCATTTGCCGGCCCAGGCCGACCAGCTCATCCTCGATGCGCTTGGAAAGGGCGCAAATTGGGGGCGGTTCGATGTGTCGATCGCCGGCAGCCTGCGTGGCCTGGGCATGGTGGCGGCGATGATGAACTGGCGATCCAGGCTGACGGGTATTGCAACCGGGGATCAGGGCATCTTCGTTCGTCGCGATCTGTTCTGGCAAATTGGAGGTTTTCCGGTCATCCCCTTGATGGAGGATATTGTTCTTTCAGCAAGCTTGCGCAAGCACCGATGGCCGGCCTGTCTGATGCAGCATGTGACCACCTCCGGCCGACGCTGGCAGAAGCACGGGCTGTGGCGGACCATCTTCAAGATGTGGCAGCTGCGTCTGCGCTTTTATTTTGGCGCCGATCCGGAGCGCCTGGCCCGTGAATATGGCTATGCCGCATCGAGATGAGGCGAGCGTGTCTCGCGTCGGGATTGCCATTCTCGCCAAGGCGCCGATCCCCGGGCTGGCAAAGACCCGCCTGATTCCCCGTCTCGGCGCCGAAGGTGCGGCCCTGCTGCAACACTGGCTGTTGCAGCGGACCCTCAGCACCGCGATCATGGCCGACATCGGCCCGGTCACCCTGTGGTGTGCCCCGGATGAGAAGCATCCCGCTTTCGCGGCCTGCCGGACAGAAAGGCCGACTGCCCTGAAGGCCCAGCCCGAAGGCGACCTTGGCAAGCGGATGTTGACCGCCTTGCAAGCCAGCACATCCCCGCAAGGCACCCTGGTGATCGGCACGGACTGCGCAGTCCTGACACCCGCCCTGCTGCGCCACGCGGCACGTTCCCTGATGACACACGACGCAGTGGTCGTTCCTGCGGAAGATGGCGGCTACGTGCTGATTGGCATGCGTGAAGCACATGCCGGCGTTTTCGAGAATGTGGCCTGGAGTACCGCAACAGTCATGGCGGAAACGCGGCAACGGTTTTCCACACTGGGCTGGTCGGTGGACGAGCTGCCTGCATGCTGGGACGTCGATCTGGCCGCCGACTTCGATCGCCTGTGCAGACACGATCCCGCGGTGGCGAGATATCTGCTGGGCAACGGGGCAAGCACATGAACCGCCTGATTCTTGCTGGAGGCGGGCATGCCCATCTGCATGTCCTCAAATCGCTGGCCCGGAGACGCTGGCCGGACGTCGAGGTGGTACTGCTGACCCCTTACGCCCGCCAGATCTACTCGGGGATGGTGCCAGGCTGGATGGCTGGGCACTACGCCCTCGATCAATGTGCCGCGTCACTGCACCAACTGAGCAGTGCAGCCGGCGTCAGCCTGCAGTTGGCATCCCTGACTGCCATCAACGCGGATACAAGAACGCTTGAAACCAGCGCAGGAACGATGCTCGATTACGATGTGCTGTCCGTCGACACCGGGGCAAATGTAGATGTTTCATGCCTTGCGGCGTCCGGGGTTCGCAGCCTGTCGGTTCGCCCCCTGGAACAGTTCGTGGTGGACTGGTGTTCGCTACTTGAGGCGGCACGCCAGCAGGGTCGCTGGCGACTGGCTGTCGTCGGCGGTGGTGCAGCAGGCGTCGAACTGGCACTGGCTGCTCAATACCGATTGGCAAAGGAAATCGGCCATACAAATGTCTCCGTGACGGTGGTCAGCGGAAGCCCTCTGCTTCCGGGACACGGCATCCGCATCCGCGAACACGTCAGCACCTGCCTTGGCGAACGCGGTATTGCTGTCGTCAAGGCGCGTGCCGCCGGTAGTCCGAACGGGCTCTTGCTCGACGACGGGACAGCGCTGGAGGTGGACGCCGTGATTGCCGCAACCGGCGTTCAGCCACCCGCCTGGCTTCGTCGGTCAGGTCTGGCACTGGCGATGGATGGGTTCATCGCGGTGGGCGAAGGGCAGCAGAGCACCTCCCATTCAAACGTGTTTGCAGGCGGCGATATCGCAAGCCGTGTTGACCACCCGCATGCGAAGTCCGGCGTCTACGCGGTAAGGTCGGGGCCCGTACTGGCAAACAATCTTCAGCGCGCACTACAAGGACAATCGCCCCTGCCTTACACGCCACAGCGGCGCAGCCTGTACCTGCTGGCCACGGGCCCCAGGGATGCCATCCTGTCATGGAACGGACTGACGGCACGGGCAGGCTGGATCTGGCGGTGGAAAAACTGGATCGATCAACGATTCATGCGCCAGTACCGCCTGAACACACCGTCGGCAAGAGGAGAGCAACATGGCGCTTCATGAGGATGAGGGCCACCCGCTGACAGGCGGAGACCCCGAATGTTTCCTGCTAAGGTGCAGCATGACCGCAGATGCTGCGATGTGAGGACGAGAACCGATGAGTGCTGCCGAGGGCTTTGTCGTGGATGACGAAATGCTGGCTGGCGTTCGACGCGACATGCTGAAGTTCGCATCCCTTCAACTGCGCGACGAGACGCTGGCTGAGGATGTCGTGCAGGACGCGCTGGTTGCCGCGCTGAAAAACGGTCGTCAGTTTGCCGGTCGCTCGGCACTGAAGACATGGATCTTCGCCATACTGAAGAACAAGATCGTTGATCAGATACGTGAAAAATGCCGCACCACGAATGTTTCGGCCATATCGCCCGAGGAGGCAAATATGGATGAGGCCTTCGAGCGCTTGTTCAAGGAAAATGCTCACTGGACACCCGAGGCCCGACCTCGCGACTGGGGAAATCCGGAAGAGAGTCTGCGTGAAAAGCGGTTCTGGATTGTGTTTGATGCATGCCTCAAGCACCTGCCTGAAAACACGGCGCGCGTTTTCATGATGCGTGAATTTCTTGAGTTTGATACCAATGAGGTCTGTCAGGAACTGAGCATCACGGCAAGCAACTGTCACGTGATCCTGCATCGGGCCCGGAATGGTTTGCGCCGGTGCCTGGAGAAGAACTGGTTTATGGAAGGGGTACAGACATGCTGAGTTGCAAGGAGGCCACCCATCTGGTGTCGGAAGGGCTGGACCGATCGCTGACACTACCCGAAAAAATACAGCTCGAGATGCATCTCGCCATGTGCAAGGGCTGTCGGAACCTGAAGTCTCAGATGTCCTTCCTGAGGCAGGCCTGCAAGTCATATCTGGCCCAGGAAAAGGGTCAGACGGATTCCACGCGGTCGCGCTGACGGCCTGCGTTGCTGATGGCCTGATACGCAGAATCAGGCCGGAATGTCCGGGGCGGGTGCCGTTCGACCGTCAGGCGACGGCGAACGGCACTGTTCCATGGCTTATCGGCCCGGACCTTGACTACGCTGCCCGAGCACCCCCCTTCTCCCGCGCCAGATTCAACGCGGTATCCTCGATCATGTCCTCCTGCCCGCCAACCATGCCGCGCCGGCCCATCTCCACCAGAATCTCGCGTGCCGGCACCCCGTACTTCTGCTCGGCACGCTTGGCAAACAGCAGGAAGGACCCATACACCCCGGCGTAGCCCAGCGTCAGCGCATCCCGGTCGATGCGGATCGGGAAGTCCATGATCGGCACCACCAGGTCTTCGGCCACGTCCTGGATCCGGAACACATCCACCCCGGTCTCGATCCCCATCAGCTCGCACACCGCAATCAGCACTTCCATCGGCGTGTTGCCCGCCCCCGCCCCCAGCCCGGCCGCGGCCGCATCGATGCGCGTGGCGCCGGCTTCGATCGCCGCGAGGCTGTTGGCCACCCCCATCGCCAGGTTGTGGTGACCATGAAACCCCAGCTCGGTCTCCGGCTTGAGGGCGGCGCGCACCGCACCGATCCGTGCCTTCACCGTCTCCGGCAGCAGGTGGCCCGCCGAGTCGGTGACGTAGATGCAGTTCGCGCCGTAGCCTTCCATCAGCTTCGCTTGCTGCACCAGCCCTTCAGGGCTGTTCATGTGCGCCATCATCAGAAAGCCGACCGTGTCCATGCCCAGCTTGCGGGCGTAGCCGATGTGCTGCTCCGAGACGTCCGCTTCGGTGCAGTGGGTGGCCACACGCAGCGTGGAGACGCCCAGTTCGTGCGCCCTCTTCAGGTGGT
>NZ_QKOE01000058.1 GCF_003226565.1 Parazoarcus communis SWub3 = DSM 12120 | reverse complement strand
TCACCGAACCCCTGCTGCGCGCGCACGGCGCGGACGACGATACCGTGCGCCGCGTGCTCAAGTGGTACGACGAAGAAGTGCTGCTACCCCAGCCCTACCGCCAGATCGACGACTGGATACACGACGGAATCCCCTTCAACGAAGCAATGTTGCGTGACATCGGTGCCGACAACGACCAGATAAAAAGCGCACTCGACTGGCAGCAGAGGATGCAGTTGCCCCCGAACGAACGCTGGAAACAGCCCCCATCGACCCCGTGATACGTCCCCTCCGCCCCTCCGTGCCCCGCGAGAGTCGGAGCTACTTCATCTCCAGCGAGTCGATCATCCGCGATGGCGCAGGTCCACGCTGAACCTATAACACTCGATCAATCTTCGTCGTCAGTTTAGGCACATGTGGCACGTTTTTGGTGCAAACGTGTTTGTAGCGCAAGCGTCACTGCCGGCTTGATTGTTCGCCGCACCCACGCCTCATTTGCTTTTGCCATCACTGTTGGCCCCTTACTGTGCGTCAATCAGATAGACCATATCTGAATGACCAAGCCCGCGGATCTGTGAATTGCGTTCACTCAAATCAGCGCCCAAGATCTTTCGCCGAAACCCCCGCAATTCCCCAGTTCTCCTTGGGCACGTCGTGAATCCACACGCGAACGGTTTCGCGGGGGGCACCGACGGCCTCGAACAGGGCCTGGGTCACCTTCTCGATGACCGCACGCTTCTGTTCTTCGGTACGACCTTCGAGCATGTAGATCTGCGCAAACGGCATGGCAATCCTCCTAAAGGGTGGGTAGCGCGGGCAGGCCCGCGCGCATCAGTTCAGCGGAACCGGCAGGACACCGAACCCAGATCCTGTACCCGCAGGGTGACCGCGTCGCCGGCCTGCACGGCCACCGCCTCGGTAATGCCACCCGACAGAATCAGCGTGCCTGCGGGGATCTCCTCGCCCTTCTCGCCCAACATGTTGGCAAGCATGGCAATGGCCGCAGCCGGATGTCCAAGCACCGCCGCTCCCGCACCAAAGGCCACCGGCTCGCCGTTCTTCTCCAGCACGATGCCGGTGGTGCGCAGATCAAGCTCAGCAACATTGCCCATCCTGCCGCCAACCACAAAGCGGCTGGAAGAACAGTTGTCCGCGACCACGCTCTTCAGGTCGAACTTGAAGTCGCGATAGCGGCTGTCGATGATCTCGATCGCGGGAATCACGAAATCGGTGGCGGCGAGCACCGCACCGATGTGACACCCCGGCCCCTTCAGCGGCGCCTTGGTCACGAAGGCGATCTCTGGCTCGACCTTGGGATGGATCAGTTTGGAGGTATCGATCTCGCCGCCTTCGGGGACGCTGAAATAGTCCGCGAGAAAACCGAAGACAGGGGATTCCACCCCCATCTGCTTCATCTTGGCATGCGAGGTCAGTCCCGCCTTGAGACCGACGATACGCACGCCACGGGCAAGCTTGCGGCGCTTGATCTCGTCCTGGATCGCGTAGGCGTCATCCCAGTCCATATCGGGGTGGTCGTCGGTGATCTTGGTCGTGTCCCTTGCCTCCAGCTCGCAGGTTTCCAGGCGGATCGCAAGCTGCTCGATGATTTCGCGTGCCAGTTTCATGCTGCAGCTCCTTGTGCCTGTTTCGCCTTCGCCAGGGTGATGGCGGTGTCCTCGATCATGTCCTCCTGCCCGCCAACCATGCCGCGCCGGCCCATCTCCACCAGAATCTCGCGTGCCGGCACCCCGTACTTCTGCTCGGCACGCTTGGCAA
>NZ_QKOE01000057.1 GCF_003226565.1 Parazoarcus communis SWub3 = DSM 12120 | reverse complement strand
CCGTCAATGGTCTGAGTGAAAAATAGTGTCCCTACACGACCTCTGCCAGCAAAACGCTAAATGCTTGTTCTGTAAGCACTTGATGCCCAGTTCATGGCGATGTCACGCGAAAAGTGTCGAACTCGGGCGGCCAGTCGCCGGGCCGCCGAACGCGGTCTCCGACGCAGGGTGGCAAGGTGAAAACCGGGCAGAAAGAGCGTGGCATTTGTCATGCCATATTATCTCACTATACGCCAATGGCATGTTGCGCCAAACGTGCTACGAGGGCTTAACTTAGTGCCATTCTGGTCTGTCCCCTATTATTACCCTGATGTATTATTATCTTGATGTGAGCAGCTCGCAACAACACCGCTCAAGGTTCATCAGGCACGTAGCAGACAACCCGCTTCAGATCGATCGGCACGATCTTCAAGGCATCCAGGTCGTAGCCCCAGGCCTGCGCGAGGCCGCTCTGCCAGTCGATCTCCTCACCCGGTTCGGTGCGACCACCGTAGCGCAGCGTGACGATCATCGACGTGCCGGTGTAGCCGTCGAGCGTGCAATAGCCGTCATACTCGAATTGCAGTGGATCTTCGCTGATGTCGAGGGACTCGTAGGATGTGGGGGGTAGCGCGACAGCATCGAGAACTCGTAGTTTGTTGCTGCTATCAACCCGGCCCACGATCTCAGTCAACAGCACCACGTAGTGTCCTTGGCAGTTGGCAAAGACAATGGAGTGGTCGTCCGAGACCTCATGATGATCCCGCCGGACTCTTTCGCCGCCTTCGTGGGTACACGATAGTCCGGGCACGATTCGCATTCTCGGCATCAAATATACGTATTCCGTGCCGATCAAGGCCTGCGCCTCCTCCTCGGCCGATTTCGACCATGCCTGAGCATTTGTGGTCACTGCACACGCAGCCAGCAGCAAAAGCCCCAATGCAGATTTCTTCAATATCAGCCCCTGACGTTGACCCCACGGACCTTCAGGCCTACGCCCCGCGGTGCGGTCTTGTCGCCAACGGCCTCAAAAATGGCCCAGCCAATCGGCACATGACCATAGAGATCCTTGGGGTCGATTCGGCCGGTCAGGCCTCGTCCCGGTCTGTCCACGGTCCGAATTTCGAAGTGCAGATGCTGATCCTCTCCAATCATGCTTCTGGCGTTGCCGGAATTGCCGGTGTAACCCAACAGGTCCCCTCTGCTTACTCGATCCCTTTCCTTTACCACCCAGAATGTGAGGTGACAATAAGCTGCCCAGAGCGTTTCGCGACTGGTATCGAACTTCAGCACCACCACCTTCCCGTAGTCACCCTGATCATTGGTGAACGCGATCTCGCCGTCGGCGATGGCATAGCACGAAGTCATTGGTGCAGCCGTCAAATCCCACCCCTGATGCGGTCGTGACCCACCATTGCGGACCATGCCAAAGGTGTGGTTGAGCATATCGCGTCGAATCCTGTTGCTCTGCAACGGCCACGCAAAATCCGTCATGCAACCTCCAATGCCTTATAGGTAAGTGAAGTCCTGATTGTACTCCCCCACGATGAAGCGAACAAAGAGAAACCATTAAATGTCATATCCCATGTGAATTGCGGCGCACATCCAGAGCCGAACCCTCGATTGATCACGGCGACTCGCCGATAGTGGATTTCGATACCCTAACTGGTGGAACTCAGACCCGATGACGACCAGATCGATCCCTACGACTATCTGGTCGATGTGTTGCAACGAGTCAGTCAGCATCCAGCCAGCCGTGTCCACGAACTCACGCCGCGACTGTGGAAGCAACTCTTCGCTGATAACCCGCTGCGCTC
>NZ_QKOE01000056.1 GCF_003226565.1 Parazoarcus communis SWub3 = DSM 12120 | reverse complement strand
GGGCGCTTGAGCAACTGCAGCGCATTCAGCATCACCGCGTGCGTCTGAACGGCGGGGAGCCGGTGACAGGGGTGTCGACGCTCAGCACGGAACAGCATGAGGTGCTTCATGCATTAGGAATCGAAAAGCCAGCAGCGCCGGAGCAGTTGGCGCTGTTGTAGTGGCATTTTTGAAAGTGCGCTCTATAAAAAACAATGGCTTGCGAGCGTGACTGTCGAACTCCGGTGGTCTGGGTGACGCCGTGGCGGGTGACGGTGGACTGGGCGAGTTGGTGTTCGGCGTTCCAGCTCAGCTCGGCGAGTTCGTGGGCGCCCTTGCGCCTGCGGGTGACATTGCCGTGGGTATCGTAGTCGATGACGCGCCCGGTGGGGTCGTATCGAAAGGCGTGGGTGCCGCGCAGCTGATCGACGCGGGTCACCTGGTTGCCGGCCGTGTCCCAGCCGTAGTGGCGTTCGAGCACCGCAGTGCCTCTGCCATCGTTGTAACGATCACGGGCATTTCAACGTCCTGCGCCGCACCCTCCCGCGCGCACGCATCGTCAAGAAGATAGAGCCTGATACTGCTTGCTCAGTGCTATCGCTTCCATGGCGGAATCATTTTGAACTCCTCTATCGGTATGAAATCGAGCCCGAGAAATCCACGTTCGATACAGGCATCACGGAAAGTTTCCGTACAGACGACTTCACAATGAATGTCTACGCACTTAAATACTGATTTTTTCCCAATTTTATCCAGATTTGGAATAAATCGAGTAATTTCTTCGTAGAATGGAATTTCTGAAAAATACTTGTCATACTCGATTTCGCCGGTCCGAGGATCTCGGCTAATTTCATAATCCGACTTTTCAGTATCAATGATGGAGAGCCAGTCCCTCCATAGAAGGTAGTTGTACTTCTTGACAGTGGGTTTGCCATTGGACTGGATGATTTTCAGTGGAACCCGGCGAACGTAGGTGCCGAAGGAATCGCAGAGCTCGCAAAATGCGTCTGATCCAATTCGAAAGTCGTTCCAGAAATCGAAGTCGATTAAGGGGTTCTTGCTCCTGTACTCATAATTAAGTGTTATGTTGAACTTGTCTGGATCGGGGTCAAATTCATCCCATGTCCAATCATGATTGAGCACGCCCTTTAGTAGAACGGGGCATCCTTTGGCACCGGCCTTGTACGAAATTACGAATAGCTGCATTAGATTTCTCCTTCGATTCAAGCAAGCCTGCACTTTGGCGTGATAGCGACCTGTCCGCTCTCTATCCTGTCCTTGAATCTATATTGAATATCCTTGATTCCAAGCGCCAAGTCAGTGTCGGAGATGCTGCCCCGTCTCCATTGGTAATGGAGTGCTGCCACTTCGCCGCGCACGCTATTTGTATATTGATCATGGCTACTCCAGTGTCCGGGTAGCCCTGTCGCTTTAGCAAGGTCTTCGTTGTCCGGAAGTAGTATCCCATTGCCTCCTCCATCAGGATCAAAACCCATGCTCTTGAGCCTATCGAACATGTCTTGGTAGGCAGGGTCTTCCATTATTTCCGTCGGAATAAGATGGTGTGCCTGGTGGCAATCACCTTTCCTCCCCCCGAGCTTTCTGTCTAGCTTGGCGCTGCTTAATCCAAATGGATCGGAGAAGTTAAGCGGGTTTCCAGCGTACAAAGTGCAGTTGAGTCCCCCCTTCAACCCAATCGGATCCTGACTCACAAACCTTCCCACCCCCGGATCGTAATACCGAAACCGGTTGTAATGCAGCCCGGTCTCCTCATCGAACTGCTGTCCCTGGAAGCGGAAGGGCTGCTCGATGGGGGGCGGGGCTGGGGTGTGGCTGGATACCGAGCGCCCGTCGGTGCCGGTCTTGCGCACGGTCGCCTCGCCCCACACCCGATAGTCTGCCGCCCACACGA
>NZ_QKOE01000055.1 GCF_003226565.1 Parazoarcus communis SWub3 = DSM 12120 | reverse complement strand
CGCAGGGTGGCAAGGTGAAAACCGGGCAGAAAGAGCGTGGCATTTGTCATGCCAGATTATCTCACGATACGCCAATGGCATGTTGCGCCAAACGTGCTACGAGGGCTTAACTTAGTGCCATTCTGGTGCGTCCCCTATTTCCTCTTCCCCTATTTCCTCTCTGGGGCAGCGAAGCCGCCAGGGCGACAGGCAGATTCATCGCCGTTTGCTTGATCCTGATGGGTGTCTGGCGCGATTCGCCGCAGCCATGATTTGAAGAAACGGGCGTGATCGGCAACTGCAAGCGGAGAGAGAGTTTCAAAACCGGCGGCTGGCACCGCCATGGATTCGTTTGCTCGCTTGACACCGGCCGGCTAATGGGTGTCCCCTATTATTTCTATTACACGTTTCGATCCACGAACTTATGACCCCGCCCTATCCACCCAACTACCCAATCGGCTTCGTCATGCCGGACGAGAAGAAGGACAAAGGCAAGCGCTGATGCAATCCCACGTCGCCCAGTTCAGCAAGTTCCTGAGCTTTGTTCTTCGCCACAAGCCCGATGCCATCGGCTTGAAGCTGGACCCGCAAGGCTGGACCTCCATTGATGAGTTGATCGCCAAGAGCGATGCCGCCGGGACCCGGTTCAGCAGGGAGGACTTGCTGCATGTCGTCGAGACCAGCGACAAGAAGCGGTTTTCTATTTCGGCCGATGGGCAGCGCATTCGCGCCGCTCAAGGGCACTCAGTTTCGGTAGAGCTCGGGCTGTCGCCCCGGCAGCCGCCGAGCATTCTGTATCACGGGACCGCAACGCGGTTTGTCGACTTAATTCTGGTGGAGGGGTTGAAGCCGCAATCACGCCAACAGGTGCACCTGTCTGCTGATGAAGCAACCGCGCACCGCGTCGCTCAGCGTCACGGCAAGCCGGCCATCCTCAAGGTCGAGGCCCTGCGCATGCATGCGCAGGGCTTCAAGTTCTTCCTAGCCGACAACGGCGTGTGGCTGACCGCTCAGGTGCCGCCCGAGTTCTTGAAGAGCACCGACCTGAATCAGGAACCCGTCAACTGTCGAACTCGATAAAGTCTTCAACAGCACGTCGAAGCCAGTCGTAGAAGCTGGCAAATTGAGCGCGTTGTTCCCAACCAGGTGAGGCGAAGTCATGAATGACAAATACTGCATCGTCTTTGCCGACTTGCCAGCACGCGACATCATCGTTGTCCTGTCGACGAGCAAAGGGTACGAGCTTTCGCTGCGGATATCTTTCAGCAAGCCCAGCCATCGTGTCTCGCAGGAGTCTTCCTTCCAGCAAGTACCATGGCTCGAGGTCGCTTAGCCCTAACTCGACGACACGCTTGAACTGGCGTGGGTAGCAGAAGCCTTGCGGCCCCTCTTTCTCCGTAAGCAAATCGAGAGTCTTCATTGCGTCGATCCGGTGTACGGTGAACCATTCGGGTACGTATTTCTGAACCCACTGTTTTGCTGTTGGATACGCGCTCGGACCGCATCCTCCCATGTCGCCGGTTGAATACCATTTCTCGGTGTCCACCGACCAGCTGGGAACGCCTCTCCCGCCTCCCGAATAACCGCCTGAACGTCGATGCCAGCTCTTTGCGCAGCCAACACACGAGTGTTATCAAAGGTTGTCAATGCACCGTCGCCCATTCGGACCACATCAATCGGAGCACCCTGCCAGCCATTCGCGCGCATGCTCGCCGCAATCCCTTCAACCCCATTCACCGAGGATTGACTGAACCGAACCGAGGCGGGGTTGAGGTTCGCTACCCCCTTTACGGCATCGTAGATTACATCAGCCGCACGCAAAAGCCCACGCAGCCCTACGACACCAGCACTCGCCACGAACCCAACCTCTCCAAACGGTGTCGGCTCAATGAGCGCTGCACCGCCGATCCCGGTCATTACCGAAATCTCTTCACCGGTCGGCATTGCAGCCTGACCGGCATCCATCATCACTCCACCCACCTTTCCAGCAAACAGCCTTAGGTCGGCCGCGGCCAACCCCGTCGGATCACTGAAGTTGACCGGGTTGTTCCCCACATACGCATACAGGTTCAGATCATCGGCCGTGCCGATCGGGTCCGTCTGAAGGAAGCGCCCGAGTGCCGGCGAGTAGAACCGTGCCTTGTAGTAGTACAGGTTCAGCTCGCCCAGGTACTGCTGCCCCGTGTACCGGAACCGCGCACCGGTGGTGACGTTGGGCTCGCCGTACGGGC
>NZ_QKOE01000054.1 GCF_003226565.1 Parazoarcus communis SWub3 = DSM 12120 | reverse complement strand
TACATATGCGCTCGACGATCGCCTGATCGGGCTGTCGTACAGCGGTGCAGTGCATCCGACGCCGGCAGTGGGTTACACGTGGGATACCGAGTTCGCCCGGCTGGTGTCCATGACGGACGGAACTGGTACAACGACGTTTGGATACCACCAGCCGGGAGCCCTCGGCGCCTTGAAAGCGGCAGGCGAAGACGGCCCCTGGCTCAACGACACGGTCAGCTGGTCGTATGACGCCCTGGGCCGTATGATCGAACAGCGCGTTGGCAGCAGCATCGAACAGCATGATTACGACGCCCTGGGGCGTCGCATCCGCACCCGCAATGACCTGGGGCAGTTTGATTACACCTACCTCGGGCAAACCGAACAGATGGTTTCAGCGCGTCTGTTGGGGACGCCAATCGGGCGTGACCTGATCTACGAGGCCAACGCAGGCGACCGTCGTCTGTACCGTCTGAGTCACCATGGAGGCGGGGCACCACGCTACACCTATGCCAGCGCACCCGAGCAGCTCATTGATGGGATTGTCGAAACGGTAGAGGGTCAAAGCGCCCTGTGGGCCTACGACTACGATGCGGCGGGCCGTCTGAGGGTTGCCGATCGTAGCGATGGGGCCCAATACGACTATGCATACGACGCGGCGGACAACGTATCGCACATCGAGGCGCCTGGCGGCTCGCAGGTCTTCGCGCATGATGTGACCAACCGGATTGCGCAGACGGGCTATGTGTACGACGCCAACGGCAATCGTCTGGAAGATCCCATCCGGGTCTATCAGTGGGACGCGGAGAACCGGCTCATCGGAGTGAGTCACAAGAGCAGCCCTGGGCGCAGCAGTCATTTTGTGTATGACGGATTGGGTCGGCGCAGCGTGATCGAAGAGCGAGCGGGGCTCGTGACGGTGGGCGAGACGCGCTACGCGTGGTGCGGGCAGACCCTGTGTCAGGCGCGTAACGGCAGTGATGTGGAGCTTCGCCATTACTTTGAAGAGGGTGAGCACTGGCGTTTGCAGGGCAGTCGTCTGGTGTACGTCCGTGATCACCTGGGTTCAGTCCGGGGGCTTGTGCGTGCAGGGGATGGGGCGTTGATGGGGGCGCACGACTATGATCCTTATGGTCGGCTGATCAGCGTGTCGGGTTCGTATCCGGGCGAGTTCGGTTACGCGGGGATGCATCATCACGTGTCCAGTGGGTTGTGGCTGACACGGTATCGGGCGTACGATTCCCAGACAGCGCGCTGGCTCTCGAGGGATCCTATTGAGGAGGAGGGGGGCGTCAATCTATATGCCTATGCTGTAGGGAATCCGGTTTCGTACACGGATCCCAGTGGATTGCTTGCACAAACGCTTCCCGGAGTAGCAATCATTGGCGGAATCGGATGCGCTTTGACGCCTGGTTGCCGGGATGCGGTCAGCGATATCGGCAAGAGCATTGCAAATGCGTGTGAGCGGGCTGCGGATACGGTTCGGAATTGGTACGAGCAAGGTTCAGGTAGGGAGAAGGATGTCCCCAATCGTGGCGAACCTGGACAGGTGATAGAGGGAGAGCGTCGGACGCGAGAGTATGGTCCAGACGGTAAGCCTGTCAGGGATTACGATAAGCCACATCAGGGTTATGACAGGCCGCACGTTCACGAATGGCCAGGCGGCGTCAGAGAACATCCGGGCCGTGACTATTCGCCTTGGCCGAGGCAGTAAGGAAAAGCTATGAGTGAATGGGATTTTCTGGTCGAGGCGACTATTGATGCCATTCGCGTTGATTCGGAAAAGAAAGAGGTTCGGATCGACGTGACCTGTATGTGGCAAGATGAAAAACGAAAGCAGATTATCGCCACAGGGGTGGATGACTTTGTCGTCAATGAAATGCGACTCTCAAACATTATTGACCGGGTGACTCGATTTGGTACGAGTGGCGTTGCAGAGGAAGAATCGGAAACTGCAAAGCGATTGTTCTTCATGATGAGAGGGCGGGAACCCGATTCCAATGACTTGAAATGGCCAGTGTTAATTGAAAATCTGGATCGCATTCGGGATGGGACGTTGGGGTTGATGGAAATTGAACCCGTCTACGGTGCGACAGTGATTGTTCTGGCGCAGAATTTCCAACTCGAATCGATTGATGATCAGAACTCGTAGGACCCAATACACTCAGGGCTCCCGCAGCTACGCATTTATCATTCATCGTCATCCTCGTCAGGTGCTTCGAAGCCCTGCAATGCCGCACGAAACTCGTCGGATGTCGCCGCCAGCAGTCGCTTGGTCTTGATGCTGGTCTTGATCGAGGTATCGAGCCGGATGAGGTTGAGGGCCATGTGGCGGACCAGCGCGAGGTTATGGGC
>NZ_QKOE01000053.1 GCF_003226565.1 Parazoarcus communis SWub3 = DSM 12120 | reverse complement strand
CATCGGTCGCCCAAAAAGACAGGACGCTACACAAAACAAGGGCCTGTAAACAGGGGTGTCGCAAGTGCTTGATCGTGAAAATCATTCTGGAGTGGTCAACGACAAGCGGGTAGCTGCGGTAGCCCTGCATGTCATTCGAGTGCGATGACCCTGCTGAACGAAGGGCCGCAATTGCGGCCCTCCTCTTCAAACCGTTACCGCGCCAGAGCTTCGTTCATCACCGTAAACGGGAGCCGTCTGGATTTACAGCCTCTTCGTCCCTTCTGGTTGGGTAGTACGCTTTCTTCTCATCCAACTCGTAAAACAGGAGGCCATGGATGCCTCGCGACTCTGATTTTTTTACTCGCCGCCGCCATATCTCATCGAAGGCGGCATCCAGCAGCTCCTTATGCTCTCTGGCATACACTTCATCGATAAATGCGACATCCGTCCCCGCCGGAAACACGAGAGCAAACTCTTCATCGGTGGCAGCAAAAATGTCGTAAACACAATTACGCGCACCATCAATCACCTGAATATATTTCATGGCTATCGCTTCGGCCTGACATTTCTATAACCACCTCCGGGAGTTTGGACATCCCAATGAGGACCGCCGTGGGCGCTTCCGCCTTGGCCGGTTGGGCACCATACATCGCCCTTGGAATCCTCCCATCCCCAGCCCTTGCCGTTCGGATTCGGCACCCAATTGTCACCGCCCTTGGGATCGACAAAACCCTCGTCTGCTCCAGGCTTACCGGGGGCCTTCGGCCCATTCGGGTCATAAGCATTTTCGGGAGGTTTGTTGAAGATGGCGTCGCCGATGGCGATGCCAACACCGAGGCCAATCACACCGCCGACAACAGCACCAACTGGACCGCCAACCATTCCACCTGCTACCGCACCGGCCGCCGGGTTCAGTCCGCGAGGATCGGTGTAACTAAGCGGATTCCCGCCAACATAGGCGTATAGATTGACGCCCCCCTCCTCCTCAATAGGATCCCTCGAGAGCCAGCGCGCTGTCTGGGAATCGTACGCCCGATACTGTGTCAGCCACAAGCCACTGGAGACGTGATGATGCATCCCCGCGTAACCGAACTCGCCCGGATACGAACCGCGACCCGCGGATCAGCCGACCATAAGGATCATAGTCGTACGCCCCCCACCAACGCCCCATCCCCTGCACGCACAGAACATCGTGCGCGCAATTGCAGCAGTCCGGTGGCGGTAGCGCTCAATCACGCCCTCTCCGACTTCCGTGCCCAGGATGATTGCGCCTGGAGCACCAAATCGTTGTCGACGTCCAGGCCTTCGAGCGCCAGGGAGGCGTTGGCCTGGCGGAAGTGGGCGGCGCGCGAGCGGGGCGTAGTGCGCAATGGCGGCTTCGATGGCGTCGGCGTCGCGGGGATCGGGGGCGCTGCGCACGCGGCGCAGGTGGCGCTGGATCGCTTCCGCCTGGCGCACTGTCGCTTCGTCCGGCACCGATCGGCTGCGCTCGATGCCGATCAGTTCCGCGTAGTGTGCGATCAGCGCGCCGAGTACGTCCAGGGCGACTTCGTAGCGGATGCCGGCACGGGAGAACAGGCCGGCGGAGAGGGAGGTTGCCATCAGTTACTCCTTGGCGAATCGCACATAGTGCGACTCGATCAATCCGTGCTTGCCAACAACGTCGGGGTGCGTCGACCAACGGTCCACTTGGACGCGCACATAGCGGTTATCCCGGTAATCGAGCTGATCCCAGTCAAAAAAGCTGACGAAGAGCAGGCGCGCGTCGGTCCCAACTTCTTTCACTGGGTAGTCCCAGTAGCCAGAGTCAATCTCACGATTAAGCATGATGGGAACCGCTCCATCGTGGCGTGACCCGACCAACACGTTTGGTTGCGGATTGCCATATTCCGCGATGCGCAAGGACATCGGCTCGGCCACCAGTTTCTGGAAGAGCACCGCTTGAACATCGCGGAACTGCCCCTCCTGCAACCAGGCGCGCTGCCCATTGTTGTACGGATCAGAAATCCGGAAAAAGTGATTGAACAACTCCCGGCTTGCAAGCCGGAATTGGTTCATGAGTTCGTCAAGATCAGCGGGCGTACTCATTGCCTTCCTATCGAGTGTTACCGAAGCTTGGACCGCTTACCCGCCTCGGATAACACATGCAAGTCGACGGGTCTTGGTTCCAGACAACCCCATGCGCATGCGATCCACTGCTGGAACCATGCTTGTTGCCGGGCGCGTCCCAGTAGATCGGAGGCGGACAAGGGTTGCACTTGCCGTTGCAGTCCCGGCCAGGGTTGAACGGCTGCTGTGGTGGCACAGGATCAACCTCCGGCTGGTTGAATATCCAATTACCGATAATCAGCCCTGCGCCAAAGCCAAGTATGCCGCCGACGACCGCACCAGGCGGACCACCAACCATACCGCCGACCGCCGCACCTGCGCCCGCCGTCGGGTTGAGGCCGAGCGGATCGGTGTAGCTGACCGGATTCCCCCCCACATAGGCGTATAGATTGACGCCCCCCTCCTCCTCAATAGGATCCCTCGAGAGCCAGCGCGCTGTCTGGGAATCGTACGCCCGATACCGTGTCAGCCACAACCCACTGGACACGTGATGATGCATCCCCGCGTAAC
>NZ_QKOE01000052.1 GCF_003226565.1 Parazoarcus communis SWub3 = DSM 12120 | reverse complement strand
GGTTGGTCGTGCCCAGTTCCTTGATCGCGCTCGGACGGTTGAGCGCGTCGTAGGTGGTGGTGACGTAGAAGCTGGTCTCGGGCCAGGTCAGACGGGTGCGGTTGCCCGCTGCGTCGTACTGGTAGGCGAGCGTCTTGCCGCCGGCGGTGGTGCTGGTCAGGCGCCCAGCCGCATCCCACACGTAGGCCACGGTGTGGCTGTTGTCGGCGTACCTGGCCTGGGTGCGACGGCCCAGCAGGTCGTAGGCGAAGGCGACGTTGTCCGCGGCCGTGGGGTAGCTGCGGCTGGTCAGGCGGTGCAGGTTGTCGTAGGCGAAGGTGACCGTCTCGCCACTGCGCTTCCTGTGGCTCGTGAGGCTGCCGACGGCGTTGTAGCCGTACTGCTCGTAGTCGGTGGTCGATGAGGTGCCAACCGTGGTGGGGTGCGGGTAGCGCAGCTTCACCCGGCGGTCGTGGCCATCGTACTCGTAGGTGGTGCGGTTGCCTTTGGCGTCGGTCAGCGTGACCGGCAGGCCGTTGGCGCTGTAGGTGGTGGTGGCGTAGGTTTGTGCCAGCGCCGTGCCGACCGCCCGCTTGACCTGGTGCACGCTGTCGTCGGCGTTGTACACCGTCTCGGTGACCCGGTTGCCGCCCTGCGCCGCGGGGAGCGCCTCGGTGACGCGCATCAGGCGGTCGAGGTCGTCGTAGGCGTAGTCGGTGACCGCGACCGGGGCGGCGGCTGTCGGGCAGGTGGTGGCCGCGGCCGTTACCGCCGGGCCCCAGGCCTTCAGAAGCTTGCCGGTGGCGGTGTAGCTGCGGCAGCTGACCAGCCATTGTGTGCCCAGCTGGGCCGCCGTGCGGATGAGCCGGCCGTCGTTGTCATAGCCAAAGCGCGTCTGCTTGCCCAGCGCGTCGGTCGTCTGCGTGATGCGGCGCTGCGCATCGAAGGCGTACGTGGTGGTGTCGGTGACGTCCGTGCGCGGGCCGTTGACCTGGGTGAGGTTGCCCACCCCGTCGTAGGTGAAGGCGGTGGTGAGGTTGAGCTTGCCCGTGCCCGCGTCAGCCACGACCGTTTGCGGGACGTACTTGTTGGCCGTGTTGTACGTGGTGGTGGTGACCACCGTGCCGCTGGCGGTGTAGTCAGGCGCACCACGGTCCGGTCATTTCCCCAAACCGTGGTGCGTCCCCTATTTCCTGCTTCTATTTCCTGCTTTCGAGCCCTTTGCGTATCTGAAGGACGTGCTCGAATGGCTACCGACGCAGCCTTACAGCCGGATCGGGGCGTTGCTGCCGCATCGCTGGCAACCGAGCCACAGCGCCTGAGCGAAACGGCAAGACGGGTTCGCCGGGCGCTTACCTTCAATCGCGCCGAATAGTCCAGATCAGATAGCTCTCCCCATCGTAAACGCCGCTAACAAGGCAACTGGAGTCCGACAACAGATCGGCCAGCCGTTCATAGCTGCGGGCAGGACCTGTTGTGCAAAACATGAGGAAGTGCCAAGAAAGCGTATTCTTCGATACAAAGCTAGCGAGGTCCTCGGTTGCCAGAAGCGCTGCCTCCCGCACGTACAAAAGTTGCCCCTCCACTACCTGGAACGGCCCGTCACTCGTTGGCACTTCGTCGGGCCGCTTCAGAGGCTCATGAACGTAGTAAGTTTGCAGACCGGGCTCGCAGGCAAGTGCACCTGCCAACGCATCCGAGTTGCAGCGAACTTCAGCCACTGCGTAGCCCGCGCGAGCGGAACGTAGGCCTTTCGGGTTAAGTCCCCCCTCGGCAAATCGGTATAGCCGATCAATAGGGATCGACGCTTCGGCTAGTACGTTGCAGGCTCCTATTCGGAGAAGTTGGGAGATAACAAGTGAATTGAAACCGGCCGTATCGAGTGCGGCCAACAGTACGGGCATTGCTCGTTCGACTTCAAGAGGGCGCAATACAGGGTTCATGCCATCCTCACTTTGGTTTAACTGTGCCATCGGGGAAGACTCGCCATCCCGGTGGCGTTCTGCCTCGATCGGTGAAGTCCCAATGCGGACCGACCGGTGCCGGATGGTTCAAATCAGGATGAACGCTCTGATCAGGGTTCGTTGGGTTGACATACCCGCCCTTCTCGCCACCCTGTGGTGGCTTTCCGCGCCATTCCCAGTCCTTTCCGTCGCTTCCTTTTGGAGGTTTCGAAGGGTCGCTCCAGTCAACGTTGGGAATTTCGCCGGGAGCGGGAGGTTGTGTTGCACTGTTTGCCCCTTCATTAAATATTACCCCCCTCCCCAGCGTATTCCAAATCAAGACCGGCAACGAACCGGGCAGGGTTACATTCTCGAAACCGCTTGGCGCACGCGTGGGCGGAATATAGAACAACGCGTCCAGATCCCCCTGCCCCGCCATGCCCGGAATCCCAGATACCGGCGGTGCGATCGGACGCGGCGGGAGTACACCACTGCAAGCTGGGCCGCACGCCAATAGGATCGCCTCCTCGCGCGACAACCCCGTCGGATCACTGAAGTTGACCGGGTTGTTCCCCACATACGCATACAGGTTCAGATCATCGGCCGTACCGATCGGGTCCGTCTGCAGGAAGCGCCCGAGTGCCGGCGAGTAGAACCGTGCCTTGTAGTAGTACAGGTTCAGCTCGCCCAGGTACTGCTGCCCCGTGTACCGGAACCGCGCACCGGTGGTGACGTTGGGCTCCCCGTACGGGC
>NZ_QKOE01000051.1 GCF_003226565.1 Parazoarcus communis SWub3 = DSM 12120 | reverse complement strand
CACCGTGAGCAGTTCGGACAGATCGTGTCTGACCTGACGGGTGCTGCGTGGGTCGGAAATCGAGACGAACACCTGCGTGAGCGGCATCACTTCCCTCGTCGTCATGGGAGCCCCAAAAGACGAGGAAGCTACACAAAATCAGCGACTGTGAACAGGGGTTTTGTAAATGCATGACCGTAAACGTGATTTTGGATTCCGCTATGTCAGATAGGTGCGATAGCCCTGGGAACACCTCTGCCTTGATGCGTTCGCCAGGATGACGGACTTCGCTGGTGTCCATACGCCTCCAATTGCTAACTGTTGCTTGTGGATCGATCGCAGTGACTATACTGTGTTGCGCAACGCAATACAGTATAGTCACTGCATTTCCCGCTGGTGTCGACCAGCGTCGGGCGAACACTTTGGCTAAATAGTCAGTCAGCAAGCATGAACCATCAGTGATTGCGCTAATCGGGAGGGCGGACTGGCCTGCCGCCGGAGCTTGTAAGTGTTCGCTTAGGCCACGGGGACTAATAGCCCGTGCCGCAGGTTTCGGGGTGGGCCGGCCTTCTGGATGGTTGCTTAAGCGGGAAGCCGAGCGTCGGCAGTTGGCCGTTATGAACAGCTATCCATAACGGCCAGAAGCGGTCTTTGACCTTACTTGTCTATAGCAGACGTGTTGAGCATCCATTATGATGACGTACTTCCCCGACGCATTATTTCATGGCTATGGTATTCAACCTCGACTCCTAGAAAGCAAGTCGTAATATGGGGTTCGGGCAACACGATAGTCAGATGACAGAGGGGCGACAGCCGTTATGCGTCAAACCTGTCCCCTAATACAAACTTGGGATTCCTTCTATGAAATCCGCAATTGACCATCGCAAAGAATTTGTAACTTCAATCGCGCATATCCGCTCAGCGGCATCAAAAGTCATCGCTAACTCAGGCCCAACGAAGGCTCTCTCTGCCCCTGACGTCCACAAAATTGCTGAAGGGTTATTCCTTAGCGCTGTTACTCATTGGGAAGAGCTTTGCCAAGTTCTCCTCATTACAGATTTAGCCACCCAAACAGGCAGCTTGCTTAAAAAGGACGTGAAGAGCTTTCGTACAAAAAATGCTCCGCTTCGGCTGGCCGAATCGATGCTTTCACATATAGACCGCCCTAATAGCTTCTACGACTGGTCTGAATTCAACCGTATTGCTCAACGAGCGAATGCTTTTCTCGCACCTGGTCATCGATTCGCAGCCCCGCTATTGCCACCTGGTTCTCCGCCCCAAAGCACCGCCCTTTTGCCTGCTGTAGTGAATGAGTTGGCGATGTTCAAGCGCCTGCGAAATTCTGTTGCCCACAAGAGCGACAAGGCTTGGGACAGCTTCATCAAGCTCGTATCCGAACCTCCATTCTCCCTTACCGCAAATCAAAGAAAGGGCGTTACTCCGGGCAGGTTTCTAGTCACACAGCAATGGGAGGGTAAGGTTGTGTTACACCATGCACTAGATACACTTGAGAATGCTGCCCTCACTCTGGTGCCGTAACAGCAATGGACACACCGTTTTCCCTAGAAATGTTGCATAAAGCAGCAGGCACACACTCCGAGCCACTATTTTTGTCCCCGCCATGGATGAGCGGTGGGCACACAATTGAAAAGGCAAATGGAACGATTACCTATGTAAGCTACAAAGGTGGCCTTTACGGCGTGACGTGTGCGCATATTTATGACTATCAGTTTTCTTCGAATCCACCAAAATGGCTAACTATTCACGGCCGGCAGCGTGTCATTTATCAATTTGGTTATTTCGACCAATCCGGTTATAAAAGCTTGTTTCGCTCGCTTAGATTGTTTGACCCCAAGCTGCCAGATATAGCAATAGTAAAACTCGATGTGGCTTTTGCTTCAATTCACATGAAAGCAAAAGGCAAGGTTGCAATTGATTTGGATTCATGGGTTGAACCAACCTGGGCGGACCTTAAGTGTCCGGTGGCGTTTGGATATCCAACCGAACACAAGACCGAAGGTAACGGGCTTCTGCAAGCCCCTCTCATTGGTGTGACCGCAGAGTTGACAAGACCTATCGGGCCAAACGACGAGTCCTTTCTAATGGCATCGTCATTGGAACAAGAGAACCCATACTACTTTAGTGGAATGAGCGGCGGTGCAGTCTACTGTCACTTTTCCGATGCTCCACCAAGCGTGGTTGGGGTGGTATTTGAAGGCTCCCCTGGCAGCTCAATCGAATGGCAAAACAGAACTGAAGAATCTTTCTACACCAGAGAGGATATCCAGATACGGGCACACAAATTAACCCCTGACATTTTCCAGAACTGGCTGTCCATTGCTGGATTCTAGTTTGAAGGAATGTCCATGTCCTGTAAAAGCAAATCTAACAAATGCGTCCAGCCGATGCATCTTTCTTCGCTTCGCTGCGGCAAATTCGCGGCTATTACCTAGCATTCCCAAACGTCAGCTTCTCTAACTCTGCTACTTCCGCTTTGGGTCGTAAGCTCTCGCTCGCCAACCTTCGAAGTTTTCGCTGACCGCAGATTCAGGAGCGCGGCAGATCGTGTCCCGGGGAGCGGGCAGGTTACCGGTTTAGTGCTGACCGTGACCTACGGACAACCGAGTGGCCGGTCTGGCCGACGACCGGCAGTCGGCCGGAGCACCGGGGTTCGACACTTCCCCCCGATTTTCATCCCTTTTCGGAAAGTGCCTCCAGCACCGGCGCGGGTTTCAAGGCCATGATCGAAAAAGCTCTGTGGTGGCACGTTTGTAACAGTATTGTCCAGA
>NZ_QKOE01000050.1 GCF_003226565.1 Parazoarcus communis SWub3 = DSM 12120 | reverse complement strand
AACCTCCTCCGATTGAACACATCACGCAAGGGCAGCATAAAGACCAAGCGCATGCTGGCCGCTACGTCGGACAAATTTCGCGCAGAACTGCTCGGGGTGATGACATGAAGGTGCGATTGCCCTGGATCGTAGTACCGGTACCGATTGTAATAAAGCCCGGACTCCTCATCGATCCACTGCCCCTGAAACCGGATCGGCTGTCTGACGCCGTTTTCTTCCGAGACCGCTGCCCAGTCATCGGGCTGCGCCGCCCAGCGCGTCTTGCCATTGTGATCCACCAGTCGCAACGGCGTGCCCAGATGGTCGGTCACGAACACGCTCACCCGTGCTGTCGGGGCCTCGGGCTTGAACGGGTTGGGGACGACCAGGCCATGCTCGGCCAGTAGCGTCGACATCTGCGTAAAGAGCGCTCGTTCCTCACGCGTACTCTCCCGGTCTTCCGCGTCCTCGGGTTCGAGCCGATCCTGCTCGATACGCAGTAGCGGCACGAAGCTGTCGGGTTCGCAGAGGACGGTGGTGGTGAGTGTGTCGGTGGCCTCGCACACCAGCCGCTCGCCATCCCAGCCGTAGCGGGTGGTGCGGATGTCGTGGCCGGTGGAGACGGACTTGGCGATGCGTCGCGAGAGCGCATCGTAAGCATAGGTGGCCTGCGTGCGGGTGCCGTCGGGGGCGATCCGCTCGAGCGCCACCAGCCGATGGGCGCCGTCGTAGCCGAGTTCGAGCCGCGTGCCATCGGCGAGCGTGCGCTCGACCAGGTTGCCCGCGCCATCGAAGCGGCTGCTGACGCCGGCGAGGTCGGTGACGCGGTTGTCGGGCCAGTGTGCGGTGTTCGGGGTACGACGGCCGTCTTTGCGATTGCCGAGCAGGTTGAACTCGGGGTCGCTCAGGTTACGCGCCACGGTGCGGGCCCAATCGTCATCGGCTGGGGCCGCGAGCGTGCCGTCGGCGGTGGTGACATCGAGGCGGTTGCCGGCCGGGTCGAAGCGGTAGTCGTGGCGCTGCGCCCCGTGCTGACTGGCGATGAGCCGGCCCGAGGCATCGTAGGCGTAGGCGATGGCGCGGGTGCCAGCACCATCGCGCTGGCGGATCGAGGCCAGATGCGCATGGGCGTCGTAAGCGTATTCGCGGATCAGGGGGGCGGCGTGGGGTGTAGCCAGTGCGCTGCGTGAGAGTTGCCCGAGCACGGTGTAGGCGCGGGTTTCCCTCAGGATGGGGGCGCCGCCCAGCGCAGGGCCGTCGGGGCGCAGGGTGCGCGACACCTCACGGTGCAGCGCATCGCGCTCGAAATCGATCTCGATGCCATTCACGCGCAGGCCGTGGAGGTGGCCCGAGCCGTAGCTGAGCCAAGCACACTCGGGGGCGTCGCCATAGGTGGCGGCTTCGGGCTGGCCGAGAAGACCGTAGCGGTGGGCGCAGGCATAGTGCCATGGATCCGCGGTCTGATTCGTATGCGACTGCGACTCGCGCACCACCCGTCCGGCCGCATCGAAGGCGAAGCGTACCTCGGCCGTGGGGCTGGTGAAGGAGGCCAACTGGCCATCGGCGCGCCAGGCGAAATGCTCGGTGATCGCCGGCGCACACGCGGTGGCCGGCAGGTGACGGGCGATGAGACGGCCCACGGCGTTGTGTTCGTAACGTGTCACCGGCGCCTCGGGCAGGCTGGGGCGGTGAGCCGCCCCAGCGGCTTCAAACGACTCTGACCCTTTTGATTTTCTTGCAAGAAGCCCGTTCCGGCCCGATCGCGAAGACGTCCACTGCACTGCTTGAAAAGGCACGCACTTGCATGGCGCGCATTGCGGCGATGCATGATCTGGTACAGCCGTATTTCAAGCATGAGCAGGTGCGGTACGCTTCGTAAATTACCTATTTGATTGCCGAGTTAATGGTTTTATTGCTGAAAGTGCTATTTACACAATTTGAATTGTTTGTTTTCATTGAAACTAGTTTATGGTAGATGCGATCATATTGATCGGTGCCAATCGAGCGTTCTATATATTTCATGCATCCTGTGTGTGATTTGCATTCTTTCATGCTATTTTGATTGTCTTCTATCTTCTTAAGAAAATAGCATTCTTTGATGGTTTGGTTGTTAAGGAATTCTGATTCCATAAATTTCTCAGCTTCATGGTATGCGTTATACCCAGATGAAGATAGCCAAACAGTGTATTGAAAGGACTGTCCGTTCTTATATCCAGCAACATACATGGCCCATAGTAATATAATTAATATTACGGGTATAAATATCGAAATAATATAATTTTTTTTCATGATTTGATGTTTTTCGATTTGATGATTGATCAGCGGCCGTATGGCCCAAGTCCAGGGAGTGGTCCTGCGTCGAAGTTAGGTCGGGGTTTGGTTTCAATGCAAACAGTCCCCGGCAAAGAGTTAACTTCTGATGACGTTGGTGTCCTGATTACAGCTGTTTTCGTGCTCATGGTCTGTTTTTCTACCATCACATCGTGAGGCTTGGATTCCACGCCCGTTTCTGTGTTCTTTTGTCTTGTACAGATCATTGCCTCGTCAATTCTTGCAAATTCGTCACCAGCTGGATTAATGAAATCCCATAAATCAGACATCTTGTCTCGGATGCTGTTATAGGTAGCCTCCCATTTTCCTGGCATTTCTCCAACTTTTTGCGGGTTCGACTTTGGCGGTTTTGCTGATTTTGTTTGATAGCGTCCCGTAGTGGATGATCGTCCGGCTTTCGCCAATCCTAGCGGATCTATTTGGGTTAGCGGGTCATGTTGATAATGGAAGAGATTGCTTCCCCCCATCAACCCAATCGGATCCTGCGTCACATACCGACCCTGCGTTGGATCGTAGTACCGGTAGCGATTGTAATAAAGCCCGGACTCCTCATCGATCCACTGCCCCTGAAACCGGATCGGCTGTCTGACGCCGTTTTCTTCCGAGACTGCCGCCCAGTCATCGTGCTGCGCCGCCCAGCGGGTCTTGCCATTGTGATCCATCAGTCGCAACGGTGTGCCCAGATGGTCGGTCACGAACACGCTCACCCGTGCTGTCGGGGCCTCGGGCTTGAACGGGTTGGGGACGACCAGGCCATGCTCGGCCAGTAGCGTCGACATCTGCGTAAAGAGCGCTCGTTCCTCACGCGTACTCTCCCGGTCTTCCGCGTTCTCGGGTTCGAG
>NZ_QKOE01000049.1 GCF_003226565.1 Parazoarcus communis SWub3 = DSM 12120 | reverse complement strand
ACGACGAGCAACTGGTGGCGACGGACATCTCGCCGATCACGTGGCGCAAGCTGGCTTCGCGCTGGAATCGTGGGATCGCCAGGCCGGGCAAGGGGGTGGATGGGTCGGTGAAGACGCACAGCATCCGTTTGAAGAAGACGGCCGAAGGCAAGCCGCCGGGCTACTTCGTCGAACAGATCGAAGACTGAGCCGTACCACCTGCGCCCTCTGCCTGACGCAGGCCTTTCCCCAACGTGATTCGTGCGCCGCATGCGAAACCTGCCGGAAGTCGGTATGGGCGTGCGCGGCGACGAGATATCGGAGTATCCGTAGTGGACACATCCTTCCAGAGCATCTGGGCCGAGCTGCGCCAGACCAGCTTCAGCCAGGGCTGGACCAACGCCGGTGGCATCAACACCCGCTACCTGCATGCCGGAGACCGTGCCAGCCCGGCGCTGATCATGTTGCACGGCGTCGGCGGGCATGCCGAAGCCTATGTGCGCAACCTCAAGGCGCACGGCATGCATTTCTCGACCTGGGCAATCGACATGATCGGCCATGGCTGGTCGGATATCGCCAGCCGCGACCTCGAGATTCCCGCATACATCGATCATCTGCTGCGTTTCATGGATGCGCACCGGATCGAGCGCGCCAGTTTTTCCGGGGAATCGCTCGGTGGCTGGGTCGCGGCACGGATGGCGATCGACCACCCTGATCGGGTCGAGCGTCTGGTGCTCAACACCGCCGGTGGCTCGCAAGCCGATCCGGTGGTGATGGCCCGTCTCAAGAGTCTGTCACTGCAGGCGACGTCCGATCCGTCCTGGGATTTCATCAAGGCCCGCGTCGAGTGGCTGATGGCCGACAAGTCCAAAGCCTATGACGATCTGATTGCGACTCGCCAGGCCATCTATGCGCGCCCCGGCATGGCTGAGGGCATGCGGCACAACATGGTGCTGCAGGACATGGAAACCCGTCTGCGCAATCTGCTCAGGGCCGAGGACTACGCCCGCATCCAGGCACCTACGCTGGTGCTGTGGACATCGGACGATCCGACTGCGGACGTGACCGAGGGCAGGCGCATGGCGTCGATGATTCCCGGCGCGCTGTTTACCGTCATGGACGGTTGCGGTCATTGGCCACAGTTTGAGGATCCCAAGACTTTCAATCGCATCCATCTTGCCTTTCTGCTCGGTGGGCCGGTTCCCGAGGCCGTTCGCGTCGGTCAGTGAGCCTCGGGTACATCCGGAGAGGAGGAAAAGTGATGAAAGCCATGCTGCAGTGCATGTCGCATACGCCGTTGAAAGGCTATTTCGATCCGGCCGCCGACGTGGTGGCCGAGGTCGCACAGTGTGTGGAGAAGGTCCGGGAAGAGATCGAGCGATTCGATCCCGAGGTGATCTACCTGTTCGCCTCGGATCACTACAACGGTTTCTTTCTCGATCTGATGCCGCAATTCTGCCTCGGTATGGCTGCCACCTCGGTGGGCGACTACGCTACGCCTCCCGGGCCGCTGCAGGTGCCGCGGGCGCTGGCCGAGCAGTGTGCAAGGGCGGTGGTCGACGACGGCATCGATCTCGCTTTTTCCTACCGCATGCAGGTGGACCATGGCTTTGCCCAGACCCTGGTGGAACTGACCGGAAGTCTCGATCGTTATCCGGTGGTGCCGATCATGATCAACGCGGTGGCTCCACCCCTGGCAAGCTTCAAGCGTGCACGCCAGTTGGGTGAGGCGGTGGGCAGGTTTGCCCGCGGTCGCCATGCCCGTGCCTTGTTTGTTGCGTCTGGTGGCCTTTCGCATAACCCGCCGATTCCACGCATTGCGGTGGAGACCGATCCGGTGGTCATCGAACGCATCGTCGCCGGCCGCAACCCCACGCCCGAAGCCCGCGATGCACGGCAGAAGCGCACGGTTGCCGCTGCACGGGCATTTGCTGCAGGTGAAGCGGGGCTGCATGCCCTCAACCCGGAATGGGATCAGACCTTCATGCAGCAATTGTGCGCCCGGGACTGGAGGGCGATCGACGCTTACCGCAACGACGAGGTTACCGAACAAGCTGGCGCATCCACCCATGAGGTCAAGAGTTGGGTTGCCGCAAGTGCGGCGATGGATGCCGCATGCAGCGGTCATTGGCAGGGCCGCGCACGTTACTACCGGGCAATTCCCGAATGGGTGGCGGGCTTTGGTGCGCTGACCGGAGATGGCCCCCCGGTGCAGGTGCCGGCCTGATCTGCGGCGTTTGCCTGCGCTACCGCTTCCATTTCAAACAAGGACATGACATGACAGATGCCGTGCTCGATGCCGCTGCGGCGGCAGAAGCCCTTTTCCTGGCCGAACAGGCCCGCTGCCCGATCGCGCCGTTACGCGATCGTGTTGCAGCACCCAGCGCCGAACTCGCTTATGCGATCCAGGCGCACAACACCCGCCGCGCGCTGGCGGCGGGGCGCCGTCTGGTTGGGCGCAAGATCGGTCTGACCTCGCCGGCGGTGCAGAAGCAGCTTGGCGTCGATCAGCCGGACTTCGGCATGCTGTATGCCGACATGTCGGTGGGTGACGCCGAGCCGGTTGCACGAGGGCGCTTGATCCAGCCCAAGGTCGAGGCTGAAATCGCTTTCGTGCTGGGCAAGGATCTTCGCTTCGAGCGCCACACTTATGCCGACATCCTTGGTGCCATCGACTACTGCCTGCCTGCGGTGGAGATCGTCGACAGCCGCATCGCCGATTGGCGCATCAGCCTGTTCGATACGGTGGCCGACAACGCGTCGTCAGGGCTGTTCGTGCTGGGCGGTAATCCGGTCAAGCCCGGCGGCTTCGACATGGGGCGCTGCGCGATGCAGATGAAGGAGGGCGAGCGGCTCGTGTCCCAGGGCAACGCCCGCGCCTGTCTTGGTAATCCGATCAATGCCGCGATCTGGCTGGCCGACATGCTGGTGCAGGTCGGCCAACCGCTGCAGGCCGGCGACATCGTGCTGACCGGAGCGCTCGGGCCGATGGTTGCCGTTGATCCGGCCTGCCCCCAGGTCTTTGCCGTCGACATCGAGGGTCTGGGCCATGTCGAGGCAAGTTTTGCCTGAACCAAGATTCGTATCCCCGCGGAGAGAACACATGAACAAGATCAAATGCGCCCTGATCGGACCGGGCAACATCGGTACCGACCTGCTGTACAAACTGCGCCGCTCGCCGGTGCTCGAACCGGTGTGGATGGTGGGCATCGACGCCGGCTCGGAAGGACTGG